>DCZO01000036.1:43299-61160 GCA_002331335.1 Nitrospira sp. UBA2082 | reverse complement strand
CCGGAGGAGCGGTTCCAAAGCGACTGGTACCGCCACTATCGAACGATGTTCGCGGATGTCTTGTGACGAAGCCGCCCTGGACGCTCGCTCTATTGTTGTGGACGTTGTTGGTCGCCTTTTGCCTGCGCGTGCTTGGCCAGGCACTCGTGGCGTTTTGGGACGTGAACTGGCTCCCGCCGATGGAAGCCTGGTATTCCGGCCTGCTGCCTTATCCCTATCTCCTGCCCTCTCAGGTGCTGATTATCGCCCTCTACGGCAAAGTGTGTGTGGACTTTACGAAAGGTGAAGGAATCTTCGTTCAGCCCCGTCCGATGTTTGGCCGAGGGGTGCTGGTCTTTGGCTATGTGTACCTGGCGGCGATGGTGCTGCGCTATGTGATCCGCATGAGTCTCTATCCGGAAGCCCGCTGGTTCGGCGGGACCATCCCCATTTTCTTTCATTGGGTGCTCGCGGCGTTCATCATCTTCTTCGGACGATATCATCGTGATCGAATGCGCATTGCGGCCTTTCCTGGTGCCGATCATGCTCACTGAACCGGCCACGCTGCTGACTGATTATGGGCTTGGGATACTCTGCGCCCTGTTCGGCCGTCGCCTCTGGAAAGCGGGGCAGGTCTCGACGAATACGAGCGTGTCATGCTGGGCCGTCGGCATGGGTGCGCTGGCCCTGGCCTCATTTGCCGGCGGAACCGTCCACGGATTTTCATTGGTGCTGGGTGAGCTCGTTCTTCAAGGTCTCTGGAAGGGAACGGCCTTCGCCATCGGTCTGGCCAGTTGCTGTTTCTTGATCGGCACGATGATCGCGTCGGTGGCGAAGCCGCTGCGGCAGGGGTTGATCATTGCCGCAGCTATCCAGTTTGCGTGTTACGCTGCATGGATGGCCACGCACGACGAGTTCCGATACGTGATTTACAACTATGGGATGACTTTGGCCGTGGTTCTACTCGTACAGATCTACCAAGGTGTGGTCCGCAACGCGCCATCAGCCGGCTGGATCGTCGCCGGCATCCTGGTGTCATTCCTGGCGGCACTGGTGCAGCAGAGCGGGCTGGCGCTCCACCCGTCCTTCAATCATAACGACCTCTATCATGTGGTCCAGATGGTAGGGATGGTGTTGCTGTACCGCGGCGCATCGCTGCTGCAAGACCGTTGATCAACCGTCCACGTAGCCGGCGTCGTTCCTGTCGGATACCGGCAAACCTTCCAGCTCCATGATCCGTAGCGCGTTGGTGGTCGGGCAGGGACCGGGCCGCAGCCGGTAGTCGAATTGCAGCGCACCGGAGGAGACGGTTTCTTGGAAGTGCGCGTTGGTCAGCGACGGAATCTCTTGCTCCAGGTCCGTCAATTCCAGGTCATGGGTGCTCACCAGGCCGAAGCCGTGCCCGGTCGAGAGGGTCTTGATATAGGCACGGCTGCCGATCAGCCGCTCTCGGTTGTTGGTCCCCTTGAAAATTTCGTCGATCAAGAAGAGCACCGGCGGCGCGGTCCGGTCCTGGGTCGCGTCAAGGATTGTCTTGAGCCGTTTGACTTCGGCGTAGAAAAACGACAGGCCCGCATCGAGGGAGTCATCGACGCGGATACAGCAGGCCAGGCGGCTCCAACTCCACTCAAACGACTGTGCACACACAGGAGCCCCAGCCTGCGCCAGGCAGAGATTGATGCCGATCGTACGGAGGAAGGTGCTCTTGCCGGACATGTTCGAGCCGGTGATGAGATGGATCGAGCCGAGCCCGGATAAACGGACATCGTTGGCCACGCGGGCATTTGCCGGCAGCAACGGGTGTCCAAGCTGGTCGGCGCGGACGGCCACGTTTGCCCCGTTGTGTTGGGGAGATAGTTCGAGCGGTTCGGGCCAGGCATAGGTGGGATGGAGATAGGCGAAGTTGGCCAAGGCCGAGGCCGCTTCGACTTCCGCCAGACAGTCGAGCCACAACGGCAGATGGTCTTTGATGGATCGCTGCACGTGGATCAAGCGCCGCGTGAACCACAGGTCCCAAGGCCCGAGTGCATTGAGGCCCAGATGTAGCAGTGGATTGGCCTTGACGCTGATGGCGTGCAGGGTCCTCGCCGCCCCTGTCAGGTGAAGGGAAGGCCGGGCGGCGCTCTGCATCAGCGGCGCGCAGATCGAGGCTACGGCGGACGTAGCTCTTTCGGCATGTCGCTCAAGATGGTGCAAGACGGTTCCCAGCCGTTCCATTTCATGATGGAGCCCGACCGCATGTTCGAGCAGGTGTTCTCCTTGATCGGTCATGAAATAGATCAAGACGTACGCACCGAACGAGAACATCCAATAGCCGGGAATCCAGCCAAGCAGCGCGCCGAGGCCCAGCAACGCCGTGGACAGTGCCAGGATGATCTGAACGATGAGGGTCACGGTCAGACGAGGAAATCCGACCGGATGTTGGACAACCGCGGCCAAGCGGCGGCCGTTAATCTCTTCTTCGCCGGCCAGTCGTGCGTGGAGGGTGAGGCGATCGCGAAAGAGCGAGCGGGGCGCCAATTCTTGCACCAGTCGTCGTCGGCGGGACCAGACCTCATGAGCCGGCGGCTGATCAAGTAGCCACGCAGCCAGTCGCACGCGGCCATGGTCGGAGACAGTTGTGTCGAGCAGGTGGAGCAGGGAGTGGGGGCCGGCCAGATCGAGGTCTTTGACATAGAAATGCGCCGGGGGAGTCTCGGATGGTCGCAGAGGAATAGTGGGCCAATCCAGCTTCAGCCTGGCCTGGTGGGCGGTTTTGATCTGCTTCCACAATCGAAGGCGGTGAATCTGATGCTCCAGCCTGTTATGATACGCGGCCACGGCGATGAACAACCCCGCAAAACCTGCTAGTGCTGAATTGCCCGTGGTGTACCAGCCGGATTTATAGAGTGCGATGGAGCAGCCGAGGCCGGCGAGGAAAATGACCAGGCGCCATCTGGTGAATCGGGAGCTGGTGTGTATCCCTCGCTGGATGAGCCGGTCGATTCGGACGAGCACCCGTTGCAGTTGTGCGGCGCGCGAGGGATCACCCATGATGCTATCGACCTTACTGGGAACCGCGTGATGTCGTCAACGATTTCCGACTGGGTGGATGTGCGGATTGTGTCGCGTCTGGATGCGGGCGAGGTGCTTGGATTGCTCGATGATTCCGCGGTGCAGGGGGGGTGGCAAGAAGGCGAGACCCTCCATCTCTACTGGCCGAGTGAGGTCTGGTCGCCTGATCATCTGATGAGACTCAGACAGATTCTCCGGCAACTTGACGGAGCGAACGAACCGGAGATTCAGGTCCATGCGCTGCCGCACCAAGATTGGAACCAGCTGTGGGCGCAGTCGGTCAAACCCTTGAGGGTCGGCAAGCGGATGGTGGTCCGTCCCAGTTGGGAACCGGTCACATTGAGTCCCGGTCAATTTGAGATCATCCTCGATCCCAAACAGGCCTTCGGTACCGGCCACCATGCGACGACTCGGATGTTGCTTGAATGGCTGGAGGACATCGTGCAAGGGGGCGAGTCGGTTCTGGATGTCGGAACCGGCAGTGGGCTTCTGGCGATGGCCGCGCTCCGGCTCGGTGCCGCGCGAGCGGTCGGCATCGATCATGATCCTGTCGCGATCGAATGTGCTCAGGACTATGGGGTGCTGAATCGATTCGGTCCTGAGCTGTCTTTACAGTGCGGCGAGCTGAACGGATTGTCTGAGGACCGGTCGTTTGATCTCGTACTGGCCAACCTCGATCGGCAGACGCTGCGTCAGCACGCGGATCAGTTAGCCGGTCGCACGGGGACCAGGTTGCTGGTCTCCGGGCTGTTGGTCGATCAGCGTGAAGAGGTTGCGGCGGCGCTGACATCCGCGGGCCTCTATCCGGGCCGACAACGAGAGCAAGAAGGATGGCTTGCCGTGGAGTTCCTGCGCAGCGAGTCTTGTGAAGGAGTCTGACGGAATGAATAACGGCCGACCTTCCTATCCGCATGTGCATCAAGTCAGCGTCTCAAACGGAGGAGTGCCCAAACGACCGGTGTTTGAAGCGAAGGTCGGCAAAGCTGGTATTGAAGGGGATCGTCAGGAGAATTTGAAATTCCATGGCGGTCCGGACCGCGCGGTCTGTCTCTATTCGCTCGAATTGATCGAGCGACTGCAGGACGAAGGACATTCAATCGATGCGGGTCTGTCGGGGGAGAATCTGACGGTCGCCGGGCTGGAATGGGATCAGGTGAAGCCCGGCGTGGTATTGTCGGTAGGGCCCGAGCTTCGGCTGGAAGTGACCGGCTACACGGCACCATGCAGTAAGAATGGTCGATGGTTCCGGAATGAGGAATTCTCCCGCATTTCGCAGAAACACAACCCGGGATGGAGCCGGGTGTATGCCCGAGTGCTGCGCGAGGGCGTGGTGAGACCGGGAGACGCCGTTGAGATGGGACAAAGCATGGGCGATGGATGATGGTCAATGGTCGATGAGCGAATCGGCAGCCTCCCAACCCATCAACCATGCTCCATGCGATTGTTGAACGATGATGGATCGCATACTTGAACCGGAACTGATGGACGATCCCGCACAGGTAGATGCCTATGCGGCAATGGATTTTTCTGCTGAGAATCAGGGATTCGTCGAGCGCTTCAAAGAATATTTTCCCGAGTTTTCGGAAGGGAAGGTGCTCGATCTCGGCTGCGGTCCGGCCGATATCCCAATCCGGTTTGCCAAGCTCTATCCGATCTGCCAGGTCCTCGGGATCGATGCTTCGGCGCCCATGATTCAATTGGGCGAGCAGGCCGTGAAGCAGGCCGGGTTAGCCGACCGCGTGACGCTGCGTTGTGAACGCTATGAAGAAGTCGCCGGCGCGAGAATCGTGGACGCGGTCATGTCCAACAGCCTGCTGCATCATCTGCCGAATCCGTTGCAGTTCTGGCAGAAGCTTCGCCAGTTGGTGAGGCCCGGTGCGCCGGTGTTGGTGATGGACTTGCTCCGTCCCGAGTCGCCGGAAGCGGCCCAAACCATCGTCGATCGCTATGCCGCCGGAGCGCCGGACATTCTGCGACGGGACTTCTACAATTCGCTGCTGGCCGCGTTCACCGAAGATGAAGTGACGACACAACTTGCCCGTATGAACCTCACCCGCCTGTTGATTGACATCCCGGATGACCGCCATTGGGTGGTTGGAGGGATCGTGTATTAATGAAAGGACGAAGAAGGCCGCTTCAGCTCACGCAGCTATTCCTGTATGCCCGTGTCCGATCGGATGGGAGGTGGAGAACAGCATGGAGTTGAGAACCGTTGCCAAACGAATGCGTGCTCGGCTGATAGTGTCAGCGGTGGTCGCGCTGAGCGTTGCGGTCTCAGTAGGATGCGACAGTCGCGAAACGGTTCTCGTGATTGAAAAACCTACGGCGGTCCACGGGATCATTCAAGCGTCTTCTCAAGACCCCGGCACGAATGTTCAGCTAGGGAACGTGATTGCCACGTTACAGCCGGGTGAAAGGGCGCGAGCCGTCGGTGTGTATCACGGCGAGGACCATGATGGTTTCAAGGTTAAACTCGCCGACGGGACCGAGGGGCTGATCCTCGCCGGTGATACCTTCACAGTGACGTCCCGTTGAGACGCGGGGCTATTCCGTCCGTCGGCCAGCGCCGTTGAGCACTCGTTACGCGTCAGCCGTCATTCCTCGATCGTTCTTTGTGATCGTCATCCTGTCAGATGTTCCGTCAGCCAGTTGGCGATCACATTCGTCATTCGCGTAAAATCTTCGCTCTTCGTGAATTGGTGATCGGCTCCGGGCAGCATTTCCATGCATTTCTTGACCTGTAGTGCCTCGTAGAGCCGCTGGCTTTGGTGCAACGGGACATGCTCGTCCCGATCGCCTTGCACGATGATGGTGGGGGCGGTGATCGATCGGGCTGGTTCATAGGCAATCCGGCACAAACAGTCTTCATAGAACGCGTAGCGAAGGGCGATGCGGTCCTGACCACCCATGATGTTCGGGACTGTATCAGTCGATTTCCATTTCGCCATTTCCGCCTCGCCGAACTCCAGACGCAGCTCTTCTGCGAAATCCACGACGGGACATTTCAAGGCAAGGCAGGCGAGATCAGTCCGCTGCGCGGCGACCAAGGTCGCCACCAGCCCGCCGAAGCTGGAGCCCATCAAGCCGATGCGGTGATAGCCCCTCCGTCTCACAAGATCGATTGCGGCCTGGGCCTGGTCCACTGCCAGCGTATTCGTGATCTGTTCGAATGGCCCGTCGCTTTCCCCGTGCCCGAAGAAGTCGAAGCGAAATGTGGCGATGCCCCGGTCGGTCAACAGGCGAGTCAGCGTCTTATTCGTCGAGCTGTTTTTGCCGGACAGAAACCCGTGGCAGAGGACGGCAATCTTGTCCGTGTCTCTGTCCGGTGTGGTGAGAACGGATGCCACTCGGTGACCGGATGGGTCAATGAATGACAGCAGAGATTCCATGCGCCGGATTGTAACAGAGTTCGTGCGGCAGGTCAGGAGATGCAGGCCAACAGACGAGCACGATCATCCGTTCGTTCCCCGCGTGACGAGTATCGACTCCAGATTGTTTTCCAAGTCGTTGACCACGACCCACTCCGTCGCGCCGGCCTTGCGGACGCGGGCTTCCCACCGGGCCAGGCGGTTGAGATAGAGGCGGGGGTCGGCGTTGTCCGTGCGCAGCTTACTCACATTGAGCGCCACAATACGGAAGCCGTCGAGATCGATCGGAAAATCCCGGACCGTCCCCTTCCCCAATTCCTCCTGCATGTCGGAGAAAATCACGATGGTCTTGATGCCGGAGTTGGTCTCATTCAGATACTCGGCGCCTTGAATCAACGCCCCGGTGATGTCGGTATAGGCGCTTGGTTTGACGGCTTGGGTGAAGGTCTGGATCTTCTCTTTGAACGCGCGCTTTTGCGAGGTAGCCTGCGAGGGGCGCTTGTCGAAGGTCACCTTGGCCACGATATCCTTCTCGGTGAAGCTGCGGCTCTCCACCTTGGCCACGGCCAGCGAGTCGCCCGGATTCAACGTTGCCAGGAGGTAGTTGATGATTTTCGACGCCTTGTTGGCCTCCTGCGCATAGGTACCGGAGGTGTCCACCAGCATATAGACGCCGTGGCTGTGCATCCGGCTGTCGCCGCAGGCGCCGGAGAACAGCAAGACGAACAACAGAAGGACGACGGTGAAGTGTGTTTTCATGCCGCTCTCCTGGATTTTGACAGCGTCACAGCTTCTGTCTCCACCGATGCGCCGGAGCGCCACGCGATGGCCCAGCGTTCCAGCATCAGCGGCACGACGATCGTGATGTCGTAGGCCAGTTCGAGGACTTTGGCGGATCGCTTGAAGAACAGGCCGACGAATCGGAGGAGGACGCCGAGGCCGCGCATGCCCTGGGTCAGGGCGACGCCGATGACGGTGCGTAGCGAGTGCACCAGGCTCTCGAACGGGATCGCCACGAACGCCAGGGCGAACGGCAGCACGAAGCCCATGACCATCTGTCCGACCATCGGGATGCTGGTCAGGACCCCGTCAGACGAGGCCGGCGCGACCGAGGCGAGGTCGCGCATCAGCGCCGTTTTGTCGGCGATGAGCATATCGCGCATCAGCGCGAGGGAAGATTCGATCCCGGCTAGGATGGTCAGGAACACCAGGGAAGCGATCATTAACCGCCGGCGCATGCGATCGTCCATGCTGGCGATTCTGGGAAACAGCTGCGTGATCCGGAGTGATTCGAGCAGGAACAGGCCCATCGAGGCTTCCATCAGAATGATGACCAATGCCGCGACATCCGAGGTCTTCAGACTGTTCGTGAGATAATCGCTGGCGCCCACCATTTCCGACATCGGCAAGGCGATCAACTTATAGTTGATGAAGGTGCCGCCCGCCGCGATGACCATCACCAGCGCGGAGATGGCCAACTGGACGAACGACGAGACTGTCAGCGCATGCTCGGCCTTACTGTCCTTGGCCCGGATGGCCTCAAACGTCTGCATATGATTGTCGATCTGCTTTGCGTTGGTCTGAAGTGTGACCATCTTCTTGTCCATCTCGCCGATCAGTTTCTCCACGGTGCGCCATGACGGCTGCATGGCGTTGAGAATCTTGTGCCGTTCTTCATAGGAACGGCGGAACTCGGCGATCGTCTTGTCGTGGATCTTCTGGATGGATTTATTGATGTCTTCCAGCAGGGTGCGCGGGATGTCCCCGCCCGATTTGATTTGCGCGATCGATTCGAGCGCGGTGACCCATTCCGGCGAGGGCGGCGGAACCGTGCCGCACTTGCGGTAGTCGTCCTCGATGCGCGTGGCCTCTTCCAGCATCTTCCGCTGGAGCGCGGGAAATTCTTGTAAATCCTTGCGGATGAGGTTGCCGACCCGCTCGAACTCCCGATCGATGAGGACGGCTTCGCTTTCCTGCCCGTGCGCCAGCAGCACGGCCTGATTGCGCAGTCGCATGCCCTCCGAAACCTGGAGCAGCCACCGGGAGACGAATCGTGTGCCGTGGGAGGCCAGCGTGCATGACGAATGGATGATGCCGTGCATCGGCTTGCGCGCGGCATAGAGAAAGACCATAGCCAGGAGGCCCAGTGCGAACACGGACAGGGCGACGTTATCGGGCCAAAAGAGCCAGGCACTCCAGTTCGTCATGACCGGACCTCCCTTTACGGATGCTGCGACGTTTAATGGCTGAATCTGCAAGGACATAACCGTGATTCCCTCCGACGGCCTCTATCACCAAAAGCAAGAAACAGGCTGGAGGTCAGCTTCCCAAACGCCTGATAAGAAAGAGGGTTGACGGGTGTTCGGAAGGTGCAAAGGCCGAAATTGTGCCAGCGTGCAGGGATCAGCCCACATTATTCATGGCGGCTGCAGTCGAAGCGTTTATGGATAATCCGGGCTAGGAACAGCAGAGCGGGCGGAGTCTTAAGATTGCTCGATGAAGTAGAAGTGGTCGGTCGGTCCATGTCCGTGGCCGATCGCCAGGCTGTGGCGAATCGCTTCCGTGAGGTAGGTTTTAGCCGTGTGTACTGCGTCGCCAATCGGCTTGCCGAGCGCCAGATGAGCCGCGATAGCAGAGGCGAATGTGCAGCCGGTCCCATGGGTGTGCGGAGTCTCGATGAACTCTCCTTTGAAGACGTTGAAAAAACGTCCGTCGTAAAGAAGATCTGTGGCGCGCTCCGCGAGCAGATGGCCGCCCTTGATCAAGACATACTTGCACCCAAAGCCGTGGATCACCTTCGCCGCACGCCTTGCATCCGCCAACGACTTGATCTCAATGCCGGAGAGTTGCTGGGCTTCATGGACATTGGGGGTGACCAGCAATGCCAGCGGAAACAGCTTCGTTTTGAGGGTGTCGATCGCATCCGGCTTCAAGAGGGAGTGGCCGCTCTTGGCAATCATCACCGGGTCCACGACGAGATTGGCGATGTTTTGGGGCTTCAACATCGCGGCCACTGTTTCAACGATAGCGGCGGAACCCAGCATACCGGTTTTTACCGCGGCGACGTCGAAATCGTCGAAGACGGCGTCGATTTGCGAGGCGATGATCGCAGGCGGCAATTCAAAGACGTCCGTGACCTCCTCCGTATTCTGGGCCGTAATCACCGTGATCACCGACATGGCGAAGACACCGTTGGCGGACATGGCTTTGATGTCAGCCTGAATTCCCGCGCCTCCCCCGGAGTCGGACCCGGCGATGGTCAGAACTTGCTTGCGTGTATTCGGCATAGCGGACATCTGTCAGTAGTCATGAATGTGGGATGAATGATAATTGTTTCGTCCCTGTGGACGCGGCTGAATGAATTGAAGGCATTATAATACTCAGACGAGGGCAGGTGTCTAGGTTCGTGGCTCAGAATTCGGCAAGCGTTCCATCACGATGGGTGCGGAGCAAGGTGAGGGGCAGCTAGGCTTGTGGGGCCAGGATATCGAGGGTCAGTTGGTCGGGCTTGCCGTCGAAGTACTTGAATAGGGCGTTTTTGAAGATGGCGTTGTCGGTGGTAGCAGTCAGAAACAAGGTCATGCAGGACCGGAACTTGAGATTGTCGGGATATCCCAAGATCTCCTCAGCGCTGCGACCGTTCACATCGAGAACAAGCTGCGTACAGGCTCTGAGTCTCTGATCTAACACAGGGTGTTGCAGGTAGGCTTTTGCCTCATCGAGCGAGGTAATGGCGAATTGCTGCGCCATGCCACTGTGACCAAGCCCGGCGATCTGCGGGAAGATGAACCAGATCCAGTGACTGGACTTTCTTCCGGCTCGCAGCTCATCCAGGACTGTGTCATAGACGGCCGCTTGGGCGGTGAGAAAACGGTGGAGGTTGTGGCCGTCAGTCATAAACTATGCGCGGCCCAGTATATTTGTTCCAGGGCGACATCATGTCGGGAAATAGTTGGATTGCAAGACCGGATACTACTTACTTTCGTAATCTTTTGTTCATGGGTGATGAAAGAAAGAACAAACAATTACCACCTGTGCGTGAAGAAATAAGCCGCCAGCAGAACTGCTGGTCCCTTCTATCGTTACAGTGGCCTGAGTTATGATTGAATTCCTGAAATTGTTGGCCCGTCTGAGCTGATCGCCTCAAAGCGGTAGAATTGTGCGCGTTCGCCCAGGTGGCGGAACTTCTGACGCGCCAGCTGGAATAGCTTTTCATCACAGGTGGAAATGATGAATTGACGATCTCCCGTCTCAATCAAGCCGATAATCAAGTCAAGGAAGGCGTAGGTATTCAAGTTGTCGAAATGAGTGACAGGGTCGTCCAGGAACACGGGAGAAAAGGCTGACCAAGTTTGGGAAATACAGGCAGTCAGAAACAGCCCTAGTAAAAGCGTTTGCTGTTGGGACTGGCTAAAGTAGTCGATGGGGCGTAGCTCTTCGCCGTGGCGCTTGACCCGGACGCTGATAGTGGATTTGCGGCTGTGTATTTCAATGTCGTCGAAACCGTAGACGGAACGAAGTCGACGCTGAATTACTGACGCACGTGGACCATACTCCCGAGTGAAGTTTGCAATTGTCTTGTTTTGCTGAGACGACACAAGGTGCGCGAGTTCCTCGAAATATGTCAGCCACGGATTATGCTGTTCATTTCGGCGTACTGCTGCTGCAATTGCGGTTTCTTTAGCTCTGATGCTCTCGCGAAGCCGAGTCAAAGCTGCTGCAGTCGTCGCTGCATCGATCGCTATCTCAAGGTTTGTCGCGGAGTCCCGCAGTGTGAGCATTTCAGCTTGCACATGCGACTCGTTAGCAATCAATAGGAGAACCCTTTCCTCGCTTATATCTGCTGGTAGCCCGGCTTCTTCGATTCTAGCGAGGAGCTGAGTCACCTTCCTTTGGAGATTTGCAAGTTGGGACCGCAAGGCCGGGAGTTCTGATTTAAGGACGGCTCCTTCCTGTCGGAGCGCGGCCAGGGGAGATTTTCTTTGGTCCACCTCGGCTTGGCATATCGCTATTTCTGCTTTGAAGCCTGCCAGGTGCTCCTTATTGAGAACCTCGAGATTTTGAAGCTCGTCATCGGGAGTTTCTAGAGTTAGGGGAGGGAGTCTTGGGTCATTGCGAAACTGGTTGGCCTCTGTTCGGAGCCTCGCGAGAGCCGTTTTTTGGGTGGCTATCTCGTCCGCTTTGGTTTTTAGAACGCTTCTTGTGGTGGAAAGTCTTGTTTGCATCACCTCTGCTGCAGCGTGATGCTCTTGAACCCGGCGATTCTGCTCATCAATCTGCCCTTGGATCAGGCTAAGTTTCATTTGCAGTTGTTCGGCTGGCGTGGGGGATGACACATCGATGAGAATACCGATGTTTGCTGCAGAGTGTTCGAATTGACGGATCGCAGCACTTGCGCTAGACCGCTCCGCTTTTAAGTTTGCGAGTTGAGCATCCGTTAACTGTTGTTTTTGTCTATTCGCCTCAACCTGCTCCGTTAAATGTTTGGCTCGTGCCTTCACACCCACTAGATCAGCGCGCGCCCGGCTCGCAGCGTCGGCGAGGATATGTTTCTGGATGCGCTGGACGAGCTGATCCTTTGATCCGTGATCGTCTCCACATAGCGGGCACGTGCCAGTCCTAATATGCCCCTGTATTTGAGATAGTAATCTCTTTAGATCAGACTGGTTCTTGTCGACCTCTGTAATTTGGCGAAATATTCTTCCCTCCTCTGCCGTTGCTGAGGCGAGTTGGGATGAAAGCTCGCGCTCTTCAGCCCGTAATAATTCCAATTGCTCAACAGCATGCTGTTCCGACTCAATGATACTGGCGAGGCGAGTACAGTTGGTCTGCCAAGTTTCCATCGATCTGCTTAGGTCCTTCAATGACTCTAGTTCTGTTCGGCTGGTATGAAGTGCTACTTTGCTTTGCGCAGCAAGATGTTCTTGCGTGCGTAAGTCGCTTGCAGCTTGTTCTTCCACTCGGCGAAGCTCCGAGAGTGCATTGGCTGCCTCTAGCAATTCATTATTAAGAGCACGCTGCCTTTCGATGAGTTGGGCATAAATGGGTTTCGTGGTACGGATCCACTCGAGGAGATCGAGTCGAGCCTGCACTCCCGCTCGTTCGGCATTATTTTCAGCAATGCGCTGCTCCAGTTGATGGACGCCCTGTTCAGCAGAACTCCGGTTTCTCTCGTTTGCTGCAAACGCGTTCTCCTTTTCGGTAAGCAGCCTCTGCAACTTTTCAATTTCAGCACGTGCCTGAGGTAGGCCAGTGATCTCCCTCAGTAGCGTGGAAAGCCGGTCTGACCGGCTCTGACTCTCAGCGCGACGAGCTTCAATTGTTGCCCGCCAGCCACGGATAGTTGGTATATCAGGCTTTTGCAGTGTCGCAGCGACTCCAGCTGCAACCACCTTACGTCTCAGTCCTTCAATCTCCGCATCAAGGGCTCCGACGTTTGCATGAACTTTAGCAGTTTGTCCAAGTTGGTTGAGCTCCTTGTTTTCGTCGGCAATTTGCTTCGTAAGCACCTTGATCTCTAAGGAGGCGCTTTCAATTGCACCTTTAATTATTTCTAAAACTTTTGCGGTCTTATTCACAGCATTAGCATAGTCTTCAACTGCCAACATTCGAGAAACGATGTCTTCCGAGAGTTGGCAATCATCCTGAAATTCACGCGTGAGCTCTTGCTGCTCTTGGCTGAATAGATGCGTTGCCCTGAAAAGGCTGATTAAATTGTCAACACGTTCTTCAACACGGCCTATTGAAGAGTTGCTGGTGAGCTCAGCTAGTACCGTCTTGCGGTCACATTGCACGTCGTTAAGTAAGGCCTGTTTTCGGTCGCGCACACTGCGGGCCAACTTCAGCGTTGCTCCGTTGCGGGCGAACAGAAGAGAGACGAGCCCCTGCTCAGGCCCGCTATCAAGATGCTGGGCAGTTTTTATGAAGCGCGGATCATTCGATATTTTAAGTCGCCCGATACCTCCAGTCACGGCAAAGTCAATCGCGTCAAAGAAGGAAGTTTTCCCAAATCCGTTTGGACCGTAGAGCACGGTGACATCGTTGCCAATTAAGAACGATCGAGGCTTTCTGTAGGCACGAAAGTTTTGAATTGTTACTTCCTTGACCCGGACACTATCGGAAACTTCATCGCGTTGTCGTATCCTGATAGTGGGAGATTGCATGAGATTCCTTGGTTCAGCGAACTCGCCATTCAGACAATCTTCGACGATTCGTTCAGGGCCACGTTCATGTTGGACCACTAGATACCTAGCTAATACGGCCGGTACGCCGCAGTGTTGTAAGAATGTCTGCGCTGATGGTGGGCGAAGCGGTTCACCTTCTAGCGGTGTAAGAGGAAGAAATGGAAGGCGTGCTAAAGAGTCCCCTAATGGTTCAGCCAGTGGGACCACGAACTTCCGGCAGAAATAAACGTTGGTCTCAATGCTGGAACAGAGCTGGTCCAGGTTAGGAAGTGTTGGCGGTACGCAAAAGACGAATGCGAGGTCAAGCTTGTCCCATTGGCCCCGTTGTTCTGCATAGTAAATCTTGAACTTCTCGTAGAGGGCATTATAGCTAGCACGGGAATCACCGTTGGTAAATGCAAAGGCAGCCATGATGCGATTGGTGTGCAACAGCAGTAGAGGTTGATGCTTGGTGTCAAGCCTTGCCTCTGTGACCTGGGAGTTGGGTAAAATATTCTCCAGATAGGTTCGCAGGCTGTCACGAGATGGCAAAGGATTAAGCCGCAAGCGTGGCATTGATCGCTCCCTGAACTTCACCTGGGGTATTTGAATTCATGAAAATATCGAGCAGTTTCCGATATCCTAGATGAAATAGTCCGGCTTCCGGATCGGTAATGTCGCGATCCTGACCAAGCTGTGGGGTTGTGGCCTCCAAGAAGCTGCCGAACTTTCTTTGCCAATCGTTGTTGTCTTTGTCTCGTGAAATGATGATAGCTTTGCGCCGTGGGGGAATCTCGTAAAAATTCCGGATATGTTCTCGGCATGCCTCATGTGATGAGCCTCGGATAGCAAGAATATCGATTGCCTGACTGTCTATCACGACCATCGCATGAGCTGACTTGGCATCGGGGTTGGCATCTATGGTCGGAACAGAAAATCCTAGACCTATGATGTTGATGGTGTTTACTAGGTTCTCTAAAGCCTCAGCCTCCCTGTTATCCCATTCATCAGCAGTTCTTTTTTTCTCATAATCCTCTTTATCTGGGTCGATAGCGGTTGCCATTCGCACTCTATGATCCACAGATTGTGGTGAAACCTTTCGAAGCGCCGTGACGATTTGGTTATGGAGAGTGTCCGACTGTGCAGCGAGCGGTACGGTGGGATAGTCCATTGCGAGACGGCGTAGTCGGTCCAGCTCATCGTTCAACCACTTGATACATGCAGGAACTGACGCTTTGGGAGCCCGTGGATCAGTCATCCCTAGAAGCGGAAAAACGGCAGTATCTTCGATGATCAACTTTCGACCTGCAGGACCCGCGATAAGAGAACCTGGGTTTAGCAAGGCAAAGGAATGTATGCAAGCGCCACGCTCTCGAAAGAATGCGTCTTTGTAACCAACCAACAAGTTGGCACTATCCCGGAAACGGGGCCCTCCTTTAGAGTACGTCGGTACGCAAAACTCCTTCAGGAAATTAGATTGAGGCGACGCGATCACGCTACAGCCACCGTATTCATCTGTGCGTCCGGGAGATGCTTTGCCTGCGGTATTTGCGAACACCAGGCATGCGCGCTCACGTATGGCGTTGGGAAACTTAGTTTGGTTAAAGAAATCTTCGACGCCCTTTAGGAAGGTGTTGTCGGAAGGTTTTGGGTTTCGCTGGATAATGAATAGCCAAGTGATCGGTAACTGCGCTCCGTTTGCCAGCTGATGGAGGTTATACAATATCCACTGGCAGGGCGTTTTCCCTGCTATGTTCGCAATCCAGTCAAAGCATATTAGTGTGCAAAATTGATAGAGTTCGCCGTTTTCACGATGCCCCTTGAATAGGAAAACAGATTTGCCGCAGAACATATGTTGGTGGGAAGTATTCATTTCAGCCAAGGCTGGATGTAGCTTTGGCTGAATCCAGCGTTCGAGGCGGCCGTCATTTCCTTTAACCCATGTTATTGCGCAGTTGATCCACTGACTAGGCTGAACTAAGTTTCCGTTGTGTCTGGCTAGGTCTACGTGTGTTGTTGGATCTTGGAGCAACTGAACATATTGTGATTGTGTAAGTCCATCTGTGCCTCCAATGACAGCTGTACCGTTGGGCCAGTTTGTGTCATTGAGCGCGGTCTCAATGAGCTCAATTCCAGCTAGGCCTGGAATGCTGTATTCCGGGAAGATGGTGAAATGTGTTTTGGAGGCATGGTGCCTAGTGGCGCGAGCAACTGCCAGCGTTTCGCGCAGGACCTCTAGTTGTTGTGTCTTTGCCTGTGTAGTGCATTGGTAGGGCTCTGCGAGTGTTAGTAAAGCGTCCGGTAAGTACGGCTGAGCAATGACCATCTCGACGCGTTCACTTGGAAGCGTAATGCCACGTTGAGATAGGTCTATTGTTTCGAGATGAATCACAGTTTGCTCCCGCTTGATGAATTTAGATTCGTGGCCAGCGCGTCTACCTATCTTGCCCTGAACCAGTATTAATCAGGCAGCAATTTCGGCGCTGGAATGTCGGATTCCAGCGCCGCTAGTTCAAGTCCTTCGATTTCCTGCAAAGACTTTCCTGCGATCGCCTGCAAATCCCCATACATGCCAACAGTCGCTTGCATGACTCGCTCAATCTGTTCCTCTCGCTTGGCCCATTGCTTGGTTATGGCCTTCTTTTCTCTGTCCAGATCTTCCTGCATCGAAGAGAAGGCCTCGACGATGGCTTCGACTCGATGGCGGAACCGTGGTCCGGTCAGATATTGATAGACCATCTCCGTCTTGGTTTGTTGCCCTTCTAAGGCCTGTCGAGCCGAGGCGAGTTCGATTAAGGAATGGCGGAGAGCAACTGCCACGGAGACCACGGACTTTGTGTTCGTCACCCAAATCCCATCGACCAGATCAAAAGACTCTACGCCCTTGGGAAGAATCTGACTGACGATGATAGCAATGTCTGCTTTGGCCGTTCGCTGATCGTCACGGAGTTTGACCAACCAACTGTCGCTCCAATTCTTGGTTCGCTTGGATTCCCATAAGATGGTGCCACAGACTTGACCAAGAGGGCCGATGACCCGCTGGAGTGCATCCCCGCCGTATTCACCTTTGGGCACAGGCTCGATCGTGTCTCTCGGGAATTTTGCTCTGAGGAGAGCTTCTAGCTCTAATTCCTGAACTTCACCCTGGAGTTGCTGTGATCCTTGTTCTGCTCTGCGCTTAAGCTCTTCGATCTGGGTCTGCATGGAGGCGATGGTTTGCTCCTTCTCCATGACCTTGAACTTCAGGCTCTCTTCTGCTTCCTTTTTCGCCTGTTCGCGGGTAGCCAACAACCCATCCTGCACGCGCTTTTCGACCGTGAGTTCCAGCTCGCGCTTGGCATCGTCCAGTTCACGCTTTTGCCGGATGAGATCGGCCTGCGCTTGCTGAGCTTCGGCGAGTTTGACGTTCCGTTGGGTGAGGACGTCTTGGAGTTCGGCCAGCGCTCTATCCTTCTGGTCAATATCCAATTGCAGAGCAAGTTTTGCCTTCTTGGATTCCTCGCTGGCAATCCTTGTCCGTTCCGCTACGAGCTTCTCGGCAACCTGATCGTCGATGGCCTGCTTGGCCTTCGAGACAGCTTCCTCCCGCTCGCGCAACTCAGCTTCTTTTTTTGCTATGTCTGAATCTTTGAGCGCGAGCCGCTTTTCGAAGTCACGGCGAGTGGATTCAATCAACGGGGCGGCGAGTGATTCGGTCAGCTTGATCTCTGTTTTGCAGTTCGGGCAGGTGATCGTTGGTTCTGTCATGAAGTCCTGCTCCGGCTAGTAGATTGGATGGCCAATGTCCTACCCTTCTTGCGACTAGAAAGCAATACTACACATGGAGGAGGCTGAAGGGGAGTGTCGTTGCGACGAATTTCCGCTAGGACCAGTCAGGGTATGAGGTAGAGGAGGTCGGTAACGTTGGGGGGCCGGCGTTCTGTTGCCGGTTCGCCCCGTTGACAGACCAAAAGACGAAGTGTTACAGAAACAGACCACAGGCGTGGCTGGCCGAGAAGCCCCGTCGTTACCCGGAGGAACCCATGTCCGCTCCAACACCGACTCCCGCACCTGGAACCCCCGCCGCGGCGCCCCCGCGCCGGCAATTTGTCAACTTCGTGTTCTACAAAGTCGATCCGGCCTGGCGGCGGTTGCCGGAAGACGAGCGCACCAAAGGCAAGCAGGAATTCCTGCGGGCCGTGGAAGAGTACACCGGGAAGGTCCTGGTGGTGCCCTATTCGGCCGTTGGGATTCGGGGCGATTGTGACTTCATGCTCTGGCGCATCAGCTATGACCTGGATCTGTTCCAGGACATGAC
>DCZO01000036.1:4366-43066 GCA_002331335.1 Nitrospira sp. UBA2082 | reverse complement strand
ATGGACGAGCATATCGAAGTGGGGCACCGGTTTCCGTCGGTGAAGCTGAACACAACGTATTCGTTCGGGTTGGACGACCAGGAGTGGGTGGTGGCGTTCGAGAGCGACAAACCGGAGGACTTTCTGGATCTGGTGATGGCGTTACGGGAGACGGAAGGCTCGCGCTATACCTTGCGGGACACGCCGATCTTCACCTGCATCCGCAAGAGCCTCAAGGAAACCCTCGATACGCTCGGCGGGTGACGGGGTTGCCCAGAGCCTACTGAGAAGGCCTTCGGTTTTTGACCGAAGGCCTTCCTTTTTTCGGGAGGCGCACGCATGGCGTAGCCAGTTGCCTCACGTTGCCGGGATCAACACCTTCATCAAGTCTCCGTCAACGAGGTCAGCAAGGGAGGTGCACATGCTACTCCAGCTGGTGTCCGACTCCCGCCAACGCTGCGGTAAACAGAAATCCATTCTCCCCCCCCTTTGCACATTCTCAACGCATTGCATCGATCGACAGGAAGATTGTCGTATTGCCTCGAGTCAACAACAGAAGCACAGGCGTCTTCAGGGTCAGTTGTTTCGTGAGACGCTCAAACTCCCTGACATCTTTTACCGGTTTCCGATTGATCTCATGAATGATATCGCCCACCCGCAGCCCCGCTTGTTCTGCTGGGCTATTTGCCGCAATATCGCTGACGACAACCCCGCCTCGGAATTTAGAACGTCCCGACCTGTCCGTTTGGCTCGACAGATTTTCGACGGTGATGCCCGCCAAGGCGTGATCCCCCCTGGCACTCTCGGTGTCGTGCGAACTCGTCTTCGCCGGCTCTTTGGGCAGTTCGCCGATCGTGACCCTGATCTCTTGTGATTTCTTTTCTCGAATGATTGAGAGCGTCACCGCCGTGCCCGGTGGGGTGTCTGCCACCAGCGACCTGAGCTGGCCGGGGTCACGGATCGCCGTGTTGTTATAGGTGGTGATGATATCGCCTCGCTCCAGCTTCGCTCGGGAGGCAGGGCTGTCGTCCATGACATCAGCCACCAAGGCACCGGTGGTTCCCGTCGCACCAAACTCCTTTGCCAGGTCCGGCGTGACCTCTTGAATGGACACGCCGATCCACCCTCTGATGACCTTTCCATGCTTGAGAAGGCTTTGCATGACGCTATTTGCCATGTTGCTCGGGATGGCAAACCCGATCCCCATATAGCCTCCGCTTTGGGTGAAGATTGCCGAGTTGATGCCAATCAATTCGCCTTTGAGATTGACCAGCGCACCACCGGAGTTGCCCGGGTTTATCGCTGCATCGGTTTGGATGAAATCTTCATAATCAACGATGCCCATATTGGCTCGGCCTACTGCGCTGATAATGCCCATCGTCACGGTCTGGCTGAGTCCAAATGGATTTCCGACCGCGAGCACCATCTCGCCTACCTGCAACTGACTCGCATCGCCCCAGGGGAGAACCGGAAGATTGACCGCCTCGATCTTGATCACCGCGACATCCGTTTTCGGGTCAGCCCCGATGAGCTTTGCCTTGAAGGTGCGCTTGTCCGGCAACGACACGATCAGCTCATCCGCTCCTTCCACGACATGATTATTGGTGATGATGTAGCCATCCGGCCTGACGATCACGCCGGACCCGAGACCTTGTTCCTGATGTTCCTGAGGCGCGGGGATCCGTCGCTCGAATTCTTCGCCGAAAAAGCGACGGAAGAACGGATCCTCAAAGAACGGATTGATGAATCGCCCGCTTCCGCCCGTCCGCTTTTTGACCATAGAAATGTTAACGACGGAAGCTCGTGCTTGCTTGGCTATGGCGACAAAGGGTTGGGCGATTGATACACCCCCGTCGCCGGCCGGTGAGGAAGCGGGTGGTGCGGCCGCCGCCGCTGGTTCCTGTGTGGCCAGGTTCCAGGGCGGCAGATACAACAGAACTTCTCCCATCCATAACAGGACGCAGCCAAGAAGGAGGAGTGGTCCCCAGCGCCTCAGGTTAATTGCTTTATGCATGCTTGCAGCTCCATCTCAATCTCAGGTGTTGGTGAATTCAATCAGCCAAATTGGTTGGGGGCGTTCCACGATGTCTGCCGTCCAGGTGCCTGCATCTCTGCCCATGACCCGTGCACCTCGTACGAGGCCAGGCCGCCTCGTCCCAAGTCCGCAGCCCAAGTCTGCGGCATCAATCCGATGAGTGTCATGACGGCCTGATGTATGATTTCCAGGCTTCCGCTGCACGGGCCGCAACCGAAGTCGCGGCCCGGGTCTCATCCCGTCGCGCCCTGTTCACTCGACGGATATCACTATCGGGCGAGAGCGATCTTTGGCTTCAGGTGTCCACGGTATGCGAACGGTAAGCACGCCGTGCTTGCATGCGGCCTCCGCCTTGGCGGTATCCAGCCCGTCAGGCAATCCCACGCTACGGTGAAATGCTGCGTGGCGACGTGTACTTCCCCCGCCGTTTTTCTCCCGCCACTCACGCTGGTCTTCAAAGCTCAAGTGGAGCGAGCCGTTCCGAATCGTGACGTTGAGGTGTTTGGGATCTAGTCCTGGTATCTCAGCGCGGATGATCACCTCTTCTTCCGTCTCGTCCATCTCGATCCCTGAACTGCCACCTCCGACACGGGGCCAGCCCGTGTCCAAGGGTGACATCAGAAAACGGTCAAACAACTGATTGATGTCATCCCGCAACGACATGACCTCGTGTGTCTCAACTGGTTTGCGTTTCCAAGGAATCATCTCTTTGAGTTTTGTCATCAGTGTCATAACCGTCCTCCCTGTCCATGAACCCGGTTCAACTGATTGCAATGGGCACATGCTGACGGATAAACGTTATGATCGGTTCGATCTCGGATGAAGAGTAATAGTGCTTCCGCACTCCCTCTTCGAAGACTTTGAGCGCGTCACGTATGAGTTGCTCCGCCAACACGCTTTCTTTCGCCTCCTGAGCCGTCGCAGCTTGATTCAAGAGTCGAAGTGCGGTCATCTGAGGGGTCCGAGGATCGTTAGCGAAGATATCGCGATAATCCTTGTTCAACAGCACCTGCTCAATGTCCTTCACCCACGATGCCGTGTAAGATCCGGTTACAGAGATCCAGTTGGCTGCGTCCGTTGATGATGGCATCAACGCCACCCCGCCGATGAGCAGGGACAGCGCAGTGAGAACAGCTGTAATTCTCATAGGTCCCTCCTTTAGGTTGGTGGTTGGAGTGTACTGGCGAGAGGTCGTCGTGCGTTTCTAGCGATCCGATGGATAGCATGACGATCCCGCCTCACAAGGGCGCAGGTAATTCGGTCACGGCAAAAGTCAAGATCATTGTGGCGGGTCAGAGCAATGCGCTCGGCCGCTCTCGAGGCATGCCCAAATCTGTCAGCAAAGACGAGATCCGCAACGATGATGGACAAGGTCTCGGACAGCTGGAGAATACTTCTTCTTAGGTTATTGCTGGAGCGACAGTTATCAAGGAGAGTTCGGGCGGAGCTGCCACGCATCAGCTCCGACGGGCAGCATCGTTGATCGCTTGAGCGCAGGCTCATTCCCGATTGAAATAGATCGCCAGCCAAGCCACACCGGCAGCCACTGCCACTACGATCCCTAGTATAGCCAGCATAGCGATAGCCTCAGCCATATCTCTCACCTCCATGCTGATGCGGCTGATTCTGGCATGCGGATATGACCGTGGCCTCTCGATGTGGTTCAGATCTGTTGTTAGGCTGGCGCGTCACTCGCAGAATCGATTCCTGGAAGCGATCGCGGAGGCGTAGGGTCATGGCCCGACGCGTAGCACGATTCAACGAGTACCATCGGAGTGGCTTGGCAAAGCTCACCGTAGGAGGTGGAACATTACGAAACACCGCGGGATGCCCGAACTCATAGCCTTCAGATGTCTGCCGAGATTGTGGTTGAGCACAAAGCCAGCCCCAAGAAATTGACTCTTGTGCTTCGGCATGTTGTCGAGCCGGACGGTGCCATTCCATGATCGAATTCCATCCGCGTTAAGTCTCCGCAAAACGTAGTGCGCAACCCTCTTGGGTGCGTCTGTACATTGCCATGTCGCGACAGGATTGGAGATAACATCCAGGATGCAAAAGACAAGACTGACAAGCGTTAACGATGGCGTTCAAGGCGAAGAGTCTATGGTGTATGGGTAAGTGCGTGAGTCCGGATAGAGATACGACGCGGGCGGGGAAATCTCTCGTCCCCCCGCTCGCATCGATGGTCTGAGATAGCAATCGAACGTAAGCCGCTTTCGGAAGCTGCGCTCGCCCTTGACACACCGGCATGAGAGGGCCTCACCATTTGGTGGTGGCGTAAGGCCCTCTCATGAAGTCAGGCTAAGGACGGCAGGACAGCGATTACGATCCTTCGATCATAATTTGCCGAGGCTTCGCCTCTTCTCGCTTGGGGAACGAAATGGTCAGCAGGCCGTGCTTGTGTGTGGCAGAGGCCTTGCCCTGATCGACGAAAGTCGGCAGCCGGAAGAGCCTCGTGAACTGCCCTTCGACGATCTCACGCAGGTGGTATTTCTGTGACTCTGAAGTTTCTATGGCTCGCTCGCCTTTCACGGTCAGCACCTGATTGGTCACTTCTAAGGTGATATCTTTGGGCTCCCAACCGGGCAGCGCCATCTGGAGGTAAAAGCCGTTCTCGTTTTCCCAGACATTGCAGGCCGGAGCCCAGTTGTTGTTGGATGTGCCGAAGGCACGCAAGGCTTCGTCGAGAAGCCGGTCAATTTGCTGATCAAAGCCATCGGCTCGAATAGACGATAGGACACTCGGTACATAGCTGTTCATAACGATCCCTCCTCCTCTCCACGAGAGGTCTTGTTATGGGTTAAGAGTTAAAATAGTGGGTCGGAGAAGGCCAAACAGGGGGCGGGGCATCTCTGCCGCCGTTACTCCAACAGTGTTGGGCCTTGCACCAATCCAGCTGTTAAGTATCAGCAACGATCAGAGAGATAATTACAGCGACCCAGAAGTCAAGAGGGGAGAGAATCCACCACAGAAGCTGACCGGGTGGCATTCATTTTTTCACATCGTGGTGAGGCGCCAAAGGCCTGAAATGGGACCATGAGGATCGTCATAACGGGTGAGGGGGTTGCCGATGGCCTACTGGAAGGCCTTCGGTTTTTGACCGAAGACCTTCGTATTTTTGGCGCAGGAGGTCCCCGCTGTATTTCACCGTATCTTTCGGTTGAGCAGGTTCCCGGATCGCACCTGGCAGGCAAGCACATCGCAGATCACCCGTGTGGCCATGAGACTGGTAATCTCCGCCGCGTCATAGGGCGGCGAACATTCCACGATTTCCATGCCGGCCAGCGGTTTCGTGTCGGCGATGATCTGAAGGAACTTCAGCACTTCACGCGGCAAGAACCCGCCCGGCTCCGGCCAGCCGGTGCCCGGCACGAACGCGGCGTCCAAGCAGTCCACGTCGAAGCTCAACCACACCGCATCCACCCCATCAAACGCTACTTCGAGCGCCTGCTTCGCAGCATTCTCAATGCCCATTTCCACGCAGTCGGTCACGGTCATGATGGTGGTCTGCCGTTCACGGCCGGACTTCACACCGGGCCGCGGCGCTTGCCAGCCGCCGATGCCGATTTGAACAAGATTCTTAGCCGGCACATTCGGGATATTCGTCGCGTGAAACCAGGGGGTCGTGTGCATGCGTTCATCGAGATCGGTCTCCTGCGTGTCCACATGCCGGTCGAAGTGCAGGATGCCGAGCTTCTTGCCGTTCATATTCTGAGCCACGCCCCGTACAGTCGCGAAGCCCAGGGAATGGTCTCCGCCGAGTACCACGGGAAACGCGCCGCTGGCATAGACATGCCCGACACCCTTGGTGACCTGATCGAAGGTCTTTTCGATGTTGCCGGGAATCGTAAAGACGTCGCCGACATCGCAGATGGATATAGATTCCCGCAGATCCACGCCCAGCTCGAAGCTGTACGTCCCGTATAACGCCGAAATCTTGCGAATGCCCTGAGGCCCGAACCTGGTGCCGGCGCGATAGGTCGTCCCGCCATCGAACGGTGCGCCAAGAATAGCGACGTCGTACTGTCCGCACTTGCGCACGTCTTCGACATACGGAGCCTTGATAAAGGTGTTGATGCCGGCGAAATGTGGAAGCTCTCCACGGCTGAACGTGGGAATGCGGCGATCTTTGATGGAATCGGCGCCCTGCAGCCCCAGTTCAAGGCCCCGGGCGATTTCTTCTTCATACTTCGTGGTGGGCAACAGCGCCTCCGCTTCGACGGCGAACTTCGCCTCCGGCCCGTATTTGTCATGCAGGGGAACCTTGCCTTGATATGTTTTCTTCTTCGCCATGAGTGCTCCTTTCTACACGATGAATGGATTCCAACCTTGTGTACAACGCTCCTTCAACTCGGGTCTTCTCGTACTGCCTTCCCTCATTCTTAGCTTGGTTCAGTCATCTCCGGATGAACCGGTGCTTCGTTTTTGCCAACGATGACTTTAAGAGTAGTCAAAACGAGAATACTACCCAGCACCAGCGGGACGGCCCACAACTGCCACCAGGGGGCATCGGGCGACACCGCATAGGGGCGCGGCCAGGCGATATTGACGAATTCAAACAGGGACCAGAGAAACGCGATGGTATTGATCCATAATCCCCAGGCGCCCAGCTTCAATTCACCCAAGGAGGGATCCCAGCGCCCTGTGAGACGGGTGTAGAGTCCGACTCCCGTGGTCATCGCAAACATGGCGTACAACCCGCCCGTCCCGAAGGCCAGGACCGTGGCCACCGCTTCATCGTTGAGTCCGAAGAGCAATCCAAGCGTGGCCAGCAGCACCGTGAACAGCACGGCATTGTGCGGAGCGCCGGCAGCGGTGACCCGACTGAGGACGGCCGGCAGACTGCCTTCGCGCGCCATGGAAAATACGATACGGGATGTGTACTGCAGCATCGACGACCCGCACGCCAGGAATGCGATCATGACGATCGCCAGAAACGGAGTTTCCGCCCAGGCTCCGAAGTTGTCGACGATCACGGGCGTGACGGGATCGGACGCGGCGCTCGTCTGGCGCAAGGTGTCACGGTTGAAGCTCAGGGTGAGCGCGGCCGAGTTGAAGAGCACCACGCCTCCCACCATGCAGAGGGATAAAAAGATCGCGCGAGGCACCATCCGTTTGGGCTCGTGAGTTTCTTCGGCGATGGTCGAGCAGGCATCGAAACCGATGAACGCCCAACCGGAAATCGCCAGCGCCGCCAGAAACGCCGCGGTCTGAGTCGGGGCGGTTCCCGTTCCGAGATGCGCGAACAGTTCGGATAACCCATGCTGCCGGAAAAAGAGAAACAGCAGCAGCGCGACACCGAATGACCCGACGATTTCCGCGTAGACGCCCAGAGAAATAAGGAACTTAAATATTGAGACATGGGCCAGGTTGAGGACGGTGCAGACCAGCATAAATACCGCTCCCCAGATCACGAGGCTGACTCCGGTTCCACCTCCTGATCCGAAGAAAATCGCCAGCCAGACCCCACCGGTGTAAGCGGTTGTGGTGAGCATCGCGATCGTGGAGCTGACGTAGATGGCTCCTGCATAGGTGCCGGTCGTGGCGCCTCCGAGCTGTCTCGCCCATTTGTACGCGCCTCCTGCAATCGGAATTTGCGAGGACAGCTCCGCATACACGGTCGCTACCAGCATTTGCATCACCAGACAGAGTGCCAGCGCGGCAAACCATCCTCCCCCCGTGACGACCGTTTGTACGCCTATGATGGCGTAAAGCCCGGCCACGGGCGAGACGGTCGCAAAGCCGATGGTGAGACTGTTCCAGAGACTAAGGCTGCGGTGGAGTGTCTCGGGAGCACTCGAAGCGGCAGCGGGAATGAGCGTATCCGGACTGTCGTTAGTCAGCATGGCAGACCTCTCCGCTTGGCAGTAAGTCTGACTGTCCGGTACGGATAGAGCTATGAAATGGAGATGCGGAAGGGAGATACATAACGAAGCCTCCTTGCCGAGCGGGTTAAATTCCGAAAGGGCCATGTACCTGAGTACATGATCTCCCGGGCTTTTATCCCTCCGTGGAGCCTCGTTATGCGAGACCGGAAACTCTCGGACCAGACACTCCCCCTCAAGGAAGCCGGAACCCTAGTTTCCCCTTTAGTGAAAACCTACGATCTTGCGACGACAAAGTCAAGAAGATTGGGGGCGCAGCCGCCAGCGATTGTTCCGCCGGGATGTGGTTGGCCCAATCTCATCTCCGGATCGTCAGGGAATGCCAGCGGGAATTTGCACGCTGATCGCACCGGCAAGATCGCCTTCCCGGGCCCCTTCCCGAGGATAGCCTGAAATATCCAAAATGCCTTGAGGACTGCCGTGGCAGGCGAGGCAATCCTGCGAATAATAGATCGGCTTTAAGACCCTGAGCGTCTTCCCACCGTCAACCCATTCGGCAACGGGGCCGGCTGAAGCCGACTGCGTCGCCAGTTGTTTCAAGACCCGCTCTTCGTAGGCGTCGGGAGTGTTTTTCAGATTTCTGGGATTGAGTGTTGTTTGCTTCATCTTGACGGGAGAGCGACTGGAAAACTTGCGCGAGGCCTGGCTGCCGTACGTGGCCGGAATGAAATTCTTGTATCCGATGCCACGTTGATTGATGACAAGTTGCGCATCGGCTACCACGTGTTTGCCGGATTCCAACAAGATCGGCAGCAGTTCTTTCGCCAGATCGGGGAGGTGGGCGGGGGGGCGTTTCAAATCGATCGACGTTTGACGGAAAAACTCCTCGATCACCTCCTGCTCGAACACATCCGGCGTAAAGCCTTTGTCGCCCTTTTGAGGGTCGTTGATCAACGCCTGATGACGTTCGACGATGAGCCGTCCGACATTCAGCAATGTGGTCAAGTAATGAGCGCTGCGTTCGCTCGCCTCCCTCTGCGACTGCGCCAAGCCGAAGTCCCGCCACAGGAACAGGCAGGCAAGGGTGAGCACGATGAGCAAACAGACACGAGATGTCATGGGCGTCCCGTTGCCATGCGCCGCCCGCCCGCCATGCGGCACTGGCCCTGGTCATAGTGGTTGGGCACCTTCGAGACTTCAAGCTGCAGGCCTTCGGCGGTCGCCCGTCGAGTCGGGGCGTAGTCCTCTTCGAGCCAGCGCTTTCGCATCTGTGCCAGGCGTCCCGTCTCTTCCAACCGGTACAACAAGTTGTTGAGGAACCACTGCAGTCGCCTCTTCTCCTCCCCGGTGACAATGGAAAAAGATTCTTGGGAGAGGATCAAGGGTGATCCGTCCGGCCGTTCAAGAAGGCGCCAGTCGGGCCAAACTCGCTTGGTCACATATTGGAGGATGGGGTAGTCTGTCAAGATCACGTCGATATGCGGATCCTTCGTCTCCACCGCGGCGGGGAGCGAGTCACAGACCAACAACCGGATACCTCGAAGATTGGCCTCTGCGTAGAGATGAGCGCTTCTTCGATTCTGCACAGCGACCGTTAAGCCGGACAGGCTCTCCTGAATCGCCGACAGTGTATCAGCGCGTCCGGCCTGCGTGCGAAGCTTCGTTCGGACGTTCTCGGCTATTTCCAGGTTGCGCGTCATGGCGCCGATCCCGGCACCATGAAAATACGGACTAGACGACCACAGGCCCGAGGGGGTTCCGGCGGGAATGTTCCCGCTGAACGACGAGACAAAGAGATCGAGATGCCCTTCGTTCAGTTCGATGAAGAGATCGCGGAATCTTGTTAAGTACAACGTGGGCACGACGGGTTGCTGCCCGCCGCACTGGACGGTCAGCGCGTCGGCCACTTCACGAATCAGCTCGACATCGAGGCCGGTCACTCGAACGCCTTCGTCGGTGTAGACGGCTGGAAATACAAAGGGACGGAACGGCTCGACGGAAATCCCGACGCGAATCTGCCGTTGGGCACAAATCGTCGTGACCTCATCACGGGTCAAGGGGTAGACCAATTCGACTGCGTCAAAAACCAGCCCGCATCCCGGCAGAAGCATGCTCAGTATCAAGAGAAACAGAAGCGCGCCCCCGGCGCCCGATTTCTCCGGGCCGATTGTGGCGTTCCTACGACTGCCTTTCGCACCGTTGACGGACTTCTCGATGGTCATGTTGTTCAGAGTCGAATGCCGATGGTAAAGAGCCACTGCTCCGATAGATCGGACTTGCTCTTGAAGTCAATTTCAAACCGCGAGTACTGGAATCCCATATCCACCGACACTCCACGCGCAACGGGGAATCGGACCCCCAGCTGACCTCCATAAAGATATCCCGGGGAATCGGCATCTCTGCCGGGTAGCGTTCCTCCGATCAGTGCGCCGACGTATGGAACCGCCCGGTCTTCCAACGGTCCAAAGAGGAGATGCCGGATCATTCGATTGATTGGTTTGTCTCGGGGGAAGTCCAACAAGTCGATGAAATTATTCCATCGGGGGTTCAGGTACAACGAATGCTGGTCGGTCGTGAAGGTCTGAGTGTGGTGGCTGTAGTATTGATAGACGGTTCTTACCTCAAGCACGCCATAGCGAAGGGCGGTGAGGCCGGCTTGGACGGCGATAACCCTCGCTTGTGGCGCAAATGTGCGCTGATTGAAGGATACGTCGAAATTGAACGGGCGAAGGGGGAAAACCTCCGGAGCTGCCTCGATGGCCGCGGCGCAGAGAGGAAATGCCGTTGCCGAGAGGGCAGCGATAAAAAGAAATGCCATCTGCAGGGTGAATCGCCGGACGCGCAATCAACCTCCCGCCACATTTCATCAACTCTGCTGGAGCCGTCGTGTAGACGATATATCACCTGTCACGCTCAACGGCAAGGTGTCGTTCCTGAGGGATTGGACCGAGATAGACTTACCGGATGAGAGCAGAGCTACACGTGATGTTCGTCGTTTGACGCCGTCCTGCCCCGTTTCAGCCGGAAGAAATTCTGCAACAGGGACTGGCTTTCTTGTTCCAAGACGCCGCCTACCACATCCACTCGATGATTGAGTCGGCGGTCGGCGGGGATGTCGAACAGCGATCCGCAGGCGCCCGCCTTCGGGTCCCAGGCGCCGAAGACCAGTCGCACAATGCGCGATTGCACGATAGCGCCTGCGCACATCGGACAGGGTTCCAGCGTCACGTAGAGTGTCGTGTCGGTGAGCCGCCAGGAACTCAGCTGCTCGGCTGCCTTGCGGATGACGATCATCTCGGCGTGCGCTGTGGGATCCTGCAAAGCTTCCCGGAGGTTGTGCGCGGCTGCCAGGACATCGTTGCTACGCACGAGGATGGCCGCAATCGGAACTTCTCCCACCGCCGTGGCACGCGAGGCTTCCTCAAGGGCGAGTTGCATGAAACGCTGGTCGAGCTCGTGTTGCTGCATGGCTTCGTGATCGGCCGTGTTGCTGCCGGCATGCTAGCACAGGGAAGCAGCTGGAGACAGTGCTGCATGTGATATCCGGGGTGATCCGGCTAGGACTGGGGCTGGCTCAAGAGGTAGAGCGGTCCTGTCGGTTCAGGGCTCCCGCCGCCGGGTTCCAGGCTCACGGCAAATTTCTTTGCGCTCATGAAGGTTGGGAAGGGTTTGGCGAACATCTGAGAGGTTGCTCCGGTGCCAATCTGGAAGACGCCGATAGGAGCGGGTTTTTCATACATGGCCCACAGTTGATACGTGGTGCCGTTGGAGTTGGCAGGGAGATTCAGCGCGTAGAACCAGGCCCGCTTGGTTCGGTCGTCATAGAATAACGTGCCTGATGCGTGCCGGCTGATTTCCGTTCCCGCCAATGCGACGGCCTTGATGGCTGGCGTACGCAGGAGGGCGGCCAATTCATCCTGTGGCACGGGCCTGTGTCGAGTATTCTGCTGAGCGAGCTGCGCGTTGACGCCGTCCAATTCGGCTTCGCGCTGAATCAATTGATCCTTCAGTTCCGCCATCGCCGTCCTGGTACGCCGCAACTCCTCTTGTGTTTCGGCCAACATTCGCTCGCGTTCGTTCAGCAGCTGCTGCTGGGCGGCCAGTTTGGAGTTGCCGACGGTGAGTTGCTCTTGGAGTTGTGTCAGCTTCACCGTATCTTCACTGATTTTCGTGGTATAGGCTGCCCACGCGAGATAGGCGACACCGGCGATCATGGCGACGGCGCCCAATGCCAACGTCCACCCAAGAGATTCAGCGCGTGAGGGCGTCTCCGGCGGGAACAGATGATTCATCCATTCTCCCGGTTCAAGGCTCGGCTTCCCCGTGTGTTGATCGACCGGTTCTGTGGCGACGGTCATGGTCCGCGCGGCCATCAGTCTGGCTTTTAAACCCCGCGGAGGTGCGGTCATGTCTAGTCCGAACGGAAGCATCACCGCGACCGATTGATATTCCTTGAGGGCAGTATGGCAGGGGACGCATCCCGACAGGAGATGAGCCTCAATAGCTTGCCGCTCGGCCCGTTCGAGGGTGCCGATGGCGTACAGCGGAATCACCTCCTCCAATTCTTCGTGAGTCATGGGCGTTCGTTCTGCACCCAATCATGCCGAAGAGACTCGCGCAGTTTGGCCATGCCAAGCTTGAGGCGGGTCTTTACTGACTCCACCGGTTGATTGAGTCTGGCGGAAATCTCCGTATGGGACAGGCCTTCGTAGTAGGCGAGTTCAATTGCCTGTTGTTGCGCTTGCGGCAAGGTCGACAAGATGTTGCTGACGTGGGTGCGCAATTCCTGATCGGCCTGTGCCTCGACCGGGGGCGGATTGTAGTCCGTAAGGGGTGGCGTCGTGTGGCTGTTCACGGCCTGGACGCTGGGGGGGCGGGTGCGTGTACCGCGCATCCGTAATCGGTCGATGGCGCGGCTGCGGGTGAGCGTAATCAGCCAGGCGATCGGTGTGCCACGGCCGACATCATACCGCACCACTTTACTCCAGATTTCGAGATAGACCTCTTGCAGCAATTCGGCGGCTTCTTCGCGATGGCCGAGGATGCGGAGGGCAATACTGAACAGGAGCGTGCTGGATAGATCATACAGTTGGCTGAGGGCCTGCTGTTCCCCCTTGGCCACGCGAGCCAGGAGTGTCGGGGGAATCGTCGATGCGGCGTGTGGTGAGGCGGGGGTCATGGTCGAACAATTACAGGTCCATGTGCTTCGTGGTTGCTGGTTTCTACGGGTACGAAAAACACGTCCACCACTATAACATCCTTTTCCGATTCTCCTAATGAAACGGGCAAAAGCACGAAGGTCGCGGGAGGGACGGTCGTGACGATATGTGTGGCGTGGTCGGGAGCCCCATACCGGCGCGTTACCGGTGAAAGAACGGCAGTTCCAGGAGGCAGTGCATGACCAGCGAGCGGGTTACAAGTACGTTGCCAACACGTCGGCGGCATCTTCCGCCCCCGATGCCGTCGGGGGAGGGATGGAGGGAGCGGGAAGGTCTTTCACAGCACTGAGGGCAGGTTCCCACCTGCCTGCTGCAAAGTCTTGCCCCGCTAATTCGACACCGCGACCGTATCGATGCAGATAGTCCACCAAGGGTTGCTCGTCGGCGAAGTTATAGCGCCGGACATAGACGAGGGGTGTGTGCAATCCCACGGCTTCGACGAGGGTGCCATACCCCGGTTTCGACATGATGATGTCGACGGAAGCCAGCAATGTTTTGAAGGAGAACGGTAATGAGTGTGTGGACACGATTCTGGTGCTGTCCGGTGGAACCGGGCCGTCAAACAGAAAACGATACCCATCCAGCGCATCCAACTCCGCCATCGGGAGGGAAATCAGAGGAATGCCACCGAATCCGATGAGCACGGTACGCTCGCCTGGCGAAAGGCCTAGCCGGGCAGAGAGGGCGTCACGAGCGGAGGGGGACGGCTCATAGATCGGCCCGATGTCGATGAACTGCCCAAAGATGTCCATTGTGGGGGAGGGCGTGATGCGTAAGGCGAGGTCAGCCCGGGCATAAGCCTGACGTATTGCCCGGATGAGTGTATGGCCGTCGATATCCGGCGGAGCAGAAAATGCTGAGAGCACAAGGTCCCAGGTAAAGCTCACGAGTCCCACAGTGCGGAGGCCTGCTTCGGCTCCAGCCGCAATGGCCAAGTACGGAGTATCGGCAAGAACCAGGTCCGGGTGAGCCTGACTCATGGCTTCGATCTCGGCCTGAATCCGGTCGTTCCACGTCGCATGGAATCGGGCGTGTTCCCGCCATGTGGCATCGACATCGATCGTCAAGGGTCCCTGTTGAATGCAGCCCACATCCTGCTGGATCGTGCTCAATTCCCAGGGAATGGCCAGGCGGTTCTGAAAGAACGAAGCCGGGACGGTGGTGCGGAGGATTGCACGGAGACCTGATATCTTGCGGCCCAACGCGTTGAGCACCGGCACGACTTGCGCGGCATGCCCGAACCCGTGCGATGAGATGGCGGCCCAGATCAGCGGCATCCGAAAAGAAGCACCAAAGTGGCAAGTGAGAAGTGCCAAGTGAAACGGCGGCAGGGGACAATCAAGGAGGGAGATACGTGTTCCTTGCGCCTTGGCATTGCTCGGCGTGCCTCAGCTGTTGGAATGGTCCGATTCCATCGGCGCGATGTTGTACAGCAGCTCCAAATCGAAATCTTCAACCAGTTCGTTGAACGCGCGCGCGCCCATGTCGGAACGGACTTCTGCCATGACGAGATCGATTGCAGGGGCGGCATGCTGTCCATACTGGGTGACGGCTGTTTCGATACGATGTCTAGCTTCGTCGAGCGTCATAAGCGGCTCCCTTATCGTTCGAGTGGGCTCATACGAGCGTGCGCAGCAGGTGCTGCATTTCAGGCACGAGATCCTTGCCGCCGTTGGATCGTCCCGAGAGCGCAGCTTCGATGCCTGCGGTGAGAATCGGTTTGGCGTCGGCTGGTTTGCCTAGTCCGATCAACGCACGACCCAGGGCCAGATGGGACGCCACATGGGTCGGGTCCAGTTGTGTGGCGACGGTGAGATGCTCGACGGCTTCCTCAAGACTGCCGCCTTCCTGGAGGATCTTGTTCCCGAGGCCATATCGCCCGAGAAATCCTTTTGGATGCTTGGCAACCATGAGGCGAAATGCATCGATGTCCATGAAGCGTTTCTCCGTTGCTATCGGGGAAGCACTATACCATCGAAAGAGTCGGATCGGCCAGATGGTCGGGTGATGTTCAGGTGAAGCGTGAGGCGCAGGATGGAAAAGGAGGACGTCCTGTCCTTGTTTGCGAGAGACACTTCACGAACGATGAGCGATAAAGTAGAGAATAGCGCGTCGGCTGTTGATGCCCCAGCCTTCGTGAATCATGCGGATTAGGGAGCCGGGTTTGCCGAGACAGGGACTCCGGGAAGGGCTGCTGTTGCGCCTGCCGGCCGGTGAGTCTTCACGGTGACAGTACGAATCCTCGACGCCGGCGGGGGCGTCTTACTCGCCATGTACAAGGCGGTGTCCTGCACCAACTGATTCATCAATGAATTCAAGCAGGTTTCGATCACCTGTCCCTTCAGCTCGTCGATCACGATCGGACTGGCGCCGAACAGATTGTAGTGGGCCGTTCCGGATGATCGCGATTCATAGTGTGTCACGTGCCCGTCCCAGCGCTCAAGTTCCAGATGCGCCTGCGCGGTATAGTCGTAGTCCAGCTCAATGATCGGCGAGAGGAGGAACATCGAGGCGCCGATTACGATGCCTTTGAAGGCTGTGGGCCCTGAATGGGGATCGATCGTTTCATCGAATGTGACCCGAGCGGATATCGCCTTGCCTTCGACCGAAGCGGAGGCTCCTCCAAGGGGAACGAGCGTGGAAAAGAGACGCGTTTCCTGGAGCGCATTCAAGACTCGGCGTTCGGCGTCAGCGGCAGGATGTTGAGGCGTGCCGTTCTGCGACACGCGGAAGGTATCTATTACCAATGGAACCCGTTCATCACTGGAAAGCGTAAGCGAGAGGCTTTCTTGTGGACCCGATGCGGGAGATTTCACATCGATCCATCGAGTGCATGCGGTCATGCTGCACATCACGACACCGGCGAGACCCAAGGCTGACCAGCGAAAGGCAGACATCGTCATGATCATCGTCTCCTCAGAAATAGAATGAAAAGCCACCGAAGGGCAGACTTGCATTCAGTCCAAGATTCGGGAATGCGGTTCCGGCATTCGAAATATGATGGAAGCGGTACCCGGCGTTGGCGGCGAGTTGCGGCGTGAGAAACCAGGACACGCCGACTCCCCCTGTGAGCACAAAGTTGAACTCGTTGGCCTGTTCGTCGATATTCCCGCCGAGATCGGTCCAGAAGGGCCCGCCGGTGAATTCTGCATAGGGCCGGAGACGACCCAAGGCGACGAACGTGTACTTGATTCTTGGCGTGAAACCGACGCCATGGGTCAGGATCGGTTCGCGAAACTGGAGATAGACCATCTCGGCACCAAGGGAAATTTGCCCCCGGTACCAGCTGTCGCCGATGGGATCAGTCAGGGTCATCATCCATGACGGCATCAACGCGGGTCCATGTTGTTTGGTCGTGTGCAGTTCGGTCAGGCGATGAGAGAACATATAGCCGGCGGTGAGTCCGACTTCTTGCGTGCCGACGGTGATGGTTGGCGAGACTTCCTCGGCCTGGATACCGGGCGCCATCAGCATGGTTATGAGTGTCAGGGCAGTGAAGGTTCGCGCAAGCAAGGCCATGCTGTCTCCAGGTCAATACCCTGTCGGCGTGTGTGAGATGAAACTTGATCAACAGGCGTCCACGTGTGACGCTTCAAAGGTAGCAGAGGTTTTGATACTGTCCAGCAATTTGGATGGAGCGGTTTGTCGCAAAGTGCGAGAACGCTGGACAAGGCGCAAGGGGCAACGGGGAATGGGCACATCGAGTCCGAGGCAGGGGGGGCGACCGGCCCAAAGGCTAGTCGGAGCTGATCAGTTCGGCGAGGTGAGCCGAGTCGGCTTGGAGCTCCGGCAGTCGGTATCGCTGGTCGAGCGCGATCACACGTTCAAGACATCGCCGCGCGGACACCAGATCACGGCGGCGGCTATAGACCGTGGCCAGAAGCCGGAGCACAGCCGCTTCAGCCGGCTCATGGCCGAGCTTGATGTAATGTTCCGAGGCGTTGTTCAGACAGCGTTCGGCTCTGACGAGGTCGCCGCAATCGAGATAGCACTTCCCCAATTGACTGTAGGTGACGGCCAATCCCTCTTCATTGCCGACGACTCGGTGGTAATCGAGGGCACGTTTGAACGACATGACCGCCTTCTCCCCCTGTCCATCACGGGCTTCCTGCAACGCCAGGTTGTTGTACAGAATGCCGAGGGCGCGATCGTCGTTCAGCGTATGCAGAAGGTCCAAGGCTTCGAGGTAATAGGGGCGGGCTTTTTCTGCGCGACCGGCGCCGATGTGGAGATTGCCGAGATTGACCAGTGTGTGGGCGACGGCGTGGTGATCGCACTCGGTTCGCTGAATAGCCAGGACTTCACGGTAACACGCTTCGGCCTTGGCAAAATCGTGGAGGAGGGCACAGGTGTTACCCAGATTGCCAAGGGAATTCGAGAGTTCCCGCTGATTGCCGGTTGTTCGGTCATCGGCCACCGCCGCTTCCCAGGCCGCATAGGCCTGGACCAAGTCGCCGCGATGTAGAAAAATCCTCGCTCGATGTTTGTGATCCTCGCCCATGTGCATCAGCTTTCAGCAATAGTCGGTGGCTCCCAGCGTTCTGAATGTTCCAACTCAGCACTCACAACTCAACACTCAGCACTGTTTGTTATCAGTCTCCCCCCTTCGGTGTGTCTTTTCTGTACTCGACTTGAATCTCGTCCTCTTCTTCCAGCCCCAAGCCTGCCCGAAACGAGCCATATAGTTCTTCGATCTGTTCGACATCCTGTTCCGTTCGCGCTTCACGCGATACGAGATATGCTTCACAGAGCTTCATGCCCGTTTCAAAATGGCGCGCGATCGTCTCCTCTGTCGCCTGCTGCCAGGTGATATAGATGCAGAAGGCGTGAAACGACTGGGCTTGCGGGTAACGAGCCGCGAGGGCCAACAAGCCTTCATAGGCCTCGCGTGCCGTGACTCCGGCGTTACACGAGAAAGTATCCTCTAACTCAACGGCGGTGTCCCAGTCGTGGCCAAGCTCGGCTTTTGATTGATGAAACGCTTGTTGAGCGGCCAGGGCTGGATCGAATCGCATGGGGGTTCTGTACCTCGCCTGTCGTGAAGCATATCGTGTCGGCTTGTTCGAGCATACTCAGGTTAAGGAAAGGAGGTCAATGCCGTTTGCAGCGTTTACTTTCTTTCCCGCTACTCGGTAGACTGCCTCTGCCATTGCAATGAGTACCGAACAGCCAATGCCTGCTCCCGCGGACGCCTCCGCTTCGACTGATCCGGTCGAACAGGTCATTCGTTACCATGTGCAGACCAAGCACCACTACAACCGGTATGCCCGATCGTTGGGGTTTCTCGATTGGGTGAATCAGCCCGATCCCTTTCGGCGGTTTGAGGGCGCTGAGCTGATTCCGCTTCCCCTGCTGACGGCGGACGAAGAGCCTGCTTCACCATTGTATAAGGCCATCTACGAGTCCGGGGCCGTTCTTTCCCAGCCGGTAACGATACGGACGATCTCCCGGTTTCTTGAGTTTGCCCTGGCTTTGTCAGCTTGGAAAAAAGCCGGGGACTCGGAGTGGGCGTTGCGAATGAATCCCTCGTCCGGCAATTTGCATCCCACGGAAGGGTATGTGGTGTTGCCGGAGATGGTCGGACTCGAACTCAAACCGGGACTGTACCACTATGCGCCGAAGGAACACGGACTCGAATTGCGCGCGGAGTTTCCCGCTGAGCGAGTGGCTCACTTACTGAGCCCCTTTCCGGAAGGGGCATTTCTCTTTGGGCTTACGTCGGTGCATTGGCGCGAGGCCTGGAAGTACGGCGAGCGGGCGTTTCGGTACTGCAATCACGACGTGGGGCATGCGATTGGGACTGGACGGATTGCAGCGGCAACGCTCGGCTGGAACATGGTGTTGATGGATGGGCTGGATCAAAACACGGTGGCAGTACTGTTGGGAACGAACCGGACAGAGGATTTTGCAGACGCCGAACCGGAGCATCCGGATTGTCTCGCGGTGGTTTGGCCTCAGGCCTTCAGACGTCAATCGTCAAGCGCCAATCGGTTGGAATCAAAGGAAATGCCGCTGTTTCTCGATTCGGCAGTCGTCAAGGAGGTTGCCGGTGGGCGATGGTATGGGACGGCTAATCGGTTGAGCCGCGAACATGGGGTGCACTGGGACGTGATCGATGAAGCGGCCGAGGCCTCGTGGAAGATCCAGGCTGAGAAGCTGGCTGTTTCGGTGCGTGCCGGTTCTCTGCCTTCATCCGATTCGTTTCATGCTTCTCAAACGACGAACAGTAGTGGTCCTTCAGCAGGCCAGATCATCAGGCAACGCCGGAGCGCCGTGGCGTTCGACGGTCGAACGTCGATCACAGCGGCGATGTTCTTTCAAATGCTCCAGAAGGTCATGCCCTGTGCTGAACAGGGGCAATTGTATCGGCCGATGCCCTGGGACGTGTGGCCATATGATCCGGCGGTTCATCTGATGCTCTTTGTCCATCGGGTCGATGGGCTGACACCGGGCCTTTATTTCCTGGTCCGAGACCGGCGGAAGTCTCCCTTCATTCAGCAATCCATGAATCCCGAGATCAATTGGGTGGCGACGCCAGGCTGCCCGGAAGATCTGCCGCTCTTTTGGCTGCTGGAAGGAGATGCGCGGCAGTTGGCGGCGCAAGTCAGTTGCCGGCAAGACATTGCCGGGGACAGCGCTTTTTCGTTCGGGATGTTGGCGGAGTTCGAAGGGGGATTGCGTGGGCGTGGTGCCTGGTGGTATCCACGCCTGTTTTGGGAATCCGGGTTGCTGGGCCAGGTGCTGTATCTGGAAGCTGAAGCGGCCGACGTGCGCGCAACCGGCATCGGCTGCTTCTTCGACGACCCGGTGCATGAGATTGTGGCGGTCAAGGGGATGGCATTGCAATCGCTCTATCATTTCACGATCGGCGGACCGGTGGAAGATCGAAGGTTGCAGACGTTGCCGCCCTATGGGCACGTGAAGCGTATCTCGTGAAGCGTGCTTCGAGTTGGCCGAGGACCAGATACGAGAAACGAGCCGACATGTTCAAGATCAAGAGGAAAGCTGAAAAGCCGAAGCCTATGGTCCTCTACAACATCGTAGAGGACTATTCCGAGTTTGATGCGCCCGGCAATGTGACGGTCTGCGCGATGACGCTCATGGAAGACCTGGCGGCACACGCCAAGGTCTTGGCAGAAAGTTACGATGTTCCGCTGGACAGGATAACGGCGGTACTGATGCAAGGCGGGGTCTATGTATACCCACAAACCGGCGGGCTTCTGACGCGGGGACTGTTCGCCTGCATTGTGGATCCAGCCAATACGGGGCCGAAACAAACGTTCGTGTTGGATCTGATGCAATTTGCCGAAGCGGAGCAACTGGTGCGGGCTCGGGCAATTTCGCTCGAGGCGGCGGCGGTTGAAGTATTTCATCGGACTCTGCCGGAGGAATTGAAAGCCAAGCTGCGGCAAAAGAATCTTGGGCTGGACTATCGCGCCCTGGATCGATCCGTGGCCAAAGGCGGTGACATCAAGTACATCGATTTTCGCAAGGACTGGTCACCGCATTTCAAGCGGCTCTGCATCATGCCGGATGGCCGGCTGGTCGAAACCGGCGGGTTGGAAGAGTTCGCCCGGTTGCACGGCATTACGACGGCCCAAGCCAAGACGCTGGTCGAACAAGGCGGTACGCTGGAGGTGCGAGATGAAGTGCTGGCCTGTCAGATTGTGAACGGACAACCGGCGGTCGCGCGATTCAGCGCGACGAATTACGCTAAAGCCAGGGAACTGGCGGCGTCCAGAGGCCTGCATCTCATGGATGCGCTCAGCGAAGTGGCCTACAACGATTCGGCGATGATGCGGGGACTGGCGAGAAAAGCGTTGGTCTCGCGATCGAGATGATCGTAGGTGGGTCAGAGCACGGTTTGTGTGCCGTCTTCTTCAATGACCAAATACCGGACTGGCTCCGCGGCGAGTTGGGCTCGGTGTTTCCAGCCGAAGTAACCGCCGATCGCGGCACCGATCAGATTGCACGCGACATCTGTCATTGACGGAATGCGGTTGTGGCAGTAGACCTGAAATAACTCGAGAGAGAGAGAAACCCCGCCTGCAAGAAGCAAGACCATCGCAATGGACCTGAACGGAGAACCAGGGTCTGTTGCCCAATAATAAGAGAGATACCCGAGTACCGCGAACCAAATGGTGTTCCCGGCAATATCTATAAGACTATTAGCAGAGAAGGAAAAATCCTGAAAGGGCACCCAACGGACAGAGTCCCAGTGCGCATGCCCGACGAAATTCTCTAAAGGAAACAGCGGCGTTAAGACAAGTACGGCGAGCCACAGCCACAACAATCCTGTCTTCGGCTTCAGCGCAAGGGGTAGCTTGAGAATACGGAGGGCGTGTGAACTCATACGCTCGTCATGATCCCAGAGTTCGCACGCAACTGTCAACCGGGGCTGCCTACTTATGGCGCGGCGAGTTCTTCCTGTACCGCTTGGAGTAATTGATTGATATCAAAAGGTTTTGCAATGGTGCGGCGGGCGCCGAAGAGTTTGGCGACATCCAGAAAATTGCGGTCGCCCTGCGCCCCCGTCATGGCGACCACTTTGGCATCGACGTACTCCCGCGTGAGCTGGAGCGTCGCTTCCAAGCCGTCTGTGTCCGGCATCAGCAGATCCATGAGGACAAGATCGACCGGCTGTTGCTGGTACAGCGCAAGCCCTTCGCGTCCATCTGCGGCCTCGATAACCCGATGCCCCGCCTTTTCGAGCACCTCCCTCAGGAGCCCGCGAATGGATTGTTCGTCGTCGATGACGAGAATGGTAGCCATACGATACCCTCGACAAATGGTGTGATCTTACCTGTCGGAATCAATGCTGTCTAGGGAGAAATGGCCTTAACCGCCATGAATAATGCCCGGAAGACCGACAGCAGTCCTCGGAATCGGATGGGGCGGCGCATGCGATGACGAATCATTCCGGTTCACTTTCCGGGGTGGCGTGTGGATGCAAGGTGAAAACCGTTGACCGACCTCGGCAGGTTTGGTACAACCAGTTCACCGCTAGTCGTGATTGCTTCGCACCTGATTGGGAGCTGACTTCGTGGACAACATGCGGGAATCTGAACGGGGCTGGACCCGCCGAATGTTTCTGCGCGCTGCGCTGGTAGGGGCTGCGTTGGTGGGAGGACGCCTCATCGTCCCACCGTCGGTGTTCGCTCGTGAACTGCCGGAGGGACGGCTGACATTCGTCAATCTCTGGACCGATGAACGGCTGGATGTCACCTATCGCAACGATGCGGGTCAGTATGATTGGGACGCGCTCGACGACGTGAACCATATCCTGCGCTGCCATGTTACAGGAGAGATCGCTGCCATGGATGTGCGGGTGATCGAACATGTCAATCTGGTGCAGAAAACGCTGGGCGGCGATCGCGAGATTCAGGTCGTCTCCGGCTTCCGGTCTCCGGAATACAATGCGAGGCTCGTGCGGTCGGGCCGGCGGGCCGCGAGACATAGCCTGCACATGCAGGGTCAGGCAATTGACCTGCGGATGACCGGCGTCCATCCAAAAGTGATCAGGCAGGCCGCGCTAGAATTGGAATATGGCGGTGTCGGGTATTATCCCCGCTCGAAGTTCGTGCACTTGGATTCGGGTCCCTTCCGCCACTGGTAAGACGCTCTCCGGATCTCAACGTTCTGCGGCTGGTTCACGTTTCAGCAGGAGCATGCCCAACGGCGGCAGGGTCAGCGTCAGCGAGTGCGGGAAGCCGTGACAAGGGCTTCCGATGGACTGGATTCCGCCGCTGTTGCCGACATTACTTCCACCGTAGTAGAAGGCGTCGGTGTTGAGGAGCTCACGGTACCACCCAGAGGTGGGCACGCCAATGCGATAGCCATAGCGGGGAACCGGGGTGAAGTTGCAGACACAGACGACAGTCTCGGAACTGCCGGCCGTTTTCCGGAGGAAAGCGATCACGGAGTTGTCGGTGTCGTTGAAGTCGATCCATTGAAATCCGTTCCAATCGAAGTCGGCTTCGTGCAAAGCCGGTTCCGTTCGGTGTAAGCCGTTCAGGTCGCGGATCAGGCGTTGCAGACCACGGTGCGGCTCGAAGTCGCACAGGTGCCAATCCAGGCTCGCGTCGTGGTTCCACTCCCGCCACTGGCCGAATTCTCCGCCCATGAAGAGCATTTTCTTGCCCGGATGGGCGTACATGGAGGCATAGAGCAGGCGGAGATTGGCAAATCGCTGCCACAGGTCCCCCGGCATCTTGTCGAGCAACGCGTGCTTACCGTGGACGACTTCATCGTGCGACAGCGCGAGGACGAAGTTTTCGGTGAACGCATAGAGCAAGCCGAACGTGAGCTGGTTCTGGTGAAACCGCCGGTGGACCGGATCGTGGCTGAAATACTCCAGCATGTCGTGCATCCAGCCCATGTTCCACTTGAACGTAAAGCCCAGCCCACCCGTGTAGGTGGGCCGTGAGACGCCGGGCCAGGAGGTGGACTCTTCGGCGATCGTGATCGCACCGGGATACTCCCGGTGGACCAGGACGTTCAGTTCTTTAAGGAACGACACGGCGCCGAGATTTTCATGCCCACCGAACTCGTTGGGGATCCACTCACCGGCTTTTCGTCCGTAATCGAGATAGAGCATCGAGGCCACGGCATCCACGCGAAGGCCGTCGATGTGATACTTGTCCAACCAGAACATCGCGCTGTTGAGGAGGAAGGCGCGAACTTCCGCGCGGTCGTAGTTGAAGATGCGGCTGTGCCAATCGGGATGATAGCCGAGACGCGGGTCGGCATGATCGTACAGGTGCGTCCCATCAAAGGTGGCCAGCCCATGCGGATCGTCCGGAAAGTGCGCGGGGGCCCAATCCATAATCACGCCCAGCCCTGCCTGGTGCGCTGCGTCTACGAAGGCCATGAAGTCTTCGGCCCGGCCGTAGCGGCTGGTGGCGGCAAAATAGCCTGTCGCTTGATAGCCCCAGGACCCGTCGAAGGGATGTTCTGTCACCGGCATCAGTTCGAGATGGGTATAGCCGAGCTCTTTCGCGTAGGGGATCAATCGCTGTGCGAGTTCCTGGTACGTCAGCCAGCGGGTGCCCTCTTCAGGAATCCGCATCCACGATCCCAAATGGACCTCATATATGGAGAGGGGCGCGGACAGGGGATTCCACCGGGCGCGCGCGGCCATCCATGTGTGGTCGTGCCAGGAGTAACGTGACAGTTCGCGGACGATGGACGCGGTGCGCGGGCGTAGTTCAGCAGCTTGGGCGTACGGGTCGGCTTTGATCAGGAGCGCGCCGCGCTCCTGGCTGCGGATCTCATATTTATACAGGGTCCCTTCGGGCAGATCAGGGATGAACAGTTCCCAGAGTCCAGTGGCGCCCCGGCTGGTCATCGGATGGCAGCGCCCGTCCCATCGGTTGAAGTCACCGATCACACTCACTCGTTCGGCGTTGGGTGCCCACACAGAAAAATGCACGCCTGTGATGCCATCCACATTGTGAATGTGAGCCCCCATCCGGTCATAGGCCTTGTACCAGGTGCCTTCGGCGAAGAGATGAAGATCGAACTCCGTCAAGAGCGGCGGAAATGCATACGGATCGTGTAACTCGATGACGGTGCCATCGTGCTGGGTGACTCTGAGACGATAGAAGGGGATTGGTGTCGCTTCCGGAGCGATCGCTTCGAAGAGACCGGCGTCATGCAGGCGGGTCATCGGCACCAGCGGTCCCGCCGGATCTTCGGGAAGCAGATCGACTCGCGTGGCATACGGGAGCCATACGCGGATCATCAGCGAAGGCTGGCCGCCGATTGTGCCGCGATGCGGTCCTAAAATAGCGCGTGGATTCCAGTGGGTCCCCGCGAGAAGGCGGTCGAGATCCTCTTGCTGGAACGTCGCCTGTGAGAACATGGCCTATCCTAGCAGGATGAGAAAAAAAACCGCCAACTATTTGTCGATGACGATCATGATTGAGGATAAGAGTGGGCTGGTGGAATTGAAGCCGCATGAAGAAATCCAACTCGCATTGCATTGTGGGAGGAGTCTCCCGATAATGCGGAGCTTCTCCGGCTGGACGTTGTTGTTGCAATGAAGTTGGGTGAGATACCCGTTTGTCTGAACCCTCTACCTACGAGGAGGTCATTATGTACGTGTGGAGCAAGAAATTGGTCATCGGAATCCTGGCGGGGTTTGTATTGTTGCTGGGGCTGTTTCTCATCGTAGGGTCGGGGGGCGAAGCCAGCATACTGAAGACGCACACGACCCGTTGGATCACCTTGAACTATATCGGCCTCGTCGTATGGGTGTTTGTGTGGATGATTGACCAGACTCGTGTGCGTGGACGCAATGTGTGGGTCTGGCTTGTCCCGTTCCTGCTCGCGCCATTGCCCACCTTGATGGCTCTCATTCTGTTTCTCCAGCGGCCGATGAAAGGGTAAAGCAGGACAATGAGACCAGCCAAACATTTTCACCGGAAAACGCACATATCCGTCGTCCCTGACGGACAAGAAGAGGCTTGACTCTGTGACCTTGCGGGGGGGATATATTTACCACTAATTCGCTATACAGGAAGCCTAGGGACAATCGGCAGGTATTGCGATGCGTGGTCTGTCTGTCGGGTTGTCTTTCCGATGAGCCCTGCTGAGACAAGTCCATCCGATCACGATTCCTCGTCAATCTTTCCGCTCCCAAGAACAACGAATGCATCTGATCACCTTCACAGGAGAAGGCGCAGGTTTGTGCAAAACTATGAACCGTGGTGCATGGTCGCGTGTCATCGAATGAGGTGATTCGCATGAGTCTGGCCCAGCTGTGTTTTCTGAAAAAACCAGCAACTCGAAACTCCCCTTCCACCGGTCTTGCCAGCCGCCTAATCTTGCCTATTCAGCAGAATCGAGTAGCCGCATCTGCGGTCGAAGCGGTTATGAATGCTGTGGGCTGCGTGGCAGGTCGGGTCTTGTCCGCGAAGGGTTGAGCCTGAAGTTTGATTTCGTGGGTCATGCGGGCTGGCCTGCACCGTGAAGTTTCATGTGGTGCCGTAGAGGGGGAGGAGTGGCATGATGAGAGGCAAGACAGGTGGCACACGAAGCGATGGAGGCTCGGGAACGATACGAGAACGAATCCGTGAACATCCCCCGTATTGCCGGACACCCGTCGCCAGTTCTGTTCTGGCCGCACTGCTAGTGGCCGGTGGGTCCGCATGGGCTCAGGAACAGGCCACACTGCCGCTGCCGATTGAGAATCCTCCGGTGCTGAACCTGTCGTTGGCAGAGGCGGTCGGTGCGGCCCTCGACAAGAGCCCGAATATCCGCCTATTTCGCGAACGGATCGAGGCCGCGCGCGCGGTATCCCGCACCCAATTGGGCGCGATGTTGCCGCACGTGACCACCACCGGCAAATACAATACGCAAACGTTCTTCCTGGGGACAATCGGCGGGGCGCCGGTTCGGACCGATCCCTTCGAAATCGTCGACGGCCGCGCCGCCTTCACCCAATCGATTTTCAGCTTGAGCCTGATCGAACGGTGGCGGGCGTCCCGTTCCGCGCTGCAGGTGGCTATGCTGGATGCCGCGGCCACCGAGAATGATACCGTCGCGAAGGTGGCCCTGGGGTATTTCGAAGTGCTGCGCAATCAGGAGACGCTGGCGGCCCGATCGACCAATGTCACGTTGTATGAAGAATTGGTGGCGTTCATCAAGAGTCGGCAGGCGGGCGGGATGGCGACCGGGCTGGACGTGGCGCGGCTGGAAACGCAGCTCCAAAACGAACGGCAGCGGCTCGAACTGGCCAAGGGCGAGACGGAACGGGCCAAGTTTGCGCTGCTCAATGCGATCGGGATCGGCTACGACGTCTCGCTCCGGCTCACGGACGAGCTGAAAGTCTTCGAGGGGCTGATTCCCTCCTTGGAACACGCCATGGAGTCGGCCCGCGCCAATCGCCCGGAGCTCAAGGCGCAGATGCAACGAATAAGGACCGCGGAATTGAACGTGCGGTCGGTGAAAGGCGAGCGGCTCCCCTCCATGTCGGCGGAGGGAAACTACGGGCTCATCGGCAACAAGTTCGACAACAATACCGGCACCTACAATGTCGGCGTTCAGCTGTCCATCCCGATTTTCGACGGAGGGCAGCGTGAAGGCCGAATCGGGCAAGGGGTCAGCGAATTCAATCAGGAACAGTACAAATTGGCGCTTGTGAAAAACCAGATCGGGATGGAGCTGCGGGAGGCGCTGGTGACCCTGAAAACGTCCATCGAACAGGAGCGGATCGCCGAGGCCGGGCTGAAAGCCTCCTTGACCGAGCTGTCGCTGGCCCGGGAACGGATTCGGACCTTGAGCTCGAACACGTTGGAACTGTCAAACGCCTTGTCGTCGATCGTGCGGGCGAGGGACAACATGATCGATGCCCTCTTCCGCGTGAACGCCTCGCGCGTTAATCTGGCTAGGGCGCAGGGGCAGGTGGAGATGTTGAAGTAGCCATAGCAGGGGTCCCCTGTCTTCAGGAACACTTCTCCTGCCAGGACCATGTGGGATGGCGGTGTTTCTCACGCGCTCTTTCCCATCCCGTGCCCTCTTTTCGCCATATCATATTTTTTGGCAAGAGAGTACACTGCTCCCCGCTAAAAACCAGAATCGTTCCTAACCTTAGTGAGGAGGGTCGCGATGGAGAAGAACGTCTGGGTGAAGGTGTTCGGCCTCGTCGGTCTGTTGTTCTTCTGGTTGAGCGGAGGAGCAAGCGCGTCAGAGTCGGCGGGGGCCGTCAACGAAGCCCACCTCGTGGCGCAGTACAACTACTCGATCCATATCCTGGCCATGCTGGTGGTCGGATTCGGATTCTTGATGGTGTTCGTAAAACGATACGGGTTCGGGGCTACGACGGGTACGTACTTGGTCGTCGCCGCGGGATTGCCACTCTATATGTTCTTACGGGCCAATGGAATTGTCGGCCACGCAGTGAAGGCCCAGACGGTGGAAGCGCTGATGCTGGCGGAATTTTCCGTGGCGACGGCCTTGATTGCAATGGGTGCCGTGCTGGGGCGATTACGCGTGTTTCAGTACGCGGTGCTGACGCTGGTGCTGGTGCCGCTTTATGCGCTCAACGAATATTTGGTATTGGACAACGGATCGGGCCTCACCAAAGGGTTTCAGGATTCCGCGGGGTCGATCGTGATCCACGCGTTTGGAGCCTATTTCGGATTGGCGGCGTCATTGGTCTTGACGACCGAGCAGCAGCGAAGCCGGCCGATCGAATCCGATGCCACGTCCGACCGGTTCGGAATGGTCGGATCCATGGTGCTGTGGCTCTTCTGGCCGAGTTTTGCAACCGCGATCGTGCCGTTCGAAGAAATGCCGCAAACGATCGTGAACACAATTCTCGCGCTGAGCGGAGCCACGCTCGCCACCTATTTCCTGAGCGCGGCATTCCACAAAGGGAAAGCCTCGATGGTGGACATTGCGAACGCCTCGCTGGCAGGCGGGGTCTCCATCGGCTCGACGTGCAACCTGGTCGGGCCCGGCGGTGCGTTCATGATCGGCTTGCTTGCCGGGACGCTCTCCGTCGTCGGGTTTGTCTTTATCCAGCCTATGCTGGAATCCAAGATGAAACTGATCGATACCTGCGGCGTGCATAATCTGCACGGGATGCCGGGGCTATTCGGCGGACTGTGCGGTATCATCGTGGTGCCGAGTGTCATCGGCGCGCAATTGACCGGGATTGCCATGACGCTCATCACCGCGATCGTCGGGGGTGTGATCGCCGGGATGGTGATCAAGGCCACGGGGACAACGGTCGAGGCCTACGAGGATCATCCTGAATTTACCCATGTGCCGGGGCCGGACGGAGGGCATTGATCGAGAAGCTTGTCCAGGCTGTGGAAACAGCGATGGGGGACTGACACCCTTCACCGCTCTGCGCGTGGTGTCTGTCCCCGTCCGAACAGCCTGACGTGTGGCGGTTAGCCCGTCGGCTCGCTGTCGAGCTTGTGCGCCTTGCGTCCGCCGGCGATCAGGTGATGTTCCGGTACCTGGCCCGCGATCATCAGCTGCGCCATGTCCGCCGCGCGGGTCACGAGCCCCTGGGCGGCCTCTCGCAATTCCCGGCTGTTCTGCACTTCACAGATGTTCCGCTCCATGTCTTCCGCGCTCCACCCCCGCGAATGCGCGATAAACGGAAACTGCGGAAACTGGCAGCCGACCTCCGCCCAAAATGTCATCAACTGTCCTGCCACCCCCTGCACGTTGTCCTGCCCGCCCATGATGATGAAGGCCGCCACCTTATTCTTCAGGAGATGCTTCTTCGCGATCGTTTCCTGATTCTGGATGCAGTTCATCCGCTCGACCATCTTGAAATACAGGCTGCTGGCGTTGCCCCAGCGGATCGGTGTCGAGACCAGAATCACGTCAGCCCAATGAACGACGGCCTCGTACACGCGGTCGAGCTGATCGGTCGGGTCCATCTGTGTAATCGAGCAGGGCCAGGTGCAGGCCTGGGCCGCTTTCGAGTAGAACCCTTCGCATGCGCGAAAATGCAGGTCGCGCAACTTGATGCACTGGGTTTCCAGCTTCAGCGCCGTTTGCGCATGGTCCAACGCTGCCTCCAGCAGCGCGTCGGACGTGCTGTAGCGCGGATGTTCCACCGTCATGGCCGTGGTGGCAATCCCGACCACGCGCACCGGACCCGGTTGTCGGATAATCGGACGGGCCAGGGGATGAGGTTCGTGCGGCTGCTTCTTGCGCTTGGTCGCGGAGGAGAGGTCGATCAAGAGCCGGCCTTGTTCGATTCGTGTCGTATAGACCGGCACATGATCCTGTTCGTAGCCCGCCTCGCCTTGACCTGTCTCGCGGTGAAACTTCCAGTAGTGCCAGGGACAGACGACATACTCGCCCTCAAGCCGGCCCCTGCCTAGCGGCCCGCCGACGTGATTGCAGACACCGGAGATCGCTGAAAACCTCCCGTTCACGTACGTGAGAGCGATGCGCGTTTTGCCGCACAAGATTTCTTGCAGCGGGGTCTGTTGTAGTACGTCGGCCGATCCGATATCCATCCACTCGTGGTCCGGCATAGCGCGCTCCTCGGCCGCACGGCCTTCTTCTTGTTTGCGGAGTTGGGAGATGAACGGCGGTCAGACTACCGGCGGAAGAACGAGGGAGTCAATATTCAGACCCTATCGTCGCGTGACGCCTCCGGAACGGTGCCTTGAAACGCCGTGTGAGAGCGTTATCTATGAATTGAGCGGAGGCCTCGGTGAGAGGAACACTCCTGGAACTGAGGTCGGGTGTAGGGGCGGTGAGCAGGCCCACCGGTGAGTGGGAAGCCTAAAACCCCTCCAAGACCTCCATGATGCACATAGAGCTCTCTGGACCCGCCTCCGCTCCGCTGTTTTTGTGATCCAGTTGCCATCTCATTCCCCATAGCGTGTAGTGGTCTTTTCGACACCTATAGCGTGGCGCTTGATTTTCTATCGACCGGAATTATTCTCAAATTGAAGGAGGTGTTTGCGGCTTGTGTAAGGTCAGCAGCCTCGAACGTGTAGCTCGCCCTTATGCCGCCAACGTGCACAAGGGCACCGCTTCTGCTTCAGGGGCGGGATGACGGTTCAGGGGACGCGTCTGTGTCGCTCGGTGCCAGTAGGCACGGCCGTAAAATGCGAGCCCGATGACCACGGCGCGGGGTAACCAGCGAGGGCGACTGAAGGGTTGCCGAACCGGATCCCGGCAAGTCGACAGACCTGGTGGTCCACATAAGGGCGGGTTGTTAGGTGGGAAGAGACAGGTGGCGTGCAGGCTGAAGTGAGTCAGTGAGAGTTATAGTTTGGAGTCGGTGGTGTTCCAATCAAGCCTGCACCCCACTTTTTTTGAGTACTAACCCAAAGAGAGACTACGTCTTGTCAGCGATTGTGTGATGCTCGCCTGAAGAGCCCGCGGATCAACCGAAAAGATGGAGAATAGTTACTTGAGGTGCGCATCCGGCGACGCAAGGAAGATCAGTTGCGCCGGATGAGCCACCGGAACGAGCTACGAAAGAGCGAATCGGATTACTGGAGGTGTTTATCCGCCGCCGTCCATTGGAGATGGCTGGCGCCGATGAGGCGGCGGCCCACACGAAGTGCGGTTTGGCGCGCCCGACAGGACTTGAACCTGTAACCCCCAGATCCGTAGTCTGTGGGACTACGTTCTACACAGCCCTCCATGTTTCTATGGGGCTTGACAATACAAGGCGTTTCGAGCATTGTCAAGTCTGATGCTCTACCTTCACTCCCCCTCGAATCCTCTACATTCGTTCTACATTTTTTCTACACGCCGGATCACAGATCCGAGGTCTGTATGCCGAGACTGACGAAGCGCATTGTCGATGCTGCTCAGCATCCGCCGGCCGGACAGGTTTTTTTGCGTGATGAAGAACTGCGTGGGTTTGCCGTCCGGATCACGCCAGGATCGAAAACCTTTGTCCTTGAGCGAGAGATACACGGCCGCGTCCGTCGTATGAAACTCGGCCGCTATGGAGAATTGACGGTCGAGCAGGCGCGCGATTTGGCGAAGGTGAAAATCGGAGAAATTGCCAGCGGGAAAGATCCCGCTGAAGACCGGCGCCGGCGCCGGCAGTCGATCACGTTCGGAGAACTTGAACAGCTGTACCTAGAGCGGCATGCCGTGCACAAGAAGTCGAAGAGCAACGATGTCGGCATGTTTAAGAAGTGGCTCAATGACTGGCGGCCTCGGAGGCTGAGCACCATTACCCGGGCGGATATTACAACACGGCATGCAGAGATGGGCGCGGCCGGTCACACGACCTGGGCGAATCGCATGGTGGCGCTCGTGCGGACGATGTTCAACCTGGCCTTCGATTGGGGGGTGCATCCCGGGCCGAACCCGGCCAGTCGGATCAAGTTCTTCAAAGAAGTGAAGCGCGATCGATTCGTCCGTCCGGATGAGCTGCCGCGCCTCTGGAAGGCGCTCCAGAATGAACCGAATCCCTATGTGCGCGGCGCGTTCTTTATTAGCCTGTTGACCGGCGCCCGGCGCTCCGAAGTGCTGTCGATGAGGTGGGAAGACCTGGATCTTGGCCAAGGGCTCTGGCGTATTCCAGAAACGAAAGCCGGCCGGCCGCATACGTTGCCCTTGCCGCGTCCGGCGATCGAGGAGCTGTTGAAGTTGCCGAGACTGGAAGGCAATCCATTTGTTTTCTGCGGACGGTGGGGGAGAAAGAACCTCTACAACGTGTCAAAGCCGTGGCTGCGGATTCGGAAAGAAGCCGGGCTCAACGATGTCCGAATTCACGATCTCCGGCGGACGCTGGGTAGCTGGCTCGTGGCAGCCGGCGCATCGCTGCCGTTGATCGGCAAAGCGTTGAACCATTCACAGCCGGCGACGACGGCCGTCTATGCACGGTTGGAACTAGATCCGGTGCGGGCGGCTCTGGAAGCGAACGCAGAGAGGATGTTGACCTATAGAAAGACTGAGGTTCCAAGCGGTGACTAACTCTCGCCGTGATGCGCCGGCTTCTTCCAGGCGAGGGAGTCTTCCACAGCGTGACCCCACACAGGAAGGGACCGTGAAATCGTCGTTAGACGCTGAACTCAGAAGAATTTTCGACGAATCATGCTCGGAGAGGGAATGGCTTGATGCGGCTACTAAGTTTTGGCGCGAGACGCATTGGCGCAGGACCGATCATGCCGGCCGAAAACAGACGGTCCGCAATCTGATCTTCGGGATATTCTTTTCATACGATCGAGCTTTGGCGCAGAAAGGATCTAAGGCACAGCTAACAATTGATAGACTGAAAGAACACGTTTTTCATCAGTGGCCAAAATCTAAGTTCACCGAGAAGCTAGAAGCTCCCAGTGAGACATTAATAAAACGATATGCGAGGCTCTACTTGCTTGAAAAGAAGCCGAGCGATGCCTTGACCGTTAAGGAATGGGGGTTCATCTGGAAGTACGACAAGAACTCCGTCTTTCGAGTCTACAGTACGGAAGAAGTGGTCCGCGCCTGTACCCCCATCACTGAGCCGCGCGGGCAGTTTGCTGTAACTGTGTGCGAACGTGTTGAAGAAGCCTTGAGAAAGGCAGGGTGTAGACGACTCGAAGCCCCTGGTTATTACCAGACCTACAAAGTTCCACTCCTCGATAGCCATCACAAAAACAAATAGTTTTCTATTTGTTTCTATGAGCGCGGTGCTTTCTACCGTATCCTCCGCCGTACGTTTTCTTTCTGTCTTCTCATAAATGGAGGCTGTCATGGGCACGGATGATGAGCTGATCGATCAGCGAGCAATGAGCAAGATGCTTCGGATAACAACCAAAACGGCAGAGGCGTGGCGGTCCCGCGGCTGTGGGCCGCGCTACGTCAAGGTTGGTTCGCTGGTCCGATATCGCAAGTCGGACATCCGCGAGTGGATTCGGCGGCGCACGGTGGATTCCACGAGTCGGACCACTTCCGACACGGCGGCGTGAGAATCCAGGATGCCTAGCCCGAAACGTTGGTTCCCGCTATCTCGCGATGCAAACTCCGACCCTGAAATTTGGGAACTGACGGATACTTTTGGCGATCGCAGCCTCCGGCTGTGGATAGAAGTCCTCAGCATCATCGATAGGACCGAAAACCGCTGGCGACTGTCTGGCCAGTGGCTGGCCGGACTCTCGCGGACCACTCGCCAGAAACCCGCCAGTGTCTCGCGACAGCTTGACTGGATGGTCGCCAAGCGCTGGCTGACAGTTACCGAGTCTTTACAGGATGGTTCGCCAGCCGTCTACGCTGCAACCAACTATTGGAAATATCACAGAGCGCGGGAATCAAACGGAACCAAACACGTCCCCGAGCAGGATCACCACTTGGTTCCCTCCCTTCTTAACCTTCCGAACATTCCTAACCATTCCTCTTCGGAGGGGAGGTCTGTGGAAGATGTGGATAGCGTGGAAACACCCGGAAGAAGATCGGACGGCGTTAGGGGTGGGGAAGGTTTCGAGCATGCGAGTCCGCTCGTAAAAGATCTCCTGCAGAGAGCGAGCAACTGTGAGAGCTGAAGAATCGATGCCGAAGACGATCGATGAAGCCGGAGAGAAATTCATTTGGGAGCTAATCCAATACTTTCATCATTGTCGACCAGGTGAGGTCGAGAATTCCGACGAGGTGGCGTAGTCAGTGTTGCGCGACTGCTAGCTAGGACAAAGGGCGAAAGGTACTTCCACGGCATTGTGTAATGCAAGTGAGCAAAGCCGCGATAATTCGCTAGTGGCAGGGATGAATTTGAGGTTGTCATAGGTCTGGTTTGACTACTTAAGTGGATTTTGCCTGTGAGGTTGTGGATGAGCCGTCGTCCGAAGCTTGAAGTCGCGCGGCTGAAGCTCACGCCTGGTCAGCAGCGGGCGCTTGAAGGGCTAGAGCGAGGCCGGCGGAAAGCGATCGAGCTGGCCAAACTCAGAGCGGCGTTCAATGCCAAACGCGTGATGGATGAGGCGATCAAAGATTTGGATGCCGGTTACCCCAGGCGTGGCAGGGCCAAACGAATTACTCACGTTCTCCCACCGGACCCGTTTGACCGCCTGAGAAGAAAACTGACTGAGCGAAGCGTGCAAAGAATTTTGGACAGGCTCTCTGTATGTCCGATTGCTTCGGTTCAAAATGGGCACCAACAGAACAAGGAGGTTGCCCATGGTGAATAGAAGCGAACGATTGCCGGAGAATCTGCAGAACATCGTCGATACACTCACGCAGTGCCACGAGAGCCAAATGTTTTCGTGGCTCGATCGTCAAGAGGAACTTCGTCGACCGAAGAATCCAAAGCTGAGTTTGTCACGAGCCGTGCTCGGCCTTGCCCATGGCAAGCTCGACGGTCAGGATCGGGAAGTCTTGGAAGAAACGGCACGCCGGAATGGGAAGCCGTTCGATGCGCTCCGGCCCCTTATCGCGTTTCGGGATCTGGTCGTGGCGGTTGGCAGTGCGGGCGGCTATCTGCGCCCAACGGACGTGCGCGAGGCGGTTGATATTCTTCGGCCCTGGTCAGTGACGACCAAAGCCGGGATGCTCGTTGAGAGCGGACTAGTTGGGGACGTTGCTTTTCCAAAAGTGACACAGAAGACGACGCCGGCGTGGCTGTCCAACGAGGCCCAGCAAGTCACGCCCTCAACCCCAACACTGAGTCAAGTCGCGATGACTCCGAAAACAGTCGGCGATGTCGTTGTGTTTTCTCGGCAGCTCTCGCGGCAAACGAACGCGGATCGGTTCGTCGGCCGAGAACTCTTGCGAACCATCGGCAGTGCGATCGATCAAGCTGTGTTCAACGGATCAGGAGCGAGTGGACAGCCGCTAGGTATTTTGAATACCAGCGGAGTGCAAACGCAATCAGGTACGACGCTGAACGCCGGCACCGCGACGATGAAGCGCAAAACGGCTGAGGCCAACGTGAATGATGAGCAGATCGCGTTCATTTCAACGCCGGCTGTTCGCGAAACTCTCGAAGGTCGGGAACGGGCGACAGGTGGCGGCAGGTTTGTGTGGCACGAGGATTTGGTGGCCGATCGCCGGGCATATGTCTCAACCGACGTGCCGACAGCAACCATGATCTCCGGTGATTGGAGTCTGATCTACCTCGGCATCTGGGGTGATGCTTTCGCGCTTGAGATCAATCCGTTTGATCCGAACGCTTTCAAAACTGGCACGATTCAGGCGCGAATCCTCATGACGTGCGATGTCGCCGTGCTCCATCCGTCAGCCTTCGTCGCAGCGACGGCGATCACATAAGCGCGGGGGTGGGCAATGAACTGGGTTCGAGACTGGAACAACATGAGGGACACCATACAGCACGGAAAGATCGCTGATCCTATTCAAGATCCAAGGCTCTTCAAGCTGGTCAAGGTGCGAGTGCTCCGGCCGTTTTGTGTGGCCGGCAAGCGAGTCGAGATCGGTGCGGAGACAACAGTTCCGTATCACGTCGCCCGGGATCTAGCGGCGAGCAAGAAGTGTGAAATTCTTGAAGAGTAGCGGCGGGCGGTTGCGGCGGCGGGGGAGCCGTCGGTGAAGAATCCGGGATGGATCCCGCCTAGGCCACCATCCCGGAACCCCATCGTTGATTGAGGAACGACATGAATAAGACTTTGATCTGCGAGCATTGCATGGAAGCCGTTCGGCGATTGCAATCGGGCGAACAACTGAGTTGCCCACACAAGCACGCAACGTTCAGCAGAAAGGCGGCCGGTGTGCTCATGATTCGGTTTGCCGATGGCTATCAGCCTCGTGGAACGACGCGGAATGTACGAACGACGATCAAATGGAATTGATCATCGAAGGGCAAAAGGTACTTCCGTGGCATTGAGCAATGCGGGAGAGCAAGACCGCAGTATCGAGAGAGATTCAGCCTGGATTTCTGTTTGTCTTAGTCTAGTTGCAGTGATTTGAGAGGTGGGTGCGACACAGTAGGAAAACGACAAGGCCCACACGCCGAAGGCGGCGGCGCCGGCAACATTGCAGACGTCTGCAAAAAAAAAGAAAGGCAAGGCGGCGATGACTCAGGAACCCAATTTTCAAAATGATGTGCGACTGATCGTCTGTCCGCGTCCGCTCTCGACCACGCGGGATCGGGTCGAAGTGGCAATCCCTGCCGGCGCGACGGTGGCCGAGCATCTGCGCGCCGTCGGCTGTGATCTCGATCGGCTCACGGCCGTCGTGTCGATCGACGGGCGCATGGTCCCGCGCGCCGAATGGGAATATGCGGTGCCGAAGGCGGAGCAGATGTTGACCGTGCAGGCGATCCCGGCCGGCGGCGACGACGGCGGGGGGAAGAGCATCATCAGCATTGTGGCCATGATCGGCCTGGTCGTCGCGACGTGGTACATCGGCGGCGGTGGGTTGGCCGGGTTATTGCCGGAAGCCCTGCAGATGGTGGGAACTGTCGGAGGGTGGCAAGCGGTCGGCGCCGGCGTGCTGATCGGCGGTCCAATCCGCATTAACGCACTGATTCTGCCGATGCGTGATCCTGAGGCGAGATATGCTTGAGCACCGGAGCGTGATCGGCCGATTGGTGCAACAACAGGATGAGACCTGGGCGCTGAGGAACTTTCCTGAGGCCACGGTTTTAGCAGTCGAAGAAGACGGGCCGCCACGAAACTGGCTGAGCGAGTTGGGCCTGCCGGCAAATCGTGAAGACTTGGAGATTCTGGCTCGTCCGCGCGGTCTGAGCACGCGGCGGTTGAGTTTCATTCTGCTCGACGAGTCCCCGACACGATTCCCCGGTCACCCTTGCCTGAAGCCTGAGAAGATCGGGCTGCCACCGTCAGTACAGCTTGAGCTTGGTCATATCGGCTATGCCATCGGAACCGTCGATTACTTTGTGCCGCTACTGCAATCACGGAAGCTGTCACCCGGTCCCGTGCTGTTGCAAAGTGTCGAGCCCCACTCGATTCAATTCAGCCCTGAGGGTAGCTTCATCGTGGCCCATGCCAGGCTCTTCGATTCAGAATTGGCAACGGCCGCCTGGCGCGGGGCGGAGAAAGGCGTTTTCACGCATGCTTGCCCGATCATTTACAGACGCCCCGACGAGCCAGCAGACGGCGGAACGCTCATACAAGTCTCTCTCGTGTGCGGAGATTTTCCAGGGTGCGCCAACGCCCGAGTTCTGAGGCGGTGGGAGGAGGTGACCCATGGCTGAGAATCGCGAACTCGCTCTGGTGCTCAAGTTGGTCGCAGACCAGTTTAACTCGGAGATGAAGAAATCCGGCGGGATCGTCGGCGAGTTCAGTAAGCTCATCGGCGATTGGAAGACGCAGCTCACGCTCGCCGGCACGGCCCTGTTTGCGATCGCCAAAAGTGCGGCGAACTTCGGCGAAGAGGCGTTGAAAACGTCGCAGCGGCTCGGCCTCACGGTCGAGAAAACCACGGCGCTCCAATATGCGGCGAATCAAGCCGATGTGCCTGTGATGACGCTTGAGCGCGGACTGCAGACGCTCGCGCAGCGGGCGGTCGAGGCGGCGAATCGCACTGGCGAAGGAGCGAAGCTGTTCACGTCGCTGGGGCTCAGCGCGACGGATGCGGCGGGGAAGGTGAAGCCGCTCGATCAGTTGTTCTTTGAAGTGCAAGATCGGCTGAGGGGCCTCGGCAATCAGGCGGAATTCGTCGATGCCGGGGTCCAGGCCTTTGGAAAGTCCTTTCTGGATCTCGTGCCGTTCATCAAGGATGGCTCTGCCGCCACCCGTGAGGCGATGGAGGAAGGCAAGCGGCTCGGCGTGGTCCTCTCGCAGGATCAGGCCGTGGCGGCCTCACGATTCAATTACGAGCTGAAGCAATTGACGGCCGCCCAGCGCGGGTTGACCCTCCAGTTGGGCAATGAACTGATTCCTGGATTCACACAGCTGACCGCGGCGATGACGGGTCTCACGGCCGGTCCGGTCGGATCGTTGTTCAAGTTGGAAGTTCAGGGCTGGGCGTCGATTTTCACCCTGTTCAATCATGCCATTCGCGAAACGAAGCTTGAGTTGGATGCATTCCTGAATAAGCTGGGGAAGTCCGACTCAGTGAAGAGATTTTGGAACGACGTTCTCGTGCAATCGCGCCGAGATCTTGACCGTGATACTGAAAAATCACTTCATAGGATTTTTAGTCCACCCACCTCGCCTGGCGCTGTCTCAGGTTTAGCGTCGACGCCCGGCGGCGGAAGTCTGCTGGTGCCTCCGAAGGGGAAGACGGAGGCGGCGGCGATTCAGGA
>DCZO01000036.1:4160-4347 GCA_002331335.1 Nitrospira sp. UBA2082 | reverse complement strand
GGTGGATCGTCCAAGTGGAGCAGATGCGGCAGCAGGCGGTCGCGGCGGCGGAATCATCGTCCGAGGCCGAGGCGGCGGCGGTGCAACGCGGGCTGGGGACGTGGATTCACCAGGTCGAGCAGATGCGGCAGCAGGCGATCGCGGCGGCGGAGGCCTCGGCTTCCACGGAGGCGGCGGCGATTCAGGA
>DCZO01000036.1:0-4139 GCA_002331335.1 Nitrospira sp. UBA2082 | reverse complement strand
GGTGGATCGTCCAAGTGGAGCAGTTGCGCCAACGGGCGGAAGCGGAGCGGGCGGAATCGTCCCGGACGTTTTTTGACGAGTGGAAGCTCGGCATGGACCGATACGTGCGGGACACGAAGACCGGACTCGGCCTCGGTGCCGACATGGCGCGGCGGACGGCGCAGGCGATGGAGCAGAGTTTCCGGCAGTTCTTCTTCGACGTGTGGGACCGGAAGATCCAGAGCATGGCCGATGTGTTGGAGACGGTCGCGGATTTCGCGAAGCAGGTGCTCGGCACGGTGTTTTCGCAGCTCGCGACGAAGGCTGTCTTAAGCTCGTTCGGGTTCGGCGCAGCCGGCGGCGGTGAAGTGATTCGGCGGTTTGCGATGGGCGGGCCGGTGCTGGGCGCGGGCAATCTGGACACGGTGCCGGCGCTGCTCACGCCGGGGGAATACGTCCTCTCGAGGGCGGATGTGAGCGAGATCCGGAACGGCCTCGGCGGCGGCGTCAATCTGACGTTCATTGTGAATAATCAATCCAATGCCGAGGTTGGCCAGCCTGTTGTCAGTCAAGGTCCGGACGGCCGCAGAATCGTAGAGATGACGATCAAGAACGCGGTGCGCGGCATGATCCAGAGTGGCGATATGGACAAGTCCATGAACCAACGATTTGGGTTGTCTCCTACTCCTGGACGGCGATGATCATTCAATCGAAAAAGGATGTGTGTCTGTGCCTCCGCGTGAACGATGAGAAGGAAATCCGCTTCGAGGATTCCGAACCCATTGTGCTTCCGGCGAAGTGGGCGGTGCCGGCGCTCCTCGCCTCTCCCAACAACCTCGAGGTCATCTCGTCGGTGAATCCTAGCCTAGGCTGTGAAATTCAGTTCACGAGCGAGACTGGCGAAGTCTTGCAGGGCATCGCGCTACATAAGCTCACCTACAATGGGTTGTCGTGGTTTCTGATCAAGATGGGTGAAGGCGGCCGCCTTGTGCCCACTGAACGGATCGTGGGCGTTGACGCCGCTCCCCTCTTTCTGCTCGTCAGCCAGGCCGTCAACGCCATCGGTACTCCTGAGGCCAAAACCATGGGCGCAGACATTGTCATGACGTTCCTGGGATTAGATCCAGAAGAGTAGTCATCGCAGCTTGTTTGTGCGCCGCGCTGCCGTCACAGGCCTCCTGACGACGATTGCGCGGGAACCCAGGCCACAGGGCCCGGCGTGAGATCGTCAAGCCTGGGCCCGCCGTGGCTGGAATTCCCGTCTCGCCGTTTCCTAGACGGCCGCTAGGTGTTGCGCGCGGTTCCGTCTCACCCGCGTGAATGTCACCCGGACGATAAACGCCCCTGGATATTTCGGGAGATATTCCCGTAGTTCTCGTTCGGCCTCCTCGATCGAGCCGTACATATATCCGAAGGGATTAAATCCCTGTTCATCTTCCTCAACGACCTCGTAATAAATTTCTTGGTTTGCCATGATGCCCTCCTGTGCTGGCCGTGCAGACGTCTGCAAAGTTGCAGGTTTGGCCAATGTAGAAAGTTTTCTACACTGGCTCTACATGGAGGGCTGTGCGTTCCTTGATGGGGGTTGAAATTGGCTCTAGTGGCGCGCCCGACAGGACTTGAACCTGTAACCCCCAGATCCGTAGTCTGGTGCTCTATCCATTGAGCTACGGGCGCAACTTCAAACCCAGTGCTGAGTTGTGAGTGCTCAGTCCAAGGGCACCAAGGCAGCTGCATTGACTGCCTTCGTCTCAGCACGCGGCACTATTGTCTCAGCACGTACCAGAGGGGGAGGTTATACAGTCGGAAGGGAGAAGGGGTCAAGTGAGGGCTTCGCGGATCGGTGGCCGGATCGCCCTCAGTTGACGCAATGGCGTCCGCACGTCAAAAGATACTCTTACTGACCTCGGCGGAATGCAGGCTTTCGTTGCCGGCCGTGTCCACTGCGGTAATGGAAACAAAATAGGTGGTATTCATTGCCAGATTCTTGAGTTGATAGGCCGTAACATTTCCCACCGCAATAGGCGGCCCATAGACGCCGCTCTGCGTTCCGACGTAGACCTTGTATCCGGCCAGGTCCGATTCTGTATTCGCTGACCATGTCAGACTTGCCGTTCCCGTGGTGGCCGGCGGATTGACGGTGAACGAGACCGGGAGCGTCTTGCTGGTCGCGCCCGTGGCGGAGACGGTAATGGTTCCGCTGTAGGTGCCAGCTGTGAGCCCGGTGAGATTGACGGCGGCGGCCACGGTGCCCGTATTGGTGCCTGACGCGGGAGAGAGGCTCAGCCAGGCGGCATTGTCTCCCGCTGCCCATGTTAGTGTTCCTGTGCCTGTGTTGGAGATCGTAAAGGATTGCGCTGACGGATTGGATGCACCGGACGTTCCCGTGAACGACAGGCTAGATACATTCAGACTAATAACCGGGCTGGATGTCGGCGCAGAACTGAGTGTGAGCGAGACCGGAATCACTTGCGGTGTATTGGCCGCTCCGGTCGCGGAGATCGTGATCGCGGCGGTATAGCTGCCTGCGGCCAGGCCTGTCGGATTCACTGTGGCGGAGATGGAATCGGTTTCCGTCGTGGTGGCTCCTGAACCGGTTGAAAGCGTCAGCCAGGCGGCGTTGTCGCTGGTGGTCCACGACAAGGTACCTCCGCTGGGATTGGTGAGAGTGATCAGCTGCGCGGCCGGCGCGGCCCCTCCCGCCACACCGGAGAAGCTGAGCGTGCTTGGGCTCAGTGAAATGCTGGGCGCCGAGCCGGTTCCACCGACCGTGAGAGATACGGGAATCGTGGTTCGGTTAATACGGCCTTTGAGCCCTTGCACCGCAATGACGATGCTGGTCGCATAGCTCCCTCCGGAGAGGCCGGTCTGGTTTACGCTCACGGTGATCTGGTCCTGCTCGGATGAGAGGGTTCCGGAAGTAGGTGTCACCGTGACCCAGGATGAATTGGCACTGACGGTCCAATTCTTAGACCGATCGCCTCCTTTCCAGAAGGTGATCGATTGTGGTGCCGGGGGTATCCCTCCTGGTGTCGCAGAAAAACTGACCGACGTGGGTGCGACTGAGAGAGCCAATACAGGCAACGGAACGGCCAGAGTCAGCAGGCAGACGGCGACGCTGATGGATCTCCAGACTCCAAACGACAGTGGTGCCGATGATACAATTCGTTCCGTCTTTGTCCGTCCATCGGGAGCTTTCATGACGCCCTCCTTCTCCGTTGCGGCTAGGAACCACTCTCGCTTCGTACCAATCGAGGGATGGACGATGCGCAGAGGTGGCCCCTGTGCTTCGCGTTCAGCAAAGGCTGTGCCGTTGCGAATGGATTTCAGGAGTTGGAAGAAATCTCTGACCGGTGAAGAGTTTAGGCAGATCAGCTTTGGTGGCTGATTTGCGCGAATATGTGAAAGATGCCGTAGGCCTGAAGGGGCATTCAGACGCATCTACACAAGTGACGCCGGACGGTTCGGGCGACGCATGCCAACCGGTCGATGCGTGCTAGGGGCCGTATGTTCCGGTACGTCCCTGGAGGAGAGATTGAATGGTGGGTAAGGGAACCAGCGTGCCTTTCCATGGGGAGGAATCCGACGGCGGTGCGGAATCCAACACCGTTTTTTCAGGGAACGTCAACATAAAGGTCGTTCCTTGGCCGACGGTGCTGTGAACTTCGACGGTGCCTCCATGCTCTTGAATGATTTGGTGCACGATCGAAAGGCCCAGGCCGGTTCCGACATGTTCCGCGCTCTCGTGCTTCGTCGTAAAAAAGGGGTCAAAGATGTGGGGCAGGTCTTCAGGAGCGATCCCGCAGCCTGAATCCGAGACCTGAATCTGTACCCAGGGGGTCCCATCCAGCCGAGTCAGGTGACGCGTCGTCACGGTCAGGCGCCCGCCGCTTCCTCTCATCGCGTCGATGGCATTGAGAGCGAGATTCATGAGCACCTGTTTGATCTGCTGGCGGTCGACCATGATGGGGGGAATCTCGTCGGCCAGGTGCTTCTCGAGGGAGACCCCCGAGTTACTCGCTTTAATTTCCAAGAAGTGCAGGGAGGACTCCACAATCTCGTTGATCGAGTCCAGGGAGAACTTGGGTTTCATATAGCGGGCGTAGTCCAGAATCTCTTCGATGAGACGCTCGATGCGTGCAAGATCATCGGCGACCACC
>DCZO01000021.1:13604-32529 GCA_002331335.1 Nitrospira sp. UBA2082 | reverse complement strand
CGGTGAGCCTGGCGGGCGGGGCGACGATTAGGGCGGGGGCGAACGGGACGGGGACGCTGACGCTTTCCGGCACGCAGGCGCAGATCAACGCGGCGTTGGCGACGCTGAGCTACCAGGGGAATCTGGATTACAGCGGGGCGGACCTGCTGACGGTGACGAGCACGGACAGTAACGCGGTGGTGGACACGGACACGGTGGCGATCACCGTGACGAGCGTCAACGACGCGCCGGTGAACGTGGTGCCGGGGGCGCAGACGGTGGCGGAGGACACGGCGCTGGCGATCGGGGGCGTGTCGGTCACGGACGTGGACGGCAACTTGGCGACGACGCAGTTGAGCGTGGGGAACGGGACGGTGACGGTGAGCCTGGCGGGCGGGGCGACGATTACGGCGGGGGCGAACGGGACGGGGNNNCGAGCGTCAACGACGCGCCGGTGCTAGCCGTCAATGCTGGATCTACCGTGGTTCAGGGGGGGACGGATACGATTACGATTGCTGAGCTGCAAGTCACTGATGTCGACAATGCGCCGGCGCAGCTCACTTATACGGTAACGGTAGGATCAGTGAATGGGCAACTTGAACTGGTTGGTAATCCAGGTGTGCCCATCAGTAGTTTCACACAGGCGCAGATCAACGCTGGACAAGTCGTTTATGTTCACAATGGTTCAGCGACGGTCAGTGATGGTTTCACCTTCACGGTTAGCGACGGCGCAGGTGGTAACATCGGAGCCACCTCATTCGGGATCTCGGTGACGGGTGTCGTCAATAGCCCTCCGGTTCTGGCCACGAATGCGGGGTCGTTCGTGACCCAAGGACTAGTGGACGTCATCACCTCAGCTGAATTGCGCGTGGCGGACGCGAATCATCCGCCGGCGCAGCTGGTTTACACAGTTACGACATCGCCGCTGAACGGTCAACTTGAGCTGACGACCGCTCCTGGTGTGGCCATCACGAGCTTTACGCAGGCAGATATCGATGCCGGCCGATTGGTGTTCGTCCACAACGGTGCGGTGAGTACCAGTGATCGCTTTACGTTTACCGTCAGTGACGGCGCAGGAGGTACAATTGGGGCCACCACGTTTGCGTTTACTGTATCGCCCTTTGCTCCTCCGCCGCCTCCTGCCCCGCTCCCCTCTCCGGATCCAGGCCCCGGTCCAGGGCCAGGTCCTGGACCCAATCTGTCTGGATTGCCGTCCGCAGGAGGTGTCCTATCCCTACCCTTTGTACTACCTCCACCGGACAGGGCCTGGATATCAGGCGGAGACCGTGGTGATGCGGCTGGAGGGACAGGGCCGCGGGTTGGAACGTCAAGCCTCATGCCGACGAAGAGTGTGGAAGGAGCGGTCAAGCATCCGCCGCTTAATATTGTGCCGGAGGGGCAGACGGTCACCAGCGGCACCTCGTTGAGCCTCGCCGGCATCAGCGTGATAGACGAGGACGGCGATCTGGCGACGGTTCAATTGACGGTCACGAACGGAACCCTCACGGTGACTCTGGCAGGGGAGGCCGCCATTGCGGAGGGGGCAAACGGCACGTCAACCATGACATTGTCCGGCACTGAAGATGAGATCAATGCAACCTTGGCGACGCTGACCTACCGATCGGCGTCGAACTATAGCGGGACCGATACGCTGACCCTGCTTTCGGCTGATGTGAAAGGTTCGATGGATAGCACGACAGTGACTATCACGGTATCAGCGGCAAGCGAGGGAGCATCTTCTCTTGACAGTCTTGCCGCACAATTGAACAGGTGGGCCGACGAGCTTGAGAGAAAGATGCAGGAGCGAGAAGAGCAGGCACACCTCATTGCACGGATTGCAGCGTTCTCCGGGGTGGCACTGTCGGCAGGGTTCGTAGCATGGCTGCTTCGTAGCGGGTCCTTATTGGCGAGCTTTCTCGTCTCACTGCCGGCCTGGCGCCATTTCGATCCGTTGCCGGTGCTGGGTTTAGGGAGACGGCGGCGGAAGGAGCGAGATCAAGAAATGCGCGAAGACCATGAACAGGAAAACCGTGAGTTCCAGGGTCTAGATCGAGTGTTGAAATCCAAGACGCAGACAACCAAGCAGCAAGACGCGAGTCGCGGGAGGCATCCGGAAGCATAATGCGTACGACGCCCTTAGTGTGGGTCAGTCTTGGCTTGGTCAGTCTGACGATCAGTGTAATACTGGCGGGCGATTTCCTCATCGATGTGGTGCCGAGCCGCGATCGCCAGGTTTTCGACTATCGGCGCAATGTAGCAGAATCATTGGCCGTTCAATATTCCTCGCTTGCCCAGCGCAATCAGCTTGAGACGATCAAGTTCGCGATGGAAAACTTAGCCAAGCGAAATCAGGATATCTTGTCGCTGGCACTCCTTCGTAAGAACGGGACAGCGGTAGCACAGGTTGGAGATCATGCTCGGATGTGGGAGCAGCCGCCAGGTGACGAATCCACGCTCGAATTTCTCCAGGTTCCTATCTTTTCCGGCGAACAGCCATGGGGCACGCTGCAAATTGCCTTTCGGCAGGTCGACCCATCCGGGGCGTCCTGGCTTCTGACAGACCCTCGGCTACGGTTCCTTGCGTTCGTCAGTGTAATGGGATTTCTCGGTTATCTCTTTTTTATGAAACGCACGCTGCGTCAACTCGATCCCTCAGGTGTCGTTCCTGCCCGTGTGAAGGCCGCGCTCGATGCGCTCACGCAAGGCGTAGTCATGATCGACGACCGGAATTTTATCGTCTTGGCCAACGAGGCCTTTTGCTCTGTGGTTGGAAAGCCGGTGACATCGTTGATCGGGGCTGACCTCGACACTATGTTGTGGAGATCTGATGAGCCGTCGGGGGCGGTCTCGGTGTATCCGTGGTTTCGGGCGGTGACAGAGAAACAGTCACAAGAAGGGGTGTCCCTTCTGCTGGATTCACCCCAAGGGGGCTTAAGGAAGTTTATCGTCAATGCTGTGCCCATCATCGATGATGGCGCTTCGGTTAAAGGCGCGCTGGTCTCCTTCCACGATGTCACCGAGCTGGACAGAATAAATTCTGAACTCAAGGAGGCCAACAGTGAATTGGAATGGTCACGGACTCAGATTCTGGAAAAAAACCAGGCACTCGAGAAAACGAATTCAAGCCTCTCTGTTGAAATCAACGAACGGAAGAAGGTCGAGGCGGAGAAGGAGCAATTGTATCAGCGGCTGATGCAAGCGTCACGTCAAGCGGGCATGGCAGATGTGGCCTCAAACGTGCTCCACAATGTTGGAAATGTACTGAATAGCATCAATGTGTCGACGGATACCCTCTTGAAGACGCTGCGGAAGCCGATGGTGGGTGATGTGTGCCGAATTGCATCGCTCTTTCGTGAGCACCAAAGCGATCTGAAGGAATTTCTGACGGTCGATCCGCAGGGTAAGCAGATCCCCGGGTATTTGAGCTTGGTTGCCGATTCTCTCAGCGGGAGTCACCAGACGATTCAGGGCGAGCTGGAATCCCTCGTAAACAAGCTTGAGCATGTGAAGCAGGTGGTTCTGTCGCAGCAAGACATTGCCCAAACGGGTAGTATTCGTGAGCCGTCCCGAATGGTAGATCTGATGGAACAAGCTCTGTTGATGGCCCTGCCTGAACCGGAGAAATATCGGGTCCGCGTGTCCCGAGAATACGGCTTTGTTCCATTGATCATGACGGATCGGCATCAAGTGCTGCAGATCTTGGTCAATTTGATCGCGAATGCTAAAGATGCCATGGCCACGCAACCGGCCGCGACCCACCGACTGTCTGTGCGTGTCGGTATGACCGGAGATGGCACCAATTCCGTACGGCTTGAAGTGGCGGACAGCGGCTGCGGGATTCCCTCCGAACATCTTCCACGCTTGTTCATGCAAGGATTTACGACAAAACAACATGGACACGGCTTGGGCCTGCACAGTGCCGCCATTTCTGCGAAGAACATGGGCGGCTCCATCCAAGCCTCTAGCCCGGGTGTGGGAGGTGGAGCCACATTCATACTTTCTCTCCCGGTGGTCCTGGCAGATGTTGCTGCATGAAGCACGAGGGAGGCATCGACAATCGGCGGATCTTGCTTGCGGACCACAAAATCCCATCCACGAGGGGTTCCAGCTAATCCTTGATGCGAAGGGTGGCGGATCTGGAATCAGCCCAAGCGAGGTCCCGATTCAGGCTGCCCTTTAATAGATGAACCCCGCCTCGTTGTGAACTGGATTCACGCCGCCTGGCCGAGATTCTCTCTCCCTCCCACCGTGTTGCGTATCCACCGTCGCCTTCTTCCAGCGGCGCACAAGCCGATGTGTATGCTGCCACAAGTCTCAGAGGCCAGCGGAGCCGAATGGTTCTGCTTGAGCTCTCGGCGTAAGCGGAGTACATATGAAGCGAGACGGTCAACGACTCAGCGAAGAGACGGCCTGTCCGATCTGTATGTGAATCTCGAGGGGGGGGTAATGCGGCGATCCAACCAATTTCAAACCTCGCTGAGCAGCAAAGTCGCCGTGGCTCTCAGTGGGCTAGGCCTGGCTGGATTCGTGAGTTTTCATATGCTGGGCAATCTCCAAGTATTCGAGGGGCCCGCCGCGCTTAACGGATATGCCGCGTTCCTGCGCGAGATGCCGATTGTCTTGTGGAGTGCGCGGCTTGGGCTGCTGACAGTTGCGGTCGCCCACATCGCCTTGGGCATCCGGCTTGCCCTCCAGAACCGACGCGCCCGTCCAGTGGCCTACGCGGTCCGTGAATATCGGGTCGCGTCCATGGCTTCGCGCACGATGGCGCTCACCGGCAGCCTGCTCCTGCTTTTCATCGTGTTTCACATCCTGCATTTGACCGTAGGTCTCGGTGATCCATCCGTTCACGATCAATTGGATGAGCGAGGCCATCGGGATGTCTACGGCAAGGTGATCCAGGCATTTCACAATCCCTTCTATGTCGCGCTCTATTGCGCAGGGCAGCTGGTGCTCGGGATGCATCTCAGTCATGCGGTGTCTGGAAGCTTACAGACATTAGGGGTCGAGCATGCGGCGCTCATTCGTCTCTTTAGGGCTGCGGGGCCCGCGGTCGCTTTGTTTGTGGTGATGGGCAATCTGGCGATCATTTTCGCGGTCTTTCTGGGATTGGTACGGCCATGATTACGCTCGACCCCAAGATCCCCCCTGGCCCGCTGGAAACGAAGTGGGAGCGGCGCCGATTCACCGAAAAACTCGTGAGTCCAGGAAATAAGCGGCGGATCAAAATCATCGTCGTTGGCACTGGATTGGCCGGAGCCAGCGCGGCGTCGACATTGGGTCAGCTTGGTTATCAGGTGGAGTGTTTTTGTTTCCAGGATAGCCCGAGACGGGCGCACAGTATCGCGGCGCAGGGAGGCATCAACGCGGCGAAGAATTATCAGGACGACGGAGACAGTGTCGCACGGTTATTTTACGACACCATCAAAGGCGGAGACTTTCGTTCACGTGAAGCCAATGTCTATCGGCTGGCCCAAGTCAGCACTCAGATCATTGATCAGTGTGTGGCGCTTGGTGTTCCTTTTGCGAGGGAGTATGGCGGACAGCTGGCCAACCGGTCGTTCGGCGGTGTGCAAGTCGCCCGCACGTTCTACTGCCGGGGCCAGACCGGACAGCAGCTCCTTTTGGGGGCCTATTCGGCTTTGTGTTGGCAGGTTGAGCGAGGGCAGGTGACGATGCGCCCGCGTACCGAAATGCTCGATCTTGTCGTGATCGACGGACATGCTCGGGGTATCGTGGTCCGTGACTTGGTGACGGGGCGTATTACGGCCCATATGGCACACGCGGTTGTGTTGGCGACCGGCGGTTACGGGAATGTGTACTATCGGTCCACCAATGCGAGCAGCTGCAATGTGACGGCAACGTATCGAGCTTGGAAACAAGGTGCCGCCTTTGCTAATCCCTGTTTTACACAGATCCATCCGACGGCGATCCCGCCGGCGGAAACGCATCAAGCTAAACTGACACTCATGTCCGAATCCCTCCGGAACGACGGACGACTGTGGGTGCCGAGTGCGCCCGCAGATCGCCGGCTTCCTGAAGAGATTCCCTTGTCCGAACGGGACTATTTCCTGGAGCGTCGGTATCCGAGGTTCGGCAACCTCGTGCCCCGTGATGTCGCCTCCCGTGCTGTGAAGGCGATGTGTGATGAGGGCCGCGGTGTCGGACCGGGTGGCCACGGTGTGTATTTGGATTTTGCCGATGTCATTGAGCGGCATGGAGTGGACGTCGTGCGGGAGCGATACGGCAACCTCTTCGAGATGTACCAGCGGATAACTGGAGAAGACGCCTACCGGGTACCTATGCGCATCTATCCGGCCCCGCACTATACCATGGGGGGACTGTGGGTCGATTACAATTTGATGAGTACGATCCCAGGACTCTTTGTCATCGGCGAGGCGAATTTTGCCGATCATGGCGCAAACCGGCTCGGTGCCAGCTCGCTGATGCAAGGCCTCGCCGATGGATATTTTATCCTGCCTTACACCATTGGTCATTACTTGGCGTCGGCAAAGGCGACTCTGGTGGGTGAGGAGCATCGCGCGTCTCGTGCGGCAGTGGAGCGTGTCACCGGTTTGGTGGCGACATTGCTCCGAGCCAACGGGCGCCGCACAGCAGCCTCGTTTCACCGGGAGGTGGGAAAGATTTTATGGGATCACTGCGGAATGGCTCGCTCTAAAGCAGGACTGACCGGAGCGCTGAAAGCGATTCCTGCGTTGCGCGAGGAGTTTTGGCGAGACGTAGCCGTCCCCGGATCGGGGGAGACATTCAATCAAGAGCTGGAGTATGCGGGCCGGGTGGCGGATTTTCTCGAGTTCGCCGAATTGCTGTGCCATGACGCCTTGCACCGGGAGGAGTCTTGCGGGGCACATTTCCGGGAGGAATATCAAACCGCCGATGGAGAGCCGCAACGAGACGATGAACGGTTCGCCCATGTGGCGGCCTGGGAATATCGGCAGGACGATTCCCCCCTTCTGCATAAGGAGCCGCTCGCCTTCGAATTTGTACAGCCGACGACCAGAAGCTATCAGTGACCGAAAAGCGTGAATGGTCTCTTGTGAGGCGCCACAGAAGGACATGAATCGGAGATGAAACTCACGTTGAAGATATGGCGGCAGCAGGGCCCGCACGACAACGGGCGGTTGGTGTCTTATGAGACGGACGAGGTCAGTCCCGACATGTCGTTCCTGGAGATGCTCGATGGGGTCAACCAGCGGTTAATTCTCAAGGGGGAAGAACCGGTGGCGTTCGAACACGATTGCCGCGAAGGAATCTGCGGAAGTTGTTCCCTTGTGATCAACGGAGTGCCTCACGGCCCGGAACGCGGGATGGCCGCCTGCCAGCTCTATATGCGCCGGTTTTCCGCTGGAGATGTGATTACGATCGAGCCGTGGCGCGCGCGGGCCTTTCCGATCATCAAGGATCTTGTCGTTGATCGGAGCGCACTGGACCGGCTGATGCAGGCAGGCGGGTATATCTCGATCAATACGGGTGGGGCGGTCGACGGCAACGTATTGCTGATCGGTAAGGAGCAGGCTGAGACCGCCATGGACGCGGCTTCCTGCATCGGTTGCGGAGCATGTGTGGCCGCATGCAAAAATGCATCGGCCACGTTGTTCGTGGCAGCCAAGGTCTCTCATCTTGGCACGTTGCCCCAAGGTAAGCCGGAGCGGGCGCGTCGAGTCGCTGCGATGATGGAGGCGATGGACCGAGAAGGATTCGGCGCCTGCGGCAATCAATACGAGTGCGAAGCGGTCTGCCCCAAACGCATCAGTACGCGGTTTATCGCCATGCTCAACCGGGAATATCTCCGTGCCGGCTTCGTCGCGTCGGGATCGCCCGCGGAACCGGACTCGTCGCAGGCTGGACCTGATTAGCTACCCACAGCTCCCCTGAACGAATCCGGCGGCTTGTCGCCCGTTGCGCAGGATGCCAATCAGCTTGACTGTGGGGGAAAGGTCTTTATAGTTCGATCGTAAGAGCGTGGGAACCCGCTTGTCCCTGGTGGAGACCCAAGACTGTCATGAGCCGTCAGATCACCTGTCCGAGGTGTCGGAACAGCGGTGTGCTCCAGTCCCGTCCGCAATCGCCGCGGGAACATGTCGCGATGTGGATTGGCATTGTGCCGTTCCACTGCCAGGCTTGCAGCCATCGCTTCTTAGCCTGGAGCATAGGGAAAGGGGATTCCGGCCATCTGATCGACCGCCGGGAACATCTCCGCATTCCCGTTCGGTTATGCCTGTCATTTTCGGGCGGGAAAGTGCGGGGCGAAGGCACCGTCATGGATCTGTCGCTGGGCGGATGTGTTATTCAGAGCAATACCCTGGTGCATGTCGACGACATCTTTTATCTGGAAATCGGTATCGCCCCAAACGAGCCCCCTATTGAAGTGGCGGCGATAGTTCGATCCGTCAGCGCGCGCGGCATTGCACTCAAGTTTCTCCGAAAGGCCCAAGAAAACAAACGGCTCCTTGAGTTCATTCATTCTCGCTCAGGTGTCACGTCCTCTGTCTTGTCGAAGGCGGTGACCTCGCCGATTGCCAGTCCGCTCGTTCAGGGGCAAAGCAGTTCCCATGAATAAGAGCCGCTAAGGGGGCGCTTCCCAGGCTGACGGAAGCGGGTAATCCGTCACTAACTGATCATGTTTCGTGAGGTCGTAAGGTTCAACGGTCAGATCGTTCCGATCCAGCGGCTCTGTACACATGGCCGAGCAGAGAAAATCGATGAGTGCGTGTGCTTGGGCCTCGGTGGAAAACCGGCATAGGCCATACTCCGGCATATTGGAAGAAGGATGCCAGAAGGCAAGGTCGATCGCGCTGCCTTGATAGATGCCCAGCACGTGGTGCCGCACCTGAAATCCGCCGGGCAAATGAGACGACGGTTCGAGAGTCATGACGAGTTCTTGAGGCCGGGATTGGGGGGCCACCCACGATATAGTATGGGGGGCGGATCTGTACCCATCCGGGCTGATTCTTACCCCTGGCACTCAATAAATTCCGTTAGGAACCGATAGAGAAGGGCCAGGGTCATGCAAGACATCTCATATCACACCATCTGACGAGAGGAAAGAGGGAGGGGATTGTATGTGGAAGCAAGAGAATACTGTGTATGCGGATGAGGGGATGACTCCAGAGGGGCATGGTTCGATCAGAAGCCGGCCAGTATCCAGTGAGACCGTGAGCGCTTTCATCGGGACGGGCGTGACTTTCAAAGGCGTGATCACCTATTCCGGCACCGTACGGATCGACGGGTCGCTGGATGGTGAAATCCACGCCGACGGCGGGTTGTTGGTGGGGGCTGAAGCCGTGATCACGGCCAAGGTCTCGGCCGGCTCGGTGGTGTGCGAAGGGGCCATTACAGGTGACATTCAAGCCACGGAACGCATCACGCTGCGGGCCCCAGCCGTGATTCAAGGCAGTCTCAAGACTCCCGTTCTCTCGATTGAGGAGGGGGTGCGCCTGAACGGAACATTGGAGATGACCGCGCCGGTGGTCGTTCAACAGGAGCCGTCACGCGAGTCAAAGCTTTATCCAGTCGGGCCGTCGGGCCGACCGCTGGTCAAGCGAGTCGATGAATAAGATGGGTTCAGCAGTTCTCGGAACACTTCTGGGATCGGCATGGACTTGAATGGGGGCACGTGAATGCCGCCCGTGTTGCCCACTGGGACCCAGATTCATGTAAACAGGGTTACCCCAACGATCCTGGCCACCTGGCCGGTGATCTCGATCAAGTCCCGACGTCTCCAGCCGACCTTCAGCATCCACCAGTGGGCCTAGGCATGAGGGAGGGTGAACGCCTGGCCGAGAATATGGGCGCGTTCCAGGTGGAAGAACGTCTGCTCAAGGTCATGGCCTGAATACTGCTCCGCTGCTGCAGCTAGTTCTCGCTCGTAGGCTTCTCGTAATGCTGAGTGCATGGCCCGGCCTCTGTCAACTTTCCATAATGCTGTGACGGAACGTGCTGGCGATGCAGCCTCTGGCACAACGTATCTTCACGGCCATCGTCATGGTAGCATGAGAACCAAGCTGGAAGGAAAGGGGCCAGGTTTGTCGAAGGAGGGATGGTGCCATGACGTGCGGAGGATTGAAGCAGATCGCGATCAGCTCGGTGCTGGCAGGGGCGCTGTTCGTGTCCGGCTGCGGCTACAACGACCTGCAAGGTTTGGATGAGGATACCAAAGCAGCCTGGAGCGAAGTCATCAATCAATACCAACGACGCGCCGACCTGATTCCGAACCTCGTGGCCACGGTGAAGGGCTATGCCGAACATGAGCGGGAGACCTTGGAAGGAGTGGTAAACGCGCGGTCCAAGGCGACGGGGATTCAGCTGACTCCAGACATGCTGAAGAATCCGGCGGCGTTTGAAGAATTTCAGAAAGCGCAAGCCGGCCTGACCTCGGCGCTGGGCCGCCTCATTGCGATCGCCGAACAGTATCCGAACCTCAAGGCCGATCAGAATTTCCGCGACCTGCAGAGTCAGCTGGAAGGCACGGAAAACCGTATCGCTGTCGCCCGCAAACGCTACATCGACCGGGTGGCGGAGTACAACAAGATGGTCCGCTACTTTCCCACCAATTTGACGGCTCAGTTTCTCCTGCACATGGAAGAAAAGCCGAACTTCACCGTCACGGACGAGAAGGCGGTGTCGAAGCCGCCGGAAGTGAAATTCTAGGGTCAAGTTTGATGTTGAGAGGGACGGTGGAGTCGAAGACGAACAGGTGCACCGGCCTCTTCTTCGTCGCGACCGTCACCGCAGCATGGATCTTCGCTTCTCTCGCGCATGCCCTCGGTGTGCCGCCGATTACCGGGCGCGTCATGGATCTGGCTCATGTGTTGCCAGCCTCGGCGGTGGAGTCGCTGTCGGCTCGACTGGCGGCGCATGAAGCTGCCACGAGCAATCAAGTCGCGGTTCTGATTGTCCCTTCGCTCGAAGGGGATGCCTTGGAAGAGTTCTCTCATCGTGTGGCTACGACCTGGAAACTGGGTCAGAAACGAACCGACAACGGGGTTCTGTTGTTGGTGGCGATACAGGAACGTAAAATCCGGATTGAAGTGGGGTATGGCCTGGAGGGAACATTAACTGATGCCCGATCAGCACGCATTATCAGAAACGACATCGTCCCCCGCTTCCGCGCCGGTGATGTGACGGGTGGAGTGGCGTCTGGGATCGATGCCATCGTACGGACGATCGAAGGCACCTATCAGGCATCGGAGAGGCCGGTCCCTCGGGAGGACACCGATCACCTGGGTCAGATCATGACCGCAATCATGGTCGGCCTGATGCTGGGATTCATCCTGATGAATGTCAATCGGCTCCTTGGACCGATTGCCGGCACAGGGCTCTCCCTCTTGCTGGCCCCCTGGCTGGTACCGGCCTTGATCGCCGGGGGAATCACTCTGCTGCTGCTTCTGTTCCTGTCGTCCGCGGGAATCAGCGGGCGGCGAAGTATGCGAGGAGGCATGGACGATTGGATGTGGTACAGCAGCCGAGGAGGCGGATGGGGCGGTGGCACGTTCGGCGGCGCGGGGGGCGGTTTCAGCGGAGGAGGAGGTAGTTTTGGAGGAGGTGGCGCCAGTGGAAGCTGGTAAGGAAGGGATGCTCACGGTTAAAGAGCGGGAACGCATCGAGTTAACTGTCCAGCGGGCGGAGCAACACACGAGGGCGGAGATCGTTCCAATGATCGTCCCACGGTCTAGCTTCTATCGCGATGCGCAGCATTGGGCGGGGCTCGTGCTTGCCTTGATAGTCCTGACGGTCCTACTGACTCTTGAAACGCTCTGGCTCCCCTGGGGCTGGCATGCTGCAAATGCTGCATGGCTGGTATGTGCCACCATTCTCGCGTATGGAATCGGCTCTCGGCTCGGCACCCTCGGTCCCGTGATCCACCTGTTCACGTCCAGAGAACGGATGCAACACAAGGTTCGTCTTCGAGCCGAGCAAGCCTTTGCCCGGCACGCCATTTTCCGGACGCGGGGGCGCACCGGGGTGTTGATCCTCTTGTCGGTTCTGGAGCGTGAGATCTATGTGCTTCCCGATCGCCCCTTGGCAGAACAGGTTTCCGTGGAACGGTGGCCGCAGATCGTGCAGGCGGCTGTTGAACGGTTAAAGGCGAAGGATATTGCAGGAGGGCTGTGTGAAGGGATCGAGCAATGTGGACGCCTGCTCGCAGAAGTCTGTCCACCCCATGCTGGGGACAACCCCAATGAATTGTCGAACCAGCTGGTCGAAGAGCGGTAGCGGAGTCGTTGTTTCCGTCTGCATCAACCTATAGTACGTAGTCTCATGTCACTCGACAACCCATCTTCCTTCGCCGATCGCCGTGCCTATTATCGAATCAACGTCATGCTGCCCATGTGTCTTCAAGCCGAGTCGGACGACACCCAGGGGGAACTCCTTGAGCAATCCGTCAATCTCAGTGGCGGGGGCATCGGCGTTATCGTGAACACCCTCTATGAACCACATGACATCCTCAAACTCACCATACGTTTTCCGGACCAGGTCCTCTTCACGGCGTCCATCGAGGTCCTCCGGGTGGATCACATCGAAGCCCATCACATTCGTACGTACCGGCTGCATGCTCAGTTCGTTGGAATGGCCGCTCAACATCGGGAGCTCTTGATTCAGTACATCATGCGATTCCAGCGCGAGCATCTTGTCCGGCACTATTCCGCCTGACCGCAACGGGAGAGACGGCCGAGAAATATCCCGATCAATAGACGACGCGCCGATGTTCCGCTAGAATCCGGTCCATGTCCGAACCCACCGCGCCGGCCCCTTCTCCGCAGGCCAAACAAGATGAGATCCACTCGGTTGTCAAATCGGCCGGGGTGATCGGCATCGCCACTTTTTCCAGCCGGATTCTGGGTTTTGTCCGCGACATGGTGCTCGCTCGGGTATTCGGTGCGACGCCGGCGGCCGATGCCTTCTTCATCGCGTTCCGTATTCCAAGCCTCCTTCGAGAATTGTTCGCGGAAGGTTCGATGTCCTCGGCCTTCATCCCGGTCTTTACGGAATATCGAACGACGCGCAGCAAGCAGGATGCCTGGGAATTGGCCAGCGCGGTGTTCACGACTCTCATGACGATCGTGACGTTTGTCACCATCGTTGGTATGGTGGCGGCACCGTGGCTCGTGCAGCTGCTCGCACCGGGATTTCAAGAGAATCCGGACAAACTGGCGTTGACGACGTTGCTTGCCCGTATCATGTTCCCCTATCTGCTATTTGTCAGCTTGGCGGCGCTGGCGATGGGCATTCTCAACTCTGTGCGGGCGTTTGCGGTGCCGGCCTTTTCGCCGCTGTTTCTCAACGTCTTCATCATCGTCGGGGCATTATTTGTGTCCCCGCTACTCCAGGAGCCGATCATCGGGGTCGCCATCGGTGTGGTTGCCGGAGGAGCGGCACAGTTTGCCATGCAACTCCCCAGTCTGAAGCTGCGCGGCCTCTTGTTCGGGTTTCGTTTTGAGCCCGGCCATCCAGGGCTGCGGCGGATCGGTACACTGATGGTGCCGTCGCTGCTCGGCCTTTCCGTGACACAGGTCAATCTGACAGTCAGCACGGTCTTGGGGTCGTTCTTTGCCGGAGGACCGACGTATCTCTTTTACGGCATGCGGCTGATCCAATTTCCACTGGGAATCTTCGGCGTCGCCTTGGCTATGGCGATTCTGCCCACCTTGTCTTCCCAGGCGGCCCGCGGCGCGCTGGATGAATTGCGTACGACGCTCGGTTTCGGTCTGCGCATGATTCTGTTCATCATCGTGCCGGCCATGGTCGGCTTGATTCTGCTGAGAACGCCGATTGTGCATCTCTTTTTCGAGCACGGGACGTTTACGGCGCAAGATACGACCGCAACGGCCCTAGTGGTCCTGTGCTATGCGATCGGCTTGTGGGCGTTCGGAGGAGTGCGCATCATCGTCGCGGCGTTCTATTCGCTGCAAGATACCAAGACGCCGGCGGTTTCAGCTGCGGTTGCGGTGGTCGCCAACATCGTGTTTTCACTGTTGCTGATGCGCCCGCTCGGCGCGGCAGGACTCGCGTTTGCCACAGCTCTCGCAGCTATGGTCAATGGAGGCATCCTCGTGGCGGTGCTCAACCGGCGATTGGGCGGCGTCGAATGGGGGGCTGTGGGGCGGTCATCGTTGCGAGTGGCTGTCGCTTGTATCCCGATGGCTCTGGCCTGTTGGTGGGCGGCCAACGCGCCGGTGTGGATGCATCCCGATGACTGGATCGCCAAGTCCGTGATCCTCTTCGGGGCCATCGGCGTGAGCGTGGGCAGTTACGTCGGAGTCCATACCTTGCTGCGATCCGATGAACTTGATGTGGTGTGGGGGATCGTGCGTCGAAAACTCGGCCGGATAGGGGGATCATAGAAAGTGCAATGAGGCGGGCGATCATCTTCAAATCATCCTGGGGATGGATGGGCATTTCTGAAACCACGAAAGGTATCGACAGCGTCGCCTTGCCCAAAGGGTCAAAGCGGGCGATCGAATCGGCCCTCCGGTCGGTGACGGGTGAGCCGTTCGAAGAGGGAGCCTCCGCTCGACTGGAAGAGGCTCGGCACCAGTTGCTTGGCTATCTGAATGGGAAGCGAGACACCTTCAATCTGGCGCTTGATCTTTCCCGCGGGACCCCATTTCAACGACGGGTGTGGCGTGTGCTCCAGCGGGTTCCGTACGGCAAGCTCCGGTCATATCAATGGATTGCCTTCCGTGTAGGCGGACGACACTATGCCCGTGCTGTCGGCAGTGCGGTCGGCGCCAATCCGCTACCGGTGGTAATCCCTTGCCATCGGATTGTCGCTCAGGATGCATCACTGGGAGGGTTCTCTTGTGGCCTGCCCATGAAGCGAAAACTGCTGACGCTCGAAGGGACGCTTCAGTATTTGAAGGTTCATCGGTAGTCATCGGTCATTGGTGGAATGAAAGCCGTTCTTCAACGCGTGATTCAGGCGTCGGTGACGGTGGATGGTGCCGTCGTCGGAACCATCGCCAAAGGGCTCTTGGTGCTTGTGGGGGTGGCCAAGGGTGACGAGGCGTCCGATGGGCGGTATCTGGTGGAAAAGATCCGAACGTTGCGGATCTTCCCCGACGACCAGGGGAAAATGAATCGGTCGCTTGCGGATGTGGGCGGGGCCGTGTTGCTGGTGTCGCAGTTCACGCTTTTGGGACGAGCCGCACATGGACGGCGCCCCAGCTTCGACGACGCTGCCCCTCCCGGCGAAGCCAAACGACTGTATGAGCAGCTAGCGGCCGATCTGCGGGCTCAGGGAACGCCGGTCGAGACCGGGGTGTTTGCGGCTCACATGCATGTGTCACTCATGAACGATGGGCCAGTCACGTTCGTCTTGGACAGTCGTGACAGCCGTTCCTGATCGGCTTGGGTCAAGTTTTTCGGAGGAACACCGAGAACACAGGAGAAAACACCGGCGACTTGCCCGGGGTCTGCTATAATTAGTGTACGGCATCGTTAGACGCCACAAGAGGTTACGATGGCCCCTCAGATCTCTCCTCAACACCCGTTGCGTCGGCTGTTCGGTGCTCTGACCGAGAAGAGTTTCACCGAACACCTGGGCTGGCCCGATCACAACGTGACCTCGTATCTGTCGAACTTGCTCGTCGACTTTGCCCACATGGACCAACTCTACAAGATCAAGAACAGCCGGAATCAGCCGGTGGATACGGTGGTCGACTTACTCTACGAGTCGGACGTGATACTGGGGGCGCAGTCCATGGACCGTGAACGAGATGTGCATCGTCATATCGGGGATTTCACTCTGTTCATGGCCGGGTTGTTCCCGGAATATCTCAGGCGCCTCAAGACGGCGGGGCTCATCTATCACAAGGATTTCCTTGTGGACTATGTCAAGACGGGCAAACGGTCCTATGGTATCGTGGCCACAATCGGCCGCGCGAGCGCCGACGGAGATCCGCCGTTGTTTCAAAAACTATCCGAGAATTTTGAACTCTGCGTGACCGGCTTGGGCTTCGTCCGGTCCGATCTGGCCCGCATGCAGAACCCCGCGTATCGGCAGGCTCGAGACTTTCTTCTCAATTGAAATCCGCAGGCCCCATCATCCTTGCCCATGGAGGAGCCGGCCTCCGGGCCATGACTGCCCCGCAAGCGGCCTGTCTCCAAGCTGCCTTGGAAATCGGGTATCATCTGCTCGACCGAGGCGCGTCCTTGCTGGCCGCTGTGGAGCAGGTCATTCGTGTGCTCGAACAGAGCGGGTTGTTCAATGCGGGAAAGGGGGCCAGGCGGCAACTCGATGGGGTTCGGCGGATGGATGCGTCGATCATGGAGGGCCTGAGCTTGCGCGCCGGCGCCGTGGCGTCTATCGAAGGCATCGTCCATCCGATTGCCGCTGCCCGACTTGTGATGGAGGAAACACATCATGTGCTGCTGGTGGGGCCAATGGCCACGGCATTTGCCCGGTATTTCAAATTGGAAGGCCAGCAGACGGGGAGGCTGATTCGTCGGCTGTCATATGGCGCGATGCTCGAACGGAAACAGCTTCTGCGGGATCGGCATGGAACGGTCGGTGCGGTGGCGAGAGATCGGTCTGGCACGGTTGCGGCTGGTGCCTCGACCGGTGGGATCGATCGAATGTTACCCGGACGAGTCGGTGATACACCGATTATCGGTTGTGGGGTGTATGCCGACAATCAGAGTGGCGCGGTCTCGATGACCGGAATCGGAGAAGGGATTATACGGATTGCCGCAGCCAAGGAAATCTGCGACCGGCTGGCTCTACGACAGAGTCCGGTCGCGGCAGCAAAGGCGGTCTTGAAGAAGCTTGTGACGAGAATCGACGGCGCAGCCGGTGCGCTCGTATTGGCTCCAAACGGGCGATTTGCCATCAGGCATGTCACGCCTCGCATGGCGGCTGGATGGTGGGACGGAAATGGAACGCCGACAGTCGGAGATCAATTCCAATGACCAGCAGCCTGTTCCATCTGGCGTTCCCCGTGCAGGATCTTGAGGCCGCCGAGCGGTTCTATGTGGACGGTCTCGGTTGTACGGTTGGCCGCCGCTCCAAACAGGCGATTACGCTCGGTTTGGCGGGGCACCAATTGGTTGGGCATCTTGTTGTCGATCAGCCGGCGCGGCAACAGGGAATTTATCCGCGTCACTTCGGGCTGATCTTTCTCTCGCAGTCAGACTGGCAAGCGTTGGTGGATCGGGCCAAGGCCAAGGGCCTCTCCTTCTACCAACAGCCGCGCGTGCGATTCCCCAGCACGCGCGTCGAACACCGGACATTTTTTCTGGAAGACCCCTCTCATAATCTCCTTGAGTTCAAACATTACACCCACGAATCGGCCATCTTCGGCGAGCGGGAGTACGGCCAGGTCGGCGATGCCGGTGAAATCTGAATGACCGCTTGCCTCTTGAAACGAGGCCGGCCCTCGCTACGGAGGCGCAGCCTGGACTTTATGGATCCATCGGAGAATCCGTTGGTGCCGCTTTGTCAGCGCCGCGGTTTTTCTGATGGGGTCGTATCGTTGGGGTGAGGGCAGCATGGCCGCCAGCCAGGCCGCCTCGTCCAAGGTCAGCTCAGTGGCGGATTTGCCGAAATGGTGCCGGGCTGCCGCTTCAGCGCCATAAACCCCGCGCCCCCATTCGGCCACGTTCAAATAGAGCTCCAGGATGCGTTCTTTCGTCAGGTGCTGCTCAAGCGAGCGGGTGATGAGGGCCTCGCGCGCTTTGCGGAACATCGACCGCTCCGATGACAAGTAGAGGTTCTTGGCCAGTTGCTGCGTGATGGTGCTTCCGCCTCGTTTCATTTCTCCTGCTTCGAGATTATAGAGCGCGGCGTCTCGAATGCCTTCCCAATCGAACCCTTCGTGGACGAAGAACGATGCGTCTTCGGCGGCGATGACGGCCCGCCGCAAATCGGACGATATGCGTCCCAGGGGCACCCACGTCCATTGAGCCGTGACGGTGCGCCCTTTTTCAGATGCCGTAGCCAGGCGGCGTTCCATCAGTGCCGTTGATTTGGGATTGTGCCGGGCCAATGCTTCGACGTCCGGCATCGTGACCAGCCAGATCAGGGCCAAGATGCCGACAGGAATGCCGACGATCAACGTGCCCCAGAGGATGAGGCGGGCGACTATTCGGCGGCGGGTTGACTTGGGCATGAAGGGCACGTATGTCTAATGGCGCACAATGAGCCGGACACGATAGGGCGTGTCTTCTTGAGTTGTACATGTCGTGTGGTCATGACAGGATGAAGATCTTATCGGCTGAGTTTATCAGAAGTTGCCTTGTCCCAGAACAATTTCCTCCCGGTGAGATTCCGGAGATCGCCTTCGTCGGGCGATCCAACGTGGGGAAATCGTCCTTGATCAACTCGCTGCTCCATCGGCGAGATTTGGTCAAGGTCAGCCGGACGCCGGGGAAAACGAGGGCGGTAAACCTGTTTCGGGTGTCGACGTCCGACCCAGATTTAGCACAGTTCTATCTAGTGGACCTGCCGGGATATGGCTTTGCCAAGGTCTCCCGGTCGATCCGTGCCGAGTGGGAGCCGTTGCTCGAAGCCTATCTGACCGATCGTACCACCCTGCTCGGCGTCGTGCTGCTGGTTGAAAGCCGCGTGGTGACAGATCGCGATCGCCAGACCCTCGCCTGGCTCCGTTCCGTCGGGCACAATCCGCTCGTTGTTGCCACCAAGGCTGACAAGCTCAAGCCCAGTGAACGGGTGCGTATGCTCCGGGAAAGCCACCGGAACGTGGGATTATCGGAAGGCGAGATGCTGATTCCCTATTCATCGATGACAGGGGAGGGATGTGATCGAGTGTGGGGTGTTTTCAAGGATTGGGCTAGAACTTAATTTCGATGTAGGCCTTATTCTTCAGTTTGGTCAGCCAGGACTGAAACACATCCTCATTTTTTTGCTCATAGACCAAGCGCTGGATTTCGTACCGGACTTGCTCGAAGGAGCGAAACTGCTTGG
>DCZO01000021.1:10644-13513 GCA_002331335.1 Nitrospira sp. UBA2082 | reverse complement strand
TCGATGGCCGGCAACAGTTCGCCTTGCCGCACGAGCCCGAGCTGCCCGCCTTGCACGGCATTCGGCGCGTCTGAATATTGCAGCGCGACATCTTCGAATTTCTCGCCACGTTTCAATTCATCCATCGCTTGGCGTGCTTTGGTCAATGCATCGGCGGTCTCTTCGGGAGAGCGGCGTTGCACGAAGATCTGGCTCAGGAGATATTCCTCCGGCAGCGCGAAGCGGTCACGATGCCCGGCATAATACCGTTTCATTTCGGAATCCCCAACCATCACGTTGCCGCGCACTTCCATATCCACCACTTTCAGCAGCATGAGCTGGTCCCTGACCGTTCTGGGATTCTGGGGAGTCGATGGGTCGAGAGCGCCTCCGCGTTGCTTCATTTGCTCCAACACTTGGCTCACTTCCTGATCCGATACCTCGACTTTTTTTGCCTTGGCTTCTTGGAGCTGCAGTTTTCGCTCGATCATCTTCGTGATCGCCATGTATTCGGCTATTTTCACCTGCTGGGCCAGTTCATTGCCTTGATGTTGCCGCGTGATGCGTTCCTGTTGCGACGCGACTTCGCGTTTGAGGTCCGACAACATGATCAGGTCCGAGTTCACCACGGCAATGATGCGGTCTTCAAGATGAGCGGCTGCGAAAGCCGGCGGCAAGGTCAGGAGCACGACGAGCCACACCGCAGCATTGCGCCGGAGTGGCAGACGTGGACTGCGTGAAACGGAGAACACCGCTCTCTGCTCCTATTCAGGAATGAAGGAAAACAGAAAGTAGATATTCTACACGAAACGAGTGAGTCAAGGGGAGGGAGGGGAGTCGGTTATTTGCCAGTCTCGTCGGTGATATATCGGGAAGCATCGGCGAGGCGGACGGTCGCGTTTGCTCGGATATCCGCGATGACTTCTTCAAATCGTTTCCGACGCTTGTCGGCCAACAGTTCTTGGCGGAGCCGCTCCTGGGTGGCCAGATCGGCTTCGATAATCTCCTTGTCGAGCGGAGTGGTCATAACCAGGTAATAGCCCTGCTCCGTCTTGATCGGCGCGCTGATGAGCCCCGGTTTGAGGGAGTGGATGACGGCATCGACTTCCGGGAGGACCAGGCCTTTCCGATAGGGGCCGAGATCGCCACCTTTCGCCTTGGTCTTCTCGTCGACGGAGTAACGCTTGGCGAACGCTGCAAAGCTCCCGCCGCGGTTGACCTGAGTTTCCAGATCCTTGGCTGCGGGAAAGTTTGGCAGCAGCATCAGCGAAACCTGCACCTTCAAGGGGTCCAGGAGTTCGTCCGCATGGCTCTCGTAGTAGGCGTCAAGTTCAGCCTTTGTAACTTCCACCTTGGACTGGAGTTTGTCTTTTAGCAGCTCGTCGAGGATCAGTTGTTCCTTGTAGCGCTGGGTCTTATTGCGAATGGTGTCGCTCTGATCCAGCCCCTGGCGGCGGGCTTCCTGCATCAGCAGTTCCCGTGTGATGAGCTCATCCAGAAACCGCCGTTTGCCGCCGGCCTTTTCATAGCGGGCTCGTGTCGCACCAGCCAGTTCTCCCCAGCGGATATCGAATTCGGCTTGGGTGATGGCGCGTCCGTTCACCAGCGCGACGATGGGTTCTTCCTCTTGCTGGGCCGGACAGCCTGAAAGGGCCACGCCCAGCAGTCCGGCAAGAGCATATGCGAGAAAAAATGATGGACGGAAGGGAGTGCGAGTGGTGTTGGAACCGTGAAGTAACGTCATGTCAATGATTAGGGGCAGGCGCGATCACGGCCTGATTGTATCCTGTTCGGCTGTGTTGGTATCACAGAGATCGAGGCTTTGCAAGGTTGAGTTGAGTTCCGAAAAGATCGCGGGCCAGTCCTCCGTCGGCATGCGGATCTCGAATGAAAGCGGGCTCAGAAACCGCAACCGCTTCTGGAACCGGTCCATCAAGCGGTGGACGGCACGGTCCTGCATGGTGGCCTTGGGGTTGAGCGTGAGGGTGGCGGAGTGGCCGTGCACGTCGATGGAGGCGAGGTGGAGCCGTTTCGCGTGCATCCTGAGCTCCATGACCTCTAACAGTCGTTCCACCGGCTCCGGCGGATGCCCGTACCGGTCTTGAATTTCTCCGTGCAGCAGGGCGAGCTCGCCGACTTTGCCGCACGCCGTGAGTCGTTTGTACAGCGACAACCGTTGGTGCGGGTCTCCCACGAAGTCTTCCGGAATAAAGGCCGATACGGGGAGTTGCAGTGTGGGATCCGGTTCTTCTTCCACGACATGGCCTTTCAATCGCTGGACGGCCTGCTCGACCATCTGCATATAGAGGTCCAAGCCAATCGCGGCGATGTGACCGGATTGCTGTTTGCCGAGGAGATTGCCGGCTCCGCGGATTTCCAGATCCGCGGCGGCGATGCGGAATCCCGACCCCAATTCGGTGAACTGTTGAATTGCGATCAGCCGTTTTTGCGCGTCGCCTGTGAGGGTGCCTTCGTCAGGGATCAAGAAATACGCGAAGGCCTGCTCGCCTCCGCGTCCGACGCGCCCACGCAATTGGTAGAGTTGTGCAAGGCCAAACATGTCGGCTCGGTTGACAATGATCGTATTCGCGTTGGGCACGTCGAGGCCGGACTGGATGATGGCCGAGGCAATCAAGACGTCCGCTTCACGCTTCACGAATTTCAGCATGACGGCTTCCAGCGGTTTGGCGTCCATTTGGCCGTGTGCCATGACCATGCGGGCTTCCGGGACCAGCTGGCGCAGCCACGCTCCGATGCGTTCCATCGTTTCAACGCGATTGTGCACGAAGTAGACTTGCCCGCCACGGCCCAGCTCGCGCAGGATCGCGTCCCGCACGGTTCTATCGCTGGACCGGACGACATCTGTCTTGATCGCCAGGCGGCCGGCCGG
>DCZO01000021.1:0-10572 GCA_002331335.1 Nitrospira sp. UBA2082 | reverse complement strand
GTCAGGGTCAGCACATCGACTTGGGTGCGGAGCTGTTTGAGCCGCTCCTTGTGTTTCACGCCAAACCATTGTTCTTCGTCGATGATGACGAGGCCGAGATTCGAGAATGTGACGTCTTTCTGGAGGAGGCGGTGCGTGCCGATCACGACATCAATAACACCGGCGGCAACATCCTTGAGGATCGCTTTGGTTTCTCTGGGCGATTGGAACCGTGAAAGGAGGGCCACGCGGGTCGGAAAAGGGGCGAACCGCTCCGCAAAGTTATCGTAATGCTGGTGGGCCAGCAGCGTCGTCGGTACCAGGACCGCAACTTGGCGGCCATGTTCCACGGCTTTGAACGCGGCGCGCATGGCCACTTCCGTTTTGCCGTATCCGACATCGCCGCACACGAGCCGGTCCATCGGTTTGGATGATTCCATGTCACGGACGATGTCGCCGATGGCTTTGAGCTGGTCCGGCGTCTCCTCGTATTCGAACGCGGCTTCGAATTCGTGGTAGAGCGTGCCGCCCGCGCCATAGGCGTTCCGTTGCACCAACTCGCGATTGGCGTAGAGCTCGATCAGCTCCTGAGCCATCTCCTCGATGTCCTTTTTGACCCGCGCCGTCGTCTTGGCCCAGGTGGTGCCGCCAAGGCGGTCGAGCCGAGGGACGTGACTGTCGGCTCCGCTGTACCGCTGGATCTGGTTCAGGCGGTCGAGCGGAACATAGAGCGTGTCTCCGCCGGCGAATTCCAGGATCACATAATCGCTCTCGAAGTCCTGCACGGCCAGGCGCTTGAGTCCCCGGTACTTGGCGATGCCATGCTGGACGTGGACCACGTAGTCGCCCACACTGAGGTCTTCCAAAGAGGACAAGAACGTGGCCGTTCTGGTCTTCGGCTGTGGTTTGTGGCGCGCGCCTTTGGCGAACAACTCCTCTTCCGTCAGGAGCGCGAGGCGGAGGTTGTCGGAGAGGAATCCGGCCGACAAATCGCCGTGTACGACATAGAAGGGAGGTTTACCTGTGCCTCGATGTGACCAGACTGAGGCGGTCCACTCGTCCGCCGGCAAATCATGCTCACGGAGGAGGGCCAACAGGCGATCGACCTGCCCACGGCTTCTGGCGACGAGCACGACACGATGTTCGTCTCTCAGCCGTTCCAACAAGCCGAGGGTTTGGCTGAAGGGGGTGCCTCTGATGCCCAATCCGATGCTCGCCGGCGTCTGGCCGGAGAATGCCGGAGCAGGCGTCCATGAAGCGTCCGGTGCCGCCAAGGGCTCCAGCGCCAACAACGGCCACGCCGTTGTGTGCTGTTCCAGTTCGGGCCATCTCAAAAAAAGCCGTTCCGGGGACGGATAGGGTACAGCGTCACGATCGGCGTGGCGCAGATAGCCGTCGTCGATCTTCTCCCAGGCGGTCTCGCAGGCCTTCTTCAACTGTGCCGGCTGATCGAGGGCGAGATAGGGAGGCGCGTCCAGATAATCGAGCAGCGTATCCATGTGGGGATAGAGGTCCGGGCTGCGCCATTCGGCGTCCGGGGGGATCGTCGCCAATGCGTCCTTCGCATCGGAAGGGCGAAGAAATTCCCGCGCCGGCAGGATCAAGCCGTCGCTCAGTTTCTTGACCGACGTTTGTGTGGCGGGATCGAACAGGCGGATCGACTCGACTTGATCGCCCAGAAATTCTACGCGGACCGGATCGGCATAGGCGGTGGAGAAAATATCGACGATGCCGCCGCGGACGCTGAATTCGCCGGGAATTTCCACCACCGACACGCGCCGGTAGCCCAACCGGAGCAGACTGGACAGAAACGGCTCCCGTTCGCAGGTGCTTCCCGTCCTGAAACGGAGCACCGCGTGTTCGAATGTGGAGCGCGGAATCAGGCGGTGCATGGCGGCGGCAACGGACGTCACCAGCAGAGTGGCCGCGCCGGTGCGCAGGCGCTGCAGTGTCGTCATCCGGCGCGCGATCAGTCCGACATGCGGCGCGGTTGCTTCATAGGGCAAGGTTTCCCATTCGGGAAACAGGGCCAAGCGCTCGGCCGGGAGGCCCATGAGATCGTGAAAAAACCGCAGATCGTTGAAGATCCGTTCGGCCGATTCATCGGTGGCGGTCAAGACGACCCAAGGGCGTGCTCCGTCTTGGGGGGACTTCTGGGCCTGGGCCAACAACGTCAGTGCGCACGCTGCCGTGGAACCGTGCAAGCCTGTCAGGCAAGCGCGGGCGTCGTCCCGGCTCAAGGCCGAGCGGAGAGGAGCAAGCCATGTTGTGGGTTCAGCGCCGATGTCAGACACGAATCACATGGCGGATCGAATGCGTTGGAGGAGTGATGTCGTGGACATGCCTGGAACCAGCGGGATGGTTGTCACGATACCGCCGCGGGCTTCGACCGTCTCGCGGCCGACGATCGTGTTGATCGCCCAATCTCCGCCCTTCACCAAGACATCAGGCTGGAGAGTGGCTATCAACTCGCCGGGGTCCGGTGCGGAGAAGATCACGACATAATCCACGCACCCCAACGCCGCCAGCACTTCGGCCCGCTGGGCTTCCGGTACGATCGGCCGGTCGGAACCCTTGTTCAGACTCCGGACTGACGCATCGCTGTTGACGCCGACCACGAGCAGATCCCCGAGGGCTCTGGCCGCCTGTAGATAACGGGTATGGCCGATGTGCATCAGGTCGAAGCAGCCGTTGGTGAAGACAATCCGTTTCTTCTGTGTGCGCGCCTGTTCGAGGACAGGAACTAATTGCGCGCCCGTCATGATCTTGTCGGACATGATCCCATCATACCTATTCATATGCGGAGATGGAAAGGGAGGAGCAGGTTATGCCTCTTCAGACACGCCTCCAAGTCCGATCACCGTGGAACCGTGGCGGGCGACGAGCGCATCCAGCGCCGCGATGGCTTTGGCCCGCCGCTGGTCGAACAGGCCAGGCGCGGCGGCGGTCAACATGGTGAGCGCCAGTCCGGCCAGCCGGTAGTCTGTGTCGGGCTTCATCAAGTCATCCAATGCTCGTTGCACGACCGGCCACATGTCAGGATCGTAATTCAACGGGTGTGGAAATCGGCCGTGCTTGGTGGTGATGGTAAACCGCGCGTCTTTCAGTTTTACGGCACACCCGCCGGCCGCCAGGCCCTCCTGCCGCAGATCGTGCGCCAGCTCGCGTAAGAATCCGCGCAATGTCTGTGCGAGGAATACCCGGTCGTGTGTGTTGCGCTCGAACGTCGTTTCACGGCTGATGCTCTTGGACTCCCGGTCGGCGACGACCGGTTCCCGGTCGATGCCTCGCGCCAGTTCTCTGATCCAGAGCAAGCTGTTGCCGAACAGATGTTGCAGCGGCCGATCCCAGCGGGTATCCAAGAGGTCGCCGATGGTGGTGATTCCCAGCGCCTCAATCCTGGCCGCTGTTTTAGGGCCGATGCCGGGTAGGGCGCGCGGAGGAAGAGGGGCGAGCAACGACGGTTCTGTGCCCGGCTCGATCACGGCCAGGCCGTTCGGTTTATGGGTGTCGGCGGCGATCTTGGCGACGGTTTTGCCGGTGGCCAGGGCAATCGTACAACGAAGGCCGGTGGCGGCGTAGAGCTCGTCTTTGGCAAGCCGTCCCAAGGCCATCGGGTCAGGATGGAGCGACTGCAGTTCGGTGGTATCGGCATAAAACTCGTCAATGCTGCTCCACTCGGTAAGGGGAAACAGCCGGTCGGTCACCGCGCGCATCGCGTCGTGCAACCGCCGGTACAGGGGCCGGTCGGGCGGCAGCAGAATCAGCTGGGGACAGAGTTGCAACGCCTTGACAGTCGGCATGGCCGAACGCACACCAAACGGGCGGACCGCATAGCTGGCGGCCGCAATGATCCCGCGCGGGGGTGGCCCGCCGATCGCGATCGGTTTACCGGCAAGTCTCGGATCGTTCACGACAGCCGCGGATGCAAACATCGCGTCCACGTCGCCGAACAGAATTTGGCGGGGCCAGCGCATGGGGACACCGGGATACGTCATTCGTCATTCGTCAATCGAGTGAGTGAGGTCGAAGTCAGAGCAATGAAATCTTAGGATGAGGGGAAGGAAAATTCCAGGGCCAATTGTTCGGCCGGCCTGTCAGTGGTCGCGTGGGATACCAGTCCCTTGTCCGCGCCGCTTGACGGTTGACGATTGACGTTCAGCAGACGCAGTTCCTGAAGAACACCCCGGCACCCCCCGCATTGGTGCCGGCGCGGCTCGATGGTCTTCCGCTGCCGACGGTAGATCCGTCCGCAGTCTTTGCAGCGCCAGGCGAATCGAGACAGGGCCAGCACTTCCTTCTCCAGCTGATGGTAGGTAGTGACGGCGACGTGACCGGAACGATTCATCTCCGTCATCTTTCGGAGAAAATCCAGGCCGTGGTTCGGCCGCCGTTTCAGCACATCGAATTGCCATTGGTGGATCATTTCATGGGCGAGGGTGTTGAGCAGTTCCTGCTCCGCGTAGGGCGTCCGTCCGGCGAGCCGTTCCAACAGCGGTTGGGACAGGCGAATCTCTCGGCGGCTGCGGCCCCCGGAGGCCGGTGGCATTCGTGGGCCGCCGCGGCAGACGAACATGCCGACTGAGGACGTAAGGCGCCGGCTCCAGACAATGGGAATCGGCGGCAGCCGATTGAGAAAGTAGCGTGCGTTCAGAGCACGCCAGTGGGTTTGTAGCTTTTCGGCGGACGGAGTGGCCATTGCGAGCTGGGGCTAAATGCCGTCAATCGTCATGCGTCGAAGCCATACCATTTCCTAACCGGTTGGCGGTTGACGAATGATGTTGTTGCCCAAACGACGCGAGAATAAAGCCGGCGGACTTATTCAAGATCCCGCCAGTTCTTCCACCACTGCGGCGGCCAACAGCGGCAGCATGATTTCGTGATGGCCGGTCAAGGCATAGCCCTTGCCACCTTTTTGTGTGGGACGCCGGACGACGTTGGTCTGGGGGCGGTAGTGGGAGAGAAAATCCATGTTCACGGTGGTGATGTTTGCCAACGGGTGGCCGAGATTCCGCCCTAACGAGACTGTTTTCAAAAACACTTCCGGGAGAATCACCGCCGATCCGATGTTCAAGTACACGCCGCCTTCCATCCCGGCGACGACAGCGGCCAGGCGCCGGAAGTCGAGCAGCGAGGTCGATCCGATGGCGGCCCCATCGGCCGACGGGTGCATGTGAATGATGTCGGTGCCCATGGCGACATGCACGGTCACCGGGATGCCAAGGCGCGCGCCCGTTGCCAGAATGCTCGTCGCCCGGTTCGGGAACTGGTGCGCGGACCGGTTGATATAGAGCCCGATGGCCTCGCCCAGGCCCTCATCGCCTTTGGCCCCACGGCTGATCGCGGCGTTGAGGATTCGGCCCGTCTCGTCTGCCATGCCGAACCGGCCATCATCGATTTCAGCGTCCACTTCTTCGGAGGTGTGGCCCATCAAGGCCAACTCAAAGTCATGGATGATGCCGGCCCCGTTCATGGCGACGGCGGTGACAATACCGCGTTCCATGAGATCCGTCACAATCGGGGCCAGTCCTACCTTGATGACGTGCGCGCCCAGTCCCACAATCACAGGCCGGCCCTTACGGTGGGCGGTGGCTACGGCTTGCGCCACGGCCCGCAGCGTCTTCACAGCGAGGATGTCGGGGAGGCCGGCGCAAAACTTCGAAAACGATCCGCCGGGCTTCCAAGGGGTGGCGAAGTTGGAGACTTGCACCAGGCTGTGGCGTTTCTTCAACGGATACGTCTTGAGGGCCGAGACATCGATCGGTGGAATCAGACTCGGCTCGGGTCGCTTTGGAGGAGTCCGGTCAGGACGTTTTGCCAAGGAGTTGTTCCTCTACCAATTCACACAGAACGTGGCCGAGCGTGATGTGGCTTTCTTGGATTCGCGACGTGATCGTGGATGGAACGATGAAGGGATACTCGACGAGCGCCGCCAGTTTGCCGCCGTTCGCGCCGGTCCAAGCGATGGTCGTCAAGCCGTAGTCACGGGCCGCTTCGGCGCCTTTCAGGACGTTGGGGGAATTGCCGCTGGTGCTGATGGCCACGGCGATGTCACCCTTCCGTCCGTGGGCCCGGACTTGGCGGGCGAACAGCTCGTCGTAGCCGTAGTCGTTGGCGATGCAGGTGATGGCGGCGATGTCCGTGGCCAAGGCGATCGCGGGCAAGGGCATCCGATCCCGCTTGTACCGCCCCACGAATTCAGCCGCGATGTGGGCTGCATCAGTGGCGCTCCCGCCGTTGCCGAACAATAAGACTTTGCAGCCGTTGCGAAACGCGTCCGCCATCAGCTTTGCCACCTGAACGATCCGGTCGGCATGCTCGCGGGCAAACTGTTCTTTGACCCGCGCGCTGTCGGCAAACGCGCTGAGCACCGATTCTTTCATGGGCGCGATTCTAGGCGAGGCAGGCGAACCTGTCAAACCGAACGAGCGTGACCTTACGACTTCACCGGCGCCGACATTCCGGTCTGTCTGATGGCATTCATCGCCAACGCGATCATCGAGCCGACATCGGAGACGCTCGCCGGCAGGATAAGGGTATTGGTCGTTTTCGCCAACTCTCCGAACTTGCCGATGTATTGCTCGGCGACACGGAGTTGAACGGCTTCCTGCCCTCCGGGAACCTGAATGGTCTCGGCGACTCTTCGGAGCCCCTCGGCCGTAGCCTGCGCGATGGCGAGGATGGCGGCTGCGGCGCCCTCGGCCTCATTGATCTGTTGCTGTTTCTTGGCTTCCGAGGCCTTGATCACCTGTTGCTTTTGTCCTTCGGCCTGGTTGATCGCCGCGTCGCGCTCGCCTTCCGAGGTCAAAATCAACGCGCGTTTTTCCCGTTCGGCGCGCATCTGCTTTTCCATCGCGTTCAATACGTCTTTGGGCGGGGTAATATTTTTAATCTCGTACCGGAGGACCTTCACGCCCCATGGCTCCGACGCCTTATCCAATTCGTTAACCACCTGAGCGTTGATCGTGGTTCGGGCTTCGAAGGTCTTATCGAGTTCGATTTTGCCGATCTCGCTCCGCAGCGCGGTCTGCGCCAATTGCGTGAGCGCAAACTGATAGTCGTTGATTCCGTAGGAGGCACGTTCCGGGTTCAGCACCCGCATGTACAGGATTCCATCGACATGCACCTGGACGTTGTCGCGGGTAATGCAGACTTGCTCCGGAATATCGACGGCACTTTCCTTCAGCACGTGCCGGTATCGGATCACGTCGATAAACGGCACGAGGATGTGAAATCCCGCGTTCAGCGTCGACCCGTACTTCCCCAAGCGCTCCACGACATAAGCGCTTTGTTGAGGGACGACGACCGCTGTTTTCGCGATCACGAATAAGACGAGCACGGCCAGGATGATGACGACGAATGTTCCGCCTTCCATGTCTGCACCTCGTTTGCGAATGAGCGTTACTCAGGCTTCACCAATATCGTCAGGCCGTCCACTCTAGCGACGGTGGCGCGCTGACCCGATAACAGAGGGACGGTCCCGACGTTCCGCGCGCTCCACGTCGAGCCCCGCAACTCGGCCTTGCCCGTGTGGCCGGGCTGAAGGTCCTCGATCAGGATCGCGGACTCTCCGACCATGGAGTCCATCACCTGTGGGGGATGCTTTTGCGTAAGGCGAAGCAGCGGCTTGCGCAAGAGCAACAGGGACAGGACCGCCAAGAAGGAAAATAAGAGCCACTGCAACCAGTCGGCGCTGACGACGTCCATGCCGGTGAGCGCTCCGACAATGACGGCCGCAACACCGAAGAACAGCAGGTAAAATCCGCCGGGAGACAGCAACTCCGCGCCGACCAGGGCGAGGCCCATAAAAATCCAATACCACCAGATCATTGAAGAACCCCCGTTGTGCAGGGAAAACTGGCGTGAAGAAATAGCGCTACCGTAGGAAGTCTAGGCCGGATACGACAGTGGGTCAAGCAGAGGGTTGTTTACATCTGGCGAATTGAACAGCCGGAGGGCCGATGCTATAGTCCGCGCACGATGGCGCACGATCAACCGGTCAAAGCTCTGGTGGTCGCTTTTACGGAGGATACGGCGGCCGCCGTCTATTCGGTCAACCGGCTGCATCCGGAGAATCTCTGCTTCGTCCTGCCTGAATCGGCCAAAGTCTCGGTGGAGTCATCGATCCAACCGAAGATTGAACAAATGCCGCGGCGTTGGGACTGGATCGGCATCGCCGATCCCGGCGAGTTTGCCGGCTGCCATCAAATACTCGCCCGGTCGCTGCCTGACCTGTTACGGACGTGGGAGGTGCAACCGGGTGAACTGGTCGTCGATCTGACCGGCGCGACGCCGGCTATGGCGGCTGCATTGACGGCCGCGGCGCTCCCGTGGAGTTCCCGGTTTGTCTCGCTCTCCCCCGCTCGTCCAGGGTCGGAGGACGAAACCATTATGATGGAGGGACGCGCGTGCGTCTGGCTACAAAGCAATCCCTGGGATGAGGCGGCGGCGGTGTCTCGTCGGGAGGTGTGCGAGCTGTTCAATCGGGGTGACTTTCCCGCCGCCGCGAAATTGTTCCACGACGTGGAAGCACGGGTGAGCGGCGGACAGAAGCCGCTGTATCACGCCTTCGCCGATGTCGCCGAGGGCTATGACTTGTGGGAGCGATTTCACTATCGCCAGGCTTGGGACAAACTGAAGACCGCCACGAAGGCGCTGGAGATGGCGTCTCTGTGGGGCGGACCGCCTGGACTGAAAGCAATGTTGCCGGGCATTAAAGCCAACGCAGGATTTCTGGAGCGGCTTGTGCTCGACCCGGCGGAGGTGAAGGAGTTTCTCGTGCTGGATCTGCTGGCCCATGCAGGCCGGCGGTTCCATGTGACGCGCGACCCGGAAACGGCGATGGCCGTGCTCATCCGTGCTCTCGAGTCCTTTGCGCAGCGCCGGTTGTTTCAGGCGCACAAGATAAAGAGTTGGGATGTGCGGATCGAGCAGCTGCCGCAGGCGCTTCAAGAAACCTGCCGAACCTGCTACCTCGAAGATATCGACGGCAAGTATAAGTTGCCGCTGCAGGCGCAGTTTCGCGTGCTGGCCGGGTTGGGCGATCCGCTGGGCCAATCCTTTCTCCGCGAATGGCCGATGATGAAGCCGTTGCTCGATGCCGCCAATCATGCCGTCCTTGGCCACGGCTTCGAGCCGATCAAGGGCGAGCGGGTGCAGCAACTCTACGATGTCGCCGTCAAGCTCACGGGCGTCAGCGAGACATCGTTGCCGAGGTTTCCGGTCCTTAGCCTCTAGCGCTTCATGGAAATCAGAATCTACTACGAAGACACTGACTGCGGCGGGGTCGTCTACTACGCCAATTATCTCAAATATTTTGAGCGGGCTCGCACGGAGTATCTGGAATCGCGTGGGCAGTTGGTTGCCTCATTAATGCAGCAGGGCACGGTCTTCGTCGTGGTCCATGCCGAGGTGCATTACCGCTCGCCGGGCCGGTATGGAGAGACGCTGGTCGTTGAAACGACGGTGTCTGACGTAACCCCGGCCTCATTCACATTTGCTCATGTGCTGCGAGAGAAGGTCAGCGGCCGGGTTGTAGTTGAGGGCTCGGCCCGCCTTGCAGCGACGGATGTCAACGGCAAGGTGAAACGTGTGGACAAGACGATGGTTGTCGCACTGCAATCTCCGCCACAGCCTTCTTGACAGTCGCCGCGTGCGCTCCATAACATCTGTGTGTGAGAGTCAGTTCACCGTCATGCAGCGGTGCGGTTCAACAATACATAGAAAGGAATCAGCTTATGAGTGGAAGTGCAGCCATCCCCGGATATACGGCAGGGACCCCTGCTGTGGCGAAGTCTCCAGTGACGCTCGCTGAATTTGAGTTGATGAAGAAAAGTGCCTTGTTCGGAGACGAGGACGTCAAGGCCCTGCGTCAGTCGCACGACGTGGTGAAGGATCAGGTCGAAGCCATCCTCGACGTCTGGTACGGCTTTGTGGGTTCTCAGCCGCATCTGCTCGCGTCATTCCTCGGCAAGAGCGACGGCAAGCCGCTGGGCGACTATCTGGGCGGAGTCCGCAAGCGCTTCGGCCAGTGGATTCTTGACACTGCCAAGGCGGAGTATGATCAGAAGTGGCTCGACTATCAGCATGAGATCGGCCTCCGCCACCATCGCACCAAGAAGAATCAGACCGACGGCGCCCCCGCCTCGGCAGCCATCGTGCCGTTCCGCGACCTCTTTGCGCTCATTTTCCCGGTGACGTTCACCTTGAAGCCGTTCCTCGCCAAGAAGGGGCACAAGGCCGAGGACGTCGATAAGATGTATAACGCTTGGGTGAAGTCCTGTCTGCTCCAGCTCACGCTCTGGAGCCATCCGTACGTGAAAACCGGCGACTTCTAATCGAGGACAGGCGCTCGGGTTCTGTTCATCATGGGGAATCAGATCGGGGCCATGACGGCTCCCGATCTGATTCCGAGACTCCTGCCTTCTGCCGGATTTCCTCTCTCATAGGACAGCCACCGGTGCTTACGTTTGTCGTTGTTTGGCGGGATCCATCAGTTGTTCCAGTGACGGCAGATCAAGCGGGTGGTCAGGCAGCTAACACGGGGATGATGGGACCGCTGCCGAAAAGTAGCCTTGTATCTTCCACCTCGTT
>DCZO01000016.1:250832-270111 GCA_002331335.1 Nitrospira sp. UBA2082 | reverse complement strand
GCGCAGATCGTCAGCCGGATGTCGAATCTGGCGGACGTGATCTGGAACAACGCGCCCAAGAGCATCCTGGATCCGTTCCCCAGCCAGGTCAATCCGAACGCGAAGTCCGGGTACTAAGACTAGAGAGATGGAACGGACGGCAAATCACATGAACCGTAGGTCGATATCGGAAGGTTGGTTCGGAAGCTTGGGACCAATCTTCCGGTCGGCTGAATGACGGAGGATGCCAGTTATGTTTAGGACCGATGAGATCATTAAGGCCGCGAAATTGCCGCCGGAAGGCGTCGCAATGTCGAGGCACATCGACTACATTTATTTTATTCCGATCCTGTTCGTCACCATCGTCGGAACATTCCATATGCACTTCGACCTGCTGGCGGGTGACTGGGACTTCTGGATTGACTGGAAGGACCGGCAGTGGTGGCCGATCGTGACTCCGATCACCGCCATTACCTTCTGTGCCGCGCTTCAGTACTACAACTGGGTCAACTATCGCCAACCATTCGGAGCCACGATCACCATCCTCGCGCTTCTTGCGGGTAAATGGGTCACGATCTGGGCAGCCTGGTGGTGGTGGTCCAATTATCCGTATAATTTCGTGATGCCTTCCACGCTGCTTCCCAGCGCGATTGTGCTGGACATCATCCTGTTGTTGACGAGGAACTGGACCTTGACCGCGGTGATCGGGGCGTGGCTCTTCGCCATCCTGTTCTACCCGACCAATTGGGCCATCTTCGCCTACAGCCATACGCCGGTCGTCATTGACGGCACGCTGCTTTCGTGGGCTGACTACATGGGCTTTGCCTATGTCCGTACCGGGACGCCCGAGTACATCCGGATGATCGAGGTCGGGTCGCTCCGCACATTCGGCGGACACAGCACCATGATCTCCTCATTCTTCGCAGCCTTCGCATCTTCGCTGATGTACGTCCTCTGGTGGCAGTTCGGGAAGTTCTTCTGCACCGCATACTTCTACCTGACGGATGACAGACAGAGAACCACGAAGGTGCATGACGTGTTCGCCTATGCGACCTTGGCTCACAGCAACAAAGCGACTGGGGGGAAAGCATGAACGCCAAACACGCCTTCAAACTGTGGATGTTAGGATTCTGCGGGATGGCGACGCTGGCGGTCACGCCTGTACTGGATGTTACTCCAGCTTTCGCCCACGGTGAGCGTTCGCAGGAACCGTTCCTGCGTATGCGCACCGTCAATTGGTATGACACCGAGTGGGTTGGGAAGTCCACGAAGGTTAATGACGTAACGGAGTTGCGGGGGAAGTTCCACCTGTCCGAGGATTGGCCTCGTGCGGTGGTGAAACCGAACCGGACCTTCCTCAACATCGGTTCTCCAAGCTCCGTCTTCGTACGTCTGAGCTCAAAGATCAACGGCACTCCGATGTTCGTGGCGGGCCCGATGGAAATTGGGCGTGACTACGAATACGTGGTGACCTTGAAGGCCCGCCTCCCCGGCCACCATCACATCCATCCGATGTTCGCCGTCAAGGACGCAGGCCCAATCGCCGGTCCCGGCGGCTGGATGGACATCACAGGCCGGTACGAAGATTTCACCAATCCCATCAAGACCCTGACCGGTGAAACCTTCGATTCAGAAACCAAGGGGACTGCCACGGGAATCATGTGGCACCTGTTTTGGGCGGCTGTGGCCATCTTCTGGGTCGGTTTCTTCATGATCCGGCCGATGTACCTCATCCGGGCCCGTGTGCTGGCGGCCTATGGCGATGAGATCCTGCTGGACCCGATCGATCGGAAAGTGGGTATCGCCGTGCTCGTCTTCACCGTGACGGTGGTGACGGTCGGCTATCTCTCTGCCGATGCCCAGTATCCCGTCACCGTGCCGCTCCAGGCCGGTGAGGCTAAGGTCAAGCCGATGCCGGTAAAACCGAATCCGTTTGTGGTTGAAGTCACCCATGCGGAGTACGATGTTCCCGGCCGCGCATTGCGCATGACACTCCATGCGACGAACAACGGCACACAGCCGGTGACCATCGGCGAGTTCACGACTGCCGGCATCCGATTCACCAACAAGACCGGCAAGGCGAAACTTGATCCGAACTATCCGGCGGAACTCGTCGCAGCGGATGGGTTGACGATGGATAACGAAGCTCCGATTCAACCAGGTCAGACGGTCGACATCCACGTCGAGTCGAAGGACGTCCTCTGGGAGGTGCAGCGGCTAGTGGACATTCTCCACGACCCGGATCAGCGCTTCGCGGGACTCCTGATGTCCTGGACCGAGTCTGGCGAGCGGTTGATTAACCCGGTTTGGGCTCCTGTGCTTCCGGTCTTCACAAGGCTGGGCGCATAATCGAGCGCAAATAGGTCAGTAGACACCGGCCCGTCCCCGTCGTAAGACGGATGACGGGCCGGTGTTTTTTTATGTGCATCAAGTGCTGACCACCCCCTTCTGCGGGCGCCAATCTCCTACGACATCGACACGATCTAAGGCCTTTTCGGTTCTTTGAAGCGATGGCTTACCAGCAGGATGGCTTTGTCTGAGATCTGCTGACTGGCTGATGCCTATCGGATAATCACAGGGGCGCGGTGTTGCCAGGGGCCGAAGGCTAGCGGGTGTGCTTCACAGACGCTCGGGCTTCTCTGAGCAGGGAACTGTTATGCGCAGAATACCATCCGGATGGTTTCCTTGACGGTTCTTATGGCCTCCGCCAGTGCATGACGCGTCTTAGTCCCCGCAACATGGGCGCCGCACCGCCGATCGCCACGGCATCGACCAGACAGTACCAGGCCCCGACACCGCTGGGCGGATTGCCCTGGGGCCATCCGAGCAGAGGATCAATAGATGCCCATTTCCACGCTCCGACCGTTGTCCCTAGAAGTTCAAGCCACGTGGTGATGAAGAAGGCCGCGACGTAGACCATCGGGGACCGACCGGTCACGAGCCATCCCAGAAAAATACAGAACAGCAACGCCCCGACCCAATCTCCCTGTTGAGGCAATCCGCTGATCCCCCACAGCGACCATCCTCCCCATACACCTATGACAAAAGCCGTAATTCCTCTGGCATAACGCACGAAGAATCCGGACCTGGCTAAAGCGACGGCCGTGAGATACACCATGCCATGCCCGGGCGGGACATAGGCCGGCACGTTTTCGAATCGATAGGTGTACCCGCCCATGTAGAGTGAGGCGAAATGTTCTCCGACGGTGGCGAAGATGACTGCGATGGCGACTTGTGCCTTCGTTTCCCGACTCTCCCCTAATAAGAGTCCGATCAACACCATCCAGGCCACCACTCCCAGTCCCCGTTGCACCCCAAGACTTCCGCCTATTTCGAAAATAGCGCTGATACTGACGCAGACGAAGGTGAACGCGGCAATAAAGTAATCGCGTGTCCGGTGGGCATAGTCGGCATTACCGTGTGGAAAATGCCGTAGCAACTTGCCCCAGATTGCCTGTATGCTGAGTTGATCGGGCGCTGCCGTGCGGGGAATATCCATATTTTCGATGCCCTGGTTTATGGGAAACGTACGGCGCACATCATATCTCACAGGCTACGGGCGAGCAAGGTTTGTCCCTGTTCCCCTGATCAAGAGAGAACTTCCTCGATGATGACACCGGGCAGTGAGGGCCGACTGATCTCTGTACAAATCGGGATGCCGCAGACTCTTGGTCAGGGTGGTGCGCCTGATCCCATGGATCAACCGTGGACAACCGGGTTTTTTAAGCTCCCTGTCACCGACCCCATCTGGCTTGGCATGACGAATTTAGACGGAGACGGCCAGGCTGATTTAAAGAATCACGGGGGGCCCGAAAAGGCCGTGAACGTCTATCCCGTCGAACACTACCCCTATTGGCAACAGATACTGGGAGCGGCCGATTTTCCTTTCGGATCGTTTGGGGAAAATTTCACGACAGAAGGGCTGCTTGAGACCGATGTCTGTCTCGGAGACATCTTCGAAGTGGGATCGGTACTCGTTCAAGTCTCACAGCCACGACAACCCTGCTGGAAGTTAGCACGACGCTGGCGCAGAAAGGACCTTGCCCTCCGGGTACAAGAGAGCGGTCGCACGGGATGGTATTTCCGCGTCATCAGAGAGGGAACGATTCAGGCAGGAGCATGCCTACGGCTTGTGGAACGTCCCTGCCCAGAATGGACGGTAGCTTCAGCCAACGACGTGATGCATCGACGGACAGATGATTCTCAAGCCGCTCAGAGCCTTGCAAGTTGTCCAGCCCTTGCGGTCAGATGGCGTGAGACATTGATGAAGCGGGTTGAAACACGAACGGTAGGATCTAGTACGGCCAGGCTCTACGGTCCTAACCTTTTGCAGGAGCAAAAATAAGAACATCCTGGCATTCGGGGTAAGCGGTCGAAGCCTAATAATTGCCGGCCTGATTCTGAGCACTCGACGGGGAGGGCCGGAAAAAGCAGGGGGGGCTTAGGCCCCCCCTACAAATTACCCAATGACCAAAAACTCTATTCTGATACGACTATTCTTTATCGTGCACACACCAGACAAAGTTCCTGTTGATCTTAAAATCGTTACCGATGATACCATAGTCGAAGTTGACGTCCCACGCGCTGAACGGATACTCTTCATGCTCCGTCGCCGTCCAATAGCCATGAAACTCGATGTTGGAAAAGGGATGGCCGGTTGGGAGGGCCGGGGGAGGATAGATCGTATGATCCGCCAATGTCTCCAACTCTTTGAGTGTGGGCAAACGCCAGCCACCTTTTCCACCGACGGTCTTTTTTGCACAGATACCGGCGGCATTTTTCCACACCGTCATCACTCGCGCCGGTATCATTTCCCACACCAATCCGGTCTCATTGTCCAGCGCCGCCTCTTTATTAAATGAATCCAAAATGGTAAACCTCGCCGACAACCCCACCGCCTTGCCGCCTTGGAACTCCGCCAAAGGACCGGCTTGGGCGTCAGAAGGTGCGGTTCCTACAGCAAAACCCGCCAGCACCAGGAAGCCGACAGCCAGCCCCATAGTGCCGATGCCGCCCACCCAGTTACTTCTTCTACTTTTCATGTTGACCCTCCTGTAAGTGATGTTGTTGCACCGCCAGACTGCTGCGTGACCCGTGAGATAAAATCACACAGCGAGGGATGCGGTTTAAGTTCGGAGAAATGTTTAATCGCAAGTCGGGAGCCGCTGAGATAGAAATGGCTGTCCCTCTACCTAATTGCCTACGAATAAAATCCTAGAATCCGCATAGGGTATCTTCTCAGATTCAAAACGAGATAAGCGCATGCTTAATATCAGGAGACCCTTTGCTTTGTCAATACCTTCTGTAAAACCAATCTGTTCTACGAGGGGGACAGGGACCCGTCGCAGTGTAGATGAGCACCTGCCGATGTAGGACAACGTATGCACGAGTTGCTCGCAGCTGTTTCTCAATCATAAAAAAGGGGAGGAAGAGGTGTCCCCTCTCCCTCCCCGTGTTAGGTCACTCTGTATACGTTACCTGATCTCTCCCCTCAAGTGACTACAGACCCTTGAAGAGTTCAGCATTGGTTGGACCATCAATCTTGAGCAGGCCAAGGGCGCCTTTTTCGGTACGGAAAAGCGAGTGGTCAACCGACACAAACGTGCCGGGCATTTCGCCTTTAAATTCTCCGATGGTCGCTTCACCCGTCCCCACCAGGGTGCTTTGGACATATTCAATCGGCGCTTTTGACACGTCTCCTCCGGGCCATACCCGGTCTAGCATTTCGCCGATGACGTGCCACGAAGATTCAAAGTTGACTCCGGCATTGCCGTAGAACCAACGAGTGGTCTCTCCCACTTTCGATCGGAGCGGAACTTTGACCAGCGCGGTCATATGGCCGTTATGCACGATATACGACGCATCCGCCGCCTTGACCCTATCGATCGAGAAAGGCAGGGTGTCGTTCTTCTTGCCGTCCTTCAGGTAAAATTCGCTCTGCATGACATAGTATTCTACTTGGACAGGCTTCAGCCCACCGACCGGCTCAACGAGGATCAAGCCGTACATGCCGCTCAACAGGTGTTGGATATTGGATGGGGCCGCGGTGGAGGACTGATAGACAAAGAGGCCTTGTTTGGTGGCCTTAAATGTGAGCTTCGCTTCTTTTCCGGGCTCCGCACTGACCAACGCGGCTCCGTCGGTGGCTTTCCCGAAGTCAAGATTGTGACTCTGCTTACTGTCCTTCTTGTTCTTCAAATTGACTTCAACCGTATCGCCCACCATGACGCGGATCATGGGCGCTGGCACCATTCCATTAATGCCCCAGAACTCCATTCTATTATCGTCGCTAATCAACCCTTCCCATTCGGACGCTTCCAGGTTGACCACGACGGTGGCGGGCTGGGTTCGCGTGATGGGAGCGGGAACCTTGGGAGCCTTCACGAGTTGAGCCTGGATGGTCTCCGCCGACACCAGCCCTGCATTGATGGCAAAACACGGAGCCATGACCAATGCGCTGATGAATCCGGCATGACGCATGTTATGGAAGAAACTCTTAGGCATGACGCCTCCTTTAATTTTTGATGACGCTCTTAGATGGCCTCGTTGGCTGGATCCGTTAATCTACCTTCAGCAGACCCATGGCGCCGAGGTCCTTTCGATTGCCCACTGGGTCAACGAGGGTATAGGTGCCAGCCGTCTTGACTTTAAACTCAACCATCACCGCGCCACCAGTAGGAACCTTGGTCACCTTGACATTTTCCGCCGGTGGCGCGGTCAAGGAACCCTCGATGTAGACCCTGTCGAACGGCTGCTCGAGGAGTTGCAAAGAGTCGACAAAGTTTGGTCCTACGTTGGTGAAGAAAATCCGAACGGTTTCCCCCGCCTTGGCTTTGAGGGGATTCTTGACCAGCGAAGTCTTATGGCCGTTATAGACCACATGGGAAGGACGCTCATCTAACCCAGCTTCGTACGAAAATTCCATCGTCTCGCCCTTCTCAGCACCCTCTTTCGTGTAAAACTCGCTTTGCGTGATCTGATACTCCTTGTCGACAGGCTTCAACCCACCAGCCGGCTCCACGACGATCGTGCCGTACATGCCATTCGCAACGTGCTCGGGAATGGACGGCGATGCGGTGGCGCAGTGATACATAAAGATGCCGGGAATGATCATCTTAAACCTTCCACCGCTCTCCTGCCCTGGCTCGCTATTGAGCAGGCTGGCTCCTCCGCCGGGTCCCGTGATCGCATGGAAGTCGATATTGTGGGATTCCTTGCTGTCCTTGTTGTTCTTCATGCGAATTTCAACCGTATCGCCCACCATGACGCGGATCATGGGCCCTGGCACGCTCTTATTAAAACCCCAGAACTCATAATTGTTATCGTCGCTTAGCGGACCGGTCCACTCATCCGATGTCAGGTTGACGAGGACCGTGGCGGGCTCGGTTCGTTTGATCGGAGGGGGAACATTGGGTGCAAACGCCAGTTGGGCCTTGATGGTCTCAGCCGACACCACGCCTGCATGGATGCCGAGATAGGGAGTCATGATAAATGCGCCGACCAATCCGGCCGTGCGCACACAACGAGAAAAACTAATAGACATGGTGCCTCCTTAGATTTTGGACTGCCCCGAGAGTGTCTTCTCTCATACGACGCGGGATGAACCGAATGGTTGCAGCCCCGGACCAGGGCATTGTCGTTACTCGCCTGCTTACGGTTTGTAACACGAGTGGTCGTGCGGCTTGCCGCCGTTCGAGAACATATTCTCAAACGCCATCACATGCCAGATCTGCTCCTCTGTCAGACTGTTCTTAAACCCTTTCATTTTCGTCTTCGGGATCCCTTCCGAGATCCGCCAGAACCAGTACGCGTCGGACCACCGGCAGATATTTTTCGGATCACGCATGTCCCGCGCACCCTTCTTGACCGGTTGACCGTCTTTGCCATGGCAGCTGCCACAGTTGACGTTCGGATTCACATCGCCCTTGTAAATCTGCTCTCCTTCTTCGATCGCCTTCGGATCCGTCCACCCGCCAGCCGGCATTTTTTTGTCTGCATACTCGGCTGGAACCGGGGGCAAGGGGGGATCATCATCCGCGAACGCCATGCCTCCTGACAGAATCAGAGCACTTCCCATCACTACGAATGCCAGACCGAAATTCCTTCCCGCCATTCCCGCCTCCTTATTTTCCTAAAATAGTGAGCCTGGTCTACGAACGGCGTCCCGCCTGATGGCGACACGTCAGTTGTGTTCTCTCTGAGTCATCATATCGAAAATACACTCAACCTTCCACATCAATAGCAGCAGCGAGAGACCATCCAGGCACAAACACAGGCCGGGAAAAGTTGTCTACTATGCCACTTTTCTTTCGAGCTAAGCAAGGCGATGTAACATAGCAAATTACAAAGTGTCAAGAGGCCGCACTGCTCTTCAAGCACTTGCGGTCGCGCCGCCGACGGGTCTCCACACTGCACGCCTGCGTCGAACCCCGACCGAGAGCCGATACCCTGCCAGTTTCGTGTGTCCGACGTGCTTGGGACAATCCACAGGGCTCAACGCCTCGCACTACATGCTTGACTAAAAAATCATTGCCTCGTGGTTGTGTGGGATTGCAGCGACGGGGTCCGAGAGTCCCGTTTGCACACCGATGCATTGACAACTTTGGCCACGTCCGTGCAAGATGACGCGCGCGGGAATTCGCCGAATCAGCCGTGCACCACCCTCTGCTAGCCTATCGGTGGATCGCCGTGATGATTCGACGGTTTCACACGCGGGGGCAGGAAGCACGAGGAGCGTATCAGATGGCGAACGGTACACCGATCCTGTTTCGAGTCGGTTGGTTTTCAATAATGATGATTGTCGCGGGTCTTGTCTTGGCCGGTTGCGGCAGCACGGTGCGGCAAGTCGGCAAGTCGACGGAGCCGTCGCCTGTGGTCCGGACGGAGAGCCGGGAGAAGCACACTGACCGTACCCATGGCTTTACCGTCAAATATTACCCAACCGAATATGTGCTTCTCCTGGATGACCCGCATCAGGCGACCACGCAGCCGGCGGCGGTCCACCGCGTGCACTTTCAACGGAAAGACAACGCGACCGGCCAGGTCGCAGATCATGAACCTTCTGGTTTGACAGTCAGTGTGTTCGAGCGATCGCCGAGCCCCTCGCTGCGCGACTGGCTCGACTCATCCGGCCTGCTGCCTCCCGGCAGCGAGATTTCTTTGGTTCGACTGACAGGCGTGAAGGAAGGGTTGAGAGTGACCCTCCGACAGCAACCTGCCCCTAACGAATTCGTCTATTTTGCGACCGATCAGTATGTGTACGGTCTCGTGGCGTATGACGCCAAGGGCGGGAAAATGTTGAGGTCGTTCCGCCTGCTCCCGGATTCCTCACGGGCTCATATGCGCCATTGATCTGAGCGTGCAGAAGAAGGTTCCGGAACACGATCTGAACGCCGCGTGAATAGAACGGATTAGCCTCGCGTATCTCCTATTGAGAATTCGCCAGTTGCCAGGTGAGCGCGAGGACGTACCGTGCGATGTTCCGCAAGATTTCAGGATTGACTGTGTCGGCGGTGTCGGTAGGCTGCTGCATGTGCGGGTGGACCCCACCGCTTGCGATGCTGACGGTTGGAATTCCTGCCTCTTTGAACGGTCCGTCGTCCCCGCCGGGCAAGAATCCGTAGTAGTCAAGCTTGCTTACCAAACCCGTTGCCCACCCTGCTTCCTTTAACGTGGATTTCTTCAACTCTGCGACACGGAGGATTAACACTCCGTCTCCCGCTCCGACATGGTCGATGTTGACCATGGCCTTCGTTGAGCTGAGCGGGAGCACGGGTCTCGATGTATAGAGACGTGCCCCGAGCACCTCTCGCTCCTGTCCGCTGAATGATAGAAAGAGGATCGACCGTTGAGGATGCAAGCCGCTTTTTCCAAGAACCCGTGCAACCTCCAGCATGACGGCCGTTCCTGATGCATTGTCGTCAGCACCAGGAAACCAGAGGCCCGCTGGACGTCCGAAATGGTCGCGATGGGCGCCGATGACGATGGCATCCGGCCCTGTCCCAGGAATCATCCCCACCACATTCGTCAGTACGCCATCGGCTAACGTGGTTTTCCAATGGAGAGAGGCATAGTGATTGGTGAGGCGCGATTGCGCTGATGGGGCGTTATTCAGTTGTTCTTGGCATGCGCGAAGGCCGTCAGAATTGCCTTCCTCACCGTTCCCGGCGAAGAGGGTCTCAGCCAATTTCGTGCTGATCCATGCACCGGGCAATGCCTGGTCAGGGGGAAGCTGCCCATACAATGCGCTGGGTCTTCCCGTGGCACCGCGGCGAATTTCATAAGGGCTGATAATCGGCCCTGTGGCAGTCAGATAGGCCAAAGCTCCTCGATCTCGCGCGAAGCGGACCTTATCGGCGTGGCTGATAGGGCTTGGGTAGTGGTCCGGCTTGCCACGCAGGAAGAGCACGATGCGGCCCTTCACATCGACGCTGGCGTAATCGTCAATTCCCTGAGCGGGATCGACAATGCCGTAACCGATAAAGACGACTTGACCCTGAAGATCTGCAGAAGGTGAGTCAAAGACCGGGAAGTAGTCTTGACTCAACCGCGCTGTGACCAACAGGTCCGCTGTGCCGGTGCGAACGATCGGGGCTGGTCCGATGAGTGGCGTGGAGACCATCGAGGCCATGATGCCGGCGGCCTTTTCCTTCCCGTCCCCGGGAGAGGGGAAGGCGATTCCGTTGTTGTCAATGCGCGGCAGCTGTACCCCTGCCGAAGTCAGTTCCTGTGCAACCCATTGTGCGGATCGCAGGTCATCGGGGGATCCGGCTTGCCGTCCGTTGAACGCCGGGCTGCTTAACATGCGCACGTCGGCGAGCATCCGTTCGCTCGACAGGTTCTTGAGTGCGTCAAGCCATGTAGGCTGGTCTTCCTCCGATTGCGCGTAACCTCGGCTCGCCAACGGAAGCAGCGCAAGGATGATTCCCAGGAAAATGATCACAACAACGGAGGGGGAGCAACTGCGCGTCGAGCCGTTCATACAGTGAGCCTCTTAGAATGGCACAGAACTATAACATAGACTGACTCGTCAACTAACACGCGAACAAAGTAGAACCGCCTTGCACCTGGCTAACCAGCTGCAAGGCGGTTCATTCTTTACGAGGTTCTCAGAAGAATTCGAGGTTAATCCTTCTCGTCCTCCTCATCATCGTCTTTCTTCTTCTTTTCGACCTTCGCCACCGGTTGGCCCTGCGCCAAGCTGGCGTTCAGATCGTGCTCCGGAACTTTCTTATGCACCAGATTTTGGTGGCAATCGATGCACGTGGCGCCTTCCGTCTGCATTTTTGCATGCGCAGCCTTGGCTGACGCACCCGGGGCCTTCACGTTCTTGTGGCAAGCCCTGCACGTGAGGCTATCCCACTCCTTCAGTTTCATTCTGGCTCTGAAGGCCGCCTCCGGACGATGCTCATTGAATTTTTCCACCGTTGAGTAGTCGGTGGTGAACTCCTTAATGAGGAAGGGTACCCCATCGACCACGTGCGTGTAGATGGCTTTGTGGAAATTCCAGAACCCTTGAGGCACATGGCAATCCTTGCAGCCAGGATCCGCGCCGAGCGCGCCCCAATGCGAGGACTTCTTCAGCTCCTCATAGGGATAAATTTCTGAATGGCAGCTGATGCAGAACTCGGTTCTCGAGACCGCTGCCTCTCCACCAAACACCACCGCGATCAGCAAAATGCCGATCACTGCTCCGACAATAAACGTACCGGCCTTCCCTGACATTACTCCTCCTCAGCCTTGTCAGACTTTACGGGTGGCTTGGCGTTCTTCTGGAATTCCTCGTGGAATTTCGGCGTTGGAGGGCCAGTGAACGTCCCGGCGAGCTTGAAATGCGCATGCATCGCCTTGTCGTCTCGCACATACTTCTCAAAATCAAACGAGTACTTCTTGTCGACGGTCGGGGTAAAGGGCGTATAGGGCTTCTTCGCACCCTTCCAGGGCGACCCTTCATAGTTCAGGTGACAGGCGCTGCACTTTTCGACGAATTCAAAGTCCTGTCCGGCTTCAGCCAGGGACTCACGAGGGGTTTCCTTCTTAGACTTTTCAAAGGCTTCACCGGCTTTGCGGTGAATCTTACGATAATCGCTCCCGGCTCCGTGGCAGGACTCGCAGCTGACACCAATGAGAAACTTGTCCGGGTCCTCAACCGTGTACCCGCCCTCTTTCCCCCAGCCGGTCACGTGGCAGCCCACGCAATCTTTGTCTTTGGTGTAATCCTTCTTAGGGTCAAGCTTTGCCTTGACCATGGCCTCGTCTTTTTTCTTCCCTCTTGTGGGTTTGAGCGATTCCATCGCCTTGGCATGAAGGGTCTTGTCCCACGATTCGCCTTCGCCTTTGTGGCAGTTGTAACACTTCTTCCTGCCTTCGAACGTTCCTTCGGCAGCGGCAGTTCCGACAAAGACAGCAAACAACGCCGTAGCGGCGAGTGCAATTGTCAAACGATGATTCACGGTTGCTCCTTTCTCCTAGAAAAACGATTTGTTAGCAGGCTGACAAATCATCTGTATTTCATTTTATCGTGACGATGCAAGATTTACAATAACGCCTTTTTCATTTTTGACACCCAGGGCATCAATTGTTCGAGGCCTCTTTCGAGGGAATCTTATACACTAGATAGCCTCCCTCTTTATAGACCATCTGCACTGGTTGAAATTCTAGAATAGTCGAGGTCGTCATGGGCAACATCTGCGCAAGCAGGGTTTTTGTACTTTTTTCATCCGTGAGGAAGTATGCGCGGAAGATAGTTTCTGAAAAGCCATGCACGGTGTGTCCCGTATACTTGTTGTCCCCTTCCCAACGCTTGATCATGATATTGACCCCATGAACATCCGTGCTCGCTTTCACGGGAAAGTCCTTATAGGCAACACCGATACGATCCGGCCGCATCAGCCCAAGCTTATAGATGTCTGCAATGTGCACCACGACATACCCTTCGCGACCGCCGACCAGTTCACGCAGGATCTCGACACCTTCCTTAGGCTCAGAGGCTAATGCATCAGCAAATCGTTGGAATTTCCGCTGCTCTTCCTCTGTCGGTGGAGCCGCCCAGAAGTCTCGTTCATACTTCAAGATGGCCTCGGTTCTCGGCTTCCAGACCATCGGCATCATGAGGGGTTCACACAGATGCGAGGTGAAGATAGGATTTAATCCGGTGAGAAGTTGAATCTGGCGCGATGTATCCCACCAGGCCAGAATAGCCGCATCCTTGGGCATATGCTTGGAGATAGCCGGTGCCAAGATGGACAGCTCGGAGAGCTTCGTATCGAGAAACATTATTGGTTCGCCGACGTGATTTTCCCATCCGACCATCACTGGCTTCATATTTTCCCGGCGAGCAATATACCCAGTGGCTATCGATTCCTCCACGCCCTCTACGTGCATCTCTTGTTTACTGATTTTGAGGTCAGGCCAAGCACCGAATTCAAGCTTGGGAAATTTTTCTACCCCGCCCTCTTCAACTACCTGATATTGATACGGGGCTGCACCCGGAGCGAACCATAAAAATGCAAACCAACCAAGCAATAAAAAACCTCCCGCCACCAGAATGATTCCTAGTGACGGGAGGATTTTACTGCTGGGCCGCGTCAGCGCTGATTCCATCGTCTGTGCGGCACTCACTGTTACTTCTGGTTCTTCTTACGTCTGCTCCATCCTGCAAGTGCGAGGGTACCAGTCAGAAGCATACCTCCGCCAAGACTGCCGAGCGTCAGCTTCCCATCAGTGCTGTCAAAATCCAGCAACCGACTGGTCTTGCTCTTCTCCTCGAGCTTCGACACTCGCTCCATGAGGAGCATCCTATCCTTCAGTTTGGTGTCCTCATCCATGATTTCGACATACGCCCGGTTCATCGCGGCCCAGCCCACCGTATAGGTGAACCCGGGATATTGGTGCGCCAGAGCCACGTGCAATTGCACCAGATGGTCTTCCGCCATCTCGAAGAGCTTGAGCTCGATGGCGGTCGGGCTGTTGTTCTTGGACCAGTAGATCTGCCAGAACTGGTCGAAGAGGGCCTTCGCCGGTGCGGGCGGCGCCGGCCGGTTCGTCCGTTGCCCGGTCAAGAGCCGCGCCTCGAACTGTTTATGGACGACGTTGTGCGCCTCATCATACTTATCGAGGCCATGGGAGGTGCCGTTGTCGATAAACTCCAAGTATGCTCGCGCGAATGTCTCGGAATGGCACGTAGTGCAGGTCTTGACCCACGCCTCGTACCGTTGCATACCCCAGGCGTCAAATACAGCCTCGCGAATCCCTGGCACGAAGGGATAATTCGCCCAGCGAACCTTCCGCACCGTGTTGTGGCTGAATTTTCCTTGATACTCAAAATGGCAGCTCTGGCAGGTCGGGAACTTCTGCCCGCCCTTCACCACCATATCCTTCAGCTGTAAATTCCAATTCCAGCGATTCTTCGAGGCCTGGTAGCCCAGCCCATGTTGCGACCCGTTGTAGGCCTCCCAGTTGATGTGATCGGCGCCGCTGTGGCAGGTGCCGCAGGCTTCCGGTTTGCGCGAGTCGGCCACTGAGAATTCGTGCCGGGTATGGCAGTTATCGCACTTGTTCTGATTCGTATGGCACATAGAGCAGCCTTCGGCAATCTCACGCTGCGACATGCCCGCCCAGATATCGGTCTCGACGTTGGCTCTCCAATCCAGCACGTGCGACGGACGACCCCGTGGCCACTGGTTCTTCGGCCAGAGGATCGTATCACGCTCGGACTCGCGCTCGGCATATTCCATAAGATGGCAGCTGCCGCACATATCGGACGTCGGCATCTTGATGTCGACCCGGTGATCCGCCGCCTTCTTCGTGTTGATGTCCACGTGGCAGTCGATGCAGCTCACTTCCTTCAAATTCTCTTTGGGCCCGAGCTTGCCCAGCGAGCGCAGGTTGGCTTCGACTTCCTCCAACTTGGCTTTCTTATAGAACGTGTCGTCCTTGGGGGTCAGCTTACGAATCTGATCCAGATTGGAGTGCACGCTCCGCTTCCACTGCGCCACCCACCCCGGTGACTCATCGGTGTGGCATTTCACACACTGCTCGCGCGTCGCCACTTCCTTCACCGATTGCGGGGGCTTGTAGAAGGTCGCAGGATCGAAGTACTTGGTCATGGCAATCGGCTCCCAATACTGGCCGTACTGCCCCTTCCCCGCTCCTCTACCTGGATCCTTATAGCGAGTGGTCAGCGCCTCATGAAACTCCTTGGGGGTAGCTGACCGCTCAATCTTCAGCGCCTCGAAGGTTTCCTTCGGGACGCTCGGATACTGCGCAAATACGGGTGCGGCCAGCAACATGCCGCAGACAACCATGGCGCACTTCGCCAGATGCTTTACGGTCACAGTCATACTCCTTCCGTTTGTGGGCACTGTGCCCCGGTTCTCAAGAAATAGCTCTCAAAAAGATGCATCGTGATGATGAATTTAGGTTCTCTATTATTATCTACTCAGGGTATCTTAAAGAACGCGGCCGAATATAGCTGAGGCCTATTTACCTTGTCAAGATATTTTAGATGGACAATACCCCGACAAACACCGTGCAACTCACCGACAAATCTAAGGATGGCAGGATTCTACGGACGCTCCCGGTCAATCACGACAGTAATGTTTTCTGCCCCCGGCTTAATCGGCTGACTCATCCCTTCCAGGTCACCACTTCCTGGCATCGCTTGCCCGGATTTCGATAACCGAGCCACAATGACCACTGTATCGATGTCCGACAGCTTTCGGGACGGCATAGGACTCGTCGAGTCATCAAGCCTGAAAGTAAAGGGTAAGTCCTTCTTTGAGGCCCGCACGATCGACACCGGCATCGGTGGACCCGCGACATCCTTCGCAAAGACGAACAGCGTATCGGGAAGCGCTTTGCCGGCCATGCCCGGCCCCAACACCACTTTGCCCGTAATCGCCCGCGACGCACCGGCTTTTTTGACCGGAGGATGATCAGCCGGCATCGCCGATGACGCACGAGAAGCGTTTGTTGCCGCCATCAACGGCGCACCACCCATCCGCTGTTTTGCATCGCCGATCGCGGCCGTGATTTGCTCAGAATAATCCGGATCAGAATCCGGCGGCAAGCTTGTGCGCGCCCGCTCCCAATCTTTGACGGCGAGAGCGAAGTCCTTTCGATTGTACGCTATGGTGCCTGCCAGCATCAGAGCCTTCACGTGATTGGGGTCAACCTTCAACGCTTTTTCGATCAAGGTCTCCGGCTTGCCTTCGAGCTTGCGTCCCTGATGAATCCCAAGTGCATCGGCATAATCGGCAAGCATGTCCGCATCGTTGGGGTTCAGCTTGAATGCCTTCTCGAAAGTCGGAACGGCCTCGCCATACCGTTCCATGGCCATGTAGGAGCGCGCCAGCATGGCCCAGCCTGATGCATCGTTGGGGTTCTGCTCCAGCTTCTTTTTGAGCCGTTCCATCAGCGTATTGAGCCCCTCCATCATCTGGCGCTCGTCGCCGGCACCGCCCTGAGCCGCCATCGGCGATGCCGCCGGATGCGTCATAGCCATCGGGTTGCCCAGCGTCCAGTATAGGACACCGCTGGCGGAGGGAATGAGCATTACCAACGCCAGTGCGACGAACTTCACATTGACCAGTTGTCCGGAAGTCGCCGAGGCCGGCTCCGTCGCACTCGTTTCCTCCAACAGACGGCGCTCCAGTTCCTGGCGCGCCATACGATACTGCTCATCCGTGAGCAACCCGCTGCTCCGGTCCTGTTCCAATTCAGAAAATTGCTGCCGATAGACCGGCAACGTCTTTTCCCGCTCGGCACCAGCACCAGCAGTTTTCTTCAACAGCGGGTACAAGAGAAAGCCGAGGACGACAATAGTCATGGCCGCGGCGATCAACCAGAATGTGAGGGTCATGATCGTTTGACTCCTTCTGAGAGCAGCTGTTCGACCCGCCGATGCTCTTCCTCCGTAATCGCCGCGTCCGCCACCTTCTTCCCTCGACGCTTCAATGCCACCACGAGGGCGATCCCGCCCCCGACCAACAGCACGAACGGCCCAACCCACAGAAGTGTGGTCGTCGATTTCAAGGGGGGGCGGTACAGGACAAAATCACCGTACCGCGACACGAGAAAGTCGATAATCTCTTTATCACTCATGTTTTTGACGATCATCTCACGGACTTCCCGGCGCAGATCCTCCGCGAGCGGGGCGTTCGAATCGGCCAAGGTTTGGTTCTGACAGACCAAGCACCGCAATTCGACGGCCAAATGTTTCAGCCGTTCCTCGACTGCGGGATCATCCCCTAATGGCCGCGCCTCGCCGGCCCAGGATGGTCCCGGCATCAGCAGCGCGATGAGCGCCAACCAGATCATTTCGCTTGCAGCTCCTTTACCAAGGGCAGAATGGTTTTCGCTAAGGCCTCTTCGGTCACGGGCCCGATCTGTTTATAGCGAATGACCCCTTGCTTGTCGATGACGTAGGTTTCCGGCACACCATAGACGCCATAATCGATACCGACGCGCCCCTCCAGATCAACGCCGACCATCTGGTAGGGATTCCCCCACCGACTCAGCCAGGCCAGCGCTTCGTCCCGCTGATCCTTGTAATCCATCCCATAGATCGGCACCGCTCCGGATTTTGCCAACTCCATGAGCACAGGATGTTCGGTTTTGCAGCCGCTGCACCAGGATGCCCAGAAGTTCAGTAGCCAAACCTGCCCCGCCAGATCCTTGCGTGCCAACACCTTATCCTGTTCGTGGAGCTGCGGAAGAGAAAACGCCGGCGCTTCCTTGCCAACCAGCGGAGAAGGAATCTCTCGCGGGTTGAGCGTCAGCCCGACCGCAAGGAAGCCCACCATAATCCCGAAAATGGCCAGGGGAAGAAAAAATCGACTCATGCGATTTGCCGACCGGCAAGCCGTGCTCCGGCGGGCACCGTCTGTGGTTCACGTCGCCAGGCCGGGCGGTACCGTCGATCGCTGACGGCGACAACGCCGCCCAAGGCCATGAGCAAACAGCCGCCCCAAATCCAATCGATGAAGGGCTTGTGATACAACCGCACGCTCCAGGCGCCGTCATCGAGCGGTTCGCCCAGGGACACATAGAGGTCCCGCAAGAACCCGGTATCGATCGCCGCCTCCGTCATAATTTGATTTTGAGCCGTATAGCGCCGCTTTTCCGGATACATGACCGCCGTCTCGCGACCATCCTTGATAATGTGGAACGTCCCGCGCGCCGCCGAATAGTTGGGCCCCATGACATCCTGCACACCGTCGAACCGGAAGGTGTAGCCACCGATGGTTGAGGTCTCGCCGACGTTCATGCGGACGTCCTGTTCTGTTTCAAATCCTTTGACCATCGTGACGCCGACGATGAATACCGCAATACCGCAATGGGCCAGGAGCATCCCCCAGTAGGACCGCGGCACTCCCGCGAGTCGTGTCACATACCCATCACCGGCCACATGTCCGATACGCTCGCGCAACCCGACCAGAGACGTCGTGACAATCCAAACCGCCAGCAACAGTCCCAGGCTGAGCAATGGTGTCCAGGTACCCAACGCAAACGGCAGCGCCACAGCTGTCGCAACACTCACTCCGAACGCCCAGCGCAACCGCTTGGCCAAATCGGGTAAGGCTGCCTGCTTCCATTGCGCCAGAGGACCGACTCCGATCAAAAAGAGCGCCGGGGTCATCAGCGGAACGAATACCGAATCGAAATACGGCGGGCCGACGGAAATCTTCCCCAGATCCAGCGCGTCCAGAAACAAGGGATATAAGGTGCCTAACAGCACCGACCCCATCGCCGCCACCAGCAAGACGTTGTTGGCCAACAACAGGCCCTCGCGGGAAAGGACAGAGAAGCCGCCGCCTAATCCCACTCGCGGCGCGCGCCAGGCGTATAGCAAGAGCGAGCCCCCGATTACGACGGCCAGGAACGCCAGGATGAACATGCCTCGTTTTGGATCGGTGGCAAACGCATGCACGGAGGTCAGGACACCGGAACGGACGAGAAACGTCCCAAGGAGGCTCAATGAAAATGCCATGATGGCAAGCAGGACCGTCCACACCTTGAACCCGCCCCGCTTGTCGGTCACAGCCAATGAATGCACCAACGCTGTTCCGGCTAACCACGGCATGAATGAAGCGTTCTCAACCGGGTCCCAAAACCACCAGCCACCCCATCCGAGCTCATAGTAGGCCCAACCGCTTCCCATCGCGATACCGACCGTCAAAAAGCACCAGGCGACAGTCGTCCATGGGCGAGACCAGCGGGCCCAGGCCGCATCGAGATTGCCACCCAAGAGCGCGGCCAGCGCGAAGGCAAAGGCCACGGAGAATCCGACGTAGCCCAT
>DCZO01000016.1:203359-250814 GCA_002331335.1 Nitrospira sp. UBA2082 | reverse complement strand
AGCATCGGCGGATGGATCACCATTCCGGGGTCCTGCAACAAGGGGTTCAGATCGCGCCCCTCGGGTGCGGCCGGGATCAGCCGCTCGAACGGATTGGACACGCTCAGCATGAACAGGAGAAACCCCACACTCACCAGTCCCATCACACCAAGGATGCGTGACCGCATGGTATCCGGCAGATGCGTAGAAAACAGCGTCACCGCGAACATCCAAATCGTCAAAATGAACGTCCACAACAACAGCGACCCTTCATGCGCTCCCCAGATGGCGGCCAGACGATAGTGGAGGGGCAATTGCGAGTTCGAGGTCGCCGCGACATACAACACGGAAAAATCCTTGTCTGCGAAGGCATAGGCCAGGCAGCCGAACGCGGTGAGGACCAGCAGGAATTGAGTGCGCGCCGCCGGCTTTGCCACGGACATCAGCGCAGAGCTGCCGACCGCCGCGCCGTAGATCGGGAGAATTCCCTGCACAAGCGCGACACAGAGCGCGAGAATCAAGGCAAAATGACCGATTTCAGGAATCATTGGGGTGGTGTCCTACTGTGTTTGGATAACCAACGTGTTGCTGCTCTGGGCTCTCGAGGCTTTGGCCTTGGCCATCGCTGCGGCCGCTTCCGGCGGCATGTAGTTTTCGTCATGTTTCGCCAGTACCTCACTGGCGACGAAGGTGCCGTCGGCCGCCAACTGGCCCTGCGCGACGGCGCCTTTCCCTTCTTTGAACAGGTCCGGCAATATTCCCTTATAGGTCACGGGTACGCGCTTCGCCGTATCCGTCACCACGAAGTGAACGGTCAGACCATCATTCTCCCGCTTGAGGCTCCCGTCCTCTACCATTCCGCCGAGGCGGAAGCTTTTCCCCTTGGGAATCTCACCATTCACCACCTCGGTGGGCGTGATAAAGAGCGAAAGATTACTCTTCAATGCATTCAACACCAGAGCCGTGGCGACACCTAACACCACCAGACCCAACCCGATGAACGCGAACCGTTTTTGACGAGAGGTCATTCGGTGCTCCTCAAAATGCCGTGGCTGTCCGCGAGGGCGGCGGCCCGCCGGCGCCACAACGCCAACACTTCCCAGGTGATGCCCAACGCCGTGATGATGAACGAGGTCCACACATAGAGGCCGTAGCCTCCCATCGCGAGAAACTCACTGACGCTTCCCCAGTACATCAGCGCGCCTCCGCGACTTCCGGCGCAGCGGAGGGGTTGCTCCAAGCCGGCTGACTCTCACGTTCGAGAATCACGCAACGGACGCGCGCCAGAATCACCGCGATGCTGTACATCCAGAACCCGAACGTCATCAAGAGCATCGCCGTGAGCATGATCGCCGCCATCTTCGGCGCTGCCGTCATGCTGACGGACGCGCCCTGATGCAATGTATTCCACCACTGGACCGAAAAATAAATGATGGGAATGTTCACCACCCCCACCAACGCCAAGACACCGCTGGCCCGATCCGCGCGGCGTAAGTCGTCGATTGACGTCCGTAACAACATCACACCGGCATATTGAAACAGCAGAATCAATTCCGAGGTCAGCCGGGCATCCCACACCCAATACGTACCCCAAGTCGGTTTCCCCCACATACAGCCCGTCACCAGCGCAATAAACGTAAACATCGCTCCGGTGGGCGCGATGGCTTGTGCCATCATAAAGGAGAGACGGGCATTCAGTCCCATCCCTATGCCGGCCCAGATGGCCATCACGACGTACAGAAACATCGACATCCAGGCCGCCGGCACATGGACAAAGATGATGCGATAGGAATCGTGTTGCGTCGCATCGGTCGGGGCAACGAGGAGTCCAATATAGAGCCCCACGGCAATCGCCAGAGCAGCCACCACGGAAAACCAGGGAATCATCTTCCCCGCCAAGGGGTAAAACGCCAGTGGCGCCGAATACTTCGACCAGTTCACGACTGTGTCATCCTTCTATTCCAACGCGATGCGCAATGCCGCCGCCGTGGCCCAGGGCGAAAAAAACAGCGACAACACAAGACAGGCCCCCAGCAGCGACAAGTTGGCCTCGCCGCCCATTCCTGCCATGCTGCTTGTGACGGCACCGGCCCCAAAGATCAGCACCGGAACATACAGGGGAAGCACTAAGAGGGCGACCAAGAGCCCGCTTCCGCGCACACCAAGCACCAGCGCGGCACCGATAGCACCAATCATACTCAACGTCGGCGTCCCAAGCAAGAGCGACAAGACCAGCACTCCCAGGGCCTCTCCATCCAGGCCGAATTGCAACCCGAGCAGCGGCGACAACAAGACAACCGGCAGGCCGGAGACGATCCAGTGGGCAAAGACCTTGCCGACAACCAGCACCGGCAACGGCTGCGCAATCAGTACCATCTGCTCCAGCACACCGTCCAAATAATCCGCCGTAAAGACGCGTCCCAGCGACAGGAGACAGGCCAGCAAGGCTGCCACCCAGAGGACCCCGGCGCCGATCGTCCGCAACACCGCCGGCTCAGGACCGACCCCCAATGGGAACAGGCTCGCGACAATCACCAGGAAAAATACCGACATCGCGACATCCGAGCGACGCCGCATCGCCAGCAGCAGATCCCGGCGCACCACCCCGCGCAACGCTTCCCACAGGCTGGGCCGGTTCATCCGTTCATCCTCAGACGCTGGACGATACTGGACGGCAACCCGACCTCCTGGTGAGTGACCACGACGGCGATGCCTCCCCGCTTCAGATGCGCGTGCAATTGCTCGGTCACTAAACCGGTCGCCGCCGTATCCAGCGACGTAAAGGGCTCATCCAACAGCCAGAGCGTACGGGCGGACAACCACAGACGAGCCAGCGCCACCCGGCGCTTCTGCCCCTGCGAGAGTACTTTCGTCGGCAACTGGTGTGCCTGCCGCCTGAGGCCCACCGCTTCCAATGCGGCATGCGCCGCCGGCCCATCGCAGTGATCGCCGACCAAGGATGCGGATAGGGACAGATTCTCCATCGCCGTCAAATCGTCCTTGATTCCATTCAAATGTCCAATATACGTAAGCTGGGCACAGTACTGTTCCCGCTGTTCGCGAATGTCCTGTCCTTGCCACAGAATTGCCCCTTCCTCGGGCGACAACAAACTGGTCAGCATACGCAGCAAACTGGTCTTGCCGCTGCCGTTCTCCCCCACCACCGCCAAGAGCGTCCCCGGCTGAACGGTGATGTTCAGATCGGAGAAGAGCCGCCGATCCCCGCGCCTGCAACTCAACGCCACAGTCTGCAACATAACGGGTGCCGTTCCTCAACAATCGAAGGTCCAGTGTCGCCATCACGTCGATGGAAACAGGTGAGGGTAAAGGGAAAAGGGAGCGGAAAACAAGGGGCGAGGAGGGCGGGACCGTCTGCTCCGTCAGGTATCGTTCGACAGCCATCTTGCTCTGCACACCATCTTACTGTTAACTAGGGGAGGTCCCGTTCGGTGAATCCCCCATCACATCGAATGATGTTTGCACCAGTACCATCGAAGGAGATGAATCATGAGTGAACTTGTCTGCATCGCGTTTAAAGATTCCAGCACGGCCGACCGGGTGCTGAACGAACTACGGGCAATGGAAACGCACTATGTGCTGGACCTGGAAGACGCGGTCATTGTCGTCCGCGATATGGACGGCAAGGTCCACCTGAAGCAGTGCGTCGACGTGTTCGGAGGGGCGACGGCGCACGGTGTGTCGCTGGGCATGTTGTGGGGAGGACTAATGGGCCTGCTCTTCATGAATCCGCTGGCAGGTCTGATCGGGAGCCTCGCCGGAGGCGCCGGGGCCGGAGCCATCACCACCGCCGCCAGTGAGTATGGACTCTTGAGCGACTATGGGATCCCCGACAATTTCATCAGGGCACTGGGCAGCACGATCACACGCGGAACATCGGCGATCTTCTTGTTGATCCGGAGCGCAGACCAAGACAAGCTGCTGGCCAGCTTCTCACGCTATGAGGGGACCATCCTTAAAACATCGCTCAGTACGGAACAGGAAGAAAAGCTGCGAGTGGCCCTGACGAAACAGCGAGAGAAAAAAACAGAGGGGAACTAGCCGCCGGCCGCTCACCCCGCTTCGCGGTAGCCGCAGTCTTGATTGCGGCACTGGACACTCCGGCCGTCCTGCTTGCTGACTTTTTCGACGAGGAACGGCGCGTGGCAGGTGGGGCAGGTTTTCGGCACCGGGCGATCCCACAGCGCATACTCACACTTGGGATAGTTGCTGCACGCGAAGAATGAGCGGCCCTTGCGCGTCCGCTTCTGCACCAGATCGCCGCCGCAACCCGGCTGCGGGCATTTGACCCCCAGCGCCAGCGGCTTGGTCGTTTTGCACTGAGGATACGCGGAACAGGCGATGAACTTGCCGAATCGTCCGGTCTTGACCACCATCGGGCTTGCACACTTGTCGCACTTTTGATCCGTCGTCAACTCCAGCTTAGGCACAATCTTGATCGTGCCGTCCGGCAGTTTTTCAAAGTTCTGTGTGTTCTTACAGGGTGGATCGTCTTTGTAGCCGGGGCACGCGAGGAATTTCCCGTTTCGCCCCCATTTGATCTCCATCATCTTGCCGCACTTCTCGCACGGGATGTCCGTGGGCGGCTCGACGATATCCTTGGGGCCGGGAATCGTCTTGGCCCGCTCCAATTCTCTGGTAAACGGCGTATAGAAGTCGCGCACCGCCGTGACCCAGGGCTTGGTCCCTTCTTCCACTTCATCGAGCTGCTCTTCCAGCTGCGAGGTGAAATCGACATTGATGAGTTCGGGGAACCCCTTCATCAGGAAATCGTTGACCGTCCGGCCGGTTTCCGTCGGGACCAACCGTCCTTCGGTCTTTTCCACGTACTTGCGGTCCTGGATCGTCGAAATGATCGCCGCGTAGGTCGATGGGCGGCCGATGCCCTTTTCCTCCAGCTCCTTGATCAGCAACGCCTCGTTGTACCGGGGCGGCGGCTGCGTGAAGTGTTGCTTCGAGGTCAGGCCCTCGACCGTTTGCCCTTCTTGTTCAACCAGCCGCAGTTGCTCGCCCTCGGAGAGCGCCGGCAGTTGCCGTTCGCTGTCGTCCTCCTCCTGATCGGCTTTCGGCTTCTGCGACGGCAACTCCTTATCGACTCCCTCCAGGTAGACAATCGTATGGCCCGGAAACTTCACCACCGTGCCCGTGGACCGGAAAATATACTTGTCCTTGGTCCCGACCGGCGACGAATCGATGCGCGTCACGTCTAAGATCGCCGGCACCATCTGCGACGCGATGAAGCGGTTCCAAATCAGTTTGTACAGATTGTATTGATCCGGATCCAAATACTGGCGGATCGATTCGGGGTCGCGCGCCGCCGATGTCGGGCGGACCGCTTCATGCGCCTCCTGCGCGGCCTTTTGCGTCTTGTAGACGTTCGGGGTCGCCGGCAGGTACTCCGCTCCGAATCGCGACTGGATGACGTCCCGCGCTTCGGCCATCGCTTCGTTGGAGATGCGGGGCGAGTCGGTTCTCATATAGGTAATGAGGCCGGTTGCCCCTTCGGCGCCGATCTCGACACCCTCGTAGAGCTGCTGCGCCAGCGTCATCGTCTTCTTCGGCGAGAAATGCAGTTTGCGGGCAGCCTCCTGCTGCAAACGGCTGGTAATGAACGGCGCGACGGGGTTCCGTTTCTTCTCCCGGCGCTCGACCGACTGCACGACGAACGGCTTGCCGTCAATGGCCTCCACCACGCGCCCGGCCTGCCCGGCGTTTTCGATCGACGCCTCCTCCCCGTTCATACTGTGGAGCTTGGCTTCGAACGACGGTGGAGTGGCGCCGGCCAGCAGCGCCGTGATCGACCAGTACTCCTCCGCCCTGAAGGCTTCCCGTTCCGCTTCCCGCTCGCAGATCAACCGCATGGCGACGGATTGCACACGCCCCATGCTGAGCCCGCGCCGCACCTTGTTCCAGAGCAGCTGGCTGCCTTGATAGCCGACGATGCGATCCAACACCCGGCGCGCCTGCTGGGCGTTGACCAGCTTCATGTTGATTTCCTCCGGCGACTGCAGCGCGCGCTTGATCGCCGACTCGGTGATCTCGTTGAACCGGACCCGGAAAATTTTCCCGTCCTTCTTTTTCTTTTTCGACTTCCCCAGCAATTCCTGTTCGATGTGCCAGGCGATGGCCTCCCCTTCCCGATCGGGGTCCGGCGCCAGAAAAATCTTATCGACCTCTCCGGCCTTCTTCTTAATATCGGCCAACACCTTCGACTTGCCCTTGATCGTCACATACTGCGGTTCGAAATCGTGTTCGAGATCGACGCCCAGCTTGCTGGTCGGCAGATCCTTGACGTGGCCGACCGAGGCCATGACCGTATAGCCGCGCCCCAGATATTTGGTGACGGTTTTCGCCTTGGTCGGCGACTCAACGATGATCAGAGACTTGGCCATGACAACTCCATTCACACATAAAAGGTCGCCCCATCCGTATCAAATATCTCGGGTTGATGCAACTAGAACGGCGGAAATCGCCGATCCGATACTCTGGAGAACAGAGTTGTGAGTTTCGGATTTCATGTTTCGTGTTGTCAGAAACGATACTCCAAAAACCCGCAACTCGAAACCAGAAACCCGGAACATATTCTGTGACGCACCGCCATGAATAATGCGGGCTAGGCTACAGGCGGATGTACTGCTGGCCGGGCAGCTGGCGCACACGCCCGGACAATTCCAGAGACAGCAAGCTGGCAGACACTTTGGCGGCGCTCAGCCCCGTCGCTTCGATCACCATATCGACGGACCGCGCCTCATACGATAACGCTTCGTACACCGGACCGTCCTCGCTGCTCAACGGGGCATGCGGGAGTGCCGACGCAGCCTCGACGCGCAGCGCGGCCCGGAGCCGTGCGTCGATCTGAGGCAGAATGTCGTCGAGAATGTCTTGCGCCCGTTCGATCAAGGTCGCCCCTTCTTTGATGAGACTGTTCGATCCCCGGCAGGCGTCTTCTTTCACGGAGCCCGGAACGGCAAATACCTCACGGCCCTGCTCCAACGCCAACTTGGCCGTAATCAGCGATCCACTGTCCTTTGCGGCTTCGCTCACGAGCACGCCCAACGAGAGCCCGCTGATAATGCGGTTCCTCCGTGGAAAATGATGGCTCAGCGGCGACGAGCCGATCGGCAGCTCGGAGAGCACCGCGCCGTGCGCGTCGATGCTGCGCCGCAATGCCTGATGCTCCGGCGGATACGTCCGGTCGATGCCGCATCCCAGCACCGCGATCGTGCGCCCCTTGCCCGCCAGCGCACCGCGGTGCGCCGCCGCATCGATGCCACGCGCCAGACCGCTCACGATCGTCACGCCTGTGCCGGCAAGATCTCTGGCGATCTCTTCGGTCACGACCCGGCCGGACGGCGTCGCGCGCCGGCCTCCCACGATCGCCACCGCGACGTCGTCCTGAGCCGACAAGGTCCCGCTCACATACAGCAACGGAGGCGGGTCGGGAATGGTTCTGAGCCTTGCGGGATAGGACCGGTCGAAGACGGTGAGGACGCGGATCTTGAGATCCTCGGCGGTTCTGATTTGTTTCTCGATCTGGTGACGGACTAGGGCCGGGAGTCCGCGCCGGATCGATTCGGCCAGCTCGGAACTGCACCCGGCCTGGATCAGCTCATCCTGATCCGCCGACAGCACCGCATCCGGCGAGCCGAACGCCTGCACCAACTTGAGCAGCGTACGGTCGCCCACACCGTCTATCGCTTGCAGTGTCAGCCAGGAGACGAGCGCGCCGTGATCCATCACACTGTCGATTACATGACGACCAGATCGTACTGCTCGAGGTGCAACTGGCTATCCGGCATGATCACGATCTTGGCCGAATGCTCCTGTTCCAGGTTTTCCACCCCATGGCGCTCTTCATCTTGCAGCAACTCGGCCACCGTCGGATGGGCTCCGACGACGATGCGGTGCTGGTCCTCGGACGGTTCGATGCGGCGGATCTCCCGGAAGATTTCATAGGCCACGGTGGTCGGAGACTTTGTATAGCCGCGTCCTTCGCAGTACCGGCAGGGTTCGGACAACGAGCGCAGCAGGTCCTCGCGGACGCGCTCGCGCGAAATTTCGATCAATCCGAGATCCGAAATTCTGGAGATCCGCGTGCGCGCCTTGTCGGAGGCCATGGCATCCACCAGGGCATGGTAGACCTTGTCGCGGTTCTTCTCGCGCTCCATGTCGATAAAATCGACGATGATGATACCGCCGATGCCCCGCAGTTTCAGCTGATACGCGACTTCTTTGGCCGCCTCCAGATTGTTCCGGAGAATCGTCTCTTCCTGGTCCCGTTTACCGACGAACCGGCCCGTATTGACGTCGATCACCGTCATCGCTTCCGTATGATCGATCACCAAATACCCGCCCGACTTGAGCCAGACCTTGCGGCTCATCGCCCGGGTAATCTCCTGCTCCACCCCCAAGTGGTCGAACAGCGACTCCTCCTTATCGTAGAAATGGATCCGCGAGGTTTGTTCGGGGGAAAACCGCTGCACGAAATTACGAATGGCGTCGTATTCCTGCCGGGCATCGATCCAGAGCCGGTCCACTTTCCTGCTGAACAGGTCCCGCACCACGCGGAAGCTGAGGCTCAAGTCGCTGTGCAGTAACGCCGGCGCACCCAGCTGATCCCGCTTGGTCAGGATGTCCTGCCAGAGGACGTGCAGAAAGTCGACGTCGGACTTGAGTTCGTCCTCCTTGACGCCTTCGCTGACCGTCCGGACGATGTAGCCGAAGCCGGGACGGCGGACGCGCCGCATGACGTCCTTCAGCCGCGCCCGCTCCTCATCACGCGGAATCCGCCTCGACACGCCGATATGTTCGACATTCGGCATGAACACCAAGTACCGGCCGGGCAATGACACGTAGGTCGTGACCCGCGACCCTTTGGTGCCGATCGGTCCCTTCGAGATCTGGACCATCAGCTCTTGGCCTTCAGTTAAGAGCTGTTCGATCGGTTTTGCGCTCTGCCGTTTCGGACGAAGCACATCCGAGTCCTTGTCATCCTCCTCGGCCTCGACCAGCATATCCCCCGGCTCCGCATCCACCGAAAGATCGGACACGTGCATGAAGGCAGCCTTCTCCAGGCCGATATCCACAAATGCCGCCTGCATGCCGGGAAGAATCTTGGCGACCCGACCTTTATAAATATTTCCGACATAGTCCTTGTGCTTGGCACGGTCGCCGAACAAATCGGTAACCACACTCCCGTCAAGAACCGCCACGCGGGTTTCTTCCCGCGCGACCGTAATGGCAATCTCTGTCCCCATACCCACTCCTTGTGCTGGAGAGCCGCCACATGAGGGACGCGGCGGGCGCAGGCAGTCGCCCAAGTCCTCCGCTGATCATCAGTCCCTTCACCATCTCACCGGCTCTCGACAAATTCATACCCATCATCACCGATGCGCCGCCTCACGGCCGCGCGTCCACAGTGACACGTTCAATAGAACAAACTCAACCGTCTTCGTTTCACATTCAACAGCAATCCCAGCGACGCCATGGTCATAATCGTGGCGCTCCCGCCGTAACTCACCAGCGGCAAGGGGATGCCGACGATCGGGAACATCCCCGCCGTCATCCCGATATTCACCACGACACAGAAACAAAGCATCGAGACGATCCCCACTGCCAGCAATGCCCCCAACTGATCTTTCGCCTTGGACGCAATTTCCAGCGACAGCCAAATCAGGGCGACAAAAAGCGCCAGCAGCACGAGGACGCCGAGAAAGCCCCACTCTTCCGCAAACACCGCAAAGACGAAGTCCGTATGGCCTTCCGGTAAAAACTTCAGCTGGCTTTGCGTGCCGCCGAACAGCCCCTTCCCGGTCAATTCGCCGGACCCGATCGCAATTTTCGACTGCAGCGCGTGATACCCTTTGCCGCCCGGATCGTAGTCCGGATCGACGAACGCCATAATGCGCTGTCGCTGGTAATCATGCAAGGACCCCCACACCCCTTCCCACGCGAAGGGAAACAGCATGACGGAAAAGAGCAGCATGACCCCCAGCGCCTGAGACCGCACCCCGACCATGAGCAGCATCGCGGCATAGACCGCGACGAAGCTCAGGCCGCTGCCCAAATCCGGCTGCTTCAGAATCAGCAGAAGTCCCGGCAACATTAACAAACCCGGCATGATCACACGCTGGAGCCATCCCACGCGCGGCGCTTTCGAATAGTAATGGGCCAGCACCAGGATCAGCACGAGCTTGGCGAATTCGGAGGGTTGAAACGTAAACGGTCCCAGCGCAATCCACCGTTGCGCGCCTTTACTCGCCCGCCCTTCGAACAGCACGAAGAGCAGCATCAGCAGCACGAGCGCGTAGGCGGGATAGGCCAGCCGCGCGAGACTGTGATAGTCCCAGACCCACATGACCAGGAAGGCCGCCGCCCCCAAGCCGATCCAGATCAGCTGCTTGAGATAATACGGCGCGATGCCGCCCTGCTGGTCGTGGGTCACGCTGTGAATGGAGAGCACGCCGAGGCCGAGGATGGCCAGGATGAGCCCCACATAGCGGAGGTCGAAATTGTCGAACCCGCGGGCCTCCGTCAACCGATCGATCATAATGGCTCCGGGGCTCGTCGAGCCGGCTTTGCCGTGGAGTCGTCAGCGGTCACGGCCGGTGACGTCAGCTTGATGTACGTCTCGATGAGTTCCTTCGCAAGCGGAGCCGCCGCGGCTCCTCCATGTCCCATGTGCTCGGCCAGCACCGCGACCGCAATCGTCGGGGATTCGACCGGCGCGAAGGCGACGAACCAGGCATGATCGCGGAACTTCTTGGGGATATTTTCTTCCGGTCCCGTTCGGAGCGCCGCCACCTGCGCGGTGCCCGTCTTTCCCCCGATGGTCACGAGGGACGATTTCGCTCGGGTCGCCGTGCCTTTCGTCACGACCTCGGCCAGAGCTTCTTTCACGAGGCGGAAGGTCTCCGGCTTCGCCTTGACCTTGCCCCGCGGCACCGCCGGCAGTTCCTGCAAATTGCCGATCGTCCGGTCCATCACCGCGCGCACGAGCCGCGGCCGGTAATTCACACCGTTGTTGGCGACCGTGCCGATCAAACTCGCCATTTGCAGCGGCGTGACCGTCACATACCCTTGTCCGATCGCCGCCGAAATGGTTTCACCGGGTAACCATGGCGCGTTTTTCGCCTTTTCCTTCCAGGCGGTCGACGGCATGATCCCCGTTCGCTCGGACGGCAGTTCCACCCCCGTGCTTTGCCCGAGTCCGAACTCCTTGCCGTACTCGGCCATCGTATCGATGCCCATCCGTTGTCCGACCGTATAGAAATACACGTCGCACGAATGCACCAGCGCCTCGTGAAGCGCCACGGCGCCATGCCCGCTCGCTTTCCAGTCATGGTAGAGCCGATTGCCGAACTGATACCCGCCGTTGCACGACACGGTGCTGGACGGCGCCATCGTTTTTGTTTCCAGCGCGGCCACCGCCATGGGCACCTTAAAGGTGGAGCCGGGAGGATACTGTCCTTGAGAGGCGCGATTGTTCAAGGGACGGCCTTCGTCCTGCACGATCTCGACCCATTGCTTGGGCGTGAGTTCCCGCGAGAGGACGTTCGGATCGAATCCCGGCCGGCTGGCCATGGCCAGAATATCGCCGTTGGTCGGATCCAACGCCACGATGGCGCCGTACTCCAGGCCCAGCAAATCCTCCGCCACCTTCTGCAGTCGCACATCGATCGTGAGATACAGGTCGTTCCCGGCCTGCGGCTGCTCAACGACGACCTCCTGTTTTTCGTTGCCATGGGCATCCACTTCGACATGTTTTTGGCCGGCCTGGCCGCGCACATGGCGGTCGAAGGATTTTTCCACTCCATATTGGCCGACCACGCTGCCCTGGTGGAGACCGGAAAACTCCGGCTTCTCCAATTGCTCGGCGGAGACTTCCCCGACATAGCCCAGGAGATGGGCCGCTATGACTCCGCCGGGGTAGTTCCGCTGCGACTCCACCTGGACCATGACGCCGGGAAGCTCCAGACGGTGGGATTCGATCAGCACGGCATCGCGCAAGGTCATGCGATCCTTCACCTTGCGCGGCAGCAACTTGCCGCCTTTGGCCGTGAGTTTTTTCCTGATGAGCGCCGGGTCCAGGCCGAGCAGCTCGGACAGCTGCCCGATCAACAGCTCACGATCCTTCACCTCTTCCAGGGTCACATAGAGGCTGAAGCTCGGCACATTGTTCGCCAGGAGCACGCCGTGACGGTCATAGATCAGCCCTCGGGCCGGTTCGAGCAAGACCTGCCTGGTCCGGTTGTTTTCCGAGAGGTCCCGATAGTAGGGCCCCTCCCGGACTTGCAAATGCCAGAGGCGCAGGCCGAGGAGGGCCACCACGAGCAAGAGTCCCACGCGGAGAATCATGAGCCGGCGATGGAAATCGCCGAATTCGGTTTCTGCGTAATTCCCCGCCGCCATCCGATTACCTACGTCCGGTGTTCCGACACAAACCGTTCCATGTTCAGACGGCTCCACGCCAGCCAATAGAGCGCGCCGCCCACTGCACCGTCGAGTACCGCCTGGGGCAGCACCACCGTCTTGAGCGCCCACCACAGGCTCTGCTGGTCGTTGAGTGTCAGCACCAACGCGGTGAGCAGTCCGGACACACAGGAGGCGGCGAGGAGTCCCAGCACCAGCACACCCGGGGATACATACACGATATGGCGGCCGGCGACACCCGCGATGTATCCGACGGTTCCCTTCGTGACCATGCCGGCGGTCAGGTCGGCCGCGGAAAAGAGACCCATGACCCAGCCCACGGCCAGCCCGACCAGCAACCCTTCAAGTTCGCCGCCAAAGAGGCCCGCCAGGCACACCACAATCAATCCAAGATCCGGCATCACTCCCCAGACAGCCGTATGCGGCAAGAGCACCGATTGCACCGGAATCAGTCCGGCGATAAGCCCTGCCATCACCAGCGTCTTCATGGCTTGCGCTTGACCTTCGGACTGCCGGAACGCTCGCTGTCAGTCTGAAGATTGGGTGACTGGATCACCAGCACTTCTTCCACCCGGCTCATATCGACTTCCGGCGTCAGCTCGGCGGACTGGAACAACGCGCCCTCCGCTTTGTCGATCCGCGCGATCGTCCCGATGGACAAGCCGCGGGGAAATCCCCCGACCAGTCCGGACGTCACCACCCGATCGCCCGCCCGCGCCGTCGACAGCAAGGGAATATATTTCAACCGCGCCAGCCCGGATGTGGTTCCTTCGATAATCCCTTCATCCCGGGTCCGTTGAACCAAGCCGGCGATCGCATTGTTCGGGTCCGTCACCAGCAACACCACCGAGGTCGCGGCCGTGGTCTTGACGATCCGGCCGACCACGCCGGCAGGCGTGACCACACCCATGTCCGGACGAAATCCGTCCGATTCCCCTTTGTTGAGGATGATCGCGCGGTACCAGTTCCCCGTATCGCGGCCGATCACTCGCGCCGCCACCATCGGGAACATCTCCTGGCCCTTGAATTCCAGCAGAGCCGTCAGCCGTTCCGTCGCCGCCGCCGCTTCACGCAACTGGCTGTTTTGCCCTTTGAGCTGTTCCAGCTCTTTCCGCAACTCCGTGTTTTCTTCCCGCACGCCCTGCAGCGCGACAAAATTGCTCCAGAAATCGGCGACACCCCCTTGAATGCCGGCCACCGCACGGAGGGGCCAACTCACCACCCATCCGATCGGACTGCCGACCTCCTGAAACACACCTTGGAGCTGGTTGGGGAGCAGGAAAAAGCCGAGCAGCAGCACGACGGCGAGCGCGAGAGCCAGTCGCCCCGCGTTATAGGGTGTGCGAAAATTGACCATCCGCATGAGGGGATGGGACCTTACCGGAGGTTGTTGGCCTGCGACATGACCGAGACTTTCCGGAGGAGATCCAGTTCGTCCAAAATCTTGCCCACGCCCAGGACGACGGAGGTGAGCGGATCGTCCACCGTGATGATCGGCAAGTTCGTTTCTTCGCGGAACCGCGTGTCCATGCCCTTCAACAGGGACCCGCCGCCGGTCAAGACGATGCCGCGGTCGATGATATCTCCCGCCAGTTCCGGCGGCGTGTTTTCCAAGGCGATCTTGATCGCATTCACGATGGTCCCAATGGGTTCCTGTAAGGCTTCGCGGACTTCCGCGTCGTCGATCACCAGCGTACGCGGGATGCCCGAAATCAGATCCCGGCCCTTGATCATCATGGTCTTCCGCTCTTCGAACGGATAGGCCGACCCGATTTCGAACTTGATCCGTTCCGCCATATGCTCGCCGATCAGCAAATTGTATTTCTTCTTGATGTAATTCATGATGGCTTCGTCCATCCGGTCGCCGGCGACCTTGACGGACTCGCTATAGACGATGCCGCCGAGTGAAATGACCGCGATATCCGTCGTGCCGCCGCCCACATCGACGACCATGTTGCCGGACGGCTCGGTGATGGGCAATCCGGACCCGATGGCCGCGGCAACCGGCTCCTCGATCAGATACACCTCGCGCGCGCCGGCCAGTTCGGCCGAGTCACGCACTGCCCGCTGTTCGACCTGGGTGATGCGGGACGGTACCCCGATAATGATCCGGGGCCGCACGAAGGCGCTGCGATTGTGGGACTTGCGGATGAAATGCTTCAGCATCTGCTCGGCCATCTCGAAGTCGGCGATCACGCCTTCTTTCATGGGCCGAACCGCCACGATGTTGCCGGGCGTTCGGCCGAGCATCTTCTTCGCATCGGTGCCGACGGCCAGCACCTTCTCGGTTTTCTTTTCGACCGCCACCACCGACGGCTCGTTCAGGACGATACCCCTGCCACGAACATAGACCAGCGTCGTGGCGGTGCCTAAGTCGATCGCCAGATCATCGGAGAACCATCCAAAGACATCTCCTGTGAACCCCACGACCTCTCTCCCTTCTTCTGGCCAGGCGATCCGACGCCGAGCCGCTGCACTTCGGTTATTGCTCTCAGTCCGGGACCGCCAGCTGGCCGGCATCCAGCACATGGGTCCTGGCCACTTCATCGCCGAGCCGGCGGCCCTGCTCGTTGCCGATGATCAATAGTCCTTCAAACGCCAAAATCGCCAGCGACGCCAACCACCCGACATAGGGAACGGCGAAGGCAAGCTGTGCGCCTCCCAACGGCAAATTCCGAATGATCGACTCCCGGAATCCCGCTGCCTCTCGGCTGTCCATCCGGACGGTCTGGAGGCCGACCACCCGTTTGCCGATGCTCTTGCCGCCCGCGAATCCGTCCGCAATCAATATATAGGCCAGACCGGAAAGAAACCCGACTGGAGGAGCGATTTCGTCTGCGGCGACGACGATGAACAGATCGATCAGCTTCGCAATGAACCGATTCAGCACATGGGCCTTCGGATACACCGTCCGTTCCAGCAGTTTCGAGGTTGGCCCCACCCCGGTCAAGGAATCTCCTTTGAATTACAGGCAATATAACAAAATCCCGCAGCCGGTACAAACAAAGACCGTTCTTTGCACAGGCCGATCTTCCGGCTTGCCGTGCGGCGGCCATCTTGCCTTCAACGAGGGGCGGAAGTACAATCCTCCCCGTGCTTCCTGAACGAGCGAGGATGACATGATCAAATTGATGCGCAACGCGGCCCATGATTATCCATGGCTGCTGAAATCCATAATGGGCATTCTGGCCGTCGCCTTCGTCATCACGATGGGCTGGTGGGGCTTCGGCGAACAACAGGGCAATGCCGTCGCCAACGTCGGCGATCTGACCGTCTCACGCGACGACTTCCGGCGCGCCTACGAGTTTTTGTACCGCAGCTATAAAGAAAAAGGCGGCGGCGAGTTGAAGGACGAAACCTTCAAAGAGCTCGTCGTCGATCAGCTGGTCGACAACCGCTTGTGGGTGCTGGCGGCCAGGGAGATGGGCATCACCGTCTCCGAAACGGACCTGCACGACATGATCGTCCAGATTCCCGACTTCCAGAAAAACGGCGCCTTCGATCCCGATCTCTATCAGCGCCTGCTCGCAGCGAATCACTGGAAACCCGCGGCCTTTGAAGCCATGCAGATGCAGGAAATCCTGGCGGGAAAAGCGCGCATGGTCGTGCGCAACGCCGTGACGTTGACGCCTGCGGAGGTCGCGGAAGGACAGATTCTCATGATGAGGCCGCAGGGGCCCGACCCCAAGCAGGCCATTGCCGCGAAGGATCGTGTCCTGCAAGACATGCTCTTGCAGAAACAGCAGCGCGCCCTCCAGGCCTATCAAGAAGCACTGAAGAACAAGGTGCCCATCACGATTCACCGAGAGCTGCTCTGAGCAGGATGCTGAAAAAGTCCGCCAGCATCGTTCTCGCATCGCTCAGGGGCTCAACGTACAGAACAGAGTACGCCTCGCCCCTTCGCTCCCTGCGGCCTTGCTGGTCGGCCTTTTTGATCATCCTGCGGGCTTTCCTGCGTCAGGCCGAGACTCTTCATAGTCGCGTATTTCGACCTAATCAAAACAGTTTTTCCGCAACCTGCTGACGCGCCGAAACCTACGGGACTAGGTGATGATCCCGCCGGCATTGGAAGCCGTCTCCAAACCGGCAGGCGCGTTCGCCTCACATCCTGACAATGGCGTATAGGGCTTCCACGAATGCGTGGTGAAGACATGCAGCGCCATGTCCGTCGGAGCGGGCGGTGAGTCCGTCTCCCTGTCTCCTCCGCTTTCCCGCTCCACGGTGCGTCCCTTGGCACAGGCCGTGATCAGGTGCTCCGCGACGGCGGATACGGCCAGCAGACTCTTGGCAGCCGACGACGCCGGAGCGGCTTCGATGACGGGGAGAAAGTTCCGGACGGATTCATGAACGGCCGGGTCCTCGGGGATTTCACCAAGCAGCATCAGGTCACCGCCGACATAGTCCTGGAGGATCTTGCGGAGATACAGGACGTTGACCGTGGACCGGCCGGACGTGCGGTTGATGATGAGACCCGGCCGAAACGAGTGCAACGCGGCGGCGGCCGCGGCACGACCCTCGGCATCGGTGGCGCCGGCCACGTCCATGACCTCCTTGACGCTCGTGAAATCCCGGTTGGAGAGCACCTCCGACACGGGGCTGCGTGCGAGAACGCCGGCCAACACACGGCGAATCGCCGCCAATTTGATGAAGCGGTACAGATCCAACACCGCCGTCGGTTCCGGTGTCGTCACAGCCAGATGGACGTCGGCCATCAGGAAGAAGTCGAGGGCGTGGAAACCCGTCCCGGCTCCGATGTCGATCACCACCACATCGGCATCGAGACGCTGAAAATGGGTCGTCAGCCGTTTCTTGCGGGCATAGGGCATGTTGGCCGTCGCCAGGGTCTCGCCCGTCCCGGCGATCAGGCGGAGGGTCGGATGACAGGTGACAGGGAGGGCGACGTCGTCCAGCCGGCTCACCCGCTTGGTGAGAAAATCCGTCAGCGTCACCGGTGGATTCAAGTGCCCGAACAGGATGTGGGCATCGGCCCCGCCCACGTCGAGATCGGCCAGCACGACCGACCGCCCCGTCTTCGCGAGCGCCAACGCAAGGTTGGACGACACGACACTCTTGCCCACACCGCCTTTGCCGGATGCGACTGAAATGAGCGTGGCCACAGTTTCGCCGTTTCGTACCTGAGGAGCGTTGCGCGTTCTCGAGATCGGAGTCCGTGGGACAGGACTCCCGTGACGAGGTCATTGTACCTGGCGGGTGAGAAATGGAAAGGAAATTACGAATCTCAAGGTCTCCTGGAAACCGTCCGATAGCGGCAACTGGATGACCTCACGCAACCCGACCATGTCGAAACGAATTCGCATCGACGAACTCCGACCGGGCATGCAGGTCGAGCAGCTGGACCGGTCCTGGCTGGAGACCCCGTTTCTCCGCCACAAATTGACGATCACCTCACGCGAGCAGATTGCGCAGTTGAAAGCCAGCGGGGTCCGCACGCTCGTGGTGAATAGCGAGACAGACGACATTCCGACATCCCCGGAAGTCGCACCACTCATCACCAGTAACCCCGTCCTCACGGCGCCGGACGCACCGGCATCGGCTTCATCGGGTGTCCCGTTTGAAGAGGAGCTGCCCGGCGCCAGACAGACATACCAGGCCGCCAAGAACATCGTGCAACATGCGATGCACGACACGAGACTGGGACGGGCCATTAATATGGACGAGGTCAATCGAGTCGTCGCCGACATGACCGAGAGCGTCTTTAGAAATCCCGATGCCCTCACCAGTCTCACGAGACTCAAGAAATTCGATGAATACACCTTCTATCACTCGGTGAACACCTCGATCCTCGCCCTGTCCCTCGGGCGGCATCTCGATTTCGACCGAACCACGTTACATCAGATCGGAGTGGGCACCCTGCTGCACGACATCGGCAAAACCAAAATTCCCGCTGAGATTTTGAACAAACCCGGCCGATTCGAACCGCATGAGATGGAGATCATGAAGCACCATGTCCTGCGGGGCGTGGAAGTGCTCTCGACCACCACAGGACTCGGAGATGCCTATTTGCGTCCCGCGCTCGAACATCACGAACGGGTGGACGGCACCGGCTATCCCCACCGGCGGGTGCGAAGCGAACTCAGCCAATTCGGGCTCATAGCCGCAGTCGTCGATATTTACGATGCCATCACCAGTGACCGGTGTTACCACAAGGGGCGAGCCGCCCACGAAGCGCTTCAATTTCTCTATCGCCTGTCGCTCGAAGGACATCTGGACGCCACCCTGGTCCAGCAGTTCATCCACGTGGTGGGAGTCTATCCGGTCGGGTCTGTCGTGGAACTGGATACCGGCGAGACCGGCATCGTCAAAGAAGTGCACCATCATGCGCCGTTGGCGCCCCTGGTCCTCATCGTGAAAAGCGCGGGCAAGACCCTCCTCTCCACGCCGCGCGAGCTGGATCTTGCGGCCCAGATCGAGACACCCCGTAGGCACGTCACGAGCACCCTCCATCCGACGCACGCCGGGATCGACCCGACCGTCTACCTCGACAAGAAAGCGGCCTAGTGTCGGTCCTTACTCGAGCCGTTGTCCCTCGTCACCGTGCCGGCCCTGTCCCTGTGCTCTCGCCCGCATCTCGGCAAGTTTGACATCAAGCTCCTCCAGATGCGCGGCAACGAGCGCATCATCCGATGCCAGAAACTCTTCGATGGATTCATTGAGTTCCGCGGCAGTACTCGCCGACTCGATCATGCGCTGATACGCCTTGGGCTGTTTGGCCAACCAGCGACGGAAGACCGTCGCCGACCCGGGCCTGCCGACGATCTGCTGCCAGTTCGGCCGCAACAGAGTCATCTTCTGCATTTCATCAGCGGGCTCTTGGCGTTGGACCTCGTCGTGCGGCGGGGTTCGCGTGACCTCTCCACTCTCCATGTGGGGGCTTTGACGTTCACCGTCTCCGTTCACACTGCCCCCCAGCGCGACGCATGGGACCATGAGAATCAAGGACAGAAGTGAACAACGTTGAAAGACACTCACAGGCATCTCCTCACAAACACGACACGTCTTCCCTCGCTAGAACGGCCTCGCCGGAACGTGGTTCCGGCCGGTCCTGCACGATTCAAAAATCCGACCCCGTCCTCGTGCTCTCACTGGCCTTTCGGTTTCCACTCATCCGCCAGTTTTTTGGCCTTGGTAATTTGAGCCTCCGTCATCCCTTTGGCCAGGATATCACGCAGTATGGGCCCAGACTTATCTCCGTTCGTCGCGGCCAGACTGATCCACATATACGCCTGGACCTTATCTTTCGGCACGCCTTCCCCGTCATCATACATAATGGCGAGCTTCGTTTGAGCGAGCGCCATTTTTTGGTCTGCCGCCAGACGGAACCATCGCAGGGCTTGCTGATAATCCTTCGGACCGCCTTCGCCATTAAAATATAACGTGCCCAGGCTGAACTGCGCCTTGGCCTGCCCCTGCGCCGCCGCTTTGGCATACCACTTCCGGGCTTGCACATCGTCCTGCGGCACCCCGCGGCCCTTGTGATACAGCATCCCCACGTGATACTGCGCCTGGGCATCGCCCTGCTCCGCCAGCGGCTGCCACTCCCGCAAGGCCGTGGCGTAGTCTTCACCGTCATACGCCGTCATGCCGGCTTGAAAATCGGCCCATGCCGGCACGGCGAGACAGAAGATCGACAACACAAATGGAATAGTCAATCGGAAAGACATAGCCACCTCGCAAAAATGGGGCATTTTAAAAGAAGCGCGCCGGGAGGAGCAAGACCACCCACGAGGCATTCAGCACCCAACCATGCGCCGGAGCGGGGGCGGCACATCCGTCGGCGCATGGGCGGCAGCATCAACTCCCGGTCTTTCGTCAGGGGGGTTCGATGGGTCAGCGACTCGGCAGGGAATCGGAACGTGAACAGGCCGTTGGCCCTGGCCAGGAACGTACCAAAGACTCCCATCCTCGTTGTGTCAGCCTATCTGCTCCGGTACTTCTCAGACAGGTGTGTGACCGCTTGTTCGGCGTGTTTCGTCGCCACGTCCGCATGACCTGCCTTCCCATGCTCAATGGCCTGTTTCAGCTCCGAAATCCCTGCGTCCACATGCGGAGCCTCGCCGGCCTTCAGGGCAGACTGTAGCGCCGCTTCTGCGTTGGTGACGAGTGCTTCAGCATGCCCCTGTTTACCATGAACCACCGCATCTGTGGCGAGCTCGACGGCCTCCTGGCGGTGCTGGTCTTCGGCACGCATCACATCACGCCTGGCCCCGCCTTCGCCGAATACCGGTGGCAACGGCAGCACCGTGGCGGTGACGAGGACGAACAGCGAAGCGAGTGCGACCGCTCGTGGCATGGTCGATCGTGGCATGGGGATTCTCCTTTCTTCAACGACGTGAAGCAACCTCCGTGAACACTCTGTTCCAACGTGTAGACTACTCGATGGCCCGTCCGTCTGTTTCCCGGGGTATTGTACCATGTGCACTCCCGGAACCTCCCCAGGGACAACTACTGAGCACGCTGTCGGTCAATCATGGTGCGTCATGAGTGCGACCGCGCAGCGCGGTCGTCCGGTGCGTTGCTTAGTCCTTCAGCGAGAACGGCGTGAAGTCCGTATGCCTGTCGTACCAGTCCTCGTGCTCCCGGCGCTTCAACCAGCCGACGATCGCGTAGGTCACCGGCGTGAAGAGGATCTCGACGGAGACCTTGAACGCCCAGTTGAAGGCAATAACTTTGATCATCGTTCCGGGCTGCCAGATCCCGAGGAAGGCGATCGGATAGAAGAGGGCGCTGTCGACGAGCTGGCCGGCCGCGGTCGAACCGATCGTGCGGGTCCAGAGATGACGCCCCTCGGTCCAGACCTTCATCTTCGCCATGACATAGCTGTTCATGAAGTCGCCGCACCAGAAGGCGACCATCGACGCCATCACGACCCGCCACGTGCTCTCGAAGACGACCTCCAGGGCTGGCTGGATCACGGCATTGAAGGGCTCCTCCGGATCCCCCGGCATGTGGATCACGAAGAGCCCCATGACGGTCGCGAAGATCATCGCGGTGAAGCCCGCCCAGATCACTTTGCGCGTGCGCGCGTAGCCATAGACCTCGGTCAGCACGTCGCCGAAGATGTAGGAGATCGGGAAGAAGAGGTTCCCGGCGCCGAAGGTCAGGCCGAAGAGCAGGCACGTCTTGCCCGGCCCGATCAGGTTTGAGCAGAGCAGGACCGTCACGAAGGCCGCCATGACGAGATCGTAGTAGCGGTAGTGGCGGGGGTTCGAGACGGGTTCCCGCTCGGACGGTTGGACGTGGGCGGTCATCTGCGGGCCAGGATCCTCTTGGTCTGAGGAATAGAAAAGACTCTCGGCACCGTACCTCTATCTGAACGGTTATTCCCAACAGAGGAGTTGAAAGGGCACTTCCTTTTGGATCGCTCGAAAATCGGCATGATTCGTCGTGATCACGGCCGCGCCGATATTCCTGGCCGACAATGCAATCAAGACATCAAACGCCAACTCCCGCAATTTTGTGGTGTCATAGTGCTGTCGATGCCGGAGCCGTTGAAGAATATCTGCGGCCTTGAGCCATTGCTGTTCTGTCGGCGTCAGGACCTGACAATGCCGGCTCAGTTCGGACACGAATTTGCGTTCAGCACGGGTCTGCGCCCCACGGAGCAATTCGTGCAGCACGACAGCGGAACATCGGATGATAAAGGGAGAGCGCAACAGGCGAAAGGTGAAGCGTCCTGATCGGAAGTTCTCGATATAAATCGACGTATCCAGGAGTGCGAACTTAGGACTCCGCGAAGGCATCGGGCTTCCCGACGGCACTATACCGCTGAATGATGCGGTCGTGCGCGGCCTTTTCCGCGACGAGATCCAGAGCGCGCTGCAGCGTTTCGCTGGCGGTCTTGGCGCCCAGGGCTTTTTGAGCCCGTCGGAGCTTTGCAGGGTCTAATCTGGCCGAGACTTGAACGAGCGCCATGGTCCACCTTGTGTCCGACACTTTATCAACTATTGTCGGACAGCGTCAAGGAAGCCCTACGACTCCTCCACAGATGCCCGGCTGAAGACATAGCCTATGTAAGTGAGACTCCATCGGCAGGGGGCACCAATGCCGACGACAGCAGCCTTAACCCGCAATATTCATGACGGTTCGTCGCGAAATCGCGGAGCCGCGTCGCGAGAGCGGCGCGCGGAGCCCGGAGGACCTGAGGCGTACTCGTGCAGTACGTCGAAGGCCCGATGGGCGAGCCCGCCGACCAAAGGCGTATCGCAGCAGCGGATCGGCGATTGCAGCAGAAGCGCTCATGAATAATGCGGGTCAAGCCTCCGGCACCACGCGGCGAGTTCTGTTGCACTGAGCGTGGAGAATTTTTCTCGGTAGTGCCTGGCCTGGAGTGCGACGGCGTGACACCCCTTCGTGAGCCCGACGACGATGGAACCAGGCTTGTGTCGATTCATACCGATTCAAGAGGAAGAAATGACTCCCGGCACATTGGCTTCTTCTGATCGAAGGCAATGCACGGTACAAGATCTGACCCTCCTTATCCTCGCCTCTGCTTCGCCTGCCACGCTCGCATGGCCTAGTCAGGCTACGGGGCGGACATCAGGGGATCGGCGCGGTCGGGACGGACGATTCAGGAACGAACAAGGCCTTGAGGCAGGCTATATCTAATATGGTATAGTACATCCGTCCATGTGGGAGATCTACGAACACCGTCGAGCGGGCAAGAGCCTAGACCGCCTTCCGACCGAGTTACTGAAACGCTACGAAAAGTGGAAAGACATCGTGCGAGTCTCAGGCCCGGCAGGGTTACGCCTCATCAAGGGGTTCCACGATGAACGGCTTCACGGAAAATGGGAGGGACATCGCTCGTCACGGCTGAATGCGCAGTATCGAGTCATCTATAAGGTGGAGGAACACATCATTCAGGTGGTGGTCATGGACGTCACCGCGCATGATTATCGGAGGCAATGATGAAGACGAAAGACGTTCGTCCGGCAAAAGCACGGGTTGTGGTCTCGGTCGGAGAGTCCGTTCGGATCGTGCGTGAGCTACAAGGACTCACGCAGAGCGAGCTGGCTCGAAGGGCCAAGATTCCACAGTCCACGATCTCGGCGATTGAAAACGACACCATCAATCTTGGTGTCGAACGGGCCAAAACCTTGGCGCGTGTCCTGCAATGCCATCCAGCCGTCCTGGTCTTTCCAGGCTGGGACGTGGCCAAGCCGTCCGCAGCCTAACTGCGACGACCCGCTGGACAAATCAAGCACGACGGCATGAAAACCCTTCTTGAGCCCGCCGACATCCACCCCGACGACGATGGAACCGCGCGCGTGGTGATTCATACCGCTTAAGAGCAAGAACAGACTCACGGTCCATGTTCTTCCGTCCCCTCCCGGCGGGGAATCCTGCCGCTCGACTTGACAAGACGCGTAGCTCCAATGTAATTACATGGCTCTCCCCATCGGAAAACGATTGGAGCATGATGAAAGCACGCGTGGTACGAATCGGGAATTCTCAGGGCATCCGGATTCCGAAATCCGTGATTGAGCAATGCCACTTGCACGGAGCCGTCGATCTGGAAATCCAGCAGGGACAACTGGTCATTCGCTCGGCAGCCAAACCGCGCGCCGGCTGGGACGAAGCCTTCGCCCAAATGCATCGCCACGGTGACGATCACCTACAAGATCAAGCCTCAGCCGCCCCATCGACGTGGGACCGGAGTGAGTGGACATGGTAGTGTCCCGCTTCGACGTCTACCTCATCCGCCTCGATCCCACCCAAGGCCGTGAAATCCGCAAAACCCGTCCGTGCCTCATCATCTCGCCGGACGAAATGAACCATCACATTGACACCGTCATCATCGCCCCCATGTCGACGAAAAGCCGCCCCTACCCCACTCGCGTCCCGGTCCGATTCAAAGGCAAATCCGGCCAGATCGTGCTCGATCAGATCCGCACAGTGGACAAACAGCGGCTGGTGAAACGGATGGGGACAATCGATAACGCCACACAAGGCCACGTGCTGGCGCTCCTCGCGGAACTCTTCGCCCCCTGATACCTCCTCAGCCTTGCCACATCCCGCGTTATGAATGGGGAACCACGATGAATCCCTCGGCTGCGTCACCATAGGCCTTGCACGTCCCGGCTTTCAGATGATGCGCCGCAAGGGCGCAGAGCGCCGCATCGATCCAATCGATGTTCGTGAGCGCGTCCGTGGCAACCCCTGCCTCTTGGAGCAACCGGGCACGGTCCGCTCGCTTGTGTCCGGCCGAGAGCTGCCTGCCTGCCAGCGCACAGGCCACGGCATGCGGAAACGTCTCGACACACACCTGACCGGATACAGATCGTTGTCCATTATAGAGGGGGTAGTCAGGGGCCAGGCAGCGGTAGAGATCCGCCCCGTTGACCATCCAGCGATAGAACGGGTGCGTCTCCCCTCTCGCCTGGGATGGCGTCGCAAAAGTGTGGAGGCCTTCGGCGGCAAGTGCACGCTCACAGGGTCTGGCCCGGCCGGTGAAACTCCATCGGCAGGGAGCATCAATGCCAACGACAGCAGCCTTGAGTTTTCGGCACCACGAGGCAATTTCTATTGGAAGGAGTGTGGAGAATTTCTCGCGGTACTGCCCGGCCTGGAGGGCGACGGCATGAAAGCCCTTCTTGAGCCCGCCGACATCCACACCGACGACGATGAAACCAGGCCCGCATTGATTCATACCGATTTAAGAACAAGAAAAGACTCCCGGTACCTTTCCTGGTCTCTGGTGTTGTATCTGGAGTGAGAATTCAGGGGCCCAGGTTGAGTTGCGAGGATCAGACTTTCCCGGTTCCTTTTGTTTTGACGTACTCTTCCAATCGCCGACCGACCCCCACGATTGTCAACCCCACCACTTCTTGAGCCTGTTCATCAAACCGGACGATCATACCCTCGCCGATGTCGAGACCAGTGGCCGCCTTCGGCTTCCCGAAGCTTAAGTATAAGGTGTCTGCCTCGTCATCATATTCCCAATCGAGGGGGGCATCTTTTTTCTCGAACACCTTTACCGCTTCCATACCATCCTCCTCCAGCTTGCAGGCCGACTGGTGAAATACGCGGTGACAACAAATCCATCGCTCTCGCTCAGTTCCTATACACCACGGCGCAAGACTTCTGAGATACCGGCGTCTTTGGATAAGACTTTACCGCAATCGAGGTGCCACTGTCGCCTTCTTGGACACAATCGGGAGAAGTGATGGTCTCGAGGATTTTCTCTTCCTGATCGGCCATTTCGGGGTGTCGCCTGGCAATATGGTCTAGCCGCTCGGCTGTCAGGCGAATGGGGACACCTGCAATGGAACGGACAATCTTCATACGTTCACATTCCCTGCTCTCGATTAGCAGGACTCAAATCGTTTGCAATCAGCCGGAACTGTTCGCGAGCGGAATCGAGGTCGGCAGCGATCTGAGTGATTTTGGCACCAGGCACCCTCATCTCCCAATAAGTCAGAATGTCCCCGTTCTTTCCCCCCTCGAGGTTTTCACTCTTGAGCCGGCTGTTTCAAATCAGAAGCAGGCGGACATTCACAGGAAGCCTTCAGCTTTGGATCAAGACACCACCCGTGCAACCCTCCGACCAGTTTATATTTGCAATAGGGAGCGATTCGCGCCGGCTCATCAATGCTCTTCGCGCAGGAGGACAGTGTGGCAAGGAAGAACACATAGAAGAGAATCAAACGGGAGCTCATGAAATACTATATCACGGAAGGACGGACGCCGGCTCAGCGGAACCGCATGGGTGCTAACCGGTCGGTTGGTTGCCGCTCGTGGAGGCCACGCAACAAGCAAACAGCGAATAGGGTCAGGCGGGGAAGGCGAAGAAGCTGGCGGTGACAGCGTGCATCCGAAAGCTGCGCACGATTCTCAATGTGATGGTGAAAAACAGAACGCCGTGGCGGGTGACCGTCATTCAGCCCGCTTGATTGTTAAGACAGTTGCCGGCCCTTCTTCTTCATACTGTCGCGGGCAAGAAAACACTCCCGGTACATTTTCTTCTTTCGCTGGATTCACAATCCAACCCTATTGTTCTGCTGCTTAAGCAAGAATTGCTTCTTCTTGAGACACAGGGAGGTTGGGATCAGCCTTTACGGCTAGCCATCGCAGGGTTGCAAGATTACGGATTGTTGAGGCAACCGTATCCCGATCAAGAGCTGGTCGTCGTTTCTGTTTCCAATGCATGACAGCCTCTAGAACCTTAGACTCGGATGGCACTTCGTGCTCTTCATCGACGAGTTCACGAGTCGCAAATAGTACGGTGGCAATGATTTCTGCTTGGTCCGTGTTGACCCTAGCGAAAAGATCCGCCGTCTTCTCAAAAATCTGATCCCATTGACCAAAGTGCGTAATGTACTTCTGCCGAATGCGGTTAAAGTTTGGACCAACTGTGACCATGAACATCTTTCCCCGTCGTTCTTCTTGCAGCAAGCCATTATTGACAAGCTTGGCTTCCAAGTCTTTCAATTCGCCGGAGAACGGCCCAAAGCTACCTCGCTGATACTGCAAACCAGTCGGCAACCCTTCATTGGTAGCAACGTAGGCAATCTTCTGAAAGAGTGTTCGTCCAACCGGCCAATGGTAAGGCTGCTGCTCAATACGAGCGAGAATTTCAACCAACCCCACCCAAGCCGGATTCAGCGCAGACTGGCCATTCCGTGAAGCGGATTCAGGTTGTTGATCACCTGCCTGTGCGAGGAACTCCTCCGAGAGTTCTTTCGGGTGCGCGCCATAAGGAGCATACATCTCGACGGCAATCGGCAGATCCTTCACATACCGATAGATCAACGGGCCAACTACCCGCCATTCCAATTGCCCATTGCCGCATCCGAGCGGAGGGATTGCTAATGACGTCACGCCCCATTCTTTATAGTGCTCCACAAGATGATTGAGCCCACGCTCAATGTCACCGACCTTGGAGATCGATTTCCAATGATCCTTCGTTGGGAAATTGATGATCTGAGGAGGGAACAGCGTTTTATAGAGGTAGGGAACGCCTGGCCTGACCTCTCCTCGTTCGCATCGCTGAACATAGTCATCGTACATATCCGGGAATCGGCTCTTGAACTCCAGAGCGATTCCTTTGCCCATGACACCGACGCAATTGACCGTATTGATCAGTGTCTGTGCCTTCGACTTCAGTATGTCTCCGACGAGAATTCTCATAACGGGCCTACTAGAAGAACATACTATCGTTAATCGTCACTGGTAATCGAGTCCCCAATGCCTCGAACGCCGCTAACGCTCGCTGATTCGCCACGTAAGCACCGACAATTCGACCTGCATCAACGGCATCAGGCACTAGCACCTCAGCACACTTGACTCCACGACGGTATTGTTCGTCGAACGGATCATCCCGGTTAAGCCAGAATCGAGCAAAGACCAAATCTTTATTCAGTGCTTGCAGACCTTCTCGCACAGTGTAAAAGCGAACGTAGTCTTTCGCGGCGTTTTTGTCCGTGACAATGACCCCGGGCATATCAATGACGGCATGATCCACTCTCAGCACGCAGATGCAGTCATTGTGAGCTCGACACTTACTGAGCATGGGATTGTGGGCGTCAAGGTACAGATTGACATATTCGTGTAACGGACGTGCGTTTGGAATTTGTTTATCTTGTCGTCTTTCTTGGATTTCCTGCATGGCCACAGAGCGATGCGGAACCTGGGCAGCGCGGCGATTTGAAAGGATACCATGCTCCATAATAGACGGAACATTTTCAATGGGCGCAATGTAGTGCAGTTCGACAACGTCAGACCGGTTCACTCATGATCCTCGGCTCTTTCACACAGGTCCCTCAGGATACCTCAAACACCTTCAGCACTTCGTCACCGTAGTGATTGATGACTTTACTAGGAATTTTGCCCATGTTGGTTCGTGGCACATTTTTCTCCTCCCTTCTTGAGCCCGCCGACATCCACACCGACGACGAGGGATCCAGGCTCGTGGTGAGTCATAGCGACTCAAGAACAAGAAAAGATGCCAGGTCTATTGTCTTCTTCGCGCGACAAGTTCAGTTTCCCCCGAATCACTTGCGGGCATAGCCGACGACGGAGCAGAGTCCCTGCAGCACGGCTTGGATGGTTTGTGGCGAGACTGCGCCGAAGGTTTTGACAATGCTGCTTTCGGAAAGGGTAAAGACTTTGTCGAATCTGATCCAACAGGGTTTGGGAAGTGCGCCTTGCACCAAGTGCATCGGCCCGATTTGGAGGGCGGCATTCCGTTGTTCGACCGAAGTGATGGCCAACCCGATAAAGTCGGCATGTCGATCCGGAGTGGTCAAGACTAGGACGGGCCGTTTCTTGGTAGACTGGAGATCGGAGTAGGGAAACGGAATCAGGACCAGGTCGCCGGGCTTACACGCCATTCCAGACCTCGTCGTCCTGGTTGTCCCATACATGACGCATGGCCGGCTCCTGCGCCTGCTTCAACTCTTCAGTCAGCCGGTCTCTCAAACCATGTTTGATCTCAATGTACTCGATGAAATCCAGCACTTCCTGCGCTAGTGTGTCTGGAAGCTTCTGCGCTTCTTTGAAAATTCGCTCAGCTGTCGACATCGCGTCCTCCCTGTTAGGCCACATTATGGTCTGAACACCCTCTGGAAACAACCAAGACACCATTCCAAGTCCTCTGTTGGCGCATTGGCTTCTTCTGATCGAAGGCAATGCACGGCACAAGATCTGCCCCCCTACTTTCCTATAATCAAGAGAGCAAAGCCAGACCCCATTGCCTTCCATTGCCTTCGCACAATTGTCTCCGCAGTGCCTAGACAATCTGGAAGTCAGAAACAGTTTTAGAAGACGAACCCGGGACATTCGACTTTTTCAAGCAGCTTGGTTGAGGAGTCTGAACGGCGGGAGGAAGAGGATAACGAAGGCACCGGATCGCCGCTCGCGAGGAAATTCAGAATGCCCCCACTTTCTTCCTCTGTTTGATTGCAAGACCTGACCCTCTTTTATATTTGATCGGAGCGAAGTAAGCTGAGAAAGACCCTGAGGTCTCGGCAGCGAGCGAAACAACATCGTCAAGGCCATCCATTTCCCCCGCTTTAGCTTTCACGATCAAGGCGGCGATATCGACTGCTGCTGTCTTTACGAAGCGACCTGCGACAATATGCTCCGTTGCAAACCTGAATGGCGATTCGTTGATTCCAATGAGACTGGGCTCCAAGAGCACCCGGCCATACAACAAGCGAGAGCCCTCTGTGGTTTTCACCCCCACATACGAGTGCACCGCACACACGTAAGCACCCTTCCATGCTGAGAGAAGAGTTCCAAAACCGTCAAATTCTCGTTGGTACGGACTGCTCATGTGTCAGTAATCAGTGTTCCCACAAATGCCTTATTCAGTACCGCTTGCCGTAGGCGGTCGGCGCGGGTGAGGTTGGCTTCGACGGCGAATTCGCGTTTGACCATGATTCCTACCTGCCGAGCCGATATCGGGACATTGCTCCGCTTTCTGCAGTTACTACCCCTTCATTCCTTCGCTACCACGGTGTCGTAGAGTCCATAATGTGTCAGTCCTGGGTGGCTCTCGATTCCCGTGTAGCGGAGCGAGGCGTCTTCGTAGCGGCGGAAGGCGAAAACAGCCTGGTTCATCTGCTCGGTATTGAACACCTTCAGGCGCACAAGCAGGTGGAAGTCCTTCACCGTCAAACCGGTAACGGCCAGAAACAAGTCTGGTTCGAGCTTGGTAATGACATCCTGCAGCGTGTTCTCGCGGAAGTCGGTCAAGTACATGAACGCTGGAATGCGCGTGGCAAACTTAATCAGCTTCTCCTGAACGAGCTTGCGCTTGGACTTGTACTCCTTCTCCTCCTCGGTGAGCTGCTTCTTCTGCTTCTCCGTCAGGTCCCGATCTTTGGCCTTGTTCTTGAGTTCTTTGACCTTCTCGCTCTTATTGACGATCGTCTCGATAATGTTATCGCCGAGCGAGCGCCAACCCTCGATGCGCTCGACGGCAGCCATTGCTTCGGGATTATTCAGGATGCGGCGTAGTGTATCGTTGTCCACGTTCACCAGCAGCGCAGACTCCCATTTGCGAGCCAAAAGCGTGGCCGAGGTACCTGCCATCGCGATATCAAGAATCCCGCCGGCATCAATCTGCGTCATATTTGCGCCGTCATAGGCCAGCACGGGCAGGAAGGACACAAGATCTTTGACGGCGTTCTCAGGATTTGGATCGCCTGGGGAAAGTCCGATCCCATACTCGGACATCTGTCGCAGCGCACGGGTGGGGGCAAAGTCAAAGACAAAACAGACGGGTTTAAGGATTTCCTCTTCGTTCGGATTGTCGCCATTGGGATTCTTGATCGACCATGGCGATTGCACGCGGAACGCGGCCTGGAAGTAGGTCTCGGGGGACGTAAGATTCCGCAGCATCAACATTGAAGACCACTGGGACACGGTCACACCCGTCGTGAGCTTGCCGCAGGAGAGCGTGATGGTCTTGGTCTCAAATCCACTCCCAATGGCCTTGCGCACAGGCGGCAGCGCATCAAGTCCGATGCCCGCCGACGGCCCGGCAGCAACGACAACGGTATAGTCGTGCCAGAACGTGTTGTGCCTCTCGGCCAGCAAGTTTGCCATCGCGTAACAGGCCGCGACGTCCGGCAAAAACCAGAACGAGTGCTGGAGATACGGCAACAAGGTCGCGTCCGAATACGGGAACGGTGGTCGCGTGCCGGTCTTGAGGCTCTCGGCCGCTCGCGGCGCGTACGAGCCTCGGATAATGTCCAGCCACTTTTGCACATCGCTCTTGTGCTTGAACTGCGCACTCTTGTTCGTACCGGACGCCGTAAAAAACTCGTTGAGATCGAACTCATCGAACTCCCCGGCACTGGCAATGGCGATAAGTTCGTCCGGCATCTGGTATGTGAACAGGTGTAGCCGAGGCAGCGCACCATAGGGGTTCCATTTGCCGGGATTCTCTATGGCAAACTCCTCCTTGGCACGTTGCTCGTCGGTATACGTCCAGTTGAAGATTTGCTCCTCAATGAACTCACCCGTGGCCAGCGCCTTGAATGGTGTGCCGGACAGATACAGGTAAGCCTTGGTGGTGACGGGTAGGAACTCGGACTCTTTCTCCAGCTTCTCCTGCAAATCGGCAATCTTTTCTTTCAGCCGTTTGGCGTCTTCGATTTGCGCCTCCTTCCTTGCAATCGCTTCCTCCTCGCCTTCTACAAGCTCCTTTGCCGAGTCACGCCACGCACCGAAATGGTATTCGTCGAAGACAACCAAGTCCCACTTGACCTTATGAATCCATTTGTTTTTCGGCTTGATGTTTCCGGCATTGTCGCGTCCCAGCAAGTCCTGCAATGAACCGAAATAGACGAGTGGCGTTGTGCCCGAAACTTTTGTCGGGTCACCGTCAGAGTCGCGCGAGAGGAATCGCCAGCCGTCGAAGTCCACGTGGGATTCGAGGTCCGTCTGCCAGGCATCCGCGACGGCAGGCTTGAAAGTCATCACCAGCATCCGCTTAGCCTTTAGTTTCCTGGCGAGCTGAAAAGCAGTGAAGGTTTTGCCGAAGCGCATTTTTGCGTTCCACAAAAAACGTGGAGCGGCTTTCTTATTCTCTGCCCAAATCGAATTGAAGTAGTCAAAAGTTTTTTGGACAGCCTCAGCCTGTTCCCGGCGCATCGGGAACGTCTGGTGATGAGTGCCCGTGAACTGCTGTCCCGTGCGCAGCTCGGTGAGGACGGCCTTCACGTCCTTGACCGTGCAGCGCATCCATTCCAGCTCTGGATTCGCGAAGTTCTTTTTGACGAGCGCCGTGCGAACATCGTGATCCGTGAAGATCTTGCCGTCGGCGCGCTCGGCAGGCTCGTCGAGTTCGATCGTATAGTTCTTGATGGCAGCAGTCTTGAGCTGCTCGGCGACGCGATGCCTCACGTCGCGCGTGGTCTGGCCCACCTTGAGAAGGCCTGCATGAGCCTTATCGTTGATAGAGTAGGCGTAGATGCGCAGCCGTGCTTCCGGCTTGGGTGCGAGGATCTCCTCGATCGCCTTACTCATCGCCCTCGCCCATAGGCCGAATCAAGCTTTCTATAAACGCAATCTCAATTTTCGTAATTCCGTACTTCTTGTAGAGGTCAGCATCGGTCCAAGTCCGATCCCATGGCTGTATGGGAACCCACCGGTACATGCCGCTAAACACGTGTTGGGCCGGCTTGCGGAGAGAAATAAGAAATCGCACAAGTCTCGTTTGCAGATACGACTCAACACTCTCTGCTTCGACCTTCGAACTCAGAGGACCGGCGACGAGGTAGGTCTGTGTACATACGGACCCTGGCTCACCAAGTATGGGCGGGCTTAACACCAAGTCCACGCCGCTTCTCTCTCGCTCACGGCCAGACCCGGCTACCGGGAGAAACAACTTCCACACATCAATCAAATGCGAGTTCTTGTTGATCGTCTTGCGGGCCATGGCGCCGCGAACTCTTGTTGTCCCGACATTGGCATAGAGACGGACCTGCCCACGGCTCGGTGCCACGTTCTGCGCATAGTCCGAGAAATTCGTCGCCAAACCGAAGGGTGTGTCTCCGCTGACAAGCTCCTCGAACGGCCGCTCGCCGGCTGCCACTATCTTGTGCAGGATGTCCACTGCCCGCTTGTCACGCACGAAGACATCGAACTCGTCAAGGGCGCGCGTATTCGGTCCGATGCTCATGCCATTTCGGTGATAGACGCACGCACACAGCCCCGCGTTGTCACGGTCCCAGAGGAAGTAACAGATTCCGCCACCAATCCCTACAGTGGGAAATACGTCCTTCGCGTTCTCATAGTCAACGAGCGTGCGAACGCGCCGGTCACCAAGAAACTCGGCGCGAAATTCACCAAGTCCGCGGCCACCAGCCATCCACCTCGATGGAATAACCATGCTGAGAAACCTCGGCTCCATTCGCATGGCTTGCCTAACAAACAGGTCGTAGATCGGCGAGTCGTTCGTCCCTCCGCCTCCCCCAGTCATCTGATATGGCGGGTTGCCGATGATCACATCAAATTGCATATCGCCTCCAAACAACTCGGTCATCCGAGTCTTGATGTTGTCGGTATGAATGAACGCGTAGGCATGTGATTCAAGACCTACTCCGCGATCGAATATATTCTGATTGGCACCGCAATAGTTGCACTTGCCATCTATCCACGTGTGTTCTATGCGCTCGAACCAGATGTTGCCCGCGTCGTTGGCGAATCCCTTTGCAATTGAGTGCTTGCCCTGAGCGTGCTTCGAGCAATACACACTCCGACGCGTCAGCAGGCTCGTGAGATACGTGATGCCAATGCCGAACACCTGCTTGGTCAGGATGTGATCGACGCGCTCATCGAGGTTCGGCATTTCAGTCGCCAAGCCCTTAGTGAGGCGGCTGGTGACCTCGCGGAGAAACACGCCAGATTTTGCAAATGGGTCCAAAAACCTCACTGAACTGTTCGCCCAAATGTTCGCGCCATCGTTGTCGGCCGCCCATGCCTCGGCGAGGGTATCCAGCATTCGGTTGGCGAACTCTGGTGGCGTGAACACCTCGTCGTTGGAAAGATTGGCAATGCAGGTCAGCACGTCTGGATTGCGGCCACGCAGCGTGAAGCTGACTTGCTCTATCATGCGTGTGCTCCCAACACGAACCGCGCTCGTTCGATGCGCAGCATCTGGTAGGGCGTCATGAACCGGACGCCCAGGCCCACGCATGCATTCGGGATCTTGATGCGCCCAGGCGAGTTTGAAGGAACCTCGTGGGTCACCACTATATGATTGCCGGCAAGCGCATGGGCGAGCAGATAGAATTCCGCAGCCTGCAAAAAGGTGTTGATGGCGGCCGGTGTGTAGTGCTGCCCCGTGGCCCATGTACTGACCTGCGTGAACTGCGGCGCCAGTGTCGGCGGCGTTCGACGAAAGAGCGCATGGCCGTGGTTCCTGGCCCAATCAGATAAATCGTCCTGACCGGCCTCAATTTCATCAGCCACCTTGTCGATACTGAACACTGATCCTGTATTGCCCTTGTGCACCAGCCAGTCCCAGAACGCCGGGCAGAAATCCAGGCCGTAGTGAAGGTTCTTCGCGGACATGAACACATTGGCATCCAGTAGATAACTCACACCGTGACCCCCAGCTCGCGCGCCGCTTCGTAGAACGTGGCCGTCTTGCGCACGCCCAGCATGCGAAAGGCATCCGGAAACGAGGTCAAGCCCTCTAGCGTGCTGGAGACGATGGCGCGGGCAAAGCGCTTGCTCGTACGAGCACCCAGGCTGCGGTAGAAGTCGCCGCCACTGCTGCTACGTTCCTTCAGAGCACTCAACCGTTCCTGCTCCTCCTGGTAGTGCTGCCACAGCGCGGCCCGGCTGATGTATCCAGCATCGAACAGGCGACGCAAGGCCACCAGGGTGCTGACCTTGAACTCGCGCGCCAGCCGCTGGACCTCCTCTGGAATTGGCGCATGGCGCTGGTGCGCTGCTCGCAGCTCCTCCATAGGCATCAACAGTTCCGCCGCGACCTGGTTGCACCAGCGCTCGGTTTGCTGCTCTGGCACCTGACCCGCCTGCGTGTCCGACACGCCTGTTGCGCCAAGCCACACATGGGCCAGCTCGTGCGCCAATGTGAACATCTGCGCGGTCTTGCTGTCTGCGCCGTTCAGGAAGACCAGTGGCGCAAGACCGTCGGCAAGCGCGAAGCCGCGAAACTCACCCACGTCCAGCTTGCGGTGGCTGTTGCTGCCCACAACGGAACTCACCATCACCATCACCCCGGCGTCCTCGGCCTTGGCAATCAATTGGCGCAGTGCATCAGTCCAGGTGGACATTTGGCGACGCACCTCAGCTGACAAGCCCAACATCTCGCGCAAACGTTGCGCCACAGACTCCGGCGCTTCCTGCAGGCTGGCGCTGCCGACAAATGGCAAGGCCAGTAAGCCGTGCATGCGGGCATGGTCGCGGTACCAGTCCTGCCGTTGCTGGCATAGGTAAAGGGTGTCCAGCAGGTTGCTGCTGGGTTCGGCAAGCGCCTGGTCGCGCAGGGTGCGGAAGTCCGGCACCGGCAATGCCAGTGCTGGCGGCTGGAGCAGGAAAAAATAGCCGATGGCGGTGTGGGTGAGGCGCGCGAAGTCTTCTAGTTGCTTGAGCGTGGGCTGAGCTTCGCCAGTGAGCCACAAGGGCCACTTGTTGAAACGCGCCGACAGGTCACCATCGTCTAGGCGCGAGCGTTGCGCCGCCCAGCGAAGCACAGGCACGGAAGCGGCCACGGTCGTCATGGCCCCTCCCCAGGTGATGGGACAAGTGCCATGTGCATAAAGCCGGCAGACAATTCGCTCACCGTCATCGGCGGGTAGGTCTTGGTCGGCATGAAGATTTCATGTTTTCCGAGGCTAGCAAAGAGGTCTCCCTCCGCACTGTAGGCAGACGCCTGCGTGAGTATGTCCAAGCGAAAATCTCGCCGCTGAAACTTCCCCTTGCCAAGATAGCCCCACTCGGCAAACGTTATTGGTTGGCCATCGTTGGTTTGCATTGTCAACGCATCACCGTGGATGAGGTTTTGCGACAACACATAGGAGGCGGCCTGATACAGGTTATCCAACTCCTCGAGATTCAGATAGTCGGCAAGGATCTCCAGCATATTAGAGCGGCACTCGGCGATATTATCCGCCAGAAGTTCAATTCCGTAGGTGCACATCAGAGCGAGAAGAGCGTAGTGCCGCTTTTCAAAGTCGGACTTTCCAAACTTGAGTTCGACGGCAGCAAGCTTGCGCTGTAGAATCCGAACGAGGAAGTTCCCGCTCCCGCATGCTGGCTCCAAGAAGCGGGAGTCAATCCGCTCGGTCTCGCCCTTGACAAGGTCGAGCATCGCTTCCACCATCCACGGTGGTGTGAATACCTCCCCGTGATCAGCGACACGTATTTTTGACTTGATCAGGCTCATGGCGAAAGAGAAAGGGGGTTCGGAACCTTTCCGTGGACGCGGAATGCCGCGAAAGCTTACCCCTTTCTTCAACAGATTTCACCCCCTACCAGGAAGGCCCTTAGCATGGGATGGCGAAGCCTGTATTACAGTAGACTTCCTCTCCAATGCACTGAGCGATTGCCTAGCAATATTCGCCGCCCGTCCTCACCCCCTACTGCCCCTCAATCCTCCAGCCCTTCCCATACGGATTATTCGGCGAGTCGGATCTAAAGGGGCTCCCTGCGCCGTAGGGGTTGTTGAGGGAGTCCGGCGAGAAAGGTGAGCCGTAGCGGCCGAACTGGTTGCTGGTGGATTCGGGATCGAACGGGTTCGCGCTCAGCTTGCCGCGGTAGTTCCCCTGTTGATCGTAGAGTCTGGGCGCCTCGGTGGCGAAGGGATTGGTGGCCGACTGGTTACTGAAGGGGCTGCCGTAGGGGCTGACGGGATTATTGATCCCGTTCGGCGCGAAGACACTCCCCTTGCCGAACGGATTGGCGGTGGACTCGTACAGAAAGGGATTTGCGCTCAGGTTGCCGAGGTCTTCGGCCTGGGCTGCCACCCCCGTCCACATCACCAAGGCGATGGCCACGACGATGGTGCGCATGGTGCCCTCCTGTGCCTGTCCGCCGGCGCGCTATTCTCCATCGAACTCGCTGGGGATAACAAGGGAGGGCTGGGGGGACAGAGCAACTACGAAAGTCTGAGTATCGAGGACTGATCGGGGGAAAAGAGTGGATGGACGCGACTTAGGCAGCGTAGCGGCCTTTACCCTTCTCCCCTCCGCGAATGGCTTTGGCGAGGTCCATTGCGGTGGCGCCGAGGAGGAGGAGCGAGTTCACCAAGAGATCCATTGAAACAGAGGGGTCACCAGCTTCCATTTTGGCGACACGGGATTGGCTGGATTGAAGCCGTTCGGCTAACTGAACCTGGGATAAGCCGCATTTCTGCCGCCGCGCGCGCAAGCTCCGGCTGAGCCCTAGTTTCATTTCAATCAGGGCCGCCTCCGCATCCGACAGACCCAGGAATTCCTGGACCGACCCGACCGCCCACCCGGCAGCTTCCAACTTTGTCCGCTTCGTCTTTTTCATTGTCATCTTCCTACCTTCCGGTCAGATCATCATAGTTTCGAAGTCGCCGTTTGCAGGTCTCAATGACTGATCGTGGCGTTTGCTCCGTCTTCTTGCGAAACACATCCAGAATGACGACGGCATCCACATCAGCCCTATACAAGATGCGAAATGTGCCCCTTCATCGGTGATCCTCAACTCATGGCACCGGGGCCCAATGACCGGCATCGGTCGTGAATGCGGGAGACCAAACAACTCTCCCTCTTGCAACAAGCGAAGAAGATATCCCGCTTCAAGGCGTGCCGCATGGGAAAACGGCGGGGTCTTAACCTCGCCTCTCAGCCAGACAAGCGGCTTCCCTTTCTCAGGTGTCTTCCCCAAATCGCCCGCCCTCCTTCGACACTATATGTCACATGTGACATACTGTCAATCTGGGCAACTTTCTCAAGGTGCGGAGCGTTCTGAGTCCTGATGGCTGAGTCCCTTTACGAAAGACTGAGTATCGAAGACTGCGGGCTGAGCGGGATCGAAGATCGGTGTAGAATCGTGACGCAGGCTGGTTTTAGGAGCACGTACCGATGTTGGTGACGCCGGAACTGAATGCACGCAATCGCCGGGAAGCGCTGGTCGCTGCCGGACTGGCGGTGCTCGCGGCCGCGTGGCTGGGCTGGATCGTTCCGGTGCTGTGGGTCCTCGTCGGATTGAGTCCTCTCGCCTACTGGTGGGTGCGCCGGCGCTGTCTCCGGCGGCTCGCGGTGATGGAGCAGCCGTTTCCGCCTGCGTGGGAGACAATTCTACAGACGCACGTGGCGTTCTTCCGGGCCCTGGACGGGGCGGGCCGGACGCGGTTTCGGCACCTGGTGCAGATCTTCCTGGATGAGGTCCGGATCACGGGAATCCGCACGGAGGTGGACGACACGGTCCGCGTGCTGGTCGCGGCGAGTGCGGTGATTCCGATCTTCGGATTTGAGGACTGGTCGTACCACCGGCTGCACGAAGTGCTGATCTATCCCGACGCCTTCGACGACGCCTACCGGACCGACGGGGGAAAACAGGAGACCATTGTAGGGATGGCGGGGCTGCACCATTTGAGCGGGGTGATGATTCTCTCGAAGCCGGCGCTGCTGGCGGGATTCGATCATCCGTCTGGGCATCACCACGTGGGGGTGCATGAGTTCGCGCACCTGGTCGAGCGGGAGACACGTGACTACGGGATCCCGCCGGAAGTCCCCTGGATGGCGGTGCGGCAGTGGATGCGGTTTGTGGCGAAGGAGCTCGCCCATCCGTCACGGCACCGGGCCGGGCTGGACGCCTATGCCTACACGAACGAGCACGAATTCTTCGCCGTGTTGGCCGAATATTTCTTCACGTCGCCCGCGTCCCTGGAACGGCGAGACCCGGCCCTCTATGCGATCATGCGGGATCTGTTTCACCAGGACCCGCGGGCACTATTGAGCCTGGCTCCCCGTCCGGCCGGCGGCCTTGGCCGGAACACTCCCTGCCCCTGCGGCAGCGGCAACGCCTACAAACACTGTTGTCTCGCCAAAGCCGGCTCGTGAGACCTGACTGTATCGACGCCCGCAGGATGCTAAAAAAGGCCTCTCATCTCACCCGCCCAGCCCCGGCGCGCCAAGACGCGCCGATCCGCAGGCAAGGCCGCAGCAAGCGAAGAGGCGAGGCATACTCTGAGCCGTATGTTGAGCCTCTGAGCGATACGAGAACGACGCTGGCGGACGTTTTCAGCATCCTGCTAGAGGATCAGCATCGCGTCGCCATAGCTGTAGAAACGATCTGGTGAAGGGTACAGGGATGGGAGTCGCCCATGAAAAGACCACGCTGGCTCGCCTTGTGGCCGGTTACGACCCAGACTGAGGGACGTTCCACACACGCGCCTGCCGGCCGCGGGCACGCAGGATCGGCTCGGCCATCCGCTGCATCTGGATGACCGCACGCACCTTTTCAGGAAACGGCAACGCCGCAAGCTGCCGCCGGCGCGCTTCTTTGGCGCAAAAGAGCTTCTCGATCTCCGGTTTCAAGCGGTCCATTCCTTCCATCTCCCTTCTAATCGGTGCCGGCGCAGAATGCCGGCGAGGTACTCGTGATCCACAGTCGCCTGCTCCCGGATGAGCCGAATTCGTTCTCGATCTTTCGCCCGACCCGTCTGGACACAAATGGCCAATAAGTGCTCAACCCGAAGGACACGGGTCGCCGAGTCCTGATACCGCATGTCCCGCGCCTCACGCAAGGCTTCCTCTAACAAAGGATTATACGCCGGGAGAAATTGCACCGGCACGCCTTCGATCACGACGCACTCACCTTCTTCCGCGTAACCCCGTGCACGCAAGGCTCCATAGAGTGGTGCAAGCGTCAGCAGGCCCCCCTGCGTTTCAGGCAAGAGGACGATGATGTCCAAATCGAATGTGAGGATCGGCTCCACATAGAATGTCGCGCCCATCGCTCCACCGATTGCATAGCGGCTGAGGACTCCGCGTTGTTCAAGCTCGTTCAGGATTTGGAGTGTCCGTTCCATACTCCATCTTCAGCATCCGTCCATGCTCGATCTCTCTTGAGCAGACGATACAGGGATGTACCGCCACCCAAGCATAGCGCGTTCTGTCAGACAAAGCACTCCATCTGAAGAATGTATCTCGTTGTTCGTGAAGCGCATTTCGTGGACCACTCGCGCCGAAACGCGAACGACAGATCGCAAGCGACCAGCGACGCGTGCGTGGGCCATCGATCCTCAGAGGATCAGCATCGCATCACCGTAACTGTAGAAGCGATACCGTTCCTTGACCGCCTCGTCGTACATCCCTCGAACCCTGTCGACCCCGGCGAAGGCCGACACCAGCATCAAGAGGGTGGTGCGCGGCAGGTGAAAGTTCGTCATGAGCGCATCGACGGCCTGGAACTGAAAACCCGGCGTGATGAAGAGCCGGCTCTCGCCGCCGGCCGGCACGACCCGCCCCTGTACCTGCGCCACCGTCTCCAACGTCCGCACGACCGTCGTCCCGACGGCGACGACCCGCCGGCCTTCCTGTTTCGTCCGCGCAATCGCCTCGGCGGCTTCGGCCCCGACCTCGAACCGTTCCCCTCCCATCTGATGGTCTTCGATGCGCTCCGCTACGACCGGCTTGAACGTGCCGGGCCCGACATGCAGCGTAATCGCCGCCACCCCGATCGATCGTTCGGCCAATCGCGCGAGCAGTTCCGGCGTAAAATGCAGCCCCGCCGTCGGCGCCGCGATCGCACCCTCGTGCTTTGCGAACGCCGTTTGATACCAGTTGTGATCCTCACGGCCGGGCTTCCGCTTGATGTAGGGCGGCAGCGGCATCTCTCCGCTCTCGCGGAGGAACTGTTCGACGGGACGCGCGCTCTCCATCTTCACGGTCGTGCCGGTGGCGTCCCGCTTCACGATCGTCGCGCGGCAGGCGCCGTCGAATTCGATGACCTGGCCTGCGCGAAACGTGCCTTTGACCATGATCTCCCAGAGCCCCTCGCCGAGATCCTTGACGAACAGCACCTCGACCGATTTGCCCGCCGGCTGCTTGGTCCCCATGACTCGCGCCGCCAGCACCTTGGTATCGTTGACGACCAAGAGGTCGCCCGGCTCCAGCAGGACCGGGAGATCGGCGACCTGCCGATGATCAAGCCGGCTCGTGCGCCGGTCCAAGACAAGTAAACGCGCCCGATCGCGAGGGAGCAGGGGCTGCGACGCCACCAGGGACGGGTCGAAGGGAAAGTCGAACGCGGCAAGTTCCATCAGAACACGGGCGTGGAGATGACCGGAGCAACCGGCGGTGTTTGCGTCAACGCGGCGTCCTGCAGGTCCGTCCCCGGATAATAGTACCGGAGGATGCTGGCATAGGAGTACCCCAGCTGGGCCAGTTCCTTGGCGCCCCATTGGCATAATCCAACCGCATGGCCGGCGCCGTATCCGGTGAGTACCACTTCCTCGCCGATCGAGTCGATGGTGAATTGCGTGCTGGGGATGACCGTATAGCCCACCGCCTTGCGCAAGTCCTCTCCACGGAGAATCAGCTCACCCTTGGAATGGAGGATGCGCAATGTGGCGACCCTGCCCGCGCGGCTCTGCGTCAGCGGCGTCAGCGTCGCGATCGTGCCGACGGCGAATCCCAGTTGCCTGAGGTTTTTCTCCAGCGTCTCGAGTTTGAAGGTGGCCTTCCACTGATAATAGGGGGATTCAAGGTCGAACGGGCATTCGACCCCTTTCAGATACGGCAGGTCCTTCGACCAGACCACCACGGCGTCTTCGGTGAGGCCCGCCGCCGTCGAAGAGAATGCCGCGTAGATCGGCGCATTCTGATAGGTCACCACCTGGCCCCTCGTCGATTCTACCGCCTGCTCCACCCGCGCATCGACCCCGTGACGCCCCCGATAGACTTGATCCTGAATGCTCGCGACCACGTCATACTCTCGCGACGCGGCGAGCAGATGTTGGTACAACGCGTAGGTCCTGGCCGCGACCGCCTGCGCCTTGAGCATTTCGGGATGCCAGGCCGAATTAACCTCCGACGGCACGACCCCTTTGACGTATTCCTCCAGATCGACGTGATTGATCACCAGCACGCCGTTTCCCCGGAGCACCAGCTGCACCAATCCGCTGACTTGCAGGGTGGGTTTGTCGTCGGCGGGTTTCGGCGGGGCTCCGTTCCCGTTCCCGTTGCCGTTCGGCTGCGGCAGCCAGAGTTTCAGATCCTGTTCCCCCGCACGCAACGTGATCTTCTCGCCGTCGATACGGGACCCGTTCAAGAGAATCGCCTGGCCTCGCACTTCGAGGCGCAGCTTCGCCCAATAGGGACGGGCCTGATCCCGCTCGTCCGCGACCCAAATGACGTTGTCGGTGCGGATCTCGAGCCGTTGGACATCGGATGCCAGCAGGACCCGGATCGACGGGGCGGCATGGACCGGGGCTGCCACCACGCAGCCCAGCCCCATGGCCACACCCACGAGACCGATGCAGACTTGTCGCATTATCGGCGGAAGAACCATCCTAGGATATAGAATAGCAGACTGAGGACGATACTGAGGACAATGCTGGTGGCGATGGGGAAATAGAAACTGACGTTGTCGCGTTTGTAGGAGAGGTCACCGGGCAATTTACCCAGCCAACTGACGGCGCCGCCCAATCCGGGGATCCGATCCGCGGCGACCAGGAGCATGCCGATCACCACAATCGCCACCCCGATGCCGATCAGCACCTTGCCAATCGCCGTCCATTCCACCGTTACCCCTTCACCAGACACTCAGCAATTTGGATGGCGTTCAGCGCCGCTCCTTTGCGGAGATTGTCGGACACGACCCAGAGGTTGAGGCCGTTCGTGATCGAGGCATCTTCCCGCACGCGGCCGATATAGACCTCGTCCTTTCCCGTCGCGTCCAGCGGCATCGGATAAAGCTTCTTCCCCGGATCGTCGTACACGATGACGCCGGGCATGGCGGCCAGCGCGGCCCGCGCCTCGTTGGGCGGCAGGGGCTTTTCCAATTCGACGTTGATCGCCTCGGAATGGCAGCGCAGGACCGGGACGCGGACCGTCGTCGCCGTGACGCGCAGCGCCGGCGCACCGAGAATCTTCCTGGTCTCCTTCACGATTTTCACTTCTTCCGAACAGTCGCCGCCGTCGTTGAACGAGCCGATGTGCGGGAGCAGATTGAAGGCGATCTGATAGGGATAGACCTCCGTCTTCACATCGCGGAACGCCATCAGATCCTTCGTCTGGTCCATCAGTTCATCCATCGCCGCCGCGCCGGTGCCCGACACGGATTGAAACGTCGTGACCACCACGCGCTTGACCCCGACCGCATCGTGCAACGGTTTGAGCGCCATGACCAAGGGCGTCGTCGTGCAGTTGGGGATCGCGACGATGCCGCGCGGCATGGACCGCAGCGCCTGGGCGTTCACTTCCGGCACCACCAGCGGCACCTCCTGGTCCATCCGCCAGACGCCGCTGTCGTCGATCACGACGACGCCGGCCGCGCCGAGCTTCTGCCCATAGTCCCGGCTGATCGCATCCGTCGCCGAGATCAACGCGAAATCGACACCGGCGAACGACGAGTCGGGCGTCAGTTCCTCGATCTTCCATTCCTTGCCCTGGCACGACATCGTTCCGCCGGCCGACCGTTTGGAGGCAAAGAGCCGCAGGGATTCCAAGGGAAACTTCCGCTCCTCCAGGATCTCCAGCGTCTCCTTCCCGACGGCGCCGGTGGCGCCGAGAATCGCCATGACATATTTAGATTTCTTTTTCAGCATCGAAACCTGCCTGTCTCCCGATTACGGTGTGATTTCCCGAATCCGATGATTGAATGTATCCGCGATAAGAATCCGCCCGTCCCCGTCCACGGCGATGCCGAAGGGATAGTTGAGACCGGCATGAACCGCGAACCCGCCGTCGCCGCCTGCACCGGTGGTCCCCCCTCCGGAAATTCGCTCGATCAGGCCGGTGCTCCGATCCCACCGGCGCACCAGATGATTGTCGGAATCGGTGAGCACGAGATTGCCCGCGCGATCGAGGGCGATCCCGGACGGCCTGGAGAGACTGGCTGACGGCGCCTCGGCTTCGCTTTGATACCGGTACTCGCCTCCGTCCCCCACCTCGGTCCGAATCACGCCCGTGCCCGGATCGATGGCGCGAATCCGGCCGTTGAACGTGTCGGCGATAAACAGGGTCCCGTCCTCCCCGCAGGCCAACCCGCTGGGTCCGGCCAACGATGCCTCCGTCGCCGGGATTCCATCCCCATTATAGGCCGCCGTGCCGGTGCCGGCGATCGTGCGGATGTGCCCCGTCGCCAGATCCACCGCGCGGACACGGTTGTTGCTCTGGTCTGCAATATACAACGTGCCTCTGCCGTTCAGCACCACCGCCGCCGGTTCATTGAGCCCCGCCGCGGTCGCCGGACCTCCGTCGCCCCCGTACCGCGGCTGGCCGACCCCGGCAATGGTGGTGATGATCCCGGTTCCCGCGTCCACCACCCGCACCCGATGGTTCATGGTATCGGCGATATAGACATTGCCCTGCCGGTCCACGGCGACCGCCGTGGGGAAGTTCAGGTGCGACTGACTCGCCGGTCCCCCGTCCCCGCTGAACCGCTTCGGCAGCGTTGTCCCATTGACGACATAGCGAACGGTTCCGCTTAAATCCGCTTGCTGCTTATATCCCCGCATCGTGGTGGATGCCGTCTCGTCAAAGGGATCCTCCTCCATCGGTTGCCGTTCGGCCATATTCTGCACGGCACCGGCCGGCGGACCCGGCTCGTCAGCCACACCGGCCACGGTCGTGATGACACCGGTGGCCCGGTCCAGCCGTCGAATGACATGATTTTCCGAATCGGCAATCACCAGATTGCCGGACGAATCGACGGTCAGCCCTTTTGGCTCATTGAGCGCCGCACGACGGCACGGGCCGCCGTCGCCTGCATAGCCGGGCTCGCCGGTTCCGGCCAGGGTGTGAATTGTCCATGAGTGCAGCGCCGTGACCATGTCAGTACAGAGGATTAGCTTAAGTTACGAAGAATCGCATCGCCCATTTCGGCCGTCCCGACGATCCGGGCGCCGGGACTTTGGATGTCCTTGGTCCGATAGCCGAGATCGAGCGTTTTCACGATGGCGCGGTCGATGGCTTCCGCCTCTTTGTCCAATTGAAATGCATACGACAGCATCATCGCCGCCGAGGCGATCGTCGCAATGGGATTGGCGATGTTCTTTCCGGCGATGTCCGGCGCGCTGCCGTGAATCGGCTCGAACAGCCCGACCTTGGCCCCGACGCTCGCGGACGGCAGCATCCCGATCGATCCGGTCAGCATCGCCGCCTCATCGCTGAGAATGTCGCCGAACATGTTGTTGCACAGCAGCACGTCGAACTGCCGCGGGTTGCGCACCAGTTGCATCGCCGCATTGTCCACGTAGATATGGCTGAGTTCGACGTCAGGGTAATCTTTATGGACCTCGATCACGACTTTCCGCCACAGTTCGGACGATTCCAGCACGTTGGCTTTGTCCACCGACATCACTTTTTTCCGCCGTTTCCTCGCCGATTCAAACGCCACTTTCGCAATGCGTCGCACTTCCTCCGTCGTGTAGACTTCCGTGTTGACGCCCCGCTCATCCCCGTTCGGCAATTTTTCAATCCCCTTGGGTTTGCCGAAATAGATCCCGCCGGTCAGTTCCCGAATCACGAGGATGTCGATGCCTTCGATGACCTCGCGCTTCAACGTCGAGGCATCGACGAGGTTGGCATAGACCTTGGCCGGACGCAGATTCGCATACAGCCCCAAGGCCTCCCGGATGCCGAGTAAGGCGCGCTCCGGCCTGAGACTGTAATCCAGCCCCTCCCATTTCGGGCCTCCCACGGCCCCCAGCAACACCGCATCACTTTGTTTCGCGAGCGCCAGCGTGTCGTTGGGTAACGGGACGCCGACCTTATCGATCGCCTGCCCGCCGATATCGGCGGCGGTGAACTGAAACGAATGGTGATAGGTCTCCCCGATTGCCTTGAGAATCTTCACCGCTTCGGGGACGATTTCACGCCCCACCCCGTCTCCGGCCAATACCGCAATCTTCGCGTTCACTCTTTCCTCCCTCTTCCTCAATTCGGTGCAGGCTGCTCAGAAGCACGATGCGCGAGCACGAAGGGCTCTGAGCAGCCTGCTACTCCAACACCGTCTCATCTTCGATCCGCCAGGCCGGATCGACCAGGCACAAAAACTCGATGTCCGACGTCCCGGTATTCTCCAAGGCCTGCGTGCCGCCCGGCGGCACATACACCATCGACCCCGCTTCAACGGGACAGGTCTCCGCGTCGACCGTCATGCGGCCCTGCCCCGCGATGAAGTAGTACACTTCGGACGAGGTCAGCACATGCCGTTTCGACCGCTTCCCCGCCGCGAGCGTCCCATGGGCCAGACTGTACCCGAGCGCCACCGGATCTTTGGCCGGATGCGTCAACTCCCGCAGAACCGTGTGGTCCCCGGCGACAAACTCCCGGCAGTCTGCAAGGGTGCGCTTCAACATGGGCGAGCCGCGTTGGGCCGTGCGGCCCAAAGAGGGTCACTCTAGCCTGGCAGGAACGATCAAATCAAGCGGACCGGCTGCGCGCCGCCGGCCTCTTTGGACGCCATGTAAGCCAGCCGATTCAGGGCATTGAGATAGGCTTTCGCCGCCGCCGCGATGATGTCGGTATCGGCCCCGTGGCCCGAGACGGTCCGCCCGTCTTCCTGGACACGCACTGACACCTCGCCCTGCGCGTCGGTCCCGCCGGTGATCGCGTTGACGCCGAACATCAGCAGCGTGCTCTTGGTGTGCGTCATGGCCGCGATGGTCCGATACACGGCATCGACGGGCCCGTCGCCCGTTCCCGACTGTTTCACGGGTTTGCCGTCGATCTCCAGTTCCACCGTTGCGGTGGGAATCCGTTCGGTGCCGCTCTCGACATGGAACGACTTCAGCACGATGCGCTCCGCCATCTTCGCCAATTCTTCCGACACGATGACTTCGAGGTCTTCCTCGTAAATCTCCTTCTTCTGGTCGGCCAGTTTCTTGAACCGCTCAAAGGCATGGTTGATTTCTTCGTCGCTGAGCTTGTACCCCAGGTCTTCCAGCCTCTGCCGAAAGGCATGGCGTCCGGAGAGCTTGCCCATGACCATCTTGCTTTCGACCAAGCCGACCGACTCCGGCCGCATGATTTCATAGGTGGTCTTGTCCTTCAGCAGCCCGTCCTGGTGAATCCCGGACGTGTGCGCGAAGGCATTGGCCCCCACGATGGCTTTGTTGGGCTGGACTACCATCCCGGTGATCTTGCTGACCAACCGGCTGGTCTTGGCGATCTCCTCCGTCCTGACCCGCGTATCGGCCTGATAGAAATCTTTCCTGGTCCGGAGCCCCATGACGATTTCTTCCAACGAGGTGTTGCCGGCGCGCTCTCCAATGCCGTTGATCGTGCATTCCACCTGGCCCGCCCCGTTGAGAATGGCCGCCAGGCTGTTGGCGACCGCCACCCCCAAATCGTTGTGGCAATGGACCGAGATCACCGCC
>DCZO01000016.1:177376-203287 GCA_002331335.1 Nitrospira sp. UBA2082 | reverse complement strand
TAGCCCACCGTGTCGGGAATGTTGACGGTACCCGCCCCGGCCGCGATGACCGCTTCAATGACCTCGTGCAGATAGGCCGGATCGGAACGGCTGGCGTCCATCGGAGAAAACTCGACGTCATCGACGTAGCCCCTGGCCCGCTGCACCATCTCGACCGCGCGCTGTTTAGCCTCCTCACGGGTCATCCGGAATTGATGTTTCAAATGGATGTCGGACGTCGAGAGGAACGTATGGATACGGACCTTCGGCGCGCCTTTTAACGCCTCCCACGCCCGATCGATATCTTCGGGACGGGCCCGCGCGAGGCTGCAGATCGTCGGCCCTTCCACCTCCTGCGCAATCCGTCTCACCGCTTCGAAATCCCCCGGCGAGCTGTAGGCGAATCCCGCTTCAATGATATCGACGCCGAGGCGCGCCAGCTGCTTGGCCACCATGACCTTTTCTTCCACATTCATGCTGGCGCCGGGCGATTGCTCACCGTCCCGCAACGTCGTATCAAAAATCCTGATCATGCGTGTCATGACTCACCTCTCTGGTGTTACCCCGTAAAAACACAAAAGCCTCCGCCCTTCTTCAGGGACGAAGGCTTGACGCGCTCCGTGGTACCACCCTGCTTCGGTCCGAACCAGCGTGCGCCGTCCGGAACCCTTCATTCGGCCCGTACGGGGGCCAGGCGGAATCCATTACTCCGGTTTCACGGATTCAGGCTCGGAGGCGAGTTCGGCACCGTTTAGATTGGCTCGCACCAGCCGCCAATTCTCTCATCCTAAACAGGTTGCGTACTACTCCTCGTCACAGCCACTCTCGTCTTGCGTGCCGCTACGGCTTGGACTCAATCGAGGGCACCTCGGGTTTCACGACCACTTTCTTCCCCATGGCCCGAGCCACCAGCCAGAACACGCGCTCCATCGGACCCAACAGCGCATAGCCGGCGAAGATCACAAATAACATACCTTGGGGCCAGGCTGCTACCAGCATCAGCCCCAGAATTCCCCAGACCAGATAGGTGACCTGTTGGGGGCCTTTGAACTTGAGGTCCTTGAAGCTGCGATACTTGATCGTGCTGACCATCAGGAACGACAGCGCGAGGGTGATGAGCAACACGACGAGCGGCTTCGTCTCCGCCCCCATGTGCAGCACATAGTGATCGAACACCACCATCGACGCGACAACACCGGCCGCGGCAGGAATGGCCAAACCGGTAAAGTACTTGCCGTCGGACAACGCCACGGTCGAGTTAAACCGGGCGAGCCGCACCGCGCCCATCGCCACATACGCGAACATGACCGCCACGCCGAACGTGCCCAGCCCGCTCAACGCCCATGAATACATGAGCAGCCCCGACGCGACGCCGAAGGACACGACGTCGGAGAGGGAATCGTACTCCAACCCGAAATGGCTTGTGCTGTTGGTCAGCCGGGCCGACTTCCCGTCCAGGACGTCGAACACCATAGCGATGAAAATCGCGATGGCCGCCGCCAGATAGTCGGCGTTGAAGACGGCGAGGATGGCATAGACCCCGCAGAGCAAATTGCCGGTCGTGAAGAGGTTCGGGATGAGGTGCATGGCCGCCTTGCGGCGTTTGCTGTCCTTGCCGAACGAATTCCTGAATCCCCCTGTTTTCATCGGAGTTCTCCCAGAATGCTTTCCCCGCCCTTGACATGATCGCCGACGGCGACCTTCAGGGTGGTGCCGATGGGGAGAAAGGTGTCCATCCGCGACCCGAAGCGGATCAAGCCGTACCGTTCTCCCCGTCTTGCCGGATCCATCGGTGACGCCCAACAGACGATCCGCCGGGCGATCAGCCCCGCGACCTGTACGCACAACACTTTCACCCCTTCAACCGTTTTGATCATGAGCGCGTTCTGCTCATTCCGCAACGTCGCGTCCGGCTTACTGGCGACCATGAAAGCCCCGGGCTGGTACTGCACATTTTCCACCGTCCCGTCGCAGGGCATCCGGTTGATGTGCACATTGAACACGTTCAAGAAAATCGTCACGCGAACGGCCCGTTCTTTTAGATAGCGCGGTTCGAATTCTTCTTCGATGGCGATGACCTTGCCGTCGCCGGGTGCCACGACGAGATGCGGGTCCTTGGGAACGACCCGGGGCGGATTACGGAAAAACCAGGCGACAAACGCCGTGAGGAGGGCCGCCCCCACCGCCACGACCATCCACCCCAACCATCCGGCCAATACCGTGACACCGGCAGGAATGGCTATGAACGGCAACCCTTCCTTGGCAAATGGAATACCAACGGCCCGATCGATCATCGCTTCGTCTTCTCTCCACACGCGGCGGCCACCATCGTCCGGCCATTACGCCCGAGATCATTATACCGACTCATGGCGGACAGGTGACAGCTTTTCCTTAGTTCTTGGTTTTGTCGACCAGCTGGTCTTTTTTCAGCCAGGGCATCATCGCCCGCAGCTTCGCCCCGACGGCCTCGATGGGGTGCGCTTCGCCTTTGGCCAACAAGGCATTGTAGACGGGGCGATTGGCTTGGTTCTCCAGCACCCATTCCTTGGCAAACCGGCCGGTCTGAATCTCATCGAGAATCTTCTTCATTTCCCGTTTGGTCTCTTCCGTGACCACTCGCGGCCCCCGCGTGACATCCCCGTACTTGGCGGTCGTACTGATCGAGTACCGCATGTTGGCGATGCCGCCCTGATAGATCAAATCGACGATCAGTTTCACTTCGTGCAGACATTCGAAATACGCCATTTCCGGCGAATACCCCGCTTCGACCAGCGTTTCATACCCGGCCTGAATCAACGAGGTCAGACCTCCGCACAAGACCGCCTGTTCTCCGAATAAATCGGTCTCGGTTTCTTCACGAAAATTGGTCTCAATGACGCCGGCCCGCCCGCCGCCGATGGCGCTGGCATACGCCAACCCCACCTGTCTGGTCGTCCCGCTGGGATCTTGATGAATGGCCAGCAGACAGGGCACTCCGCTGCCCTTGGTGTATTCGGAACGGACCAGATGGCCGGGCCCCTTGGGAGCCACCATAAACACATTCACCGCCGCCGCCGGCACGATCTGGCCGAAATGAATGTTGAAGCCGTGGCCGAACGCCAGATAGGAGCCGGGCTTGAGATGGGGCGCGATGTCCTGCCGGTAGATGGACGCCTGCGCCTCATCGGGCGCCAGAATCATGATCACATCGGACGACTTCACCGCATCGGCCACCGGCATGACTTTCAGGCCGCTTTGCTCCGCTTTTTTCCACGACGTGCCTTCGCGCAACCCGATCACGACGTTGACGCCGCTCTCTTTCATGTTCAGCGCATGGGCATGCCCCTGGCTGCCGTAACCGATGACGGCCACCTTCTTGCCGCGAATGTGTTGAATGTCCGCATCCTTATCGTAGTAAATCTTCATCCTGAGCTCCTTCACATGAATCGATTGTCCGACGGAGGCCGGTGTACGTGTCCTGCGGGAACGGGTTATTCTCGGGCAACCTTTTTGGTTTGGGTGACCGCCTGGCGGATCGGCTCCCGCGCCACGGCAACCCGACCCGTGCGGACCAAATCCTTAATCCCCAGCGGTTGCAGCAAGTTGATGATCGCCTCGATCTTCTTGGGATCGCCGGACACTTCGATCGTATAGGTACTCGGAGTGGAATCGATGACGTTCGCCCGGAAGATATCCACAATGCGCAGCGCCTCCGCACGATCCGCATCCTTCGTATGTACCTTGATGATCGCCGTCTCGCGCGAAACGAACTCCGTCTCGTTCAGGTCGACGACCTTGATCACGTCGATCAACTTGTTGAGCTGTTTGACGATCTGCTCGATAATCCGCTCGTCGCCGGAGGTCACGATCGTCATCTGCGACATGGATGGATCGAGCGTGGGCGCGACCGACAGGCTTTCGATATTGAACCCGCGCCCGCTGAACAGCCCGGCCACGCGCGACAGCACGCCGAACTTGTTTTCAACTGTGACGGAAATAATGTGTTCCATACGAGCTTTCAGCTGGCAGCTGATGGCTGACAGCTCCGATTAGGCTGTGAGTACCGTGTCCTTGTCTTCGGGCGTGACCTTTTGCGCCCCCGACTGCTTTTTCTTCAGCTCCGGCGGATCTTCAAGAATCATCTCATGGTTGCAGCCGCCGGCCGGAATCATCGGATAGCAATTTTCATAGGGATACGTGGGCACGTCGACGATCACGGGTCCCTCAGTTGCCAACGCTTGTTTCAACACCTCATCAAGCATCGCGACCTTGTTCGCCCGCAATCCGACCGCGCCATAGGCTTCCGCCAGCTTGACGAAATCCGGCGTCGTTCCCAGGTCGCTCGACGCATAGCGTCCATTATAAAAAAGGTCCTGCCACTGCCGCACCATGCCATGGAATCCGTTGTTCAGAATGATGATCTTCACCGGCAACTTACTCACCACCGCCGTCGCCATCTCCTGCATGTTCATCTGCACGCTGCCGTCTCCGGCGATGCAGAGGACGAGCCGGTCGCGAAACGCGGCCTGCGCGCCCATGGCGGCCGGAAATCCGAACCCCATGGTGCCGAGCCCGCCGGAGGTCAACCAGCGGTTCGGCTGCGCCAGCTTGAAGTATTGCGCCGCCCACATCTGGTGCTGCCCCACATCCGTCGAGACGATCGGGTCACGGTCCCGGGTGAGTTCGTACAACCGCTTCACGACATGCTGGGGCTTGATCGGCCCGTCCTTCTCCTGTTGATAGGTCAACGGATGGGCCTGCCGCCATTGATGAATCTGATCCCACCAGGGCTTCCGGAGATCTTTCTGATCGCCGTTCACGGTGGCGCGCAGGATTTGATTCAACTCGCGCAGTACGGTCTTGCAATCACCGACGATCGGTACGTCGACGTGGATATTTTTCCGGATCGAGGTCGGGTCAATGTCGATGTGGATGACCTTGGCATGCGGGCAAAACTCCGAGACTTTGCCTGTCACCCGGTCGTCGAAGCGCGCACCGACGGCGATCACGAGATCGGAGTAATGCATCGCCATATTGGCCTGATAGGTTCCGTGCATGCCGAGCATCCCGAGCGACAGCTGATGCTCTCCGGGAAACACGCCGAGACCCATCAAGGTCATATCGACGGGAATCTGCGTCATCTCGGCCAATTCGAGCAATTCCTGGGAGGCACCGGAAAACACGACGCCGCCACCCACATAGAGAATCGGCTTCTTCGCCTTGGCAATCGCGTCGGCGGCCTGCTTGATCTGCCACTTGTTGCCGTCGTACGTCGGATTGTAGCCGCGGATCGAGACGGAATTGGGGTACGCGAACTCGGCCATGTTCTGGGAGACATCCTTGGGAATATCGACCAGCACGGGCCCGGGCCGTCCTGTCGTGGCGATATAAAACGCTTCCTTGATGGTGGCGGCGAGATCGTTCACGTCTTTGACCAGAAAGTTGTACTTGGTACAGGGCCGGCTCAAGCCGACATTGTCCGCTTCCTGAAAGGCATCATTGCCGATGAGATGGGTCGGTACCTGGCCGCTGAAGCACACCACCGGGACGGAATCCATGTAGGCATCGGCCAAGGCCGTGATCACGTTGGTCATTCCCGGCCCCGACGTCACCAGGCACACGCCAGCCTTGCCGGTGGCCTTGGCGTAGCCTTCCGCCATATGTCCCGCGCCCTGCTCATGGCGGGTCAAAATGACTTCGAGGTCCTTCTGCTGATGCAGCATGTCGAAAATCTTCAAGACCACGCCGCCGGGAAGCGCAAAGACGGTCTTCACCCCTTCCCGCTTGAGGCATTCGATGAAGATCTCAGCGCCGGAGAGTTTCATAACGGTTTCCTCCATCCACGAGAGTGAGGATCAGACTGTCGTTGACCCTCAAGTGCCGACCTTTCCGCTCCACGCGGAGGGCTGACCACCCTACAATCATGCAAAAAAATTTGAAAAATCAATAGGAAAGATTGCAGATCCTACCATCCCGGTCAGACAGGGTCAATAGGTCGATCCCTCCATCAAGAGGCGCCGTCGACGCGACGAATGTCCGTGAGACAGAGGCCCTGTTGCCGAAGAAAAAAAGCGCAGGTGTGAAGGCCTATAAGCCGGATTCTGTGCCCATCCGAGAGCGGCCCCCCGGATGGCGATGATCATTTCTCTGGGATTCGAGTTGCCTCGAACCTCAAGCAGCCTACCCGAAGACCTCGACCGGGCCGGTCGGTTTGCAGGGCACGCACGGTGCCCTGCAAGTGTCTTCCTATTTGGCCTTGCACCGGGCGACGCTTACCATGCCGGTGATGTCACCACCACCGCGGTGGGCTCTTACCCCGCCGTTTCACCCTTACCTGAGCCACAGCGACCAGATGGGATCCCGTCGCGTCGGCCATCGGCGGTTTGATTTCTGTGGTGCCGGTGTCGGATCGCTCCGCCTGGGAGTTACCCAGCGCCCTGCCCATGGAGTCCGGACTTTCCTCCCGATGCCGTAGCACCGGGCGATCACCCGGCCTTCACACCCACGCAGGTTGAGTATAACGAAGACTGGCGAGCCGTGACAAGCGGACGTCTATTCAGGCGCTAATCTCCCGCCGCCGCGAGAATCTCAATCCCGTCATTCCATTTCGTGGCGACCGTGGCCCGTCGATGGCGTCGGACAAAATGCGTCAGCCTGACCGCGTCCTCCTCCGACGAGCGAATGAACTCGACGCCGAGCCGATTGCCCTTCACCCACCGTACAACGGCAAGCGGCACATCCACAGCCGGTTGACCGTCAGGGAGACAGAGTTTGAGCCGGACGTAGTCGCCGGGCTTTGCGGCCTCCGGACTTTCTATCAGACAGCCAGGCAACGAGACATCCAGCACCCGGCCTTCGCCGGTCACAGATTCCCCGGCAAAGACCGCGGTACATTCGATGGGAACCCTTGAGCTATACCGATCTTCCATATGCCCCCCGCAAGCAAATGTAGGGGACACTGTCGCACATGATGTCGGAGCAGACCAGTCCCGCAAAAGCAGAGGGGGCACCCAACCATAAGGGGGGACTCGCGTGCCGCCCTACCGGACGCCTATCGCCGGCAACAGCGCTGTCGGCACCGGCGTTCTTTTCTCGTAAATCGCCATGGCTTCGGGCATCCAGGATTTCAATTGCTCAATCCTGGTGTCATGGCCTGGATGGGTGGAGAGAAACTCCGCCGGCCCGCCCCCGCCCGACAACTGGGCCATCCGTTCCCACAATGAGATCGACTCACGGGGATCATAGCCGGCATCAGCCGCCATCAATATCCCGACGTAATCGGCTTCGGATTCATGTTTCCGGCTGAACGGCAACAACACCCCGACCTGCGCTCCGACACCGAGCGCGGCCATCGTCGTTTGACTCAGCACCGGATTGCCCCCGCCGGCGCCGAGCACCGCACCGGCGACTTGCAACGCCGCATTGGTCAACTGCCCCTGGCTCATCCGCTCCGCCCCATGGCGGGCCAAGGCATGCACCACTTCATGTCCCATGACAGCCGCCAGCCCGGCCTCCGTTTTCGCCACAGGGAAAATGCCGGTATAGACGGCCATCTTGCCGCCGGGCAGTGCGAAGGCGTTTGCGGTCTTATCATCCTTGATGACGGTCACGTCCCACTGAAACTGCTTGGCCATCTCACCATACTTCGATCGTTTCGCCGCCTCGATAATCCTCGCTGCCACCCGTTTCACCGGCTCGATCTCGCGGGGGTCTTGCGCCGGTTTCATTTTCGGGTCGCGCTTGATCTGATCGTATGCCTGCTCGCCCATTTGCACTTCTTGATTGACCGATGTGATCAGCAATTGCGACCGGCCTGTGTACGGATTGGTTTCGCAGCCGGCCAGACCGAGGCCCGCGATCAACAGACTCACCATCCCGAGGAAACGCCCCCCTTGTGGTCGTACCGCCATCACCGATCCTCCTCCGGGCCGCTACGCGATGCCGGCACCGCCAATTTGACCCCGCGTATTCGATTGAGTAGATTACCGCGCCCTTCGCCATCTTTTCCAGCAGGAGCACCTTATGACGGCTGATCGGTCTAGCACGTCCATAGAACGCATCGGCATCGACGAATCCGGCAAAGGCGATTATTTCGGCCCGCTCGTCATCGCGGCCGTCTTTGTAGACGCCACCACGCAAGGCGAATTAAAACTGATGGAGGTCCGCGACAGCAAAAAGATCTCCGACGGACGCATTCTCGAAATGGCACCGGACATCAAAACCATCTGTCCTCACAGCGTCATCGCGATCGGCCCGCAGAAATACAACGAACTCTACGCGAAGATCAAAAACCTCAACAGGCTGCTCGCCTGGGGCCATGCCAAAGCGCTGGAGAATTTATTGGAGCGAGTGCCCTGCGAACGGGCCATCTCGGATCAATTTGGGAATGAACGGTTGATCCTGAATGTCTTGCAGGAAAAAGGGCGGAAGATTGTATTGGAACAGCGCCCCAAGGCGGAATCGGATTTGGCGGTCGCCGCCGCGTCGATCCTGGCACGAGCCGAGTTTCTTCTCCGCCTCAAACGCCTCTCGGGTGAAGTGGGCACCACGCTGCCGAAAGGCGCCTCACCGGCTGTCGAACTGGCGGCGAAGATGATCATCAAGAAGCACGGGCGGGACCGGCTGGGCACCGTGGCCAAACTGCACTTCAAGACCACGCAGGCCGTATTAACGGATTAGACCGATTCGCCGACTTCGAGGTCCGAGGGCTTGGTACCTGATACGGCGGGAGCTTCCGTCACCGGCTCGCCTTCCCAATACAGCATCCGGCGGCAATAGGGGCAGACATGCAGGTCGTCCGACCGTTTGACCTGCGCGATCAGTTGCGGCGGAATCTGCAAACGGCAGCCGGTACAAATGCCGTCGCGCACCGCCGCCAGCGGCTGATCCTTCCGCGAGGCCTTGATCTGCGTGTACCGGTCGAGGAGACCTTTCTCCACTCGCGCCGCGGCTTCCCGGTAATGCGCTTCGACTTGGGACAGTTCCGCGGCCAGCGTGCGATCCTGCTCGTCCAAGGCTTTCTTTTCCTGCTCGAACGCCGCCTCCAGCGCCTTCTTCTTCCCTTCGGCCTCTTTCACCGTTCGCTGCAATTGGTCGATCTTGTCCATGCAGACGAGAATCTTCTCCTCAAAATCCCCCCGCTTCTTATTCGCCAGATCGAGTTCGAAGAGATGGGCCTGATACTCCTTGTTGGTCTTCAGGCTCGCCGCGTGCGACTTCATCTTCTCTGTCTGGGCCTCGTGCGCCTCCAGATCCTTTTCGTGCGAGCGACGCTCTTTGATCGCCGCCTCGGCGGCGGTCTTCGTCTCGTTCAAGATTCTCAAGGTGTCGCGCAGAGGCGCTTCAGCCGTGTGCAACAGGTCGGGGATTTTTCTGCGGGCGTCACTGATCTCCATGATACGGAGATCGAGTTTCTGCAATTCAAGCAGTGGGGACAGCTTGTGGCTCAACGTACCCTTTCTCTGCCGTGAGGCCCCTCCGGCGATGGATCCAGTCTGGTGGGCCCACTAGGACTTGAACCTAGGACCAGCTGATTATGAGTCAGCCGCTCTAACCACCTGAGCTATGGGCCCTGTTCGGACAGGTTCGGGCTCAGCCTCGACCTTCCCCTCGGCCTCAGGCGGGGATTCTAGGCTCCCCTCCGAATGGAGTCAAATACGTCCCGCAGGATGTTCAAAAAGGCCGTCCGGCGAGGCCGCAGCGAGCGAAGAGGCGAGGCGTAGTCAGGGCCGTACGTTGAGCCTCTAAGCGATGTGAGAACAAAGCCGGCGGACGTTTTCAACATCCTGCTACAGACTCTCGACGAAACTTCGCAGCTTCTTGCTGCGGCTCGGATGGCGCAACTTCCGCAAGGCCTTGGCTTCGATTTGCCGGATGCGTTCGCGCGTCACTTCGAAGTCTTGACCCACTTCCTCCAGCGTATGGTCGGTGGCCTCTCCGATGCCGAATCGTTTGCGCAAAACCTTTTCTTCGCGCGGCGTCAAGGTCTCCAGCGCGCTGTTGATCTGCCGTTGCAGGTCGTACCGGATCGCCGCTTCCAACGGCGAGACGGCTTTTTTGTCTTCGATGAAGTCGCCCAGATGGCTGTCTTCCTCCTCGCCGATCGGCGTTTCGAGGGAAATCGGCTCACGCGCGATTTTCAGAATCTTCCGCACCTTGTCCAACGGCAGATCCATCCGTTCGGCGATTTCTTCCGGCAACGGCTCGCGGCCGAGCTTTTGCACGAGATGGCGCGACGTGCGGATAAGCTTGTTGATCGTCTCGATCATGTGGACCGGAATCCGGATTGTCCGCGCCTGGTCGGCGATCGCCCGCGTAATCGCCTGCCGAATCCACCACGTCGCATAGGTGCTGAACTTGTAGCCGCGCTTGTACTCGAACTTGTCCACGGCTTTCATCAACCCGATGTTGCCCTCCTGAATGAGATCCAGGAACTGCAACCCCCGATTGGTGTACTTCTTGGCGATGCTGACGACCAGGCGCAGGTTGGCCTCCACCAGTTCGGCCTTGCCGCGTTTGACCTTTTCTTCCGCGACATCAAGATGCTTGACGGCATCCTTGATGTCTTCCGCCGGAACCAACGCCTCTTCTTCCTCCAATTGGCGGACTTTGGCCTTGGCGGCCTGGTAGACCTTCTTGATTTCCAACAGGTTCTCTTCCGACACTCCTGTCTTCCGCTTCACAGCCAGCAAGTCCGCACGGCTGCGGCACATTTTCTTGAGCAGTTCCGCGCCCGCTTCGCCGCCCACCCCGATCCGTCGCTGGCAATTCACCGCCTCCCGCTCCGCCGCCCGAATCTGGACATTGAGATCGCGGACGCGCTGGACCATCCGATCCTTGAGGACCCCGTGGAGATTCACGGACTCGATCTTGTCCACGACCTGCTGACGCACCGCGTCGAACTGCTTCTTGAATTTCTTGTGCTTGACCGGATCGTTGCCGAGGTGCTTCCCCTTGTCCACCAGCGCCTTGAGGGCCAACGACACTTTCCGCACCGCGTTCAACGCGTCCAGCGTCTTGACGCGCAACTCCTCGTAATCCCGCTCGACCGGCTGCTGATCTTCTTCGAGTTCCTCCTCCTGCTCCTGTACCGGCACAATCTCACGCACATCGATGGTGCCGTCTTTCAGCTGATCGCGCAGCGCGAGGACGAACTCGATGGTCATCGGCATCCCATAAATCACGCACGCGATATCGTGTTTCCCTTCCTCGATCCGTTTGGCGATTTCGATCTCGCCCTCGCGGCTCAACAGCGCCACGCTGCCCATTTCCTTGAGGTACAGACGCACCGGATCGTCCGTCCGGCTCAACGCCCCCGGCGTCAAATCGATCGGTTTGTCGTTTTCCTCCTCGGACTCCGCTTCCACTTCCTCGGCATCCTCGCCGGCCTCACCGTTCTCGGATCGTTTCCGCGGCCGCTCGCCTTCCGGCGCATCGACAATTTCGATATCCATCTCGCCGAACATGGTCATGATGCTGCCAAACTGCTCAGAAGACACCACTTCGGCCGGCAAGGTGCTGTTGAGCTCGTCGTAGGTCAGGAAACCTTTTTCCTTCCCGATCGTGATCAGCTTTTTCACCTCACCGAGCAATTCTTGTTTCGGCATGACTACTCCTTCACTAAGGACACCGCCCCGGGAGCCGGCACAGCGGCTTTCCGGATTCGCAGTTCGTTGATTTGCACATTCAATTGTCGCACATCGTCCGCGCGCCCTTCGCGTTCAGCCGCTTTCAGGCGGCCGATCAGGTCCCGCAGCACCTGCTCCGCCCGTTTGCGGTCGAGGCTGTCCAGGCAGGCCCGGATATGCACCAGGACATCGTCAAAATGATCCTCGCGCATCGACAGTTCCGTCGCCAGTGCGCCGCAGTCGGGATCCCCCACCGACGCATCCAGGACCGATCGGAGGCTGATGCGCCCCTCCCGATCCACGTGCGCAAGCGCGATCTCGACCAGCTTGCGGCCGGGCGCGACGGTAAAGGCCTCCGGCTTCAGACGGCGGATATCGGCAGGAGACAGCTTGCCCTGCAACAGCAAGAACAGCAGATCCCGCTCTTCGGGCAGCCCTTTGAACAGGACATTGAGCGGAATCTCCGGCGTGGAGTGCGTACGCGGCGGCTCCACACTTCGCTTCGGCTGAGCCGGGAGGGCCGGATACCGTTCGATCAGTCGGGACTGGCTGATCCCCAACCGTTCCGCCACGATCCTCATGCGCTCCTCCCGCTCGATGGGATGTTCGCTCTTCTGCAGAATCCGCAGCACCTCATCGACGCTTCGAATGCGGCTTTCCAGCGAGCCCGCTTGGGCCTGTTTCACCGTGTAATCCAGCGCATAGTCCAGGAGGCTCGGAGCGGCCGCTTCCAGCCGGGCGAATGCGCCGGCGCCTTCCTTCCGCACAAAGGTATCAGGGTCCTCCCCGGCCGGCAGGGTGACGACTTTGACGCCTAATCCGCTGTTGACGAACAGATCCAATCCTCTCAGCGCCGCGCGCACACCGGCTGCGTCAGGGTCGAACAGGAGCACCACCTGATCGGCAAACCGCCGCACGGCATGAATATGTTCGGGGGTCAAGGCGGTCCCGAGTGTGGCGACGGTGTGGGTGAGCCCTGCCTGATGGAGCGCGATCGCATCGAAATAGCCCTCGACGACGATCACGGTCTTGGTCCGCACGATGGCTTCGCGCGCCTGATCGAAGGCAAAGAGCGTCTGCCCTTTTTTAAACAAGGGCGTATCGGGAGAATTCAGATACTTGGGCTCTCCCTCGCCCAACACGCGCCCCCCGAATCCGACCACGCGCTTGCGCAAATCCGTGATCGTGAACATGACCCGGGCCCGAAACCGGTCGTAGAAGCCGGAGCCGTTGTCCCGCGCCACCACGAGACCGGCCGAAGCCAGATCGCCTTGCGAAAATCCTTGCTTGGTGAGTGCTTTGAGCAATCCGTCCCATTCGGCCGGCGCCACACCGATTCCAAATCGATCGATCGAAGACGGCTGAATACCCCGTCCCTCCAGATAGTCGCGCCCGCCGGCTCCGACCCGGATATCCCGCAGGTTGTGCGCAAACCAGGCCGCGGCGGCTTCGTTCAGCTGCTCGACTCGCCTGGCTTGTCCTGCCTGAGCGCCGGTGCGGGACGCAGTTTCACGCACTTCGATTCCCACCTTTCTGGCCGAGATCGCGTATTACTTCCGGGAAACTCGCTCCGGTCAAACGGGTGAGAAACGTGAACACATTGCCACCGGCGCCGCAGCCAAAACAATGGAAGATCTGCCGGGACGGGCTGACGGTAAACGAGGGCGTTTTCTCCTGATGAAACGGACATAAGCCCTTGAGATTCTGGCCGGCTTTGGTCAGAGAGACGTGATGACCGACGATGTCCGTGATGTCGATCCGGCCCCTGATTTGATCGATGATGTCGTCGGAAATCAGCCCATGGCCCACGAGAGTCGGAGCTCCTGCATCCTCGTCGCGCACGACCGGACGAGTCAATGGCGAAGTGGTTGAAAAATTGACCGGACAGATTAACAGACGGTTTGAAAATCTGTCAATTCCGAGGAACGGCGTCAGCCCGGCGGCCAGCCCATGTGTCGGCCGCCCATCACGTGGAAATGCAGATGGAAGACGGTTTGGCCTCCGTCTCGTCCGGTATTGGCGACCAGACGAAATCCCGGATCGGCCAGCCCTTTGTCTCTGGCAACTTTTGTGCAGGCCAGCAGCAACCGAGCCAGCAACGTCTGATCCGACTCGCCCAGATCTTGAATAGACGCCACATGCCGTTTGGGAATGACCAGTGTATGCACCGGCGCCTGTGGATGGATGTCGTCAAAGGCCAGGGTCTGGTCGTCTTCGTGAACGATCATCGCTGGAATGGTTTTTTCGGCAATCATGCAAAACAAACAGGTGCTCATCGCCCACCCCTCACTTCTCTGTCCTCAATCCGGACTTGCCGAATCGCTTGCCGAGCTCCTGATAAATATCGTGTAGCTCCAGATCGTGATACCCCAGAACCATCAGCGTGTGGAACATCAGATCCGCGACCTCGTAGACGATTTCTTCTTTCTTGCCGCCTTTCGAGGCCAGCAACACTTCGCCCGCCTCTTCCGCCACTTTCTTCAGAATCTTGTCATGGCCGCCCTCGAACAGCTTCGTCGTATAGGACCCGGCTTGCGGGTGCGCGCGGCGCTCGCGGATGGTCCGCAATACCGACTCAAGAATTCCTCCCGCTGCATCCTGCGTCTTCGCCTCAATCATCAGACCCCGGTCGTCCAGCCTGGAAAAGAAACAGGCCCGCTCGCCTGTATGGCAGGTCGGCCCGGCCGCCTGGGCCTTCACCAAGATCGTGTCCTGATCGCAATCCACAAAGAGATCTTTGACGTGCAGTATGTGACCTGATGTTTCGCCTTTTTCCCAAAGCCGATTGCGCGATCGGCTCCAAAAATGGACGCGCTTGGTCGCGAGCGTCCTGGCGATCGCCTCTTGATTCATGTAGCCCAGCATCAATACCGATCCGTCCAGCCAATCCTGCACGACGGCCGGGAGCAGACCTTGTTGATCGAATGTGAACTGGGGTGCCGGTTCCTGGCTCATCTGCTCACGCTGCCTGTTCTACGGAATCCAATCGTACGGGAATACCACGTGCTCTCAAATACGCCTTCGCTTGAGGAATCGTATATGTCCGAAAGTGAAAGATCGAGGCAGCCAGGACGGCATCCGCCTTGCCCTTCACGAACCCGTCGTATAAATGGTCCAGTGTGCCGACCCCGCCGGACGCGATCACAGGAATCGACACTCGCTCCGACACGGCGGCGGTGAGCGCCAGATCGTAGCCGCTCTGCCTTCCGTCCTGATCCATGCTGGTCAACAACACCTCGCCGGCCCCGTAGTCCTCCATCCGCTTCGCCCACTCCACCGCGTCCAAACCGGTCGGCCTGCGCCCGCCGTGCGTAAACACTTCCCATCGATCAGCGGCAGGCACCTGCTTCGCATCGATGGCCACGACGATGCACTGCGTGCCGAATCGCTGGGCCGCCTCTTTGACGAACTCGGGCCGCTCTACCGCCGCCGTGTTGATGCTCACCTTGTCGGCCCCGGCATTCAGCAAATTTCTGACATCGTCGAGTATGCGCACCCCGCCGCCGACCGTCACCGGCATGAACACCCGCGCAGCCGTCCGTTCGACGACGTCGAGAATCGTCTTGCGGTTTTCATGGGACGCTGTGATGTCCAGAAAACAGAGCTCATCCGCCCCTTCGCGATCGTAGACGACCGCCGCCTCAACCGGGTCGCCCGCATCGCGAAGGTTGAGGAAACTCACGCCTTTCACGACACGGCCGTCCTTCACATCGAGACACGGGATAATGCGTTTGGTCAGCATGGAACACCGTGGCATGGGTTCATATGAGAGTACCCGCCCAGTTCTTACGGCCTACCGAGAGCCGTGAGCGCGGATCGATAATCCAGTTTGCCGTCATACAGCGCCTTACCGACGATCGCGCCTTCGATCCGGGGCCCGAGCGCTCGCACCGCCAAAAGATCCTCGACCCGGCTGATCCCCCCGGACGCGATCACGGGAAACGACGACGCAGCCGCGACTTCCTTCAACGCCGGCAGATTCGGTCCGCTCAACATCCCATCGCGCGCAATGTCCGTATAGATGACCGCCCCGATCGCCAGCCCACCGACTTCTTTCAACAGATCGATGGCCCTCGTGTCCGACACCGAGGTCCAGCCCTTCACCGCAACCTTCCCATCGCGCGCATCGAGACCCAGCAGAATTCGCCCGGGGAACTCCCGGCACGCCTGTTCGAGAAACGCCCGATCGGTCAGCGCGGCCGTCCCCAGGACGACGCGCGACACTCCGGCATGAAGATAGCGCCGAACCGTCTCGATGGTCCTGATCCCGCCGCCGATCTGAACTTTCACCTGCACCGTCTTCAACACGGTTTCGATCTGGGGGAGATTGCGGGGTTCTCCATCAACCGCCCCGTTGAGATCCACGACATGGATCAGAGAAGCACCGCCCTCCTGCCACGTCCGTGCGACCGCCGGAACATCTTCCGAGTAGACGGTTTCCGCCGCCATCTCGCCCTGACGCAATCGGACACAGCGGCCGTCCTTCAAGTCGATCGCCGGGATCACCAACACGTTACTGACCCTTCTCTCCGCCGAACGGAAACTCTTTCATGATCTCATCGGCGCCGTATTCCGCCAGCTCCCCCGCTGTCACGAACATGCCGAACCGCTGAACAAACCCGATTACATCCTCGGTCAACGGCCGTTGCCGCTCATAATAATTGCCGACCCACAACACCTGGCCGTCCGCCGCCACGACCTTGACCTCGAAGCCGACCGACGCGGCGGGGTTCGCCCCGAGCCGGCTGCCGACCCGCTCTTGATACATGGACACATAGCCCATCAATGCCGCATCCGCCTTGAGTGTCCTCGCCACCGCGGCGGCGACCGCCTCCGGCCTGACCTTGCCGACCGCCCCGTCGAGAGCCGAGGCTTTGATCGAATCGCCAAGCGGCACCAGGTGAAGACCGTCCCTCGATTGGAGACGTTTCCAGAACAATTGTGTGACCTGCTCCGCCGCAGAGGTGGGGACCACGGCGGCTTGCCTGGGAGGCGGTTCGACATCCGCTGGAATGGCGACGGACATATCATGCTGACGGATACTGTGAGGAGTCGAAAAAAATGGAGCGCCTTGGTCGCGCACCTGCGGCGTGGCAATCGAGGAGAACGGCATCAGTGCCATGGATCGAACCTTATATCGCGGCAGTATGTCCGACGACTCTGTCGTGACTTTCCATCCGCTGCAACCGGCCGCCAGCACAACCGCGAGTCCCGCCGCAAGGATTATCCTCGTCGTTCGACCCATCCTGTTCATTTCCATGCTCCGAAATTCTTGATCAACCGCAGCCCCACCGCCTGGCTTTTCTCCGGATGAAACTGGCAGGCCACGATATTGTCCTTCCATACGCTCGACACGAAGGAGATTCCGTAGGTCGTCGTCGTCGCGGCTAGGTGTTTGTCGCCGGGCTCGACGAAATAGGAATGCACGAAGTACCACTCGGCTCCATCGGCGATCCCGTCGAACAGCGGACAGGTGCGCTGAAGGTGGACCTGGTTCCAGCCGATATGCGGCACTTTCAATGCCGGGCCTGCGGCAAATCGTCGGACCTTGCCGGGAATGATGTCGAGTCCCTTATGCGGCCCGAACTCTTCGCTCTCGGAAAACAGGACTTGCAGCCCCAGGCAAATCCCCAAAAACGGCTTGCCCGATTGGATTGCCGCGTGGATCGGTTCCGCCAGTCCATACCGGTTGATGTTCGCCATACAGTCGCCGAACGCCCCGACCCCCGGCAGAACCACATGGCTGGCATTGCCGATCACTCTGGCGTCACGCGTCACCACCGCCTGATGCCCCACAGCTTCAAAGGCCTTGGAGACACTGCGGAGATTGCCCATGTCGTAATCGATAATGGCGATCATAGAAACTGCCTGACTCTATGGGAGGGTAACAATACCGCAACCGGCACGAGACTGCTACTGGCAATCCGGACGAGAGGGCAGAGAACCGGATTTCCCCTGACAATTCCGGTATACTTAGCACGACGGCCATTCGGCAAGGAGCTTTCGCCGCATGATAACCAATCCGGACTTGGTCCAAGCGTTTGAACGCAACCTCAGCCGCCGGACTCCGGCTGACTATCTTGCCAATCTGCGAATCGTAGAGGCTTTGTACGAAGAAGCACGCCTTTTGAGGGTCTGGCCCCCAGCTGATCCCCTTTCCGGAATCGATGTAGACCTCCGCCTCGCACGAGCCCTGAATGTTCACCGAGATCCTTGAGCAACTGGCTCGCACCCGCGGCGACATACTGTTGTTCGGCAAGCACCTCTTTCGATCTGATACTTAATCCACTCATTATCGACACCAAAACCTAAACTCAGCTTTGCCTGCTCACAGGGCAACCCTAGCTGTTCGGTTTTTCAACCCATTTTGGTTTGCGCTCTCGTTTTCCGAAGACCATCTCAAATGTGACAATCTCACCCTTTCCCCTTGAAGCCCTATTGAATCGTGGAATGGGAGAGAAGACCGCGTGTTTTTGAATTAGCTTTTCATGCCCAGTTTTCTGCGCAAATACGGCCTCATACGAGAAACGACAGACTTGCCGGTTGATTCTTTTCACATGACGAAGATCTGACAGATTTTCGAAACCCAGCCCTCTCAAAACAAACTCGCACTTCCTCGATGAATCTCCAAAGATGACAAGCGACGGGCTCACCGGAAAGATGAGCATAACCGGCCCTCCCTTTCGCAAGACATATGGTCGTACTTGAGCGTCCTCAATCACTGGATCGAACCAGATTACTGGGTTGTCGCTTGTAAGAAATGGGACATTCGTCTTATTTGTCAGTGCGCAGAAACCCATGAGATTAAAAACTTGACCATATCTCTTGATGATTTGGGGAATAGCATGAATCGATCGGTGTGGATCAATTGATACCTCAACGTGGTCGAGTATGCCTTCAAATCCTTTCGGCTTCGGTGGCAATTTCCCCACAGCATCCAACTCCCGCATTTTGGCCTTGAAGAATTCTGCGAGGATCAGCTCTACAGTATCCCGGCTAGCAGGAACCCTCACACGTTGCAGCATCATGAATTGGAAGTCATCTTGCAATGAATCATTAACGTTCTCTTGTCGATGAAGTCGGGCTACAATCCCCGGCCACTTCTCTTCAATTTTCGAGAAGCAGTCCTCAAGAGCGTTGTGATTTACACTCCCGTCCGGTGTCGGCTGAGAATAGTAGTACTTGCGAACAGCGGCATTGCCTGGTGACAACGGAATAGGCTTGCTCGGATCATCCTAACGATAAACCAAGACCTTTCCTGTGTTGTCACAAAAAACTTTCAGATAAGCCTTCGGAACGTAGTGATGCCGCTTCTTGTCCATAGCTGAGATGGATTACCCCAATCATACGCACCCAACACATCTTACAAAGAACGAAGGGGCAGGCTCTCTTTCAGAGCCTGCCCCTTCAAATAAATCACATATGGTAGCGCTTCTTTCTTTACAGCAGCCCCTTCGTGGAGAGGACCTTGCCTGCCAACCGTTCTTCCGGCAGCGTCGCCTGATCGAGCGACTTGCCCAACGCTCGTATTCAGCGACTTGCCCTGGCCTGGCGGCTGGACCGCCTGGTCTGGCGCGGATGTTTCGAGATTAGCGGAAACTTTTCGGGATGCCTGATGGATTCCACGGCAAGATCCACATCAAGGTCAGGCCAATAGAGGTGATTGAGCCCTGGCCATTCGACCTTGAGAATTTCCGCCACCGATGCCTCTTTGAACCATGGGAACTCCTTGAAGGGAACGAAGTACTCTTCGTCGGCTAGGAGCAGCCAAAATCCATGCTTTGAGATGCCCAGCACCTCAACGCCCGAAGTGCGTTTGCCAAGCGCGGCGGATTTCATGTTCGTGCTCCTCGATCAGCATGGTTGCAACTCGGACTTGCCTGGCGCTCAAACCGGAATTTTGCGCCAATTCAATTGCCGGTTCCAGCCAGAATTTCGCTTCTCCACGCTCGCAATACACATGGACATGCATGCGGGATTCCTCGCGGGAGAAGAAGTAGAAACGAAATCCTCCTGACCGAAAAACTGTTGGGCTCAGGCGACCCCTCCACCGGCATTCAACACTCAGTTATATCCAAAGAAGCATTTGCTCAGAGGAGACTCAAGCATGCCTGCCTTCATTACAGCATCCCCTTGGTCGAGAGCACTTTCCCTGCGAGCCGTTCTTCCGGCATGGTCGCCTGATCAAGCGCCTTGGCCAGCGCCTTAAAGATGGCTTCCATGATGTGGTGGGGGTTACGGCCATACATCAGATTGATGTGCAGATTCAGCCCGCCGTGGGTGACAAAGGCCTGAAAGAAGTCTTCGAACAACCCAAGGTCAAAGGCTTTGATCTTCCGATCCGGCAACGCGACGTTGTAGACCAGAAACGGCCGGCCGCTGAGATCGACGGTGACTTGCGCCAAGGTTTCATCCAGCGGCGCCGACGCAAACCCGAATCGCTTGATGCCCGCCTTCTCACCCAGCGCCTGGTGCAGTGCCTTTCCCATGACGATGCCGACATCTTCGACTGTGTGGTGTTCGTCGATGTCGAGATCGCCCTTGGCCTGGACCGTCAAATCGAAAAAGCCGTGTTTGGCCAGCAGTTCCAGCATGTGATCAAAGAAGCGAATGCCCGTGTCGATCTTCCCCTGCCCCGATCCGTCCAGCGTCCATTCGACGCGGATGTCGGTTTCTTTCGTGGCACGTTGTACACCGGCCTGTCGCGGCATCGAGCCGTTTTTCTTCATGAGAACCTGCTCTGGGCCGACTTCGCATGCGCGTCGAACCCTTCGATATGAGCCAGCCTGATCAGCGGATCTTTAACCTTGGCCAGCTCATGCTTGGTGTAATGAACGATATTGCTGACCTTCACATAGTCGTTCACGGATAGCGGGGAAAAGAACCGCGCGCTCCCGCCCGTGGGCAACACGTGATTGGGCCCGGCGATGTAATCGGCAACAGACGGCGGTGTGTAGCGGCCCAAGAACAAGGCGCCGGCGTGCCGGATCTGCTCCAAATAATCGAACGGATTGTCCACCGAGAGCGTCAAATGTTCGGCGGCGATCTGATTGGCCACGTCGATCGCTTCATCGATCGTCCCCACAACGAATGCGACGGCATGGCGTGCGATCGCCTTCGAAGCGATCTTCTCACGCTGGAGCCCTTTCAGTTGCTGCTCGATCAGCTTCGAGACGTCTTTCGCCAACCGTTCCGAGGTGGTCACCAGAAAAACCTGCGCATCCTCGTCGTGTTCGGCCTCACAGAGCAGATCGGCGGCGACATGGGCGGGATTGGCTTGCTCGTCGGCCACAACCAACAACTCGCTGGGCCCCGCGATCATATCGAGGCCGACGATCCCATAGAGCAACCGCTTGGCGGTCGCCACGTAGATGTTGCCCGGGCCGACGATCTTATCGACCTTCGCGATGGTCTTCGTCCCATAGGCCAGCGCCGCGACGGCTTGCACGCCGCCGGCGCGATAAATCTCTGTCACTCCGGCGATGTCGGCTGCGACGAGCAGATACGGATTGATGGGGCCTTTCTGCGGCGGGGTCACCATGACGACCCGTTGCACCCCGGCCACTTTGGCCGGAACCGCACACATCAAGACCGACGAGGGATACACGGCTTTCCCGCCCGGCACATACACGCCGACCGCGTCGAGCGGCATGACGGCTTGCCCCAACGTGGCGTCGCCGTCTTGATACATCCAGGTCTTCGTCCGCTGACGTTCGTGAAAAGCGGTGATCCGTTGCGCGGCGAGCCTGAGGGCATCGCCTTCATCTTTGCGGATATGAAAGTAGGCGTTTTTGATTTCTTCCGGCGTCACACGCAAGGCGTCGGGTTTCAGCGCCACCTTGTCGAACTGCTTGGTGTACCGCAGCACCGCTTTGTCGCCGCCGCGTTCGACAGCCTGCAGAATGGCGCGAACGGGTTTTTCCACCGCGGCCCCGGCTGTTTGCCCGCGGGACACGGTCTTCTTGAGACTGGAAAGAAAGCTCCGATCTGCCTGGGTGACGATCTTCATGCGCGCGCCGCCTTTTTCTTGCCCCTGCGGGCGGTCGAGGGGCGACCGTTTCCGAGCGTCGAGGCTCGGGGCTCCAGCGCCGCCCGGAGTCTGCGGATCAACTCCATGAGCGGTTCATGTTTCAGTCTAAGACTCGCCCGATTGACGATGAAGCGCGCCGTCGATTGGGCGATCACTTCCACTTCGACCAGATCGTGGGCCTTGAGCGTGCTGCCGGTTTCGACCAGATCGACGATGCGATCGGCCAATCCCACGACAGGAGCTAACTCGATCGAACCGTAGAGCTTGATGATCTCGACCGGGATGCCCCGTTCATTGAAAAACCGCTCGGTGATCTTGGGATATTTCGTGGCGATGCGGATCTTGGACGACAGCCGATCGCGCAGCCCTTCTCCCTTGAGCGCAGCGACCGAGATTCTACACGCTCCGAACCCCAAATCCAATGGCTCATACACGTCGCTGTCTTGTTCCATCAACACGTCTTTGCCCACAATGCCGGCGTCCGCACCCCCATATTCCACGTAGGTGGGCACGTCGCTGGGCCGGACGATCAGGAACGTCACCCCGATTTCGGGGCAGGCAAACACCAGACGCCGGCTTTCCCCCGACAACCCGGCCACGTTGTACCCGGCCCGCCGGAACAAGTCCAACGCGGATTCGATCAATTTCCCTTTCGAGAGTGCAATAGTTAGCATTCCCATTCCTTAACGGACGACCCCAGCCGATTTTCGGCGTTCGATGGTGGCCCCCAATGCTTGCAGTTTTTCTTCGAGCCGCTCATAGCCCCGATCGAGGTGATACACCCGTTGCACCTCCGTGACACCCTCGGCTGCCAGGCCGGCAAGAATCAGCCCGGCGCTCGCCCGAAGGTCCGACGCCATGACCGGCGCACCCGTCAAGTTCGGCCGTCCCGTCACAATCAGCCGATTGCCTTCAACCCGGATGGAGGCCCCCATGCGCCGCAGTTCCTCGACATGCATAAACCGGCTCTCAAACACCGTCTCGGTCACGACGCTCGTGCCCTCGGCCAGCGTCATCAACGCCACCATTTGCGCCTGCATATCGGTCGGAAATCCGGGATAGGGCAAGGTTCTCACATCAGTACCCCGCAGCCTTCCCGGCGCCGTGATGCGGACTCGCTCTTTCTCAGTCTGAACATCAGCCCCCGCCTCTCTCAACTTCATGAGTACGGCTTCGAGATGAGCCGGTCGGCAATGGGTGATTGTCACATCGCCTCCGGTCATCGCCCCGGCCGCCAGATAGGTGCCCGCCTCGATACGGTCGGGAATGACCTCATGATCCCCACCCTGAAGCTCTCTGACCCCTTCGATCGTGATGACATCCGTCCCGGCTCCCTCGATGCGCGCGCCCCGCTTGATCAGGAAATCAACCAAGTCATTGATTTCCGGCTCCTTCGCCGCATTCTCCAGTACCGTGGTCCCTTCGGCCAGCGACGCCGCCATGATCAAGTTTTCCGTTCCTGTGACGGTAGGGGTGTCGCAATAGATGCGCGCGCCTCTCAGCCGTTTGGCCGTGGCGGTGATATACCCGTGCTCGATGGAAATGTCAGCTCCTAATTTTGCCAGGCCGGCCAGATGAAGGTTGACCGGTCGGGAGCCGATCGCACAACCGCCGGGTAGCGAGACTTTGGCCTTTCCCCACCGGGCGACCAAGGGCCCCAGCGCTAAGACGGAGGCCCGCATGGTTTTCACCAGATCATAGGGGGCTTCCGTGGAATCGATCACGTCCGCTTTGATGACCGCCCGATTCCCCTCATGCGAGACTTTCGCCCCGAAAATACTCAAGAGTTTTCCCATGGTCAGGACGTCGACTACGCGCGGGACGTTGGTAATCACACATTCGCCGCCGCCCAGGATTGTCGAGGCCAAGACAGGCAACGCGGCATTCTTGGCTCCGCTGATCCGCACTTCTCCGCGCAGCCGATTCCCGCCCGTAATGACGATCGTGTCCATGACTTAGCAGGATGCGGAATAACTCATGTTGACCTCGGAAGCTATAGCAGATCTCGATGGTTGAGGCGACATCAAGTAGCCACGCAGGATGCTCAAAATGGCCGTCCGGCAAGGCCACAGCGAGCGAAGAGGCGAATCGTACTCCGCGCCGTACGGTGAGCCTCTAAGCGATGCGAGAACGCCGCTGGCGGACATTTTCAGCATCCTGTTAGTCCTGCCGCCTGAAAATGACGATTCGTTCGATGCCACCGCCGTCCTTGGCAATCTCGACCGGCGTGTACCCTCCGAGCTGCTCCGCTATCTGTTGGACAGCGGGACGTTGTCCCTGGCCGATTTCCATCACCAGCGAACCGCCAGGCGCCAGATACTCCCTGGAGTCACACAGCAGCCGCTCATGAAACTCGGTGCCCTTCGGCCCGCTGACCAGCGCCGATCGCGGTTCGAAGCCACGTACGTCCGGCTGTAAGCCGGCCCACTCCGACTCGGCGATGTAGGGGGGGTTGGAGACTATGACGTCCACCTGCCCCGTCAATCCTCGGTCACGCAGCGGAGACAGCAGATCACCCTCGATGAATTCGATCCGATCTGCGACCGTCAGGCGTTCCGCATTGGCCTTTGCCTCCGCCAGCGCCTCCGGCGAGCGATCCACAGCGAGAATCCGCGCCCGCGAGAGAATTGTCGCCAAGGTCACGGCCACACAGCCTGAGCCGGTTCCCACGTCGACCACCACGGAGTCCTTGTTCAGATCGACGGCCCTGAGCGCCTCTTGCAGCAACACTTCCGTCTCCGGCCTGGGTATCAGCACGGCCGGACTCACATGAAATTCAAGACCGCAAAACTCTTGCGTGCCCAGGATGTATTGCAGGGGCTCATGCGCCGCGCGCCTGGATACCAGCGATTCGGTCTGCGTCTTCTTTTCTGACGAAACCGGTTGCTCCGCTTGGCTGACCAGGTGGTGGGGTTCCAACCCCAGCGCATGCCCCACGAGCCACCGGGACTCCTGAACCGCATTCTCGATCTCAGCACGATCCAAAACCTGCCTGGCCCACGCAAGTAGTGCGTCTATCGTGGTGGATGCTGTCATGACAACCCCGTGACCGGTTATGCAGGTGCGGCTTCTACTTGCCGCTGCTGTTGCGCCTTCAGCGCCTGAACGATGTCGTCGAGGTCGCCTTCCATCACCAATTCAAGCTTGTGCAGCGTGACGCCGACCCGATGGTCCGTGACCCGGTTCTGTGGAAAATTGTACGTCCGAATCTTTTCGCTCCGTTCACCCGTGCCGACCTGCGACTTTCTGCTCTGGGCAATCTCCGCTTCTTGCTTTTCACGCTCCGCTTCCACGATTCGAGCCCGCAACGTCCGCATGGCCTTGGTCCGGTTTTTCAATTGCGACCGCTCATCCTGGCAGGACACAACGACCCCGGTGGGAAGATGGGTGATCCTGACAGCCGAATAGGTCGTGTTGACGCTTTGCCCGCCGGCGCCGGACGAACAAAACGTGTCGATGCGCAGGTCTTTCGGATCGATTTGTACGTCCACCTCATCGACTTCCGGCATGACCGCCACCGTCACCGTCGAGGTATGAATACGGCCGGAGGCTTCCGTGACCGGTACCCGCTGAACACGATGCACCCCGGCCTCAAATTTGAAGTGGCCGTATGCCCCCTTCCCTTCGATCAACGCCACGATATTCTTGTACCCGCCGATGCCGGTTTCCGACGCTTCGACCGTATCGACCTTCAAACCTTTCTGCTCCGCGTACCTGGTATACAGACGAAATAGCTCCCCCGCAAAGAGCGCCGCCTCCTCGCCGCCCGTGCCCGCCCGGATTTCCAGCACCAGATTCTTGTCGTCCTTCGGATCTCTGGGGATGAGGAACTCTTTCGCCTGTGCTTCCAGTTCACTCCTCTGGCGCTCCAAGGCCGCCGTTTCCTCCATCGCCATTCGGTGCAACTCGTGCCCGGCCGTCGGGTCCGCAAGAATCTGCGCGGCCTCTTCCAGCTGTCTGGCCAAGCCCTGATAGGTCTCCAACAGTGTGACCGCCGGCTCGAGCTCCGTCCGTTCCTTGCTGAGCTTACGCAGCTGGGCCGGTTGACCGACGACGGATGGATCCATGAGTTGATCGGTCAACTCATGAAACCGCGACGCAACGGATTCCCACTTCTTGAGTAACGCCGCCTCCATCATCCCCTCTCCGCCCACTCTTGGCTTCTACCCAACCGTCCGCAAAAACAAAGAGACCCTGCTCCGTAGCGAAGCAGGGTCTCTTACTTTAGCCGTGTGGGCGCTACTGGCCCTTCTTCGCGTATTTCTTCTTGAACCGCTCGACCCGCCCTTCGGTATC
>DCZO01000016.1:74092-177301 GCA_002331335.1 Nitrospira sp. UBA2082 | reverse complement strand
GTCTTGAACGAATTCCCACAGGCGCAATGGACTGTGGCTTCCCGATAGACTGGATGAATGCCTTTTTGCATGATCTGATCACTCCTTACCGAACGGTCACCCGCGTTTCGCGGCTCTTCCCGAGACCGTGCACTCTAGCCGAAGCACGGGAGAAGAAACAAGCTCTGTTTAACGGTTCATAGACTGCAAGAATTCCTGATTGGTCTTGGAGCCCTGCATCTTGTCCATCAGGAATTCCATCGCCTCCATTGTGCCAAGCGGGCTCAACACTTTGCGCAGAATCCACATCTTGTTGAGCCGATCCTTGTCCACCAGCAGCTCTTCCTTGCGCGTCCCGGACTGACTGATATCGATCGCCGGGAACAGGCGCTTGTCGGCCAACCGGCGATCCAGATGGACTTCCATATTGCCGGTCCCCTTGAATTCTTCGAAGATCACGTCGTCCATGCGGCTGCCGGTATCGACCAAGGCCGTCGCCATGATGGTCAAGCTCCCGCCGTTTTCGATGTTTCGTGCGGCGCCGAAGAACCGTTTCGGCCGCTGCAACGCGTTGGAGTCCAGACCGCCGGAGAGCACCTTGCCGCTGGGCGGGGCGATGGTGTTGTAGGCGCGCGCCAGACGAGTGATGCTGTCCAGCAAGATGACCACGTCTTTCTTGTGCTCGACGAGCCGTTTGGCCTTCTCCAGTACCATTTCCGCAACCTGCGCATGGCGCTGCGCCGGCTCATCGAACGTCGAGCTGATGACTTCCGCTTTGACCTGCCGCTGCCAGTCCGTGACTTCTTCCGGCCGTTCGTCGATCAGCAGGACGATCAGCGTCACCTCTTTGTGATTCTTGATGATGGCTCGGGCAATCGCCTGCAGCAGCATCGTCTTGCCGGTGCGCGGCGCGGCCACGATCAGTCCGCGTTGGCCTTTTCCGATCGGCGTGACGAGCTCCATCACCCGCGTGCAGTATTCTTCCCGATCGAACTCCAGATTGATCCGTTCTTCAGGATACAGGGGAGTCAAGTTGTCGAAGAGAATCTTATCTCGCGCGACTTCCGGATCTTCGTAGTTGACCTTCTCAACCTTGAGCAGCGCGAAGTACCGCTCGCTCTCTTTCGGGGGACGGATCTGCCCCGACACGATGTCGCCGGTGCGCAGATTGAACCGCCGGATCTGGGACGGAGAAATATAGATGTCGTCGGGGCCGGGAAGATAATTCGAGTCCGGCGCGCGTAGAAAACCGAACCCGTCAGGAAGGGTTTCCAGGACGCCTTCTCCAAAGACCACCCCGTTCTTCTCCGTCTGAGCCTGCAGGATGGCAAAGATCAATTCCTGCTTCCTCAGATTGGCGGCCCCTTCTATCTTGAGCTCTCGGGCCACGTCATTGAGGTCCGCAATCGACTTTTGCTTCAATTCAGCGAGATGCATCACTTCCCCCTTTGCTGCCAGCATACGACTCCTCTCGAGCACCTTGCTCGGTTGTGGATCACGACGACTTGCTCAAACTGACCGGCCATGCGATACGTGCTTATGATTGTTATGTCTGGTCTAGATGGCGTTTTGACTACGTCTTGGATGGAATAGCTTCTTGTGGAGGACGCCTGCCTTACCTATGAAGAAAGGATGTGGTCTCCGAGATCCCTGGCCCATAGGGCGCGCGCAACATCTTCGGCTGGCCTACACACTCTCTCATTCCCGCGCACGTGCTAGATTGTGGTTCGAGACAGGTTCCGGAACTGAGTTCTTGTTGGGGAGACGACCTTCACACTGGAATGTTGGAGGAATCATACTCAGACCTCCGCTGGTTGTCAACTGACATCTCAAGTTTTATCAGCTCGACTTCCCTTGACTGTGTAGCCCGTCTCCACCTTTCTCGGTTTTTCTCCGTGAAACATGACGCGCTTGTTCCTTCAATTCGATCTATGCTACATCCATCCCTATGGCACACGATGACGAAAGCAGTCCAGGCCGTGTCTTTTCCCTTTTCGAGGCGAATCAGCTGATCCCTCAATTGCAATCGCATCTGACGACGGTACAACAACGGAAGACCACCCTTCTGCGAACGCGTGAAGAAGTGCAGAAAGCCTCGGCCAACGCTCTCTTGGGTGGTGGGACGGCGGTCGGTAAACACTATGTCATGAGCCTGCAGGACATCAACTCCAGCCTGCATGCGATTCATGAGCTGGGAGTCGTCGTCAAGGATGTTGATCTTGGATTGTGCGATTTTCCGCACGTCCGTGACGGCCGGGTCGTCTATTTGTGCTGGAGACTGGGCGAGAAAGAGATCCGCTGGTGGCATGAAGTGACGACCGGGTACAAGGATCGCTGCCCGCTCGAGGACCCAGCCTAATCAACTGAAACCGGCCACTCCTTGAGTGAGTCGCGTCACAGCATGAAATTCGTCATTATCGGCTACGACGGCCCCGAGGGGGAGGCAAGACGGAAGATCCACCGCCCCGCTCATTTAGCCAACCTGGAGCTACTCGAGAAACAGGGCCGTGTGATCCTTGCCGGCCCACTCACGGATAAGACAGGCAGCTTGCTGGTATTGGAGTTTGAGACCCAAGAGCAGGCGGTACAGTTCGCGCACAACGATCCCTACATGGTGCACGGAGTATTCGAACGGATTGAAGTTCACCCCTTTATGCAAGTCCTGCCTCGTCCTGACTGACCATTTTCCTCATACCTATCAGAGGCTTTCGACCTCCTCCTCTCCCGTGGAACACACACCGCTTCTCACATTGTCCGGTTGCCGTGCACGCGGTATAGTAATCTAATGCGTTGGCGCTACATCCTGGCCCTTGCGGCCATACCCTTCACAGCCCTTTCTCCACTTCCAATGCAGGCCGCAGCATCGGTAACGACGGTGGTCGCTGAGGCTCAATATCTTATGGCCGACGGCGATACACTGGCTCAGGCTGAAGAAAAGGTTCTGCAACGGGCCAAACGTAAGGCGGTCGAGGAGGCGGGGATGTACCTCGAATCTACGTTTCTCGACGTGGAGAAGACCGCGGGTGAAAAGAGTTTCCAAACCAGCTCGCTGGAGATCCGCACCATCGCGGCGGCCGTGACAAAAACGGAAGTGCTCGAATCGCGCCGCTCCTTCGACAGTGACCGCCCCAGCTTTTTCGTACGTATCCGCGCCGTCGTCGATCTCGATCATTTGCAAGAAGCCGTGCGCCGCTGGCGATCCGAGCAACAGCTGGCCGACCATTTTCACCGGCTCCAGAAAGAAAATGCAGAGCTCAAAGCGCAACTCCGCCACCTGAAAACAGCGCCGACTGGGGTCCGCACGCTCACGGTTCAACCGCCCGGCAGGCATGGCACCCAGGAGCAGGCTCAACAGCTCGTGGAGCGGGCGATCACAACACCAAACCTCCCGCAGAAGATCGAGCTGGCATCGCAGGCAGCCGTCTTGGACCCGCACGATGCAGACCCGTTGATCGTGCGCGGACAAACCTATCTGAAGCTTGCCTCCACGGCCTACTCCAATAAGGCCAAACCGAGCGAATATTCGAAGTATGTCGATAATGCCCGGATGGATTTCGACCGGGCGCTCATTATCGACCCCAAGAATACCTGGGCACTGATCGGGCAAGGCGACGTCAATACCTGGCTGCAGCGCCACGAGGACGCGGGGCATTCATACGAACAAGCATTGGCACTGGATCCCTTGTTCGATCTCGCACGCCACCGGTTAAGCACGCTCTATACGGCACAGGCACGCAAACTTGCGGCGGCAAAACGCTGGGAACCCGCCTTGGCCGTACTTCAGAAACTACTGGCCGGTCACGTGCCGGACGGCTGGGTGTTCGATCACAAAGAAGCCTATCTGCTCCGAAGCGACATCTACAGGAAACTGAACCAGCCGTCCAAAGCCATCGAGGACTTGAGCGTCGTGCTTCGGGCTGATCCAGCTGACACCCATGCGCTCCTCGCCAGAGCCACATTGTATCGGGGCCAGCTCCAAGGACATTCGGCCAAAGACGACTTCGAGCGTGCCTGCGTACTTGGGGTAAAAGAAGCCTGCCGGGAGCTTCGGTAACTGGCCAAAACCACTCCGCGCTCCTGCCGAACTTTCAGGGATTGAAACGGAGAGAAACCGGATCCGCCTCATTTGACAAGCCAAGAGATTGGCACCTATAATGCCCTCCTCCATTAGGCCCTGTACGCTGAAATTCTCTCGGTGCCGCGTTAGTTCCATGGGCCTAAATAGGTTCTGCCTGGTAGCCCAAAAGCCCACAGAAGTGGGTCTTCTGTTTGGTTGCAGCGAGCGCGTGGAAGAGCTTAGAGTACCAGCGAGCAAGCCTTGGAAAAATCGTCGTTCTTGTATCAGCTCAACCTTTCATTCGGAGTGTAGGCCGTGATGAGCGAGTACCGTGTGCTCCCAGGACCAGAACACTTTCTTCCCCCGGCTGCCGCCAGCATGGGCATCCAGTTGCCGAACCCCGGCGAAGCCCACATCAACGGTGTCATCGCTTCCGAAGACAAAGCGTATGAGGAAGCTGCCCGCCAGTTTTTGATGGCGAAAGTCCCTACGATTTTCCCCGGCCCGCTGGTCTTATGGGCCTGGAACGAAAAGGCGGCGAAGAAAGCCACGGCCATCCGGCATCTGTACAATACATTGAAGGACTGCGTCCAACCAGGCCAAAAGGCAATGCTGATCCCTATGCCGGATTATCGACCGAAATACCCGAAGATCAACCCCGAAGTCGAAATCAATCCCAACCACCCGAATCTGACCATCTGGCACAACAAAATCGACTGCTGCATGTTTGTCGGCGTCCATTGTCATCAAGCCAATTTGTCACTAAAAATTATCCGTGGCGGCACCTCGTGCTATACAATTGCCATGTGCGCGCAGGCCGGCCATGAAGATGCGATGCTATCGTTCCGCGACGCATCGGTCGAAAAAATCATGAAACTGGCCGATACGATCAAGCGGTTGAAAGGGACGGTCCAACCACGGCTGGAAACAGCCAAGAACGGAGCTTCCAGCTGACACGCCGGAGGCACAAGCGAAAAGGAGGCCGGATCCATGGCTACCCCCCCCTCAGTCATCGGAACACAGAACAAAAAGGGACAGACGTACACCGATCCCTGGAAACTGCTGCACGAAGCCCCGAGAACTCCGTCGTTCTTTACGGGCTCCGAGGTCATTAAGGAAGCGGTCCGCCGATCCAGTTGCGATGTCATGATCGCCTACCCGATTACTCCGCAATCGGAAGCGGCAGCCCTGATCGGCGAATTATTCGCGGAAGGGTACATCGGCGACTATTTCCGCGGTGAGAGCGAGTTTGCTGTCATGTCGCAGTGCGCCGGTGCGGCGTTCGGCGGCGCCCGGGTGTTCACGACGACGGCAGGCCCCGGCACGATGCGCGCGATGGAAAATTTCCCGATGTGGGCGGGCGCGCGGCTGCCGATTCAAATGATCGTCACCTGTCGCGGCATCAACTCGCCGCTTTCGATCCAACCGGACACGCTTGAAATTGCCTACCTGCTGAATACCGGCATGCTCGTCTGGCATGCGGAAACCGCGCAGGACTTTTTCGATTGGATTCTCAAGGGCTACATGGTGTCGGAAGAGCCGGATGTGCATCTGCCTCTCGCACTCTGCTGCGACGGGTTCTTTGTGACGCATACGAAAGACGTCGTGAATCTCACGCCGGCCGACATGTGCTTGCCGCCGTACGACCCCTATCGCTCGCCGGTGCCCTGCATGGACATGGAGTGCCCCCCTGTCCGCATGATGCGCGACCCGTTCGTGATGAAGAGCAACTACATCAGCTACGCCACCCACGCAAGCTGGCAGCAGGAAATCTGGGCCGCGATCGAACGCTCGCGGAAGCACTCGATCCATTGGCTGAACGGCCTCATCGATACAGAGAATGTGGATGCGGACATCCTGATCGTGGCCTCCGGTACCGCTGTGTCGCAGGGCCGTGAAGCAATCCGCCTCCTGGAAGAAGAAGGCGTGCGTTGTGGACTCGTCAAGGTGAAGACGCTGCGTCCCTGGCCGGAAGAGGAAATCCGCGAAGCGACGAAGAACGCCAAGCATATCTTCGTGCCGGAGTTTAATGTGACCGGCTGGCTGGCCAAGGAAATCCGCGCGACCATCCCGAACCCGCATCGCGTCCATGCCGGCCCGCACGTCTGCGGCGGTATGACCATGCCGCCGGAAATCATCGTGTCCGAAATCAAGACGGCCCTCGGGATGAAATCCTTCTCCCTGGCCGGTCGTGGAAGCTGATCAGCACTGACTTTGAACCGGGCCGCTCCCGCGAGCGACCCTGAGGAGGCCCTCATGAGCAAAGAGCGTATTCAAATCTCCGAAGACCTGTACGACATCATGCCGTCGGACTATCAGGATCTCGTGAAGAGCGCGACCTACGGCAAGGAAGATCGTGGCTGGAAAGATATCGGCACTTCGAAGGAACTCATCGAGCAACACTCGCTTTGCGCCGGCTGCCCGGAGTCCATGGCCTTCCGCTACATCCTGGCCTCGCTGCCGAATCCGGAAGATACGGTCATGGTCGGCTCCACCGGCTGTACCAGCTTGGTGTTCCCGATGGTGGCCGTGCATAACATCCACTCCCTGTTCGGCAACCAGAACGCAATCGCCTCCGGCCTGAAGCGCGCCCTGAGCGTCCGCTTCCCCGGCCGTGTCAAGGACGTCGTGGTGCTCGCCGGTGACGGAGCCACCGTCGACATCGGCTTGGACATGACCTTGCAGGCCTGGTTCAGGCAGGAAAAGTTCACGACGATTTGTTTCGACAACGAGCTCTACGCCAATACCGGCGGTCAGGAAAGCGGATTGATGCAAAAGGGCTTCGTGGCCAAGATGGCCCCTGTCGGCAAGTTGTTCGACAAGGTGCGGCTGCCTGAGATCGCCCGCGAGTCCGGCTGCCACTATGTCGTCAATTGTACGGTCAGCAAGCCATCGTTGGTCGAAAAGGTCATCCGTAATGCCGTCCATGTGGCCCGCGAGATCGGCCCGACCTACCTGCAGCTTTACACGCCCTGTATCCTTGAGATCGGCAAGAACAGTATGGAAGGGCTGCAAGAGATGCGTGATTCGGAGAAGCCGACCGAGCGGTTCGCCTACAAGGAATACATCAGCGAGCCAGCCAAGCAATTGCTCGCCGAATTGGCGGCGAAGGACAAAGAACGGAAAGCGGCCGCCAAGCAGCTGGCGAGCCAGGCATCAGCATAGTCAGACCGGAGGCAGGTATATGATAAAGAGACGATTGAATATCCGGATGTCAGGGTTGGGCGGACAAGGCGCAGTCACCGCCGCGCACGTCCTGGCCATGGCTGCCAACCGAGACGGGAAGTTTTCAATCTCCAACCCGTTCTTCGGCGCCGAGAAGCGCATGGCGCCGGCAGAGAGCTATTGCCGCATCGGCATCGAGCGAATCTACGACCGCGGTGAGCTGGTATTCCCTGATGTCATTCAGGTCTTTCATCCCCAAGTCATCACCATGGGAAAGAGCTACACCATGCCCTTTTATTCCGGCGTGAAAGAAGGCGGCGTGGTCATCATCAATTCCGCCCAGCCATTGCTGTCCGATGACGACATCGAACGGCTCAAGGACTTGAACGTCGCGGTATTTTATATCGCGGGCACCGAGTTGGCCATTGAAGTGGCCGGCACCGAGCTCTCGACGAATATGGCGATGATCGGTTCCGTGGCAGGTATTACCAAGTGCGTCTCGATGGACGCCCTCGATGGCGCCCTCCAAGAGCGGTTTGGGAAGAAATTTGTGGCGTCCGGAGGAACCGCCTCCTTGGACGAAGCCATCAAGAAGAAGTTCGCTAAGAAGGAAATGCTGTTGGCCAAGAACTTGGCAACCGTGAAGGCAGCCTATGAAATCGCCAGCACGTGGGCCGACAAGAACAAGGTCGAGTTGCGCATAGGAAATCCGGCCGTCGCGGCTTAAGAGAAGAGGGAACCTACTTGCATGTATAACGTAGCGCAGGTTATTGACGAAAAGTGTACCGCCAAAAAGGGCTGTCGGCTGTGCATCATGTATTGCCCGGAAGCGAACTGTCTGGACTTGAACACCAGCAAGATGGTGGCCGAAGTCAATATCGATCGCTGCAAGGGTTGTGAGCTCTGTGTGATCGTGTGTGACGCCGCCAAACACTTTGCCATCACCATGCAGGCTGTCAGCGCCACCGGGCAACTGATGACCAAGAAGGGTGAGTCTGCAGCGCTGGGGCAAGCCTACCAAGGCTAGGCAGTCGCAGGTGAAACTTGCAAAACCCCATGGCGTTCGCGCTATGGGGTTTTTCTTTGAGCCCGAGGGACCGATGGAAAACGAAGATAACACAATCGACGAACTACTCAGTGAGATTTCCGGTTTGATCACCCTGTACCCCAAAGCCATCGAACGGCAGGCGGCGATCATTCAATCGACGGGCAAAGACCCTGAGCTGGTGGACAAGCTCGTCAAAGCGGCCGATACGATGCGGGACAGCGGCAACCTGTACCTGACCTGGGCCAAACACTACGCCGCCATGGCCAAAGGCAACACGGATGCCTCTTCCGACGAGGACGAGACCGAAGATTTCGACGTTTAGTCGGCACCCCAACACAAAGTCCAACTCCCTTCGCATCACCGTCTTATCAGTTCACGATAAGTTCGTCGAAAGCAGCCAGTCGCATGGCCCACCAAGGAGGAATTTCTTGGAAGCATAGCTTATACAAATCACTAGCGTTCAAGCTTGGGATCTGTGCTAAAATGCCTCTTGCTCTCACTGAAAACCGTTCCCCGGTAGCTCAGTTGGTAGAGCAGCCGGCTGTAAAAGCGAGGGAACCGGTGGCTGAGCGACGTTCATACACAGATCGTCGCAAATATCTGATCGATGCCGTACGTAAGCGGCGAAAGGCCGTACGGCAGAAAGCGTTGGCCTACAAAGGCGGGCGCTGTCAGAAATGCGGCTATGATCGATGTATGGAAGCATTGGAGTTTCATCATCTAACTTCTTCTCGTAAGGACTTTGGGATTTCCAGCAAGGGCTACACACGGAGCTGGAGCAAGATCCGAGAAGAACTAGATAAATGCATTCTCCTCTGTGCTAACTGCCACCGCGAAATCCACTCCGAAATGCAGCCTCCACGGGAAACCGTGGTTGAATCATCGGGTGAATTCAGGGAAGCCGTCCCCGCTCGTGCGGAACGGGAATCCTGAGCGAAGCCTGCCGAACGGCACAACAGTAGGCAGGAACGTGCAGAGACTAGAGGCTGAGGAGCCGATCCAATAACGCCTCATCAGCGCCCGACACCCTCCCCTGACCTTCAGGCGGGTGAAGAGATAGTCCAAGCCCAGTCGAAAGATTGGGGGCCTTGTAACCGGCTGGTCGCAGGTTCGAGTCCTGCCCGGGGAGCCAATTCCTAACGCGAAGCCCTCTGCTTATACTCCAGAGGGCTTCGTGTGGTGTCATGCGCATCGCTGTCCCCGCTACGTATTGCTGACGTTCCAATCAGCGCGGTCTACCGTTCATACCAGTCTTCTCGGTTCTGATTTGTCTCCAAGCAAATCCCGGCTTCGCCACTGACTTTCATCGGCTCGCTCACGAGACTGCTCTCTCACTTTGGCAAACACCTTGGTCTAACAACCGAGGTTTTTCCATCGGTTACACGCCATTCAAATTGACAGTCTCCCAAATCTTGCTACAGTTGAAAGACGTATTTCCCATGAAGTGTCTCGACTGTCAGAACAACCTTGTCAGGCTCCCCACGACCCAGGGTCCCGATCTGGACGTCTGTCCATCGGGCCACGGGCTGTGGCTCGATGCGGGGGAAGTGAATTGCTTCGTGGAAAATTACCTGTCCCTCAAGCAAGCCGTAAGCAGCGGCGGAGGGCTGGCGGTCCGCACAGAGACGACATGCCCGCGATGCACCATTCAGATGGACGCTGAGACAGTCGCTGGGACCACGCTTAGAAGTTGCAGTCTCTGTCACGGATGGTGGCTGTCTCACGGATGCCTCACCCATCTCAACGAGACCTACAAGGGAGCCTCATTGACGATCCGGATCGATGAACAAGAACTGTATGCCCGCGCCTTGGCTCGAACGAACGCACTCCCGCACACGTCTCATCATCCCCCCACACCCGGAAGGAACAACTCCGGCAATCTGTGGTTTTGGAGTCTCTTTTTCGGATTGGCTTTGACAATTGCCGGATTCATCTTTGCTGCTGGAATCCAGAAAACCCTCCACACGACTCGCTGGAGTCAACCGCCTGACGAATTGCTGTTGTCCCTCATCATGGGTGCGATCGGAGGCCTGTGGCTGGTGTGGCATGGATGGACGGTTCAGCAACGCAAACGCCTCATCGAAAGTATTCCCACGTCGCCCATCCGTTCACTCGCCCTTGGCTTCGTCGAGGTGTGCGGACGGGCCGAGCCCGAGGCGGAACTGCTGACCTCGCCGTTCGGCGGGCTCCCCTGCGTCTTTTACTCCTACACGGTGGAAGAGCAAGTCGGCTCCGGCAAGAACACCCGCTGGGAAACGATTGCCAGCGGCACTTCGGAACGGCCGTTTTTTGTGCGCGACGCAACCGGGCGAGTGCTCGTGGTTCCGCTTGGCGCCAATTTGATGTTGCCGGATGAGCGGAGCATCAGAACGAGTTGGCTTGGAGAATTGCCGCCTCTCGCGGTCGCGGGCTTGAGCCGTTTAGGGATAGCATCCACTAGCTGGATGGGGAACAAAACCTTGCGGTGCCGAGAGTCGTTCATCTTGCCGGACGAATCCATCTATGTGCTGGGGACCGCCCTCGAACATCACGGCATGGGCCACCACATTGCCAACGAATCCCGGCTCTACATCGGCAGCAGCCGTGACCATGCCTTTATCATTTCGGATCGCAGTGAAAAGGACCTGTTATCCCGATTGACCTGGCAGATGTGGGCCGGTTTACTCGGCGGACCGGCTCTTGTGGCCACCTGCACGGCCATCATCTGTGATCGATATCTCACAACACTGAAACCCTAGTCACTTTCGCGAAGGAGAACGCCCATGAACGGCACATTAATCGTTGGAACATTGTTCGTCATCGGGCTGGTTTGGCTGATCGCCTATGCCGTCGGCGTGTATAACATGCTGGTCCGGCTGTCGAACAATATCGACAAGGCCTGGTCAAATATCGATGTCATGCTCAAACAGCGGCATGACGAATTGCCCAAGCTCGTCGAGGTGTGCAACAGCTACATGGCGCACGAGCGGGAGACGCTGGAAGCCGTCATCAAGGCCCGCAATGCCTACGGCACCGGCCGGAATATCAATGAGAAGGCCCAGGCTGAAAACCAAATCGCCGGCGCGTTAGGGCATCTCTTCGCGGTTGCGGAACAGTATCCGGATCTCAAGGCCAATCAACAGTTCCTGGCGATTCAGCAACGAATCTCCGCCTTGGAGAACACCATCGCCGATCGCCGTGAGTTCTACAACGAGTCGGTCAATGTCTACAACGTCGCCATTGGACAGATCCCGGCAATCTGGGTTGCGCAGCAGACCGGCTATACCGCACGGCCGTTGCTAACCGTGTCGGTCTCAGATCGGACAGACCCACCGCTCGCCTTTGCCAATCGTCCTCGCGCCGCGGCGTAGCCGGCATCGAGAGACGCCGCGGCCATTTATCGTATGCCCCGCGGCGCCTCAGATCTATTTGCCCTTGCCGATGAAGTGGAGCGGCCTCTCGCCCGTCAGATTTTCAGGACGAACAATGTAATCCCCGGTAACTGCAGGCACCCAAATCGACTCCGCCGCCTCCTTGTTGCCGCCCGTCACTGCCCAAGCAATACCACCCACGATACTGCCGCCGATCGCATACGCGGCCTTGAACGCGCCATAGGGAGCTGTGAGCAACCAGCTGGTCGCCTCCAGCGCGGCTTTTCCTCCCTGGCCTTCCGCCGCAATCGCCGGCGTCCCTGTGCATACAACCGACACGGCAAGCACGGCTCCCAATAGACAACTCCACAACTGCCTCCCGATTCGCTGCCTGCTCATCATCGACTCTCCTTGCTAGGGCCAATAAACGATCTTGCCCATTATACCGAGTGCCGCGGGCTTGGTCACAGCCCCTATGTTAGCCTCTGAGCACATGACATTTTTTCCTGGCAGCGAGGACTGCTTTGGCCGTCATCGTATACCCAATGATCCAGACATTCTTCCTGCGCACCACCGCCTGTTTGCGTTATGATCGGGCCATGATCGAGACGGCATCATCCTTTCAGCCCCCTCTGTGGCTCCGAAACGGCCATGTGATGACGCTCGTCCCCCGCTACTGGCCTCGGACAATCCCGTTGGTAGAACTCCCACATGAATCCCGCCTCTTTACGACGGCGCAGGAGACTCAGCTGCTCGGTGTCTGCCATTGGCAACACGATCGGAAAGCGGCGCCTACGGCGATCATGGTGCACGGGCTGGAAGGGTCCAGCGATTCAGCCTACATGCGCGGCATTGCAGCCAAAGCCTATCGCATCGGCTTCAACGTTGTCCGCATGAACCAGCGGACATGCGGCGGTACGGAGCACCTGACGCCCACTCTTTATAACAGCGGCCTCAGCGGAGATTACCGCGCCATCGTGAAAGAACTGGCGCAGCACGACGGACTGCGCCGCATGTGGTTGATCGGCTATTCGATGGGCGGCAATCTGGTGCTCAAGGCCGCTGGCGAACTGGGCTGTTCCGAACCGGCGCTCACCGGAGTCGCCGCCGTGTGCCCGAACATCGACCCGACGGTCTGCGCGCGTGCCTTGGAAGAGCCCCGCAATTGGATTTATCACCGCCACTTCGTGACCGGGCTGAAATCTCGTCTCCGCCGCAAGGCCGCATTGTTTCCGGGGAAATGGGATCTGAGCTGTCTCGATTCCGTCACAAGGATCAGCGAGTTCGACGATCGCTACACGGCGCGGGACGGCGGCTATCGGGACGGGGCCGACTACTACAACCGAGCCGGCGCACGGCATGTGCTGGATACGATCTCGGTCCCCACACTCATCATCACCGCTCAAGACGATCCCTTCATCCCCTATTCCATGTTCACCGTGCCGACCATTCTGCGGCACGAAACAATCCGCGTGGTCGCTTCACCCTACGGTGGTCATTGCGGATTCTTTCACTGGAGCGGGAACGGCGAAGATTCTTATTGGGCTGAGAATCGGATTGTGGACTTCTTACGGAACGGAGCGTTCGGCGATACGGGCTGAGTCGATCGGGTGTCGCACGCTATCCTGCCAGATGGGACCGGATCTCCTGCACATAGGTCTTGAACGGGTCTGTCATTGGAAACGGCATCCTGCCGCGGACCTGGAAGATCGACCAATTGATGACATAGGCGGGGAAAAGCCGTTCGTCCGTTTTGGGCTCGATCGATTCAGACGGAGAACCGCAAGCCAACAGGTGCTTCACCAATTCGCCACGCCCGAATGCGCGGGTATTCTTCGGCGCATGGTCGGCAGCCAGATCGATCGCCTTGTCCGTCGTCAGGCGCGGCACTCGCCCTTCCTCCGCTAACCCATCGTAGAGACTCTTGTCCCGGTTCAGATTGTGGTATTCCAGATCGAGACTCTTCAACATCGGGTCGTCCCATTGCACCCGCTCCGCCTCCCGATACGACTCCAACAGCCACAATTTCGACGCCCAATCCACCCGCCCGACGAGCCTGGCATAATCTCCGCGCAAGTCCTGCAGCACCGCTTCCCATTGAGCCAGCACCCAGTCGGTCTCTTCATCCTGCCCCGCGCAATGCGCGTGCGCCGCGGCAAGAAACCGCTCTTGGATGTCGGTCGCGGAGATGGTCTCGCCCGACTCGAGCCGGACCACCCACTGCCGCTCCTGATCTTGCGAAATCTCTTGTAAGGTCTCCACCGGCTCCCGGATATCGAGACCGCGGGGCGCATGCCCTTCTTCAATGAGCTGCAAAACGAGCCCCGTCGTGCCCAGCTTGAGCGCCGTCGCATACTCGGCCATATTGGAATCACCGAGCAGGAGGTGAATGCGGCGATACTGCTCCGGATCGGCCAGCGGCTCGTCCCGCGTGTTCACAATCGCCCGATTCTGCTGCACCCACTCGAAGAAATCGTTCATGATGTGGTCGGCGCGTTGGGAAATTTGAAACGGCACCTGAGCACCACTCCCGCCATGCCCCAGAGCCGCGCGCGGCACGATCAACCGATCCATCTGCACCCAGGCATCCTGGGGATTCGCCGAGCCGACACGGCCCGATCCGGTGAAAATCTGCCGGGTTACCAGAAAGGTCACCAGCGGCGCCAGCCCGCGCCGTGAAAATGGAAACCGCCTCGTCACCAAAAAGTTCTCGTGCGATCCAAACGTCGCATCGGTTTCGTGGTCGATGTTGTTCTTGATGAGCGACACCTGGTCGGTCCAACCCAAGTCGTTGATCGCCTGTTGCAGCATCCGGTCGCCGGCACGATCCGACGCCACCACATCCGTCAGGCTGTTGCACTCGGGGGAGGCATATTCCACATGCCCCATGTCGAGGTAGATGCGCCCGGCGTTGGCCAAGAATCCTCCGTTCCCAGGCGGTTCATCATGGCCCCGGTGGTGAAGGTCCAGCACACCGCGGCGCTGCACGTTGAAAATGTGGTCGCGCAGCTTGTGCGCAAACCAGGTGGGCGAGTGCTCAGGACGGTCTTGATGGACAAGCAGTCCGTATTCCGTTTCCAACCCGAAAATACGGTTCAACATGTTGCTTACGAGAGGGTGATCTTGAGGTCTTTCGGCAGCAGGCGGCCGATCTCATCCGATGCCAGCGCCCGGTACTTCGACGAACCGGAGAGGTGTCGGTCCAACAGGGCGCACTCGACGGTCTTTTCCGCTACCCTGTCGCGCAGGTGCGCAAAGAGAGACACCGCTTCCGTGTCCTCGGGTGTTCCTGCGGCTGGATTTCCCTCGGACGATTCTTCGCCGGCTTTCCGCTGCAATCGATCGCCCAGCGCCCACGTCCGGAGCGCGATGCTGAACGCCTGCTCCAAGGAAGGCACGGCCGGCGCCTCTCGACGAACATAGGCGACCATGCCTTGCTCCACCGACTTCGACGCGGCCAGCACCGCACAAGACGATCCCTCCTCGAACGTGCCATCGTAGTTGATGACGAGGAACGAATCCTTGCCGGCCTTGTGGCCCAACTCCGCCAACAAGAGTTTCACGATGAACGGCGCCTTGAAGACCTCTTCGAATGCCTGTTTGATCACCGGCGCAATGCCGTACTTCACCATGCGGCCACCGGTCACGTCGGACGGCGACCGATTGAAACCTTCCACATGCGCCATTTCCAACAGGTTGAACCGCAGCTTTTCCAAATCGGCCGGGTGGCCCATGCCGCCGAGCGCCAATCGATCGTAGACCTCGTAGAGTTTCGGCGTGCCTTTGCTGACGCTCACTAAGAGGATCCCGGCGTCGTAGGCCAGCGCCACGACCGGACTCCCCTGTTTGAACTGTTCGTCCAAATACTGGCGGCGATTCCCGACCGCCTCGACCCATTTGTACGGCTCTTCATACATGACGTACGACCTTCGTCTCGAATAACGATTTGAGCGTCGCCTCGGGCACGGCGCCGACGCCGCCCGCCGCGATCAACTTGATAACCGGATAGAGATTGGCCTCGCGATTCACGCCGCCGGTGGCGCTGTCGAATTCCGCTGCGCTCGTCAGCAACCGCAAGGCATGAATCACCGCCTGCTCCTCCGGCATGGCATTCAACGGCTGCTCTCCCCACGTATTGAGGTAGTGGAGAATGCCCCGGATGGTCGGCGACCCGGACCCTGACACGGCGTACTCCACCCCTTCGAACTCCGCACCGAGGATGTCGTAAAAGTAGATCTTGGCCGCCTCCTGCTCGACATCATAGCCGGCGAAAATCGGCGCGACTGCTCCGGTACCGGAGAGAGCCGCCGCGACGTTCTCCTTGAGCAGCTTCGACACGGCCCGCAGCTTCCCCTCGAAGCTCAGCTCTTGCAACTGCGTCCGCCGGTAGTATTTGAACGAGTGCTCCAAGATCCGCACCATCTCGTAGGCGGTCGCCGGCACCCCGGCGATGGCCATGACACTGTGGCGGTCGATCTCCAGCACCTTGTCGGTCCGGTCGTACATCACCATGTTGCCGGCCGTCGCGCGTCGGTCTCCCGCGACCAGCACTCCGTCGCGATACTTGAAGGCCAGGATGGTGGTCGCCGTTGGGATCTCGACCCCGGCGCTCGCGGCAACCGGCGCACCTAATTGATACCCCTGCTCCTTGAGCAGCTGAAAAAAGTCACCTTGCATGCCCATGATCTTCTCCGTGAAACGTCAAACGTCAGTCGTCATTCGTACCAAACGGTGCCCCTGGCTTCTCCGATTGGCGCATGGCGGTTGACGATTGACGCCTATTCCCCCGTCCGTTGCCGATACCGCTCCGCCTGTTTCGGATCGACCTTTTTCATCCGCTTCAGGAGGTTGTCCTTTTCCGGCGAGCCGGTTTCCGGCCTCCGGGGCCCACCGCCTTCTTCGGTAGGGCCCGGCTTCGGCATGGGATCGCCGGGGCCTTCACGACGTTCAGGCATCGTGCTGTACTTCATGATTGGCTGTCCTTTCTTCCATTCCATGTGTTCAGCGCATCCATCGGATCGGCAGCGGCTTCGAAGGCCGCCAGGCACCGTTTCACCTCGGACGGCTCGAACAGATCGCCCATGTCGAGCGTGCGTGGCAGCAATCCTCCGGCAAACTGAATCCGTTCCCATTGCACCGTCTTGACCTGATCGGGAAACCGCCGGACGCAGAGCCCTCTGACTCCTCCCCGCGTATCGGCCGGCCCGGAGACCAGGGCCCGTTGGATGTCGGCCTCGACTGTCATTCGCCATGCTTTCCCCTCGGCCTCAAGTCCAAGATAGAGTCCACGTTCCGGATGGACATTATGATATTCCAGGTCCAAACTGGCCAACCAGGGATCGTCCCAACCGATATGTTCTTCCTGCATGAACGTTTCCAACAGCCACAGTTTCGTGACCCAGTCCAACCTGCCGATCAGACGCCGGCGGTCTTGCGCCAGCAACGTGAGCGTGTCGCCCCATTCGCGTAACACCCAGTCCGTCTCCTCGTCGAGACCGGCTAAGGTCCGTTCCGCCGCTCGATAGTACTGTTCCTGAATCTCCAGGCCGGAGAGGCTGGACCCGTTTTTTTGTCGGACGACCGCCTTCAAGTCGATATCCCGCGAGAGCTGTTTCACCGCCGCCACCGGCTGCTCCAATTCGAGAGACGGAGCCGCGCGTCGCTCGATCAATTCCAGCACCACCCTGGTCGTCCCGATCTTCAACGCCGTCGCATACTCACACATGTTGGCGTCGCCGATGATCAGATGCAGCCGGCGGAATTTCTTTGGATCGGCGTGCGGCTCATCGCGCGTGTTGAGGATCGGTCGGTTATGCATCGTATCGACGCTCAACTCGGTTTCCATGAAATCGGCCCGCTGCGAAAGCTGAAAGCGCCCCGGCACAAATCCCGACTCCTGCGCCTCGATCCCGACTTTGCCTGAACCGGCGAGCACCTGACGGCTGACAAGAAATGGAAGGAGGCCCGCTATCAGACGGGGAAACGGGATCGAGCGCGGCACCAGATAATTGTCGTGGCAACCGTAGCTATGTCCGTGAAAATCCGTGTTGTTCTTGTAGAGCTGCACGTGCTCGCCGCCGAGACTCGTGTTTCTGCGGTCCGCCGCCCGCTGGACGATCCGCTCTCCCGCCCGGTCCTGCGCCACCAGATCTTTCAACGTCCGGCACTCCGGCGTCGAATATTCCGGATGGGTATGGTCGTTGTAGAAACGCGCGCCGTTCGGCAGCACCAGGTCGCTCTTCATGTCATGAAATGAAAAGGGCCGGTGGGCGTCGCGTTTGGCGAATTCGTCTTCCTCCTTGTCCTGCGCAAGGCCGGAGACGCGAAAGCCCCGCGCATCTTCATGCGGATCTTCCCCCGCATAGTCCCAACGCCGTTCGAACGAGGCTGTCAGATGCGCGCGCACGAGCTCCATTGATTCGACGACAGGATCAACGTCCGTCAGATCCTCCCGCGTGATGCCGTACTCCGTTTCAAGACCGAAGAGACGCATAATCGTTTGCTGACATGCTTACAAGTAACAAGCTAACAGGTTCGAATCACCTGCATCCTGTCAGCTTGTCACCTGTCAGCCACCTCTCAAATGATTTGACTCACCAGCCGCTCTTCCGATTGCCGTCCACGGCGAAACGACGAAATGCCGACCACTTGTTCCGGCTGGTGGTCCAACAGCTTGAGCCATTCTTCCGCCGCATCGTCCGGTGGCAGCATCTCGCCTTGGCGGAATTCCTCCGTGACCGATTCAAACAGATCCTTCGCCGACAGTCCGGCCGGCTCGCCGGACTGAATCGTCCGGTCGATCGCCTTTTCTTTCGCGCGCTGCACGATCGACGACAGGATCGCTCCGCTCACCAGATCGCCCCGATAGAGCACATTACTCTGCCCGTTACGGAGGCGGATCGACAGGAGCCGGTTTTCATCGGTCCGTTTGAAAATCGCGTCGATGGTCTCGTTCACCAAAGAGGCGACAACCTGTCGCAGCTCCCCGCCTCGCTCCGACACGACCGACGGATGCAGCGGTAACTCCTCCGTCAAATACACCTTCAAAATCTCACCGGAGGCCTCTCGATCCGGCCTGGCGACCTTGATCTTCCGGTCGATGCGGCCTGGGCGCAACACGGCGGGGTCGATAAGGTCGGGGCGGTTCGAGGCCAGAATGATGACGACATCGTGCAGCGACTCGATGCCGTCCATCTCACTGCAGAACATCGGCACCAGCGTATTGGAAATATTGAACGAACGCATGGCGCGGCGTGTGCCCAACACCGACTCCGCTTCATCGATAAAAATAAACGGCAGGGCGCCTTCTTTCCGGCGGGCCCGCGCCTGAGCGAACAGGTCGCGGACCATCCGCTCGGACTCGCCCAGCCACATATTGAGAATCTCCGGCCCCTTGACATGAAGAAAGGCTCCGCTCGTCACAGGAGGCCGCCCGCCAGCTGCCTGTACATCCGACCCCTGCGACTCGCGCATCAGCTTGGACAGACTGCCGGCTGCCGCCTGTCCGATCAACGTTTTTCCGCAACCTGGCGGGCCGTAGAGCAGGAATCCCTTGGGCTGGGAGAACTTAAACTGCTTGAACGTGTCGGCGTGGAGCAATGGATACTCGATGGCCTTTCTGATCGCCGCAATCGCTTCGCGCTGCCCGCCGATCTGTTCCCATGTGACGGTCGGCACGTCATCGAGCACATGCTTGCCCGCCTTCCGATCCGCCAGCTTCTCGATCGCGATGCGCGCAGTGGGATCGATCCGAACCTCGTCGCCGGCCTTCAATTCGACCCCGACCAAGTCGGAGGACCGTTGCAAGATCAGCGGCTGCCGCCCCATCTCCTGCTCGAACCGCAGCCGCCCATCGGCCATCGCTTCGGCCAATTTCAGAATCGGCCCGTTCCGGTCGTATCCAAGGGTGTTGATGACGACATAGGCTTCGTTGACCAGAATCTGCGTTCCGATCTTCAGATCGGCCACCGGCACGCGGGGATCGACATTGGCATAATACTCGGCCCCGCCGACCAGAATCCGCGCCAGCCCTTCGCCGGGGATATCCAGCAGCGTGCCGATACGGTTCGCGGGTGCCGTCAGTTTGGCCGCCACCTCACTGAGTTTTTTGAACTCAGCCTCGCGCTGTTGGTTGGCCGCTTGGGACACCATCACGGCGTGTCGCAGTTTGTAGAGAATCTTCTGGCGCGGGTCGCCGTCGGGGAACGATCCCAAACACTGCTCGATCAATTCGAGCGGATCGGAGCCGGTCTGCCCCGCGCGCGTGCCGGTCTCGTGACCGCTTCCCGTGCCGGGTTGCTCACTGTGACTCTCGGAAGAGCGATGATCGCTCATAGGCAGCTCCTCATGTCTGGGCACGCACGATCTAGTTGACCGCTTGCAGAGTTACATCCACCGTCTGTCGTTTGTTGCCCCGCATCACATCCACTTTCACACGATCGCCGACTTTGTACTTCTCCATGGCATCCATCAGATCGTCCATCGTCTCGACCGGCTTGCCCTCGACCCCGACAATGACATCCCCGAGCTCGATACGGCCGGTGACCGTTTCACGCACGCCGCGCAACCCGGCCCGGTCGGCACTGCCTCCCCGCCCCACCTTGCCGATAATGACACCGTTGATCCCCCAACGCCTGGCCATGGTGTCCGGCACCAGCGAGACACCCAACCCCGGACGGATCAATTTACCATGCTTGATGAGCTCCGGCACAATGCGGTTTACCATGTCCACCGGCACCGCGAACCCGATGCCCGCATAGGCCCCACTGGGACTGACAATTTGTGTGTTCACCCCGATTAAACGCCCCGCACTGTCCAGCAGTGGACCGCCTGAATTCCCCGGATTGATCGCCGCATCGGTTTGGATCACGCCTTCAATCGTCCGCTGCGACATCGACTTGATCGTCCGCCCGAGCGCGCTCACCACGCCGGTCGTGAGTGTATGGTCGAGCCCAAAGGGGTTGCCGATCGCCAACACTTTCTGTCCAACCCGCAAGTCGTGCGAGGCGCCGATGGCCAGCGGCTCCAGCACACGGTCGGACGCCTGGATTTGCAAGACCGCCAGATCATGATCCGGATCGGCACCGACCAACTTGGCCTGATGTTCACTGCGGTCGGCCAGGGTGACCTTGATCGAGCTCGCTCCGTAGATCACGTGAAAGTTGGTGACGATGTAGCCTTGCTTGCTCCAGATGAAGCCCGACCCTGAGCCCTGCGGCACTTCCATGATGTCGAGCGACCAGAAATCTCGCTGGATGGCCGTGTTCGCGATAAAGACGACGGACTTTGTCGCCCGCTCAAACACCGAAATGGTCGCCCGCTCGTCAGGGCCCAACTCAGCGGACGCCGGTGAGACAGCACGGGGTTTGCCTTCGAGCCCCTCATACGACGCGCCCAAGGGGGTGCCCCATTCGGCAGCGCCGGCGTGCGCGATGGAGAGCAAGACTCCCAGGCTCACCGCGGAGCCGATCTCCCAGACTCGTGCCCGATCGCTCACGGTTACTCACCCATAATCTGCACAACCAGCTCACGGTTTCTGGCTCGCGTGTCGAAATCGACCACAACGATCTGCTGCCACGTTCCCAACAGCAATGTGCGATCTGCGAAAGGAATCGTCACCGACGGTCCCTGCAGCTGGCCGCGCAGATGGCTATGGCCATTGTCTTCACCGGGATTCATCGTATTGTGCTGCCAACGGGGATCGGCGGGGACAATCCGGTCCCAAAAGACCTTGGTATCGGCGCGGATGCCTGGCTCGTCTTCGATTATCATGACCGACGCCGTCGTGTGTTTGACAAAGACCGTCACAATGCCCACAACCGGCCCGGCTTCGGCCACGGCGGACGAGACCTGCTTCGTGATGTTTTCAATCTGGGTGCCACCAGCCATCCCGATTCGCAACGGCACCATCTTGACGACCATCAGCCACCCCCCGGCATAAGACGACGCAAGTAGCGCCGCTCTACGTTGGTCAAGGGACATCCACGGGCCGCTTCCAGTATGGCATCGAAAGTCCCTTCACCGGCCAGCTCACGGAGGGCGCTCATGACGTCGCCGCTCAAAATACCCTCTTGCGCAAGCTTGTCGAGATAGGCAAAGGCCTCGGCCAGCGTTTCTTTTCTCCGCGCGTAGTAATCGCGCCCGCGCTGCCGGTTACTGTACGCCTCGAACTGCTCGCAGGCGACGAGGATCTCCGCCAACTGCTTGACCCAGGGTTTAGCCTTAGCCAATTTCTCCGGATAGTAGTAATAGAGCACCACGTCCCGCATCCATGGGGTCCAACGGAGGCCCAGCCGGCGAAGGGCGGGACGGACCACCACCAGGCGACGGCGCAGTCGGCGCGCGTGGCCCAACCGCATCTCGACCTGTTCCTTCGCCCACGGCGTCATCGGAATACCGGCCGCCTCTAGGTCCGCCCCGTAACGGGACAAAAAGGCCTCCGTCTCCCGGCCATAGACCGTCGTGGGATGGACGGCACGCCATTCACGGGGCCTGGTGGGAATCCCATGGGCCTTAGCCCACGACCAGATCTTGCCGAACAGCCAGCGATCGAGGCCCGCGCGGCTCACATCATGGAGCAGGCACGCAACTTGGTACTGATAGATTCGATCAGCGGGATGGCCCAGCCGCCCCGCCACGGCCGCGCACATCTTGGCTGTCCGTACCGCATGGGCCCGATCGTACCCGCGAATGATCGTCCCGCGTTTCAGCGGATGCGGATAGTCGTACAGCCGCATCAATTCGGCAACGAGCCGGCGGGGAACCACAAGAGTTGCCGGCGTCACAGGAGTTGGCATAGTTACGGTTTAACAAGACTTCACGGTGGCGAAAGCTCGCCATGCAGAATATCGTCGGGTGAAAGAGGGTGTCAAGGCGACGGATGTCCCCTGGTGCTCGCTGAATCTATCGATCTTTGCTATGCTGCGGCTGACCCTATCAACCGACATCGCCACAGATCACGAGACTCGAATGACCACACGATCCGTCATCTTCCTTGCGCTGGTCAGCCGCTTGTTCTTGGTTGGACCGGTCACAGTCTCCGCCGGGTCATTCGACCAGCTCACGGATTTCACCGGACGAGTGAGCCCTATCGTCACGCTGAAAGGCCGCGATACGTTCACCAGCGAATATCGCTACGACGTCAGCGTCAGAAACTTGACCCCCGATCCGATCATCGCCGACTCGCTTGTCATTGTACTCGAGAAAATCACCAATCTGGCCGGTCAAGACCGAGAAGGATTGACGGGTGAGTTGCTCCTCGATCGATTCGATGTCTTGGATGCCGAGGGCCAGACCGACGACGGCAAACCGTATTTCCGTATCCCCGTGGGAACGGCCCCCGACCTGGCGTCGCAAACCGACAGCCTCCCTGTGTCCGTCCGCCTCAGAAACAAGGATTACGTGGCGGTTTTCACACCGTCTTTCCGGGTGCTGGGGAAAAAACGCCCGCCACCCGAGCCGAAACGCGCGGAATCACCGGCGCCGCCCACTCAGGCCCAAACGCCGGCGCAGCCCGGCCCTACTCCCTTGGACAAGCTCATCCAGCTCTTGATGAAAAAAGGGGTATTGACGGAAGAGGAGTGGCGAAAAGCCAACCGGCCATGACCGATCCGTCTTGCAAAGCGTGCCAGCACACCTGGCCCAGAGCCGATCATTTCATCGCAGATCTTGGACTCTCCAAAGCCTATCTCCATGACGACCAATTCTTCGCCGGTTGGACCGTCGTCGTCTTTCAACGTCACGCCACGGAGCTCTTTCATTTGGCGCCGACGGAACGGATCCAGCTGATGGAGGAAGTGAATAAGGTCGCCAAGGCGCTCGCGCAAGCCTATGGGGCCAAAAAGATCAACTACGAGCTGCTCGGCAATCAACTTCCCCACATCCACTGGCATATCATCCCGCGCCTGGCCAACGACCCAGCTCCGCTGGAGCCGGTATGGCGGGTTCCGCACGAGCCGGTGATCCGCACCGGAGCTGAACTACACAGCGGCATCCAGCGTATCCAGCAGGCGATTGCACGCGTACCCTGAGCGGGAACCCCGCTTTTCACCACAACGCCGGCCGACCCCACCAGCTGCATTTCGGGTGTTATAATACACGCCATCTGCTGGATCAGACCGGAGGGGCGCGGATTTCCCATGCGTCATCGATCGGTGCTCGCGACCCTCCTCTTGTTTCCCTTCCTCGCCCTGTTATCCGCGTGCCTATCGTCTGCGCAGATATCCGAGAACCTTCCACCTTCCGCCATCGCCCCCGAAGTTTTCACTCCGGAGATCCTCTCCGCACCTGAGGAGAACAACGTCCCCTTGCTTCTCCGCATGCCGGAGCAGGCACATGAAGACGCGGTGAGGGGAATCAGCGCGTTGCGGAACGCGGTCCTCCTGACTCCGGATCGCACCGACCTCAGGCTCACATTGGCGGATAGGCTCTCTCGCATCGGCGATCTCGACGCGGCGCTCGACGAATACCATGCCGCGATTGTCCTGAACCCGAGCGACGCAAAGGCCCATGTGCAGTTGGGTGTGCTCCTCATGGCTCGACAAGACTGGAAATCGGCTGCCGTCTCACTGCAGGACGCGGTGCGGCTTGATCCTGAACTGACCCAGGCCCACTACAACCTCGGCAACGTGCGCTATGCCCTGGGCAATGTGACGGCGGCGATGCACTCCTATCGTGAGGCCCTCGCCTTGCAGCCGGACTTTCCCGATGCTCGTTACCGTCTGGCGCTTTTATTGAAGCTGACGAATCACGAGCGGGAGGCGGCCCGGTTCATGGAAGACGCGGCCATTGGCGGCATGCCGCAAGCCCAACACTTTCTCGGCAACGCGTACAAACAGGGACTGGGTGTTGAGAAGAATCTCGCGCACGCGATTACCTGGTGGGGCAGGGCCGCTTCGCTTGGCTACCAGCCGGCTGCCGATGCGCTGTCGAAGCTTCGCCACCACGCATTTGCCGTCGACCAACCGGAACAACGACGTCAAGAAATAACGGACGCGTTCCGCCGTTACCGTCACCAGTTATGGGACAAATACCCGAACCTCACCAGACAGGATTCGGACGCATCACTCGGCATGACCCTGCTGCACAGCAATCAAACAGCGGACGGTCTCACCGTGCTTTTGACGGAAGCCTATGCCCTGAGTGCGCCGGCACAAGCTGAACTCGCGCGGCTGTACGAGCACGGTAACGAGCTCGGCTTGGTTCAGCATGATCGCCGCATCCTCATCTGTTTCGATAGGACGGCGACCGAGGGGTTTCCCCCCGCGAAGAAAGCGCTGGCCCGTATCTATGCCAAGGGGTTGGGAGTAGAGGCAGATCGCACAAAGGCCCGAATCGCCCTCAGGGGCCTGCCCAAACAGGATGCACAGATATTGATCGACGAACTGGGACTCCGCTGACACCTATGTCTGATTGGAAGGCACTCCAGCGGTTGTTCATTGCCTCTCCGCCCTTACAGGGATCGGCGATCGCGCTGCTCGCGTGCACGCTGGCGGGACTCGTCTGGCTGGCTGCCCCTGCGACCTACAGCGCGTTGGACTGGGCCCTCTACGACGCGTGGTTGAGCCGCCGTGCCCCCATCGCCGTGAGCCCCAAGCTGGCGATTGTTTCACGAGACCAGGCCAGCGACGATCGGTTCAGCATCGCCCCGTTGGACCGGGCGGTGCTTGCCCAACTGGTCACCGCCGCTCATGAGGCCGGCGCAGAGGTCATCGGTCTCGACCATCGCCCGGATCACGCCGGTCCTGTTCACCGAGGCGGAGCCGCAGGCGACGCGCTCCTGCTGGAAGCGATCACATCATCGGGTCCGGTTGTGACGGTCTTCGAGGAAGAGCCGCTCCCCCTGACAGCCCCATTCGCATCGGCGCGTCAGGGCCACGTGTTGCTCCTACCACACGCCGACCACGTCGTGAGAGCCGTCCCCCTCGCCGCTGAGGTCGGCGACCGCCTCATCCCCTCATTCGGGCACCTTCTGCATGCCCCGAACAGCAGCGCGGAATGGAGCACCACCGACGTGCGTCTGCTCGACGTGGTTGGAGATGGATCGGCTGGCGCCCTCCCCACGATTCCGCTTTCCTCGGTGTGGGACGCGGTACAACGACACGACGATGCAGCCCTCGCCAGCTGGTTCACAGGTAAGGTCGTCGTCATCCTGCCGAATCCTCTCCCGCGAAGCGCCTGGCTATTGCCGACCGGGCAGCCAATCTCCCCCATCATTGCACATCTGCATCTTCTCAACAGTCTGCTGACCGGTCAGCATCTGGTCCAACTGGGAACCCTCGGCAGGACACTCGTCACGCTGGCACTCGCCACACTCATTGCTTGGGGGCTCGTGCGCTTCCGCGGCGCGTTCAGTGTGATCGTGACGGCACTGGCCGTTGCCATCTATCTTGGTTTGGCGTTCGCCATCCTGGCCGGCGGGCATCTCGTCTTGCCCGTGGCACTGCCGATGGCCACATTGATCTTCGTGCTGCTCGGCACCACCGTCTGGACCCACCTGACGACAGGTCAGCGCCTGCTGCTGCTTGAGCAAGATATGCTCCGGCTCCGACAAGACTCCGCCGCTGTGCGCGAGACGTTGGCCCTCCGGGAACACCGCGCTGAGGCGCTGCAAGAAGAATTGGAAGCAGCAAAAGAAGCAGAAGCCCGTTCAACCGGCCTGCAGCAAGCGCTCTCCTGCACTGCCGAGACCCTGCGAACTGAGTTGGTCGACGTGCAGGCACAGGAACAGGCAGCCCGGTTGCAGTTGGAACAGGTAGAGCGGCAGCTCCACGGTCTCCGCGCGGCGTCGGTTGAGCCGGGTCCCCTGGGCGACGCCGAGCATGAGCAGCTGCGGGAGGAATGCCGCCGGTTGGGCATCGTCACACAGGATCCCGGACTCCTCCGGATATTCAGCGACGTGAAACGAGGGGCGAAGTCGCCACTTACAGTCTTGCTGCTCGGTGAACCGGGCACCGGCAAGGAACTCTTCGCGCGCGCCGTCCATCGATTGAGTCCAAGAGCCGGCAAGACCTTCATCGCCGTCAACATGGCGGCCATTTCGCCGGAGCTGTTCGAAAGCGAATTGTTCGGCCACACGAAAGGCAGCTTCACCGGCGCGACGGCGGACCGGCGCGGTTATTTCGAACTCGCTCAGCACGGCACCATCTTTTTGGATGAGATCGGCGATCTGCGGCTGGACCACCAAAGCAAGCTCTTGCGGATTCTCCAAGAGAAGTCCTTCTACCGTGTTGGTGCCACCACACCGACCATCGTGGATGTCCGAGTGGTAGCTGCCACGAACCGTAATCTCCGACGCGGCGTGTCGGAAGGCTGGTTCCGGGAGGATCTGTACTTCCGGTTGAAAGGATTGGTCTTTCAACTTCCGCCCCTGAGGGAACGGCAAGGCGACATCCCCATCATCGCCAAGACGAGTCTCGCCGAGATCTCGCAGCAAATGGGCCGACCGGCACCGCAGATATCCAACGAGGCCATACGACTCTTGAGTGAACACCACTGGCCGGGCAACGTCAGGGAACTCCGTCACGCGATCGAGCGGGCGATCGCCCTTCACGACGGGCCGATCCTGACGAAGCATTCGTTCGCGCTGGAAGGGATGAGACACGAGAATGGAGATGTTCGAGCCAAATCCATCGTGCCGCCCGATTCAGCCGGCGACGCCGCAGTGTTGAATTGCTTGCGACAGCATGGATTCGACATGCAGGCCGCCGCGAAAGCCTTGGGATGGGATCGGAGCACCGTCACGCAGCGACTGAAAGGCCTCTGCTTTCAAGCCCTGGTCGAATCAGGCGGTGACCAGACGAAAGCCGCGCGGGCGATTGCCGGAGATCCGAGCCATCTGCGGACCAGCGAACTCAAAGTGATGGAGTACTACCATCACCTCCTATCCGTCATCAAGCCCTTCGCCTCGGCCGAGGAGGCCCTGGCCGACTGCAAACGCCGGTTCAAGAACCTGCCGGACCGGCACTTCGCTTCGGTGGAGAGATTGGTACGGAACCATTTCAATACAAACCGGCTCGCGGTGCATTAAGCGGACCGGCCTTCAGCCGACAGCACCCGCTCAGCCTGGCCGATCGCGTCCCGTAGCATCGCGAGGTTCTTTGCTGGGGTTCTTGATTTCGGCAGACCTTTCACGAAACGAGACGCCGCGTCCGTCAACGCCTGGAACGCTTCTTTCATCTCACCCATTTCAGCAGATGCCTCCACCGACATCGCATGAGCCCGTGCCCGCCGTCTGCGCGGCCCCATATATGGTTGGGAAGCGATCGGATTGTCTTTTTCAAGCTCCGGCCGTCTGAACACCATAAAAGGTTTCCTCCATGTGAGGTAGGCAACGTACCATAGTGTGGAGACCGTTTGCATGAGTGCAATGTACGTACAATCCAAGTCATTGCGGGATCAACACCCCTCTGCTTGCTCGTCAATAGTCCGCAGGCGAACATGTTGGAGACCGCCCGTACGATCCCCTCTTGAACTCCACAGCAGAGGGGCGTAGAGTTTCTCTGTTACTACCGCCTCGTCCTCTGGAGGTGGCGGCCATGATCCTTCCTGGAAGACAGCTCCAATGGAATGGACCTGGCAGATGCGACCTCCTCTCTCTTTCGTTCGTCCCCAATCATCTCGCTGAGTTGTCTGCTTACGTGATGATCGGACCTGTGGGTCCGATGAGTTTCGCTTACCGTGACACACCGCCACACGTACAATCTGTCGCGTGGCAAGGAGGTATGTATGTCCAACCGCTATAACACCATTGACATCGCCGTCGGTGTTGGAATGTGTGCGATCTTTTTTGGAGGGCTCCTTTTCTTCGTCGCCGCCAACGGCGCCTATCAGGCTGCACTTCCACAATCGTCGGCTTCAGAACAAGACATGGGGCCGCAATCCGGCATGACTTGGCTTCAGCCAGCTTTGGGACAAGCTATTGTGGATCAGGCTCTTTCCGAACGCCGCGCCAACCGCGCGATCGCCCTGGCGGCCTCTGATTGGAACCGGACGACGCTCGCGTATGCTGAATTCATGTCCCGGCCTGACGGCGCCCTCGAAGCCGTCAGGCGCTACGCCGTGGCTACCCCCGCCGATCATACGGCCCGCGTTCAAATGGTCATGGGACAGGCCATCGTCAATTTCACTCTGCGGGGAGTCAAAAACGGCCTGCTGTCGGCCGATCTGGCTCGTTCGGCGTTCAACCTCGACATGATCCGCACGCTCGAGATCAGAGGACGGCTCTTGCATCATCAATTCACCTCCAGCTGGCAGACCACCCTTGGGCACCGGATTGTCGAAGCCGCCCAAAACAATTGGATGCGGGTCGGCGCATTTCAGGAACGGCTTGGAACAGCAGTCCTCCATGTCGCACAAGCCCAAATGCAAGCGGAGCAAGTTCGGGCCATGCAGCAAGAGACACTCGGGGGTCTTGTGTTCGCCGCCGTTCGCACCGAGCCATCGGCTGTTCATCCGGTCTTAGCCTCGGCCGTCGCATCGATACCCAAAGCCACGGCTGTTGCCTCGACGGAGCCGGCGACCTGGCCTGAGATTCCGTTGAGCTATCTGATCGTCTCCGTGTGCATGCTGGCGATGGTCTTTTTGATGGGACTGTCCTTGGCCGCTCGAAGCCGGGAGGAACAAGAACTCGCCAGGATACGGCACGATGCGTCCCGGTGGGCGTATCGCATGGCGTCATGACAGTGAAAGGACTCGCGTCATTTGGTCGCGAGCAGGTGGCATATGTCATGGGGATATTGGGGAATCGTGGGGACCCTTGTCACAATGGTGGGGATGCTCCTCGCCTGTCTCACACTCTTCTCCTCGAAGGAAAAGGAGCCGCCCCCTATCCGGAAAGACAACAGCAACGTGCCGAGAGTGGCGCCTGGGCAGGCTCCAGGCAGCCATCGTCAGGCAGCATAGGGGTGCGCCAGAATCCCTGGCGGCATCCCATGCCGTACGAATGTATCCGGCAGGGAGCCCATAATGCCGATTCGGTTACTCATCGCTGAAACGCAGCGACTGGTGCGGCAGAGTCTGCGCGCGCTCCTGGAGCGGGAACGGGATCTTAACGTGATCGCCGAAGCCGCCCATGGGCGCGACGCGTTCCATCTGGCGATGGCGCACAAGCCCGATCTCGTGCTGATGGACATCGACCTGCCCAACCGCGATGGAGTCACAGCGACTAAACTAATCCACAACTGTGTGCCCGGGACAAGGGTCCTGCTGTTGTCATCCCACGATGACGACGCACGGATCGTCGACGCGGTGGAGGCTGGTGCATTCGGCTATCTTCTTAAGAACGCCGACTCGACCGACCTGCTGCGTTGCATTCGCGCCGCGGCCCGAGGAGAACACCTTCAGTCACCGTTCATGCTCGACCAGTTCGCGCGGCTCGCGCTGGCGTCGGTCGGACAGAATCCGGACAACGACACAGCCTTGCTGCCCGACCTGACCCAGCGTGAACGCGAGATCCTAGCCCATGCCGCAATCGGTCGAAGCAATAAGGAGATCTCCGACTATCTGTGTGTGTCACTGGATACGGTCAAGACCCACCTGCACCACATCTACCGAAAACTGTCCGTCCATGGCCGAGTCGAGGCCGTGCTGGCCTTCCTGCAGGCCAAGTAAGCCAATCCAACCGTTGTGCTGCTCCCACCCGAACGGTGTACATCAATTCCACCCTTCGGGCGATAGCGAGAAAGATCTTCCTATTTGTAGGATTTCAATGGCGGCGTTAGACAGCGAACAGCATGGCGGAACTCTCAAGCCAACTGTTCGGCAAAGGAGGTGAACAGCTATGCGTCATGTCAACATAATGGAAGAGTTAAAGTCTGAGCCAGTATGGGCTTATCTGTTAGCAGCGTTCCTGATCGGAATTGTTGGCTTTGCTTTAATGACGGGTGGCTTCGTCAGTGGATAGAAGAGTCCGTGGCTGGTCCAAATTACCCTATCACCCCAAGTACGGGGCACCCTTGCAAGTCGGTCTTCCCGGAGCCGTCGTGAGACGGCTCCGGGTGGAGGATTTACGATGCGGCTGATCGTCTGCCGCAGCTGGCCATAAGGTCACCAGTCACGTCATCGGGTCTGCGATCGTTCACCGCCGATACGCAGCGAACAAGACATGACTCCAACATTTTCGAGCCGACTTATCTAACCGCTCAATTTTCCTGACAACTCTCTCGCACAGCAAGACACGATCCCACTTTTCTTCCCCGGCAGTTCTCTTTCCCAACTGCCGTATTGACAGGGGCGCTTACGAAGGCGCACCATGCGTATCCCGTTGACCGATTGAAAACGAGAAACTTTTAGAGCATAAGGAGGCCAGAATCATGGCATTATTGATTACCGCCGAATGTATCAACTGTGGCGCCTGCCTGCCGGAATGTCCGAACGAGGCCATCTTCGAAACGCGCGGCGATGCGGAGGCAAAGGGCAATCAGGTGGGCGACGGCCAGGGCATGGGGAACGATATTTACGTGATTACCCACGAACGGTGCACCGAGTGTGTCGGCCATTTTGACGAACCGCAATGTGCGGCAGTCTGTCCCGTCGACAATTGCTGTATTTCTGACCCGGCTTATCCGGAGGGGACTGATGCGCTGCTGGAAAAGGCGAAAAGACTCAATCCCGACAAGCCGATCGATCCGGCAAAAGTCTGGAGCGGCGTACGGAACTGATCGTTTCCACTTCGAGCCTCCGCACCACTTTAGGATGCTGAGGATGACGCCGGGGTAGTCATATGTGCCTTGGCTTAACCGAAACGATGAGTCATGGCTGAGAAGCCTCCAAGATTTCTGACCAATGCCACGGTCATCAAAGTGTTAGCGAAAGTCTTTGCGTTCCAAGCCATTGAGATCAACCTCTTGCGTGCCCATGCCGGCATATCCGATGCGAGCTGGAAAAGTCTGAAGCGGGACGCGTTTAAGAAAACTTACGCGAAGCAACGGGCGTTTTATGAAGATCGTTTGACGGGCGCGTTCGCGCTGGAACATATTTCCCAGTCTGAACGCGAGACACGGCTGCTGGAACTCTGGCTCAAGCAGAGCGAGGAGTCTCCCAAAGACGAACCCTAAGTCAATCACTGATCCAGCAGTACCCGCATGACGGCCTGATTTGGAGAAATGAAGGCCCCCCCACATCATTGCTCACTGGCATTCACAGAACCAGACATGGCCCCACTTTCCTCACACTCCGCAGCGCCCAATGAATTGTCTGCCTTCCCAAAGGGATTGGCCTTCCTCTCCGAATTGCTATTTAAGGACCGCGGCACTCGCAAGGTTGGACAGCTTCGAGTAGCCTCAGATATCCTTGGCCGTCTGGCGACGTTCAAGGTCCCATCCAAACGGCAGCAGAAGAGGTTATAATAGCGAGCCAAAATTAACCGTGACCGAGTACCTTCGCGGAGGTTTCAGATTCAGCCAGCCGTGATGAGGGAGGTTGAACGATGAGCCTGGTTACCTTTCGCTTCCGCCAATCGCAGGCCGTGGACTTTTATTGGCACCTGGAGCTGGCCAAGCGAGGATCGCTCCGCGAATTTACCGTATATCCTAACATCACCATTTATGAGTCGGCGTTCGACCTCCTCAACCCGATTCAAGTAGGACACGCCTTGTCCCTGGCCAAGGCCTTGGTGCTCGACAAACGAGCCGAGGCCCTCTCGGGAAATACGTCGTTGCCCATGACGATCGTCCGGGATGTCTTGCAGTGCTATCAGCAATCGATGCAGGCCGAGGACTATCATGCGCATTGTTGGTTCAAGATCCGGCTCACACTTGACCTAGCCGTGACACGACTCGAGGTGGAGTTGGACAACTCGGGAAAATCGTTCGTGTTCCCGTGTCGATGCGCGGCCTCACAAGCGTACGGCATTCACTATGACCACCCAGGAACAATCTATGCTCAACTGGACTCGGCCTTGTGGCGTGCCGGTACCCGTTGGTGTCCGCGGCTCGAAGATCTCTCAGAAATCAAACTCGTGAACGTGGAGTTGCAGACGAAACGAGAAAGCACCACTGATGGCCACTGATCGGCTGGCATGCACAGAATAAGACGAGACCCCAATACTTAGTCGCATGCGCTCAGGAAAATGTTCATCAATTGATCTCGGACAAATGCTTTAGGGCGGTCTCGAGGTGTTCGACTCCCACGTCGGCATGACCAGCTTTGCCATGTTCTATGGCTTGTTTAAGATGATGAATCCCTTCGCTCACCTCCACGCCTTTGCCTCCCATCTTCGCAAAATCCAGCGCTGTTTCCGCATGTTTCACAAGCTCGTCAGCATGCCCCTCTTTACCATGGGCCACCGCTTGCTTCGCGTGATCGATGGCCTCGCTGACGTTACCCGCGGCGGTCGGATAGGCATTCACCATGGGCACACTCATGAACGCTCCAAGCACAACCACGATGAGGGCGGCACGGTAGTATCTACTGATCATCTTTTCTCCCCGACCTAGTTAGAATGCACTGCCTAAACTGACTGTAGAACAATCAAACCTTACACAGCGTATTCGTAGCCTGTCAAGAATGTCAGCGTTAGGAATCTACTGGACGCTTGGGTTTCCACAAGGCTGCATCGAGGATGGACCAGAGGTGAATGACCCAGCCCAGGAGGAAGAACCAGAGGACACCGGCCAGGACGAATTGGATAATGGCCATAAAGAGGCGCCCTTGAAGCAACTGCCCCAAGCCGGGGATGAAGAAGCTACAGAGCGCCGCGATGACGTTGCCCGCAGATCCCTGTCCTGCCATGTATCCTCCACCCTCAGTATGGCGGCCGCCCCTCAAATCATTGCTCACTGACATACACTGAGCAACCGTAACCCCGTTTGGTGCGTTGCCAGTCTTGTTTGCGTATTTTGCAACCGTTAACTCAACAACTGATACCTCGTTGGATTAAGAAGCATTATATGGCGCTGCACATTCGGCGGTTCCAGAACGCACTCCTTCAAGTGTTGCGAGAGAATGGCCACAAGAGCAGCGAGATGTGAGCCTCTCCGTCGCTCTTCTGTACCCCATTCCATAAGCGCCCATGCGTATTCCTCCTCAGATCTCCGATCAAGGTTTGGAGACAACAAGTAGTTCATTGGAATAAACTCTCCAAGCCCGTTCTTAGCCAATCTTGTGTACATGAGCGTACCATGCTCAAGCCAACATGTAATATTCGGCAGATCCTCAACCGGAGTATTTTTGTAGAGATTGGCTATCTGCTCGATGTCGAGATCACCAGAATCAACGAAAAGCACGAAGTAGAAAAGAGGATTTCGCCTGGTAGCGGGTCGAAAGAGGCCGTTTCGAACATCGTGGATTTTATCGATCGTCTTCTCTAATGGCTGCTGGTTAGCATAGAAGGCCGACTTCACCTCGCCGAGAGCAAATACGGATTCAAATGGCACGTACTCAGTTCCATCTTCCGCCTGAAATAACGACGGCGCGCTCAGCGGATCAGCTACAATGATGTCGGTCTGAGGACTCACAACACCGCGATAATCAACAATGTGTCCATGTGTGATACGGTAGCGGGCTGAAAGCCGGCGCTGAAGGATCTTTCTCGCTTCCATCTCAACCTGATTGCCAGCTGCGCGAATGTCGCCAGATCCATGGATACGGCTTGCCATCTCCCGAGCGCGAAGCAGTTCCTTTGCATCATCGCCCAAGAACGGCGCAAGACTTATTCGGCGAAGTTCAGACACATGTTCCCCCGTAGCGCTAATCCTCTCACTCCGCTCTGCAAGAATGAAAACGAGTCTACTGTAAGAACCTCTTCGGTATCCACTATCGCTACGTGCGAGATGCCAGGGTATTCAAACTGGTCGTCCTGCACATCCGCAACATCCAATCAACACCTTCCCAGCTTCCTCATTTCCCCTATTCTGGAACGGCACCCGTGCTGATTCCACTGCGCCCGTTGAGCGAGCACCGCCCATAGTCTGCAATTCTGATTGATCCTGCGTGCGCGCTCGGGGAGCAAGGAATCAGTATGGGTGCCGTTCCCCCTCCCTCTTTGCGGGGCCATCCCCGCATGGGATGATGGGCTCCGCTTCCCCGCATCGTTCCACCAATCTAACAAACCACTGAACCCTTGAACTTTCCTGACACTTTTCTCATCTGCCCCGCGTTTTCTCCTCGGCACTCCCGTTGCTCAAGCCACTGGCCAACGGCACACGGAATCGACGGCTGGGAAGGAGGTGGACCGCAACAAGCCAAATCAAGTTCTGAGTGCTGAGAACTGAGTTCTGAATTCACCACATAGCTTGAAGGAGGGTGCCATCATGCAGAACGGTCCATCGCAGGTGTCGTCAGGGAATATTGCTCCCAAGATCGTGGGGCCACAGAAAGAGACAAGAGAAGTCGCGCTGCTGGCGGGATTGGTCTTGTTTCTCGGCGGAGCGCTGGCCGCAGCCTGGTACTACGGGCAGAACAGCGACCGAGTCACGGTTACCCAGGCCACGGAGACAATCGGGAATACCACTGTGCCTGGTATTATTAAACAAGCGGGCCGCTTGAGTCAGAATGACGCCTCAATCGCCAAATCCACCCCTGTCACTGCTCCCATGGTTGCACCGTCGGACGACGTCATCCATACAGACGTCTATTTTGAAGTGGGCCGAAAGGGCCTGACGGATGAAGCGAAGGCGCAACTTGCCGCCAGAGCCGAGCAGTTGAAGCACAACCCAGACTACGGAGCCTTGATCCAGGGCTATACCGACCAGCAAGGGTCAACCGGCTATAACATGAAACTCGGCCTGAAGCGGGCAGAAACCGTGAAGGCCGAAATGCTGAACGCCGGGGTGGCCGAACATCGGATGAAAGTCATGAGTCTGGGTGAAGAGGGTGTGCTCTGCGTGGACAACAGTGACATCTGCCGGCACATCAACCGCCGCGTGCATCTGGAAATCAGAAAGTTCGGCCAGGAACACATGGTACCTCCCGCCGCCGCAATCTCCGCAGACCCGACCGAATCTGGGATCGATGCATCACCCAACAACCAAAACACCGGACTGTCAACCAATGACATCCGACCCCTGATTCCTGAGCCGACTCCCGGCAGCTAGAGGAATCTCGAACACCGCTCCTGCTTGAAGCCGATCGCTTCTGGCAGGAGCGACCCCTCACCCCACAAGTGCGCGCCATGCCGAAGGTTGTGTGATTCGGGGACAGAAGGATAGGAAAGATAGAGATGAGAAATCGTGACGGTTCGCGTGGGGTGATTAATTGGAAAATTTGCGGCCGGTTTTTTTCGGCGCTTTCCACTTCCACGGCGGCACCGGGTTCGGATCGGCCCACAGCCCGGTTTTGGCAGCCCGGGCCAGTTGTTCATCGTCGTCGAAGCTTCGTCCCGGGGCTGTTCCACCCCGTGACCAGGCGAGTCCTTCCTTCACCAATTCATGGGCGACGCTCCGCCCATCCTGCAGGGCGACTTCGGCAACCACCCGGCCCTGCCGGTCTCGTTCAATGGACTGAATCACTACTTCACGAGTTCCCACATAGGCCTGCGTGACCTGTTTGGCCTTTTTCCCGTAGGGCTGGTTCATTTCTGGACAGTCGATGCCTTTCAAGAAGATCACCTCTTTGCGACCATCATGGTAGATCGTGAGCCGATCACCTTCGTGCACAGTCACAACTTTGGCCGCAAAGCCGGCCCGCGCAACCGTCGGCTCGGCCAAGGCCAGCGCCAGACCCAAGAGCATCAGTACCGTTCTCATCGTTCCACCATGCTACCTGTCCCGGATAATCACGCCAACCATTTTTCACTTTTCGCAAGGTCCAGGTGTGCACGAGTCCAGGTGCGTACGATGCCCTGCAGCCATTCGATCGAACACCCGCTACGGCGTGATTGCTTCATCTGAGCGCCCCCCCTTATTCGCAATCCGTGCTCCCATATGATATAGTGAAGCTACGAAAATTCTGGTACTCGCGCTCTTCCCTCCCCTTCCCGATCCTGCGCGATTGAGTTGATCAGTTTCCAGCCACTCGGTACGGCAACAGCCTTCGGAGAAGCGATCATTCGCTTAGACCGCTTCTCAGGCGCCTGGACCGTGAGGGGTTCTGACTATCAGCCTGGTGCCTGCTCCCTGCTGCGTAGTCCGTATCGGCAGGCCTTTTGTCCTTGTGCCAACGCGAGCACACGATGGCGAATCGTGTTCCGCCAGGAGGGATCTGCATGACTGTCACAAAGAACGACCGACATACCTCGACGCAGCCTTGGGTCCGTATCCCGAATGGAACAAAAGTGCGGCATCGATCTGAAGCCTATGAAGGGGTGATTGACGGATTAACCGAGATCGTGTCGGGCCCGGATCGAAACCCTGACGGGAAAACGCAATACCGCGTGAATGTGGGCGACAGTACGCGGTTGCTCGTCTCAGAGCATCACCTCAATATTCTGCTCGACAACAAGAACTTAGTTCTGGTCAGTCGCGAACCTGAGCTCTATCGTCTGGCTGTCACCAACCGCCTCCGAGCAGTCTTTCCGGAAGATCGGTTTGTGACTGCTGCACTCAAAGGGCCTTCGTCCCTCAACAAGTCGCGGTGATTGAGAGGCGGCCTTGGGCCGCCCCTGTCGTACATGAACCTTTGAGGTGAACAACAATGAATAGAGCATGGGGAACCAAAACCCCGCATCAACGGAGGCGGGTCGTTCTTCGAACCAAGGTCCGCTGGGAGACGCTGGGACTTCAAAGTCCGACGCAGTCGTCAACGACACCGTCGATTGAAGATATTCGCCGCCAAATTTCTTTAGCCGCGCGTCAGGGATTGCATGCCGGTACGGTCTCCCGCTCTCAACAGAAGAACGAACGCACCAAACCAGACGCCAAGGTCTCAGTGACAACCCGCAAGCGTGGTGCCAATTTATAGCAGGCCTAACATAGGCACGTCGCGTTCAACAGAAGGGCACCAGCGAAGAACCAAGTTCCGCTCTCAAGCGAGCTCGCGATCGTGGCAAGCACAACGCGACGGCCGCAACTATCCACAACCAGTTTTTCCACGAACCTGACCCCCAAGAATCCTTCCAGCACCGTATCGCCTGGCGAATATTTTCGGTCTCACCACCGGGCGTCTTTGATTACAACGCGCGTGCAGCGACAAGTTTTAAGAATTCGTTGACACCAACTTAGCCCACAGTATGCTGGGATCAACGAGGAAGGCTTGTTCATGGAACCTCAAATGGAACCTAAATTGGAGCTCCGCACCTACGAGCGTCATCCTGTCCGGTACAGAAGCCTCTTTTCTGGTGACGGTGCGCAGATAAAGGAAGGGTTCGTGCTCGATCTCTCCCTCGGAGGGTGTCGCATTACGAGCGAACAGCCCCCTCCCCAGGGTACCTGCCTGGAACTTCATATTCGGCCCGATCATCACGCCCCCGTGTATGTTCCCCGGGCAGTGGTCAAGTGGATAAATAACGCCGTCTTCGGCGTCGAATTCGTCGAGCTCGCTGAACCTGATGCGTTAACGCTGAAGCGGCTGCTGTGCTTGCTGCCCACGTGAAGGCGATGGTGTCGCAATCTCCCACGGCGGCACCGACTTCTCCTCACGGACGATTTCTCACCATGCGATAGTCCACATTCTCTGCTTCCGTTGCGCGATTACAACTCACCCGATCCTTAGGTGCAATGTGACTGTAGTTCGGGCAATCAGGTCCAGGATAGAGGTGACTGTGACGGTACGACAGGAGCGGCCGCTGGAACGCGAAAGGATTTTATGAGGATATAAGAAATACTGGTGGGGTTCATCCGCGCGCATCAAATTCGAAACTACCTAAAATAGCGCGCGGGTCACACGAAGTGCGGTATGGAGCCGGCGACCCGGATTGAACGGGCGACCTGCGGTTTACGAAACCGCTGCTCTACCAACTGAGCTACGCCGGCATCCGAAAGACGTGTACGTGAGCAGGTCAGCCGATGATACTTCCGGCCGATCTAATAGATGGCCATGATACTGGCCGTTGGATGGACTGTCAACGAATGAGCGCCGCCTGCTCATTTGGTGATCCGTTATGGTCGTGGCCCTACTTCAACCGGTTTGGTGGCCTGCGAGGGAAGGTTGGCTGTTGATCCAGCCTTCTTCTCCTGAGCAACCGGTTTGGGATTGTTCCCTCTGGCCATGGGATGAATCCTGACCACCGCGCCTTGGCCTGGTGGCGGCGAACAGAGCGGATGCTGCGCATTCCCGAATTGCTGCCTGGCCACACGACCGACTTCTCCGCGTGCATACGTGCAGAGCTCGCCGGCGACGACCGTTCCGTCACGGTCAATATCGGCCAACCCCTGCAAGCCTTGCAGGAGATAATAGGTAAACAGCCCGTGTTTCCCTTGCTCGTAGACGTGCGCCTCTTGGAGGGCCTTGTTGCCCACCATCCACATCACCTCGACTTTTCCTTCATCCAGTCCATCTTCCCAATCGGCCTGCGGCGTCGAGGCAGGGTCGGCCCCGGGCGTCGGGTCCAGTGACACTTCGAATATCATAATGGCCCGTTGTATCGGGAGTTTGGACAAGACTTGCTGCATGCGGCGGACTGGATAGAGCCGCTTGCCCGACGCCGTGCTCCCATCGAACGGCACGAGCGACACCGCTCCACTCACGCCATCGACCAGCGCACGACCCGCGAAATAGACATACACGACAGTGTCGGCATCCACCCGCTTCGGCAGCCATTCCTCGAATGTTTCCGCGAGATCTTCTTTCAACGCATACTGATTGAGCAAGAGGCGGGTCCTCTCCGCAGGAATCCCTCCGATGGCACGCAAATATCCGGACAGGATTTCCGCATCATGCTCGGCGTATTTGACCGGCGGCACGCGCCCATCGCGAAACTGCCCCACCCCAACTGCGATCAGGATGCTCTTCGTCTGTTTGGCGGCCACGAGAGGCTTCGGGACACGGTCGACATCGTGCGGCACCGATTCGAGCTCGGCTTTCTCCGACTTGATTTGCAGTGAAAATCTCTTGGCCGGCGGAAGCGACATCAATGCCGTCGCACTCCGCAGACTCAACACCACGTCGCCTTGCACTTCTTCCTTCAGTTCCGCCACTCGACGCGTGATCGATACCCGCTTGATTTCGCCAGGTTTCACGGTCCCGATGGCCACCGTCGGCGGGAAATGGTCCTTCAACGCCCCCCCGACCACAACCTCCACACCGTTGGCTTCTTTCGGTCCCTCGTTCTTGACCTCAACTTCGATCGTGAGGGTCTCATCCTGTTGCAGCAAGTGGTCTTGGTTTTCATCCCGCACAATGGCATGGAAAGACAGCGCAGTGGCTTGCGGGGTTGCTCCGTGGAGGACTGCTTGACCTGTGGTCGGTACCGTTGCACTCTCCGGTAGCACGCCAGCCGGCGGGAGGGCAGGCAATCCCCCGGCAGGGTGGGTCAAAATTGTGGCTGTTGGAGGACGCGTCTTGTGATACGCGGCGTATTCCCGAATTCGGCCCGATGCCGCCACCTGTTTGGCGACCTCGTCGATCATTGCGTCAATGGCCTCCTGAACGATCGTCTCCAACCCCTGTACATCGCACGAGTGGTTCGAAACTTCCACTTGGCCGTGGCTGCGCCCTTGTCGTTTTTCGTTGAAGAGGAAGGTACCATCCTGAGCCAAGACGACCAACTCCATCCCCAGCGTGACGGACGCAGGATACGTGCCCTTGCCCTGGCCCGGAATCGCAAGTTCGATCTTCTTTTGCCCCAACCCGACCTCGATAAGGCTATCAGAGTCCGGTATCTGTTCGGTCCCCTGTTGGGGAAGGATCCCGGTGAACACGCGGCCAAGTTTCTTGGACAGAGCAGCCGCCAGCGGGTCTGCGACAGATACCGTCGCCGTCTGACCGCAGGCATTGCGATAGGACAGCCCGGCGGTGGTGGCACTCGGTGAAAGCCAGAGTGCCGGGGTCAGCGAAATCACTCCGGGGCTTGTCTCAGGCACTGTCTGGCTATGCTTCGCTCCACCGCAGCCGGCACAAAGCAACGCCAGCGTCGCGAGAGCCCCGAGGGCGGAATCCCGGCATCTGCTGAGCCTAGTGGTCTTCACATGAACACACTCCTTTACCCAGTTGGTTATACCGAAATCGGACCATGAGGACAATCGCGACCTGCACCACTGATCAGGGAAATTGACAAGCCTCTCTCCCAGCGGCTAACGTCTGGGTCATGACAACGGGCTCGTGGCCAGCGTCTTCAACTCCGTCGGGTGTGCCCTGGTCCGCACTTGGGCGGCTGATCCGTTTGCATAACCAAAGCGGGACGTATCTCTTACTGCTTCCGACACTGTGGGCGCTGGTCCTAGCCTCGGGAGGGTTCCCTCCGATGCATCTCCTGGCCGTCTTCGTCGCCGGGTCGTTCCTGATGCGAAGCGCCGGGGTCATCCTCAATGACCTTGCCGATCAATCATTCGATCGGGAAGTCGCCAGAACCAAGACCCGCCCGCTCGCGTCCGGGGAACTACACCGTCCCCATGCCTTCATGCTGCTCGGTCTGCTGTTACTGCTGGCCGGCAGCCTCCTCTTCCTGCTGAATCCCATCGTGTTGTGGCTCGCTCCCGTTGCCCTGTTGCTGGCAACCCTCTACCCATTTGCCAAACGATGGATTCATGTTCCGCAAGCCGTGCTGGGTGTCGCCTTCGGCTGGGGAACGGTGATGGCCTGGGCGGCTGTGCGAGGGCAACTCGATGCGCCGGTCTGGTGCCTCTTTGCTGCGACGGCGGCGTGGGCGGTCGCGTACGATACGATCTACGCCATCCAAGACCAAGAAGATGATCGGCGTATTGGAGTCAAGTCCGCAGCCCTGTTCTTTGGACCGTCGATCGGCCTGGGCGTGGGGACGGCCTTCATCACCATGCTATTTCTCTTGGGGACTGCCGGCTGGTTGGTTGGAATCGGATGGGCCTACTACACCACATTGCTCGGGTTGGGCCTGTTCTTCTCCATGCAGGTCTGGCAACTACGAGGATCGATCGCCCCTGCGCAAGCATTCGCCATGTTCCGTGCGCACGTATGGGTTGGGGTCGCCGTGCTTATTGGATTGCTCGCCGGGCTGTCCGGTTAAGGCTATGGCTTTTCGACAGGCTTCTCCTCGGCAGGCTCGGTCTTCGCAGCCCGCAAGGTCTCCACATACATGGTGACGGCCTTGGCGTCCGCATCGTTGAGCCCCAACGCCGGCATGCGCGTGTGGGCATCCATCGCCTGCGGATTCTTCAGCCACCGATAGACCCACGTAGCATTCAGTCGGAATCCCGCCCGGTCTAGGGCCGGACCGATCTTGCCACCCTCGCCACCAACATTGTGGCAGGCGTTGCAGCCATATTTATTTTCATAGAGCCGTTTCCCGCGCTCAACCAACTGGGCGACCTGCGCCGGAGGAGTCTTCAAATCCGGCCTGGGTACGCTCACGCCTTTGCCTGGTCTCGTCGAAAAATTGTTCAACGCGACCTGGGCCGCATCCAGTTCTTTCTTGGCCTGTCCCATGGCGGCCTGTTCATCCGCATAGGCGGATTCATCCACCTCGACGTCTTTCTTCAACTCCTCGCTTTTCTTCTCCGCTTCATCGCTGGCTTTCTTTTCCGCCGCCTCATATGCTTGCTTCGCCTGCTCAAACTTGGTCTGCGCGGCCTTCAGCGCTTCCTCAAGTGAGGTCTTGCGCGCGGCGACGTTGTATTCCATCTTCATTCCATGGAGGGTGCGCACGTGCCCAACGATCGCCCACAATTCATCCTCGGACAGCGTATATTTGAACGTTGGCATCGTGGGCACCGCGAAATCGTCGTCCCCAATTTCATCTCCGCCTTCTTCGCTGGTGTCCAGCATGTCGCGTGAGATGGTGGCAAAAAGCTCCTCGTCCTTGAAGGTGCTCATTTCTCCCTTATTGGAGAGATCCTTCGGCTTCGGGTCTGGCATGGACGACCAGTTAAACCCCTCGTTCTGCTTGCCACTCTCGCCGTGACAGTCGCTACAATAGTGGGTGTACAGTTCGTGCCCGCGCTTTTCCTGTTCATTGGCGCAGCCTCCGATCAGCAACGCCACTCCGCCGATCACCCCCACTGCGAATCCCATGACACCCAACCGTGCCGCCTTCATGCTCACTGCCCTTTCTTGAGTTTTCGGATCAGGACAAACTGAAAGCCCAAGGCCAATGCCGCAGCGATTGCCGCGTACATATAGCCGGAATAATCCGGCGGAGCATCGGCTCGGAAATACCACCAGGAGGAGACCGCCTTTTGCGAACCTTTCTCAACGAGCTCTCCCGCGCCATCCTTTCGGCCATCCCAGACGGCGAAGGCGATACTGATGAAGTTTCCAGGGGTAATTTGCACATCCTCTTCAGGATGACCGGTCGACAAATTCCTGGAAAACACGACTTTCCAGGTCCCGTTTGAATAGGCGCCCTTGGCTTTCACGTCTTGATGTTCCTGCGGCTTCAGTGTCCCAAAGCCTTTCGCGCTCATGTCGACGCCCTTGTCTGTCTTATTTTTCCAAAACCAAATATTGACTGGTCCGCCCTCGACTTGCAGCATGGGCTGACCATGGGCAAAGTGCGCTTTCTTGTCGCCCACCATAAACTCAAGTGCCGCGGCATCATCCGGGTCCTGCGTCGGATCGGCGTATTCCAGCAGGACCGCCATCTGATTACCATCGTGCAAAGCCCGCACGATGACATCCTTCACCGTGACTTCCTGGATACGATTCTGCCAATGGACTTGTGGCGACATGGGAAACGTAGCAGGCGGCGCGCTGCTCCAGACTGCGGCATTGGGGTCTTCCAGGGGCAGGCCACCGGTCGTCAGCGCAGCCCGGACCGACACGCTTTCCTGTGCGTAGCCGATGGATGCTCCGCCGATTATCATGGCCACAATTGCGGCCGTCCCATTCCGCAGGACCTCTTTTATCATCTGATTCCCCGGTTTCATGCTGGCCTCATTCTCCCTACACACCTACGCCCATCCATACTGCACTGCGTCCTTATTCCCAGGTTCGTGGGGACTGGTGCGCTCCGTCGTATTCCCCCATAATGATTTTCCAAATCCACTCGTCCGGCAATTCCACTTCCCAACGCGGCATGGCGGACTTCCATGGCGTACCTTCGATCGGGAGGCCGACACCACCCTTCTTGATGCGCCAGAACAAATAGCTTTCTTGTAACATGGCGATCGTCGTTGGATCAGCAAAATTGGCAGGAGCCGGAACAAATCCACGAGCGGCCGGGCCTTTGCCATCGAAGTTTCCACCATGACAGGGTGAACAATAGGCCGCATAAAAACCCTTCCCCTGCATAATGTTGTCAGGGGTCTTGGCAACAGGGTTTGACAGGCCGGTGTATTCCCCGGGCGGGGCAGGATGAATCGTTCGGCTTTCAATGGGTGGCAGATCGCTGACCGCAGTACTGCCATATGTTTGCCACCCGACCAGCAACGGGAACAGAATGAGCACCCCATAACGGAGGGCTTGCAGACCTCCGAGATTTTCCCCGGTCAAGAACCGTTGCATCGGTCCCCAGAAGGCGTCTTTCGATTCCTTGCTCAGCGTCTGAAAAATCACGATGCCGGATCCGGTCAGGAGCAGGTAGAGAGCTATCAAACTCGATGGGAGCGGCGCAGAGCCTGGAATATTCGGCAGCACAAACTTGATAAACACGTACATGGCCACCATGAGAATGATTGGCTTTCCTAACGCACCCATGGATTCCTCCTAATTCGTATGCACGTCCGCGACGAGCGCGGATTCGGCTGCTTTCACCGGAGCTGAAGGAGCCTTGCCCGGCATTTCGAGATCCGAGAGGCTGACGGAAATCGGCTCCCCGCTCATCTGTTGAAGAAATGCGATAACGGCCAAAATTTCATTTTTCGAGAGTCCGATCGGATCCTTGTCAATGCGAGGCATCGTCGCAGGATATTCCTTTGGCACCCCTCCATGCCGGTAGTCTTTATAAACGAAGGCTTGGGGATCCGTCAGACTTTCATAGAGAAAATCCTTGCTCAGTTTGGCACCAATTCCTTTTAAGTCGGGACAACGGGCGGACTCGCTAGGACCGATGGAGTGGCACAGCGCACACTGCCCCTTACTGAAGAACACCGTCTGTCCGATGGCGGCAATGTCGGTCGGGGTTTTGATGCTGGCGATATCAATCTTTTCCTCCGCCGGAGGGAGAGAGGCCAACTGAGGGACTGCCAGGGACATGAGCGAAAACAACCCCAACACGATGAAGACAAATCCCGTGACCCGAATAAATACCGCCTTAATGAAGAGGAGGATCAGAATCCCCATCCCCACAATCGACAGTGCAATTAGCTGTAGTTGCGCGACTTCACTCATATGCCCTCTAATTATTAGTGCTGAGTGTTAGTTGTTAACTCAACACTCACAATGTAGAACTCAAAACTCCCTGCATTTATCCCTGCGGTCCCTTGTCAGGCGCCCCTCCAGCCATTGCCGGAATACCGTGAGGTAAATCTCCCTTTCCGGCTCCTGCGGCGGTTTTATACTTATCCCCCATCGTGGCCACCCAGAAGATAAACGCCACAAGAATGCAGAAGAAAAATGTACAGAAGGCCATGATCAGGGAGGCGCTGCCCAGCGCCGGGGAATAGGCATAGGGCGACGTATCACGCATGACCCCGTACACATGCCAATGGACGCGGGATGACGACCGCGCATAGCCCATGAGTGTCATCAGGAGGATGACCATCACGGCATTCAGGACAAGAGAATATCCCGCCCGTGGAGGCATACTGCCCCAGACCATTTCTGTCGTCGTTCTGGCGCTCTTGAGCAGGAGTGCCGTCAGCGGCGTGATCGTCAGTATGACAAAGATCACGATCAACACCTGAGACGTGGAGAAGTAATTGATACGGACGATCGCCGGGACAAAGTATCCCCAGACGCCGAGGACGATGACGGCAATACTCGCCAACACCAGGATAGCGCCCATAACGGCTTTCCCAAATGCCGCCCATCCGGCTGTGTCTTGTTTACCCGCGCGCCAATACATGACGAAGCTCATGAAGGTAATCAGAATCATGAGGTTCGATACCGTCATTTTAGCTGACATGACGCCGAGCACACCCAGCAGCGGATGGTGCGCACCTCCCATTTTTTGAGCCTCTTCGATGCTGGCCACCAAGGAGTGTGGCGTCATCCAAACGGCAAGACAGAGGAGCAGACTGACCAGCATCATCAGCATGGCCTTCCGGTACTTTGCCTCCGACCCGGGAATGCGATACGTAATCCCCAACCAGAAGTAGTAGTTCGACCCAAGAAACAGGACCCCAATCAGCATGGCTTGGAGGATGAAGAGCCAGGACAGGAAGCCGCCCATCAGCGTAATGCCCATCTGCTGGTTGTACTGATAGATTTCCCGCATCAGCCAGTACCCGGCGAACGGCAGGGCCAACAGGCCGAATACCCCGATGAAATTGCCGACATAGCCCATCCAGTCGTAATGCTCTCGATCCTCCGCACTCTTCACGGACAAGTACCGAACTCCGGCATAGGCTCCGCAGATGTATCCACCCAACACAACGTTCGCGATCAGCCGATGGATATTGATCGGCCACCAGGTGGGGTTCCACGTAGCAGCCCAGGCTCGTTCGAACGCCGTGCCTTCAGCAATGACGACGGGACTGGCCTGAAACGTCGCCCAGGCATTGGGCACGATCATGATGAACAAGGCAAAGAAGTTGAGCAGGAACCCCAGAAACACATGCAGCGATTTCTTCCGTCCTTCCTGCATCGCATCCCACCCGTACCAATACAGATAAAGCGTCGCGGTTTCGAGCAGGAACAGGAGACAGTAGAGTAAGAAGGACGGGAAAAAGACGTCGGTCAAATAATTCATCAGCTTGGGGTAAAACGCCACCAAGAGGAACAACAGAATGCCCCCGAACAACGCCGTCGTGGCATAGGCGGACGTCAGGAGTTTGGTAAACTCCTTGGCCAGCTTGTCGTAGCGCTTTTCTCCCCCTCGCCAGGCGATGACCTCGCACAACCACGCGAAGATCGGCACACCTAAGACGAACCCAGCCAACAGCAGGTGCAACTGTGCAACAACCCAGATGATGTTCCGAGCGCCGATATACGGAATATCGCGATACTCAGTCGGACCGGCCGCGGTCCCTTCCGCCGCAATCCCGATTGAAGGAAGGGCGAACCATCCCGCCGCCAACAAGAGACCTGCGAGCCACGCTCCCTGAGCATTAACGGCCGGGAGAGCCCGTTGAATCGTTTTGACCCCCTGTTGTATGGCACTCACCTCATCACCTCGTAAATTACGGTTTCGTCGTGGCAGGGGCATTCGACACGGCCCCGCCTCCAGCCTTTTCCTTGCCCTTGTCCTCTTGGTCCTTCGCTTCCGCCTTCTGCTGCTCCATTGCCTCAACCTGCGCAACCAGTTGTGCGAGCCGTCCCGCCGTCTTGCTCAGGCTTTCAGCAGGCTTGAACACCGGCTCCACAGCCACCTCGGGCTTCTTACAGCATTCATGTGGGTGGGGCGTTATCACGGGAAGCACCGCCCAAAAAGTCAGCGACAACACCACACCGATTCCCGCCAGCGACGCCATCATCAGTCCCTGATCGGCCGGCACGCGCATCAAATCCCAGCGTGTGATGAGTCCTTGATAATTTTCACCCGCCGGGCGTGCGCTTTCTGCGATCCGCCGAATGAACTGTCCAAGGATCGAGACACCGATCGTGGCTAACACCATGAGGACCATAAAAGAAATCGTCCCCCAAATCGTCAATTCAAGGCCGATGCGTTCCGCCACCGGAAGCCCGGTATTAAAGAGCTGCCTCAACCTCTCCATTTCGGCTATCGAGTGCGAGGCGGAAATCGCAATATCTGTCACATGACTGACAATCCACCAGAGCAGCGGGAGGAAGAAGGTGCCAATGACGGCGGTCCTCCACCAAATCGCAAACCCGAGCCCATCATGAGGCGGTTCTTTCCGTAGTCGTTCGAGGAAAAACGTCTGGCCGACAACTCCCAACGCCCAAATATCGACGGGAATGGACAGTCCGAAGATGAGCGGCAGACCGATTCCCTCGCCAAAATGTGTGCCATACATCGCCATGATTATGGGAACTGCGAAGATGGTAGCCGGACTCGCAAGCAGCATCAAGAACGCCAGCCCGAATCTGCCTTCGAAATGCACCAATCCCATCGCCATAACCATAACGGCAAACACGGCCTTGATCGGAATGCCCGTCCAGCAGGCCGGCCACAGGATGCCGAACCCGATCTGAGTCGGAGACATCGATTCGCGTTCTTCAGCCATAACCACCGCGCATGACGATCACTTAATCCAAAAACTCCCGATTGATGACTGCCGCAACCGTAAACAGAGCGATCACCACCATGATTGCAATCCACGTGATGAGGGCGATCGGTCGTTTAAAAATATTTCGCTCAGGATCCTTATCGATAAATGGAAGGGCGACGAGTAGTACCATGAACGCCACCGGCAATGCAACGGCACCCAGGAATTGGCCGAACTGACCGGCGAACAGCTTGAGCCTCAGCAACTGGAAGTAAAAAAGAAAGTACCATTCCGGCTCCGGATGATATTCTCCGGGGTCCGGCGTGGCCTTATCTAGCAACACGACCGGCTCCCAGAGGGCCAAGGCGCATATGCCGACGAAAACGAACGCCATACCAACGATGTCTTTCCAAATTTGACGAGGGAAGAAATAGTCTGTTTTCGCCTTGATCTCCTCCTTCGTCCCTCTAAAAGGACCGGCTGGAGCGGCCACACGGAATAGGAAGAGATGCAATCCGGCCAGGGCCATCAGCGCCGCAGGGAGAATCATGACATGGAGGACAAAGAACCGGCTCAATGTCATCTGCCCGGGAGTGGCCCCGCCTTTCAAAAACCTCGCGATAAAGTCACCGATGACCGGCGTCTTATCCAGAATCTCGACACCCACGAGCGTCGCCCAGAACGCACGCTGATCCCACGGGAGAAGATAGCCTGTGAAGCCAAAGGTAATCACAATACCGAACAGGGCGAGACCGACAAGCCAGAGCAACTCTCGCGGCTTCTTGTAGGCCCCCCAGAGAAACACCTGGGACATGTGGGCAAACACACAGACCACCATCGCACTGGACCCCCAGAAATGGTAGCTGAGGAGGAACCAGCCATAATCGACATTGTGAATGATGTATTGCGTACTGTCATACGCGTGGTCGGCGGTCGGAACGTAGTAGAACATGAGCAACGTACCGGTCACCGCCTGCATGATGAAGATGAACAACAGGACGGAGCCGAACACGTAGGCCCAGCGAGAGCCGCCCGGAATCGGCTCATTGAGCATCTTCGCCTGCATTTCCTTCAGGCCAAGACGCTCATCGAGAAAGGCAATGACCTTCTCAGTCGTGCTCGGCTGATGATCGGGAATCGCTGCAGAAGACGAATGCTTGCTATTCATGCCGTCAGCTTTCACACGATTCGGATTTGCGACTTCGTCCCGGCCTTGAACTCCATATCAATGATCTCTACTTCTCCGCCCGCCGAGACTTTGATGGGCAATGCATCCAGTGAGCGTGGCGCTGGGCCATCGAGTACTTTCCCACCGGCATCGTAAATACTCAGGTGGCAGGGGCAGAGGAACACTTGTCCGAGTGTCTTATGCTGTCGCCACTTGAAGCCGCATCCCAAATGGGGGCACTTGCCGGAAAATGCGATGTAGGGCACCTCTTTCTTGTTCGTCCAGATGGCCTTCCCCCTGGCGTCGCGAAATTCGGAGTCCTTGCCTTGGTAGACTCTCTCAAGCAGTTCCGGAGTTGCCCGAAGGATCCAGACATTTTTCTCGATTTCGTATACCGGCATGTACACTTCCTTGACTGCTTTCTTGTACTTGAACTGCACGCCGACATCCTCCTGCTTGATCTTGCTCACATTCCCGACTTTCAGCCACTGATTGTCGAAGTCTGCATACATCGGCTGCATGAGAAACCGAAGGATGGGATACGCGATGGGAAGCCCGATTAAGAACCCGATGACGTGCGTGAAGTTCATAAAGAACGTCCGGCGCTTGACGTCCTTCTCCAGATCGGGCAAGGGGACCAACACTTCGCCTGGCGTGACATGGATATTGTCTTCCAGGTGGGAGATCTCGACTTCATGCGTGGTCACGTAGTCTTCACGCTTGAACGGAGGCAAGGACAGTATGTCCGCCGACCGCGTTCGCAGCTGGACGGCATCGTCGGTCACGTCCTGCACGTGACCCATGGCTACTTGCCGTTCGCCGCTGCCATTCATGGAGACCACGATGTGACTGATCTCGTGCGACAGCGGGTCGAGCACGACGCGCGTGACTTCTCCGATGTCGAGGTCGGTGCAGCGGACCTTGGATTTCAGCTTCGGTTGCAGCATTAGCTTTTCTTGATCGGCTTGGGGGTATTCACCGAGGTGTTCTTGAAGGTCCCCAACCACGTCGCGAGTGCCAGCATTTCTTTGGGATCCATGAGGTCTTTAAACTTGTTGGGCATGATGCCCTTTTGCCATTCCTTCTCATATCCTTCGGCCATAAAACTCTTGGGGTCCGCGATCTTCATCTGGATCTCTTCGACCGTCAGCAGCGAGCCGATGTTATCTAATTCCGGACCGCGCTTCTTTCCCCCTTCCCCCCGGAGCTTGTGGCAGTTGTAGCACTCCTGTAATTGCCACTGCTCTTCGCCCACTTTCATGATATCGCCTTCTCCGCCAGCGGACGCAGCAGCAGGCTTTTTCCCAGGCGGAGGTGCTGAGGCCACGGGCGCTCCCCCCGCCACTCCTTTGAGCCGCTCCTCAAGCACTTTGACTTGCTCATCAAGGGATTTCGCGAGGGCAAGCAGTTTTTCGGTCTTCCCCTGCTCGGACTTCTCGCGTTCCCGTTCCAGCAATTTGGTAATCTTGGCCCGTTCATCCTCAGGGTCAAACTGCGGCAACAACGAGGCCCCGGCGAAGCAGACCGTGATCAACAGAACCCAGAATACGGCGACAGCAACCAATGACTTCCCGCCGCTCATTGTGCCGACCGACGGCGCATCAAGGAGCATGAACAGCAGGGCCCCGATGAGCGCGATGATTATGAACAGCAGCTGAAAGTCAAACGGCACCTCTTGGGAACGGGCGATCCCGACCAGCACGCCGCCGATCACCAGGCCGATCCCTAGCTTCTTGAATATATTTCCCATATGAGCGCCCGTTGCCTCGCAGGCATCCGGAATCGTGATTACTTCGCCCCGACCGGGACTGGACTCCCCTCAGGCGCTTGCGCCTTGGCCACAGATGGCCGAAGCGCGATGAGCGCGGCCACGGTGACGCAGGCGATAAACAGTACGGTGATCGCGGTAATCCACCACGCGGAATACGAGAGTGTCGGAGTGAACGATTCCGCGGAGAAGTCCGACACCAGACTATAGGTATGGAAGTATTTCCTGAGCAATGACCGGACCGCACCCATCAATCCCATGGTCCAGGTCGAGATGAACGCCAAGAAAATCAGGACAAACTGCGCCGCGAAATCGATCTTCCCCCAGAGAATCGTCCCTTGCTTGATCGTCCGGTTATACAAGACGTAGTTGACGACCGTGACAAACACCAGCGTCAGGATCGCAGACAGCTTTGCGGGCATGGTGGATAGATAATCCCAGCCTTCCGGCAGCTTGAGGTCATCGGGCATATCGGTCCCCGTGGCCACGAATCCAGCCGGAGTCAGCCAGACCGCGTCACTCACGAGCATGACGATAAAACCGACCTTGATGACAGTCCGAGCGGAGACGGTCATCGGAATGAATCGCCCCAAGACAACCGGCGACAGGGCGAGGGGCAACAAGAAGGCGAGCGACATCGGGTCTGGAATCCAATAGGTGTTCATCACCCACATCGTGGCGGGGAGTAACACCACCAGCACAATCGGAGCCAGAATCGTCATTCGAACATTCTCGGCCCCTTCTATTCGTTTGACACTGAGCCAACTATAGTAGTTGATGGCCAAGAACAGCAGGCCAACCATCACGCCCTGCAATTCAAAAAACATGGAGAGCTGGTCGGCCATCATGTATGGGCAGAACGAAAAGTCGTAATCGCACATCTCATAGGCCAGCAGGAGTCCCGTGAACGGCTGCAAGAGCGTGCCGCCCACGGCGATCCAAATCGACACGTACCCCATCCAATCGTAGTAAGCCCGTTCTTCCTGATTTTTGGAACCCATGTACATATACGCGGCAATCATGCCGCAGATGAACCCGCCGAATGCGACATTGCCGTCGATCCGGTGGAGGCTCAAGGGAAACCAGCTTTGGTTCGCGATCTTATCCCACAGGCTCGCCGCTGCGAGGAAATCCTGCGGTGAGACGCCCTCGGCCTTCGTCGGCGTATTCATGAACGACGTCGGGCCGTTGATGACAAAGAGAATGAGCACGCACACGAGATTTAACAGGACACCCAGGGCGATGTGGCGCCCCTTCTGTTCCCCCTTCCAGACATCCCAGGTGTAGAGATAGGCGTATAAGAGGATGGTCTCCGTGATAAACAGCGCCGGATAGATCACCGCGAATACGAGATAGAACTGATTGATGAACCAGGTGGTGAACTGCGGATACGCGGCGAGCAGCACGAAGATAAACAGGCCGCCGGTTACCGCCGTCAGGCTAAAGAGGATGACGGTGATTTTGGTGACTTCCCGCGCCAAGCGGTCGTAGCGGGAATCCTGTCTTCGATAACCCAGCCATTCGGAAATCACGACGAAGATGGGGGCGCCTAAAATAAATGCGGCAAACAGCAGATGGAGCTGCGCGACAACCCAGACGGCCGTCCGATTGCCCGTATAGGGGAACTGCACCGACGACGTCCCAAGCTCTTGCGCATAGAGGCTTGGCACGGCGAATAGGCACAGTGCAAGAACCGCAAACAGGGTCAGGAGACCGCGCGACAGTTTTTCCACGATGTCTCGATGCTCATCCTTTGGGCCGACTCTTGAACCCTTTCGCACCACGCGTTCATCGGTAGCCGGTCGGTTTTACTGATTTGGCTTAGCCTGAAATACAGCCTAACAGCGAGATTCACTTTCGTGAAGGCCCGCCATGCAGTTATCTGGGATTCGCCGCCCCCCCTTCAATCGTGCCGGCATCTACCCACTGCTTTTTCTCTTCACTCCACACCTTTCCTGACATCGAGAAATTCCGCTCAAAGAGCACGAGCCGCCACCGATCGTCGTCTGAGAGCTTGCTCTTCCAACCCCTCATTTTGGTGTTTGGCACGCCCTCGGAAATTCGCCAGAACCACACGGAGTCCGAATAGAGCTTCATTCGCTCGGGGTTTCTGAAATCGGTCGCACCCGCCTTCACGGGCTTGCCATCCTTGCCATGGCAGCTAGCACAATTCACATCGGGGTTGGTCTCGCCAGTATAGAGTTTCCGGCCTTCTTCGAGTTTCTGGGCATCTCCCCACCATGCAGACGGCATATGTTTATCGGCATATTCGGCAGGAGCTGGAGGAGGAGGAACGATCGGCCCCTCTCCACCACCGTCGCCCCCGCTACAACCTGCCAGGAACCCCAGGCCCAGCACCACTGCCACTCGAATCGCGTTCGGCTTCATCGCCAGGACACCCCGAGCTGACTTTCGTTCGAGCAACAAGCACCAGCAACGCTTCACAACCAGCACAATGGCGCTAAAAAAAAGACGCTTCCTCCGAGGGCCCACACCCTCGCAAAAGCGTCCTCAATACACCAATCTCGACCTGTTTGTACACCAGCCCTCGCCCACCCATCGACCGACTCGGCGAGGCGCCCAGCAGCCCCAAGGACCGGCATCGGCGATTATATTTTTCGTTTACCCTGCGATTTTCCTTTGGCCCGCTCCTGCTTCCGTTGCAGACGGGCAAGCTTCATCGCAACGACCCCTCCGGCTGCCGCCACTACAGCCCCGCCGCCCCACCACAACCAGGCGGGAGGACTGCTTGCATCGCAACCGGTTCCAAAATTGACCTGAATTTTTCGTTCCGCCTCCAGGTCTTTTGGATTGAACTCAATCTTATGATTCTGTTGCTCCCCTCTTGCCTCGACGAGAAGTGGATCGCCTAAGTTATCGTTATGGAGGTGAAACGTCGCTTTGTAGTACCCGTAGCCATCCGTCTTTACAATTTGCCCGTATGAAATCTTCGTGTCCTTGACCAAAACGTCGACGTCCGCAGCCGGCTTCCCATCCGCTCCGCACACATACCCTTCCACCATAAACCGATGGTCGGCTTCGTGCGTCGCCTTCACCACGGAAGGACATACAACGCTCAACGCGATCCAGCTTACGACCGCGACCGATCGGGCTCTCCTGCCTCTGTCGCGTATCAGACCGAGTCGCATTCTCGCCAGTAGCTTGCGCGGGTTAAACGTCCACAAAATAGCACGCCCCCGCCACGACGAGTACCCTCGTTTTAGGGCGCGATTTTCTAGCATAGCCCCCCCTGTTTGTCAACGAGAGGGTGGGAGGAGTTGGGAAGAACCCGACGGGTTTTCTGGGCTATCTGAACAGATGTAGATGGCACGAATGGCAGTGGACCGAATGGTGCGATCAAAGTAGCCCGCGCATGCGCGCATCCTCTTCGACGCGAGCCGCCTCTGCACGGCGTTCAGACTCCTTTTTCGATGCCCACGCCTCCCACGACTTACCATTCGCCGTGTCTTCACCGGTAAAGGCGATCGACGCGATCGACGCATAGGCGATGGTGCGAGGGGAGGGATCGTCCTGGGGAAAGAATTCAATGGAGGGATGCTCACCGCTGGCGTGGCGGTTGAAAAGAAATCCAACGATGGACTCGCCCGACGTAAGCCCGAGCGTCACATCGCCACGGTAGTCGAACGCGAGCTCAATGGCCTCCGCTCTCTCTTGGTCCGTGGCCGGCGTGAACACACGGCCTTCCAGGGAACCGGACGCACTCGGTGAATGGTTCTTGGTATCGGTCATGATAAGACCCCGTCAATCGTCATACGTCAAGCGTGCGTCAGGACTCCTGCCATCGTTTGACGGATGACGCATGACGCAGTCATCGCGAGGTAGGCATCAACGTCAGCTTCGCCGTGCGTGCAAAACCTGACACCGTACCAAACGTATCGCTCACCGCCGAAGGCTCATACCCGCAATGAACCATGCATTCAGCGCACTTCTCGTTCTTGTTCGTGCCATAATTCTGCCACTCGGTGGTCTCCAACAGTTCGCGGAAGGTTTTCGCATACCCCTCCTGCAAGAGATAGCAGGGCTTCTGCCAACCGAATACGTTGTATGTGGGATTCCCCCAGGGCGTGCACTGATATTCTTTCTTCCCCATCAGGAAATCCAGGAAGAGCGGCGACTGATTGAACTTCCAAGACCCCTTCGGCCGGCTGAGGATCTTTGAGAACAGCTCTTGGGTCTTGGCCTTCTTCAAGAAATGTTGCTTATCCGGAGCCTTTTGATAGCTATAACCTGGCGAAATCATCATGCCTTCGACGCCGAGGGCCATCATTTCATCGAAGAACTGGCGCACCCGATCCGGATTCGCATCGTCAAACAGCGTCGTATTCGTCGTCACCCGGTGGCCCAACCTCAATGCTTCCTTGATTGCCTTGACGGCAACCTCGTACACCCCGTCACGGCAGACCGCCAGATCATGCTCGTTCTTCAATCCGTCCATGTGCACGCTGAAGGTCAGATACTGCGAAGGCTTGAACTCTTTCAGTTTGCGCTCCAATAGAATGGCATTGGTGCAGACATAGAGATACCGCTTCTGCGCCACCAACCCCTCAACGATCCGCCCGATCTCCGGATGGATGAGCGGCTCACCGCCAGGAACTGCGACAATCGGCGCACCGCATTCCTCTGCCGCAGCCCAGCACTGCTCCGGGGTCAATCGTTTATCAAGAATGTGGTCAGGATACTGGATTTTGCCACAGCCAGCGCAGGCCAGGTTGCATCGGAACAATGGTTCGAGCATCAACACCAGAGGATACCGCTTGATGCCCTTTAGTTTCTTCGAGAGAACATAGCTGGCAACGGTATACATCTGAGATACGGGGACGGCCATTCCGCTCTCCTTCTGCTCAGTCTGTAGTGGTAACGGCGGCGAACCACCGCCGGACTAGACGCTTAACGGCGATTGGATTCTAGCATCTACCATGGACAGGCGTCAATTTTCTTGCTGTCATGCACAACAAACGTGAAAGACCATCAGGTCTCACTCAAGAAACCCCGTCCGCCAGGGGCCTCGTATTCTACCGTACCTATCGGCTATCTTTCTTCCTCGTATCTCGCAAAAACGCTAATGCCCGTTCGATGACGAGTCGATCCCCTGCGTCTTTCTCTCGCATGGTCTGCTTGGTCAACAGTAACCCTTCGAGGGTCACTGTTCTGACCGGAATACCGTCCAGATCAATGACCTCGGCATAGCGGCTCAACATTTCGTAAGTCTGTCCGTTTGCCGTCAACAACAGGTCGATCACAAAGGCGTCCGCCACGCGAATGTTCTCGCCCTCCTCGAACCACTCAACGGCGATTTCCTTCGCCGCTTGGTCTGGCAGCACCATCAAGGCATCCTTGATCTTCCTACCGGCTTGTCTCGTAGCTGGCACAACGACATCGATATCGGCGGTAGCACGAGGATACCCATGCGCGGCCAACGCGTAGCCGCCGACCAAGAAATACTCGACGCTATGCGAATTGAGCGACCGAAGCAGGAGTTTCAGATCATCGAGAGTGGCGGGACGGCTATACTCGGTCATTGGATTCGAGTCGAGGCAAGAGCGGCCATTCCCTTGGCAAGCCAGAAATCCCAATGACGATTGGCTTCATCGTGGGTTTTGAAACGGGTAACGCCTTTGGGGATAAAGCACAGTCGGCTGAGGCGGCCGATGGCTTCGCTAAACCGCGCGCCTTCGGCCAATTCCCTGCCGCTCGCGTGCAAGTGAACTGGCTGCTCTTGGCGATGACCGACGGTCCTCATCTCTATTCCTCGTATTGCCTCCACACGATTATCTACCGAACCCTATTCTTGTCAAGCACAGTCCCCGCATCTGCCCCTCACAAACGCAAAGGAGCGTTAAGGCTGGTCGCAGTCCAGATTGAATGCCCGCCCCCCAACCAACAGAGTCATCACCAACCCCTTATCCGGGCTTAGACGATCAAGCTATCAAGTCTTAGACACGAGTTCTCGCGGCCCAGCACGATAGAAGAATCGATATCACGCAGGTTAACTGAAGGAACAAGAGATATTGGTGGTGTTTATCCGTCGGCAATTATGAAGAGGGGCTATGCCCGATGAGCCGACGGCACGCACAAGTGGGGAATTAGAGCCTACTGGAGGCAAAGTACCTATCCGCCGCGATTTGATCGAACGCGGCGGAACGAGCCAAGGAGAAATGTAAAACACTGGAGGGGTTTATCCGACGACGATTATTACGATAAGGCGATAATTAGTCGTCGGGTCAACCGAAGGTTGGTTTGGAGGCGCCGGGCGGGTTCGAACCGCCGCATCGCAGTTTTGCAGACTGCTCCCTTACCACTTGGGTACGGCGCCTCAGGGAGCGGCATTATAGTCGGTTCCTTTTTGCGAACTCAACCTGAACACGCGCGGTGGCACATTACCCACTGACCAGGCCTGAGGCTCCAGGTTGCCCGTTTCCAATCGACGGCTGGTGGTGCAACACGATGCCGTTGCTCCTGAGCAGAAGTCCGTACAGGATCAGCATGGCGATCCCGAGGTGATGAAAGCTCTTCAACGCTTCCCATCGGGCCGAGCCCACCACTTCGTAATTCAGCACGATCGCGAGGATAGTATAGACAGCCAACATGGCATAGCCCATGCGGCCTAAGCTGCCTGACAACCGGGCCGCGGCGGCCACGACGACCACCGCCGCCGGAATCATCCACACCAGATGCTGATCCCAGGTGATGGGAGAGAGAAAGAGGGCCAACATCAAGGTCCCCGCGCAATCCCGTGCCCACAAGGGATCTCCGGGCCCTTGAAACACACGTCCACTGGATCGCGCGAACAGAACGAGCAGGCCAAGCGCGGCCACCCCGACAATCGCGTTGGCGACCGGCGGCGGCAGATCCAGCACCGGTGTGTAGGCGCGGTCTACTTGCCGAAGCCGATGGGTCTTCGGATACGTCACGAGGTATCGCAGCATCGTGTGCCGAAGCGAGAGATTGGCCTTTTGCAACTCATTTTCTTGCCGGCCCTCTCGCTGACGGTCAAGCACGGACAAGACCGCATTGTTCGTCCATTCCAGGTGATGATCCCACCAACTCGCAGGCCCCATGTACAGGATCGGCAAGATGATCCAGAGCACCGTCGCCAGTACCGTGTATGAAGCCAGCCGCCACTGCCGTTTCCAGAGAAACAACAGGATGAAGAGCCCCGGGGTAATCTTGAGTACAATCCCCAGCCCAATCAAGGCCGCGCCGAGCCGGTCTCTCCCCGCCCATATCGCATAGATCCCGCCGGTCAGAATGCCGAGCAGAATGAGATGCGGGCCGCCGTCATCGAGATCGTTCAAGATAAATTGCAATGTCAATACGCCTGCGCCCACCCCCACCAAGAGCCGGCTCCCACTTCTCGAATCCGAGGTGCCACACAGCATTCGGTGGAACAGCATGGTCGTAAGGACCAAGCATCCGATGGCGACAGCGTAGCGCAGAGCCAGGCTTGGGTTTCTTTCCAGAATCAGCAGGGGTGCGAAGTAAATCCCGGTGGTCGGCAAATACATGTAGCAATAGTCGTTGGCGTAGAGATAATCGCCGGTGAGAAACCGCCGCCCGATCTCGCGATGGATATCGATATCCCGAAAGTGAAATGACCGCCCGAAAGAGATGATGTAGCCATGCACCAATGCGGCAACGGCGAGGCCGATTCTTACCAGGCGCCCAAAAAGGGCAGACCTCACGAACTCATTTATCCATTGGAGCACGGGTTTCGATTCCATGGCGTGAGGGCACAGATACATGACCCGCATGAGCGCGTCAATCGTTTCGCGGGGGAAACGTACCGGGGAGTGAACTCAAACCGTTGGAAAGATGTCGCTCGGCACGCGCTTATCGGTGGGGCAATACTGGGATTTCTTTTCCGAGGGTCGAAGGACGATCAGATTGCGGGGCAAGTGATTCCCAACCATTCGTATCCGCAGACGCCACCACTTCTCCGTTTCCTTCGGCTTCTTTTTCCTTTGCGAGTTGCTCGACTTCCACAATCAGTGTGTCCATCAATTCTTCCATCGGGACTTTTCGGACAAGCTTGCCCTTTTTGAACAGGATGCCCTTGCCCTCTCCACCGGCGATGCCGATGTCGGCTTCCTTCCCCTCGCCGATCCCGTTGACGACACAGCCGAGCACCGACACGTTCAACGGCGTCTTGATGTGGCCCAGCTTCTGTTCCAGTTCGTTCGCCATGCGGACCACGTCGATCTCAACTCGTCCGCAAGTCGGACAGGCAATCACGTTGATCCCGCGGTGGCGCAGCTCAAGTGACTTCAGAATCTCGTAGCCGACCTTCACTTCTTCGACCGGATCGGCGGCAAGTGACACTCGCAACGTATCCCCGATGCCCTGCGAGAGAAGATATCCAAGGCCCATGGCCGACTTCACTGCGCCGGTCATCGCCGTGCCGGCTTCGGTGATGCCGATGTGCAACGGATAGTTCGACTGCATGGCAAAAAGATAGTAGGCATCGATCGCGTGGTGGACGTCGGAAGCCTTGAGCGACACCTTCATATTGGTGAAACCGACATCCTCGAGCGAATGGACCGCGTTTAACGCCGATTCGGCCAAGGCTTCGGGGGAGGGCCAGCCGTATTTCTCCAGCAAGGGCCGTTCGAGCGATCCGCCGTTCACCCCGACACGGATCGGAATCCCGTTGTCGTTGACCGCCTTGATGACTTCTTCAACTTTCCACCAGGCGCCGATGTTGCCTGGATTGATACGGACGCAGTCGACGATCTTTGCGGCCTGCAATGCGAGACGATGATCGAAATGGATGTCCGCGATCAACGGCACCGTCATTGCGGCTTTGATCTTCGGAAGGGCGGCCGCCGCTTCTTCGTCCGGCACGGCCACGCGGATGAGTTCGCATCCGGCGGTTTCGAGCTGTGTGATTTGCTCGACGGTCTTGGCTACATCGCGCGTATCGGTCGAGCACATCGACTGGACCGACACCGGGGCGTCGCCACCGATCTTGACCTTGCCGACCTGGATTTGCCGAGTCTTGCGCCTGGTAATGTGCATGGGCGGTTCGCGTTCAGCTTCCCTGCTCATCTCCGTGCGGGAGATGGCCTGCTGCTGCCACACCGGTGAACCGGTCGTTCGTGGCCGGCGCGCTGCCGATGAGCTCCTTCACGCTCTGATAAATCCCCTCGGCCGTCAGTCCGTACCGTTCGCGCAGCAAATCTTGTGGGCCCTGCTCGATATACCAATCCGGCAGGCCCAGCACTTTTGTCATCACCCCGCTGATGCCGGCCTCGGAAAGGGATTCAAGCACCGCGGACCCGAACCCGCCCATTCGGCACCCTTCTTCGACTGTGACGACGTAGCGGACCCGTTTCGCCACACTCGTGATGAGTTCCTGATCCAGTGGCTTGGCAAAGCGGGCGTTCACCACGGCGGTGGACACGCCTTCCTGGCTGAGCCGCTCCGCAGCCTGATGGGCCTGCCATACCGACACCCCGATGGCGATGATGGCCACGTCCGTCCCGTCTTTCAGCAACTCCCCCTTGCCGATCGGCAAGGCCTGTGGAGCCTCGTCCATTTTCACACCAAGACTGACGCCCCGCGGGTACCGGAGAGATATCGGACCATCGTACTGCACAGACGTCTTCACCATGTGTTGCAATTCGTTTTCATCTTTGGGAGCCATGACGACCATATTGGGGACATGGCGAAGATAGGCATAATCAAACGCGCCGTGATGCGTGGTTCCATCTTCGGCAACGAGTCCGCCACGGTCGATAAAAAACCTGACCGGGAGATTTTGCGTCGCCACATCATGCACGACTTGATCGTAGGCGCGCTGGAGAAACGTCGCGTACATGGCGACGACCGGCTTGACCCCCTGTGTGGCCAATCCGGCCGCGAACGTCACCGCATGCTGCTCGGCAATGCCGACATCATAGAGGCGGTCCGGAAATTCCTTCTCGAAGGCGGTCAGCCCCGTTCCCTCGCACATTGCCGCCGTGATGGCCACGATTCGCTTGTCTTCGCGGGCCAGTTTGACCAGCGCATCCATCGCAACCGCCGTGTACGAAGGCCGCGCCGCCTTCTTAGCTGGAGCGCCGGTTTCGCGTACAAAGGGCGGGCAGGCATGGAACCAGACCGGATTCTTCATCGCCGGTTCGTAGCCGAGTCCCTTCTTCGTAATGACATGGAGCAGCACTGGCCCCTTCATCTTCAGCACATTTTCGATAGTCGGAAGGAGATGCTCGAAGTTGTGGCCGTCAATCGGACCGCTGTATTGGAATCCCAGCTCCTCAAAGAGCAAGCCGGGCAGAATCGCGCCCTTGGCCAACTCCTCGGCCCGGCGCGCCAGCTTTTGAATATCGGACCCGATGTGCGGAATCTTGCCCAATAATTGACCGGTCTCTTCACGCACCCGGCCATAGAACTCGCCCGTGATCGTCCGGCTCAGATAGGCTGAGATCGCACCCACGTTCTTGGAGATGGACATCTGGTTGTCGTTCAAGATCACCAGAAAGTCCTTGCCCAATCCCCCGGCATGGTGAAGTCCCTCGAGCGTCATCCCCGCCGTCATCGCCCCGTCACCGACGACGCAGACGACCTTGTGTTTCTGGCTCAACTGTTCCCGCGCCTCGACCATCCCAAACGCGGCGGACACTCCGGTGCCGGCATGCCCGGCGTTGAACGTATCGTAGTCGCTCTCCTCCCGCTTGCAAAACCCGCTCAATCCGCCGAATTGCCGAAGGGTATGGAATTGCTCCCGTCTACCGGTGAGCAGCTTGTGGGCATAGCTCTGGTTGCTGGTGTCCCAGACGATCTTATCCGTAGGGGTATCCAACAGGTAGTGCAGCGCGACCGTCAGCTCCACCACACCGAGGTTCGAAGCGAGATGCCCGCCGACCGCAGAGACCGCGCTGATGATTTGTTCACGAATCTCCTGAGACAACGCCGGAAACCGCTCAGGGGATACGCGCTTCAAGTCGGCCGGGGTGTGGATGCTTTTCAGGATCGACATAACATACTCTCCTTCGTTATCTGATCACTCGGGCGTTGCATGAAGAACGAGTGTCGAGAGGAAACACCTACGCAGGCACGTGATGAAATGAATATTCGGATCTGAGTCTCACACAACCATTCCACCATGTCAAGAGTTTGGCACGGGTCGACGGCGGAGCATGGCCTTTCTTCCTGACCTAATACGGGAAGTCGAGACCGGCAAAAATGACTCCGCCTTCCTTGCTGAACCCATAATCAATCCGCCCCACCACGTTAGGCCGGATGATCCCCCGAAACCCGACGCCCGGAGTGATGCGATAGTCTTTAAAGCTCACATTCTTGAACGAGTTGAACACCTGTCCGGTATCGAGGAACGGCGCAAGCTCAAAATCCGCCATGACTCCGGCAAGACGGGCCCGCAAGATATGAATCCGCTCTTCAACGCTGAACGCAATCAATTGCTTATCGATGTATCGGTCTACACCAAAGCCGCGAAGATTGTTCTGGCCGCCTAGCGAACTTAACTCATAAAACGGGACATCTGTGCCAAGCGTGGCTTGCAGATCTCCACGGATCACCAGAATCGCCCGTTTGGACTCGCTGGCGAACATCTTCTTCACTTCGAGCCCATATCGGGAATACATCGGCTCCGCACCCCGACGGAAGTTATGGTTGATTTCGGCATAGGCCGTGACCGCCATCCCATCGGTCGGCGTCACCAGATTATTGCGCGTATCATAATGGAAGCTGATCCGCTCCCCGAGAATCGTCGCGCCGTCGACCCCCGACACATTCGGGAACATGTCCCCGGTAAAGTCGAGGTCCGTGGCCCCCTGCTGGATCGCCTGCATATGCCTGAACCGCTGGCTGACCGCGATCTGTGTCACCTCATTGAGGTAAATTCCGAACTTCCAGTTGGCTCTGGTCTCGGAAGCCGTATAGTTCGTCTCGTCATCCTTGTCCGTAGTCGGCCCGAGGCCAAAAAATCGTACCGTGGCATTTTTAAAATGCATGGCACTGAACCCAATGCTATACCGTCCGTTACTGAGCCCAGGATCCACATAACTCAACATGAATTTGCGCTCGATCCGCTCGGTCCATGACGCAATACCTCGGAGTTCCTTTCCTCCCGGCTCGTAACGGAACAGATTGACGGTTCCCCGAGTGCCGACGATCGTGTTGTACACCACCATCGGGGCAACCAAGTACTTGAGGTCCCCATCCGGTCCTGTCATCAGCGCGGGCACAATGAGTCCGAAATCGCTGCCGTCATTCCGGCTGGTGCTGATTGCTGGGATGGGGAAATACTGAGTATCGGCCTGAACTCGGTCAGGCATCGGGAACAAGAGCGTTCCCACGAGCACGACGGCGACGCTGATCGCAAAGCTACGCACCACAGGCTTCATGATCTCGTCGACTACGGTTGGGGAGCCCTAAGCTTTTCAGATTTTTTTCTGAGCTGCTCGACGAGATCGGCGTAGGAAGACGACTTGATGATTTTGGCGAATTGCCCGCGATAGTTGTTGACGAGACTGATCCCGTCGACCACGACGTCGTACACGCGCCAGTCGTTTACCTTGTTGATCAACCGATAATCGAGGGGGATCTCCGTCTTGCCCGACAGCACCTTGGTCCTGACTTCCGCATATTCTTTTTCCGTCCGCTCGTTCAAATACTGTACGCCTTCACCGGAGTACGTTTCGATTTTGTCCGCATACGAATTCGTGAGCAACGTCCGGAACAGGCCGACGAATTCTTGTTTCTCCTGATCGGATAATGTATTCCACGGCGCGCCGAGCGCGCGGCGCGACATTTCTTGATAATCGAAACGGGCTTCCACCACCCGCTCCAGCATCTGCCGGCGTTCCGCGGCTTTGTTCGGCTGCTTCAGCTCATTGTCGCGCACGATGCGAAGCACCTCATCGATCGTCGCTTTCATGGCATCCGTCGGAACACCCGCGTAGCTGGATACCGCCGACATGGCAACCCACAGAGCGAGGATCGCTATCGTCACAATCATGTGCGGACGCAGAAACCTCTTCAACTGGCCGGTCCGGCTTTTCACCATCGACATCATCATGCCCTTCTCCTCAAGCAATGCACCGATCATATCACTCCCACAGGCATCGCGGAATTACTTGACCTTGCCGTGCACATACTGGCTGACCAATTCTTCGAGGTCCAAGCCGGACTCAGTATCGCGGATTGTGTCTCCGGCTTGCAACGGATCTCCGCCCCCTCCGGGAGATAACGCCAGAAACTTTTCTCCGATAATCCCGCGGGTCTTAATCGAGGCAAAGGTGTCAGAATAGAGCTTTATATCGTTATAAACCGCCAGACGAACGATCGCTTGGTCGTCTTTCAACTTGATTGATTTGACCCGCCCCACCTGCACTCCCGCGATTTCCACCGCGGCGCCGGACTTGAGTCCGGTTGCCGAGTTGAATGGTGCCTCGAGCTCATAGAGATCGCCGCCAATCAGCTCAAGCTTGCCCAGCTTGACCGAGAGATAGCCCAAACAAACGATTCCGAGCAACACGAACACTCCCACGATCAATTCCAGCTTCGTTTTTTCCATCCCGTCACTCCCCTCACTTCCGGAGGACACCACTTACAGCGGCACCGTGCCCCCAACTGAGATGAACTCCCTGATTTCAGGATCGGTGGTCCGTTGGAATTCCAGCGGGTCCGCCATTGCCGCTATTTTCCCCCGCTTCAAGATGGCGACGTAGTCCGAAATGCCGAAAATTTCCGGAATCTCGTGGCTGACCATCACGGCGGTAAATCCGAACTTCCGTTGCATGCCGGTAATGAGGTCGTGGATCGATTTCGCCATGAGCGGATCCAAACCGGTGGTCGGCTCATCGAACAGAATGATCTCCGGCTGCATGACCAATGCGCGCGCCAGGCCGGCGCGCTTCCGCATTCCGCCGCTGAGCTCGGCGGGGAACTTGTGCCCCATCCCGGCCAGCCCGACCTGTCCCAACTTCTCCTCGACACGCTGAGTAACCTCCCTCTCTTTCATCCGCAGTTTCTCACGCAATGGGAACGCCACGTTTTCGAAAACCGTCAGGGAGTCGAATAACGCGGCCCCTTGAAACAGCATGGCAAACCGCTTGCGGACTTCGTTGAGCGCATGCCCCCTGAGACGCGAAATGTCCGTGCCGTCCACCCATACTTCCCCCTCGTCCGGCTGCAGCAGCCCGATCATGTGTTTCAGCAACACGCTCTTGCCTTCTCCGCTGCGGCCGATAATCGTCGTCAATTTGCCTGGAGGAATCGTCAAATCGACTCCTTGCAGCACCGGCTGTCCGCCCAACTTCTTCTTCACGCCGACGAGTTTGATCATTCTTGTCTATCTGGTTTATCTGGTTTATCTGGTTTATCTCGTTTCTCTGGTTTCTTTGGTGCTGGCGTTCGCACAAGACAAACCAAATAAACCCGGAGAACCGTCGCGCCGTCCTATAACAGCACCGACGTCAAGAAATAATCCCACACGAGAATGAGCACCGACGAGAGCACGACCGCCTCGGTTGTCGCCGTCCCCAACCCTTCCGCACTCATCCTCGTGTAGTAGCCTTTGTAACTGCACACCCAGCTCACAATCAGACCAAAACTGATGGATTTAAGAATGCCGCCGTATACGTCCTTCCATTCCACCGACGACTCGATAGAATTCCAGTAAGCTCCCGCATTCACGCCCAGGAGCTCGACACCCACCAGATGGCCTCCGAAAATCCCTACCACATCGAAGATTGCCACCAGCAGGGGAACGCCGATCAATCCCGCGACGAGCTTCGGCGCAATCAGGTACTGGAGCGGATTAATCGCCATCGTGTCCAGCGCGTCGATCTGCTCCGTGATCCGCATGATACCGATCTCCGCCGTCATTGCCGAACCGGCTCTGGCTGTGACCATCAGCGCGGCCAGCACCGGCCCCAACTCGCGGATCATACTGAGCGCCACTGCCGACCCGAGCAGCCCTTCCGACCCGAATTTCCGAAGCGTGTAGTATCCCTGAAGCGCGAGGACCATCCCCGTGAAACCCGCCGTGAGCACTACGACGAACGTCGATTTATAGCCGATGAAATGCACCTGTTTGACGATTTGCATGGCTCGCAGTGGAGGACGGAAGAGCCAGGCGAAGGAGGAGAGGACAAAGATGAGCATCCGTCCCATTTCGCTGACAGAGACCAGAGCCCACCGACCGAGGCTTTCAAGCAGTTTCATGATCCTTTATCGGCAGGCACAATTCCTCGTGCGTCTCTCGCCGAGATTGCTGCCGCATACCGCTGGAAGAACGTCGTCAAGGTCGTGGCCGCCACCCGACTCTGGCAATGAAGGCGGCGGAGCCCCATAATACTCGAAGGATGGCCCAGAATCGCAGCCACCCCTTTCAGCCACCCAGTGGGCCTGAGAAAGAGATTGAAGTCAAGCGGAAGATCTTCATCCAAGAGATCGGACGCCGTACGCACAATGACAAACGGTACCTGGGCCCGCTGTGCTTCGGCCGCCAAGGCTGCGCTTTCCATATCCAGGCCGATGGCGTCGGCAACCTTCGCGAGCTGCTGTTTCTCGGCTGCGCGGCCCACGACACGATCGGTAGATACAAAGCGGCCGATATGGGCAGAGGATTCTTCGTCCTTCACCAATTTCACAACCGCCTCCCGTTCATCCCCGGGCACTGCGACCGTCGGTGACACCTCGGTACCCTGTCTGCGTGCGAGCACCACATCGTATCCGGTAAGCAGCGTGCCCACTTTAACGGCAATGAGCGCACAAGCAAATCCCGTTGAAACCGCTAGGCAGAACGGTTGATGGGCCAGTACCCGCACGGCGGCTTGCTTGGCATTCTCCAACCCCATGCCGGTTCGGACAATCCAATACTCCCGTGAACCTGCTGGGCACACCCAGACAGAGGTCCCTTCAATTTGCCGTTTGGCACCCGCCGGAAATCCCGCCTGTACCGCCTTCAGTTCCCAAGTGGTCGCGACAAAGACAGCCACCCGTTTCAGTGGCACCGTGGCCGATGAAGAGAGGGAATCGATCGGAGAGACAGAATAGGCAGCAGTCAACGCTCAGCCCGGAAAGACCCGTCCGCTTGGATGTGGTGGCGCAACTCATCCGCCCGCATTTTTCCACGTGAGCGGAGATTGCGATACATGGCAAGAGCCCACAGCGGGAAATACTGGCAATACCAGTGATACCGGAGGTAGAACACACGGGGGAATCCTGTGCCGGTATGGCGAATTTCCTCCCACGCCCCATCCTTCATTTGCTGGCGCAACAGATACTGCACGCCGCGCGCGACACTGAATGAGTCCGTCACGCCGGCGGACATCAACGCCATCAACGCCCACGCGGTTTGCGACGGTGTGCTGTCCCCTTTGCCGCTGTGCTCGGCTTCGGCATAGGACAGGCAGGATTCGCCCCAGCCGCCGTCTGGATTCTGTTTCGATTCGAGCCACGAAACGGCCCGGCGAATGTAGGGCGCTGAGACGTCTTCACCAATCGCACGAAGACCGGCCAGAACCGACCATGTCCCATAGATGTAGTTGACCCCCCACCGGCCATACCAGCTTCCATCCTGTTCTTGTTCCTTCTTGAGAAATGCCAGCGCCGGCGCCACGGCGGGATGCGTGCGGTCGTACCCCAGGGCCGCCAACATCTCCAGACATCGCCCAGCCAGGTCGGACGTACTGGGATCGAGCAAGGCATGATGGTCGGCGAAGGGGATATAGTTGAAGACGACCCGGTTGTTGTCCTTGTCGTAGGCGCCCCAGCCCCCGTCGGATCCCTGCATGGCCATGACCCACTCCATGCCGCGGCGGATCGATTCCTGTTGCTCGGCTTTCTGAGGCAGTTTGAGTTTTGACAGCGCCATGAGCACGACGGCGGAATCGTCCACATCCGGATACAGTTCGTTCTCAAACTGGAAATACCATCCGCCCGGTTGAGCTTTTGGGGAAGAGAAGATCCAGTCACCCACGGTCTTGGTTTGCCGGGAGATGAGATACGCCCCCGCCTTCTGCAAGGCCTGATGGTCCTGGGGCACCCCTGCCTCGATCAGCGCATTGACGAGCAATGCCGTATCCCAAATTGGAGAGAAACAGGGCTGCAAATGGAGCGTGGGGACACGCCGCCCCTCAAGTTGCACAGTGTCGTAGACTTCCAGATCCTCGATCTCTTGCAGCGCCTTCACGACCAGCGGATCATCCGCATCATAACCCAGACACTGAAGCGCCATGATGGAGTTCGCCATCGCCGGATAGATCGCACCAAGCCCGCCCGATCCTTTAATATGTTCCAGCATCCAGGTGGTCGCTTTGTGCAACGCTTTCTCACGCAACACCCGCATGGGCATGTAGTCATAGATCTTCAACAGCGCGTCGAGCACGACGAACAGATTGTGCGGCGTAAACCACGCCTGGTCCTTGTTAAACGGCGGGTACTTCCAATAGCGGATCTGCGCGCGGGGCTCGAGATAGAGTTCGTCGATCCCTTGTTCGATGGGGATTCGGCATACCGGCCGATGCGCGAAGATGATCAGCAGCGGAATCAAGACGGCACGCGACCAATAGGAAATGGCGTAGATGCTGAAATAGAACCGCTTCGGCAGCAGCATGATCTCGACGGGCATGTGGGGAATACCTTCCCAGTCGTACTGATCAAACAGTGCCAGCGCGATCTTGGTGAACACGTTGGCTTGCACGACCCCGCCCATTGACAGAATCCGTTCTTTCGCCCGGACCATGAACGGTTCGTCCGCCGATATCCCACTGAGCTTGAGCGCGAAATAGGCCTTCACGGACGCGCTGATTTCCGCCGGACCGCCGTAATAAATCGGCCACCCGCCGTCCGGCAACTGCATCGTTTTCAAATAGCGAACGGCCTGCTCCTGACGGTCCAGATCTATGCGATCGAGAAACCGCCGGAGCATCACATATTCGGACGTCAATGTCGTGTCCGCCTCGAGCTCCGCCACCCAGTAGCCCTCGGCATGTTGTTGGCCCAAGAACCAGGCTTGGCTCCGCCTGATTGCATCATCGATCGAATCGGGCTGGCTGACTGCATGGCCGGCAGGGCGCCGGCTGGCCGGATCCAGAGAAGGCAACCCCACCGGTTTGTCCGACACAAGCCGAAGCGGCGAGGCCGGAGTATAGTCAGCGGCAGGGCTGAATTTTTCCGGACCGGTCGAGAGAAAGCTCTCCGACAACCGGTTGAGTAACGTTCGGATCAGGTTCATGAATTGTTCCTGCGCGAGCAATTTCAGCAGAAAGCCCTTGGGGGCACACTCCACCCCGCAAGATTGAGGGCTTATAACAGACGTTCTAGAGGGAGTCAAGCAATTGCGCGGGGAAGTCCTCTAAACTATTCGTGTTTTTGGAAAATATTAGGCCGGTTGGAGATCGCCCAGCCTCACCGATACAAGCTTAGACACCCCGGGTTCTTCCATCGTCACACCGAATAGCGAGTCGGCAATCCCCATCGTCCGCTTGTTGTGGGTAATGACCAAGAACTGCGCGTTCTGCGCCAAGTCCCGCAAGACGTCGGTGAACCGGCCAATATTTTCCTCGTCCAGCGGCGCATCGATTTCGTCCAGCAGACAAAACGGAGTCGGCCGGATGAGGAAACTGGCAAACAGCAGGGCCATTGCTGTAAGGGTCTTCTCTCCACCGGACAGCATGGTAATACTTTTCAGACGCTTGCCAGGCGGTTGCGCCACGATGTCGATGCCGGGTTCTTGATGTCCCGAGCCGTCCCCGTTTTCAGCAGGTGGCTCCTCGACAAGCTGTAACTCCGCCCGACCGCCGGGGAAAAATTTGCCGAAGACCTCCCCGAACTTCTCCTGAAGCTCTATGAAGGTAGCCGCAAACATATCCTTCGTTGTCCGGTTGATCCGCTGGATAATCTCCCTGAGCGACGCCATTGAGTTGGAGAGATCCTGCTCCTGAGTTGACAGGAAGCTGTAGCGCTGTTCGAGTTCCTGGTGCTCACCGATCGCGGCCAGATTGATGGGGCCCATACGGTCCAGCCGCTCGCGCAGTTTTTGGAGTTGTGCCTTCAACTCTTCATTCGAGGTGAGGCTCAATGGATTGACAGCCACCTCGGCCCCCTCAGAATGCTGCCCTTCGATCGGCGACGACTGTTCGGCGGCGAGCGCGGCAAGATCCAATTGATAGGTCCCCAACAAGGTGCTTTCCACTGTCCCCAGCTGCGTGCGCAACTCCGCCCGCCGTACTTCGATCGCCATCCGTGCGTCGCGCACCGCCGACATGACCCGCCGGAGCTCATCCATACTCGTCTCCAGTCCCTGGCATGCTGCGAGTTCCTGCGTCTGCCGCTCCTGCGTGGCCACGAGCTCCGCCTTGAGCTGCATCGCGGCCGCCCCCAGTTCCCGACATGCCGTTTCTTGCCTAGCCTGTTCTTCCCGGCTTTCCCGAATAACCTGCCCCAGTCCTTCCAGATGGTCGGCCAGTGACTGCCGTCTCTGCTCCGCCTCAACCTGTTGCTGCTTGACACGCGCCTGATTGGCCTGCTCATGCCCTCGCTTGGCCCGCTGCCCTTCGGACAGCAACCGCGCTTCAGTCACACGCTCTTGGAATGCCCGCCCCTCACGGTCAATCTCGGCAACCCGCTCACGAACCTGGATCAGCCCCGCCTCCCGGCTCGCCTTCTCCTCGATCCATTGACGACGCTGCGCCTCAGCCGTACTGGTCTCCCGTTCATAGCGTTCTCGGTCAACCGCCCCCTTGCTGATATCCGTCTTGATTCCCGCGAGCTTCAGATCCAGATCGCCCACCACCTGCCGCAAGGTTTCTTCATCTTTCCTCAGCGACAAATCCTGCATTTCGGTGTGGCGCAGGTTGTCGGCCACCTCTCTGGCCTGCGCCGCCAGTTCTTCCGCCACAGCCTGCAATGCAAGCCGATGCTGTTTCTCCTGGTCAAGTGCCGCGGTAACATTCGTACGGGTCTGCTCCAGCTCAACGACTTCCCGCCGCCGCTCCAGCAATCCCAGTCCCTCGCGCGTTTGTCCGCCACTGATCACCCCGGACGCATCCATGATCTCGCCCGAGCGCGTGACAAGAATCGGCCCCTGCTGTCCGGACCAGGCCTGTTGCTCCCAGAGACGCACTGCTTGGTCCAGCGACTCGACAAACACCACTCGATCAAAGAGACTGTCCCGAGCCGCGGCCCGCTCGGCATCCGTGTGAATGAGATCCACCGCGCGGCCCAACACACCGGGTGTTCCCGCAATCGCCTCCCACCAAGACGATGACTGAGGACCGGCAGGCTCCCATCGCACACGTTGCGGGATGAACGTCCCCCGTCCCAACGACTTCTCCCGTAGAAAGCCGATGGCCCGCTGCGCGACCGCCGGCTCATCAACCACCCAGCCATGCACCCGCTCACCCAGAAATGCTTCCACGGCTCGGTCCAACCCAGGAGGAATCACCAGCCACTCAGCAATGGCATCTTGCACCCCGCCACAGGATTTCAATGCCGTGGCTTCATCACTGCCAGCGCGCCCATATCCCATTTCCTCCCGCACCAACCCTTGCAACGCCTGCAAGCGGGAATCGACCGCGGCTAACTCCTCGGATCGGTGAAGAATTGTCTGATCCAATGCACGCAGTTCATCGGCCACCCTGGACAATTCACCCTGCACCACGTCCTGTTGTGTCCGCAGACTCGCCACGAGGCGCCCCGCCTCTCCATATTCCAGCCGAAGTGCCTCGTGCCGCATAACCGCTGCCGCTCGCTGAGACTGAGTCTCCGCCTGATCCGCGATCAGCCACGCCTCACGATCGACTACCTCACTCATCCGGACGCCTAGCTGGACAAGGGCCTGTTCCGTATTCGCCAACTGCACCGCTATTTGAAGAATATCCTGCCGGCCATGCTCTTCTTCCGTCACCGCCACCGCCCGCTGCTCCAGCAAGCGGGCCATCTCCCGATCCAACTCGGCAAACACGGACTCGCGCTCCGCCAGTTCCTGCTCAATCGCCGCCAGCGAGCCCTCGATCGACGCCAGCGAGCCCTCCAGCTCACCCTGGGCGCGCGTCAACTCTTCCAATTCGCCGGCTTCTTGCTGCTGTTGCTGCTCGAACAGTTGGGCTCGATTCCTGGCTACTTCAGCCGCCGTCAGCGCCTGTGCCTGCTGATGTTCGATGCCGGACAGACGTTCTCGCGTTTGCCCGATGACCTCATTGGTTGCAATCGACTGAAGCCGGGCTTCCTCCAGCCCCGCGACCACGCGAGCCTGGTCCGCCGCTGTCGAGGCTTCCTTGGCGTCCAAGGCCGCGATTTCCGCTTCGGCCTCCGCCAAACCAGCCCGCAACGTCCGGAATTCGCGAGTCAGCAGCTCCACTTCCAAACCACGCGCCTCCTGCTGCAAGGTCTGGTAGGTCCGCGCCTGTCGCGCCTGCCGCTCCAGCGAATTGAGCTGTTTTTTTACTTCCGCGATGATATCGCGGACACGGAGCAGATTTTGCTGGGTCGCTTCAAGTTTTCGCAGTGCTTCGGCTTTCTGCTTCTTGTACCGGATAATTCCGGCGGTTTCCTCGATGAGCTCACGCCTATCTTGAGGCGACGCATTCAGAATCTGGTCGATTTGGCCCTGGGCAATCACCGTATGGCCCTTGCTTCCCGCTCGAGTGTCGAGCAGCAAGCTCCGAATGTCCTTGAGTCGGCATGCGGTCTTATTAACCAGGTACTCGCTCTCTCCATTCCTGTAGAGCCGTCGAGTAATCATCAATTCCTGGAATTCGGTTAACTGACCGGGAAGCCCCGTCCCGCCTTCCAGTTTCATCGCCGCTTGATCCAACCCGCCGATGGTCAGCGAGACCTCCGCCATTCCCAACGGCTTGCGCAACTCCGTGCCGTTAAAAATGACGTCCTCCATCTTCTCGCTTCTGAGCGTCTTGGTGCTCTGCTCTCCCAGTACCCACAGGATGGCATCCACCACATTGCTCTTCCCGCTTCCATTGGGGCCGACGATCGCCGTCACCCCCTCCGGAAAGCTGATTTTAGCTTCCGCAAATGACTTAAATCCCAACATGTCCAACGATTTCAAATACATCAGATCACCTGTTCGACTCGTCAATGATCGTGAGAAGCTGAAAAATTGGTGTGCCCTTCTAGCACAGCCAGTTCAGAGAAAGCAAAAGAAAATACAGCAGGTGGGGGAGTGGCAATCTACGCCCTACAAGATGTAGGGAATATTCAAGAAAGTGCTGTAGAACAACTTACCCGGCGACGCTGGCCGCAGACTTTCCCGTGGACTCAATCTGAACCAACTCCTTCGGCAAGAGAAATTCGACATCTTCTTCGATCACGGTGAGCTCTTCCAGCTCCGACGGGCCGGAGGCTCGCAGGAACGCAACGACTTCCGTGACCAGGACCTCCGGAGCCGATGCGCCGGCTGCGATGCCGACTGCTTTGGCCCCTTGCAGCCACGCCGGGTTGATGTCGTTGGCCGAATCGATGAGATAGGAAGGAATGCCGCACTGTTCGCCCAGCTCGCGCAGCCGGTTAGAGTTGGAGCTGTTCGGAGACCCGATGACGAGAATCACGTCGACCAAGCGCGACAACTCCTTCACGGCATTTTGCCGATTCTGGGTTGCATAGCAGATATCTTCCTGATGCGGGCCTTTGATGTTCGGGAACCGCCGGTGCAGCGCGCCGACGATATCCCGGCATTCATCCACACTCAGCGTCGTCTGTGTCACATAGGAGAGGTTGACAGTACTTTCTACTTGGAGCTTTTCAACATCTTCGACCGAAGACACCAGATGGAACTTGTCGGGAATCTGCCCCAGCGTCCCGATCACTTCCGGGTGGCCTGCGTGGCCGATCAGGATCAGATCGTATCCCTGGGTATAGTCGCGGTTGACTTCATTGTGGACCTTGATCACCAGCGGACAGGTTGCGTCGATCACATGCAGCCGACGGCGGTTCGCCTCTTCCCACACCGACTTCGCTACTCCGTGCGCGCTGAAAATGACAACCGATCCTTCCGGTACTTCGTTCAGCTCTTCCACGAACACCGCCCCTTTTTGCCGGAGCGAATTCACGACATGGCGGCTATGGACGATCTCGTGACGCACATAGATCGGCGCACCGTACTTCTTGAGAGACAGATCCACGATGTCGATCGCCCGATCGACGCCGGCGCAAAACCCACGGGGATTGGCGAGATAGATTTTCATAGTCGTCGTAGCTCCTCCGGTCAGGCTCTACACAATCGTCTGGTCTACAGTCCGTTCACGATACGTTAGAAGAGCAGGTCCCGTCAACCGAATTGCCGCCGCCGCCGCACATGACGCCTTGCTGCTCCTAATGCTTTCGGAGTATTTGTTATTTCCTATCCAGTTATACGACCAGCCCAATAGCCGGGACGCCGACGATGGTGCGCCACTGCCAAAATCAAGACGCCATCCCGTTCGATCGCATAAATGAGTGCATACTGAAAGGCCCTGAGAATGCACTTCCTGATGCCGGGGCGGATTTCTTGAGCCGATTGAGGGAATTGTGCAATGCGGTCTTCAGCCCGTCGAATCTCAGCAAAGAATCTTCGGCCCAACCCTTGGGCCTGGAACTCAAGGTAGCCGATTTCGTGCAGTAATTCCTCTTCCGCCGCTTCATGATATCGAAGCCGCGTCATCGCAAGAGTCTATTCACCTTCGCATGAACATCATCTACCGAAACCGCTTGAGCCTTCCCTGCGTGATACTGGTCTAAGCGTCGTTGCGATTCTTCCGCCCACAGGCGATCTGCCTCATCTTCGCTCACCTCTTCCAAGCTCGCCAGAAGCTTCTCAGCCAGGACGGCTCGGTCTCGAATATCCAAGCTCATCGCGCCTTTGATCACTTCGGACAAATTGGCCATGTCGTCCCCCCCTTTCAATACGCCACCGGTTGTCATTCTTGCGCGCACCAGGATACTTGTCAACGCTCACGGTCACTTGCCGTGTTGCGACTCCCTTGCCAAGCTTTTCTGACACCGTATCGAGCAACGAGCGTGCGCCCGATCGCCTTCAACTTCCGGCGCTTCTCACAAGGCGGGCCAGGTCAAGGGCAGAGGTCAGACTCTTATAGCTTCACCAACGGCAGATGCATACACGCGAGGACAATGGACCATGGTGCTGGAGGCTCGTCGGATAGTTGGTATCAGTCAAGATAGCAAAGCCAGCCCCATCTATTCCTCACTCTCGAACGCGGGGTTAGGCATCGCAATGATTAACTCAACCTGCCCCACTTGTGAAGCCAAGCAAGGTGTTCAGTATGGCGGTCCGCACTGTCTGGAAACAGCGACGCAGCGTGTATCCCGCAAAAATCCAATATTCCCTTCAGCGTGAAGGTCGCATCCTTGATGATCCTCCAACGATGTATTCCGTCCATTTCCCATGATTGATCTGGTTTTTTGTGCAGCGTGAGCACTCCTTTTTGTGCGGTAATTCGGGGACTGATGTGGGGCGGTCGGATTAAGCGAGGCGTTTCGCCGAAGCTGGTACCGAAAGGATCGACGGAGAGGTCATCCAGTTCCGGTGGCGCCTCGACGCCGTATATGGCCACTTCGCGCACAGGATCCTCAACCGCAAAGAACGCTGCCACCAAAAGACTCTCTGACCAATCCAAGAGTCGCGTGGGAAGACGGTGATGTTGTCCCAGAATCATCCACTCCAATGGTGTCCTTGGTTCCCACTCAAATTCCGCTCGTGCTTCTCGCGTGAATTGTAGTAGTTGGCGTCGCTCCTCTTCTACGCTGTAAGGTAGCTCCTGGCCGTGCGCATCCTTTCGAGCGCCTACCCTTCCGATACCTGGCCTGAGTTCGTATTTGCTATCCCGCACGCCACGGTAAATCCACCCCTTCTTAAACTGTTGCGCAACAAGATTGGCTAGATCAGACCAGCTTCGGATCGGTTCTTCGTCTTTGATCATATGGGCAGACCTACAGGTCTAACGTCATGGTGAACGGTCGTCCGCTGGCGGCCCGTCCGTTCGACCTACAGTTATGCGGCATCGCCCTCTCTCGGTGGCAACCCGCCCGGATGATTGTGCCAGAGATTCCCGGTCCGCTCGAACTCTCGCCGCTTCCACTCTCGCCACTCGTTGAAGTCCATTGGTCCGTATCCTGGGTTGTCCTCAGAGTTTCCGTCTGGGACCAAGCCATGCTTTAGTTCGTAGGCGAATAGCTCCGCCTCCGCCAAGGCCGTTTCGAACGCCCCAAGCCGAGCTTCGGCTATCGTCTTCTCGTCAGCCTTCTCCTTGTCTTGCGGGATCGGTTCCGCGCTCATCGCACTTTCGCGCCCTTGCCTCATGCCCGCGTTGTGGGCCAGCGTCAACATGGTGATCGTGATAACCGCGAAACCCAAAGCCCATGCCCACAAATCTGGGCGGATAAGCACCCACAAGATTGAGAGCCCCACGACGACGATTGGTAGCACGGCCGCAATCCCACCGCTCGTTCGCTTTTCGCCCATAGCCGTTGCTCCCTGTTCTTCGACTACTGCCCCCGAGTGCACGATGCCGACTTTGGTGGCGCGAGTACGACTGACCACTCCGCCATGATTGCGGCTACCACAACCACGCCAATACGTTACGCCGAGGAGGGTAATGGGGGAATTCAGATTGGAGGTAATTATCTGCATCTGGCCGATGGCGGCCATCGCGCGACGAATGCCACCCGGCGTCCCCTACCGCATAACGTTTTACTCTGCCGCGCCCGCCACGAAAACTCCAGGACACGTGGCGCGTTGCCCCGGGCGTCGGCAGGAGCAAATAGTTAGGACTCGACCGACTCATGGTATTGGCGCACCTAGTTTCTTATGGAACCTGACAAGCCGGAGATTCAGCTTATCGATTTCAATAGCCCATGCCTTCAAATCCGAAACAGTCAGTGGTATGGCTCTCGGGCGAATGCGCGTTTCACGTTTGATTTGAAACAGACGCAACTTCTTTCGTTCGCCTGGCTTGGATCCCCAAATGCCATGCGCTACTCGATTTCTCTTGATCCTTAACGACTCAACGTCTTTCGCGATTGCGGTTAACTCGGTTTGTTCGGTCAGGTCTGTGATCCAGAGCGGCACTAGATGCTGGAACAACTCGACCTTCGATACAGCACTGAGGTCCCATGTGAGCAGCCGCGCAACTTTAGGGTCTTTGATACTCCAAATATGCCAAATAATGCTCTGTAGATAGAGTTCTGTGAAATTCCAGCGAACTATAAGTTGACCAATCGGCTTGTGGTACCCAGCCGGAATATTTCGCGGGTGCCTCGCCTTGAACCAAGAAGCCATTGAAGTCCTAACTATTGAATAGGTTGGTCAGCCTATCCAGGCCAACTGGTTTATTAATTCTGGTCAATCCTAATAAGCGTTTCCCATACTTAGCAAGACTTTTCTCCCCCCTCTGGAGCCTCGCAAACACTGCATGCTTAGTCAGCCTATCCCGGCGCACCCTCACGGCTCTCTGCGCCATCTGACTCGGTGTTGGCAGGTCCTATCACAGGCGGTCAGCCGGGCTCTGGATTCCTCGGCCGCCCCGGTTTAAGACATGCGGGGGGGCCTGACCCCTAATTTTATCTCTGAGCCGCATGTTAACGGACTTCTTACATCTCACCCACACCCTAATTACTAGCCAGAACAGCTAGCTGTCTGGGCCTAACATGCCGGGGCCTAACATTGACAAGCGCGCGAGGTGCCCTATACTGTGGGACAAGTCATAGTGTCCCCTCCAGGGAGGACTGATATGAGCAACCCCATCCGTGCCCGCGTCAAGGGCGGCGTTATCGAACCTCTTGAACAGATCGACCTGCTGGAGGGGCAGGAAGTCATGGTAACCATCCTTGCTCCGACCGACCGCGAGGCGTTTCAGCGCAGCGCGGGACAGTGGAAGGGCACGCTTGACGCCGAAGCACTGATCCGCGACATCTATGCTGATCGCGACGGACTTCTCATCGAATCACTCTAGCGAACTACTCTTCTCGACTTGACTCTCCCCTCCCTCCACCGTACGCTCTACGCACAGCGATTATTCTCCGATAGGATTATTGTCGCCCAATGAACGCTTCTCTCAATCCCTCTTCCATTTTGCAGACGGCCTTCGGCTTTTGGGGCTCCAAGGTCCTGCTGACGGCCGTCGAGATGGGCGTGTTTACCACACTCGGCGGACGTCGTCTCACGGGAGCAGAGCTGGGGAAAGAACTCCGACTCCATCCACGGGCCAATCCCGACTTTTTTGACGCGCTCGTCGCGATGAAGTTTTTGGACCGCGACGGCGATGGCCCGCAGGCGAAATATTTCAACACACCGGAAGGCGCGATGTTCCTCGATGCGGCCAGCCCGCGGTATATCGGCGGGATTCTCGTCATGCTCAACGAGCGGCTGTTCAAATTTTGGAATGACTTGCCTGAGGCCTTGCGGACCGGCCGTCCGCAGAACGAGATTAAGCACGGCCAGAAAGGGATGTTCGAGGAGCTCTATTCGGACCTGCCCAGGCTGGAACAGTTCATGGGCGCCATGACCGGCATTTCCCGCATCAACTTCGAAACGTTCGCGGAAAAATTCGACTTCTCGAAATTTCAGACGCTGTGCGACGTGGGCGGTGCGACCGGCCTGCTCAGCATCGAGGTGGCAAAGCGGCACCCGCATCTTACCTGCACCAGCTTCGATCTGCCGGTGGTCGAACCGATCGCGAGGAAGCACATCGCCGCCGCCGGACTGGAGCATCGCGTGCGCACAGCCGCCGGCGATTTCTTCAAGGACAGGCTGCCGAAGGCCGATCTCATCACGATGGGCATGATTCTGCACGACTGGAATTTGGAGCAGAAGATGCACCTGATCCGATCCGCCTACGACGCATTGCCGCCCGGCGGCGCGCTGGTGGCCATCGAAGCGCTCATCGACGACGCCCGACGCGAAAACGTGCAGGGGCTGCTGATGTCGCTCAACATGCTCATCGAGTTCGGCGATGCCTTCGATTATTCCGGCGCCGATTTCCGCCGGTGGTGCGGCGAGGCCGGCTTCACACGGTTCGAGATCATTCACCTAGCCGGCCCGTCGAGCGCGGCAGTCGCGTACAAGTAGCGGCCCGTCAATCCACGATCCCCGCTCCTGATGGTTTACCGCCCATTCGCTTGACTCTCTCCCCCCTCCGCCGTAGGCTCGGTGTCCTATGACCGCTTCGGGCAGCAAGAGAGTCCTCATCGTTGAAGACGAGCGGGATATTCTCAAACTCGTCACACACTACCTGGAGAAAGAAGGGTTTCGAGTGCTCACGGCAACGACCGGGATCGAGGCGCTGAAGAAAATACAAGAAGAGAAGCCGGACCTTCTCATGCTGGATCTCATGCTGCCTGAAATGGACGGGCTCGAAGTCTGCAAACGGGTGCGCGCCGCTCCAGAAACGGCAATGCTCCCGATCATCATGCTGACGGCCAAAGCCGAAGAATCGGATACGGTGATCGGGCTCGAACTCGGCGCCGACGATTACGTGACCAAACCCTTCAGCCCGAAGGCGCTGGTCGCGCGGGCGAAGGCCTTGCTGCGCCGGCTGGAACGCGCGCCGGCCGCCGAATCCACCCGCTACCGGTACGGCCCTCTGGCGATGGACCTCGGACGGCATGAGGTTCGCCTGGGCGAAAAGGAAGTGCTGTTAACGGCGAAGGAGTTTGGGCTGCTCGAACATCTCCTCCGGAATCCGGGGCGAGTCCTGACCCGCGACATCCTCCTCAATGCCGTATGGGGCTACGACTACTATGGAACCACCAGAACGGTCGATGTCCATATCCGGCGGCTCAAGCAAAAACTTCCGCTGCTCGACGAGGCCATCGTCTCCGTGAAGTCGATGGGATACAAACTCAAGGAACTGTAATCGTTGATGGGCAAGAACGCATGACGCTGTCCATCCGCTGGAAACTGGCGCTGGGAACGATCCTGACCGTGGCCTGCAGCCTGGCCGTCGCTGGATTGACGGTGGGACACTCGCTGGTATTGGCACTGAGCGCCGCGTTCTTGATCGCCGTGACACTGAGCCTCTGGCTGGCTCACAGCATCACGACCCCCCTATCCGATCTCACTCCTGCGGCCCAACAATTGGCCGCCGGAGAGCGGGCAGCCCCTATTAAGATCGCCGCGCACGACGAAATCGGCCTCCTGGCGTCCTCGCTCAATGACGCGGCCGACCGGCTGCACACCCAAATCGACGCCCTCTCGGAAGATCGCGCCCAGCTGCTCGCTGTCCTGACGTCGATGGTCGAAGGGGTGATGGTGCTGGACGCTCGCGGCTACGTCCTACAGATCAATCCGGCCTTGGAGCACATGTTCGGCATCGCACGCACGGAGGCACGGGGGCGCCCCGCTGCCGAACTGTTCCGCCCCCCGCAGTTAAACGAGCTGATCGACGCGGCCTTACGTTCACGGGCGAACCATGAAGCGGAAATCGTTCTGCCTTTGACGGGACGGTGTCTGCACATCGAAGCCTCCGCCGCCGGTGGAGAACGGGACAACGAGGCCTGTGTCGTCCTGGTCTTCCACGATATTACGGAACTGCGGCGCCTCGAAACGATCCGGAAGGACTTCGTGGCAAACGTGTCTCATGAGCTTCGTACGCCGCTGACCTCGATCAAGGGCTACGTTGAAGCACTGCTGGACGGCGCCAAGGACGATCCCGTCGCCGCAGGCAACTTTCTGGACATCATCCTGAACCAGAGTAACCGGCTGAATCTGATTCTCGATGACCTGCTCGAACTTTCGAAAATTGAATCAGGCAGCGTGCACTTCAAAAAGGAGCCCATCGCCCTGAGTCCGCTGATCGATCGCACAATCGCCATGATGAAAACGCTCGCCGACAAGAAACGCCACCGGCTCCTCGCGTCGGTCGATCCGGCTCTCCCGCCGGTGGAGGGGGACGAAGAACGGCTCGTTCAGGTTCTCACGAATCTACTCGACAATGCCGTCAAGTACACACCGGTCGGCGGCACCATCACAGTCGGCGCACGATTCGCCCCCGCATCGGCCGACAGGATGATCGACCTCAGTGTCGCGGATACCGGCATCGGCATTCCGGAACCGGACCGCCCGCGTGTCTTCGAACGGTTCTATCGCGTGGACAAAGCTCGATCACGCGAGCTCGGCGGTACCGGACTCGGCTTGGCGATTGTGAAACATCTTGTCGAGGGACTGAGCGGACAGGTCTGGGTCGAAGCGACCCACCCCCATGGAAGCCGGTTTGTGGTTCGCCTACCTGTCAGCAGCAAGCAGGCAACTGGCGACGCAGAGTAAGGACGCCACCAGAGCGTAGCCCCGTTCTATCACCCTTACCACCGCACAAGCCCGGTGGCCCACGTCACACCTCCGCCAAAGCTGCCTAACAGCACAAGATCACCAGCGGCGATGGCTCCACCACGCACGGCCGTATCGACCGCAATCGGCAGAGAGGCCGATGACGTGTTGCCGTACCGCTCGATGACCGATGTCAGTTTGTTCTGTGGAATTTCCAGGCGGTCGGCAACCTGGTGCAAAATCCTGCCGTTGGCCTGATGCAGCACCACCTGTGCAATCTCGCCGATGCCTACGCCAAATTCCTTCAAGAGATCTTGCACGGCCTGCTCGATCCGCCGAATCGCGACCCGATAGAGCGCGGTTCCCTGCATACGGATCGTATGTTCCTGTTTCTCTAGCGTCGCACGCGTTGACGGAGTTCGTGACCCACCGGCCTGCACGCGAATCAGGCCATGACGAGATCCATCCGCGTGCAGCCTGATTCCAAGAATCCCACGCCAATCGGGGTTGTGATCGTCTTCACCCCGCAATACGACGGCCCCAGCCCCGTCGCCGAACAGCATGGCGGTCTCTTGATTCTTGAGATCGAGTGATCGAGACTTGACCTCGGACGCCGCCACAAGACAGGTCTTCAGCTGTCCGCTCTGAATCATGGCCTGCCCCATGGAGAGTCCATAGAGAAAGCCGGAGCACGAGGCGGATACATCGAAGGCTCCCACCCCCTGACACCCCAGCCCCCGCTGAACATAACAGGCGGTCGAAGGGAAGACGGTGTCCGGCGACGTCGTCGACAGGATAATCGCTTCAATCGCAGACGCTTGGCAGCCGGCCGCGGACAGGGCCCGGCGCCCGGCCTCGATCGCCATATCGGAAGGCGCTTCGCTGTCTGCCGCCCAACGCCGTTCCTTGATGCCGGTCAGCCGTCGAATGTGGTCCGACGCAAGCCCGAGCGGAGCCGCAATCTCCTCGTTCGTGACGACCCGGTGAGGGAGATAACTGCCGGTTCCAATCACCCTGACTCGAATCATGACTCCCGCCGGTCGTGGTTCATGTGGAGGGAACGCCGAGTGGACCTTGATCGCGCGGGGATTATAGGGAGCCCTGTGGGGCGGGTCAACCAAACCCCTTTTTTCCTTGCTCTTCTTGCTTTTTCTCCCTCGCGCTTGCTATCAATAACGGCTATGGCGTTCTCACTATTCCCTCCACGCACCTCAGCCGATCGACCGTCAGGACCATCCTGCGTGATCGCCCTGAGCTGCCTCCTCGTGGCGCAGAGCTTCCTCGCAGCTTGTTCTACGACTCCCAAAGACCTCCGGGGCGCTGTGAAGCAAGCCCTCACCGGCACGGATGAACAGATCTTTGTCGAAGACACCGCCGAGCGATACTATCACCCCAACGTCATGATCAAACGTGGAGAAGCGTACGTCGAGAAAGAGGAGTACGCCGAAGCACTGGTGGAGTACTCCCGATTCCTTGAGATGTATCGAAACCATGTACTCGCCCCGTATGCGGCATTCCGGATCGGTGAAGTGCATCTGAAGATGGGCAGAAGCATCGATCGAGACCCCGAACCTATCCAAAAGGCGATTGCCGCGTTTGAACGAGTGCGAAAGGATTTTCCTGGAAGCCGGTACGATGCACAGTCGCTAGAGAAACTGGAAGAGTGCCACAATTGGATGGCGGAGATGCATCTGTTCGTAGGACGATTTTACTACCGGCGCGGCTCCTACTTGGCCGCCGCACATCGATTTGAACAAATCTTCAAGACCTACCCAGATCGCCCCGTTGCCCCGGACGCCTTATATTTTCTGGCCATGAGCCATCATGAGTTGGGGGCTGATGATTGGGCCAGAGCTGATCTCACGCTCCTTCTTGAAAAATATCCGAACAGCAGCGCGGCAGCCGATGGGAAAAGCCTGCTTGCAACGCTCGGAGGGGCGTACCCTCCCTTGCTCGCCCAGAAATCGGATTCGGCCATTGCGTCTGACGCGGGACCGGTGTCGTCTAGACCATACACGTCGGGCCTGTCCTCTAACCAAGCTGCCCCTCCCTTCGGATCATTGGGCGCTTCTTCCGTCAGTCCAACCGGACAAACCTTTACCGCGTGCCGCCTCGGCGCCTGGTGCTGATCAATTTAAACAGCGAGTGCTGAGAATTGAGTGCTGAGTGTGGGCCAGAATACTCGGCGAAACCGGCTCGTGAAATCAGCTGCCAGCCGCTCTGTCATTGACCGAGATACCAACCGATACCGTACCGCTCCAGAAAGCTGGTCACCATCGTGAGGGAATTGGCGTAGATCATCACGCCGACGACAACCAGCAACACTCCGCTCACCGTAGAAACACCCCACAGATAGGCTCGCACTTCTTTGAAATAGGCGAGAAACCGATCCACGCCTAGCGCCGTGAGAAACAACGGCAAACCCAGTCCCAATGAGTAGGACGACAACAGCACGACACCGTCAAGCAGGGAGTCTGTCGTGCCGGCGTACAGCAAGATCGATCCTAATACCGGCCCTACGCAAGGTGTCCAGCCCGCGGCAAATGCGACCCCGATGAAGAACGACCCAAGGTAGCCCGCCGGGCGGTTGCGGAACTGATAGCGATGTTCCATTTTCAAGAAATTCAGATTCAGCACCCCCAGGAGGTACAGCCCGAATACGACGATCAGCACACCGCCAATACGACGAATGGCGTCCTGATAGGTCACGAGGACTTGCCCCAGCAGGCTGGCCGACGCGCCGAACGCAATGAAGACAGCGGAAAATCCGGCGATGAAGAGGAGCGAATTCAGGACAATCGCCTTCTTGAATTTTGCCCGTTCTGACACGTCTGTCAGCTGTTCGACCGAAAGCCCGGTAATATAGGAAATATAGGACGGGACCAGCGGCAGGACGCACGGCGAGACGAACGAGAGCAACCCGGCTGAAAACGCGGCGAGCAACGAAATCTGAGGGAGCGATTGGGTCATGCTTACAATTTCATGAGCAGCTGGACCAATTCACGGGCTTCCGGCGAATCCCAGTCTCGGGCACCGAAAATCTTCTGGCGAACCACCCCTTGACGATCGACCATGAAGGTCATCGGAAGCGATCGGGCTCCATAGGTCAGGCCGATCTGCATTTCCGTGTCATGGAGGATGGGAAACGACAACCCGGTCTTCTGTTGGAATGGGCGAGTGACCGCCGCCCCTTGCGGGTCCGTGGAGACCGCGAGGATTTGGAATTCCCTGCGAGAATAGGTCCGATAGAGTTGTTCCATCGCCGGCATTTCGACTCGACAGGGCCCACACCAGGTTGCCCAAAAATTGAGCAGAACCACCTTTCCCCGAAATTGCGACAGGCTCGTCAGATTGCCATCCAGGTCGCGCAAATGAAAGTTCGGCGCCTCGTCGCCGACCCTCACCGCATGCCGTTCACTGGCCTGGGTCCGTACGGATGGTGCTGGCTCTGCCTGCGCCCCCAACGCCGTCATGGCGGGAGAAGCGGCAAGCAGCCCAATAGACATCCATAGGAGGGAAGTAGCGATCGTCATTCGGCCCGAATCCTTAGTCCGACACGATTTTCTTGAAATCAGATCATCTTACAAACGTGCAAAAAGCACTGTCAAGGAAACGTCCGGACCCCCATGCCATTTCCCCCTACACTTGGAGTAATGGACAAACCCGGTCATCTCCTCTAAAATCCCCAAGATTCTACTGGACGGACCTGCCGCGGTGCATGGTGCCACGGTCTGGGACCATCAGCGGGAGCGCACAACAGCTTGAACCTAAGAGAAAGAGGGGCGCATGAGAAACAATTATTTGTTTACCTCGGAGTCAGTGACGGAAGGACACCCGGACAAGATTGCGGATCAAATTTCCGATGGCATTCTGGACGCGCTGATCGCCCAGGATAAGTATTCCCGCGTCGCGTGCGAAACGATCTTGACGACCGGGATCGCATTCGTCGCGGGGGAAATCTCTACCAAAGCCTACGTCGAAATTCCCGACATCATCCGCGACGTCATCAAGGATGTCGGCTATAACGACGCGTCTTGGGGCTTTGATTCACATACCTGCTCGGTCCTGACCGCCATTCATCAACAGTCCGGCGATATCGCCATGGGCGTCGATTCCGGAGGGGCCGGCGACCAAGGCCTGATGTTCGGCTATGCCACGAACGAAACCGACGAGTTGATGCCGATGCCGATCGTGCTCGCCCACCGGCTGACCCGCCGCTTGGCCGAGGTGCGGAAAAAGAAAATCCTCGACTGGGTGCGCCCGGACGGCAAGTCACAGGTGACCGTGGAATATAAGAACGGCAAGCCGGTGCGCATCGACACGATCGTGGTCTCCACACAACACAGCCCCGATGTGACCACGAAGCAAATCGAGCGCGACATCATGGAGAAAGTCATCAAGCCCGTGATGCCGAAGAACCTCTACGACCCAACCAGCGTGAAGCACCACATCAACCCGACCGGCCGCTTTGTCGTGGGTGGCCCGATGGGCGACACCGGTTTGACCGGCCGAAAAATCATCGTGGACACCTACGGCGGGCACGGCAGCCACGGCGGTGGCGCCTTTTCCGGCAAGGATCCCACGAAGGTGGACCGCTCCGCGTCCTACATGGCCCGCTACATCGCCAAGAACCTCGTCGCGGCCGGCCTGGCCGACAAGTGCGAAGTGCAGCTGGCCTACGCGATCGGTGTGGCTGACCCCGTCTCAGTCCTCGTCGATACGAAGAACACGGAGAAAGTCTCTGTCGATCATCTCGACAAACTGGTGCGCAAACATTTCCCGATGACGCCACGCGGCATCATCGAGCATCTAAAGCTCCGCCGGCCGATCTTCCGCAAGACCGCCGCCTACGGACACTTTGGCCGCAACGAACCGGAGTTCACCTGGGAAAAGATCGACAAGGCCAAGGTGCTGCGGAAAGACGCAGGGCTTTAAGACCGACAGGCTGAGGCCAACGCTATGGCCAAGGGGGGCGGGTTACACAACTCGTCCCCCTTTATCTTGACCGCGAATGACCACTGACGAATGACGAGTGACGCTCTGCAAAGGAGGTTTCCGTGGATTACGACGTGAGAGACATTAAGTTGGCCGACGCAGGCCGGTTGAAGATCGAATGGGCCGAGGCCACGATGCCCGTGCTGCGGCTGATCCGCAAGCGATTCGCGAAGCAACAGCCCCTGAAGGGCGTGCGGATCACCGCCTGTCTCCACGTGACGACGGAAACGGCGAATCTGGCTATCACCTTGAAGGCCGGCGGCGCCGACGTCCGCCTCTGCGCCTCGAACCCACTCAGTACGCAGGATGAGGTGGCCGCCGCACTCGTCCAGCACGAAGGCATTCCGACGTTTGCGATCAAAGGCGAGGATAACGCCACTTACTATCGCCATATCGAGTCCGCCATCGCGCACCGTCCGCACCTTACCATGGACGATGGCGCCGATGTCGTCTCCCATCTCCACTCCAAGCGCAAAGAGCTGTTGAAGAACGTGATCGGTGGCACGGAAGAAACCACCACGGGAGTCATCCGGCTCCGCAGCATGGCCGATAAGAAAGTACTCAAGTTCCCGGTCATCTCCGTCAACGACGCCAATACCAAACATATGTTCGACAACCGGTACGGCACCGGGCAATCCACCATGGACGGCATCGTGCGCGCGACCAACCGATTGGTGTGCGGGTCCGTCGTCGTCGTCGTGGGCTACGGCTGGTGCGGGCGCGGCATCGCCATGCGGGCAAAGGGCATGGGCGCCGACGTGATCGTCACCGAGATCGATCCGTTGAAAGGCCTCGAAGCGGTCATGGACGGCTTCCGTGTCATGCCGATGGAACAGGCCGCTCCGGTCGGCGATTTCTTCGTCACGGTGACCGGAAACATCCACGTGATCCGCGGCGAACATTTCGCCGACATGAAAGACGGTGCCATCGTCTGCAACAGCGGCCACTTCAACGTGGAGCTGGACATTCCTGCGCTGGAGAAACTGAGCAAAAGCCGAAAGGCGATCCGTACCGGCGTCGAACAGTTCACGCTCAAGAACGGCCACCGCGTGAGCCTTTTGGGTGAAGGCCGCCTGGTCAATCTGGCCACCGCCGAAGGCCATCCGTCCAGCGTCATGGATATGAGCTTCGCCAACCAGGCGCTCGGCGCGGAATACATCGTGAAGAATTACAAGAAACTGGAAAAGAAGGTGTACCCGGTGCCGGCGGACATCGACAAGGAAATCGCGCGGCTCAAGCTGGCCGGCATGGGCGTGGCGATCGATACACTGACGGCGGAGCAGAAGAAGTATTTGGCGTCGTGGGAGATGGGCACCTAGGAGCGGGAAGGCTGGGTCAGCCTGCTCAGTGCTTCGGGTTGACCGCACTAGGCTTCACGTCTGCTCGCCTGCGCAACTCGCCCGGCCAATACGCTGCGCGTAGGCCCTGCTCGAACAGTGCTCGGCGTTTGCCCTGGCAAACCGCATCCGATCAGCCAGTGCGGGGCCCAACCCTTCGCACCATTGCGCGATGCTGACCCAGCCCTCCCACTCCCACAACGGGGGGCGAGAGAAGAAGAGAGCGAGCAGTCGAGAGCACCAGCACCGCACCTGCTAGGGAGAGAAAACAAGAAGGCCGCCTCACCTGAGGCGGCCTTCGCTTTTTCTATACCCGATCACCAATGTGAACACCCACCGCATCTCAACCACTGTGCTCATAGGTGCTGGCCACCACAAGTTATCGTGCCGAAGTGCGCGTCAAGAAAGCCGCGGCTTAATCAAATCGGAAGATGATGGATTCAGTGAAAAGCGTTCAAGAGCAGTGGCGAGGCGCGCAACAACTCTTCCTACACCTCGGTGCGCGTATTTGCATGATGGCTTGCGCCCACATTTGACAAAGCAGCTAGCACTCATCTTAACTGTTCGAAAAGCATTCATCCCTGGCTCTCCAAAACAGGCTATCTACTTTGACATACGTACAAGTCCAGCTTCGAGAAGTACTGTCTGCCCTCCGAGACTCTTTCCAAAGTCTTGACATGCGTTCCGCCGTGATCAAACACGACGCGAGTTGGGTCTCGCTTCTCACAGTGGTTCGTGTATCGGCCAGATCAGTGGAGGAAATTAGACAGCGGCATCAACATTTGAGTGTCAATGCTCCAGCGATACAAGCAGGGCGGTTCCGTGTTTTGTTCGAAGCTGCTCTATTTTCAGAAATAGATAAACTTCTAAGCAATCTAGCAAATGGTTTTCTTAATATTGAAGGGGAAAGAATCGCCCTGCCGGAAGCAGTCTCAGCGGACCAAGGACGCGGCCAGGTATCCAGATGGAAAGGTTTTGTACGTCCGTGGTCACAAGAAACGTGGCCCAGCATAACTTATTCCTTTGGTACAAGGTCACTGAGCTTCCAAGATCCTGACATTGCTGGGGCAGTTATCAGAAATGGTTGGCCTTCTGTTGAGTCGGCCGTTGCGAACTTACTCGAAATAGAGAAAGAGGATCTCTATCGGACCTCGGTTGCTCTCTTCATTACCATCGAAATGCCAGCCCAGATGCAGGTTATCAGTGCCCCCAACGGACGTTTCGCAATCGCTGTTAAAGCGGAGCATAGCCTCAATGATCTAACCCTCTATTGGAGTGAGAAATCTGCCTCTGGTGAATCCAGTAAGGAACTTGGGCTTAGTAGGATTGGCGAAGAGAATGGCTTCACACTTTGGCGCACAAAAGATCTACAGGTTTTGGCGAATGCAGATGATGACTTTTCCTGCTGGCTGAGTCACGACAACCTTCCTGTAATCGATGTTCTAACGGGACGCTATAAAGACTTCTTGCCGTTTGCTGATAATCGTAAAACTTTGCCTTCGCCCTACCCTCTGAAGGATCAAGCGAGTGAGACTCGCCGCAAAGACAAGATCTTCATCAGCCATATCAATGAAGAGGCACCCCTTGCGATTGAACTAAAGAAATGGATAGAGCAAGCATTTTTTAGCCATTGTGAAGTTTTTGTAAGCAGCCACCCGAAAGATCTCCCCGCAGGAACTAAATGGCTTGAAACAATTAGCACAGCTTTAGAAAGCGCCAACATACTCATCGTATTGTGCAGTATGAGCTCTATAGCTCGCCCATGGATCAACTTTGAATCTGGATGCTGCTGGAATCGAGGCATACCAATCATGCCCGTTTGCCATTCTGGTCTCCGGCGAAACAACCTCCCCCCTCCACTTTCAAGTTTCCAGGCGTTAGAAGTTGATGATGACATGTTTTCACAGAATCTAATTCATGCGGTCGGCACCCACCTGAGTATTAAACCCAACGAGGAATTAGATTTCCTGCGAATGAATAGCGAATTGGTTCAGACCTCTATCGGAAGGCAAATACACACGGGAAAGGCACGAGTCCTACGCCAACAACCAGCAGATGGAACATTGGAGCTAGCACGCGCATTGGATCAGCAGGAGTCTCGGAAGCGGATGGAACGGATTGTCAGGCACATACGGCCATCCCCACTGAAGATCGAGTTTGACGGAGAACATTCTGCAGAGTGGGTAGAGCGGCGCCATCCAGCTTTGCCCGTGCAGCAAGTGCGCCATAAGGTCTACGGAGTCGTGATACATAATTCAGCAATCCACGATGTAGATAACGTATCTGTTGAGTTGGAACGCATTGAAGATCTTTCTGACCACAATTCCGCAGAGAAGACAACACCTCCCTATCTCGGCCATAAGCTACTTTTCGAGAGGAACGGGATGAACACAATGAAATTCTCTCCGGATTTGCGGGATCGCGTGAGGCTGATCTCGCATGGCCAGGGGATCCTGACGGGCAATTCGTTTCAGATTGAAGGCAACGACAATTATTTTATCGATGCGCAACATCAGCACCGCATCTATCTCAAGGTCACCGGTGATGGGGTGAAGCCGTCAAAATCCTCATTCATCGTACAGCTAGACGAGAAGGGGATTTTTCGCATGACAAGAGAGAACAACGAGCGCTCCCTCTCTGAACCACAAGGAGAAGAATAGGCAGGGGAATGGGGAAGTTGATTTCCTGTAGTGACCGTACTCAAGGCAGACTACAGGTTGAGAAACTGGGACATTCTGAATTACTGGCTTGGCTGTGGGCGGGTTGGAACGGCGCGACCGGACGCCGGGGTATCTCTCCTCTGTCCCCTTGCGGGGTGGTTAGGGCTGCATCGCGAATCAGCGGAGGCGAGGGCACCGTGCTTGCCAAAAGGCTGCGATCCGAAGCATGAGGACGGCGGTGCATGTTCGAAGTTCAGATCGCGTGCAGCAGGATCTGAACGAGTTTGCGCCGCCGAGCGGCCTGAGGCCTAGCACGGTCGAGCCGAAGCGTTGAGCAGGTAGCCCCAACCACCCCGCAGCCTTTCCCCTGGCTGACATGGAAGGGTCGCGCCGAAAGGTCTGGCCCAGAAAAATAAAGCCAGGCTGAATTTCCTATCCCGACCAACTGTGAGGACGTGTCAGAAGCAACGTGACCGAAGCGGAGGGAAGTGATGTTGCAAGGAAGCCCCCCTCAGGTCCAGAACACGCGCCCCTGACGCTAGGAATTCTCAGCCGGAACGATTCGCTTCAACTCAGCGATCAGCAGTGGCAACTCGTGGACCACGGAATCCCACACGATGTCCTCGTCCACATCCATGTAATCATGCACGATCTTGTTTCGCATGCCCGCAATGGCCTCCCACGGAATGTCCGGGTGCCGTTCACGGAACTGCGACGAAACACGGCGGGCTGCTTCGCCGATCACCTGAATAAGATGCGTGAGTGCTAAACGAAGGGCGGTGTCGTTATCGTAATCTTGGCGAGTCTTTCCATGAGCCAGAGCAAGTGCGTCCTGCGCCTTATCCAGCATATGGCCGACATAGACGAGATCATCCTTCGGCATACTGGATCTCGGCGTCAGCAAGCACACGATCCCGAATCCGACGGTTCAGAAATCTTTCTGTGACTAGATCAACCTTTCGGCCCCCCAGCAAGAGAGACAGTTCTTTCTCCATTTTCATGAGTCCGATAAATCCAGGCCCATGGCTCGGCTCAAACTCCACGAGCACATCGACATCGCTGTCCGAACGAAAATCGCTTCGGAGGACAGACCCAAACAGCGATAACTTACGAATATGATTTCGCCGACAGAATTCTTCCAGCTTCGCTCTAGGGACAGCGATTTGGGCCTTACCATTCATAGAATATCATCCGGTCATTGAGGGCGCGATGTCGCACGTAATGCGAAACCTGCCACACTCTCGTACCATGAAGCTAGCACAGGCCAGAAGTGGGGGCAATATTGGAAGCTCTTACAGCCGCCTGCTCAGGACTTCGGAGAACCGGCGCGGCTCAGCTCATGGCAGAAATCAGACAAGTGCAACGCAACCGTCAAGCGCTCCTCCGGCGTCATGTGCCTGGCCCGTTCGATCTTCTTGTGCGAAAGCCGCTCGCTCAACTTGCTTGGCCGCCGCTGGAGGCCATGTGCCATCGTCGGTTGCCGGGGATTCATACAGGCAAGTATGCACAGATCCCTTTCAGGAGAACAGCAACGGATGGAGATCTAGCGCAGGCCAGGCAGCACCGCGATAATTCTCAACGGCCCGCCGGAGCCGCCGGCAATTTTCATGGGAAGCGCGATCACATTGAAACCCGTTTCGGGAAGACCGTTCAGGTCAGCAAGGTTTTCGAAGACCGGTACATTCTGGGAGAGTAACGTGACATGTGATCCAAAGACCGTCGATTGGCCATAGTCGATCGAGGCTGTGTCGATGCCGACAGCCCTGACCTGCCGTTCACGCACCAGCCACGCCGCAGTGTCGGGATGTACCCCCGGGAAATGCAGTGCCCGCACTCCTTCCTGCCCCCGCAATTCCGTTCCCAGATACTCCTTCCGATTTGGCCAGAATCGGGCGAAGCCGGTGTCCACCAACACAATCGTATGGTCATGAATTCGCCCATGCGTCGCTTCCCACTGCTCAACATCTCGGACGGTGACCTGGTAATCTCGGTCACGCGCACATTGGGTTTGAACATCGATTCGGACCGCTCCACCGACTAGACGGTCGATTGGAATCTGATCCAGTGTCTGTTTCCCACGGGAAAAATGAATCGGGGCGTCGAGATGAGTCCCGCCGTGCTCGGGCATCTCAATACGATTCGATGCATAGTAGTACCCACCCGGTGTGTCCTCTGCGTGCTGAATGATAAGCCTGAAATCCTGCTCCGTCGGCCAGACAATCGTGTCGGCGCCGAACGAGTGCGTCAGGTCAACCAGCCGCGCCTTCTCCCAATCAACACGATCGAGTTGACCAATACCCACCCCACATCCCGCGCTTGCAGCCAGGCATAGCGCCCCGCACACGAACGTCCCTATGCTGCTGGACATCTTCGCCACAGAAGGCTCCTTTGCGGTCAACGAAGCTGAGAGTGCTGAAGGATACACGGACAGCATGCGCCCATCCCTCGCCAATTACTACCAAGTCTCGGATGGAACGGATGCGCGGATCTGCTGACGCCATGGCGGGAATCGCCGGGTCAGTAGGTGGGTGCGATCAGGTGCGACGGCATTGCGACGGATGTCGCAGTCTTAGAGAAGCACCTGACGAAAAGGAGAGAGGTTCGTCACCCGTTTGGACTCGCCGCATCATGGCGTCACCGAGCCCGCACGCCATTCTCCAGCCGAGACTCCCTCCTTCACTTCCCGAATGCTTTTTTCAGCAGCGGTTCAATCTCGCCCTTGGCCGCCATCGGATCAAGGACGTCGGTATCCCCATAGAAGGTGCCGTCGATGAAGACTTTCGGCAGGGTCGGCCAATTCGTCATCTTCGTGAGAGCTTCCCGCTTCACCGGCTGCGACAGGACGTCGATCAGTTCGTAGGGATAGCCGTATTTATCGAAAAACTGCATCGTCTCCCGCGTGAACCCGCACATCGGCATCTGCTTGGTCCCCTTGCCGTAGATCAAAATCTTGTGCGCCTTCACTTCTTTCTGAATTTCTTCTTCGATCGGATCCGCCATCGTCCAGCCTCCTTACGAATGACTGCGAGCCATTCGCGCTTAGTGTTCATCCTGGGTCTGCGCCGTGAGCTCCAGCGCATGAATGCGCCCATCTTTCATCGGTGCATCCAGAGCCTGATAAATCATCCGATGCCGGTCCAGCAAGTTCTTACCCTGAAAAGCCGCAGAGACGACACTGACTTTGAGATGGTTCATGGTCCCGGTACGATCCGTCACCGTCACCACGGCATCCGGCATGCTCTTGCGGATATAGTCGGCCAATACATCCGGTGTAATCACAAGACCTCCCTGATTATCCAAGTCGATACCCTAGCCGAAATTGCCCCGGAAAGGCAATGCGACCACACGTGGCACTGGTGTATTTCAACACCTGGTGGTGCATATGAGCCACGGAACCGAAGCGGCACGGCGGACTCAATGACTGATCGTTTGAAGTTCAAGCACATAGGCTGTCGTATTGTCCGGCATGCACCTTGCGCCTCCAATAAACTGCATACGATGACAACCACGATATCCATCACCCTCTACCCTTCACCAGGAGGTTGCCATGAGCGAGTTCAAGTCCGGGTTTTTCGTGGGAGGTGACAGCTGCAACGGTCGCGTCCTTGTTGTGGATGATGAGCCCGATATCCGTAAGGTCGTCCGGATGACGCTTCAAAAAGCCGGGTACGACGTGCTGGAGGCGGAAAACGGCGCCAAAGCCATCGAGACGATCAACAGCGGAGAAAATCGTCTCCTCCTTGACGTCATAATCTGCGACATCCGCATGCCCAAAGTGAACGGCATTGAGGCGATCACGTACTTCCGTGAAAATTATCCCCGTGTGCCGCTGATCGTCCTGACCGGATTCCCAGATACCGACATGGCCACATCGCTGCTCCGGCAGGGCGTGGTGGACTACCTGGTGAAACCGGTGGAAGGCGAGAAATTGAAAGCCTCCGTCGCGCGTGCCATGGAGCAGCGCGAATTGGCGCATCTATGATGGACTGGCCAGCAGCACAGAGGACCGGAGCGGCGGCGACATCGGCCCCTGCTGATCCGGGGATCGGGAGGGGGCGGACCGAACCAGTTCCTGTCCCGCTTCCGATGCGAGTGGCCATCATCGGGGCAGGTCGTGGGGGGATGGCCCTGCTCGAAGTGCTCCACCAGATCGGCACGGTTGAGATCGTCGGCATTGCCGACAGAGATCCCTCGGCTCCCGGACTCACACGGGCCCACGAGATCAACGTGCCGGTCTATGACCTGGCGGCCGACCTGATCCAGCAGCAAGGCCTCAACCTTGTGATGGATGTCACCGGCGATCCGGCGGTGGAACGGATGCTTCACGAGCAACTCCCGGCCGGTGCCGACCTGCTCAGCGGGCAGGCTGTGCGGTTGTTGTGGACCCTCGTCCAGCATGAATCGCTCTTGCAGGCCGAGTTGCTCCACGCGGAGAAACTCGCGGGAATCGGCTCGTTCGCCGCCGGCATCGCCCACGACATGAACAACCCACTCCAGCTGATTCTCGGCCTGGCGGAAAATCTGGCTGACGAAACAGACCTTGAAGCTATCCACACTCAAGCCCGGGATATCATCGAAGCGGTCAAGCGCACCTCCGCCATTTGCCGGGACCTCACCTCCTACTCGCGCCGTGCATCCCTACGCCAAGACTGTCTGATTAGCATCAATGGCAAGCTGGACGAGGCTCTGAAGATCGCCCGTTATGCTGTGGCGCTCCAAGACATTGAAATTCGTAAACTGTACCAACCAGACGTCGTTGTGAAGGGGAACCCTGATGAACTCCTCCATGTGTTCGTCAATCTCATTACCAACGCCGTCCAGGCTATGGCAGACCAGGGCACCTTAACACTGGAAACCGCCGTTACAGCCGGCACCACGCAGGTGCGTGTCTCCGACACAGGCAGCGGGATCCCCCCCGAGTTGCTCGACCGAATCTTCGAACCCTTCTTCACAACCAAACCGCCGGGAAAGGGAACCGGACTGGGGCTCTACAACATCAAGAGCGTCATTCACCACATGAACGGCACCATAGCGGTTGAAAGCCAGGTCGGCAGAGGCTCGACGTTTACACTCACATTTCCTCATGACTCAACCGTCGGCGAGAGGAGCGCTCAGCCATGACCGAGACGCCGGCACCCTCGAGGTCAGGAGCCCGATGGGGGCTTAAAACCAAGGTCATTCTCTCCATGCTGCTCGTCGGTGTCATCCCGCTCGTTGTCGGCTTGGGGATGGCGTTCTGGCAAGGGTCTCAAGAAATCCGGGAAGTCAGCGGGGAAAGCTTTAAAGCATTGGCGACCGAGGCTGCCCGCAAACTCGACCTTCTCCTCGCCGAAGAAATCGCGCACACCGCACGCATCGCGAATGACCCGGCGATCATCCATGCACTGGAACAGCGGCGTGATATGCAGAGTGATTCCACACGCCAGACCGCGGCGTTCACGGACTTCGAACGCCGATGGGCGGCGCGAGACGCGGCCGCCATCAAGTCCCTCACCGAAAACCCACTCAGCACACTGCTCCGCGAATATTATACCGGTGGTCACAGTGCACCAGGCCAGTTGCTTCCGCAAGTCGTCCGTGCTTCGACTAAACTGCTGTTCCTCACCGATGCGCAGGGCACGCTGGTCGCAACGATGACCGACCATCCGGCGTTCCGCCACCAGAAAACCCAATGGTGGCAGGGTGCCTTCAATAAGGCGGTGGGTAAACTCTACATCGAAGACGTCCGTTTCGACGATCAGGTGAACGCCTATGTCTTCTCCATCTCCCTCCCCATCATGGATAGTCTCCGGTATGAAGTCGTCGGAGTACTTCATCGCGTGATCGATGCCAAAGAGTTCTTTTCTCCCGCGACCCATGTCACCAGATTTGGGAAGACCGGTCACGTCATGTTGATTGACACGAAGGGTATCGTCGTCAGCTGTCCCATTCTTCCGACCGGCGTCCCGTTGTCCGATCCGGACTTAATCCCGCTCGTCACACCGCAGCATCCCGGTTGGGTGCAGGCCTCGAGCGATGGTCACGGCGGACAGTCCACTTCCGTCATCGGCTTTGCCCCTCTCCCGGAAACAAGCCGGGCGACCAACGGTTCGACCGACAGTGGGTCGTGGCACACCTTCGTCTGGCAATCCTCCGATGAGCTCTTCGCGCCGATTCAGCATCTGTTCACCTGGGTGACGGCGTTCGGAGCCGTCGCTGTGGTGCTGCTGGCCTCGCTGGGCTACGTCGCCGCCGGCCGCATCGTGACACCTGTGCGCCAACTACAACAGGCCGCGCAGTCAATCGGACGCGGTGAATTGCGGACACCGATTCAGATCCAGACTGGTGACGAATTGGAGGACTTGGCCGAAGAATTCAACCGCATGAACCAACAGTTGAAAGCCGCATTTGCGGGATTGACCGACCAGGTCAAGTTGAAAACCCAGGAAGTCCAGGTCCTCCAGCAGTCGACGGATCAGATCTTAGACGCCGTCCCCACTCCGATTCTCCTGATCGATGCCCACGAAGTCGTGCGCTACATCAATCAGGCAGCCCGCGAATCCTTCAAGGTCCAGGAACCGATGTCGGGAACTTCGCTGTTCAAGATTCTTCCACTCGACCCAGCCGTTCAGAAGCAGCTACAGGCAGAATTTCGTACCAACGGAGACACATCTTCTGCTGCAGCCGATATTGAGCGCGAGACGGTACCAAGGGATCCACTTGCGCCGAGTGCCGATCACGAATCGTCCAGCCATCGTTCTGAACTCCACATCGGATCACGCATCTATCACTATCAATGGTTCCGATTGCCCGCGAGACCAGGGGAAGAGGACAGCATTGGGCTGGTGCTTCGAGACACCACGGACGAAAGTCGGCTGCAAGACCAGCTGGTCCAGGCGGAGAAAACGGGAAGCCTCGGTGTGCTCACCGCTGGAATCGGCCACGAACTCAACAATCCCTTGTTCGGAATCATCGGGTTGGGAGAAGTGATTCAAGAAGAACAGGACTTGGAGCATATCAGGGCCTGCGCTCGGGACATCGTGGCTCATGGCCGTCGCATGGCGACGATCGTTCGAGATTTTACCGGCGTGACCAACCGTGAGGCCTTCGACAGGCAAGTACCGGTGTATTTGGAACAGATCTTGGACCAAGTGCTGGCCACGGCACAAACCACCGTTGAAATGAAAGACATTGTGATTCATAAAACCTATGCGGGCAATACGCCTGTGTTGGTATTTCCAGACCAACTTCGGCAAGCGTTGGTGAATCTCGTGACCAATGCCGCCCAAGCCATGAAGGGCAGCGGCACGCTCACGTTGACGACCGGCGTGTCGGGCCGTACGGCTACTGCGACGATCGCCGATTCCGGTCCCGGCATCTCCAAAGCGCACCTGTCAAAGATCTTCGACCCGTTTTTTACGACCAAGGGACAGGGGGAAGGTTCGGGCCTCGGGCTCACGGTGGCGAGGCGGATTATCCGAAAGTTCGGAGGCGATCTCCGCATCGAGAGCGTCGAAGGTCGAGGTACCACCTGCCTTGTCACTCTACCGGTCAGTTCTCCACTGTCTCCAGAAGGAGGCCCATGGACACCTTCCGCGTCACGTTCCGAGCCGCAACCATCGCATTCCTCTTAGGAGGACTCTGGGGGGGGGCTTCTCTCCCCTCAGCCAAGGAGAACCCATCTATCGGCAGCATCTCTCCGGAGAGAGTCGCCGATTACGTCCATGCCGTCCTAGAGGCCGATCGGACGATCTACACGACACACATCGTCAACCGCATGCAGGAGAAAGGCATCGTCGCCGCGACCGAACATTGGGAACAGGAGAATGCGCTCCCTCTCCCGGCACAATTCCTTCAACAATCCGGGCGGCTCGCGGCAGAGAGCGGGAGCGGGATTCGCTACCGGCTGATCGGGTTCTCCCCAATCTATCAACGTAACGCACCGGCAACCGAGTTCGAGCGAAAAGCCCTGGACGTGCTCCGACGCCAGCCCGAACGGCCAGTCACCGGGATTGTTTCAAGCGGCAAGAAGCAGTACTTCCAAGCCATCTATGCAGACCGTGCCGTCTCGCCTGCCTGCGTCACGTGCCACAACAGTCATCCGTTGAGTCCGAAGCAGGATTTTAAGGTGAATGATTTGATGGGTGGAATTGCGATCACGATCCCGCTGGAATGAGGGGCGTCAACCGTCAATCGTCACATGAAACACGGGGGGAAGAGGATTGTCATCCGATCGATTGACGAATGACGCTTGACGATTCACGGTTGACGCTACGCGGGATTGGTCGGCGGTGGCACGGGAGGCGACCCGCTTGCGGCCGTGTGATATTCCTCGCGATAGATCTGGACCGCCGTCATGAGGAGACTGACTAAGACGGGCCCGACGAAGAGTCCCAGGATACCGTAAAGCGCCAGCCCTCCGAGAACACTTAACACCAGCAGTAGCACGGGAATTTCAACATCCTGGCCGATCAACCAGGGCCGGAGGAATTGATCGACCATAGACACGACACCGACGCCCCACGCGAGCATGATGAGGGCCTTCATCACCGGACCGACCCAGAGCAAATAACAGACGACCGGTCCCCACACCAGCGCGGTCCCGCCGAAGGGAATCGGCGCAAGCAGGATCGTCAGCACCGTGAGCACCATGGGAAACGGCACGCCAAGGGCCAAGTACGCCGCGCCGGCCAGCACACCTTGGACAATGGCCGTGACCAGCATTCCTTTGACCACCGCGCGAATGGTCTGGTCCAGCCGAACGACGATCCTCTGCTTGTGCGACTCATCCATCGGAATCAATTCGTAGCAGGCCGCGAACCATTTCTGCCCATCCTTAAAGAGAAAAAACAGCACGAGCAGCATGATAAAAAAATCCGTCACCAAAATGGCTGTATTCTTCAAGAGATCGCCCATCTGGCCGACGAGAAACTGGCTCATTCCCTTGACGCCCGCCACCACCGACTCTTCCATGGAGAATTTCTGGACATCGATACCGGTGGCGGCGTTGCGCAACCATCCCCCGATCAACGGAATCGTCCCCAGCTGATCCGGCAGCCGGTGCAACCCGCCGGCGGCTATCCAGGCTCGAATTGTCTGTTCTGCTACGCCGGCTTCGTCCACAAGCAACACGCCCATCACAGCCAAAGGCACAACGACCATGCCCAAGGCGCCGATAGTGAGCACCGCAGCAGACAGTGCGTCATTTCCCCTAAACAGTTTCGAGAGCTCGAGGTGAAGCGGAAACGCCCAATGTGCCAAGAGGCCGGCCCAGAGAGCCGGGAACACGAACGGTTGGAACATGAGGCCCATCTGGTAGACCAGCAGCGCCAGCAGAGCAAAGAATACGACGGAGAACAGGTGTTGTTGAGTCATGGCCTCTCGAGTTTGTGCGCGGGCAGGATCTGTTGATAGCAGATCCGGTGAACCTTGTCACCGGTGGAGCTAGATCTGAGCAGCGGAAGCAGGACGCGGGCACATGCACGTGCGGCTGAAGCGGCGTGGGCCAGGACGAACGTGCGAAACCTAGAAGTTTTGTTCCTTTCCGATCAAGGCGATGGGCCTGTTCCGGTGCGGATTGAGGTCACGGAGATTGCCGGGCAGCTTTTGCGCCTCTTCCGGCCAGGCGGTGGCACCCATGTCACTGACACCTTGAAACTTGGCTCCCTCTTCCATCACCATGATCGGCGAATGCACTTCACCGATGAGAATCGCTGTTTTCAGAAGTTGCACTCGCTCGGTTGCCGTAACCGCGGCCTTGATACGCCCGCTGCTGATGAGCGATCCGGCTGTGATCAGCCCTTTGACGACGCCGTCTTCGCCCACGATGACTTCCCCTTTGGTATGCACCTCGCCTTCCAGGCGGCCGTCGATGCGCACCGTACCGTCGACCTTGATCTCGCCCTTTAGCTCAACCCCTTTGGCGAGCAAGGTGATATTGCCGTCGTCCATATAGCCGGTCTTTTTCATACAAGCTCCTGGTTGAGTCCGATCGAGGCTCAGGATACTCTAAGAAACGGCAGACTTCTAGCAGTTGTTGATTCTCTGCGCAAACTCCCCGCATACAGCGTGTCGCTCACATCCCGTCAGAAGAATCCGAACGTGCGCTTGAACCGATCCCATATTCCTTCCCCATGCACTTCGCAATAGACGGTCGGCTCTGTTCCGGCGATGAACACCTCGGAGACCTTTTCCGGACATTGTGATGTGGCCAGTTGACCGGTGTGCGGATCGATCTCGCGCTCAACCACCCCCTCCGGCATCTCGAAGTCCGGCCGGTCTTGGCGCAGCAGCCGCATGGCAAGGGCGCTCCAAATCGGTAGCGCCGCCTGGGCGCCGGTTAATTTGATCGGCCGCTCATCATCGAAACCAACCCATACGCCGATCACCAGATCCGCCGTATATCCGACGAACCAGGCGTCTCGATACCCATCTGTTGTGCCCGTCTTGCCCGCGAGAGGGCCGTGCACCCCCAACGCTCTGGCCTTGGCGCCGGTGCCTCGATCCACGACGCCTTTCAGCAGAGACGTCACGAGATACGCCCCCTGCGGAGAGGTGGCTTGGCGCCGATCGGGAGTCTGGTTCCAGATTGTCTCGCCGGTTTCCCGTACCATATTGATCACGGCGCTCGGGCGCACCGCAATGCCGCCGTTGGCCAGCCCCCCATAGGCCGACGTAATCTCGATCAAGGACACGGCGGAACTTCCCAGCGCCACGGACAGATTATTGGGCATCGGCGTGGTGATCCCGAATGCCCGCAGCTGGTTGATGAACGGCATGATACCCGTCCGGTGGGCTGCACGCACAGCCGGCACGTTCAACGATTGTTCAAGCGCCGTCCGTACCGTGACCGAACCTCGATATTGCCGGTCGTAATTCTGTGGAGACCACGGGCCGGTGCCCGAGTCCAGCGTAACCGGCTCATCCTCCAGCACGGTCGCCGGCGTCAATCCCACCGCGCTCTGACCCCGCGCGGCTTCGAACGCAGCTAGATACACGAATGGTTTGAAGAGCGACCCGGCCGACCGGTGGGCCTGCACCGCCCGGTTGAATTGGCTCACACGATAGTTGCGCCCGCCGACCATCGCGAGAATGTGGCCGGTCTTCGCTTCCAGCACGACGATCGCCCCCTGAAGTGGCGGCTCCGCGTGCGTCAGCCACGAATACGTGGTTTCCAGCTTCGTCAGGCCCTGCTGCAATGCCTGAGTACTGTGTTGTTGCATCCATGGATCGAGGGTCGAAAAGATTCTGGCGCCTTCCGGGATACCGACGCCGGTTCCTCCCTCGACTTCCCGGAGCAGATTGTCCACAAAGTGGGGGGCATCGCTCAGCGCATCTTGCGCCAACACGACGTGTACCGGCCGATTCACAGCGTCGGCCCACACCGTCTCGGACACGAGACCCTGGTCCCGCAGGCGCTGGAGCACCACATTTCTCCGCTCAACCGCATGCTCGAGGTTCTTCACGGGCGAATAGGTGTTGGGCCCCTTAATCAACCCGACGATCATTGCCATTTCATCAATCGACAACTCGTCGAGACTCTTGCCGAAATAGCGGTGCGCGGCCTCCCCGACGCCGTAGATGGAGACAGACCCGGCTTGGCCGAGATAGATTTCGTTCAGATAGCTCTCGAGAATGTCTTCCTTCCGATATTTGCACTCCAGCACAATGGCCGCCATGAACTCTTGCAGCTTGCGCCGCAGGGTCCGCTGTGGCGAATAGTAGAGATTCTTGGCCAGTTGTTGGGTCAACGTGCTCCCGCCTTGCACGACGGCGCCCCGGGTCATGTTGGTCCACAAGGCCCGGCCAACGGCGATGGGATCAACTCCGTAATGAGAAAAGAAGCGGCGGTCCTCGACGGCCAGCAATGTCTGCACCAGCAGCGGAGGGATGCGGCTGAACGGAATCCATTCCCTAACCTGCTTGGAACCCGCGCGCATCCCGCTGATGACCGCCGGCTCGAGCACTGCCATCGGATCTGGTTGCCCGTCCGGAAGGGAAAGCACTTCTGCGACCATGCCCTCCACCAGCCGTAATCGGACTACCCTTGCTGGAAGGCGGCTTTCCTCCTGGGCGTGCAGAAAAATCTCGATCGCCTCGTCCGTGAGCGCATACTCGCCAGGAGTCTTTGGCGAAGTGGCAACAGATCGATATTCCAACCGATGCAGCCGATCGAGGAGCCCTGAGTCGGCGAGATGAATCCCTGGGGTCAGAACAAACGGCGCGCTGTAGATCAGCAGTTGCGGGTGCTCATCGCTCCTGGGCAACGTCAGGGTTGCGGAGAGGACAAGACCGTATCCCACCAGCGCGGCAACCCCGACCCCGAGCAGGCCGAGCATCGCCAGCATCCAGCGCCGAATCCGAAACGGACGAGACGGCGATATATGGCCAAGCATGGCACAGCTTACCTTGTGCGGCCACAGAAGGAAACGCTTTCGGACAATGGTCGGTTTATGCGGAGGAGGAAGTCACCGATGGCATCCGGCGGCGCAGCATCTGTGACAACAGTTCGAGCCTCACCGGATTTGAGAGGTAATCGTCCATGCCGGCGGCCAAGCATGAGGCCGACTCGACAGGCAAGGAGGGACACCGTATGACGAAGAGGGACACGGGTCCACCAGCACTATCAGGGGAATTGGACCAGAACTTGAGGGGACGGCAACGAATGGAAAGGATTTCCAGCTGTCAGGACGAGAGGACAGGCGCACCATCTGGCTCTAGATCCCGTGGGGTGACAGGCAATGGGCATTTCCTGGATTTTTCAGGACTTGTCGGATATATCTGTGCCATCTGGAATCTGCGGCATGAGCGGCGGAGAACCAGACCCTTGAGACCCAGGACCTCAGTGAGAGCACCATCATCGATCCAAGGTCCGGCTAGACTCACGTTGCTGGAGGCGTTCGGGCCTGATGCCAGCAACAGTGCTTTCAAGTTACCGGTGGAGCAACTATGGCCTCGATCCTGATCGTAGACGATGAAGCGTCGATCCGAACCCTGTTGCGGAAGATTCTCGAAGAGGATGGTCATCAGATCCGAGAAGCAACCAACGGTGAAACCGGTCTGGCGCTCTACCGCCAAGCTCCAGCGGATCTTGTCATCACCGATATCTTGATGCCGGAGCGAGACGGCATGGAGGTCACCTTGGAGCTGACGCGGGAATTCCTGGATGCCAAAGTCATCGCCATGACCGGCGCCACGGGCGATCAAAACTTCCTGAACGTCGCGAAGCT
>DCZO01000016.1:6663-73994 GCA_002331335.1 Nitrospira sp. UBA2082 | reverse complement strand
CGTTGTCCTCCGCTGGCATCACTTCGAACAGCATCCCATCGCTTTCACCTGGCAATACTCTCCCACAATCACCTTCTACGCCGTCAGGTTTCGGCCATCAGACTGAAGCCGCTGTCGTTCAAGCCCAATAGACAACAGCGGCCGCTCATGTCCTCTCAAGCCCTGACCGCTTCTCGCCGGAATCACAAACGGCCGCAACATGAGCGGACACGGATCTCTGTCCTACATTCGGCCCCCCTGTCCCTCATCCGTAGGGTTGCATCTCGCTCCCCCTCTCACGGATAAGGAACAGAGTGACAGGCTATCAAGTTTTGGCCGGCAGACCCGATGGATTCTCTATGATGAAGTCAGCACATCGACTTCGATATCTGACCAGCCTGGCGATGATATTCATGCCGTCCTTGGCCATGGCAGGGTCAGCAACCTCGGCCTTCCGCGTGACGGCTACGCTTGACCCGACCTGTACGGTCCAGACAACGCCGGCAACCTTCGGCCACTACAATCCGCTTACCACCCATGCGGCAACTCCTCTGGACATTACCAGCTCCGTGACCATTACCTGCAGCAAAGGAATGGCCACGACCATTGGGCTGGATCGTGGCCTGCATGCCGACTATGCCCAAGGTACGACCAGGGCCATGAAACACGTTCTAAGGGACGAGTATCTCAGCTATGACCTCTACCAAGATGCCGTCCATGCCACGCTGTGGGGAACTTCGGGCGTACATCTGGTCGTGCCCCCTGTTGCACCGGACACGAAACCCCGCACCTACTTGATTTTCGGCCGCGTCCCTGCCGGCCAGGATGTGTCGATAGGCCACTATCACGATACGATCGTCGCCATCGTCAACTTTTGAGTGGCTTTTCGCCGGCATCCCCCTCTCGCCGACCCTACGTCGCAAGAACAACTCGATCGTTCGCCCCTGTGTGACCCAACCAGCAATGTTTGAGATCCCGTTTTAATCCCAGTTGCCGAAAATTGTCACCCTCTCAACTGTTTTTGTTCAATGTTGCTGTTGGCTCCTCGGACCTCTACGTAGGCTCGCCTCACAAATGGTTGGAAATTATGTTGATGACACAACGGCTTAGACTGTCTTGCAACAGACAATAACCGACAAGAACAAACTGCCACGGATATTGCACTGAGCACCGCGAACAACGTGCTCATCCACTTCTTATCTTGAGGGGAGGAATCGCATGAACGTGAAACGGCTTGTGAAACATATCTGTCTGTGGAGCGTCCCCGCCGTCGCCCTTGCCTTGGAGGCGCCGGCCGCCCACGCGGCAACCGCGGTCTCCAATTTCACTGTGAGCGCCGCCGTCACAGCAACCTGCTCTATCTCAACGGTCAACATGAACTTCGGCAACTACGACCCGATCACAACCCATGCGACCACCCCGCTGGATGTCAATGGATCGGTCACGATCGCATGTACACGAGGCACCAACACCTGGATTGATCTCAGCCCCGGCTCCAATTCGGCCAATGCGGTCGGGACCACGCGCGCCATGGCTGCCGCCGGTCCTAACTACTTGAGTTACGAACTGTACCAAGACAACACGTTCACCCCTGTATGGGGCGTGGGGAACCCCGGCAATGCCTTTGTCCCGCCGGTTGCTCCCAGCCGGGCTCCGCGGACCTTCACGATTTACGGCCGCATCCCGGCCGGCCAGGACAGCGCGGTCGGGAACTATTCTGACACCGTGACGGCAACCGTGAATTTCTAGGTTTTCCCTGTGCCCAGGCTGGCCGGATTGATCCTCTCGATCGTGCTTGTCCTGTTCTTCCTCCAGACGGAGGAGGGCAGGACAAGTACGTTCAATGTATCTCCCCTCAAAATCGTGCTGTCCGGCAAATCCTCCAGTGCACTCGTGGAAATTACCAACCAGTCCGCTGAGCCCCTGCGGTTACAGCTCTCCGTCTCCTCCTGGGACCAATCACCCATAGGCGAGCTGCTGCTGAAGGAGACCGACGAGGTCATTCTCTTCCCGCCGCTCCTGACAGTCGAACCGGGTGAAAAACGAAAGATCCGCCTCGGCGCCGTCACGCCGCGGGGCGTCACCGAGAAGAGTTATCGGATCGTACTGGAAGAACTCCCTCCGGCGGCCGACTCGCCGACCGAGGCACGCAACCAGATTCGCGTTCTTACCCGTATGACCATCCCTGTGTTTCTCGAACCTTCGAAACAGGTCGCAAGCGGGCACATTGCCGATCTGACGGTGCAACGATCCGCCGCCTCGTTTGAGATCCGCAACACCGGCACCACTCACTACTCCGTCGAACAAATTGACGTGAAGGGGACCGGATCGACCGGCCAGCCTCTCCTGACGCGCCGGCTCGACGGGTGGTACGTCCTCGCGGGTGGATCGCGGCGATATGACCTGCCGCTGTCCGCCGAGGAGTGCCGCGACCTGCGCATGGTTACGGTCGAAGCCAAAACGGACGCCGGTCCGTTCAACGCCCGCCTGGACCTCCCTGCCGGGGGATGCAGCCGCTGAACCGCCGGACGGACGGCCCACGGGATGACACATGCCGGTATGGACACGATGGCAACCCATACGATCTCTTTGCTACATGGCCATCCTGGTGGTGGCCGTCCTGGCCGTGCCGCATAAGGCTTTCCCGCAGACAGGGGATCGAGCACTCCTGCAGTTGATCGTCAACGAAGTCAATAAGGGGGATGTCTTGGCTGTTCGGCGTCCAGACGATGTGCTCATCCGCCTGTCCGATCTGGAGGCCGTGGGTATTCCCTCAACCGACGGCCGCCGCGAGTTCATCGGCAAGGAGGTCTACCTCTCCCTCTCGTCTCTGGCTCCGGCTACCACCTATGAGCTGGATGAGAAAAATCTCACCATCCGTCTCACCGGTCAAGCGGGCCTTCAGGGCAAAACACAGCTCAACTTGACACCGACCGCCCCGCCGGGAACGATCTATAGCCAAGACACGAGTTTCTTTCTCAACTACGCGGCCGCTACCAAAGGATTCAACCAATACGATGTCTTCGGGGAAGCGGGCTTGAGCGTCGCAGGCCATCTCCTGTCGAGCACGATTCGCCGGACGGAAGACGGGCAGATCGTGCGGGGACTCTCCAACGTCACGCTCAACGACCGGGACAATCTGACCCGGTGGACCATCGGCGACAGTTTCGGCACCAACGCGGGATTGGGAGGCAGCGCATTCCTGGCCGGCATCAGCCTGGCGAAAACGTTTTCGCTCGATCCCTACTACTATTTCTTCCCCCGGCCCGGGTTGTCCGGCACCGCCCTTGTCCCCTCAACCGTCAACGTCTATTCGGACGGCGGGCTTATGCGGCGGGAAACCGTCAACCCCGGCCAATTCGACCTCCACAATCTCCCAGTATCCAACGGATACCGGATGAATCGGGTTGTCATGCGGGATATCTTCGGTCGCGAGACTGAAATTCTGTCCCCGTTTTATCTTTCCACCAGAGTCCTCCGTTCCGGTGTGAGTGAATACAGTTTCAACGCCGGGATGCGCCGCGACAACGTCGCGACAGCCAGCTGGGATTACGACTCTCCGGTGATGCTGGCCCGCTACCGCCTGGGCGTGACCGACTCCATCACACCGGGGGCCAATGTCGAGTTCGGCAACCGTCTGGCCAATGGAGGCCTTCGTTTAACCGCGAAATCCCTCTGGGGAGAAATCGATCTGCTGGCCGCCGGAAGCAGCGAGGGCGGCGCGGCCGGCGCGGCGGCCTCCGTGATGTACAGTTACCTGCAGCGATGGTTCAGTATCGGCGCGGGCTTTCGGACGATGAGCGACCAGTACGCCACCGTGAGTCTGTTCTCGTCCATCGATCGGCCTACGATCGAATCGACCGGATTTATCGGCATCCCGATCGGGAACCGCATCAATCTCACTGTGGAGGGAACCTACTCGGAGTTTCGGGATGCCGGGGTCGTCACGCGCATCGGAGCCTCCGGCAACGTCCGACTCTCCGACAATTGGACCTTGTTCTTCTCAGGAAGCGGGATGGAGCGCTCCGACTCGCGCACAACCTACGATGGGTTCATCGGACTCAGCTACTATTTCGGCGGCAACACGACCGGCTACATGTTCGCCCAGCACCAGCAGGGCCGGACGTTCGAACGGGACTTTGGAGGCATCCGCGTACAGAAATCGCTTCCGGTCGGACCGGGATATGGCTATCAGGTCGAGGGCACGGGTGGAACCGACGCCCACGGTCTCGGCCAATTCCAATATCAGGGGCAGTACGGGCGCTACGAGGCGTTGTACGATTCGGCGGTGAAACGTCCAGTCTTCACAGTGAGCGGAGGTATCGTGACCGTCGGCGGTTCGGTGCACGCCACGCGCGCGATCCAGGACAGCTTTGCCGTAATCAGAACCCCGGGCGTGAGCGGCATGCGCGGATATATCAACAACCAAGAAGTCGGCACAACCGATCGCCGAGGCGAACTGGTCGTCCCCAGCCACCTGCTCTCCTATTATGGCAACCGCGTCGGCATCAACGATCAGGACGTCCCGCTCAACTATCGCGTCGATGCGACTGAAAAAACCGTGGCACCGCCGTTCAGGGGCGGCGCCCTTGTGGAGTTCCCGATCCTGCGCGTGCAGATCCTTACCGGAACCCTGGTGGTCGAGTCGGAAAGGCGGACACAGATCCCCGCGTACGGACAACTGGCGATCACGGCGAAAGGGACCACGCACGAATCGCCGATCGGCAAACACGGGGAGTTCTATTTGGAAAATATTCCACCCGGCGAGCATGACGCAGTGATCACCCATGAGGGGCAGGTCTGCCGATTCTCCCTTGCGATTCCGGACTCGCCGGACCCGATCCTGAAACTCGGCGAACAGCATTGCGGTTCCACGGCAGGAGCACAACCGTGATATCGAGATGGATCATCCTCGTGGCCATCCTGGCAGCCAGTTGGCTTGCCCCTCTTGCAGCGCACGCCGCCGTCAGATGCAGCGTCACGACGGTCGGAGTCGCTTTCGGGCTCTACGACGTGTTTTCGTCAACCCCGCTCGTCTCGGCCGGAAGCGTCAGCGTCCGCTGCATCGGCCTCGGCACAGGCATCGAACTGGTATCTGTCGCGTTGAGCACGGGAGGCAGCGGGAGTTTTCACCCCCGCACGCTGTTTCGCGGATCTGATAGGCTGAACTACAACCTGTACCTCGATCCCGGCCATAGCCAGATCTGGGGAGACGGCACTGGCGGAACGCTGAGACAAGTCTCTGTCTCTAATAATCAGCCGGTCACCTTGACGATCTTCGGGCGAATCCCACCGGGCCAAGATGTGAGTGCCGGTACCTATTCCGATACGATCGTCACCACGATCGATTTCTGACGGCGGCTGATGTCGCGAGCGATCCCACGACCATCCCGGCCCCTGCCATCAGCAATCCGATACGGTGCCGCGGCCCAATGGAATCGGGCGGAGTGCACAACCACATCGGACTTACTCGCTCTCTTGAAGCTCCCGTCTGGACTGCCCCGCTGTCCGTTTCTGCGGCAGACACGCCTAGACACACAGATCCTCGCCCGTCCCCTGTAACCGCTCAAGTCACGACCTCTTCCTGCCGAATAGCACACGTACGCCCGGACAAACCCAGTTCTAGGTCTGCACCCCATGGTAACCAACTGCGAAGGAGTTTTGGGAAGCGCATCCATGACCAGTGGGGCATGCAGGTGGACGCGAGTTCGGAGGCCGGCCTATTCCAAGACCTTCACGTGGTGGCGTGCGAGGTTGCTGACCCTGCTGCTCAGCCTCGTGTGCCTGAACCCCCTCGGCAATATCGCCGGAGCCCACGAGGGCCCGCGGGAACAATACGTTCCGGTGCTCGGCGTGACGATGGGGGAGAAACCCGCAGGCATCGTCATTTATGTCATGGTGCTGTTTACAGAACGGAGCGATGCCGAAGGACTCGAGGTCCACTTCCTTTCCGGTCCCGGCCGCTTTGCACAGAAAACACAAGCCGCCACCGTGCAGGCGATCGGCGGTGCGGCCCGCGCACTGGGGCTCTCCACCGACTCTTGGAGTGTCGGCCTGTCGGTCCCCTATCCGGATCTCGTCATTGAAGGAGACAGCCTTTCGGCCATGATCGGCCTCTCGGTCGCCGCCATGGCGAAGGGGAAAGCGATTCCACGCCAGCGCGTTATTTCCGGCACCGTCACCCCGGACGGCCGGATCGGGCCGGTCGGTGATGTGTGGTTGAAAATAGCGGCAGCCTATCAGGCCGGTCTCCACATGGTGCTGGTGCCGCCAACGAGTCTCGGCAAGGGAAGGATGCCGTATCTCACAAGAGTCTCATCCGTCGGAACCGTGCTTCAGGCCTATCAGGCACTCACGATGTCCCAAGACTCCAGCCCCGGCAATCACCGGGCCGAGGCGGACACTCGATGAGCAGGTGAGCAGGCAGAACGCTCCAAGAACGGCTCGCTCATGGCGCAGCCGTCGTCCGAGAGGACCACAACGATCCCACGACCATCCCGACCCCTGCGATCAACAATCCGACAAGTTGCGGCGGCCAGAGGGAATCGGGCGGACCGAGTAACTCCAGCGAGATCCAACTTGTCGTGCCGCCGATAATGGCGCACAAGGCTCCCTGCGTCGTGGCTCGTTTCCAGTACAGTCCTGCGAATAGCGGGATGAACGCGGCTACCAGCGTCACCTCGTAGGTATTCACCACCAACTTGTAAATCGTCGCATCCGACCAAAGCGCGATGGCCAGCACGACTCCGGCAAACCCCACCAAGACGACGCGCATCAACCGTAGAAACTCCGAATCGTTCAACCGGGTGAGCAGGGGCTTCAAGACGTTCTCGCTCAACGCCACGGACGGCGCCAGCAACGTCGCGCTGGAACAACTCATCACGGCGGAGAGCACCGCACCGAAGAACACGATCTGTGCCACCAGCGGCGTGTGCTGTAAAATCAGCGTCGGCAGAATCAGTTGAGAGTCCCGCTCCAGCAAGACGCCGAACTTCCCAGGATCTATCAACATTGCCGCATACGCCAGAAACATCGGCACGAAACAGAACCCGAAGTAGAGTGTCCCCCCGAGCAACGACCCGCGCACCGCCGTCCGTTCGTCCTTCGCCGAGGTGATGCGCTGGAATACATCCTGTTGGGGGATCGACCCCAGCATCATCGTGATCCACGCGCCGATGAACGGAATCCATTCCATCAGCCTCGGCGGCGGAAACAAATCCAACTTGCCCGCCGAAGCCGCATGTTCGACGACAGCGCCCACCCCTCCTGCCAGCCCGCTGACAATGGACGCGATGTATAACAGTCCGCCCATGATCACGGAGATTTGAACGAAATCCAAAATGGCCACAGAAAACATCCCGCCGAAGGTCGTGTAAGTCAGGACGATCGCGGCACCGATGACAATCCCGACAGTCTGGCTGATGGCGCCGTCGGTGACGGTATTGAGCACAAGCCCCAACACTTTGAACTGGGCCGCCACCCACCCCAAATACGACAGGACGACGGCGAGCGTGCAGAGCACTTCCACGCGGCGGTCGAAGCGCAACCGATAATAGTCGCCGACGGTGATGATGTTCAGCCGATATAACCGCGGCGCGAAAAACAACCCCGCCAATATGAGACACATACTTGAGCCAAACGGGTCGGCGACCACGCCGCGCAATCCTTCATGGACGAACGTGGCAGAAATGCCGAGCACAGCCTCAGCGCCGAACCAGGTCGCAAAGACGGTCGCCGTGACGATGGGCAAGGGCAAACTTCTGCCGGCGACGGCAAAATCCTTGGAGTTTTGCACCCGGGTGGCGGCGAACAACCCGATGCCCACGGAGATGAGGAGATACAGGATGACAAAACTTAGCAGCATGCGGCTTCGCCTCGCTCACAATCGCGGGCGGATTCTAGCGGGGTGTCGGGCGGGGAGCAATGGGAACCGGTTTGGAAACAGTTCGGGGCCACGGCTCCGAAAACCGTGACCCCGTGCATGACGGCTGTATGTTCAAGCCTCAGTGCTGCCCTTTACCTCTGTGCTTGCCGTCTTTCTTGCCACGATCATCATCCCTGTCGTCATCCTTGTCATCGTCGTCATCTTTATCATCGTCGTCGTCACCCTGTTTCCGCTCTTGTTTTTCGGCTTTCCGTTTTTCCTTCTCTGCTTTCCGCTCGGCTTTCCGGCGCTCTTTTTCGGCCTTTCTCTCTGCCTTCCGGCGCTCTTTTTCCGCTTTCCGCTCAGACTTGTCACGGTGGCGGTCACCTCTCATGTGTTTTTCGCCGTCACCCTTCCTCTCCTCGGATGAAGCAGCAGGAGCCTGCGTAGGCGGCACTGGCGGTGGAGCGGGCACAGAAGCCGGTGGAGGAGTGACGGGCGGGACCGTGGGGTCAGAGGCCGGCATCTGCGCAAATGTCGAGATGCCGAAGACCGAGGCCACCACCAGTGCAGACAATTGAACCGATAGACGTTGCATATGAGCTCCTTTTCTGAGTGGGTTGAAGGAACGACGGAGTCAGAGGTGAAGTAAGATTAGGAGTACAAGTACCACGACGTCGAGATTGATCTCAATCCGACGGTGGTGGCACAAGTGCAGGCAACCCCGGACCTTAACTACTGATCTGTATCCAGGTGGGAGCTTGACTGGGTTAGAACGCCCAGTAGCGTGACGGTCCGAACGTCAACCGGCATCCGACGAGGAAGAGCTCCCCGCGGGACTCGATGGAGATGGACTTTGTCCATTGAATTTCGTACAGGTTCATCGACCGGCACCATCTGGATTCGGGAATATGAAGCTCGAGAAGCTGTTGCACCCTGGGGGCATAGCCCATAAGCAACAAGATCCCATGTGTGCTTTGGTTCAGACTATAGGCTTCGCCCTCTTGAATCACGACCGCTTCTTCATCGATAGACTCGCAGATCTCATAGGTACAAACCCGTTGTTCTGACACCCGATCCTCTCTCCGGTGATTGACGGCTGGAAGGCCGGCGCGAAGACCGGACAGACTGGAAAGCATGCCTGCTCGCATAGACTCCGCAAGCTGTGGATGAACCTGGTGAACAACTTCGCGTGTTCCAATCATGCTGCGTCACCTCCGTGTTGGGAAGTCGGCATGCTGGCTAGGAGCAAACGCTATACCGTTGGAACAACCACGGTCACGCGGATGAAATCAGCCCCATTTCCTGGTGAATATTTTGGAATGGCTAGCGGGTGTATTCATCGGGTTGCAGGCAAACGGCTTCACAGGAGGTCGCTCTATGCGCGTATCCTCATGATTTATAATATTATTTATCACTGTACTCCATAGGCTACTGAAAGAGTGGCCGGTCCTTCACTCTTCCGTAGGCATGTTGCGGCAGGAATGGAACCGTTTCAGGTGAATCGAGCCCCATCGGAAGATCAAAAATACCAGGCGAGCCCTCCCATTACTGTGCGCGGATTGCCCGGCACGAAATGGATGTCGTTGACACCTGCCGCCTCATTGCGGAGCCGTGATTCGAACGCGAAGATCGCTTGCTCCCATTCGGTGTTGAATAGATTTTGTACGAACAGGAAGGCTTCCATGCGTCCATGCGGCAAGGCGATGGGGATCCGGTATCGCTCCGACAGGTCGAATGTCAGCCACGACGGCGACTTGACGCTCCGATCCTCGATGAGCGGGCGAACCCCGAGATAAGTGGCTTGCAGTTGAGTCGTCAGCCCTTCCGGCCATTGAAGAATCGCCGCCCCATAGGCCGTGTATTCCGGCGCCAACGGGATGGCGTCCCCATTGCGAAATTCTGCGTGCGTCCAGGTAAAACTGCCGTTGACGTAGAGTGGGCCCCACACTTTGCCTCTGGCAGCCACTTCCACTCCCTGACGCCTGCTCGCCCCACGAATCTCCGTCGTCCCGTCGTCGCCCACAAACACGAGTTCCGACTGAAGATCGATCCGCCAGGCTGTGACAGAAAGCTCGAGGCCGTCAGAACCCCAGGGTCTCGATCGAAGGCCGATTTCATAATTTCTCCCTCTGGCAAGGGGGGAAGCCCCGCGCGCCACCACAGACCGTGCGTCATTGCTATGAAACCCTTCCCCGTAGTTGAGAAAGAGTTCGGTATGAGCCCAAGGGCCCAGGATGACGCTCAACTTAGGCAGTACGATGCTAGAGGCGGCTCGGCCGGCCGGTCGTTCTGTACATGCGAGACAACGATTGCTGACATCGAAGGTAAAGAACTCACTCCGCAAACCTCCAACTAATCGCATCCAGGAAAGCGGTTGGACTTCCGCTTTGACGAACGGCGAGTACGAGACCTCGACCGCATGGCTGTCTACCGTCGTCCCGGTCGGCACCCTAGCCCGCTGTGTGCCTAATCTCAGATGGATATCGTCCGCTCTGGTCTGGAATCCCACCGTCCCAACAATCGGGACTCCCAGCACATCGGCACGGTGCTTGTACCCAATGTCACCTCCATAGGTGACGCGGCGATCGAATTGCGCAAAGCCATCGCCGTTGACGGGGTCATTGAGAAAGAATGTGAAGTTCGTGAACAGGTCCAGCCGATAATACTGACCATAGGCATTCGCAAAGAACTGGCCGCCGGTCGTCGTGTCGTAGTGGTAATTCAGTTGGCCGGTGGTTCGAAGCGTATGGCCACCCTCCGTCGGATTGATCGATCCGAATCGATTGAGCGAACCCAGGCTTACGGCTCTCAGGGGAATTTCGCCGGAGCCGTCCCACCGGGACTGTAGAAACGTCGTGTGCAGACTCAGCTCATCCCGGCCGGTGACGTTCGTGGTCACTTTCCCAAAGAAATTGGCGCGGTGATATTGGTTGTCGTTGAGATACGGACCATTCGTGTAATAGCCCTCACCGGCGATCAACGTACGGACCCGGTCCTTCGTCGGTGAGAACATCAGGAGATAGCGCTGTGTCTCAAACTGACCGCCTGTTCCCTGAATCATGCCTTCTTTGACGACATCCCGAGTCTTAAAATTCACCGCTCCTGCCGTCGCAAAATCTCCGAGTTCAGGCAGATAGGCGCCCTTGTTCGCCTCGACCCCCGCGATGGTTTCCGGAATGATGAAATTGAGATCGGTGTACCCCTGACCATGTGCATGTGTGCGGAGGTTGATTGGCATGCTGTCAAGAGAAAAGGCCACGTCGGTCCCATGGTCGGCATCGAACCCCCGGAGAAAGTATTGGTCGGCCTTCCCACCCCCACCCGAATGTTCGATCGCCACGAACCCGGGAATCAGGCGAAGCACCTGGGCCGGGCGCCCTTGAGGTTGAAGGACGATTTCCTTGTCAGGAATGAACCGCTGGGAAGAGGCGGCCACAGGCCTTTCTGCCCTCACGGAGACTTCCGGGACCTCAACTTCTTCCTCATCGGGATCATGGGCTAAGGCCACGCCGGCCAGACACAACGTCAACCCTGCCGACAAGAGTCCGATGGAGTACCGTGGGGGCGTCATCATGGTAAAGAGGCTTCGGGAACCGTTAGCGGAGCGCCTTCCCTGAGGTAGTCATCGTCAACTTGCCGTGCTTCACACCTTTAACCGATACCAACGCATCCGCCACTTTTTTGATCTCTGACCCCTTGCCTTTGACCACCAGGACTTCGAGGCAATGGTCATGATCGAGATGCACGTGCATGCCGGACAGAATCTGCCCCTGATAGTCATGCTGAATGTCGGTCAACTTGCCCGTCAGATCCCGCACATGATGGTCATAGACAAAGGTGATTGTGCCAACCGTCTCTTTGTTGTCATCCCACTCCTCCCCCACCAAATTGCCTCGGATGAGATCTCGGAGCGCTTCCGAACGGTTTGTGTAACTGCGTCGCCGAATATGGCGATCAAACTCGTTGAGCAACCGCCGATCGAGCGACACGCCGAATCGAGTCAGGTCATTCATAAGAGTCCCTCCTGGAGTAACACGAATTTTCTATTCATAGCACCCCTAAGACAGACTAACAACCTTCACCCATCAGTTCTGAGTGTGTTACGAGAGCCCCGTGAGGATTGGATTCATACCGGGCCGGGGAACATGAGAAGGAACGAAGACGCTATGGGATCATCTCGTTTTGAGGAGAGGAGATCACGAGCAGCAGGCATCCGTCATCTGAGGAGGTATCGTGGTGCTCGGTACCGGCGTCGGCCCGATGATAGTCGCCGACCTTGAGTTCCTGCTCGGCGCACACACAGCCGCCTTCAAGCACATACAACTCTTCCACTGCTGCATGGCGATGTGGGGCATAACTGGTGCCTGGGGCAATGCGCACAAGAGACGTCGCCCTGCGAGAAATGGAATCGTACGAAAGTAGCTTTACGACCACGCCCGGCGCGATGGTGAGCCACGCTCCCTCCGTAGCCTTAATGAAGGTAAAGCCCTGGTTCGACGGTCGAGGAGCCACAGCACGAACAAACATCGTTCTCAAGACATTCCACACGGACTGCCAGCAAGACTGCAACCACAGGGATAAAGAGCCAGCGTTCCCAGGCAAACGCCCCTTGCTCGCACTCGCTTGTTCATCACCAATCGGAACCCTGGATTCGCCTTGGACGGCTATAGAATCGCTGACATCGAGCGGCACTTTCGACTTCCCTTCAACTCTGGATAAAAGGCGATCCCGCAACAGCGCCTGTGGATGCACAGGAGAAACGACGCCAAAAGCCAGTGCATCGGCGGTGCGTTCAAACTGTACGGCCTCGCGAGCGGCTTCCAACTCGATACGGGTAACGAGGCGTTCACGGAGAGCTGCTGGAGGGGGCACAGGCGTCACGGTGGTAGCCAGCGACTCCGTGACTGCCTGATAGGCTGCTGTCGCCCGGTGCAAGAGATCGGACCCTCCTCGAAGTCGCACGAGAAAAGCCTCGTCATGATGGGAGTTCAACACTCCGAGCGCGTGGAGCATCGCCTGTTCGTCCAGTTCTTCCGGCAACTTGGCCTCAGTCACAGCACTAACCCCGTTTCATAAGGTGCGAGGGCATCGCGCAATTTGATCATGCCCAGTCGCATTCTTGTCTTCACGGTTCCTAACGGCAATTCCAACTTCTCCGCGATCTCGCTCTGGCTTAAGCCATAGAAATAGGCCAGCGCAATCGCTTGCCGCTGCTCCGCTGTCAGCGTATTTAATGCTTGGTGGACATATCGCCGGCGCTCCTGCCCGGCCACATTCTGCTCCGGCGTCCCCTCGTCACTCGCAAACAACTGCGCAGCATCCAGCGACTCGATTCGCCCGCGCTCGGCAGCCCCTGCACGAAACCGGTCGATCGCCCTTGTCCGAGCCAGGGTCATCAGCCACGCGCCAGGAGTGCCTCGCGTGCGGTCATAGGTATGGGCCTGACGCCACACTTGAGTATAGACGTCCAAGGTCACTTCTTCAGCGGATTCGCGGTTATTCAGAATCTTGAGAACAAACCCGAATACCTGAGGACTGGTGCAGTCGTACAGCGTGGCCAATGCCGCCTGATCGCCCTGGGCCGTTTGGGCAATCAGCTGGCCCCACTCCTGTTCCTGAATCACCTTGCTCATTTCTGGCGACATCACCAGCATAGAGTCTCCCCCACTATGCTCTACGAGAAACTGGAGGAGATCGGATTTCAGGTCTGAAACTTTTTCTCAGGTCCCCTTCGGAAACCAACTATACCACCGCTCTCATCACGGCGACAAGGATTCACCACGGCAACAGAGATCCAAATCCACCTCGGTTTCGTAATTGAGAACAAGCCGTCGTCAGGTCCTGATTGAACGGAGAGAGCCAAACAACCACTCATTCACTATCAATGGAGGTCCTATCATGAACGTCAACATCGCATCATTTCTCACGGTCAGCCTGTTCGCGCTGACCCTCATGGGTTGTCAAACCATGGAACAGAACTCCATCCCTATGGGATCGGACAAGCCGCTCTATGACCGATTGGGGGGAAAGCCGGCCATCACGGCTGTCGTCGATGACTTTGTCGGCCGAGTGGCTGCCGATAGCCGCATCAACGGCAAATTTGCCAATACGGACATCCCTCGTTTGAAAATGCTGCTCGTCGAGCAGATCTGCCAGGCCTCCGGCGGCCCCTGCACCTATACGGGCCGTAGTATGAAAGCCACCCATACCGGCATGGGGGTCAGCAGCGCTGACTTTGACGCACTCGTCGGTGATCTCGTGGCGACGTTGAACAAATTCAAGGTCCCGGAGCGTGAGAAGAACGAATTACTCGGCGCGTTGGGGCCGATGAAGAAAGATATCGTCGAGAAGCCTCAAGTCTCCATGTACTAAGTAGCCAGAGAGAACATCCCCGGGTCATTCAAGAGGAGGGCTTCATGAAATCATACATGTATTCAGCTCTGAGCATCGCGCTGGCAGTCGGAGTGCTCTCCGGCTGTACCGGAAGCGATACAGGTCCGATCGTTCCTACACAGGGACCGGTGGCTTCCGCGGAGGATCAACGCACCCCACAATCGGATGCACTGACATCACAAGAGTCCGGGCTGGTGAGTCGAGCCAACTCAGAGCCCGATCCGACACCGAAGCCGGACCTGTAATCCACCCCGCTACCAAGCGGATCTGTTCACAAGGAGGACACCATGTTCGCTCGATTTCGATCATTCATCTTGACCGCACTCTCTCTCCTGATGGCGACGCCGGTCTTGGCTGCCAGCCATCGTGAGGCTCCAATGATTGCCAATGACCCGGCGGCAGATATTACAGACTTCTATTTCTTCCGCAGCTGGGAAAATCCTGACAAAGCCATCCTAATCATGAACGTGATTCCTGGTCAGGAGCCGGGCTCAGGACCCAATTACTTCAACTTCGCGGATGATGTGCTCTACGAAATCCACATCGACAACAATAAGAACAACATTGCGGCGAATATCACCTATCAAATCCGCTTCAAGACCGAGATCCGCCAACCGGGCAATGTGTTCCCGTTGGCCTACGTGGCATTGCCTCCCATCACAGCCCTCACGGGTGGAGGATCGGAAGGGCTGCTCGTGCGGCAAAGTTATACCGTCACAGAACAGCGCTACGGTCAACAGCCGCGCGACCTCGGAACCGGACCCATGTACGCGGTGCCGTCAAACACCGGCACCGGCACCATGCCGAAATACGAGGAGCTGGCGGCCAAGGGGATTTATCCCTTGAAGAACGGCGGGAGGGTCTTCGCGGGTCAGCGGGATGAGACCTTTTACATTGACCTGGGGGGGACCTTCGACACCTTGAACCTGCACATCTCGCCGATCCTCTCTCCCGCCAACGATGCCAACGACGCGATTATCGTTGGGGCACCGGGATCCGGCAATGCCGACACCTTTAGTGGATTCAACGTCAACACGATCGCTCTTGAAGTCCCTATCAGCGACTTGATGGGTCCAAACGGCAATCTGGTACTCGGCGCCTATGCCAGCACGAGCCGGCCGAAAGTCACGGTCATCAAGAAGAACGGGGCTCGCGAAAACAGTGCGCGCTTTGTCCAAGTGGCACGTATGGGCAATCCGCTCATCAACGAATTGATCATCGCGACCAACATGAAAGACAAGTGGAACGCCACTGACGCAGAAGACGAAGCTGATTTCGTCTCGTTCTACTGCAACTCGGCGCTTGCGACGGCCCTCAATGTGGTCTTCGGCACTGGGTTCCCTACAGACGCGCGTGAAGATCTGGTGAACGCCTTGCTGCGATATACTCCGGGGTCACCGGTGTGCGGATCAGGCAAGACCAACGAAACCCTCGCTGATTTTCTGCGAGTCAACTTGGACGATCCACCGACTCAGCCTGCAAACCAAAAACGGCTGGGCCCCTTCGCCCACGACGCGAACGGGAACGCCACAGCGGACAAGGCAGGATTCCCGAACGGTCGACGCCCGAACGATGATGTGACCGACCTGGCACTCAGAGTCGTCGCCGGAGCCTTAATCCCCGGCGCTTCCGTGCCGAATCTTGGTGACGGTGTGAACTTCAACATCGGCGCCGTGGGAGGGAACAAGACCGCCAATGGTATTGCGACGGTCTTCCCCTTCCTCCCAACGCCGCATGATGGGCGCGATCGTCGGCACATTGATCCAACAGAAAATCCATAAGACGCGAGAATCGGGCGCCGCTGTCTAAGCGGCGCCCGCATCATCGGAGACAAAGCCATGAACCAGCAGGCGACAACGTACGAGTTAAAAACATCGTTCTTGCATGGGTGGCTTGGCTCGCTCGCGCTCCATGGGCTCTTGCTGTTCAGCTTATTCCCATTCTTCAGGTTATCACCGCTGACGGTCTCCAAGGAACCGTTTCGCTGGGAGGTCGCGCTCGTCGACTCACCACAAACGGTCAAGGAACCTACTCCCAACCTTCTCGCAACGGAACCGGTCACCTCGATACCCAGAGAACAGACCTACTCGCCTGCCCGCACAGTGCAAGCAACTCGGAATGCGACACCAACAGCCGAACGCATCGTCCCGATTGAACCGCCAACCGTTGAACCGGTGACACCGACATCGCAACCTTTCATCGCCGCATCCGCTGCATCGCCACAAGAGCCATCCCCTGCCTCGGTATCGGAGGACCCGGCACCCGTCCCACCACTGACAAGTGATCCTCCACAACACCAAAAAGAGATGCCGGCCAACACGACACCAACGGAATCATCCCCACTCCAAACAGCCATGGCCACGGCCAGCGAACCACGTCCTGCCCCACGCGACGTGGCCCCACCATCGTCATCGCTTGCCGAAGGCTCGAACACCGAAACGGTCACGACGCCACGTCCCGACTACGGCTGGCTGCAACAAGCCATTTTCCAAAGACTGGAAGAACTTAAACGCTCTTCCCAACCATTCCTCGATCAATCACAGCCGTTCAAGGTCCTGGTGAAAGCCGTCGTGTCGAGAGAAGGGACCCTGTTGGATTCCACGGTCGTCAAAAGCTCCGGCCTCGAGCGCATTGACCAAGAAGCCATGGCGCTCGTGCAACGGGCCTTTCCCATGCAGTTCGACCGCACACTGGACCGGCAGCAGATCGTCATGCGCATTCCCATCACCTATTCACGAGACTAGCGATGGAGAGGGCACGACGCATACTGACGCTTTTAGGATGCTGGGGTGCCATATTCTTATGCACATTCGCCTCCGCCGAGCCCTATCGTCCGACGGATGACACGCACGTTCTTGAGCGGCTCAGCATCACACCAGCCAATCCCATCGCGCGTGAACTCAAGAACCTCCGCATGGAGCTGCAAGCCAATCCTCGTGATCTCGAGTCAGCCGTGAAACTGGCCACTCGCTATATTGAGCAGGGCCGATCGGAAGGAGATCCTCGTTTCCTCGGCCAGGCGCAGGCGACGCTCGCTCCATGGTGGAACAAACCAACCCCTCCGGTCCCGGTGCTCCTGCTGCGTGCCACGATCAGGCAAAATGCGCACGACTTCGACCAGGCCCTGGCGGATCTGGACCAGGCATTGGCTATACAGCCGACCAACGCCCAAGCCTGGCTGACGAAAGCCTCGATCCTCCAGGTCCAGGCACGCTACGACGAGGCGCGACGAGCCTGTCAGCCTCTAGCCCGATTGGCAGCCGCTCACATCCTGCGTGGTTGCGTGAGCGACATTGGCGGGGTGACGGGACAATCGGCAAAAAGTCGAGAACTGCTCCGGCAGGCACTTTCAGATTCCGGTCTCTCCGGGCGCGAGCGAATTTGGATGACCACCATCCTCGCCGAAATTGCTGCACGCATCGGAGCCATACAAGACGCGGAACACTCGTTCACCGAGGCCATCAAGGTCGGGATCAAGGATCAGTATGTGCTCGGGGCCTACGTGGATTTCCTGCTCGATCACGGTCGCCATCACGACGTGATCACCCTTGTCCAACATGAAACCAGATCGGATGGGTTGCTCTTGCGTCTTGCACTCGCGGAACAGGCACTGGGCCTTCCCACGGTGCACCATCACACTGCCGAACTGGCTGCTCGATTCGCCGCCAGCCGTGCACGGGGAACGACCACGCACGTACGAGAAGAAGCTCGGTTCACACTCGCCTTGCAACACGACGCCAAACGGGCACTCGCGTTAGCCCAGACCAATTGGAATCTGCAACGGGAACCGGCAGACGCCAGGATCCTGCTCGAAAGCGCACTCGCGGTTGGGAGCCGCACAGCAGCCCAGCCGGTCATTGAGTGGCTAAAGACCAACCACGTGGAAGACCTTCAGCTCAAAGAGCTGGCCAGACAGATCCAGGAGAAAACGTCGTGATACATCTTGTTCTGGCCATCGTGATTCCGTTATTGGCGGCTCCTGCCTGGGCCCATAAACCCAGTGACAGCTATCTCACCCTAACCGTTCAGCAGGACCGTATAGACGGTCAGTGGGATATCGCGCTACGCGACCTCGACAATGCGATCGGATTGAACAGAGATGGAAACGGCGAGATCACCTGGGGAGAAGTCCGGGACAAACACGATGCCATCGGCGCCTACGCGCTGTCTCGCCTGGCCCTCGCGGCTGGGAAACAGGCGTGTACAGCACAAATCCTCGAGCAATTGATTGATTATCACTCAGACGGGGCCTACTCAGTCCTACGCTTCCGGGCTGATTGCAGGGAACCGATCGAACAACTTGATGTGGGCTATCAGCTTCTGTTCGACATCGATGCCCAGCACAAGGGGCTCTTGCGGCTGACTCAAGGTGGACACACCACATCCGCTATTTTCAGCCAAGAGTCCCCTTTTCAAGAATTCTCAACCGCCAAGCCGTCACGCTGGAATGAAAGCCGTCAATTCATTCATGAGGGGATCTGGCACATCTGGCTGGGCTTCGACCATGTCCTGTTCTTACTGGCTCTCTTACTCCCTGCCGTCCTGATTCGAAAGGAGGGCCGCTGGCAAGCAGCGGGTGATTTTTCGTCGGTCTGGTGGAATGTCATCAGCATCGTCACGGCGTTTACTCTGGCCCATTCTCTGACATTGAGCCTGGCCGCCCTGGAAATCGTCCGACTTCCATCCCGATTCGTAGAATCGACCATCGCCGCCTCGGTAGTTCTGGCGGGGCTTGGGAATCTGTATCCAACAATGACCACGCGTCGGTGGTTGGTGTCGTTTGGATTTGGACTGATTCACGGATTTGGATTCGCGGCCGTGCTCACCGACCTCGGGTTACCGCAAAACTCACTCTTGGTCAGTTTGGTCAGCTTCAACGTGGGCGTAGAAATCGGACAGCTCGCGATCGTCGCCGCGTTCTTACCGTTGGCCTATCTCATTCGCCGTTCTTGGTCGTATCCGAGATTGGTGCTCACCGGAGGATCGCTAGCGGTCATCGCCATCGCGCTCGTCTGGTTCACCGAACGAGCCTTTGATCTGAGACTTACTCCTTTGTAAGCGCCGGGATAACAGAGCCGATCTTGAACGGTCGCGCAGCGTTTGCCGACATCGTCTGAGTTGCAGAGGCTCTCGTCTTACTCCCCCTGAACCGGGATGTACAACACGTTGCCCTGGCGGTTGACGAGGAGCAGTGCAAGATCAGTGGGTTTCAGTGGATCGGCCAGACGTTGAAAGGTCGAAAAATTATTCACAGACTGCCGGTTCAACTCCAGCACCACATCGCCCGGCTGTAACCCCGATGACTCAGCCAGGCTCCCTTCTTCAATATCGGTCACCACAACGCCGCTGGTGACGGGCAAGTCCATCTGCCGGGCGAGCGGCTGCGTGACATCGTCGAAGATCACACCGGATAGAGGATGCATGGTTGAAGCTGCCGCTGCCGCTTGGCTCTTTTTGACACGCTCACGCGGGGCTTCTTGAACAACCAGTTCCGTTTGGTAGGATTTCCCCTCACGGATAAGTTCCAACCGATGTTTGCTGCCGATCGGAGATTGCGCCACCATATTGCGCAGCTGACCGCTGTCCATCACGTCTCGCCCGTCAAATCGCACGACAACATCGCCGCGCTTGAGACCCGCCCGTTCCGCAGATCCCTTCGCTTGCAGATCGGTGATAATGGCACCCTTCACATCAGGCAGCCGGAAGATCTTCCCCAGCGGAGGGCTGACATCCTGAGTCGCGGCTCCTAGAAATCCACGCACGACGCGACCGGTCTTGATCAGGCCTTGCATGGCTGCCCGCGCCATGTTGCTCGGAATTGCGAAGCCGACCCCGACACTGCCCCCGGTGGGACTGGCGATGGCGGTATTGATACCCACGACTTCGCCGTTGATATTGACGAGCGCGCCCCCTGAATTGCCCGGATTGATCGGCGCATCTGTTTGAATGAAGTCTTCAAAGTCGGCTACGCCGACGTCGGCGCGACCGACGGCGCTCACGATACCGAACGTCACAGTACGGCTCAACCCCAAGGGATTGCCGATGGCCAGCACGAAGTCCCCGACGGCCAGCTGGCTGGAGTCCCCCCAGCTGGCTGCCGGCAGATTCGTCGCCTGGATTTTCACGACCGCTACATCGGTCTTGGGATCGGTGGCGACCACTTTGCCCTTGTACTGGCGTCGATCGGCCAGCACCACTTCGACGTCGACGGCATCGGCGACCACATGGTTATTGGTGATGATGTACCCATCCGGCGAGACGATGACGCCGGAGCCCTGCCCATATTGGCGGCGGGCGGGAGGGTCCTTGAACAGGCCGAATGGCAGCGCATCATCACTGAAGGCCTGGTCGCGCACCATGACGGTCGAGGCGATGCTGACAACGGCGGGAATGACTTTATTGGCCGTGGCCTTCACTTGACTCTGCAAATCGTGGCCGTTGGCCGCAAAGACCTGGTCCGTATCGGACAATTCCAATACCGGAGCAGTCAAACCGCCCATGACCGCCCAGACGGCAAGACCTTTGGTAATCCCGTTGCTCTTCACTGACGCCGATTCCTTTGGACGGACTGCCCAGAAATCATCATGCTACCGTGGGCCAGCCTATCATGCAGAGCAGACGCGTGCATTGATAATTCAATATGAGACAACCGACCTCCTGCAGATGAATGCTTTCCTCCGACACATGGCATCCCACTCCTCAGATAAATAGTACCCAGCATCAGGCAACCTGTAAACATTGTGCGAACGCTCTGCTGGCACCGGCCCGTTCGATACCGGTGGCATCAGTTGAGCGGCAGGCACAATATTATGTTACGATTTCACACGCCACGCTCATTCTTGGGCCACGCTTGCATGAAATCGGTTCGGCCAAGGAGTACAAGATGACAGGTCTCGCGAGCTTCGTTGCGTCCATTCTGCTGACCGCTGCCTTGGGGATTTGTGCGTCTCCTGGACAGGCCGAAGAAAGCACGTTCGGAACCCCGAAGGGTGATGAAGGCACCAGGATTTTCAAAGCCATGGAGCACCCTCATTATACGGGGGAGTTTCGCATCAAAGGAGAGCGGGCGACCCTCATCGGGAGCATGTACGATTCGGCGCCCTGGGATCATCTGGACTATGCAGGTAAACATCTGGTTGCAGTGAAGGGAACGATTGAGATCGAGGTGAACGAACACACCAACACGGGACGGGTGGTGGCTGAATTCGTCGAGGGAACTGACCGATATCGCATTATTTTCGATCGATTTTCCGCAAAAGCTCCCTTTCAGAGCGGCGGTATCGCCACCAGAATTTACGAACATGGCGATTCCAACAACGGCGATCCGCTCTATCCGAAAACCTGGTTGTACTTGGGCGGCTGGGGCACCGCAACGATGTATAAGAATGACGAGGTGCTTTACAAAGACTACGACGCGCACTTTATGGTCATGGAGCGTTCGCGTGACCCCAAGACCCATGAAGTCCGTTACCCGATCAAACGGACGTTGCCCGGCGGCGAAACCGACCCGGCGGGGATGGAAATCGATTTATGGGTCCGCTCGAAGGAGCAAAATCCCAACAACTTTCCTCCGTTTGAGACCTTCGTCCACCTCTGTTGGGAAGAAGTGACGTGGCGATAAGCCATGACGATCTCGTTCGAGCGCATTCTCCTGTTTACAATCATTGTGATCGCCGTGCCAGTGGGAGGGTACTCGCTTGAGAGTACACCTCACGTGTGGGGTTTTGACGATGATCCACCGAAGACACTTCCCGCTGAGTTCCATGTGGGGACCTTGTTTGATGGGAGACCTGCCGGGGAGTGGAAGGTGCTTGACACTGATCGGGCAAAGAGTCCTCCCCGCGTGCTGGGACAGCTGATGGGAAAGGGCGCGGAGCATGCCTATAAAATGGTGCTTATCGACGGGATCAAGGCATCCGACATCGAGCTTGAAGTCTCATTCTTGCCGATTGCGGGCAAAGCCGATATGGGAGGCGGCCTGACCTGGCGAGCCACAGATGATCGCAATTACTACCTGACGAGGGCCAATCCCCTGGAACAGAACATCCGCATCTACCGCGTCGTCAAGGGCGTGCGACACCTCATCCAGAACTTCGATCAGATCGTTGATATCCGGCAGTGGCATACCCTCCGCGTCATCATGAATGGATGCCAAGTCCAGGTCTTTTTTGATGGAAAACGGGTGTTTGATCTCTGCGATCAGACTTTTACGACGGGCCAGGTTGGGCTTTGGACCAAATCCGATGCTGTAACCTATTTCGATGATCTGAAGCTCCACGTTGCACGCTGAATCAGCTGGAATCGACAAAGACTTTGAGTGCGAATCAGAGTGAACGAGCAAGCGTCTCGTCATGCTTTTCGAAGGTGTTTGGTCGCCTGATATCACCGACTCCCCTCTCAGCATACCCTTCCACCCATCGGTACAGGACCGGCAACACGATCAACGTCAGCACCGTCGACGAAATCAATCCTCCGATTACGACCGTCGCCAACGGACGTTGAACTTCCGAACCGGGCCCGCTCGCCAGCAATAGCGGGGTGAGTCCCAGAGCCGCCACAAGCGCCGTCATCAAGATCGGCCTCAGGCGCAACACCATCCCCGTCAGCACCGCTTCATCAAGAGACATGCCCAGTTGTCGCAATTGGTTGATATAGGCGATCTTCACCACGCCGTTGAGTACGGAGACGCCGAACAATGCGATGAAACCAACGGAGGCCGGAACGGAGAGATAGAGCCCTCCGATCAGCAGCGCGACAAGCCCGCCGACCATGGCAAAGGGGATCGCCAGGAGAATCAGTGCCGCCTGCCTGAGATTTCCGAACGTCAGGAACAAGAGGAGGAAAATCAGCGCGATGACTACTGGAACCACGATAGCCAGACGAGCCATGGCTCGTTGCTGATTCTCAAATTGCCCTCCCCAGGTGACGTAATAGCCGGACGGCAACTGCACGAGATTGGAAACCATCGTCTGAGCTTCTTCCACCGCCCCGACGAGATCCCTCCCCACCACGTTCGCCTCAACGACGATCCGGCGGCTGGCTTGTTCCCGACTGATCTGTGCCGGCCCTTCCACAATCTGAATGTCGGCGAGTTCCCTCAGCGGAATCCGAGCACCGTCCGGAGCCGTCACCCAGAGCGCCTTGATCGACTCGATATCGGCCCGCCGTTCTTCCGGAAATCGCACCATGATTGGGAACCGCCGTTGTCCTTCAAAGACTTCCCCGGCATTAATCCCGGCGCCGACGGCTTCGATGACTTTCGTCATATCAGCCACATTGATTCCATGGCGTGCCACCATGGATCGATTGATGTCGAGTTTCAAATAGTACAACCCCGAGACTTGCTCGACACGTAGATCGGATATGCCCTTGACTTTTCGCAACACCCGAGCGATCTCATCCCCCTTGGTCCGAAGAGTCTCCAGATCGTCGCCGAACAGTTTGACCGCCAGTTGAGAGCGAACCCCGGACACCAATTCATCCACACGCATCGCAATCGGCTGAGACAATCCGAACGCAATGCCTGGGATCTGCCCCAGCCGATGACGGACCTGCTCTTCAATGTCACGTTTACTGTGTGCATTCCACTCTGATTCTGGCTTGAGCAACACATACATGTCGCTGAGTTCCATCCCCATGGGATCCGTCCCCAGCTCGTTCGCGCCGGTGCGAGTCACCACCGAGCGTACGTCCGGGAGCTCCAGCAAGATCCGCTCGACCTGTCCAGAGATCTTGAGTGATTCCGTGAGGCTGATGCTCGGCAGTCGGACCAAATTCACCACAATGGAACCTTCATCCATGATCGGCACGAACTCTCGACCGATGAAAGGGACCAGTGCAATACCAACAACCAGAATGGCCGCAGCCACCATGGCAACACCGGCCGTCCGGCGAATGGCCGACTCCAAGAGTCGCCGATATAGCTTCCGCCCCGTTGCCAAAACTGATCGCTCCTCTGCCACAGCGCGAGGCTGCATAAGAAGCACCGCCAGCACCGGCACAACCGTCATAGAGAGCACCAGCGAACTCAACAAGACAATCACCACCGTCAAAGCCAATGGAACGAACATCTTGCCTTCTATACCTTGAAGCGTCAGGAGCGGAACAAATGTCAGCGCAATAATCAGCTCTCCGAACAGACTCGGCCGACGCACTTCCAACACGGCACGAAGGACCAGCGGAAACCGCTCTGATATGGTAGTCAATGAGGCTTGTCCCTCGGACCGTTCATTCAGATGACGTTCTACGTTTTCCACCTGCACGATGGCCGCATCAACGATCATCCCCAGTGAAATAGCCAGCCCGCCCAGCGACATCAGGTTGGCCGAGAGGCCGACGTGTTGCATGATCACGAATGTGGTCAGCGTCGCCAGGGGTAACGTGAGCGCCACGACGAGCGCACCGCGCAGGTTTCTGAGGAACAGATAGAGGACAAGCACGACGACGACAGCACCTTCCAACAAGGCTCTCTCGACTGTTTCGAGTGCCCGGGCCACGAGTTCGATACGATCATAAAATGGCGTGATCGTGACACCATCCGGCAATACACGGGTAATCAGTACCATTTTGTCTTTCACTGCAGCGACAATCTGCCGGCTGTTTCCCCCGCGCAGCATAACTGCAATGCCTTCGAGGACTTCGCCGCTCCCATCTCGTGTGACCCCTCCCAATCGGATGGCATTCCCCTGTCGAACCTGCGCGACATCTTTCAAATAGATCGGCGTCCCCTGATGGGCTGTCACGACAATCCGCTCCAAGTCTTCGGCCGACCGTGCGAGACCTTGTCCATAGACGACCAACTTATCGCCGCCTCGTTCGATGTAACTGCCACCGGCATTTTGATTATTTTCCGTTACGGCCGTTTGTACTTGGCGCAGGGTGAGGCCCAAACTGGTTAATCGATCCGGCTCCACAAGGACGTGGTACTGTTTCGACAATCCTCCCAGGGTGTCGACATCCGCTAGGCCGGGCACAGCCCGCAACATCGGGCGGATGACCCAATCGTGCAGCGTGCGTAATTCTTGAAGGTCCTGTGATGGCCCCTCCACAAGATACATAAAGACTTCACTGAGGCCGGTACTCACAGGTCCCAGTGTGGGATCGGCTCCTGGCGGCAATTGGGAACGGACGCGAACCAGTCGTTCCAAAATCAACTGGCGGGCAAAATACATATCGACCGTATCCTCAAACACCACCGTAATCACTGAGAGCCCAAACCGTGAAACAGACCGGAGTTCCGTTTTCCCCGGCAGGTTCGTGAATTCGATCTCGAGCGGAAATGTCACGAGGCGTTCGATTTCCGGCGGGGCCAAGGACGGGGCGCGGGTGATGACCTGGACCTGGACCGGCGTCACATCCGGAAAGGCGTCGATCGACACAGAGCGGAACGCGAACAGGCCCCCCACACACAAGCCGGCTGCCGCAAGCAGCACGATGACCCGCTGTTCCATCGATGTGCGGATCAACCATTCGATCACAGCGGACCTCCCATGGATATCTGCCCGCGCAGCGCTTCAGACTTCAGGGCATAACTTCCTTCCGTCACGATTTCATCTCCAACCTTCAATCCGTCCTTGACCTCCACGTACTCATTCGATGACTCCCCAATGGTGACATCAAGAAATTCAAAGCGGCGCGGGCCCCGCGTCACAAACACCATGGTGCGGCTGCCGACTTGCTGCAGGGCGGCACGTGGAACAGCCAAGACTGATTGCTCCGGCGTGCGTACCGTCACCTCGGCGAACATTTCCGGACGTAAACGCCGGTCCTCGTTGGGGATTTGCGTACGCGCCGTGACGGTTCTCGTCGCTGGATCGATCACGGCCCCGATATAGGTAATGGCGCCCTGAAACACCGTCCTCGGATAAGCTGCCACTCGAACTTCTACCGCAAAACCGGTTTTCAGTTTCCCGATCTGCTGCTCAGGAAAGTCCGCCCGGACCCACACGGTGGAGAGATCCGCCACGGTAAAGAGAGTCTTGCTCGAATCGACCACCTCACCGACCGTCGCATTCCGTTCGATGATTTCGCCGGAAAATGGCGCCCGCAAGAACACCTGGGCCACCTCTGCATGGGGCAACTGATCGGCGGACAGCCGCTCTATTTCCCGCTCCGCCATCCCGAGTAAATGGAGTTTCTCCTCCGCTTCGTAGAGCTCTGCCCTGGCGTTTTCATGTTCGGCTTCGCGCCGCTGATATTCGCTGATCCCGATCGCACCTTCTGCCGAGAGCGCCTTGGCCCGCTCAAGGACCTTTTCCGCCACCCTCATCGCCGTCCGTCGCTTACGATAGGCCAACTGAGCCTCGCCGAACGCGGGACTATCGAGCAAAAGGAGCCGATCTCCGGTCTCTACCCGATCTCCAAGATTCGCATAGACAGCAACGATGCGTCCGGGCACCCGCGGGCCGAGATGCGCCAACCGATTCTCATTGGGAAGGATCTTTCCCCCTTGTGCCTTCAGCGACATCCGCATGGGATGCTGCTCCACCCGTTCCGTTTGGATCTGTGCGAGCATTGGACTTCCGTCCGGCAGCTCGATCATGCCGGCTTGAGTCGATGGTTGCGTCGCATGCGGAACCCGCTTCTGTGCCTCCTCTTGGGTTGGTTGGCACGATGCGGTTGCGACAGTCACCGCTACGGCTATGACCATCCGTACCGCGAATCCTGGTATGAGCAGTGTCCAGGAAGCCCTCATGGCAATTCTCCTAGCGCCGTGGCTCTTCGCCCAAGGCGCCTCTGAAACTAGGCTGGATATGGTAAACGTACAGGACGTCTATGCGAAAAGTTTCGGCGGACCGCGAGGTGCGACAGTGCGAATGGATGGCAAGGATGATGGAACAGCGGTGATGCTCCGCCATATCCAGGCACGCTGCTCCACGGCTGAAGCAACATGCGTCGAAAACCCGAGTGCCTGTAAGAGAAACGGCTTGAGCGATTTGCGATCGGTTGAATCGGTCAGCAGCGATAAGCCAAATTCTGTATGGCCGTCACCTGAGTGCGCGAATAGGGCAGGGCCGCTACCTGCCTCCTCATGACTCTCATGGTTGACGAACTCACAATCGAGGTCCGGAGACCACACCGTATGCGCGGTCCCTCCGTGAACATGCCCTGCTTCTCCATGACGGTGATCCGCTTCGGGATGCACGTGGAACAGCGGTACCATCAGCATCCACAGTCCCGTCCATACCGTGACGACGAGACGAAGTCCCTGGGAGGTTCGACGCTTCAGTTGGAGCATAAGTTAAACTTAGCACCATTCTGCAGCCACAGCAATCGCCGCGCTGCTGCAATTCAACACGCCGCAATCTGAGCGTGTGCGAGATAAAGGACACGGAGCTATATCACTTCCTTATCATCACAAAAGATCAATCTCCAAACCGTTATCAGAGCGCCAGCCTACGAAGTCGCAACGCGTTGGCAATCACCGATACGGAACTGAACGTCATCGCCGCGCTCGCGATCATGGGGCTCAGAAGCACCCCCACGAACGGATACAGAATGCCGGCAGCAATGGGAACGCCGAGCACATTGTAGACAAAAGCGAAGAAGAGATTCTGCCGGATGTTCTTCATCGTCCCCCGACTCAACCGACGCGCCCGAGCAATGGCTCGCAGATCGCCCTTCACCAATGTCACACCCGCGCTTTCCATCGCGACATCCGTGCCGGTTCCCATGGCGATTCCCACCTGGGCTTGCGCCAAAGCCGGCGCATCGTTGATTCCGTCACCCGCCATCGCAACGATACGGCCTTCGGCTTGCAACTGTTTGATGACCGCAGTCTTTTGATCCGGGAGCACTTCGGCCTGCACGTCATCGATATGGAGTCGTCGCGCCACCGCCTGTGCCGTGGTCTTGCTGTCGCCGGTGAGCATCACGATCCGCAAACCTTCCTGATGGAGCAGATCGATCGCCTCAGGTGTAGAGGCTTTGATGGGATCCGCGACGCCCAACAACCCGGCCGGCTTCCCGTCAATGGCCACAAATATGACTGTCTGCCCTTCTTGTCTGAGGGGTTCAGCCTGAGCCACGAGTGCCTCTGTGTCCGCACCGAGTTCGCGAAGAAACGGCACCGTTCCCACGGCAACCACTCGGTCTTCGACTGTACCAGTGACCCCTTTCCCTGTGAGCGAGCGAAAGTCCTTGGGCCTGGCCGGCGTGAGACCTTTCTCCCGAGCACCGGTTACAATGGCTCCGGCTAACGGGTGTTCACTGTTCTGTTCAAGCCCGGCGGTGATCCGAAGCAAGTCTGTCTCCGAGACGCTCGACACCGGAACGACGGTCATCAACCGCGGCTTGCCCTCCGTTAACGTGCCCGTCTTATCGACGACCAGCACATCGACCTTCGCCAACGTCTCCAAGGCCTCGGCATTGCGGATCAGCACACCAGCCGTCGCACCGCGCCCGGTTCCGACCATGATCGACATGGGTGTCGCAAGCCCCAGCGCGCAAGGGCAGGCAATGATCAACACCGCCACGGCATTCAAGAGCGCATAGGCCATCCGAGGTTCAGGGCCGTAGATCGCCCATAATACGAAGGTGACAGCTGCCACGAGCATCACGATCGGGACGAAATAGGCGGCCACGACATCAGCCAGCCGTTGAATCGGCGCGCGCGTGCGCTGCGCCTCACTGACCATCCGCACAATTTGCGACAGCAGCGTCTCACGACCGACCCGCTCGGCGCGCATCACGAAACTTCCCGTCCCATTGACCGTCGCTCCCACCACCTTCTGCCCTGGTTGCTTTTCGACCGGAATCGACTCGCCGGTCACCATTGATTCATCGACGGCACTCACCCCTTCCAGCACAAGGCCATCAACGGGAATTTTCTCCCCCGGTCGCACGCGTAACTGATCGCCGACCTGAACTTGATCCAATGCGATATCTTCTTCGCGACCATCGGGCCGGACGACCCGCGCCGTTTTCGGGGCGAGTCCCAACAACGCCTTGAGCGCACTGCTGGTCTGGCTGCGCGCCCGTAGTTCCAACACCTGCCCCAACAAGACTAGAGCGATGATGACGACCGCTGGCTCAAAGTAGACCGCAAGTTCTCCCCCGTGGGTACGAAACGAGTCAGGGAACAGAGCGGGCATGAAAATGGCTGCGACACTGTAGAGATAGGCCGCACCGGTGCCGAGACCAATCAGAGTAAACATATTCAGGTGCCGATTGACGACCGATGTCCACGCACGTTCGAACAAGGGCCAACCTGTCCAGAATACGACCGGTGTGGCCAACGCAAATTGAAACCATACCAACGCTCTTCCCGAAAAGAGATGCTGTAACGGCTGGTTCGGCATCATGTCGGAAATCATGAGGGCCAGAAGGGGTGCGCCGAAGATGACGCTCTGCCAAAAACGGCGAGTCATATCGACGAGTTCTGGATTGGCCATTTCCTCGGTTACCGTGCGCGGTTCTAACGCCATCCCGCAAATCGGGCACATGCCCGGCGCCGGTTGCACGATCTCCGGATGCATGGGACAGGTGTATTCCGTGCGAGTCGCATCAGCGGTCACGTCGGCCGGCTCCAGGGCCATCCCGCACTTGGGGCAGGCTCCCGGGCCCTTTTGGCTGACCTCGGGATCCATTGGACACACATAGGTGATACGTTCGTCAGCCGAGGTCCGTACCGGTTTCGAAATGCGCTGCTCAGGCGGAGTCAGGTAATAATCCGGATCGGCGCGAAACTTATCGAGACACCGGGTCGCACAAAAATAATATTTCCTCCCCCGATGCTCGTAGGAACCGGCCGCCGTGGCCGGCTGCACCGTCATGCCGCACACCGGATCCACCTCGCCCTTCGAGACCGGCATCATCATCGGCAGCGGTTTGCGCGATGAAGGGGTGGGAGGAGGCGTGAGAGGACTGGTGATGTGCGTCGCGGTTGTCCTGCTCAGAGCACGTTCAGGATCGGCACGAAATCGTTCCAGGCAGGACGTCCCACAGAAATAGTAGGTCGTGCCTTTGTAGTCATAGCTCCCCGCCGCCTTGGCTGGATCGACGGTCATTCCACAAATGGGATCGCTCTCAGGTTTAACGTGAGCATGCGAATGATCCCTGGTATTTTGGCTCACTTCACTCATGCGGTTATGTCCTTGATGCGACCTCCCGCAACAGCCGCTCGATAATCCATGAATCATGTCTCCAACTCCTTTCATTTTATCCGGTATGGTGATCTATTGTCGCGTTCAGAATTACAGACGGAGCAGGTCCTCAAACATTACAGAGACCTGGCGGGTGAACCGAACTATTGGAAAGTATTCACAAATCAGGAAGGAAGCAGTGAAGAAAAAGATAAGTCAACTGATCAGACGGCTATCCACACGCGCAGTTCAAACAGCCATGTTTGCTGCAAATCCCGCACTCGCCTTCCAGTGAAGCACGTAAGGACTGGCGAGCCCTGTGCAGGCGAACCGTGAGGTTGTTCCGTGATATTTTGAGCTCTTTCGCAACCTGTGCCGGCGATTCACCATCGAGGTCGATGCGTTTGATGAGTGCTGCATAATTCCCATGGAGACTCGGAAGGAGACCGTGAAGGCAGGCGCAGACGGTGGCCTTGATTTCGTCCGGTGGCGGCTCCTGATGATTGCCTGAAATAGTCAATTCCTGCAGCAAGGCCCCATTCCGACGAGCCTCGGCTCCACGGGACCGATAGTAATCCGTTACCGTATGGCGGAGAATTTGATAGAACCAGGCGAGCGCACTCTGCTCTGTATTCAAGGAGTGCGAGCGCTCGATTGCTCTGATGAAGCTTTGTTGCAGAATATCTTCTGCGACCGCTTCATCCCCAACTCGACGTCGAACAAATTGCCTGAAGGCGGACTCGTTCTCCAGAAGTCGTTGGATGACCGTGCTCGTTTTCCCTTCAGACATCGTCGCTGCTCACCGCTCACTTCTTCGCGTCGTTCTCCAGGATGCTCCGGATCACGGTGATGGCATTATCCGGTGTCATGTTTGGGCCGTCGAGTTTGATATTGCCGTCGAGCAGAAGCGACGGAGTAGACGCCACCTTGATCCGTTCCCCCCACCGCCGCCCGTCCTCGAACGCTCTCGCCGGCTTGCCGCTTTCCAGTCCGGCTTCGAACGCCGCCACGTCCAACCCGGCCTCCTTGATCAATAACGAGCGAATCGAACGGTCCAGGATGCCGCTCATCTTGTCCTTATGGATGGTGCGGAACAAAATGGCCCTCATGGCATCACCTTTCCCCATGGTCTTGGCCTGCTCATACATATCGAAAGCGGTCGGAAGTTTGCCTGGAATGACAGGGAATCCGACCATCGTCACCTCGATCTTGTCCCCGAACTCTTTCACGAGCAGTGGCAACCCCGTCTCTTCGAAGTGATGGCAATGCGGGCAATAAAAGTCAGCGAACTCGACGATCTTTACTTTGCCCCGTTGGTGGGTCGAGGATTCACCTTTCAGCAGCTCGAAGTTGCCCTTCAACTCAGGATTCGCCGCCTGCACCGGGTACGGGAGGTTCAGCAGGAAGATCGCTCCCAGAACGGCACCGGCTTGCTTCCACATCGCGCCTGTCCGACGATTCATCACACGCTCCTTTCAGAGGGAATGGTCTGGGCTCCATTATATCGTTTCTTGCATGATGAACCACCCCGCTGTCGGTTCTTTTTCTTTGTTATAATGCCGCCATTATGTCCTGGCGATGGTTACCGGTCCTTGCCGTGCTCTTGAACGCGTCCGGATGCGCGACAACCGATGATCTCGAATCCAGCTCGCCCCGAGTTACCTACACGCAAGTGAGCGCCTCGCCCGAGACCTTCACCGGGCAGACGGTAACGTTCGGAGGCAAGGTGCTGGCCGCAAAGCGGTTGAAAGAGGCTACCAGGATTGAAATTCTTCAGTTACCTCTTGCGTCCTCGCTCAAACCGACTTTGGACTTGAGCAAATCCCAAGGCCGCTTCATGGCGACGAAGAAAGAATTTCTCGACCCTGCCACCATCCCTGCCGGCACATTCGTCACCATCACCGGAGAGGTCGCTGGGTCCGTGATCCTGCCGCTCGATGAAACGGACTATGCGTACCCGGTCGTGGAGATCAAGAATCTGCGCGTGTGGCCGAAGGAAGAAGAGACGCCCCGTATTCGACCGTACATCGGCCCCGGTCCCTACTGGGGGCCCTACTGGTCGCCCTATTGGAGGCCCTGGCCGTACTGGTGAACACACAGCCGTTACTCGTCAACCGTCATGCGTCAAACGGCAAAGAGGTCTTCCCTCTCACGGTTAACGATTGACGTGTGACGAATGACGAGCGTTCGTTACGGGGGCCCCGCCCCCACAATCCGCTCGACACGTTCATCACGACCGCCCAATTCCCGATACTTCCGATATTGGGCAAGGGCGCGCGGCATGTCCTTTCGATAGAGCTCGAAAAACACGCCGAAATTATACCGGGCCTCGGCATAATCAGGCTTGAGTGTGACGGCCTTCTCATAAGCCTGCTCCGCGTCCTCCAGTCTGTTCATGCCGGTGTAGATCACGCCCAGGTTCATATGCGCCTCAGCGTATTCGGGGCGGTAGCGCAATACCTCCAGAAACTCCCGCTCCGCCTCCTTAGGCTTGTCTTGGCTGCGATAGATGAATCCGAGGTTGTAGTGAGCGGCGACGAGATCGGGCTTGGCGGCCACGGCTTGCTGATACGCATAGGCCGCCTCGACAAGATCGCCGTTCTTTTCGGCCATTCGTCCGCTCAGATACCACCCTTCGGCATGTTTGGGACTCGCGGAAGTCAGGCGATTGACGGCTTCGCGCGCCTCCTTGGACTCTTCGTGGGTGTCGTAGAGCGTGGCGAGCTCGAACAACGCGTCGGCATGCTTCGGATCGATCGCCAAGACACGCTGATAGGTCTGCTTCGCCGCCGTCAGGTCTTGCCGCCGTTCGTACAGCTTCGCCAGATCGAGATACGATGCGATATGGTTGGGATCGGCCTTGATCGCCTGCAGTAGCGCCTGCTCGGCCTCGGCCGGTTTGCCTTGTAACACATAGACACCGGCCAAATCTCTTAACACGCCGGGGGACCCGGGACGAAATGTCAGGGAACGGGTAAATGCCTCCGCGGCTTTCTCCGGTTTGCGGTCGTTGAGCAACACTCTTCCGAGAAGATAGTGCCCCTCCGCCGATGACGGATTCTGTTCGAGCGCTCGCCGTGCCGCCTCGGCCGCTCCCTTGAAATTGCCTTGACGCAGCAGCGCTTCGCCCCGTTCAAGGAGAGCAGAGACCTCAGATCGGCGGTCCGTCGACTGACCGACTGACGCAGCCAATCCCCAGGACGGGAGGCAGAACCAAATGGCGGAGATGCACAGAAGACACGCGACAACCGGACTGACCCGCTGAGCTGTACGAATTCGCATGTCCGGCTCGCATGAAACACTCAGCCGGACTATAAACGGCTGTCACGAGGGAAATCAATTGGCGAGCAGGTCACGCGCGGCGCGCTGTTGGACGCACCGCGCGTCAGATGAGATGGTACCTATCTGGAACGTAGACGTAAGCTCCGCCAGGCTACTTGGCCTTCGCCTTTGGCTTGTGACCGGCATGATCAGCTTGCTCGGCATGCATCAGCGATTCCTCCGCATGCTTCACCGCTTCCTTAGCATGTTCGAGCGCCTCTTTCGCATGGGGATCGCCACTTCCCTTGATCGCCTCCTCGATATGCTTGATGGCTTCCTTCTCATGTTCAATGCCTTCTTTGGCGTGCTTGATGACTTCCTTGACGTGCTCTCCCTCGCCGGCAAATGCCGAATGCGCGGCACCCCCTGCGAGCAAACCGCACACCGCAACCACCACTGCCGCCGCTTTCACCTTGCTCATGACTCCTCCTCATGAAAATTGATAAGGTCAGCTCGACCTTTTGCTGCAAATATACACCGTCCAGACGCACCCCGTATCAGAATATTCCAGAATCGAAGTCTGTAGCAGAATACAGGCAACGCACGCCTGTATTGCAGGAGTGCGGCTTACGGACGCCTCGGATTTTCTACGCCCCGAAGGGCCGGAGAATCGGCGGGAGGCTACCTCCGACTCTCCGGGCAGGCCTGGGAGAAGAGTGCGCAACTGCCAGACCTGTTTCCCACGACTTCTGATGCCGCGTCACACTCAAGGGGCCGGGGCGGAGGCCGACGGAGGAGTCGCCTGCGCCCCGGTTCGGTCCGAGCGAGGGGCGGCTCGCCTCGGACAGCGATAACTTCATGAGGTTCAACAAGACTACCGCCACGATTCACAGACGGGCAGGTAGCTATCGATTCTTTATTCGCCTACGACTTTTCGCCCGTCTTGTCGACTTCCGTGAAGATGCTCGTGTGTTCTGGACCTGTATTTCCGTCTCGCCAACCAGCCCGCTCACAGATGCCCGAAACACACGCAGGCTGCCCCGGCCGATCTTGGTCGCTCGCAATCGGCCCTCTTCAATCCAGCGATAGATCGTCCACTTACTGACGTTCAGCAGCGTGGCGGCTTCCTGAATTCGGAGCAGCACCGGTTCCACGTTTCATCCGTTCTGCCGCAGGGCGCGGGGGAGCGCAATCCGCGCTCCCCCTCCTCGGGACGGTGGAAGGAGGCACCCATTCACCCGTCCCGAGACCTTGCAATGACATGTTCATCCCATCCGGTTTTTCCGGATCACTCAGGTGGAACGCGTTCGCGATATGGAAGACCATCACGAATCGGCGCAGCAACCGTCCCAACAAGATGGAGACATGACGGGAGAACGCGCTTCGCCTGAATTATCCGAGAGGATATGCGGGAGGCGCGCGAGAATGGAGCAACGCGTAAACAGGAGCTGAAAATGGAACGTGTGGAGGGTCAACGCCCACGGGAACGACAAGACCAAAGACCTCTGCGGGAGCGGCCGCCGGCAGCCCACCCGACGAAGTGGCCTGGCAAGCCCAGGCGCAGAGAGGAGAATGCGCCGCATCGTGGTCATGGTGCGTATGTTCACCGGAGCCCGCCGCTGTCGTCATGGCGGGGTTGCACATCGCCATCAGACACACTAGTCCGAAATAGACGACCGCTGTGATTCCGGCAACTGCGCTTCCGATTAGTCTGGTGCGAGAAGGATTCACGTCTGAGTCTCTATGGCGATTCATGTACGCTAGTCCGCCCGTTCTGTCTACCGACGCCTGCCACTCCTTACAACATAAGCGAAGAAAGGATTGCGGGCATCTATTCGACAGACACGGCATGATGTCTACGACGAACGAACGCGGGTCTTGAAAACGGTGGTGCGCGGCGCCTAGGTGAATTCATCCTGAGCGATGCCTCCCTGGCCTTTGCCGGAATTGTCATGGATGTCGTTTTGACAATCGGAGGGGGAACCGCGGCGACGCGCAGAACGGACTTCGCGATCGACGCCTCTGAGAATCCCTCTGCTTGCACGGGAGCAGTCATGGACGGGGGCAGCACCTTCAGCTTAAAACCGACGCCTTTAATGGCAATGAGCCGGCACCGATGATCCTCCCCCTGGTTGAGCAGTCGCCGCAACACATGGATATGGACGTCCAACGTGTGTTCGCCGATGGCGAACCCCGGCCCCCAGACTAGATCAAGCAGTTCACCGCGGGTTAGGATCCGGGAAGGCGCACTCATGAACGCCTGCAGAATCCCGAACCGCTTTGCCGAGAGCGGCATTCGCTGCCCCGCGATCGACACCTCACGCGTATCCGCATCCAATTCAACACCACCCACCCGATAGGTGCCCCTTTGGGCGAGGTAGTGCCCGGTCCGCCGAAAATATGCCCCGAGAACGGCAAGGAACAATCTGTGATCATCCTGGCAGGAATACACGCCGTCGGCACCTCGTTCCAGATCGGCTATGACGTCCTCATCGTTCCCCGTCACGCCTGGTGGAATTAAAATCAGGATAGGAACATGGGAAAGCGTCGATTCCGTACGCAACACATCCCAATCTCCGATGCGCCGATCGACCAGAACAAGTACAGGCAGCCCGTGCCGAATGATCTCAAACAACTTTGTTACGGAGGCAACCGTGCGAGACTGATAGCTGGAGCGCCGCAATTGTTCCTCAACGCTGGCGGCGAATACGGGGTCGGAAGAGACCAGCACGACGACGCTCGAACGGGTCAGTTCAGGCCGTGAACCCGCCGAACCGGAGCCGAGATCCTGTCTCTGAAGTGGGCCTTGACGTCGAATCACAATCCCGACGATCCCACACAAACCCGATCCGAACAAAATGATTCCCGCAGGCAGAGGCACCGGTGCGGTCGTCACCTGGGCGGTGCCTCGGAGACTGAAACTGCCTGAGGTCAGCAGACCTAGGCCCGTGAACGGCTGGCTCCAGGCGATGTCGAAGGTGTTCGTCGCAGGATTGAAGGTTCCGGTTGCAGGCTCGCCGATGTTTACTGCTCCATTCATAAATGGACCGGCGACGCCGGCAAAGAGCGACCGGAGATCGACTGTTATCGTAGATCCACTCGTCATCCCGGTCGGCGCGGGCGCCCCGGCCGGAAAACCTGAGAAGGCCTGATCACTGGTGAACAGGGAGAATGTATGGCCGCCGACGGTGATCGGTGGAAAGATATTGGGTAGCGGCTGGTATTGTCCCATCACCAATTGCCCGTTCTGCGTAAAGCTCCCGGAGACCGACCCCAAACTTCGAAAGTTGAAGCTAAGCGACCCGCCGGTGATATCGAGCTGCGTGACGAACGCGGCCTGCGCAGGCCCAGCGTGAAATATGACGGTTCCCAGCAAGAACGCGCTCGCCGCCAGCATGCGTGTATATGGGCTCTTCATTTGATACACCTCATGTGGACTTGCGCCGCGCGAACGCGGCAACCGCCGCCAAGCCGCTCCCGAACAAATACACAGCCGCCGGAATCGGCACGGCAGAGACAGACAGCGATGCCAGATTACCGATAATAGTGTAGTCGCCATGGCTGCCGCTGGAAAAGACCACACGGAATTGGCCGTGAGGATTCGTCGCTGCGCTGTACAGGCCGAACAACGTGCTATCCGGAGGTGTCTCGGGAAGCGCATCAGTCGCAAAAACAGAACTCGAAGGGCTGGCCAAATTAATGAAGAACTCTCTCGCAAAGAAATTATCGCCATCGACAATCGGCCCGGCCGGCACATGGTTTTGCACACTGGCCGACAGCACATAGGACTGATTGAGCGTCGCCCCGCTCGCATTCACGGCGATCGCATTCTGGACCGTCCGGCCTGAGCTCCCGCTCAAATCCAAACCAAACTGATACGCATCCGCCGTAATAGGCTTGGCAACCGAGAACGACAAGCTCTGGATCGCTCCATTATAGAGCCCGATCGTTCCTGAGCCGTTCGAATCAGGCACGTTCGAATCGAACGTGAAGGAGCCGGTGATCGTGCTGGCGGGATAGGACAGAATCGGCACCGTGAAGATTCCTCCAAGCGAGGAGGGATCGGCAGTAACAACGGTGCCGGTAAAATCGAAGGTCACTGAATGGGCGGTGGTCGGTCTGATCGATCCGATCAAACCGACCACCGCAAGAAACAGGGCAACCGATTTGAGCCTGAGTTCCATGGGGCAAATCTTCCCAAAAAAACAGCCGCTGGGTCTGAGTGAACCCTTACGCGCTCATCTTCCGACGGGCCAACCCGACCAAACCGATCAAGCCGCTTCCGAACAAATACACGGCCGCAGGCACCGGGACCGGGGCGGCGGTCGAACCCCACATCGTAAGCGTGTAACTTCCCCCGGAACCACCAACCCCTGCCGGATGGAGATGATAGTCACCAGTGGGCATGGCTATTCCCAAATCAGCCAACGCAAAGGAGGTAAAGGACGTAGCCGCCCCTCCTCCTGGAACCTGCGAATCATTCACGTTTTCAAAAATCGACGCGCCAAACCACTGCGATAGACCAGTGGTCGCCGACGTCATATTGAAGTGGGTGAACGCGCCTAAGTCGAAGTTAATGGTGTCCTGAAAAAACCCGCCCGTTTGATTAATAGTGATGACGGCCGGATTCGCGGCATCCCCGTACCCGGCTCCAAAGGCCTGGTTCGGGTCATATGGAACGGCCTGGGCGGTCGCACCGATGGCAAGAGCGCCAACGGCAACAATCCCCGCTATCGCAGCTTTGAACCTGTTTGCGATTTTCATGTTCAACTCCTTTCTAACGCGGTTCATACGCATCTCTCATCAGCCGTATGAATACCGCTCAAAATAGCCACCGGTACGTTCGTCGGCTCTGCTTATGCTTCAGCAGTCATTCTACGACGCGCGAATCCAGCCAATCCGACGAGGCCCGTCCCGAACAGATAGACCGCCGCGGGCACAGGAACAGGGCTGACATTCCCGTCGACCGTCATGCTGATGAACATGTTCCGAGCCAGTCGCAGGTCCGCATAGGCGGTACTGTAAGTTGTTCCATTGCAGGAGACCGGGTTGCTGGTGTCACAGGCCGTATAGCCAGTGGCGGGATTCCCTGTCCCGTTCTGCACTTCGGTAAACAACGACGCCAAGTCGTCCAGTCTGGTTCCGCCGATGATCAGCGAATAGGTGCCAGGCCCGAGGATGCCGGTCCAGCTCACGGCGTTGTCCTGCACATCCCCATTGTGGCCGTCCCCAACGGAGATGCCCTGGTAGGTCACTCCGCTGACAAGTCCACCGTTGTTCCCCATGGTGAAGTCGCCATCAGCCCGATACACACCCCAATTGGCGCCGCCGCCGTCGAGCGTACCGCCGCCCTCGGCAGTGATTTCATCCATGGTGTCGAAGAAGGGCGACCAAGTGGCAAAGGCCGGAACATTTTGCAGATGGCCCCCATCAGCGGCCCCGACCGCAGCACCGACCATGGCGGGGGTTTGCAAGGCGGTGATCTGGGCCGCAGTCAATCCATTCGTGTCGCCCACGCCGTCATGAGATCCAGCCGGCACCAGGCCGGTGAACAGAGAGAACCCCGGATTCAGCACCGACGCGCCGTTGGTGTTGGGGGTACCGAGCACGGTGATGGTAATATTGGACACCTGAGTCAGAGTAAAGAAACGGAAGCGGTTATTATGGGTGTCCGCCAGCGTATCGACCGTCGCAGTACGATTGACGCCGTTATTGCTCATGCCGGAAATCCAGCCGGCATTGCTGCTGACGGTCGGGGTAAAGTTGCTCACGGCTCCGTAGGTATTGGTGGATTGATCGTACAGAGAACTGCCATAACCGACGTGCGCGGAGGCTGCGCCGGCAGCCAACATGAGCGCCATAGCGGACAAGGGTGCAACTACTAACGCTTTCTTCATCACATGCTCCTTTCGCGCTGATCAATTAAGTTTTGCGTGCCACACTTCCCTGCACAGGGGTTACTTCTTTCGCACACCCTGAGCTTCAAGCGTTTCAACTGCAATTCGGCAATCCGTCTCTTCATTTCTTGTTCTCATTTGGGAACACGACAACTCCCGTCATTGAGACCGGAGTCTTCCCGCTACCCTCCCTTCTCCGCCCCTCGAGTCTTGCGCTAGGCTCTTATCCCCATTGCTGCGCCTAGCTATACCAAAGGCGGAAATCAGGCTCCACAGATCCCTGCACCAGATGCAACAGATGTGACAAAAAACGTTTCTGCCCCGAGGTTCGCAGAAATTCTGCTTGAGGCTCCGCGTATTCGAACCTGGTTCATGCTAGAAGTACCCACATGAATCAGCCGCTCGGAAGCGCCTCACAATGTCCTAATCCGGGCCGGAACCGATCCGGAACAGGAGATTTAGTCGGAACGGCTGTCTTATATGGAACCGTCACGATGACCGGCGCTGCCGTGATGATTCTGGAACTCCTCGGCACCCGGATCATCGGCCCTTTTTACGGCGTGAGCCTGTATGTCTGGTCGTCCCTCATCGCCGTAACATTGATCGCGTTGGCCCTGGGGTATTTTCTCGGCGGGCATGTCGCCGATCGGTTTTCTGGGATCCGGCTCGGCCACGTGATTCTCTTCTCAGCCCTCACGACAGTGCTGATCCCTTTTCTCAGCGGACCGGTGCTGCTCCTGACAGATTCTCTCGGCCTGCGCGTGGGCGCATTCGTCAGTGCGCTGCTGCTCTTCACCCTGCCACTCACCGCACTCGCCATGGTCGGCCCCTATGTGATCAAACGCGCGACACGCGATTTAAGCGGAGTGGGCGCGGCCTCCGGCACTGTCTACGCCGTGAGCACTATCGGCAGCGTCGCAGGCACGTTGCTATTGGGCTTCTACCTGTTGCCGCTGTTCGGCACCCGCGCGATTCTCCTTTCTCTCAGCCTCCTGCTGACCGCTCTTGGCCTTTTCGTCGCCTGGCGAGACCGTGCGACAGACGTGCGTCCTCGATCGCTTGCATCGATCACGGCGGCCGCCGTGGCGATTGCCGTGCTGACGACATCAGGGTTTGCCGCCTCCCGCAAATCGATCGAGGGGTTTACGATCCGGTCTGAGGCGGAAAGTCTATACGGATGGGTGCGCGTGGTAGACGACGAGCGGCACGGCTACCGCCTGATGCTCTCCGACGCCTCCGTCATCAGCGCGGTGGATCAGAAATTGGATCGAAGCGTCTTAGGTTATCAGCACGTTCTCGGGCTGCTGCCGATGTTCCGGCCGGAGGCGAAACAGGCGTTGCTGATCGGTCTTGGCGGCGGGCACGTCGCGCGCGATCTGAAATCCCAGGGCATCGCCACCGATACGATCGAGATCGACCCGGCGGTCGCCGACGCGGCGCTGCAGTTTTTCCACTTTGCGCCGACAGGCCGTTTCCTGGTCGGCGACGCACGGTATGAAATCAAACACCTCGATCGGCGCTATGACCTGATCATCCACGATTGTTTTACCGGCGGGACCGAACCGACCCATCTGCTCACCCGTGAGATGCTGAGCGAGCTGCGCAGCCTATTGGATGAAGGGGGGGTCCTCGCCCTCAACTATGTCGGATTCACAATCGGGGAAGGATCCGACGCCGTCGCGGCGGTGCATCGAACACTGAAGGGCCTCTTCCCTCACCTCCGGGTCTTCATCACGGAAAAGTCCGAGTTCACAGATTTTGTGTTTTTGGCATCCGAGCAGCCGATCGTCCTCGAGGCCTCCAGCCAGGACCGGCGCGTTCAATGGCTCATCGAGCATGAACACCGGATGACCGACACGGACAACGGCTTCACGATCACCGATGACTACAATCCGATGGAGAGCCGGCAGATACGGAAGTCCGAAACTTACCGGAAACTGTTTCTCGATCGCATCGCCTTCGAGCTGCTGGTGCGCTAGAACGCTGCGGCTGTGGCAACGCTGCAGCCACAGCCGTCGACTTTCCTTACCAGATCGGGGTCGCCTGGTTGTCGCTGGCCGCGAGGCCGTAGTAGTACACGGTGGCCTGTTTGGGATTTCTCCCCACCGGAATGGTCGCCGTGATCGTATTGCTCGCGGCATTGATCAGTGACACCGAGCCATTGACGCCGGGCTGGGCATTCGTCACGACAACACCCTTGGCGGAGCCGGCTCCACGAGGTCCGGTCACCCAGACATCCATGCCATGGAACCCATCGGGTCCGACCGCCGGCAAATCAATCTCCGCCAGAAAGGTCGGCGCGACAGGGAACGTCGAGGGGTCGAAGACGAGGAGTTTGTCCTTTTTCAAATTGTTCGCCTGCGTCGCGCACGGCAGATCGGTGACCTTGTTCGATTGTGTAAGATACAGGCGCCGACCGTCCGGAGCGAATTGAAAATGACCCGGCCTGATATTATCCAGGCCTGGGATGGAGAACGGCTGCACAGAGAGTGTTGGGGCAGTCAGATCTACGATCGCAAACCTTCCATAGACCTTGGGATTCGCTTGGCAAACGTTGCCGCTCGGCGCTGAAGTGATCAGGTCGGCCAGAATGTCCTCCCCCACCAGGAACAGGAATCGTCCATCCGGCGTGAGGTCGACCGAGCGATACACCGTGGTGCTCGGCACCGCAGGCATGATTGCTACTGACTTAGTAATGGGGGGGGCACCAGTAGGATTGATTTCCACCACCAGACCGTGGCCTGAGAGATAGGAGTAGATCTTCTGCGTCGTCTGTGACCAGAACAGCCCGGCCGGGCCCGCCCCACAGTTCTGGGGAATCGAAACAGTGAATTGTTGGGTGCATAAATCTATCAGCCCAGGGCTCTCGCTCCAGGCCACTCCCCCACCAACCAGCGGAACGGACAATAACACACTGACCACGCCTGTCGTCTTGCTCGAGACAAAGGCATTCTGCTGAAAAGGGGGACGGGAAAAGGCAATGAAATGGTCTCCTGTGCCGGAGAGGCACACTCTCGATGTGACGCGTGGCTTTTCGCCTCCGCCCACACCAAGGTGCGAATTGTGCAACACCGACACCGAGCCGCCATTAGAACAGCCGGCAAGGGTATCGATGCCGTTAGCCGGATCGCCGTCGTTCGTCGTCCAGAGGACTTCCTTGTCCACCGGGTCCCGGTAGATGCGCGTCGGCCGTTGTCCGATCCGCACTGCCGGATTGGCCGGATTTGCAGTCAGGAAATCTTCAAGAATCGGGGTTGGGGCGCCGATCGGATCGATCGCGGCCACCCGGTTCCCGGCCGTATGGGTGACGAAAATCCACTCACCCAGTGAGAACGTCACTCCACCGATTGCGTCCGGCTCGGCAGGACCGAGCGAGATCGTGCTGATGATGGGCGAATGCTTCCCATCGAGTCTGAGCGTTGTGAGAGTTGTGTCATCCTGGTTCACCACCAGCGCCATCGGCGTCGTGAGCGGAGTATTCGGTTCAGATTCACCGTCTCCTCCGGTACTGCACGCAGCGAGGAGCAACACGATTACAAGCATCGTCTGCTTTCCAACTGTGAACATCCCGTTCCTGACCCCGCTGCGTAGCATGCTGTGTTTCATAGCGCCTTCTCCAGAAGCCACGCTTCTGCCATTCGCTTGGCTCATTGCGCCGTCAGCGAAGGTGTTGCAAATGATTTCGTCACTCCCCCCACATAACTGATTTCCTGCTGCAGGTTGCCGTTGAAGTCCCGATAGATCGGAATCTGCGCGATGAAATAGACCTGCGCGAAATCGAAGGCGTTCACCACCATCCCGGTCGAGAACGCCACGTAGGTATGGTCGGTCGTCGGAACAGGGCGGCCGATGATATTCCCATCGAGCAGCACCGCCCGATTCAACGGCGCCCCCCTGAGCTCATAGAGCGCCGCTTCGATATTGTCCCGGTCCTTGTACCGGAAATTGATCTGATTGGTGAGTGTAAGCCATGGGACCGTCACCAGGTTCAGCCCCGCATTCAGCGTGAACTCCTGTCCAAAGCGGTACCCATCGGAATTGCGCGCGGTATACCGCCAGTTCCCGGACAGAAACTGGTTCAATCGGTGGGGCATGATCTCGTAAGTTTGATAGAACCCTGGTTGAACGCCAAAGGCGCCTCGCCCGATCTGCAAGGTGGATTCGACGAGCTGCGTGGAAGTCGCGAGATGGCCGTAATCTCCGGTCGGAAAGTAGACGCCCATTTCCAGCACCACCATGCTGCGCAGAGTCGGCAATGCGTTGTATTTTACTTTTGCCAGCACATCGCCGATCCCGCGGTCCCAGGTATTTGACACCGCGCCCGCCCCGATTTGCCCGACGGCATCGATCATCCGGTAGGGCACTAACACTTCAAGCCCCCATCGCTCGGTCAGGCCATAGTTGATGTCCAACGCTGCCGTCTCCACCAACGTTCTCAGTTGGCTGACTTGGCTATTGGCCAGGATGAGTTGCTTGAGTTGTGTATTGGCAAACGGGATGGTATTGACCCCGCCGGATGGAATCCCGTTGGGCGTGTACGTGTAATTCAGGTTCACCGTCAGCACACCGGCCGGCGAAACCGCCTGCTGCGAGCCTATGACGACAAAGCAGCTCACGGAACCACAAGAGGCCTCAGCCGGCGGCTCGAAAAGTCCCGCCCCCTGCGCCAACAGGAGCGCGGAGGCCAAACAGAGAAACCGTTGAATTCCCAACTTGCTCATACCGCAGCTTGTCGTCGCGGACTCAGCATGCCGGAGGCAGGGTTAAGGCGGCCGCTCCGTCCCGACATCTCCATTGGAGTCTTCCCTCCCTGCACCGTCTCTGCCGTCGCCGACGCCCCGACACAGTGGTGACTGATCAAGGCCGCCACCGTATCGCTGAAAATTCGGAGACTCCCCGCGCCAATGCGAGTGCCACCGAGCTGACCGGCCTCAACCCAGCGATAGACCGTCCACCGGCTGATGTTCAGCAGCCGGGCCGCTTCATCGACCCGCAGCAATCGCTTATTCTGTAACGCAAGAATTTCGTCCATGATGGTTCTCTCCTCACTCATTCCAAATGTTTCCAGAACAAGGCTGAGAACAGCCGCGGATCCGCCCCCTCTCCTCGATGCCTGACACGAATAACCGGCCCGGGGAGGAGTTGATTGCGGCTGTCTGAGCAACAGTCCGCCGCCGAGAACTAGACGCTGACCGCTACCTCTTCGAAAGCAGCGGCGTAGCGTACTGTAATGAATCGGACGACGGACGAAACCTAGGAAGAGAACGAGGGAGGACCGCGCGAGGGAGAGAACACCAACTCGATATCGTCGACCTGGTCTTTCTGCTCGATATCGAGGATGGCCAGGAAAGTAATCGTTGGAACGAATATAAATTCGGTTAGTTCATACCCCTGCCCTGCCCCGCAGAACCAAGAACAGAGCGGGGAGGAATGCGTGGCTGCCTTGTGGTGACTATGCTGGGCTTCATGGGCAACGGTCGCCGGCGAAGCGAGCACAGGCACCAACAGCAGGCACGCAACGAGAGGCAGGACCAATATCTGTCGAGTGAAACGAATCATGTCACGTTACTTGGCGGAGGCCGCCTGCACCGATTTGCCACTTTGAATACGTTGAACGGCCTGATAGATCTTGTCTTCCGTCAATAATCCGCCCTTGATGTATTCCTGCACGACACCTTTTTCATCAATGAACACGCTAACCGGCAATCCGAATACACCGAATTGATTCGCCACTTTGTTATCGCGGTCCAAAAGAACCGGGAAGGTATGGCTGTACTGCTTGATGTGTTCGCGTACCTTGGCCTCGTCTTCCAGTTCGTTGATCGCCAAGACGACGAACCCTTTGTCTCGCAGTTTGTCGTAGGTCGTTTGCATCGCCGGCATCTCCGTCGTGCAGGGCTTGCACCAGGTCGCCCAAAAGTTCACGAGCACGACCTTGCCCCGATACTGGCTGAGGCTCTGGCTCTTGCCTTCCAGATCGACCAGGCGGAAATCCTCAGCCGTCGTGCCGACCGCCGGCACACGCGACCCCATGGCCCACGTGAGCCCAACGGCGGTGACTGACACCAGACACATGGCCATTACTATGACCAGAGCGTTGCGGCAGATCGTATTGGTCTTCATCATTTCCTCCCTACTCATCATGGCACACTCGCATACCCTGACTCACATCACTTGGAATGACCGGGTCACTCCGAATATGTAACTCGTCCCCTGCGCCAAATTGTTATTGGAATCCCGCTCAATCGGCAATTGCGCATAGAAATAGACCGAACTCATCTTTGTTAGCGGTGAATTGATTACTCCATCCACATTCACTTGGAACCCGGGCGAAAACGCAAAGTAGGTTGAACCGGTATTGGGCACGCTGCGGTTTAAGATCATCGGATCGAGTACGATCGGATCGCCTGGGAAACCAGGGTCAGCCGGCCTGGCAGATCGCTCCAGCGAGGCGCTCATGTTGTCATGAACCATGTACCGCCAATGGAATTGACCGATCAGCACCAGCCAGGGCGCACTTGTCAGTGGAACCCCGCTGGCACCGAGATTCAGGTTGTATTCATCGCCGAATTGATAGCCATCGTTGTTGCGGAAGGTATGGCGATAACTGCCGTAGAAAAACTGGCTCAGCCGCTGCGGGATGATTTCGTAACTCTGATAGAGCGATCCAATCAGACCCACTTGCCCCTTGCCCAGTTGGCCTGGCGCTTCCATGGTTTGGCCCGCAAAGTCTCTGGCACTCGTGCTGCCGGTCGGCACTTGTACTCCGAATCCCGCGACGATCGAGCCTCTGAGCATGGGCAGAATGTTGTATTTGCCTGTGAAGGTGACATCACCAATTCCGGTATCCTTGAAGGGGACAAGCTCTCCGGCTCCGGTAGGACCGTGCTCCCCCAATCCATCGATGTGCTTGTGTGTCCGCCACAGATAGGGAATCGTCACCTGGATGCCCAATCGATCCGTGATGCCATAGTTCAGATCAAAGGTGACCGTCTGTGTGATGCTCCTGATTTCTTTGTGGTGGTCCAGAATCATCCGTTGGTCGCGTTGATCGATTGCAGGGATCACGCCAGACGTTCCGTCCAGCAGCCGCATCGGCGTGTAATTGTAGATTGTGTTGAACGTCAAGAGGCCTGCTTGCGGTACCTGTTGTTGCGAGCCAACCACGACAAAACAGGTCACCGCCCCGCAAGCAGCCTGGGCAACTTGACCGGGAAACCACGAGGAACAGACGCTTGCAACACCGAAAATGAGTCCCAGGGTGAACCGCTTCCCTGCCATGATGATACGAGACCTTTCCCTCGAAGAATTGTTTCAGCCTTCTTGATCCTCACCAGCTGCTTCCGAATTCGATGGAAGACAGCAGCAGGTTGACTTGAAGATCAATACGCGGCGGCAATTGCTACAAAGAGAAAGACGGAGGGGCACGACTGGGGTATGTGTGACACGGCGCGATGGAAAGATCTATCGAGCGGGATACCGGAATGGTTGCGACTGGGCTACGTTCGGCTTGGATGAGAATGACCGGACTATCGAGCACGGTCCCGGCAGCGCACATCCAGGAGCACAGCACAGTGCCGTGGGTGGCCGCCTGGTGGTGCGCATGGTGCCCGACATGTTCGACGGATTGCGCCTGAGCCAGTCCGCTGACCGACAAGACACAGAGCACAAGCAGAACCGACAGAACTTTGAGGATGCGGTGGTTCATCGACCGACGACTCACGCTATCTTTGAGGTGATGATAATGGACTGGCGCAAAACCTGTCAAGCCGCCGGCATACCGCCACACTCGGTTAGATTATAGGATTCATGGGAGAGATGCTGTATACTGCGCCGATTACTTTTTGAACCATCGCCACTCGTTACACACAACACCACTATGGTTACGCAATTCCTCAATCTGGTTTTCGGCAGCAAAAACGACCGCGAAATCAAGGCGCTCCTTCCAATTGTCGAGCGCATCAACAGCCTGGAATCCGGCCTCACGCCGCTCTCCAACGAAGCCCTCGCGGACAAAACCCAGGACTTCAAGAAGCGCCTGGAAGCCGGATCGACCCTCGACGATATCCTCCCCGAGGCATTCGCCGTCTGCCGGGAAATGTCCCGCCGTGTACTCAACATGCGGCACTTCGATGTGCAGCTGATCGGCGGCATGATCCTGAACAAGGGCCGCATCGCGGAAATGAAAACCGGCGAAGGGAAAACGCTCGTCGCGACGCTGCCGGTCTACTTAAATGCCCTGGAAGGCAAGGGCGCCCATCTCGTCACGGTCAACGACTATCTCGCCAAGCGCGACGCACAATGGATGGCCCAGCTGTACCATGCACTGGGTCTGTCCACCGGCGTCATCCAGCACGACGCCTCCTTCATCTTCGATCCGACCTACGAGGCCTCGGACAAGCGGCTCCAACACCTTCGCCCCTGCACCAGGATGGAGGCCTATCGCGCCGACATCACGTACGGGACGAACAATGAATACGGGTTCGATTATCTGCGTGACAACCTCGTGGTGACCGCGCTGGATCAATGTGTGCAGCGCGAGTTGAACTTCGCCATCGTCGACGAAGTCGACAGCATCCTGATCGACGAGGCCCGCACACCGCTCATCATTTCCGGCCCGACGGATCAGACGACCGATCTGTATTACCGGATCAACTCGATCATTCCTCAGCTGAAACCGGAACAGGACTATACGATCGAGGAGAAAACCAAGACTGCGTCGCTCACCGAAGACGGCAACGTGCGCGTCGAAAAGCTGCTCGGCGTGGACAACTTGTACGATCCGGGCAACATGGACCTGGTGCACCACGTGGTCAAAGCGCTGCAAGCCTACGCGCTCTATAAGCGCGACGTGGACTATGTCGTGAAAGATGGCGAAGTCATCATCGTGGACGAGTTCACCGGCCGGCTCATGCCGGGCCGCCGATGGAGCGACGGCCTGCATCAAGCCGTCGAGGCGAAAGAAGGGGTAAAGATCGCCAACGAGAACCAGACGCTCGCGTCTGTCACGTTCCAGAACTATTTCCGCATGTACAAGAAACTGAGCGGCATGACCGGGACCGCCGATACCGAAGCCGCCGAGTTCGCCAAGATCTACAACCTCGACGTGAACGTGGTGCCGACCAACCGGAAGATGATCCGGCAGGACTACGCCGACGTGGTCTACCGAACGGAAAAGGAAAAGTTCGCGGCCATCGTCGAAGACATCAAAGAATGCCATGAGCGTGGGCAGCCGGTGCTCGTCGGCACCATCTCGATTGAAAAATCCGAGAAGCTTGCCGGGCTGCTGAGCCGCAACGGCATCAAGCACAACGTTCTCAACGCCAAGCAGCACGAGCGGGAAGCGGAGATCGTCGCCCAAGCCGGCCGCAAGGGCGCCGTCACGATCGCCACGAACATGGCGGGACGCGGCACCGACATTCTCTTGGGCGGCAATCCTGAATTCATGTACAAGCAGGTGCTCTATCGGGAAGAGAATCTACCGGACGCCCGCAAGCTCGAAATCTACGAGGAAATCCGTTCCGATTGCGACAAGAACAAGCAGGAAGTCGTGGCTTTGGGCGGGCTGCACATCCTCGGCACCGAACGGCACGAGAGCCGCCGCATCGACAATCAGCTGCGCGGCCGCGCCGGCCGCCAGGGGGATCCCGGCACGTCCCGCTTCTACCTGTCGCTGGAAGACGATCTGATGCGCATCTTCGCCTCCGAGCGTGTCTCGCAACTGATGCTGAAGCTCGGCATGGAAGAAGGCGTCCCCATCGAGCATGGCATGGTCACGCGCGCGATCGCCAACGCGCAGAAGAAGGTCGAAGCGCACAATTTCGAAATTCGCAAGCAGTTGCTCGAATACGACGACGTCATGAACAAGCAGCGCGAAGTGATCTACCGCCATCGTCGGGCGGTGCTGGGAGGAGACAGCCTCACCACCGACTTGCGCGACATGATGGCAGGCATGGTGGAGTCCTCGTTGAATGTCTACTGCCCTGCCGAGCAGTACCAGGAAGAATGGGATCTGAAGGGCCTGACGGAGATGATGCAGGGTCAGTTCGGCCTCGACATCACCCAAGGCAAGCACGACGGGGGAGAATCGCTCCGAGATATCGGCCGTGACGCGCTGTTGGAAGATCTTAAGACCCAGGTGCACGAGGCCTACAGGAAGAAAGAACAAGAATTAGGCCCGGAGTTAATGCGCTTCTTGGAGAAGACCTTTATGCTCCAGGTCATCGATCACCACTGGAAAGATCACCTGCTGGGCATGGACCATTTGCGTGATGGTATCGGTCTCCGCGGCTATGGACAGAAAGATCCGTTGATCGAATATAAACGCGAAGGCTTTGACCTCTTTGCCGGCATGATGGAGCGGATCAAGTCCGATACACTCGACCGGCTCTTTCATGTGCAGGCCGTGCGCCAGGAAGGACACCAGGACACTCCACCCACGCCGCCGGTCATGGCGCGTCCACAACCGAAGCTCACGTTGAGCCACGGCGAAGAGCAGGTTACTACCCAGGCTCCCGCACAGCGGTCCGACGCCAAGGTCGGCCGCAACGATCCCTGTCCCTGCGGCAGTGGCAAGAAATACAAGAAGTGCCACGGGGCGTGAGGGAAGAGCTCGGCAGTGGAGCCGGACCTCAGCCTCGGCATGATGCGCGATTCTTCTACTGCTACTGATCTCACTCACGTTGTCTTCACGCACGCCTATAAGGCAGCGACGAGTCGTCGCAATGTCGGCGTGCGTGACGGCAGTACCTCCCGACACATCCTGTTTGCCATGCCGAGGCCGACGATTCGCCCCTCCGGCCGACCCAATGAAGGGTAAGAGAGAAAAGAGACGCTGAGCCAGTTTCTGTTTTCCATCCGCCGGAATCTCGGTGGGTCCCCGCTCCAAAACAGTGACGCAACTCGCCCACGGACATCGGTACTCGCTTGGAGTTCACGTGGCCTCAGGAATGGGGTCGACTCGCAATTAAGTGATTTTGTTTGGCCAATCGAGCGCTTTACGATAGCATCCACTCGTCAGGGACCGGATAACGGTTTTCATAGAAAGGCGTGCTGCTATTATGACCATCACCGCCGCAGGCGCGAGAAAAACCACGATCCTGTTGGCCGATGACGAATCGGCCATCGCGTTACTGTTGGAAATGGATCTGACCCGCAGAGGCTATTGCGTGCTCAAAGCCCACTCGGCCTCCGAAGCCACTCAGAAAAGTGCGGATTGCCCGACTCCCATCGATGTCCTGGTCGCAGACTGGAACATGCCGGACATCAAGGGCGACGAGCTGGCCCACCAACTGTTGAAACAGAGGCCGGAGATGAAATTGGTCCTGATGTCCGGTCATCCTGCTGCCGCCGAGGCAATCAACGACTTCCCCAAGAACCAAGCGGCCTTCATTGCGAAACCGTTGACTCCCTCGAAGCTCGATTCCATGATTAAAGAAATCCTCAGTACAGACGACCCCTCCCGAACACGCGCAGCCTAACAGACACCATTGATAAGACCTGAGACCGAGCGGCCTCCCACTCGTCCTCTCCTTGACTTAGACGCTCTGTCGAGGCTACCCTACGTCACTTTTTACCCGTAGCGGAAATGGGTGAAACATACCCGTCCGCTATGGGTGTCCCTTTTTCCCATGTGCCTGGCTGATAAGGGGATTCCTTGTGGTCATAGGACACCCTGAACTCGTTGCCGCCATTGCGTCCGAGATCGCTGTCTTGGGGCCCATTCCCTTCGTCCGTTTCATGGACTTGGCCCTCTACCACCCACAATTCGGCTACTACATGCGGCATCCCGATGACGGCAGCCCTCGCATCGGTTGGTCCGGCGACTTTTACACCAGTGCGGATGTTCATCCGATACTCGGTCAGGCGGTGGCCAAGCAAGCACGACAGATCGACAGTCTGCTCGGAAGCCCTGATCCTGTCACCATCGTCGAAATGGGGCCCGGCAAGGGATTGCTCGCCAAACATATTCTGTCGGCGTGCCAGCGTGACCCAGGATCGTTCCAACACCGTCTTCGGTATATCCTGATTGAGCGCAGCCCCGCCATGCGCGCATCGCAGCGCCGACACCTGAGCTCTTTCGTGAACCAGCCGAACCTCCTCACGTGGGCCGACAGTCTGGACGAACTGGGGCCGGAGAGCGTCACGGGTTTGGTTCTCAGCAACGAATTGATCGATGCGTTGCCAGTCCACCGAGTCCAACTCAGAAATGGACAGATCGACGAACTGTGCGTGGACTATCGTGACGGGCGGTTTGTAGAGTGTTTCAGGCCCCTGTCCTCTGACCTCCTTACTCATCGCGTGAGGGACCTCAATGCCGGCTGGCCGGAGGGGTATCGGACAGAGATTAATCTCCAGGCGTTGGACTGGATGAAACAGGTCGGCCATTGTCTCCAGCGAGGGATCGTGCTCACGATCGATTATGGGCACACGGCGCATGACCTGTATCGGCCCGACCGGAGGAACGGAACGTTCCTTTGTTATTTCCGGCATTCCGTCAACGACGACCCCTATGTGCGTGTGGGCGAGCAGGATATGACGGCCCATGTGGATTTTTCGAGCCTGGCGGACGCAGGCCAGGCGCACGGCCTTTCCGTGACGGGGTTCACCAACCAAATGAGCTTCCTCATGGGGCTCGGCGTGGAGCAGATGATCGGCGACCTGGAGCCGGAAAGCCCGGCGTTCCATGCGGCGCTTCACTTGTTGAAACCGAACGGCATGGGCGGCACGTTCAAAGTTCTGGTCCAACATAAGGGGATCGAGCCGCCGCGGCTCGACGGATTGACATTCAAGCCATTTTTCGGCTCGTCGCTGGCCGCCCGTTCAGCGGCCTGAGGGAGCTGGGACCTATGAATTCTCCGGTCATTCTGAACGTGTCAGGTTGCATGTCTTAGGTGGTACGAGACTCACATGGGTAGCGGAGCTGTTCCTGAAAACTATATCCCGATCCTGATCTTCATCGGGGCGGCTATGGCCGTAGGCGCGGTAACCCTGTTTCTGGGCAAATTTGTGCGCCCGAACCGGCCCTACCGAGCCAAAATGGCTCCCTATGAGAGTGGGAGTCCTCTATTTCAGGACGCGCGCGTGCAGTTTCCCATGCGGTATTACATTATCGCGATGCTGTTCGTTATTTTCGATATCGAGATCGTCTTCATGTTTCCCTGGGCGGTGGTCTTCACCAAGCTCGGTCTTCTTGGATTGGTGGAAATGGCGGTCTTTATCGCCATCCTGGTCGTCGGGTTTTGGTACGCCTGGAAAAAGGGAGCGTTGGAGTGGGAGTGAGGCAGGGAAGAACATGAGTTTGTTAGAGCGACAGTTCGAAGCGAATATCATTACGACCAACCTGGATGCCGTCGTGAACTGGGCCAGGAAGTCCGCCCTGTGGCCGATGACGTTCGGGCTGGCCTGCTGCGCCATCGAGATGATCGCCAGCGTCTCGTCCCGGTATGATCTCGACCGGTTCGGCGCCGGGGTCTTTCGCGCCTCGCCCAGGCAGTCGGACCTCATGATCGTCGCCGGAACGGTCTCGCGCAAGATGGCGCCGGTGATCCGGCGAATCTACGACCAAATGGCCGAGCCCCGATATGTCATCTCGATGGGGTCGTGCGCAACCTCAGGCAATCACTACAACAGCTACGCCGTCGTTCAGGGCGTGGATCAAATCGTCCCGGTGGATGTCTATGTGCCCGGTTGTCCGCCCAGACCGGAAGCGTTGCTGGACGGACTGTTGAAGCTGCAAGAAAAGATTCAGCGCGAAAAGGTGTTCGTGAAGTAACGCGTAGCTCAATCCTCAATAATCCGTGGCGATTGACCAATGGGCGTGACAACTGTTCCTATGGATTCTCTGGCTGAAACCTTGCTGAAGAAATTTCCGGAGGCCGTGCTGTCCGTCGACATCGACACGGCTCGATCCGAACTGACCATCCATGTTGCTGCGCCGAGAATCATGGAAATCGCGCGTTTCCTGCACGACGATCCGATGGCATGCTTCGACCACCTCACCGACATCTGTTCCGCCGATTATCCCGACGCCCCTCAACGGTTCGAAGTGATCTACCAACTGCTGTCGCTGCCGCGCGGCAAACGCATTCGCCTCAAGGCACGCGTTCACGACGACAACCCGGCCATCGATTCCGTCACCGGGATCTGGCGCGGCGCGGCGTTCTTGGAGCGGGAGGTCTACGACATGATGGGCATCCGGTTTATCGGCCATCCGGACCTGCGACGTATCCTCCTGCCCGACGACTATGCCGAGGGACATCCCCTGCGGAAAGATTTCCCGACGGAAGGCCGCGGCTGGCGCAGCCAGTTCGACTTCATTCCGCGGCTTGACGAAGCACCGACCGAGCAAGTCGAGTTTTCGGCTGAAGAAAAGAGACGGTTCCTCTCCGAACCGGACGCGTCTTCCGGGAAACGGCGGGAAGAATTGCTCTTGAATATGGGGCCGCAGCATCCCAGTACGCACGGTGTGGTGCGGGTTGTGCTGGAGTTGGACGGCGAACGGATCGTCAAGGCGACGCCGGATCTGGGGTACCTGCATCGGGGCGTCGAGAAGCTTGCCGAAGGCCTGGCCTACATGCAGATCATTCCGCACACCGACCGGCTCGACTATGTGTGCGCGATGGCCAACAACTACGCCTACGTGCGGGCTGTTGAAAAACTGCTGTGCATCACCGTGCCTGAGCGCGCCGAGTATATCCGGACCATCGTGGCGGAAATGCAGCGCATCCTCGGCCACCTGTTCTGGCTCGGCGCGCAGGCCCTGGACATCGGCGCGATGACGGTCTTCTTTTGGACGTTCCGCGAGCGGGAAACCTTGCTCGACATGTTCGAACAGCTGTGCGGCGCCAGACTGACGCTGAATTATTACCGGATCGGCGGGGTGGACAGCGACTTTACGCCGGAATTGGTGGCCCGCCTCAAGGCCTTCCTGGATACGTTCCCCCAGATGCTCAGCGAATATGATTCGCTGCTCGCCTCGAACCGGATTTGGCTCGGGCGCACGAAGAACATCGCGGTGATTTCCGGCGAAGATGCCGTCAACTTCGGCCTCACCGGTCCGTCGCTGCGGGGCTCCGGTGTCGCGTATGATGTCCGGAAGATGGAGCCCTACGGCGTGTATCATCGCGTCGATTGGGAAGTGCCGGTCGGCAAGAACGGCGACACCTACGACCGCTACTGGATTCGCGTGGAAGAAATGCGACAGAGCTCCAGGATCATCACACAATGTCTCGATCAGATGCCGCAGGGACCGATCATCGCCGATATCCCGCAATATATTCCCCCGCCCAAGCCGCAAGTGATGCGCGACATGGAGAGTTTGATCCACCATTTCATCATCTTCACGCAAGGATTTAAGCCCCCGAAGGCCGAGACCTATTGCGCCACCGAAGCACCGAAGGGTGAACTGGGATTTTTCATCATCAGCGACGGCAGCCCCCGTCCCTACCGGCTCAAGATCCGCTCGCCCTCCTTTGTCCATATGGGCGCGTTCGACCACATGGCGCGCGGCTATTTGATTTCGGACATCATCACGATCTTCGGCACCTACGATATCGTGATGGGGGAGTGTGATAGGTAAGCGATGAACGGCTGACAGGAAAGAGCGCTGACAGGCTGACATCCGGAACTTGTCAGCTTGCCCCTTGTACGCTTGTCAGCATCAGGATTGAGGAAGCATGACGTTCTCGGAAAAATATAAAGACGAAATCGCCGACATCCTGTCGCGTTACCCGGTGAAGCGGTCGGCGTTGATTCCGCTCCTCTACCTGGCGCAACGGGACCATGGCCATGTGTCGGAAGCGGCGATGAAAGAGATCGCGCAGCTCCTCGGACTGACGCCGCCGCAAGTGTACGAGACGATCACGTTTTATACGCTGTTTAATCTCAAGCCGGTGGGCACGTTTCACATTCAAGTGTGTAGGTCCCTCATGTGCGCGCTCGTCGGCTCGGATACCGTACTCGAATGGATCAAGGTAAAGCTGGGAATCGGGCCGGGCGAATCGACAGCCGACGGACTGTTTAGCCTCTGCCTGGTGGAATGTTTGGCCGCGTGCGGGACCGGCCCCATGATGCAGATCAATGACGACTACTATGAGCGTCTGACCGAAGAGAAACTGGACCGCATTCTCTACGATCTTCGCTCGACGGGAACCAGTGCCCTCAAGAGCGGCCCGTTTATGTGGCCGGAACCAGTGGGGTCGGCTGACAGGCCATCAAGCTGACAGGCTGACATCCGACGCTTGTCAGCGTGCAGCCTGTTCACGTGTCAGCGTGTAACCATATGCCCAAGCACGAACTCATCCTATTGAAAAACATGATGCAGCCCGGATACACCGGGTCACTGCCCGACTATGAAAAAACCGGTGGCTATCAAGCCCTGCGGGCCACACTGGGGAAGACTGCCCCGGCGGATGTCACCGCCACTGTCCGGAAATCAGGATTGCGGGGCCGGGGCGGGGCTGGATTTCCGACCGGTGTGAAGTGGGGGTTTCTCCCCAAGGATTATCACGGTCCCCGCTATCTCTGCTGCAACGCCGACGAGAGCGAGCCCGGGACGTTCAAAGACCGCCAGCTGATGGAGCGTGACCCGCATCAGATGCTGGAAGGCATCGTCCTCGCCTGTTACGCGATCGGCGCGGAATCCGCCTACATCTATATCCGCGGCGAGCTGGTGCTCTGTTCGAAGATTCTGGAACGGGCGATCGATGAGGCGCGGACCGCCGGCTATATCGGCAAGAACATTCTCGGCACGGGTATCAATGTAGAGGTGTGGGTCCATCGAGGGGCGGGCGCCTACATCTGCGGCGAAGAGACCGCGCTCCTGGAATCGCTCGAGGGCAAACGCGGCCTCCCTCGTATCAAGCCGCCGTTTCCGGCCACGCACGGCCTGTACAACAAACCGACCGTGGTGAACAACGTCGAAACGCTGGCCAACCTGCCGCATATTCTCACGCGAGGGGCCGACTGGTTTGCATCGATTGGCTCGCCGCCGAGGAGCACCGGCACCAGGGTGTTCTGTGTGAGCGGCCATGTGAAGCGCCCCGGCAACTACGAAGTTCCGATGGGCGTGACCTTCCGAGAATTAGTCTACGAACACGCCGGCGGAATGCGCTCGGACAAACCGATGAAGGCGTTTATTCCCGGGGGAGCGTCGGCGCCGTTTCTGACACCGGCGCACCTTGATGTGAAACTGGACTTCGAGTCCGTGGCGGCAGCGGGATCGATGCTGGGCTCAGGCGGTGTCACGGTGATGGAGGAAGGGACCAGCATGGTCTGGGCGGCGCTCCGGCTGATGGAATTTTTCTATCACGAGTCCTGTGGCAAATGCAGTCCGTGCCGGGAAGGCAGCTCGTGGCTCGTCCAGACGATGCGGAGAATCATGGCCAAACGCGGGCGGATGGAAGACCTTGAAACCTTGTCGGATCTGTGCAAAAACATCGCCGGCCGCACAGTCTGCGCGTTCGGCGACGCAGAAGTGGCGCCTATTCAGGGCACCCTGAAGTATTGGCGGGAGGAATACGTCGCATTGATCCGGGAGGCAGAAGCGGCGAACCTTGTGATGCCGGAACCGGTGGCAAGAGGGTGATGGAAGCTGACAAGGGACAAGCGAGCAGGCTGAAAAGGTTCGGGGTCCGTTTGTCAGCCTGTCAGCTTGTCAGCAGATAGGGTTCTTATGACGCCCCCCACTACTCAAATGGTGAGTCTCACGATTGACGGCACGAAAGTGCAGGTGCCGAAAGGAACGCTGGTGATCGAAGCCGCCCGCCGGATCGGCGTGATGATTCCGCACTTCTGTTATCACCCGAAACTCAAGCCGGACGCGAATTGCCGCATGTGCCTGGTGGAAATCGAGAAGATGCCCAAACTCCAAACGGCGTGCAGCACCCCGGCGGACGAAGGCATGAGCGTGCGGACCGCCACCACGGTGGTCAACGACGCCCATAAATCCGTCCTGGAGTTCATTCTGGCCAACCATCCGCTCGATTGCCCGGTCTGCGACCAGGGCGGGCGGTGTGATCTCCAGGACTTCTCCCATCAATACACACCGACGACCAGCCGGTTCGTGGAGGCCAAGCGGATTTTCCAGAAAGACTATTTCAGCCCGCTCATCGAAACGCAGATGAACCGCTGTGTGCAGTGCCTGCGATGCGTCCGTTACTGCGACGAAGTAATGGATGTGAAGGCGCTGGCTCCGGCCGGACGCGGCACCATGACCGAAATCAAACACTTTGGCCCGCACCCGCTTGATTGTGAGTTTTGCGGAGGCTGCGTTCAAATCTGCCCGGTCGGAGCGATTACCAGCCGGCTCTCCATGTACGAATACCGTCCTTGGATGCTGAAACGGGCCGACACCATCTGCGGGTACTGCGGCGACGGGTGCCAAATCACCGTCCAGACAAAGGACAACCAACTGATCGAGGTCAATTCGGCGCACGGTGCCGGGCGTAATAACGGCGACCTCTGCGCCAGAGGATTTTTTGGGTTTCATGCGGCCGCTCATCCGGAGCGGCTGACCCATCCGCTCCTCCGGCGCAATGGGACCCTCTCACAAGCCACCTGGGAAGAAGCGTTGGAATTCGTGGCGGAACGGGCCGGGACCATCAAAGCGGCCCATGGCGGACAAAGCTTCGGCGGCCTGATTTCAGGCCGATGCACCAACGAAGAATTGTATCTCTTCCAGAAATTCATGCGTTTGGTCATCGGCACGAACGACATCGACAGCAGCGCACGCTATGGCCACATGAATAGCCTCTACGCCATGCGGCGCGTGCAAGGTACGCACCGGTGGACTGTCGGCTTCGACGATATCGTGGCCGCCGATGTGCTGCTCTTGGTGGGTACGAACATCACGGAAACCAATCCCATTACCGGCCTCAAAGTCAAAGAGGCCGTCAAGAAGCATGGCGCCGCGCTGGTGACGATCGAGGCCCTGGAGCCGTGCATCGAACCGGTGAGCAACATCGCCAATCTTTCGCGACGCCATCTCAGTGTGTCGACCACGCACATGAACGATGCGGTCTTGGGCCTGTTGAAAGCGATCGTCGAGCAGAACCTGGTCCAACCGGATCTGGCACAGAAACAGCCAGTCTATCTCAGCGCCCTCACCAATTCATTGCGGCAGCTGTCATGGGAAACGGTGCGTGTCGTCACTGGATGGGGCCCGGATGTCTATACGGAGGCCGCGAAGACGCTGGCGGCCGGCCGACAGGTGGTCATCTTGGCGGGACAAGGCCTCCTGCGCAGCGAGCGGGGATACAGCGCGTCCCTGAACCTGCTCGACGTGCTCCTGCTCCTCGGAAAACTCGATCAGCCTGGCTGCGGCTTTGCCCCTCTGGCGGAGGAAAACAACGATCAAGGCGCTGTGGAAATGGGGGCGGCGGCGGAGTTCTTGCCAGGTCCGTTCGACCTCACCGATCGGGAGGGCCGCCATCGGGTCGCGTCGCTGTGGAAGGCGGAGCCGCCCCCCCACCGCGGAGCCTCCTTGGTCGATATGCTGGATCGGGCCGGAGCCGGCATTCTGAAGGGCATGTTCATCGTCGGCGAAAATCCCGTGGGCAGTCTCCCCGCCCACCTGCGTGTCGACGAGTCCTTGCGCAAGCTCGACCTTTTGGTCTGTCAGGAACTGTTTCTCACTGAAACCGCCGCGCTGGCTCATGTCGTCCTCCCCGCCTCATCCTCGATGGAAAAGAGCGGCACATTTACCAATACGGAGGGACACGTCCAGGCCGTTCGCCCCGCTATTGAACCGATCGGGGAGAGCCGACCCGATTGGGAAATATTCGTCGCGCTGTCCTACTTAATGGGAACGCCGCTGGAATACACCGAGAGCCGGGACATCCTCAAAGAAATCAGAAATCTGATTCCCGGCTATGGATCGCTTGGGCCGTCCCCTGTTCCACCGAAAGTTGATCGGACCGTCGTTGACCGGTATCTCTCCGGCGGATACGAACACGATCTCGCGGCGCGACACAAGCTCAACGTCCCGTCGGCTCGGCCGGACGGCATCTTACAGCTGGAATTAGTGCAGAGCCTGTTTCATTCCGGGAAACTCTCAACCCGTGCCAAAGGACTGATGCAGGTGGAGGGTACCGGCACCCTACGGATCAATCCACGCGACGCAGCGCGCTATGGGCTTCAAAATGGAGCCTGGGTCCGCCTGTCCAACGCGCATGGGGAACTGACTATACCGGTGAAGGTGCTGGAACGGGTGCCCCAAGGACAGGCCTGGTTTCCCGACCACTTTGGCACAGAGGCCATGCGGCTGTTTCATTGTGCCATCAATCCCGTCACCCGCACACCATCAATTCGAACAACATCCGTCTCGGTGATTAAGGTGGCGTAAGAAGGCTGCTCGACAATGTCTACCACTATCTCAGCTAGCCAGGAGTCGTATCGTGACTGAATTAGGGCTGCGCGTTGCCATTACTCTGACACAAATTTCTGTCATCGTGGGCATCGTGATCATCACGGTACTCCTGCTCACCCTCGCCGAGCGGAAAGTCCTCGGCTGGATGCAAGATCGCATGGGACCGATGGAAGTGGGCCCCTATGGCTCTCTCCAGCCGTTCGCGGACGCCATTAAGCTCTTTTTCAAGGAAGATATCGTGCCTGCCGGCGCCAACAAGTTCCTGTTCACCGCGGCGCCTCTGCTCGCGCTGATTCCGGCGTTCATCGGATTTGCCGTCATCCCGTGGGGCCCGGACCTGACCTGGGAGTTCGGCGGTCTCTCAATAAAACCGTTCGTCATCAGCGACATCAATATCGGCATTCTCTACATCCTGGCTTTTGCCTCCCTCGGCGCCTACGGGATCATTCTCGGCGGATGGGCCTCCAACAGCAAGTATTCGCTGCTGGGCGGACTGCGATCGGCCGCGCAGATCATCAGTTACGAGTTGAACGTCGGGCTGGCCATTGTCGGAGTCTTGATTCTCTCTGGGTCGCTGAGCCTGGTGCACATCACCAATGCCCAGGCGGGCGGTTTCTGGAACTGGAACGCCTTCGCATTCCCGGCCCCGCAAATCTTCGCCCTCGTCGTGTACGTGATTTCAACGGTGGCAGAGACGAACCGCGTCCCGTTCGACTTGCCGGAAGCCGAAAGCGAGCTGGTCGCCGGGTTCTTTACCGAATACAGCGGCTTGCGCTTCGCGTTCTTCTACCTCGCCGAATATGCCAACATGGTCCTGGTGTCCTGCGTGGCATCGGCGATGTTTCTCGGCGGGTGGAACGCCCCGTATCCCGGCACGCTGCTGAGTCTCATCGGCCTTCCATCCTTAGCCTGGATCGAAAATACGATGTGGTTTGCCTTCAAGACCTATTCCTTCTTGTTTCTCTTTTTCTGGCTTCGGGCCACGCTGCCGAGACTGCGCTATGACCAGCTCATGCGGTTCGGCTGGAAGGTACTGCTGCCCATCGCTCTGGCGAACATCGTGGTCACCTCGATCGCGGTGTTCATCGCCCAGCAACTGAAGTAGGAAGGGAACGAAATGACGACCCCGTCGGCAACCCCCACACGATTGAATCTGCGCGAGTGGCTCAAGACCATCACGTTCTACGAAATCTTCGTCGGCATGAAAGCCACGCTCATGCATCTGCTCCAGTACAAGCCGGTCACGTTGCAGTACCCGCACGAGAAACGTACGCTCCCGGACAACTATCGCGGCATGCTCGCGCTACTGCGCTACGACGACGGAACCGAGAAATGCGTGGGGTGCGATCTCTGCGAAGCAGCCTGCCCATCGCGCGTCATCCGCGTCGTCAGCGCCGAAGTTCCCGGAGAGCCGACGAAGCGCTACTCCAAAGAGTATTACATGGATATGACTCGCTGCCTCTTTTGCGGGATGTGCGTGGATGCCTGCCCCGTCGACGCGCTGGGCATGACACGGGAATTCGAATGGGCCGTGTACGATAAGCGGCAACTCCACCTGAACAAACAGCAACTCCTTGCGATCGGGGACCGGTCGTTTCCGGTCCGCGAGAAACGTTTGGAGTTCCAACACCCGAACACAGCGTTCTTCAACGTGGCATTCAAGCACGTGCCGCCCAAACCGGATTGATCGACGTGGGAGTCTTGCGCTTCCCGGGGCAGCCCCCTCCGGTGCGCCGTGCGGATCGTGCCGAGTCTGGGGTGTGCGTCAGGAGATGGTATCGTGGCGTATGTGTTTTTCGGATATTTCGCCGGCGTGATCGCGCTGACCGCTGTCTTGGTGGTGGCGCTCAGGAATCCGGTCTACAGCGCACTCGCCCTGCTGGTCATGTTCTTCCACGTGGCGGGCCTGTACATCACCCTGCATGCGGAATTCTTGTTCGCGGTGCAGCTCATGGTGTACGCCGGTGCCATCCTGATTTTCTACCTCTTCGCCGTGATGTTCCTCACGGAGAAAACACCGGATCGGTATCATATGCAATCATGGGGATCGCTCCTGATCGGAGGCGCGATCATCGTGGAAATTGCCGTACTGGTCGGACAGCACGGCGTTTCTTTTGGCTCCACCGTGGAACGCACCGCCTTGTCGTCTCCGTCCGAAGAAGGCAACACCGAAGCCATCGGCCATCTCCTGTATACATCTTACCTCTTCCCATTCGAGGTCGCCTCGCTGATTCTGCTTGTGGCGATGATCGGCGCCATCGTGCTCTCCAAGAAAGACCTGTCTGAATCGCCGCCATCATGAGCGTCCCCATTCACTACTATCTCATCTTGAGTGCGTTTATGTTTCTCACCGGGCTCGTCGGGGTGCTGGTGCGCCGAAACATCATCGTCATTCTGCTCTGTATTGAGCTCATGTTGAATGCCACCAACATCAACTTCGTGGCCTTTGCCGAGTACCTGCACGACTTGGGGGGCCAGATTTTCGTCTTCTTCACGTTAACCGTCGCGGCCGCCGAGGTCGGAGTAGGCCTTGCGATCGTAGTGGCGATCCACCGGTCCAAGGACACCATCAATGTCGAAGAATTCAATCTACTGAAATGGTAACACACTCGCAGATGGCGTATGGCATATGGCAACTGGCAGGAACAGGATTCCCGAACTCGTGCCATCAGCCATCGGCCATAAGCTCTTAGGGTTATAGATGTACGCATTCATCCCGCTCCTCCCCCTGGCATCCTTCCTCATCCTCGGCCTCGGCGGCCGTTGGATCAAAGAGATGGCCCATCTGGTCGCGGTGCCTGCGGTTGTGGTGCCGTTCCTGCTGTCCATCCTTGCATTCATGGAGGCAGCCGACGGACATTATGTGACGATCCCCCTCTACACCTGGCTCGCATCCGGTACGCTTGACGCACACATCGGTCTCTATATCGACCGGCTGACGGCCGTGATGCTCCTACTGGTTACAGGAGTCAGCTCGCTCGTGCACGTGTATACAATCGGCTACATGCACGGAGAATCAGGCTACGCCCGTTTCTTCGCCTACATCGCGTTGTTCACCTTCTCAATGCTGATGCTGGTGTTAGCCGACAATCTCCTCCAGCTGTTCATCTTTTGGGAGGCCGTGGGCCTCTGCTCCTATCTTCTGATCGGGCATTGGTACGAACGGTCTTCAGCGTGCGCCGCCGCCACGAAGGCCTTTCTGGTCAATCGTGTCGGCGATTTCGGCTTCATCCTGGGCCTCCTGCTGGTATGGTCGAGCTTTGGCTCTCTGAACTACCAGGAGATTTTCTCCGCTGCGCACGAGGCCGCCGATCAGACCATCAATCTCCTGAGTCTCGTCGGCGGATCATGGGACGTGTCGATCTTCACCCTCATCTGTCTTCTGTTGTTTACCGGCGCCATCGGCAAGTCCGCGCAAGTCCCGCTGCACGTCTGGCTACCCGATGCCATGGAAGGGCCGACGCCGATTTCAGCGTTGATCCATGCCGCCACGATGGTGACCGCCGGCGTCTTCATGGTGGCGCGCCTGGCGCCGCTCTACAATTTGTCCCCGACCGCCATGGGGGTCGTCGCTCTGGTCGGCGCCGCTACTATGGTCCTCGGCGCCACCATCGCCTTGACCCAGACCGACATCAAACGGATCGTCGCCTACTCGACGGTCAGCCAGCTGGGGTACATGGTCATGGCCTGCGGCCTTGGCGCGTACGCCTCCGCCATGTACCACTTGCTGACGCACGGGGCCTTCAAAGCCCTGCTCTTCCTGGGCTGCGGCTCTGTCATCATCGCGCTGCACCATGAACAAGACATGCGACGCATGGGCGGCCTCAAGGACAAATTGCCGATTACGTATTGGACGTTTGTCATCGGTTCGCTGGCGCTGGCCGGCTTTCCCCTCACGGCGGGATTTTTCAGTAAGGATGAGATCCTCGTATCCGCATGGGCATCGGGCGGTCTGGGCCAAGTCCTGGCGCTCTTAGGCTTGGTGACGGCTCTGCTGACCGCCTTCTACAGTTTCAGACTGGTGTTTGTGACATTCTGGGGGCCCTCGCGCGTCGATCCTCATCTTGCGCATCATATCCATGAACCGTCGCGTACGATGACGATTCCGCTCCTGATTCTGGCGGTCTTCAGCGTTGTGACCGGCTACCTCGGCATTCCCTCTTTCTTAGAACCCGTCTTCTCCGCGGGTGCTGAACAGACGGGTGGACATGGACAGGCTGGGATGGGGGTGATGCTTGCCGCGACGCTGATGGGGTTTGCCGGCATCGCCGGCGCCTACTACGTCTATGTGCTCAATCCCAGCCTCCCCGACCGCTTGTCTGAACAGTGGAACAGCCTGTATCAGGCTTCTTTGAATAAGTGGTATGTGGATGAAGCCTATGCTGTCGCTTTCGTGAAGCCGACTTTTGCTGCAGCTTCGGCACTGTGGAAACACATCGATGTTAATGTGATCGATGGAGCCGTCAACGGCGTGGCTCGCGCCTTCGCCTGGAGCGGATGGTTGTTGCGGCTGATCCAGAGCGGACAGACCCAGCATTATGCGTTGGCCATGGCGTGCGGCATCGCCGTCATCGCCACGGTGTTTTTGCTCTTTTAGGGTGTCGCGCCGACCGACGCCGGCAGCAGGATGGATGAGGCGAATCGGCTGTTCTTGTTTTCATCGGATCACGGTTGACGAATGACCACTTCATGGCCCTGGCTCACTGTGCTGGTGTTTCTTCCGCTGGCGGGCGCGCTCGTCTTGTATCTGGCGAAAGAGACCGGCGCACGGCTGATCGCCCTCGTCGTGACGGTCGCAGACTTGCTGATATCGATCCCCCTCTGGTGGTGGTTCGATCCATCGTCGAGCCATATGCAGTTTGTCGAGACGGCGGTATGGATCTCGTCTCCGAAAATTCAATACAAACTCGGGCTGGACGGAATCAGCTTGCCGCTCATACTCATGACGACGGCGCTCATGCCGCTCTGCGTCTTGATCTCTTGGCGGTCCATCGAAACCGGCGCCAGGAACTTCATGGCGATGCTGCTGATCATGGAAGGTGCCATGATCGGGGTGTTTGTTGCCCTCGACTTCGTGTTGTTTTACGTGTTCTGGGAAGCGATGCTCATCCCCATGTACCTCTTGATCGGCATGTGGGGCGGACCGAATCGACTGTATGCCGCCGTCAAGTTTTTCTTGTACACCCTGGCGGGCAGCGTGTTGCTTCTGGTGGCAATCCTTGTCCTCTATTTCCAGGGTAGCCACACGTTCGACATTCAGGAGTTGGCCCAAGGCACCTATTCCCGCACCATGCAGATGTGGGTCTTTCTGGCCTTCTTTGCGGCCTTCGCCGTCAAAGTGCCGATGTTCCCCTTTCACACGTGGCTGCCCGATGCGCACGTGGAGGCACCCACCGCCGGCAGTGTGATTCTCGCCAGCGTGCTGTTGAAGATGGGGACGTACGGCTTCTTGCGCTTCAGTCTGCCGATGTTGCCGGAAGCGTCCCAGGCATTTACGCCGTTGATGGTCGTGCTCTCGATCGTGGCGATCATCTACGGCGCCTATATGGCACTGGCACAGACCGATCTGAAAAAGCTCATCGCCTATTCCAGTGTCAGCCACATGGGATTCGTGACGCTGGGGCTGTTCATGTTCAATCTCCAAGGCATTGAAGGCGCCGTGATGCAGATGGTGAATCACGGTATTACGACCGGCGGCCTCTTCCTGTGCGTCGGCGTCATCTATGAACGAACGCACAGCAGACAGATCGCCGATAATGTCGGCTTGACCAAGCCGATGCCACGATTCGCCACCTGCCTGGTTATCTTCGCGCTGTCCTCGTTGGGACTGCCGGGCACCAATAGTTTCGTCGGGGAGTTCATGGTATTGGCTGGCACCTTCCTCATGAATAAACCGGCGGCGGCTTTGGCCTCTCTGGGCATCATCCTGGCCGCCGCCTATATGTTATGGATGGTCCAGCGCGTGGCGTTCGGCGTTCCGTCGCAAGCGTTGCTGCCGAAGCTGCAAGACTTGACCCCGCGCGAGATGGCCATCCTAGCCCCGCTTGTCGTGCTGGTATTTGTGATCGGCTTGTTCCCCAATCCGCTGTTGACGCGCATGCACGCAAGTGTCGGGAAGGTGATCACACGAACGGCGTCGCCCGCGCCCGCTCCAGCAACGGCCACGCAGCAGCCTGAACCGCTCATTCAGCCTGTTGAGCGTGAGACCTCGGTGCTTGTGATCATGCCTCACCTGGAGGAGCGCGAACCGTCATCACTCACCGGCGTCACGCTCGACACGGCGGAGGTACGCGCACCATGACCTTCTTCTCCCCGGGCGACCTGTTCCTTATCTTGCCGGAGCTGCTGGTGATCGCCGCCGCGTGCGTCGTGCTGGTCCTCGACCCGGTGGTGCCTTCGAACCTGAAAGATGGCCTGGCGTGGCTGAGCCTCGGTACATTAGCCGTGTGCATGGGGCTGATCGCATCGCAGATGGGGCATCCCGCCTCCGCCTTCGGAGGAGTGGTCGCCATCGACGCCTATGCCTGCTTTTGGAAACTGCTGCTCTGTTTTGTCGCCGGCCTGACCGTCCTGCTGTCGTACTCCTACCTCAAAGAGGAGCGGCTGTACTTCGGCGAATATTACGCATTCGTCCTGCTCGCACTGTGCGGCATGATGGTGATGGTCTCCGCGACCGATTTGCTGGCGATCTATCTCGGCACCGAGTTGATGTCACTCTCCCTGTACGTCATGGCAGGGCTGAAACGCTCGGAACCCCGCTCCTTGGAAGCCTCCGCCAAGTATTTCGTACTGGGGGCCTTCTCCTCAGGCATCTTGCTGTACGGTATCTCCCTGCTCTATGGCGCCACCGGCAGCACCCGCTTGCCAGCCATCGCCGACGCTGTGGTCGGCCGAAGCCTGGATGATCCGTTGCTCCTGTTCGCCACGATCTTGCTGGCGGTCGGATTCGCCTTCAAACTCGCCGTCGTCCCGTTTCACATGTGGACGCCTGACGTCTACCAGGGCGCTCCGACATCCGTCACGGCCTTCATGGCCGTGGCCTCGAAGGCCGCCAGTTTCGGCGCTTTTCTCCGCGTTTTCGCCGAAGGACTGGGCGGGCTTAAGACCGACTGGTCCACGATCTTCCTGGTGCTCTGCGTCGCCACACTGGTGCTGGGCAACGTTGTGGCCCTGGTCCAAACCAACGTCAAGCGGATGTTGGCCTATTCCAGCATCGCCCATGCCGGGTATGCCCTCATCGGCGTCGTCGCGACCGGGCGTCTGGGTGGATCCGCGGACAGCGCCCACGGGATCGCCAGCGTGTTGCTGTATCTGGCGCTCTACACATTCATGACCTTTGGCGCCTTCGCCATCGTCGCCATGCTCCGCAAAGGTAGCATCGAAGGAGAAGAGATCGAAGACTTTACCGGCCTGGCCAAACGTCAGCCGGTGGCTGCATTGCTGATGCTTGTCTTTATGGTCTCCCTGGCCGGCATTCCGCCGAC
>DCZO01000016.1:0-6571 GCA_002331335.1 Nitrospira sp. UBA2082 | reverse complement strand
GTCTCGGCCTACTACTATCTCCGCCTGGTGCTGGTCATGTACATGCGGGAACCGGACGCCATCACAGCCGATTCGCCTCGACTGGTCCTGTCGCCGACCCTCTCCATCGTGCTGGCCTGCGCAATCGCCGGTGTGGTGATCTTCGGCATCTATCCCGATCCGCTGATTCAACTCGCCGCGCAGGCGGCGTTGCCCCTGAAATAAACACCGTATGATGGAGAATGAGGTGCGGGACGGCACTGCGCATGGTACGCTGGCCGGCATGCAGGCCGTCATGAATGTCTTCCGCTTCCTGCGCGATGTTACGCAGGCTTTTCTGCGGCATGGGTGCCCAAGCCTGGCCGCGTCGCTCGCATTCTTCTCTTTGCTCTCACTGTTTCCACTCGTGTTTCTGCTGTTGTACGGCATCAGTTTTCTTGTGAGTCAAGACGTCATCGGTGAGCACTTTCTCTTAAGCTTCCTGAAGGGATTTCTACCGTCGCTGGGCGAGCGGCTAGCCAACGAGCTCCATCGAATCAGCGCACTGGATAGTGTGCGATGGCTGGTCTTTCTCTCGTTCTTCTGGTTCGGCGGGCTGGTCTTCTATGAACTTGATTACGCGCTCAATGTGGTGTTTGAAAGCGCCCGGCGGCGGCACCCCCTGATCTCGACGGCCATTTCGATCGCCCTCCTCGGCGCCACCGGACTCCTCCTCATCATTGCGTATGTTGCCACACAAACCATCAACATTCTGACATCCTATACTCCCGGGATCTTGGGACTGGACCTCGTGGCACTCGCCGCCCATGATTTTCAATTGACCTACACCTTGCCGTTCGTCCTGGCCTTTCTTGCCGTCAGTTTGCTGTACCGCTACGTGCCTCGCCGCCGACCAGGGTGGCGGGAATCGATGGCAGGGGCAATCACATTCGGCCTGCTCTGGGTATCCGCCAAGTTGTTATTCGTCACGTACAGCGGATATGCGACGGTCTACGTCCGACTCTATGGCTCGCTTCTGGAAGTTATTCTCCTGTTGCTGTGGGTCTATTATTCCGCCTGCCTCCTTCTGCTCGGGGCCATCGTCGCTCACAATCTCCAGCAACGGGCGCACATTTCTCCCTCCATCCCGGCCGACCAGACCTAACACTTCTTTCGCATCGGCATCCTTATAATCTCGCCCACATGCCGGCTCAAAGCTATGACTGGAGCCGATTTCTCTCCCATGCAACTTCAGGTCTTTTTCTGGCGGAGTCCTCCCTTCCCCGATACAATGGCACCCGATCACACCGGGAGCCCGTCGCATGATCGAAGACTACGGCAAAGAACTCATGATGCTCGGCGGAACAATCGCGGGATTTGTCGCCGCACTGCTGACCGTGCTGGAGAAATTCCTCGACTTTCAACGACGTCGCTATCCGGACAGAGACGGTAACGACAGGCCGTCCTCGCCCCAGCTGGCAAGAACGGGGGGCGAAACGACAAGCCGGTCTTCGGCGCCGAGCATCGCCAGCATCGACTTCTTTTCCACAAAACCGCTTCGAGGCTCGTCCTATCTCCTGCTGAACGAAACGAGCGTGATTGTGGCGGCCGGGGTGCTGTTGAACTACGTCGGCCTCACCCTGAGCCGCCACTTGGAGAGCATCCTCTTTCTGGATATGACGGGCACGGCCCTGGTGGCCTTTCTGCTCGGCCCCTGGTGGGGCGCCATCGTCGCGCTCCTCTCAAACTCGGTGGTGAATTGGCTGCTTTTCCCCGAAGCAGGCGCCGATGTGGTGATCTTTCCCTGGTCGCTGGTCAACATGGCAGGGGCCCTCTTCTGGGGCACCCTGGCCAGGCAAGCGGGCTTCAAAAAGTACGTGCGGTCCAGCAAGAGCTCCGGTTTGACCCATATGTGGTTCTTGACGACCTTCGGAGTCGTGGGAGCCGTGGTGATGAGCATCCCCGGCACGCTCGTGCAGTCGGCACTCCACGAGAGTTCCGTGCTGGCCTTGAATCCGGAGGTGGCCGAATCTCTGCGAGTGCGGATCGAGCATTGGGAAGCGGCGGTTCAGCTCTATCTGGAATCGGCCATCGGGCTGCGCTGGAGCGAGAGCCTCAGCTGGTATATCGTCAATTGGTTCCAGAACTGCGTCCGTTATATTCCGGACAAGACGATGAGCGCCGCCATCGCGCTGGTCATTTTGAAATACGGCTATCCGTTATTCGAGCAGGAGTTGATTCACGGCGGCCCCGACGGGGAACGGCCGGGAGATGAACGGGTGCTGCCGCTCGTACTGGGGTTGATTTACGCCCCGTCTTTCGCGTCGCTCATCAGCAATGAGAGCTATGCCGGCCCTCTTTACTGGCCCCTCTGGTGCATGCCCTGGCTCTTCATCATCTATGGGTATTTCCGCATCCGCTTTTGGGGGCCGACGGACGATGCCCTGCACCAGGCCCGCATCCAGCGGGCCGAGCGCTACGCCCGGGCCTTGAAGCCGGTCGGCAAGGAGCCCTCCTACGAATTCTGCCGCAGACTGACGTTTGCCACGCTCATCGCCAGCTTGTTCTTCGCCCTGTGCCTTCCGATTCTCATGATGGACTTCTACCGTGTGACGTTCAATTTCTTCTGTGTGGTGTATGGATTCTTACTCGTCGTCCATCTCATCCGCGTCGCGATCGCACAAAATATTTCCGCAGCCCGGGCGGACTGATAGGTCGTCAAACGTCAATCGTGTCAGACCTGAGAGGTCATATCGACTCATCTGCTCTGCCGTTTGACGAATGACGGTTGACGCAGTTAGCGTTTGGTGGCCATCCGCAGTTGCAAAAAGTGGGCAACGGCCGACTGGGTGACCAGGCCTATGACGTGGTCATCCTGCATCACGACGAGCCGATCCCATCCCTCCCGCGCCATGTGTTCCATGGCGTGAATTACCGAAGCGTCCGGTTCCACGATGAGCGACGGTGAGACGGGGCACATCACCTGCCCAACCTGTCGCCAGGGCCAGAGCGCCGGCGACACCGCTTGGATCTCGTGAACCGTGATCAGCCCGACCAACCGCCCATCGTCCAAGACGGGAAACCCGCCATATCCGTAAGGTTGGAAGTACTGGTTCACGGCCTCCTCGATGGTGCACTGAGAGGGGATGGAGACAACCGTGGTCACCATCAGATTGCGAACAGGAACGGCCGCCAATGACTGCCGCAATGCGGCTTGCCGTCGGCTCGCCAACGCCGCGGCAAACAGAAACGCCCCGATCAAGACGATCCAGCTGCCGTTGGATGCCATCGATGCGGGGGCTCCGCCCATCGCAGATCCAGCGAGCATGGCAAATCCCAGCAGCACGAATACGATGCCGAACCCTAAGCCGATGATAGACGCCTGTTTCGTCGCTCGATAAAAATCCTTCCCCCACGCCCACAGTCCCGCGCGCAAGACTCGGCCGCCATCCAAGGGAAACCCTGGGATCAAGTTGAACAGCCCCAGTTGCACATTCACCCCTCCCAGCAAGGTACTGAGAATGACGAGGCCCCGCAGACCACGCTGCTGCGGGATCGGCTCCGCCAGCGCCACGAAGCCGAGACAGACCGCTCCCAACACGAAGCTGACGGCAGGCCCTGCCACCGCGATCAGAAATTCTGCAAGCGGGGTCGGCGCTTCCCTCCGCATATGGGCCACGCCTCCAAAGATAAACAGCGTGATTCGGTCGATCGGAACCCGATAGCGCAGGGCGACGTAGGAATGGCCGAGTTCGTGGAGCAGGACAGAGAGAAACAAGAGGACGGCAGCCATACCGCCCATGGCCCAATACCGTTCAGGCGGGAGCCCCGGAAGACTGTCCGGCAAATAGTCGGTCGCCAGCGCCCACGTCATCAGGAAAAAGATCGCAAACCACGACGCATGAACGCGAATGGGAATCCCCAGCGCATATCCGATTTGCCAGGACGGGAGCCGCATGGCAGTTACCGTACCAGCCCGATGCGCGATGGGTCAATTCGCCTGCATTCAGGTATACTAGAGCTCATGCGTCGGCGATTACCCGTCTGGCTCTGGAGCCTCCTTCACCTCATCAGTCTGTCGCTCGTTGTTCCAGCCATGAGTCCGGCGCAAGTCATCAAATCCGGTCCGCCGGCTTGTCCGGGGGTTGCGCTGACCTTTGACCTCTGTCCTGTGAAGAAGGGGTCAGGCTACGATACGTCTTTGATGGACTATTTGATTGAGCACCGAATTCCTTCCACGTTCTTCATGTCCGGCAAATGGATAACCAAACATGAGGAGGAAACGGACCAGTTGCTCGGCATCGGGTTCTTCGAGGTCGGCACTCACGGGGAAGTGCATGCCCATCTGCCGATGCACAGTGCCGAAGAACAACGAGAAGAGATTCTCGGTCCGGTCAGAATCCTGCGCGAACACTATGCCCATCACGCGACATTGTTCCGCCCTCCCTATGGGGAGTACAACGACATGACCGTCGACGTTGTCAAAGAACTGGGGCTCCAATTCATCCAATGGAACATCGAATCCGGTGATCCGGACCCCACCCTGTCGGCCGAGCAAATCCTGAACCGTGTCACCAAGCGCGCGAAACCGGGCAGCATCATCGTGTTTCATGCCAACGGGAAGGGCAAGCAAACCCGCCAGGTCATCGAGCGTCTCACCACCGATATCTTCCCACACAAGGGACTCACCCCCATGACCGTCAGCGACCTGCTGAAATGCAAGCAGCCGGCCCGATGAAGACACCGCGCATCAGGGCCATGCAACCTGAAGATCGCGAAGCGGTCGTCCAGCTGCTGGGCGCATCGGATCCGTGGACGACACTTGGCTACACGGCAGCGGACTGGGATCGCGTGTTTTGCCCGATCCCTCAGGGGCGAGACAGTTATGTGGCCGAATTCGATGGCCGGGTGGCAGGCATCGCCGTCGTCAGGCAAAAGTTCCTGTTAGGCGACTATCTGGAACTCTTGGGTGTGGCTGGGTGGGCAAGACAACAAGGTATCGGGAGTCAACTCCTGGTACACATCGAACAGCTCGTCTTTGGTAGGACAAAGAACCTCTTCGCCTGCGTCTCGGACTTCAATGTGGATGCTCGCAAGTTTTACAAGAAGATGGGCTATCAGGAAATCGGTCCCATGCCGAATCTCTTGACCCCTGGGAAGGCAGAAATTTTTCTCAGAAAGACCCTGGGGCCTACTCGAACATGACTTCTCTCACGGCCGGAGCTGACTATCGTGACCTTGCGGTAATGTTGTGCCGGCACCCAACCAGAAACTGACTGCGCTCGGACTCGATGGGCAAGGCACGGACCCAACAGATTTCGTACACCATTGTCGAGCGATGCCACCCAAGCTGAGGATTGTACAGGGCGATTAATTGCCGAACTTGCGGAGGTTCACTCATCAAGAGGAGAATACCGTGCGCGCTTCGATTCAGGCTGAGGACTTTGCCCTCCACCACTGCCTCGGCTCCGGCGGTGTGCGATTCGTACATCTCGAAGGTATACCAATGGCGATCCTCAACCCGGGCTTCACGACGCCGATTGAAAGGGGGAAAGGACTGCTCCACGCTTGGGGAGGCGTCAGTTTCAACGGGACGACTGGTCATCGTGTTGTCTCCAGGCTTCAGTCCGTCCATGGATGAGGAAGTATGACGAGCAAAAGCCGTACCGACGCCGCCTTCTCTCGACATCCCTGTAATAACGGCATTATCTGAGTGAACCGAACGGCACGAGCGAAGGGAAACACCTACTTGCCCCGATGCGTTTCCCTACAGAATGGGGGAACTGAATGAACTTCGCCAGTCGCCGGCACGCCGCCCACACCGATCGATTGCGCGTAATGCATGCGCATGCCTTCATCACATACACTTGCGCCACTCTTTCCTCATAGATTTGCCCCTGTTCCATCCGTTGATCCTATACAACTTCTTTCATACTCAATGACACACGCCAATTGTTTTCACCGGCCTCCGGTTAATATCTCGTCGATTTGCATGGCATTTGTTCTCCCGTCCGCCACGACACGCGTTGGAGTCACAAGGTACGATGCTTACCCGATGAGGGATTCATCCTCCCATGATTTCTACGTATGGCGCGGCACATCGTTTGCTTGATTTACCTCGACGTGAGGGTCGCCCGCCGCCACTCATGCAGATTGTCACGATTGCCCAAGACTAGTCCCGCTATGGCCACGTCTGATCGCGGAATACGGAAGGCACCGTACGCGATAGACCAAAGGAAGACCGATGCGTCTGCTCTTGAACACACGACCGGCAAGTTGTCTCCACCGACGCCTTCGCTCAGCAGCCCAATGGGTCGTGATCGCCGTCCTGGCCAGCGATGCCGCATGGGGCGCCACCCTCACATGGAGCCCGAATACGGAACCTGACCTCGCCGGCTATCGTGTCTATCAATGCACCAGTCAACCCTGCGGACGCGCCTACGGCACCGCCGCTCTTCTCGTCACACTCGGCACTGTCACGAGCTTCAACATCGGAACGCCCGGTTCGACACACTATTATGTCATCACAGCCTACGACACGGCCAATAATGAATCGGCCGAAAGCGGAGCCGTTATCTATTCGCCGCCTAATTCCTCTCCGCCGCCACCCCCA
>DCZO01000005.1:19173-49605 GCA_002331335.1 Nitrospira sp. UBA2082 | reverse complement strand
GAACGCCGTGATGCGAGTGCTCACGGTCATCACCACGATCTTCATGCCGCTGAGTTTTGTTGCGAGCATCTATGGCATGAACTTCGAGCACATGCCGGAACTGAAGTGGGAATGGGGCTATCCGTTCGTGCTGGGCGCAATGGGCCTGGTGGCGGCGGGCATGCTGATCGGCTTCCGGCGGCGCAAGTGGCTGTAGATCGAAGACGCGTGTTCTACTCTTCTTGGACTTCCACGCGATCGACGAAGTAGGTCGTTTCGCCGAAGCAGGTGGTCGGGAGGTAGCGGTACTCTTTGTAATGCAGAATGACGCGCTTGCCGAGCACGCGTGACAGTTCGTCGGCGACGCGGTCGTCCCACACGGTGAATCCCCACAGGACGGGCGCCACGCCGGGAACCGTCGTCATGGCCAATTCGCCTTCGTGCGTCTTGCACACCCAGCCTTTCCTCGAAAATTTCTGGATGTACCCGGCGCGATTTCCGTCGGAATACGTCCAATTGAACGCCACGGTGAGATAGGCTGCGGCCAGGAGGACGGCTACGGTCACGATCCACTTCATCGTCGATCCTTACCGGATTACCGGAGATCCGCGAAGAGCCACGGGGCTTCCGCCTTCCGGCGTTGCTCATAGGCGGTGATCGCGGCCTCGTGCTGCAGCGTGAGGCCGATCGAGTCCAGCCCGCGATACAGGCAATCTTTGCGGAAGGGATCGATCTCGAATCGATACACCGTTCCCCTCGGAGTCGTGACCGTTTGCTGACCGAGATCCACCGTGAGTGTATACCCCGTTGTTCCGGCGGCCTCGCTCAAGAGAGACAGCACCTCGTCCCCCTTCAGCACCACCGGCAAGATCCCGTTCTGGAAACAGTTGTTGTAGAAAATGTCGGCAAAACTCGGCGCGATCACGCAACGGAACCCTTGATCGAGCAATGCCCAGGGTGCATGCTCGCGGGACGACCCGCAGCCGAAATTGTCTCGGGTCAACAAGATCGTAGCGCCCTGATAGCGGGCTTGATTCAAGAAAAAATCGGGATCGGGCGAGCCGTCTTTTCTCTTCCGCCAATCGAAAAACAGGCCGTCACGGAGGCCGGTCCGCTTGATCGTCTTCAGAAACTGTTTCGGAATGATCTGGTCCGTATCGACGTTGACGCGATCAAGCGGCGCGACGAGACCGGTCATCTTCGTAAAAGCGTGCATAATGTTTAATGATGAATGGTGGATGGTGAATGGTCCGGACGCAGTAAACATTGAACGTTCAACATTACGCATTCACTCCCAATATCTGATATCGACGAAATGCCCTTCGACCGCGGCGGCCACCGCCATGGCAGGTGACACGAGATGGGTCCGGCCGCCGGCTCCCTGACGCCCCTCAAAATTTCGATTACTGGTGGAGGCGCAGCGTTCACCCGGTTGGAGCACGTCCGCATTCATCGCCAGACACATGCTGCAGCCGGCCTCGCGCCATTCGAAGCCGGCCTCGCGGAAGACCCGGTCGAGCCCTTCGGCCTCGGCTTGCTGCTTGACGAGTCCCGATCCGGGGACCACCATGGCATGCACCGTCTTGGCCACTTTCTTTCCCTTGGCAAACGCGGCGGCAATTCGGAGATCCTCGATTCTTGAGTTCGTGCACGAGCCGATAAAGACCTTGTCGATTGTGATCTCGGTAATCGGCACATTGGGAGCCAGGCCCATATATTCCAAGGCCCGTTCCGTCGCATGTCTCGTCTTTTCATCAGGCATGCCCTTCGGATCGGGCACCCGTTGATCCACGCCGGCCACCATGCCGGGGCTCGTGCCCCAACTGACTTGCGGGGCGATGTCTTCCGCCCGCAGGGTGACAGTCATGTCGTACTTGGCGTTCGCATCGGTCTTCAGCTGCTGCCAGCTGTTCACCGCCTGCTTGAGAAGGTCGCCCTTCGGCGCAAGCGGCCGACCCGTGATGTACGCGATGGTCTTGTCATCCGGCGCCACCATGCCGGCGCGGGCGCCGCCCTCGATCGACATATTGCAAAGGGTCATGCGGCCTTCCATGCTCAAGGCGCGAATGGCCGCGCCGGTGTATTCGATGACGTACCCCGTACCCCCGGCGGTGCCGATTTTTCCGATGACGGCGAGGATGATGTCCTTGGCCGAGCAGCGGTCCGCCAGGGTGCCGTCGACGCGGATTTCCATCGTCTTGGGCCGCTTTTGTACCAAACATTGCGTGGCGAGCACATGCTCCACTTCGCTGGTGCCAATGCCGAACGCCAGCGCGCCGAACGCGCCGTGGGTCGAGGTGTGAGAATCTCCGCACACGATCGTGGTGCCCGGCAACGTGAACCCTTGCTCAGGACCGATCACATGCACGACTCCCTGCCTGATGTCGTTCATACCGAACAGGGTAATCCCGAAATCCCGGCAATTTTCCTCGAGGGTCTGGATCTGCTTTGCACTAATCTGGTCGGCAATCGGCAGCGTCCGGTCGGTCGTCGGAACGTTGTGGTCGGGCACCGCCAGCGTCGCAGCAGGCCGGCGAGGCCTGCGCCCGGCTAGTTTCAACCCTTCAAACGCCTGCGGGGACGTGACTTCGTGGACCAATTGCCGGTCAATATAGAGGAGTGTGGTGCCGTCCGGCTCCTCTCGAACGACGTGGGATTCCCAAATCTTGTCGAACAACGTGGTGCCCGCCATGACCCTCACTCCTCCCCGATCTGCGCCGCAAAAAACTGAGGGCATTTATTATACATAGGCGGTCGCCGGCATGCCAGGGCAGGCTGAGCCGGTTGCCATGTGATGGAGACTTCAGCATCGGCCCCGCCCTGCCGATAAGCAAACGATGGAGAGACCGACGCTCAACCCTGATTCGATCACCATCCCCCGTTGGACCATCAAACGCGACATGCGGTCGATCGGCTGTATCTTTTGCCGGTCGATCATCGTCTGCGTGACGACCGACTCCAGGCAAGTGGTGTTCTGCTGTTGCCGCGTCGTGGACTATCGCATCCTGCCGGGAGAATATCCACAGTTCAGCGATGGGCGCACGCGCTGACCCTCCGTCGCTGCTTGTTCCTTGCATCCAATGATGGTCCGTGTTAGCAGAATGGCCGTCAGGACTGTTCGGTGCACCCATCCAACACATTGCAGGTACCGTGGCCTCCCTGATTTGGGCTCAACCATCGGTGATCGTCTGGACCCAGCGTCTGCTCGATAGTTATCACCATTGGACCGGCCGTGAGTTGATTGGCCGATCTGGATCGATGGAAGACCAGGCGCACGCGCTATTCGGAGCGCCGTTCGTCGTCGTATCGCATGGGACGGACCCAGACCCGATCTTAAATTATGGGAATCAGGCGGCGCTCGATCTCTGGGAGATGGGGTGGGAGCAGTTCACGCAGACGCCTTCACGGCACACAGCCGAGCCTTTGAATCAAGAGGAGCGAGCGGCGATGCTGCGGATTGCGGGCCAGCAGGGCTACTTCGAGGGCTATCGCGGCGTGAGAATCGCGTCGACGGGGCGTCGATTCCTCGTCGAAGATGCCACGGTCTGGAATGTGCTGGATCCATCAGGCCGGCGCATCGGCCAGGCTGCGACGTTTGGGCACTGGTCCTTCTTATAGCGGTAGTGCCGAAGGCGGCGCTTTTCTTGCCCGGATTACCGTCCCATGCTATGAGTTTCTCCCATGACGTATTCCACCGTAGTGGCCGTCGCCGTCATGGTGTTGCTGGCGGCCGCAGGATGCGCCACCCAGCCGCCCGTTCAGTCGTCGGTGACGGCCGACGTTCCGAAGGACGATCGGTCCGTTCTGGCGGGGGAATGGGAGTACGAAGACGGCGCGACGGTCATGCTCAGGCTGGATAACCAGGGCAACGGTACCTATCCATTTAAAGACGGGCGGTTTGAAACGTCCCGGCTTGTCGACCACACCTGGGTCGGAACATGGTCTCAAAAGGAAAACGACCGCGAGGGGGGCTTCTCCGTGAAATTGTCCGAGGACTATTCGGAAGGTCAGGGGACCTGGTGGTACATTCGGATCGGCGCCGACCGGAGGCCCTCCCAAAAAGGCGGCACGTTCCGTCTCAGTAAGAAAGCCATCCTCACCAAGCGCGGCGATGACCGGCTTCCGACCCCTTGATTCGGCTTTCGCAGCGTCGCTCACACGCAGTCGGCGATCGGCTGGAGTTCGCTCATCCGCTCGTACCTGAAAGAGCTTGGAGTTGCCGGCGGACAGGACCCGGACAAGCCGGATGGGTCGCAACAATACCGCGATAGCGTGGGTCGGGCCGGTTAAACTCGAGCATCTGTCCGCTCCCGTCAGACATCGTTCCTCCCGTCTCTTCGATCAGCAGCGCTCCCGCCGCGACATCCCATTCGTTCTCCGGTTCGCAGGTGGCAACCGCATGGATCCGGCCGCTGGCGGCAAGCGCGAGGGCCCAGGCAATGGACCGCATGGGACGGCCGGCCGCATGGGCCTGCAGAGACTTGAATCGTCCGATGTTGTGTTCCCATGGACTGAGGGCGACCACCGGCTGTCGGCTTGTTTGGTGTTCCTGCCACAATCCCGGTTCATCGTTCAAGAGGAGGCCTCCGCCTCGCCTCGCGGAGAATAATTCGTTCGTCGAGGGATTGAAAATCGCCGCCACGACCGGGCGGCCTCGTTCAACGAGTGCCACGGAGATGCAAAACTCCGGCTCCCGGTTGATATACGCCTTGGTTCCGTCGATCGGATCGATCACCCACACCCGTGCTTTCTCAAGGCGAGCCGGATCGTCCGGTGATTCCTCCGACAGCCATCCATCGTCGGGAAACAATTCCAGTAAACGGCCTTGAAGAATCCCGTTGACCGCCAGGTCAGCAGACGTCACAGGGGACCGGTCCGGCTTGATATGAATCTCGAAGCCCTGAGACAAAAGCCGGAGCGCCTCGGCGCCCGCCGTTGTGATCGCCTCGGTTACGATGCGCAGTTCACGATCCCACGTCATGCCGGCAGAGTACCAGGGCCCGTGCCAGAAGAAAAGGATCGCAGGGTGAACGAGAGCGGGACTCCATGATGGGTTCGGATTACCTCAAAAAAACTATCTTGGAAAAGGAAAAGTGCCATGGTAGGCTGCCACTCAGTATGAATTGCCGCCGCTCATCCCACTGAACGAAGGTACATCGACTCCCATGGCCACACCGTCTTTTCTTGAACCGACCGACCGCTTCATTCACCGACATCTTGGCCCGACCGACGCCGACATCCAGGAAATGCTGGCGACATTGGGGCTTCAATCCCTGGAAGCCCTCGCCGATGCGACGGTGCCCGAAGATATTCGCCTCCGCAGGCCGTTGTCGCTCCCGACGAATCGCGGCGAACAAACCGTGCTGGCCCAACTCAGAGCGCTGGCGTCGAAGAACAAGGTGTGCCGGTCGCTGATCGGCATGGGCTACTACGAATGCGTGACGCCCGGCGTGATCCAACGCAACATCCTGGAGAATCCCGCCTGGTACACGCAGTACACCCCCTATCAGGCCGAGATCTCCCAGGGACGATTGGAAGCCCTGGTCAACTTCCAAACGATGGTCGCGGACCTGACCGGTCTGCCGCTGGCGAATGCGTCGTTGCTGGATGAAGCCACAGCAGCAGCGGAAGCGATGGCCATGTGCTACGTGATCGCCCGAGCCGCAGGCCAGGAGCGCAAGGAATTCTTTGTGTCGCGCGATTGCCATCCTCACACGATTGCGGTGTTGCGGACGAGGGCCGAACCGTTCGGCATCACGATTCGCACCGGCGTGACGACCGCCGCTGATTGCACGGACAGCCGGCTCTGTGGCCTGCTCCTGCAATACCCGGCCACGGACGGCTACGTGGGCGACTTCGGTGACATCGTGGCGAACGCTCATGCGGCCGGCGTGCTCGTCGCCGTGGCGACCGATCTCCTCGCCCTGACGCTGCTCCGTTCTCCCGGCGAGTTCGGCGCCGATATCGCCGTCGGGTCCACGCAACGGTTCGGCGTGCCGGTCGGGTTCGGCGGGCCGCATGCCGCCTTTCTGGCCACCAAGGAAGAGTACAAACGCCAGATGCCGGGACGCCTCGTCGGCGTCTCGAAAGACGTGACGGGGAAACCGGCCATCCGGCTCTCGCTCCAGACGCGAGAACAGCACATCCGGCGGGAGAAAGCGACAAGCAACATCTGCACGGCCCAAGTGTTACTCGCCGTCATGGCCGGCATGTATGCGGTGTACCACGGCCCTGAGGGGCTGCGACGTATTGCGACGCGCGTGCGCGGACTCACGCTGATGCTCGCAGAAGGGTTGCGGCGGCTTGGATTCGACGTCTTGCCGAAAGTTTTCTTTGATACGATTCGTGTCCCCCTGGCCCGGAACCACTCGGATCAGATTGCGGCGCGGGCGAACGAGCAGAACATCAATCTCCGGCGCTATGACGACGGCTCGATCGGGCTGTCGCTCGACGAAGTCAGCTCGGAAGAAGAAGTCCGCCACCTGCTGGAAATCTTCGTGGGGCATGACCGGCTGCCCTTCACGCTCTCGGAGCTGGTTGCCGGAGTCGACGTGGTCTATCCCGAATCCTTAGCCAGAACGAGCAAATATCTGACGCATGAAATCTTCAACCGTTATCACTCCGAGCATGAGATGCTCCGGTACCTCCATCGCTTGCAGGCGAAAGACCTCTCGTTGGTCCATTCCATGATTCCGCTGGGGTCCTGCACGATGAAGCTGAATGCGACATCCGAAATGCTGCCGGTCACCTGGCCGGAGTTCGCCCGGCTGCACCCATTCGCCCCTGAGGAGCAAACCCTCGGCTATCGGGAGATGATCGACCAACTCGCCGCATGGCTGGCGGAGATCGCGGGATTTGCCACCTTCTCGATGCAACCGAACGCCGGCTCGCAAGGGGAATATGCGGGCCTGATGGTGATTCGGGCTTACCATCGGTCCAGAGGAGAAACCCATCGGGACGTCTGTTTGATCCCCGTGTCGGCCCATGGGACGAATCCCGCCAGCGCTGCGATGGCCGGTATGACGGTCGTCGTCGTCGCCTGCGACACACATGGCAACGTCGATCTCACCGACCTGGAAGCCAAAGCAGCTGAACACCGGGACAGGCTGGCCGCGGTGATGCTCACCTATCCATCCACCCACGGCGTCTTCGAAGCGGGCGTGCGGCGGGTCTGCCAGATCGTCCATACCCATGGCGGCCAGGTCTACATGGACGGCGCGAACATGAACGCCATGGTCGGCCTCTGCCGTCCCGGCGATATCGGCGCGGATATCTGCCATCTCAATCTCCACAAGACGTTCTGCATTCCGCACGGCGGCGGCGGCCCCGGCGTGGGCCCGATCGGCGCGGCGCAGCACCTCGCGCCGTTTCTACCGGGACATCCCGTCACGAAGCTCGGAGGGCCGGACGCCATCGGGCCCGTGTCGGCGGCCCCCTTCGGCAGCGCCGGCATCCTGCCGATTTCCTGGGTGTACATCGCCATGATGGGGCGCGACGGGCTGACCAAAGCCACGCAGGTGGCCATCCTCAACGCCAATTACATGGCCAAGCGGCTGGAAAAACATTACGCAATTCTTTATGCGGGCGACGCCGGACTGGTCGCGCACGAGTTCATTCTGGATCTGCGGGAGTTCAAGGATCGCGCCGGGGTCGAGGCGATGGACGTCGCGAAGCGGTTGATGGACTACGGCTTCCATGCGCCGACCGTCTCGTTCCCGGTCCCCGGCACGCTGATGATCGAGCCGACGGAAAGCGAAACCAAGTCGGAGATCGACCGGCTGTGCGACGCGCTCGTCCGCATCCGCGCCGAGATCCAAGAGATCATCGACGGCCGCCAGCCGCGCACAAACAATCTTTTGAAAAACGCGCCCCACGCAGCGTCCCTCGTGACCGCCACGGAGTGGAACCGCCCCTACAGCCGCGAGCAGGCGGCCTTTCCCGCGCCGTGGATCGGCAGCAGTAAATTCTGGCCGAGCGTCAGCCGCATCGACGAAGCCTACGGCGACCGTCATCTCGTCTGCAGTTGTCCGCCGATCGAAAGCTATCTGCCGTAGCCACCGCGTCCGTGGCCATTGGCCCATGGCCGGCTCTCCGGTCATTTCCTGGTGCCTCCGTGCCTGTAGCTGTCGACAAGGGGCAGAGTGACGCCGATCGACCATCACCGAGGAGAGTGCGATGAACGACGTGGGACGCCGAGACTTCTTGGTGCGTACGGGTTTAGCCTTGGGGGCCGCGGTCTGGGCACAGGCGTGTCCTCGCGCGATAGCCGATCAGCAACCCCCGCAAAGTCGGTTCAACGATTGGGGTGATCTTCGGGCGCAGTTCAAGCTCTCTCCGCAGCTCATCCATCTCGCGGCATTCTTTCTTGCCTCCCACCCCACCCCGGTGCGCGACGCGATCGAACGGCATCGTGCCGGCCTTGATGCGGATCCCATCGGGTATTGGTTTGAACATGAAGAGAAACAGGAAGCGCGGGTCCTCCGGGCTGCTGCCGATTATCTGGGAGGGAGTCCCGCCGATATTGCTCTCACCGACAGCACCACGATGGGGCTGGGCCTGCTCTATGGCGGGCTCGCGCTTCGCGGCGGGCAGGAAATCCTGACGACGACACACGACCATTATTCCACGGAAACCTCCCTGCGCCTGCGCGCCGAAAGCACGGGAGCCACCGTGCGGCAGATCCCCCTGTATCGTGCGCTCAAGACAGTTTCGCGCGACGAACTGGTGGAGTCCCTGCGAACGAGCATCACTCCCACAACACGTATCGTCGCCGTCACCTGGGTCCATTCCAGCACGGGCCTCAAACTGCCGATTCATGAGATGGCTCGCGCGATCCACACTATCAATCGCTCTCGGGATGAGCAGGACCGGGTCATCCTCTGCGTAGACGGCGTCCACGCCTTGGGGGTGGAAGACTTCCTTGTGAGCGAACTGGGCTGTGACTTTCTGGTCGCCGGAGCCCACAAATGGATGTTCGGTCCGCGCGGGACCGGCCTCGTGTGGGGCCATCCGACTGCGTGGCCCGTCACCCGGGCCATCATTCCAACCTTCAACTCCCAGGCCTATGATCTCTGGATGGAGAACCAATCCTCGAAGAGTCTCCCGCAATCTGTTCACATGACGCCAGGCGGGTTCCACTCATTTGAGCATCGGTGGGCGTTGGATGAAGCGTTCATGTTTCATCAGGCGATTGGGAAATCCAGGGTGACACAGCGCATCTACGAATTGAACCAGCAGCTGAAGCAGGGCTTGGCCGCCATGCCGCATGTCACGGTCCAGACACCGATGTCGCAGGATCTCTCAGCCGGGATCGTCTGTTTCGAAGTGGCTGGTCTGGCGCCTCGCGCGGTCGTGGACAAACTCCGTCAACGCGGGATCGTCGGCAGCGTGACGCCCTACGCAACGAAATACGTCCGACTCGCGCCAAGTCTCATCAATTCGCCGGGTGAAATCGACCGCACATTGGCAGAGATCAGACACCTTCGCTCAGCATAGAGCACAAGCCCACACCGCCGCTCACCGGCGGTGATACGGAATACACAGGCTGTTGGAGCAGTGGGCTATCTTGAGATCGCCGTTGGTGGCGTCATAGTAACTGATCAGACCGCGGCCGTCGGTTCCAATAACAAGGGACGTAAACTGGCCAACGTTGCCCTGGCTTTGAACGGCCGTGTGGGTCGCCGACCGACAGTCAAGTTCTACGCAGTGCGCGACTCGCAAGTCTCCGTTCGTCGCATCGTAATAACTGATCAGACCGCGGCCATCCGTCCCGATTGTGACCGAGGTGAACCGCCCGATATCGCCCTCGCTGTGAAGCGTGCTCACATGGGCAGAGCGACAGGCATGGTCCGCGCAGTGCGCGACCCTAAGATCCCCGTTTGTCGCGTCGTAGTAGCTGATGAGGCCGAGGCCGTCCGGCCCGACCGTTACGGAACTATACCGGCCGACATCGCCCGGACGGTCTAACGTGCTCTCCGTCGCAGAGCTACAGGCCAGATCCTCGCAATGCATGACGTTCAGGTCTCCCTGCGTCGCGTCGTAGTAACTGATGAGAGCAAGGCCGTCGGCGCCGACAGTGATGGAGGTGAACAGACCGACATCATTCTTGCTGGCAAGAGTTGTGATCCCGGCCGAGCTGCAGACGAGATCGTTGCAATGGGCCACCTTAAGGTCGCCCTTCGTCGTGTCGTAATAGCTGATCAAGCCCCGACCGTCCGCCCCGATCGTGACCGACGTGAACTGACCGACTTGACCCGCTTGGTCTAAGACAAATGCCGTCGCGGTCGTGCAGCCGATGTCGTCGCAGTGCGTCACGTTCAGGTCTCCCTGCGTCGCGTCGTAGTAGCTGATGAGGGGAAGTCCGTCCATGCCGATCGTCATGGAACTGTACTGACCGACGTCGCCCTGGCTTTGGACGGTGGTCAGTGCGGCGGACGCGCAGGCGAGGTCAGCGCAGTGGGCAACCTTCAGGTCGCCATTCGTGGCATCGTAGTAACTCAGAATCCCTTTACCATCGACTCCGATCACCAGGGAAGACGGTGCCCCCGTATTAATAGCGGTTCCATCCAACGGGGTGACGGTCGCGGTGGCACAGCCAGCGTCGCCACAGTGCGCCACCTTCAGGTCACCGTTCGCGACATCGTAATAACTGATGAGCGGCAAACCATCGGTCCCGATGGCCACGGACGTGTATGAGCCGACGTTGCCTGTGCTGTCCGGTGTGGCAAGCGTGGCCGAGGTGCAGGCGACATCCTCGCAATGCGCGACTTTCAGGTCCCCGTTCGTGGCGTCATAGTAGCTGATGACGCCGAGGCCGTCGCTTCCGATCACGATGGACGTATACTGGCCGACATTGCCTTCGCTCTCGAGAACGGTGCGTGTCGCCGACGTGCAGACCACCTCCTCGCAGTGGACGACCTTGAGATCTCCGTTCGTGGCATCGTAGTAGCTGATGAGGGGCCGTCCGTCCATCCCGATCGTCACGGAACTGTAATGACCGACATCGCCGGTTTTGTCGGGAGTGGTGGTGAGCGTCGGTTCCGTACAGGCAACATCCGGGCACAGGGCCGATTTCAGATAGTGGTCGGTCGCGTCGTAGTAGCTGATGAGGCCCTGGCCTGCGGCAATAGTGACGGAGGTGTACTGCCCATCGTTTTCTTCGGCTTGCAGAAACGTGAGCGTCGTCATCACCGCGTTCCCGCAGGCGACGTCGGTGCAATGCGCCGCTTTCAGGTCACCGTTCGTGACGTCGTAGTAGGTGACGAAGGGCAGCTTGTCAGTGCCAATGGTTAAGGACGTGTATTGGCCGACATTCCCAGTCTGATCGAGCGTCGTGAGCGTGGCCGAGGTGCAGGCACTGTCAGCACAATGCGCAACTTTCAAATCCCCGTTCGTGGCGTCATAGTAGCTGATGACGCCGAGGCCGTCGCTTCCGATCGCGATGGACGTATACTGGCCGACATTCCCCGTCCGGTCCAGGGAACTGATGGTCGCGGAGGTGCAAGCCCGGTTGGAGCAGTGGGCTACCTTGAGATCGCCGTTGCTGGCATCGTAGTAGCTGATCAGGCCCAGGCCGTCGGCGCCGATAGTGAGGGAACTGTATTGGCCGGCATCACCCGAGCCATCGAGGGTATTGATCGCGAATCCCGGGCGCGCCAGGGATGTCTCCGCTTCGGCGCCGAGATTCACCGGCAAAGCCGTGACACAGGCGAAGAAGACGCTTAGAGCGCTCAGCCGTCTCATCGATAGCCCTTTCGCAGTCGAACCCTCGTGAGACACCCTGTGGCAATAGTCTGGCTGACTTCGAGTGAGAGAAGCAAGAGGGGAGACTAGCCGGACACCCACCTTACACCCACCTACGAATCCCGGACCGTACCCCCGTGGTCGGGCGAGAACCATGAAGAAAAATTCATCATCTCCTCATAGACCCTTCATAGAGCAGGCGTAGATTGCTCACAAGAAAGCGGAGGGGGGTGAGGAACTATGGTGGCATTGATTATCGGGGTGTTGGCAGGCAGCGTCGTGTGGGCAGCCATCTATGTGGCACTCATGCACAGAGTGGCACATGCGGGGCGTCAGTAGGCGAGAGCGGATTCACTGACGGGTGAAGGGGGTACCCTTGTCCCCTTTAGAAGGCTGCGGAAAACAGTGTTGACCGGGCAATACCACACGACGAAGAAAAGTTTCTCCTTGATGTAGAAATACTCACAGGATGCTCAAAAAGGCCGTCCAGCAAGGCCGCAGCGAGCGAAGAAGCGAGGAGGTACATACCAAGCTTCGCTTGAACCGCTCGCTTCGATCAAAGGCGAGCGGATAGGTACCTTGCCTTCGCCTTCGTGCCTCTGAACGACGCTGGCGGGCTTTTTCAGCATCCTGTTAGGACAACCGACAAAAACGAGGGATCAGTCGGCCATCAATGTCGACCAGCTCCTCGAACATCCCTAACGGCCTGACCCAGAGGCCACACTCGCCATACAGCGCACGGTACACGACGAACTCTTCTTCAGTCTCAGAATGCCTGGCTACCCCAAGCACCTCATAGTCTTGACCCTTATAGTGCCGATACCGCCCCGGTATGACCATATGCCCAAGCTCCTCGTCTTGCGTTGACCTCATCGAGGTCGATCCTCACGTTCTCTCGACAATCCAACTGACAAAGGGGACAGCCTGGTGTCGCCTGATCCTAGAAACACGACACTATTTCGATGAAACCCATTGATGGGAACGGGGAGCGAGAGGTGGTGCCGAAGCCGGGATTTGATTTAAAGCCATTTCAGCACCTGCAATGTTGACGCGACTTTCACAGGTTTTGAGCTAGAAAGTCAACGAGTTGGGTACTGAGAGCCAGTGAGATTGAGTGAGCGGGAATGAGCGGAAAATCGCTCTGCTATACGACCGTTTTACGACCGCCGTATCTCCCTATGAATTACCTGCCAGAAATCAGCCACCTTGCTGAGCTCACAATGCCAGCATAGAACGGCAACTTGAACTGGATGATTTCGCAGTGAAGTTGCCTTATTCTAGAGCATATCCAGAATGAGTTTTCATTGAGGTAACCGGTGCTTTCCCGATTTGCATGCTTTGTGGCTCTTGCGCTGTCTCTGACGGGGTGCGCCCCCTTTCTAAATCTCGCCAACTCAGCTTACGAATTCTGCCCTACTAGCACTGACAGCTCTCATCAGTCTTTCGGATCGCCAGACGCAGACGATTTGGTGATTTTCATTCATGGTCTGTGTGGCGATGCGAAAACCACGTGGACGAACCCCACGACACACTTCAAATTCCCAGAGGAACTTGCCCGAGATTTCGGCAAAGAAAATAAACCGGTTTATGTCATTGCATTTGACTATGTGACTCAGCTCCACGGAGGCCCAAGCATCCTGAGTATCGCGGATCATTTGGAGTTTGAAATCAGCGAACTCCTCAAGAAGCACCCTTATCGTACGCTTCGGATTGTCGCGCATAGCATGGGGGGGCTGATTGCTCGAGAATACATTCTGCGGCATCAGCCTCATGCCCACCCTCAGTTAAAAGTAACCAATCTTGTGCTGCTGGGCAGCCCAAGCAATGGGAGCGAGTTAGCAGAATTGGGGCGATTCATTTCGGACAACCGACAGATTGAGGAGCTGCGCCACATCGACAAGGGGAATTCCTATATCGAGTCACTCAATAAGGATTGGAACCGAGCCTTCAAAGGTGGAGGGCATTTTCGTCATGTGTTGCTGCACGCAGCATATGAAGAAGTTGGTATGCCCGCAATTGGTCGAGTTGTAAAACTATCTTCCGCCATTTCGTTCGCTGATGAATCTATGGGGTTTCAGCTTGATCACGTCAGCATCTCAAAGCCAAAAGAGCGCACTGTTTTGTACCGTTGGGTCAAAGCCAAACTCCAAGAATCATTGGAAAAGACGGCGCGACAACTTCTCAGCGGCATGGTTCAACAAGGACTGCTTGCCGAAGCAGACGTTCTGCAGCGACTGCCACGCACACTGGAACTCCTACAAGGATTACAAGATGTTGCTGGTACCGAGCTAGAGCAGGTCTTGGCCCATGTGAAAGCCGGACAATTTCAAGAAGCATTGGCGTTACTGGCTAAAAGTGAGGAGAAAGAAGGTCAATTACTGGAAACCATCGCGCAGCGCCGACATACACAAGGCCAGATATACGAATTGCAGCTTGAAAAGGATCAGGCTGCTTATTATTACTCACAAGCTGTGCAACTTGCCCCAATGAACAGCTTATACCACCTGAGTTACGGCCGCCTGTTGCTAGACACGAGCGGTCCGGAAAACGCAGTCCACCACTTTGAGACAGCAGTTCATCTTAGCCGGAAAGGGCACGATTCATGCCTTGAGAAAGCTGCCCTCGATAGCTTAGGGGAAGCAAGCCTTGACCTTCTTCAGTACAGCAAGGCTCTGGAGTCTTTCGAGCGGAGTCTCGAGATTAGTAGGAAGATAGGTGATGTTCGGGGCGTGAGCGGAGGAATCGGGAACCTAGGAGTCGTCAATTCCCATCTTGGACAATATACCAAGGCCTTCGAGTATTTGGAGCAGAGTCTCGCGGATAGTAGAAGATTTGGAGACATGTCTGGCGAAGGCAGGACAATGGGGAACTTGGGGAAAATCTATCAGGATTTAGGGGAGTATGCCAAAGCGATCGACTTTTCCGAGCAAGCTCTCGTTATTAGTCGGAAACTTGAAAACGCAGAGAGCGAGGCCAGCGATCTGGGGAGCCTGGGCAGTATCCACAAAGATCTTGGACAATATACCAAGGCCATCGAGTTTCACAACCAGGCTCTTAGGGTTTATCGAAAGATCAGAAATCTAAAAGGCGAGGGGCGAGTTCTCATCAATATGGGACATGCCTACGCCCGTTTTGGCCAGTACGACAAGGCTGTAGAGTCTCATGAGCAGGCCCTCGCGCTCCACCGTAAAATTGGGTATGCACGGGGGGAGTGTTATGGGCTGATAGGCTTGGGGAGCGCCTATTCGGGTCTTGAGCGATACTCTGATGCCATCGAGTCTTATGAGCGGGCCCTAGTCCTGTGTCGAAGCATAGGGGATATTCGGAACGAGGGGATTACGCTCCAAAATCTCGGCAGGATCTACGGCGAACTTGCTCAATATACGAAAACCATCGATTTCCTGGACCAGGCACTGACAATCCATCGGAAGGTTGGAGATCTACGAAGTGAAGGCGCGACAATCCAAAACCTAGGCACAGCCTACCACTACCTGAATCAATATCATAAGGCCATCCAGCACTATGAGAATGCCCTCACGATCTACCGGAAGTTCAGAAATATGAGCAGCGAAAGGATTGCTCTCGGAAATTTGGGTAGCGCCTACCACAACATCGGGGAATACGCTAAGGCGATCGAGTTCCATGAACGGGCTCTCATGATTAGTCAAAAGATCGAAGATTTGCAGAGTGAGGGAACTGCGCTCCAGAATCTAGGTGCCGACTACGTTGCAATTGGGCAATACGCAAAGGCGATCGAGCTTTGTGAACGTGCCCTTATGATAAACCGGAAAACCAGAAACAAGTCCGGAGAGGGGCATACGCTCACAACTTTGGGCAGTGCCTATAGCGACCTTGGACGATATGACACTGCCATTGACTATCTTGATCAGGCCCTTGCGGTTAGTCGGGAGAGCAAGGATGTACGAGGCGAGGGCGATGCTCTCCGAAGTCTCGGCAGCATCTACGTCCACATAGGGCAGGGGGACAAGGCCATCGAGTATCTCAATCAAGCCCGCGTAATTGATCGGAGGATTGGGAATATGTGGGGAGAAGCCCGCTCCATTGGACGCCTAAGCAGCGCACACGCTCAGCTTGGGCAGGATACCACAGCCACTGATTTTCTGGCGCAGGCCCTTGTGATCAGTCGGCAGATCGGAGATCTCCGAGGCGAGGGCGATGCTCTTGGGAATCTCGGCAGCGTCTACGCCGATCTAGGACAGCATGGCAAGGCCGTTGAGTTTCTGAAAGCGGCTGAGGTGATTTTTGAAGATCGCTTGCGAATCCCTTTCCCATGGAAAGCTAAATCTGAATTGCTGACTAATAAGCCTGAGCGCTCGCCCTAGCGCACCAGTATGGGGCAACCTGATAAAGAGGGAGCCATGTGGTTGGGCTTGCCAATTACACAGCGTCTTCAATCATCTGATTTAGGGACAGCGGACGGCTAGTTTTGACAGGCTGGAATTCCGAGGGGTTGAGGACCGGAATTCTTGCAGGTTTTGTGAACAATGGATTTGTACACGTCCACGGCCTCGGCAATTGCCCGAAGTGACTTCCCCTGAGCTTTCAGACGAAAAAACCGTCAGCGACTCTCCGTCTACATGATCGCTGATCCGGAATGTGATTAAATTGTTTCGAGGGTGGAGATGCGGAAGCGATTAGGAGGTCGCTTCCATGTGGCAACGCAATTTTTGGGCAGCGTGCCGCAAGGGCCGATCAAGGGTCCACAGTGTCACTCGCTCGAGCACTGTCGAGGCAAGGAGATGCACATCAATCCACCCTAACCCTTGCCCAAAGAGCTTGTGGGTTTCAATAAACCTCAGCAGCTCCTCATGCTCAATGGTGCGCGTGCTAGGCAGTGCGGCCAGAGACTCAAGAACTTCGGACCGATGTTTCATGTTGCCGCAGGCCAACTCCCCAATGATGAGCGGGTGACACAGGACCAGATCCTGGTCCAGCAACCGACGTAGCACGGTCGAATTGTTGCGAAAGTGATCGACCCACACAGAGGTATCGACCAGTGTCAGCATACCTATGCCGACCGGCGTCGGCGTATACCTTTGAGATGGGGCTCGCTGCCCCCAAGATGAGCAAGCCGTTTGGCGGCTTCGCGAGAAATCAAGGCCTCAAGTCCCAGGCGCACGAGCCGCGCTTTTTCTTGAACGCCGGTCAATCTGACTGCCCGCTCGATGAGCCGATCATCAATGTTCACGGTGGTTCGCATAGACACCAAGATGGACGACGGTGTTTACCCGCTCGCCTTCGTACACGGTGAAACGAACAAGACCTCGCGGTCGACCAAGTTCTGGGTGGTGCCGAAGCCGGGATTTGAACCCGGACACCCGTGAGGGCGCTAGACCCTGAATCTAGTGCGTCTGCCAGTTCCGCCACTTCGGCATTGGGGCACGCTGAAAATACCCTTCAGCTTCGTTCTCGGTCACCCGCGTCACTGCGACGTAACAACCACGTACGCCTCGTTCGCGGGTTCCCTGCGGCCTTGCTCAAGGGTATTTTGAGCGCGCCTGGGAAGATCTCTTGACGACTTCTTTTGAACAGACCTGCGACTCTACCGCAAGGAACCGGATTATCCTGAATTCTCCGCGCTNNCGTCAAGCAAGAGTCGAGGGAGCTGCGGAGGGAACGCTCGAACCCACTGTGTCGGCCTGCGTCCACTGGCTGGCGGTGGCAATTTCTCGGAGGTCTCCGCTGACAATGATCCGTTCACGCACGAGGCCGGCTGCGGCCACCAACGAGGCGGCGGCGATCCTCGGCGCTTCGTCGGCGATCAAGATGTCGAACCGCACGCGGCTGAAGAGGGGGTCGCTCGCGACACGCGTGGGGGTCGCCGCCACGAGCCGGCGATTCTGGATGAACGCCTGCCGATTCGGATCTTCCTCGGCAGCCAGCAATTCGCGGATCTTTTTGGTCCCTCCCAGTTTGACGACCTGTTCCTTCAGCTCGTCGAACTCCGGGCGCAGGTCCTTCGGAACGGCCGCTTGGGGCACCAGTTCCTGAATACGCGCCTTGGCCACATCCAGCTCCTGATTAAGTCCGTCGACCTGTCGCTGATAGAGCGTTTGGTATTGCTTGAGCGATTCCACATTCCTTCCGACGGCCTGCATGCTCAACCGTTGGAAGAGCGAGAGGCCCGCGTACTCGGTCAGGGTGGTGGTGATTTCGGCCAGTTTCACCTGCACGTCGCGCAGCTGGCTCACCAGGCGCCATTCGAGCAACCGCACCTCATCCAAATCCTTCTGCTTGTGCGCTTTTGCAGCCAGCAGGGGCGCCAGCTCCCGGAAGCGTTCGTACTTGCCGCGCAACGACGCTTTTTCGGCCTGCGCCTTTGCATAAAATTGATGCATTTGGGACTCGAACCCCAATTCCTGGAGACTGATGTCGCGACTGTGGGGGGTGAGCGGCTGTTCGTACCGGCTGATCCACGTCTTGTAATTCAGCCCGCCGGCTTTCATCCGGCGGGCGATGATGCCCACGATTTCATCCGATTCATGATGGTCCGGGCTGAGCAAAAGGATGCGCTTATTGGCACGAATCAGCTCCATGACCATGCCCGCCAGCCTGTACCGACGCTGGGAGAGCTCATCCAACCAGACGAAGCGCAAGACGGACGATGCGGACTCGACCTCGTTCCGGCTGTCTTCCTGCGCCTGCAGCAGGGAGGCCAGCCGTTCGGCCGGACCAAGATTGTAGGCATCGGCTCGTGCGATCATGTCCTTCAACCGGCCGATGACCGTGTCCAACAGACCGGCCTGGTCGGGAACGAGCGTCACCGACGGCGTTGGGTTCCCGAGCGAGTCCTGCGCTTGCAGCAGAATGAAGTTGCCCAACTGGTGCAGGACGACCCCCTCGGTCGGTTCTCCTTCGTCGGAGGGAATAATCGACACCGGAAGATCCACGCGCAGCGCAACGCCCACGGGCAATCGAAACTCATACAGATGGAGTCCGCCGATCGTCCGGATATGGCGGCCCTCAGCAGCCGTGATCGGAGCGTCCTGCGCCGTGCCGCTGACCTGCAGCCGGTCTGCGTCAAGCCGCACGATCCACGATTCAATGAGGTCTTTCGCCGCCATGGCCGTTCCGACGTTCTTCCCGTGACTCCAGGGAAGACTATGATAATGGCGCGCTTGCACCGCTGTCTACGGCGGAAACGGCCTGCCGTGCGCCTTTTCGAAGCGCCGCGGCGCCCTTGTCTTCACGACCAGAACTTGTCTAGAATGGGCTTCTTCCTTCAGCGAACGAGAGGGGTAGTGGTGAAGGGGCTACGATTCGAGCGCATCGGCAAAGGACAGCACTATAACCTGGTGTTTCACATCGGCAGCAGCTATGTGCCGGTGAGCGACGAGACGATCGAGGAACTCAAAGGCCAGAGCCTGTTGCCGGCCGAACGGTTCCTGGACCTCCTGATCGACCGTATCGGCTATTCGTCCTACCTCAAGGACATGATCCGCGAGGAACTCAAGACATCCGGCGACCCGGTGACGCAAATCACCGTCCTGCAAGGCGCCATCCGCGAACTGTAGTCGGCGGCTGAAAAGCCTTCTTCTCACCCTCCCAACCCTAGCGCGCTGAGCTTCCCTTTTCCCACTCCAAGAGCACGGCGGGCATTGGTCCTTCCACTGCGCGCATCGAGGGAGCACCTCCCGCAATCCAAAATCTAATTGGCTCTTGCGTGCGCACTCGGCGAGCTTCCTTTTTCCCTTTCCAAGAGTGGCTGAGGCGTTGTTCTTCCCCTGCGCACATTCACTTCCTCCCTTCCAGCTCCTACGGGACCAACCGAGTGGGGCCTGACTGCGCGCGTCGAGCGACCACCGTTTCATCGTGGGGGCTCCGCGAGCAAAGGACCTACTCGGTTGGTCCCAACTCTCAATCCCCCACCTGCCCTTCCTGGAACAGCTGGTTCATGATCTGATTTCGTTTCTCCGGATCGCGATAGTACTTCAGCGCCTTGGTGTAATTCTCCATCGCGCTTTGGCGTTTGCCGCGAATCGCATAAATTTCCGCGATGCCGTGATAGGCCCGTGCATCCTCCTCATTGCACTTGAGCGCCCGACTGAACGTGTCCGCCGCCTCTTGAAGCTGATGTTTGCTCAACGCCAACCATCCAAGGGCGGAATGGGCAGCGCCAAACTCCGGGTTGGCCTTGAGTGCGTCGTGATAGCTCTTCTGCGCCAAGTCCAGACGGCCCCGCGTCTCATACAGGTTGCCCAGAGCGAAGTGGACTTCCGCGTCGTTCGGATTCAGCCTGAGCGCTTCCTTGTACGATTGCAGGGCCGGTTCCATCTTGCCTTGTTCGGCCAGGGCGCAGCCGAGATTCGCATGGGCGACGGGATCGGTGGGAGCTAACTTGATGACCTCCCGATATTCCTTGATCGCCATTTCCAGCCGGCCCTGCTCCTGATAGGCCACGCCGAGATTGGTCCGCGCCGGGCCATAGGCGGGATTCAGCCGGACGGCTTCCTTGTACTCCTTGATCGCCATTTCCGGTTGATGGGCCCGTTCATGAATCTGGGCAAGGAAATAATGGGGATAGGCGGATTGGGGATCAAGCCTGGCGGCATTCTTGTAGACCTGAATGGACTGTTCTGACTGGCCGGATTGCGACAGAAACAGGCCCTTGACGAGATGGACGTGGCTGTTGTCCGGCTGCCGCTCGACCAGGGCCTCCACCCAGGATTGTACCGCCGCGATGTCCTGCTCGACTTCCAGGCACTGCGCATGGACTTTCCAGGCGTCGGCAAACCGGCCCCGCACCAGGTAGACGACATTCCGCGCGAAGTGCGGCCTCGGATCCCGGTGCGCCTCGCTCGGTTGCTCCGCGATCCACGCCGTCGCCTCGGTGAAGAGGGTGTCCCAGGCTCCGGCCGTGACGGCGGTTTCACATTGCGACTGACGGGTGCTCATGCGTGACGAGGGGACGTTATCGGGTCAGCGTGTCTTCGACATCGGGCGGCGTCGCTTGGATCAGATCGCCCAGAGCAGGATACCGCGCGGCCAGCTTCTGTTTCATCAGCCAGGCGATCGTGCGGTAGGACCAATGGCCTTTCACGCCGGACCTGAGCTTGGCGATATACTCAGCTTCGGCGTAGTCCATCTTGAAGAGGCACCGGACCTTGAAGCCGAAGGGAATGGCATAGAGTGAGGCTTCCTGGTCCTTCTTCCTGAGCAGCTCGATGTCGGTGCGCACGGCGTCCATCGCTTGCCGGTACTCCCGATCCAATCCTGCTTCGACGAGCGGCGGCGGTACATCGTAGCCGTGAATCGTCGTGAAATTCTGCTGAACCTGCTGGCATCGTCGGTGGCGGTGCATGTCTCTCCAGGCGCCGATGTCCATCAGGATGTCGAAATTGAACGAGTAGCCGCAGCGAAATTCTTTGATCAGTTCATCGTACGGGCTGCGCTGTTGCGTCGCCACCTGGATCGTGGCTTGCTTCTGCTTTTCGGACCAGTCCTTCACCACCGACAGAATGTTGCGATACGGAGCCTGCGATACACGATAGAGCAGCGTCGTGACGACTTCGTCCAGCGGATCGTGTTGGTCGATCAGTTCGACGGACTCGACTGCGCCCCAGCGATCGGGCTGATCGAGCCCTGTCCCGCGCAAGACCTCTTTCGCATGGCGGGACAAATCCGAATAAACCGATTCTTGATAGGGATTCGCCTTCGCGTGCCGCGCCAGTGTCGGCGCCAAGGGCTCGCTCAGCCCGGCGGTTTGCCCGCTCAGCTCACCCCAGAGATTGACAGGCGGGCGCCGGCAGGCCTCTTTCAAATCCTCACCGATGGCGCGCAGCTCCGGCAATTGCGACGACAGCAAGCGGGTGATCTGCTTTTCCAGCGTGCGGATGCTCACGACCTGGCCCACGTTCGTCTTGGCCGCAAGCGGGAGCAGGTAGCGCGTGGCGTCAAATGCGCGCGCGGCGATCGTTCGTTGATAATCGGCCGGCTTCATCGACTCCGGGCGAGGGTCCCGTTCAGAAAGATGAGCGATCAGGGGATCGTGCAACAGCCGGTAGATTTCGGAGAGGCTGCGCAGGACGCCTTCGTAGAGCGCCTCGGTTTCGCTGCCTCGAATCTGGCCTGGGACATACCACCGGCTGGAGGCAAAGTTCTGGTACCGGCTGGATTTGGCCTGGCCGTCCCAGAGTGGCTCGTCTTCCAGCCGGATCGCGGCGAGTTCCGAGATATCTTCAAAACAGACAACGACGTGGCCGAGATCCGCGATCGAGGCATGGCCGTAGTCGAAGTAGAACTGTTCCCAGAACTTCTCCGAGGAATGACCATGGACCCAGTTGATGCTGGCTTCGATAGAGTCGGGCGACCGGCTGTAGCGCGCCAAGGCATAGGCGGACTTCTCCGGCGGCATCGGCGCTACGGCGATTACGCGGCGGCCCGATTGATCCTGATTCATCGCATATCCATCATCGGCGGGTGACTGTCAGTGTAAGGGGCGCACTATACCCTTGCCCGCCAACCGGCGCAAGAACGCCGGCCTTCATGCCTTACCCGACACGGAACGGATCGACAGCCCCGTCCGTTGACTTGCCGCAGAATGCGCCGTTATAGTCCGCGCGAACCTTGAGGCGTGACGCGTCAGGGTGCAAGAAGGCGACGGATTTGGTGACATGATCAAGGGTATCAAGGGCGTCAAAGACATTCTCCCGGAGGAGACGCCCCGATGGCGGCTCATCGAGGAAACTGCGCGGCGGTGGGCCGTTCTCTACGGGTTCCATGAGATTCGCGTGCCGATTTTTGAAGTCACCGCGCTGTTCGCCCGGAGCATCGGTGCTTCTACCGATATCGTGGAAAAAGAAATGTACACGTTCCAAGACCGGGACGGAACCTCGATCACGCTCCGGCCAGAAGGGACTGCGGGAACTGTGCGAGCCTATATCGAACACAACCGGGCGGCCGATCCCCTGCCGCAGAAATATTTTTATACCGGCCCGATGTTTCGCCACGAGCGGCCGCAAGCGGGCCGGCTCCGCCAGTTTCATCAGTTCGGCGTCGAATCGTTCGGCGTGGCCGACCCCCGGGCCGATGTGGAAGTCATCGCGCTCTTGTGGCGGATGCTCTCTGACTTGAAGTTGCCATCCATGACGCTCGAAATCAACAATCTCGGATATGCCGCAGACCGCGAAGCGTATCGGCCTCAACTGGTTGCCTTTCTGAAACAGCGCGAAGAGACACTGTGTGGAAACTGTCGGCGCCGCATCGACGCCAACCCGTTGCGTGTCCTGGATTGCAAAGTCCCTCAGTGCCGGGCCGCAACGGAGGCGGCTCCCCGACTGGCTGATTGTCTTTCGGAACAAGCCCGTGCCCACTTCGGCTCGGTGCTTGGGGAACTCGAGGCGATCGGCATCCCTTACAGCCTGAATCACCGACTCGTTCGCGGCCTCGACTACTACTGTCTCACGACGTTCGAAGTCACGTCGACAAGCCTCGGTGCTCAAAATGCCGTCGGAGCGGGGGGACGGTACGACGCTCTTGTCGAAACTCTTGGAGGCCCTGTGACTCCGGCGGTCGGTTTTGCCGTTGGTGTGGAACGGATGGCTATGATGCTTCCGCTGGCGGCTTCGTCCTCTGAGTCCGCTTCCGTCTACGTCGCAGGGTTCGGGGATCGCGGGTCGGCTGCAGGCTTCTCAGCGCTTGAGGAACTCCGTCTGGCAGGAATCCGCGCTGTCACGGATTTCAGGTCTGGCTCGTTGAAGTCTCACTTGCGCCAAGCAGACCGCCTCCGGTCTCAATTCGCCCTCATCATCGGGGATGACGAAGTTGTAAAGGGGTCGGCCATTCTCCGAGACATGGAGACGAAGGTGCAGCAAGAAGTTTTTCTTACAAGTCTCAGCTCCCAGGTATCTTCTCTCCTTCGAATTTCCTGACCCTCTTTTTTCTCCATTGACTTTCCTCTCAAAAATCCTTAGTTTTTAACTAGGCTTATATCACCTAACTCACTGATTCTCTAATGTAAACCCTGTGAATTGGTACGATGAAACGTAAACTTGGCCTCCTCCTCGCGCTCCCCCCTTCTGATCCGAGCGCGACGATGGTTCATGGGTTGGCACAGGCATCAATCGAGGCTGGGCATGAGGTTTACCTCTATCTCATCGATGAGGGGGTTAAGAACATCGGCTCACCTCTCTATCAACAACTCGCCACGTCGGGCGTAAAGATGTTTGCCTGTGCCTATGGTTGCCAGCAACACCATGTTTCCACGGTAAACCTCAATCCTGCCATCTCCCTTTCCGGACTCGTTGTTCTCTCAGGAATAATCGATGCGTGCGAGCCATTTTTATCATTCACGTAATGTTCACAAGCACACATGTCTAAGAATGTTGTTGTTGTCATTCAGGAGGATCCAAGAAAAACCCATCGACCGGTAGAAGCATTGCGTATTGCGCTCGGCCTCGTGGCAGGATCTCACCGCACGACGGTTGTCCTTCTTGGTGAATCAGTCCGTCTCCTTCATGAAGATGTGGATGATATTACCGATGTGGAAATCCTTGAAAAATATCTTCCCTCTATTGAACAGCTTGAAATTCCTTTTGTCCTCCAATCGAAGATTGATCGTGCTCCTCTTCGGAAGAAGTTTCACATTGAATACAGTAGTGACGAGGGTATCCGTAACCTGATTGCGTCAGCCGATCGAACGCTTGTGTTTTAATTTTTTATCGCACTGTAAATTTCATGTCCCTTCCTATGTACTTACTTCGACGCTCGGCATCAAGCCTATCATCTGCCCTGTATGATCCTACATGTAAAGATGTAACGATCCATATCAGGAGTCCTGAATCAGATGATCAGACTGCTTCACAACAGGCTGCTTTTATACAAGTTGGTCATGCAGACTGTCTTCCGGACAGACATCAATTGACCTACAGGCAGCTTGTAGAGTTAGTCCTGAAAGCGGAGAAAGTGGTGACCCTATGACTCTTCAGTATCCATTCAGGAAAAGAAATTAGGAGTAGTCGTAGGAGTGGGAGTAGGGAGATCGAATAGTGGGGAAACCGGAGACTCTGTTGTAAGAAAAAGGAAATGCGTTTCACCTCTCTGAGTACAAGTGTGTGGGAAGTCTGTGAGAAGACCGGTATGCACTGGGGAAGAGGTGTGAAACGAAAGTGAATGAGAAGTGAGCCTCGACAATGACACGGAGAACATGTTATTCACCATGCTCTCTCTCGGAAGCGGTTACCGTCAAAAATGACACGTTATCCACAGGTGTGAATAATCCTGTGTATAGGAATTTTCGCTACTTATGAGTGTTGAGACAGTTTGGCAGGAAGCTTTGCAGTATATTCAAGCGAAAGTCCCACGACAGGTATACGACACCTGGTTTATTCCTGCGCAGTTGGACCGGATAGAAGACTCGACAGCCCATATCGGTGTTCCCAATAAGTTTTTTGGTGACTGGCTCCATACCCACTACGCCACGCTGCTTGCCGAGGCGGTCTCAACGGCGCGGGGAGGTGGCAACCTGGCGGTTAATTTCGTGATTTTCTCGAAGCCACCCGCTCGGCAACAGGACCCTCAAGCAGCTCTCAATGCGGCTCGATCTGCGGGACTACCGAAGGCTCGCCGGGGGATCCAGCTCAATCCGAAGTACACCTTCGACAATTTCGTCGTCGGGGCCGGTAATCAGTTTGCCCATGCCGCATGCATGGCCGTGGCAGACCAGCCCGGAAAGACGTATAACCCGCTCTTCATTTATGGAGGCGTCGGTCTCGGCAAAACCCATTTATTGAACGCGATCGGAAACCATGTCGCCGAGCGCACGGATCTACGTATCGCCTATCTGACGACAGAGCAGTTTACCAACGAGGTCATCAACTCGATCCGGTACGACAAGATGGCGGATCTCAGGAAACGCTACCGGCACATCGACATGCTGATGATCGATGACATCCAGTTTCTCGTCGGGAAGGAGCGGACGCAAGAGGAGTTCTTTCACACGTTCAATTCCTTGTACGAAGGGCATAAGCAGATCGTCCTCTCGAGCGACCGGTTTCCGAAAGACATGCCGGACATCGAAGAGCGGTTGCGTTCGCGGTTTGAGTGGGGATTGATCGCGGACTTGCAGCCTCCCGATGTCGAGACGCGCATTGCGATCTTGAGAAAGAAATCGGAGGACGAAGGCGTCAAGTTGCCGGAAGACGTGATTCAGTTTCTGTCGAACACGATGAAGAGCAACATCCGTGAGCTCGAAGGCAGCCTGGTGCGCCTGGGGGCCTATGCGTCCTTAACGGGTCAGGTCATCACACTCGAGATGGCGAAGACCGTCCTCCGAGATTTGATCGGCAATAAGAAGAAGATCGTTGCGATGGACGACATTCAGGAAGCGGTGTGCACGCAGTTCCACGTGAAGATGACCGAGTTGAAATCCCGGCGTAGGAGCAAGACGCTCGTGCATCCCCGTCAAATCGCGATGTACCTGTGCCGCGAACTCACCGATGCCTCCTACCCGGAAATCGGCCGCCAATTCGGAGGCAAGGACCACACGACCATCATTCACGCCTGCCGCCAAGTCGCGAAGGCGAGAGAGACCGACACGGTGCTGCACACGACGATCGAGACGCTGAAAGAAAAGATACTGCGAAGCTGAGAGTTTTTTGGGAGATCCCGCCATGAAAGTACGGATCGGACGAGACGAACTGTTGACCGGATTGCAACGGGTGCAGGGGGTCGTGGAGAAACGCAATACAATGCCCATCCTGTCGAACATCCTGTTGGAGGTGAAACAAGAGGGGGCAGAGATTGTCGCGACGGATCTCGAAATCGGCATGCGGGGCTTGTACAAAGCGACCGTACTCAAACCCGGCGGCGTGACCATCTCGGCGCGTAAACTGTTCGAGATCATCAAGGAATTGCCTCCGGGGGACATCGAGTTGACGGCGGGGGACAACAACTGGACGACGATTCAGGCCGGGAAGAGCCAATTCAAGATCGTCGGACTGCCAAGCGCCGATTATCCCGCGCTGCCGGCTATTGAGCGGGAAGGGCTGATCCCACTGTCGGGCGACGGTCTGCTCGAGTTGATCCGCAAGACGCTGTTTGCCGCCGGCGACAACGACGCCCGCTACATTCTGAACGGCCTCTTGGTCACTCTGGTCACGACCGACAAGAAGACCACACTGCGATTGGTCGGTACCGACGGCCATCGCTTGGCCGTGGCAGAGCAGGAAGTGGGCAAAGCCGGCAGCAAGGGAGCCCCCCAGGAAATCAAGGCCATCATTCCGAAGAAAGCCGCGCACGAAATGCGGCGCTTGTTGGAAGAGGGGGGCGATACCGAGCCGCTCATCGGCTTTGCGAAGAACATGATGATCTTCCGAAAGAGCGGGCTGTTGCTGACGTCACGGCTGATGGAAGGCAACTACCCCAATTATCAACAGGTGATTCCCAAAGAAGGCGGCCGACGCATCAGCGTGAATCGTCTGGAGCTGGAAAGCGCCCTGCGGCGCGTCTCGGTACTGTCGAAGGACAAGGCCAGTGCCGTGAAGGTGTCGTTCGAACCGGGAAAGATGACGCTGTTTTCCAGCAGTCCGGACTACGGCGAAGCGACGGAAGAACTGCCCGCCCGCTACGAGGGCGAGGCCCACAGCTCCGGCTTCAATGCCCGCTATCTCTTGGATGTGTTCGGCGTCATGGATGGCGAGAACGTGTCGTTGCAGATGGAGACACCGCTCAGCCCCTGTTTGATCCAAGAGCCCGAGAGCCCCGGGTTCAAATGCGTCGTCATGCCGATCAAGATTTGATCCGTGACAGGTGATCTGTGATGAGTGACGAAGGAACGCCTCCGCCCATCACCGACTCGTAGGAGCAGAATGGCCGCCGACGAAACGAAGGTCAGCCCCAAATCCGACAGCTACAGCGCGGATCAAATCAAGGTCCTCGAGGGCCTGGACGCCGTCCGCAAGCGGCCGGCCATGTACATCGGCAGCACCGGCGTTGACGGGCTGCACCATCTCGTCTACGAGGTCGTCGACAACAGCGTCGATGAACACATGGCGGGTTTCGGCGAGTCGATCGACGTCACGATCCACATCGACGGCAGCGTGACGGTCGTCGACAACGGGCGCGGCATTCCCACCGGTATGCATCCGACGCAAAAGAAATCCGCCGCCGAAGTCGCCTTGACCGTCTTGCACGCGGGCGGCAAGTTCGAGCAAGGCGCCTATACCGTGTCAGGCGGACTCCATGGTGTGGGCATTTCGGTCGTGAACGCGCTGTCGGAGTGGCTCGAACTGGAGATCTGGCAGGATGGGCAGGTCTTCGAGCAGCGGTACGAGCGAGGCAAGCCGGATGCGCCGTTGAAGAGCACCGGCGTCACGAAACGGCGCGGCACGAAGGTCCGGTTCAAGCCGGACGGGCAGATTTTCGAAACACTCGAATTCAGTTTCGACGTCTTGGCCCAACGGCTGCGCGAACTCGCCTTCTTGAACAAAGGCCTCTCGATCGCGCTGAAAGACGAGCGGAAAGAGCCGGCCAAGGAACAGACCTTCCTGTACAAGGGCGGCATCGTCTCCTTCGTCGAACACTTGAACGAAGCGAAGACGCCGCTGCACAAACCGATTTACGTCAAGGTCGAGAAGCCCGACATGATCCTGGAGGTCGCCCTCCAGTACAACGACAGCTATGCCGAGAATCTCTTCTCCTTCGCCAACAATATCAACACGAAGGAGGGTGGCACGCACTTGGTCGGTTTCAAAGCCGCGCTGACGCGCACCATCAACAACTACGCGAACGCAAACGAGTTGCTGAAGAAAGAGACCGAGTCGCTCACCGGAGACGACGTGCGTGAAGGGCTCACTGCCGTCGTCAGCGTCAAAGTCCGCAATCCCCAGTTCGAGGGACAGACCAAGGCGAAACTCGGCAACAGCGAAGTCAAAGGCGTCGTGGAGACGGCGGTCAACGAGAAGCTGGGCGCCTATTTCGAGGAAAACCCGCCGGTTGCGCGCAAGATCATCGGCAAGGCGCTCGACGCGGCCCGTGCCCGCGAAGCGGCCCGCAAAGCGAAGGATCTGATCCGGCGCAAGAGCGCGCTCGACGGGGGATCGCTTCCCGGCAAGCTGGCCGATTGTTCGGAGAAGGATCCGGCGCTCAGCGAGCTGTACATCGTCGAGGGCGATTCGGCGGGCGGCTCGGCGAAACAAGGACGCGACCGCAAGTTCCAGGCGATCCTGCCGCTCAAAGGAAAAATTCTGAACGTCGAGAAAGCGCGCTTCGACAAGATGCTGACGAGCGACGAAATCCGCACGCTCATCATGGCGCTGGGGACGGGAATCGGCCGCAAACGGGAAGAAGGAGACAAGAGCGACAAGGACTCATTCGACATCGCCAAGGCGCGCTACAACAAGATCATCCTGATGACCGACGCCGATGTGGACGGCAGCCACATTCGGACCTTGCTGCTGACCTTCTTTTTCCGACAGATGCCGGAACTGCTCGAGCGCGGATACATCTACATCGCCCAGCCTCCGCTCTTCAAAGTGAAAAAAGGCAAGACCGAGCGGTACTTGAAGGACGAGAACGCGCTGAACGAGTATCTGGCCGACTTGGCCGTCGAAGACGTCGAACTCTATGTCGAAGGGGCTCAAGGGTTCGTGACCGGGCGTCGGCTGTTGCCCATCCTCAAAAAGATGATTGCCTTCGAGACACTGCTGGCCCGGCTCAACAAGAAACCGCACGAATCGGCCATGCTGCGGACCTTCGTAGACGAGCCGGGGCTCGATCGCGACCTGCTGAAGAATCGTGAGGCGCTCACTCGGGCGGTTGCGAATGTGAAGAAGACGCTTCAGCTCGTGTTTCCAAAACTCGAGCCGGCGATCGAGATATGGCCGGATGAGGAACATCAGTCGAACAAGATTACGTGCCGCCTCCATGCCAACGGCACACTGCATCAGCTGGACATCACGCACGACATGGTCGGCTCCGCCGATTTCCGAGAACTCCAGAAGCTCACGCCGTCGGCGATCGGGATCGGGCGTCTCCCCTACAGGCTCAAGGCCAAAGGCCAGGAACAGCTGTTGCTCTCGACCGCCGAGGCGGTGAAGGCCATCCTCGAGATCGGCAAACAGGGACTCAGCATCCAGCGGTACAAAGGATTGGGCGAAATGAATCCGGGCCAGTTGTGGGAGACCACGATGGACCCGGAAAAACGCACCTTGTTGCGGGTGCAGCTGGAAGACATGACCGGCGTCGACGAGATCTTTACGATCCTGATGGGTGATGAAGTCGAACCGCGTCGGAACTTCATTCAGACCCACGCGCTCGAAGTGAGAAACCTCGACGTATAAAAGACGTCAAACGTCGGACGAAAGAGGAATCTCTGTCGATTGACGTGTGACGAGAAACGGTTGACGAGGAGTTCGGAATGCCGCCTGACGAGAGATTAGGCCACATCGCGATCGAAGACGAGATGAAATCGTCGTACCTGGATTACGCGATGAGCGTGATCGTGGGGCGCGCGCTGCCCGACGTCCGCGACGGACTCAAGCCGGTCCATCGTCGCATCCTCTTCGGCATGAACGAGATGGGCCTCGCCTCCAATCGGGCGTACCGCAAGTCCGCCAAGATCGTGGGCGAGATCATGGGCAATTACCATCCCCATGGCGACTCGGCGATTTACGACACGCTCGTCAGGATGGCGCAGGATTTCAACATGCGCTATCCGCTCGTGGATGGTCAGGGCAACTACGGCTCGATGGA
>DCZO01000005.1:0-19099 GCA_002331335.1 Nitrospira sp. UBA2082 | reverse complement strand
GCCGACATCGACAAGGAAACCGTCGATTTCGGACCCAACTACGACGAATCGCGTCAAGAACCGCTCGTGCTTCCGACCAAAGTACCCAATCTACTGATCAACGGAGCGGGCGGAATCGCGGTCGGGTATGCGACGAATATTCCGACGCACAACATCGGCGAAGTGATCGACGGGCTGCTCCTGCTTCTGGAGAATCAGGACGCTACGGTCGCGCAACTCATGGCGAAGATTCCCGGCCCCGATTTTCCGACGGCCGGCTTTATCTACGGCATCGGCGGGATCAAAGAAGCCTATGAGACCGGACGCGGACTCCTCAAGGTGCGTGCCAAGGTCGTGGTGGAGACCGACGAACGAACCGAACGCGAGCGGCTCATCGTCACGGAGATTCCGTACCAGGTCAACAAAGTGACGTTGATCAAGAAGATCGCCGAGATGGTCCAGGAAGACCGGATCAAAGGCATCTCCGACCTGCGGGACGAGTCATCGGATCGCGAAGGAGTGCGGGTGGTGATCGAATTAAAGCGGAACGAAATCCCGCTCGTCGTGTTGAACAATCTCTACAAACATACCCCGTTGGAGATCACGTTCGGCGTCATCATGCTCGCGCTGGTGAATAATCGGCCAGAGGTCCTCAATCTCAAGCAGATCCTCGGCCATTTCCTGGATCACCGGCGCGAAGTGGTCGTGCGCCGGACGGCCTACGAGCTGAAAAAAGCGGAAGAACGGGCGCACATCCTCGAAGGGCTCAAGATCGCCCTGGACAATCTCGATGCCGTGATCACGCTCATTCGCCGATCGCAATCCCCCGACGAAGCCCGTACCGGTCTTATGCGACAGTTCGGGCTGACCGAGATCCAGGCCAACGCGATCCTTGACATGCGGCTCCAGCGGTTGACGCAGCTCGAACGCGCGAAGCTTATCGAGGAATATCAAGCCGTCTTGAAACAGATCGAATACCTGAAATCCGTCCTCTCGAGCGAAGCGCTGGTCCGGTCGATCATCCAGGAGGAGCTGACCCAGATTCGCGAAGCCTACAGGGACGAGCGCCGGACGCAAATCGTGAAGGAAGAAGGCGAGATCAACATCGAGGATCTGATTGCGGAAGAAGAAGTCGTCGTCACGATTTCGCATGCCGGATACATCAAGCGCAACGCCGCCTCGCTCTATCGGGCGCAACGCCGGGGTGGTAAGGGCAAGATCGGCATGGGCATCAAGGACGAGGATTTCGTCGAGACTCTCTTCACGGCCTCGACACATCAGACCCTGTTGTTCTTCTCCGACGCCGGCAAGGTCTATTGGCTCAAGGTGCATGAAATTCCCGAAGCCAGCCGCGCCGCGAAGGGCAAGGCTCTCGTGAACTTGCTGGCCTTGGCCGGGAGTGAAAAGATCACCGCCACCTTGCCGGTCAAAGAGTTCCGTGAAGACCAGTTCGTCGTGATGGCGACCAGGAACGGACTCCTCAAGAAAACCGAGCTGTCGGCCTACAGCAACCCGCGCCAGGGAGGCATCATCGCGCTCAGTCTGGAAGAAGGCGACAAACTGATCGGCGTACAGCTCACCGACGGCCGGCGGGAAATATTGCTGGGCACGAAGCAGGGGCTCACGATCCGGTTTACCGAGGATGAAGTCCGATCCATGGGACGGACCGCCTACGGAGTGAAAGGCATCACGCTGGAGGAAGGCAACGAGGTCATCGGCATGGAGACGATCACTCCGGACTCGACCACTTCCATCCTGACGGTCACCGAAGGCGGGTACGGCAAGCGGACGCCGGTCGGCGAGTATCGCGTGCAGGGCCGTGGCGGCAAAGGCATCATCAGCGTCAAAACCACGGAAAAGACCGGGCTCGCCGTTGGATTTCTTCAAGTCAGGGACAGCGATCAAATCATGTTGATGGCGGCGCAGGGCAAGGTCCTGCGCTGCAAAGTCGGTGACATTCGCGAAATTGGCCGCAACACCCAAGGTGTCCGTATTCTCGATCTCGAAGGAGACGAGGATCGCGTGGTGGCCGTGGCCAGGCTGGCCGAACCGGGCGAACGCGAAGATCCGGTTCCTGAGGATGCCCCTGAAGCCTGACGGTCTGGACTGATTCTTCCACCCTATGAACTTTCCATGGCTCTCTCCGAGTCCAAGACGAAGAAGCCGCTGGATACCGTCGTCAAATTCGCGCTCGCGGTCTTTGTGGGATCGTTCGCGCTGATCTGGGGCGGCATGTATCTGAGCCGCCCCGATCGGTCGATTCCCCCTTATACGGTCGGTGCGCAATCCAGCCATCTCGTCGTGACCGACGTTCCCCGCGGAACAACCGATGAGGAAGTAGAATCGCTGGTGAAGCGTTTTCGAAAGGTTGGCCGTGAGACGCACGATTTCGCCCGCATGAAGATCTATCCCACCACGCCGGGAGATCCGGGCGGTCCGTACAGACAGATCGTCATTTACGTGTTCGATGACCACGGATGGACGGATCCGGAAGTCCTGGCCAAGTATCTGGCCGGCAACACGGAAGTCATCAAGGATTTTGAACGCTCAATGCGCGGGTACTATCGCTTGCTGGATCAGGAAGAAGAAGGAGGAATCGGCCCTCTTTCCAAGAATGGACAGGTCACCAGCAAGACGCGGATCCTCTTCAAAGGGCGCGTGACCGATCCCTTGCCGGTTGAGGCGGAGCCTATCGAGAGGGGTATCTCGATATCACCCTTGTGAATCGCTCGCGGAGTTCGAGATCTTGGATCCCGGCGGTGTGAGAGGCTGTGTCGGCGTCCGTCTGTACCTCGGACGGATTTCCGCCGGAAGCAGCAGCAGCCGGCTCGGATCTCGGCGGGGGAATCTCTCCAACGCGCAGCGCGATCTCACCGATCAGTTCGGTCCCAGCCGTGTCACGCAATTTGGCGAGGAGGGTGGGTTTTAAGTAGGTGAGCTGTTGCAACCACACGGAATTGTGGACGACCAAATACAGTTTCTTGAACCGGATTTGGGCCGGCCAGGTGTGTGACGCGATAGGCTCACCGATGATGTCGTGCCAGTGATGCTGGAGGCGAAGCTCCAGCAGCCTGGTTTCGAGACCGAGCCGTTTGGCAAGACCGGAGAGAATGGCCCCGAAGGAATCGAGCGACTTCGCCTTACCCATGGCGGCATCTTAGCAAAGGCGAGTTGAAAAGTGTGGAAGTTTGAACGTGGTGGCAGGAGCGGGGACGTGGGACTTTACAACTTTCTCACCTTCAACCTGTCAGCGGTGGGTCGATGACACGCGCCGCGGGCGAGAAGAAAGAGAAAGTCGTCGCCACGAACCGCAAGGCGTACCACGACTACTTCATCGAAGAGAAGTTCGAGGCCGGGATCATGCTCACGGGCACGGAGGTCAAGTCGCTACGCGAAGGGCGGGCAAACCTCCAGGACAGCTATGCGAGCGTGAAAGACGGCGAGGCATTTCTCTATCACTGCCACATCAGCCCTTACAGCCACGGCAACTTGATGAACCACGACCCGATCAGGGTGCGGAAGTTACTGCTCCACAAAAAAGAAATCCACAAGCTGCTTGGCAAGACACAACAGAAGGGGCTGACGCTGGTCCCCCTCCGAATCTATTTCTCCGGGCGTGGCAAGGCCAAGGTCGAACTCGGACTCGCCAAGGGTAAGAAGTTGCACGACCGGCGGGATACGATCAAGGCCCGCGAGGCGGGCCGCGAGGTCGAACGGGCGATCAAAGAGCGAAAGTGAGAACAGCGCGTTCGTTCCATGAAGATGCATCGGCACGAAGTTGACAAAGACGTCTAGACGTCTTATTCTCCCCGCCGTGTACAAGCCGACCGTCCAACAGAAACGACGCCCCGGAGAAGTACGGGACGCCATTCTTTCTGTTCTCACAGCCAGACCGAGCGGCGCTTCACTCCAAACGATCGAACAACACGTGGCCGATCTCATCGGAAATTCGGCTCGATCCAGCGTGCGATCGTACTTACGCCTCAATACGCCGTCGATCTTCGTCCGTACGGCAAGAGGTTATTATGGATTGAGCACGTCAACCAACATGAGAATCAGCAAGGTCGCCGAATCTTGTCCGGACTATTGGCGAAGTTTTACATTCGGGAAAGCTCTGGCGCTTGAAACCGACTGCTTTGACTGGCTGCGTGACCAGCGGCCGAACACCGTCCACGCCGTCGTGACGGATCCTCCGTACGGGTTGTTCGAGTACACATCCGAACAGCAGGAGAAACTACGGAAAGGAAAGGGAGGAGTCTGGCGCATCCCCCCATCGTTCGACGGAGTTCAACGAGCCCCGCTCCCCCGATTCACGGTGCTCTCACCGCAAGACCTGCGTGCTCTGGAATTATTTTTCCACGAGTGGGCGAGGCTGTTGATACCGGTTTTGGCGCCGGGAGCGAACGTCGTAGTCGCGACAAACCCGTTGCTTTCTTACCTGGTCTCAGGTGCTCTGGCGAAAGCGGGGCTTGAACGACGGGGAGAGATCGTTCGTTTGGTAATGACAATGCGGGGAGGGGACAGGCCGAAAGCCGCGCATGAGGAATTTCCTGATATCAGTGTCATGCCCCGTTCGATGTGGGAACCATGGTTGCTGTTCCGGAAGCCTCTGGAGGGAAGAGTCCAGGACAATCTCCGGAAGTGGGGAACGGGCGGATTTCGCAGGCCTTCATCGGATAAACCCTTCGGCGACGTGATTACATCTTCGCCGACTCACAAATCCGAACGGGCGTTGGCTCCCCATCCCAGCTTGAAACCGCAACAATTTCTACGCACATTAGTCCGAGGAGTCCTCCCGCTCGGACAAGGAGTGATCTTGGACCCATTCTGTGGAGCCGGTTCGACCTTGGCTGCAGCCGAAGCGGTAGGATATGCCAGTATCGGGATAGAAAAAGATCCGCACTACTTTGAGATGGCAAGAAAAGCGTTGCCGAAATTGGCCGCGTACAAGCACAGGGATCAGTACGCGTTGAGTTTGTAAATCCAATTCCTCCTTAGCTTTTCGATCCCGCTCTTGTGCAAAGTTGCTGTTCGAGTTCCCAATTCGCCTCGTTGGTTCTTGCGAAAATCCTCCGTGGTGACTTGTCCAAGATAAATCTCGGTGATCGCCATCGGTTGTCTGTCTCTGGCAGGCTCCGTTGAGTTATCGACGTCATAGACGAATACGCACATCCATTGATCCCTCGCACCGTGCGTATCGACGGCGCCGCCGGCCTTGCGGGTCGTTTTTATTTCAACACCTTCTGACCCTGCCTTGATCTTGTTATCTGGGTACACACCATTTACGACCAGGTCTGGATGGCCGTTGTGATAAAGATTGACCGTAAGACTTCTGGAGTGTTTTGCCAGGCTTGCTGTGAGCATGTCCGACAATACTCCGGACATGATTGCGGGTCTGAGCATGTCATCTAGGCGGTGAAGGCCTCGCTCGATAAGGCCTAGATTCACGTCATAGAAAAAGTCGTAGACATCCTGCATTGCCATCTCGAAGTCTTTCAGTCGGAGACTAAAGGGGAGCTTGGCATTCCGGTTGAAACATTGAGAGTCAACCTTATTGCGCGATAGGGGCATGTCTATTCTCCGATTGAAGCATATCGGTCAGCATAAGCTGCTCTTGCAGTTAGTCACCACCAGCTCTTTCTCATTGAATCCCGGCGGGCTAGGCGTCCCTGTCTCGGCAGTCCACCTGTGCGGAGCCCACAGGCCGTGGATAGCGAAGCAGAATCCATACAGGAGTCGGTGCCGCCACGTCGCGATCATGGAGTCGGCAGCGGCTCGTCCGGTTCGGGGGATGGAGCAGCCGCTTTATGTTTGAGCGCGCGGCCCTTCTCCGGCGTCGGATCGGTGACCAGGCCGTAGACGTCACGGCCTTCGTGTCCCTCGGGAAGATATTCGGTAATCGGCATCCCGTCCTCGCGCACGAAAAGCAGACAGTGGCAGTATTTGTAAATCTGCATTTCGTCACACGCACAGATCCACCGGCGGAGTTTGGCTTCAGCCTGTTTGTCTTTATAGAAGTTGCAGGGGCAGAGCGGTTTGCCGAGTTCATCCACGTGCATCGCCAGGCCCTTGACGACGGCTTCGGTCACGGCCGGGTTGGGATGCATGGCCGTCCCGCTCTTCTCGGCGAACCCCTTTACGAACTTCACGATCTTGTCGAGACTCTCCTGCGTCGGTTCAGCCACTGCTCTGCTCCTCTCGTCGGGACGGAAACTGCCGCGAGAGGCTAGTTTACAAGGAGAATTTGCTCCTTTACAATCCGCCTCTTCAAGCGATGTCGGCGGTCACCATGGCGGAGTATTCGATACAGACGAGATTGAGGGAACGGCTGGCGGCCGAGCTGGGTTCCGCCGTCTCGGAGGCACTTGCCGTTCGATTGGCCGAGGCCGCGGACCGGTCCGATACGGGTGCGGCAGTGCTGACCCTCCTCGACGAATTGGACAGCGTATCGGCAAAGGCGGCTCGCGCGGCCATCGAAGCGCTTCCCGAGCTGGATCGACGCGCGGGACTTTCTCATCTCATCTCGTGGCTCGACCTGGGTATCGCGCTGGCCGAATCCTCAGGTGCCACGGCGCTCAAATATTTCAAGGATAGCCCACTGATTCTTGGCCTGATCGAGCAGCCCGATGAGAGAACGGCGGTTCTCGCGATGGGGTTGGAACTAGCCGATCAGGATGCCAACGCCGCTTTGGAATATCTGCGTGCCGCGCCGCACATGCTGTCTGTCGTCCCGCTCGATGAGCTGCGGCCGTGGCTTGAGATCGGCCTCGAGCTGGTGGAGGCCGATGTAGTGGTCGGGCTCGAATATATTCGCCAGATTCACCACGTGGCGTCCGTGCTGCCGGTCTGCGAGGCGCGGACCTGGCTTTCCTTCGCCACCACACTGGTGATTCCGAATACGTTGGGCAAGCCGGATTACATGGCCGCCATGGAATTCATGCGGACCAGTCCCGCCATTTTGGCAGAGATCGATCAGCCGGGCGTTCGTGCACAGACGCTGTCGGTGGGAACGCTATTGGCCGAACGGTCGCCGGAAGCCGGGGTCGCCTGGCTGGCGGAGTCGCCTCGTCTCTTGAAATCGCTCCCGTCGCAGGAATGGCAACTCAAAGTTCTGCAATACGGTGCGCTGCTGGCGGAAAAAGATTCGGTAGCGGCCGCGAGCTACCTCCGGCGCTGTCCCGAAATCGTCGGATTGATCGGCGGCGGGCCTCACACCGGCTCGCGGTTCGAAACCTGGTTCAAAGCCGGCATGGACGTACTGGCCTACAGTCCGGAAGGCGCCCGGGCGTACTTCGCGGTGGCATCGCAGAAAGCGCTCTCGTCGGTCGAGCAGGCGTTGAGTGGTGTACCGCTTCGACAGGTGGCACGCAAGCTCAAGCTCTTTGTCCAAGGCCTCTGTGGAAGTGACGTCTCTATTACGGCACTACCGGATTCCTTGGCGGCCGCAACGCCACGGGCGACCGTCAGCCAGGATGGACGGACGATGGGGTTGCCGGCGTTGCTGCGCCGGTTTCCCACAGCGGAGGAGAACGAGCGATTGTATCTGGTCATGGCCGCGCATGAAGCGGGCCATGTGGAATTCGGAACCTATCGGCTCACCGTGGAATCTGTTGCCGATGTGATTGACTCCGTGCAGCGGCGCTATCGCCGTTCGCACAACGTGATGCCGGAGACGCTGGCGGCGCTGTTTCAGCTCTATCCCCACCCGCTCCTCGTCCGGGATCTCTGGACCGTCCTGGAAGATGCGCGCATTGAATTTTTGCTCCAGGCGGAATATCCGGGCCTGCGGCGTGACTTAGCACAGCTGGCGGCCCACTCCATCACCCCGCGAGATCCTGCTCATGGATTGACGGTCAAGGAATTGCTCGTCGATTGTCTCTTGCGGCTCTCGACCGGCGAGTCAGCCGCCTCCGCGGTTCCCCATGCCGTCACAGAAGAAGTCTCCGTCCTGTGGGCCATGTGCCAGCCCCTGTTCCAACCGGCGGCGACGGCGGAGCAGGCCGTCCGACTGACCCATGCTCTCTACGTCACAATAGAAGAGTTGTTGGCGCCTCGCGGCGACATGATCAGGGTGGACCGAACGGAGGATGAGCCGGCAGAGCCTGGATCAGGGCAGTCTGCGTCGGAATCCATGAGCGATGTGTACAGGCCGGTGACCAATTGGGAGTACCGCGGTGCGATGAATCCGGAGTTCATCGCGACCCAGCAGGGCCTGACCGAACACGACGGAACGCAGCCAACTGACCAAGATCGGCAAGTCGGTGAAAGGACCGCGCGAGGCGACCGGAAGTCCGAGGACGGCGGAAGTTTCGCCGGGGGACAGTCGCTGCCGTCTGTGGTCGAAGAGTTGCTCGCGATAGAGGTGGAATCGCCGCCGATGCCGGAATCGATGGTTCATGATGAACGGACTGTCCGTTATCCCGAGTGGGATCATACGATTCAGGACTACCGGATGAATTGGTGCCAAGTGATTGAGCGGCAGGCGGAGGCTGGTTCTGACGATAGTGTCGGAGAGACCCTGGCGGCGCATCGGAGCGCCCTGCGGTCGCTGCGTAGGTTTTTCGAAGGCCTGCGCCCTCCGGCATTCCGCCGCGTAGCGGGACAAACTGATGGAGAAGAGCTGGACATCGATGCCGTGGTGCGGCACGCGGCGGAGTGCCGGGCTGGTCTGGAGGGGAGCGAGCGCGTGTACAGCCGGCGGGAAAAGCGTGAGCGCAATGTGGCCGTGGCGTTTCTCGTCGACGTCAGCGGCTCGACGAGCCGGCAGCTTGAGGGCGGGCGCCGGGTGATCGATGTGGAGAAAGAAAGTCTGGTCCTGCTCTGCGAAGCGCTGGAAGCGGTCGGCGATCAATATGGGCTCTTCGCCTATTCAGGACAAGGACGTTCCTGCGTCGACTTTCTCACGATCAAGGATTTCGACGACCGGTTGGGAGCCGCCACGGCTCACCGGCTGGGCGGGTTGGTTCCACGGCGGCAGAATCGGGATGGAGCGGCGATTCGCCATGCCTCCGCCAAACTCATGGCGCGAGAGGCCAGGACCCGCATCCTGATCCTCCTCAGCGACGGCCGGCCGCTGGACGACGGGTATAAGGACGACTATGCCTTGGAAGACACGAGGAAGGCGCTGCGGGAGGCGAGACACCATCAGATCGATCCGTTTTGCGTGACTATCGATCGGGAGGCGGACGCCTATCTGCGCCGTATGTACGGCGATGTCCAGTTCGCGGTCATTGATCGCACGGAATCCCTGCCGACGAAATTGCCGACGATCTATCACCGGTTGACAGCGTAAAGTACGTGAACGGTACAAGATGAAAAGCGAGAGGTTGAGGGATTGATGGCTGGTGTGTCCGAAAGACCGACGGTCCCCCCGTGGCTCTACAAGCTGTTCACAGGCCACCAGTATCCCTATGTCCGCCGACTGGCGAAATTCGCCCAGCCGGTGAAACCGGGCGAGGATCGCCCGGAGCCCACCAAGGACATGATCGAAGCCAAGTTTTGGGAGGTGTATCCTCGGTGCCGCGCCAAAGTGCTGCAAGAAGTGAAGGAAGGCATGATCGTGGTGTTTCACGATCTGGGCGAGTATCCGGCTGGTGGGTACCAGGATCTGGTCGACAATCCCGAGGAGTTTCTGGCGAAAACCTACGGCAAGAAGAAGATCAAGGTGAATTTCTACGATGACGAGAATTTCGTCTGCACGATCAATTTCAAAGTCGCAGGCTGGACGGAGCATGAACATGCGTGAGAGGTTAGAAGTGAGGCGCAAAAGGATTGCGCGCTTCACGTTTCACGATTCACGATTCACGAGGTGACGAGGATGAAGCGGCCGAAAATCACCGTAGTGGGGGCGGGTAATGTCGGAGGCTCGACGGCACAGCGCTTGGCCGAGAAAGATGCCTACGACGTCGTGTTGGTCGATATCGCGGAGGGGGTGCCGCAAGGCAAGGCCCTCGATATTTCACAGGCCGGGCCGGTGTGCGGCTACAGTACCCGAGTAATCGGCACCAACGGGTATGTCGAGACCGCCGGCTCGTCGGTCGCCGTCATCACGTCCGGCATTCCGCGCAAGCCCGGCATGAGCCGTGACGAGTTACTGGCCACCAATGCGAAGATCGTCAAGTCCGTCGTATCCGAATTAGTCTCCCGCTCGCCGGACATCATCTTGATTCTGGTGACAAACCCTCTGGACGCCATGGTCCATGTGGCGCGCCGCGTCAGTGGGCTGTCCAAGTCCCGGGTCATCGGCATGGGAGGCATACTGGATTCCGCCAGGATGCGTTCGTTCATTGCCGCCGAATTAAACGTGCCGGGGCCGGACGTGGAAGCCATGGTGCTGGGCGGGCATGGCGACACGATGGTGCCGCTTCCGCGCTACACCACGGTAAAAGGCAAGCCGATCTCATCCCTGATGTCCAAAGACAAGCTGGACGCGATCATCAAGCGTACGCGTGACGGCGGCGCCGAGATCGTCGGCCTGCTGAAGACCGGCAGCGCCTTTTATGCACCGTCGGCCTCGGTGGTGGATATGGTCGAGGCGATTCACAAGGATCAAAAGCGAGTCCTGCCCTGCTCGGTGCTCTGCGAGGGCGAGTACGGATTGAAAGACGTCATTGTAGGCGTCCCGGTGAGGATCGGACGGGGCGGCATGGAACAGGTCGTGGAGTACGAGCTGACGGTGGAGGAACGGGCAGCCCTGGAGGCGTCGGCCAACGCCGTACGCGAGCTCTGCGCCGCCGTTGATCGGCTCATGGCATCAGTGTAATCCGCTGCCATTCATTGAAAGCCCCATTCTCGATGCAGGGTCGTGTCCTACACATGCTTGACAAGAGAGCCGATGCTCACGTACACAACTCGGCTCACCGGTGAACTGAACAGGAGGCCGTATGAAATTTCTTGAAGATCCGATGCAGACGATGGGGGTGGGATTTGGCCTCACCATCGTGTTGATAGGGATATATTTGGGTTTAACCGGCATTAGTGCGGGTGAGGCCGACTGGGGCCAGGTGATCCTTCGCTGGGTTCACTTCCTGGCCGGCATCACGTGGATCGGCCTGTTGTATTTCTTCAACCTGATCAATGCCGCCTTCTTAAAAAGCCTGGATGGGCCGACCAAGAACATTGTGATCCCCAAACTGATGCCGGCTGCACTCAACTGGTTCCGGCATGGGGCGACCGTGACCGTGGTGGCCGGTGTCTTGTTATACGGACACATGTACCACAAGGGTGGCACGGGCGCCGTGGCCTTGGCGATCGGTGGACTGCTCGGCATCATCATGATGGGCAACGTCCATGGCATCATCTGGCCGAACCAGAAGAAGATCATTGCCGCCGTCACGGCTGCTGCGCAGGGCACTCCCGCGCCGCCGGAAATGGCGCAATGGGGGCGAACCGCTTTGTTGGCCTCGCGAGTGAATTTCATGCTCTCGATTCCCATGTTGTTCTTCATGGGAGCCGGCAGCCATTTCCGATAAATCTCCACAGTCCGCCGGTGGGATGATCCCACCGGCGGAGGTCTCGTGGTATCCGCTGACCGCCTGCCCCATTCTACCCATCTCCGCTAGGCCCCTAGCCCTAACTGCTTGAGATTCAGGCCCATTCCCGTGCAGTTGCCTTGACGGATAGCGAGACAGAGCCGTATAGTACAAACTTCACAATTTGCTGTGTTCACGCGAGACGGACTATGCCGACCGTTGCCGAACCACGACTTGTCCAGCAACTTGAGGGTGCCCCCTGGGAGATCGGTGGCTACCTCAAGGTTGGGGGGTATGAAGCCTGGACACGGTGTGTGAAGGAGTGGAAGGCTTTCCAGGTCGTCGATGAATTGAAGAAATCAGGGCTTCGTGGTCGAGGCGGAGCGGGATTTCCGACCGGGATCAAATGGGACAAGGTGCTCAACCACCGGGTGCAAGAACGCTATTTTGTGTGCAATGCGGGCGAACACGAACCGGGGACGTTCAAAGACCGGCACTTGCTGAAGATCTTGCCGCATCAATTGATCGAAGGCTGCCTGATTGCGTCTCATACGGTACAAGCCAAGGCGTCGTTCATCTATGTCAACCATGAATACCATGAAGAACGGGAGAATCTGAAAAAGGCGATTGCGCAGGCGCGGGAGCGAGGCTTGCTCGGGAAGAACGTGCTGGGCAGCGGCCTCGACATCGAGTTGCAAGTCTTCGAAGGCCACGGCAGTTATGTCGCCGGTGAAGAAACCGCTATGCTGGAATCGATGCAAGGCCGGCCGGCCATGCCACGGCAGAAACCGCCGTTTTATCCGACGGACTTCGGCCTCTATGGCAAGCCGACATTGGTGAACAATGTCGAGACGCTGTGCAATATTCCGCGCATCCTCCACAAGGGGGCGGCCTGGTTCACGCAAGCGGGAACGGAAAAGTGTCCCGGCACGATGATGTTTTCGTTGAGCGGTGCGGTCAACCGGCCCGGTGTCTATGAAATGCCCATGGGCGTGACCATTCGGAATTTGATCGAGCAATGCGGAGGCGGAGTGCCCGGAGGCCGGAAGATTAAAGCGGTGTTCCCAGGCGGTCCGGCCTTTTCGATGGTCACAGCCGACCAGCTCGATCTGCCGATGGACTTTGATTCATTGAAGAAGGCCGGAACAGGGTTGGGCTCGGCCGGCGTCATCGTCGTGGACGATGCGACCTGCATGGTGGCGAAGACGTTGCACTTCTCGAATTTTTTCAAGAACGAAAGCTGCGGTCAATGTCCTCCCTGCCGGATGGGCACGATCAATCTGGCGGCGCTGATGACCAAGATCGAAGAAGGCCAGGGAACGCAAAAAGATCTCGACAGTCTGCTCCAGCTCTGTGGATTCGTCAAAGGTACAGGCTATTGCACCCTGGTGACGGGCGCGGCGGTCCTGGTGCAGAGCAGTCTGAAGCTGTTCCGCCACGAGTATGAGGACCATATTCGCTTGCAGCGCTGTCCCTATACATCTGCGCCGGCCGGTGCAGGAGTCGAGTGTTAAGGAGAGGACGATGCCGCGGGTGACCTTTCTGCATTACGGGGAAACGAGCGGAGACGTGGACATGAATATGTCATTGCTGGAGGCGGCCAAGGCGCTCGGGCTTCCTCTGAATCACGACTGTGGGGGCAATGCGTCCTGCACCACCTGCCGGGTGGAAGTCCAGGCCGGTCTGGACCAGCTCTCGGAAATCGATTTTGACGAGCAGGACCTCCTCGATCGGGAAGCCTTGAGCGAGCCCAGGCATCGGTTGGCCTGCCAGGCACGCGTGCTGGGGGATGTCATCGTGCGAGTACCGGGGAGCAAATGGGAGACCCCGAGGCCGGAAACGGCGGAAACCCAGGGAGTTGATATTCGCTAGAGAGGTGTTACACTAAGCCATTCCAGAACGTGGGTTGCGGATCTGGAAACATAGGAGGACGACGATGGTTACGATTACAGCGGTGGCAGAACAGAAAATCAAGGAACTGATGGCGGAAGAGCAGGATGTGGTCGGATTGCGGGTGTATGTCCGAGGCGGTGGCTGCCATGGCTATCAATACGGCATGGCGTTCGAATCGAAAATGGCCGAGGACGACACGGTCATTGAATTCGGCAACGTGAAGGTCATCATGGATTCTCAGAGCGCGCCGTTGCTGCAAGGTGCGGAAGTCGACTACGTGGACAGTGTGCAGGGATCGGGGTTCTCCATCAAGAATCCCCAAGCCAAAACGACCTGCGGCTGCGGGAGTTCCTTCAGCTCGTAACTAGCGCCCATAGGGCATGAATCACGAAGCCAGGGTTGCTCGGTGAAGGAGTGACCCTGGCTTTCGTCCTTTCAGAAGCATGGGAGTTCCATGTCCCCAGTGACCGTGACAAGGCGCTACCGGTTTTGCGCCGCCCATCGGCTTCACACCGACCATCTGACGCCCGAGGAGAACCGGACTGTCTTCGGGAAATGCAACAATGCGAACGGCCACGGCCACAACTATGTGGTGCTGGTCACGGTGAAGAGCGATGGGAACGGCGGTGTGGTCGACCTGGAACAGCTCGATCGTCTCGTGAACGACACGGTCGTCCGGCGGTTCGACCATCATGATCTGAATGGCGATCCTGAATTTGCCCGATGCACGACCACCGGGGAAAATCTCGTGAAACTGATCTGGGAGTTGCTGGAGCCCCAGCTGCCGAATGAGCGGCTCGCGAAGGTCGGCGTGATCGAGACGCGGGACAACTACTTCGAATACGTGGGCTCGGCGCAGCAGACAGGAGGATCACGTGGCTAAGCGGGGGAGCACGAAACAACGGGGGCCGGTCGAAGATGTCGGTGGGAGCGGGCAGCCGGCGGACGTACAAGCCTTGCAGTCACTCGTCACGCGGATGCTGCTGGCCCTCGGCGAGAAGCCGGGCCGAAACGGGTTGCTCAAGACGCCCGAGCGGGTCGCGAAGGCTCTCGCCTTCATGACCCAGGGCTATCAGCGCAACATCGACCATCTCCTGAACGGGGCGCTGTTTCCGATCGAGTACGACGAGATGGTCATCGTGAAGGACATCGATTTCTTCAGCATGTGTGAACACCATCTGCTGCCGTTTTTCGGCAAGGTGCATGTCGGCTACCTGCCCAACAAGAAGGTTGTGGGCTTGAGCAAGATCCCGAGGATTGTCGACACCTTTGCCCGGCGGCTGCAGGTCCAAGAGCGGTTGACGGTCCAAATCGCCGAAACCTTGAGCCAGAAGTTGAACGCGAACGGCGTCGGCGTGGTCGTCGAAGCGCGGCATCTCTGCATGATGATGCGCGGTGTGGAGAAGCAGAACACCGTGGCCGTCACCAGCTCGATGCTGGGGGCATTTCGGAGTCAATTGCAAACCCGCCAGGAGTTTTTGAAGCTGATTCGCCAAGGCAGTGTCGGCGATTCGGACTAAGCCGCGCGGCCGGTAGGTCAGCCGAGCCTTTTTCCCTCTCCCTCGTCGGCGAACGATCGAACGATCTGTGTGAAGCGGTCCGGCTGTTCCAGGTTCGCGAGATGCGCGGCGCCGGGGATGATGGACAGGCGGGCACCGGGAATTCGTTCGGCCATGAGCTCGGCATCGGACGGCGGGGTGGCTTGATCCAACTCACCGACGATGATGTGGGTAGGACAGGCAATCTGTTTCAGGTACGGAATCGAATCGGCCCGCTCGGCCATCGCCATCAAGTCTCCCGCGATCCCACTGATCTGATTGCCCTCGATCATGTCCCGCACGCGCCGAACGATGTCCGGCCTTGTCTGGATGGTTGCAGGACTCAGCAGCTTTGGGATCATGATATCGGCGACGGCGGCCGCGCCCTTTTTATACGCCGTCTGCGCCATCTGGAAGCGGCCGTCCTTACCCTCCGCGGTATCAGCCTGCGCCTTCGTGTCGGCCAGCACTAATCCCTTCACGCGGTCGGCAAATTTGCGATAGAACGCGAAGAGAATATACCCACCCATCGAGAGCCCGACGAGCACGGCCTGTCTGACCGATAGGTGATCCAGCAACGCCCGCACATCGTCTGCGGCTTGGTCGAGCGTATAGCGCCAGAGCGGGGCGTCCGACTCTCCATGGCCCCGGAGGTCGATGGTGATGACTCGAAACTGCGACGAAAGCGCCTGTTCCTGCGCGGTCCACATGGTCCGGTTCAACGGGAAGGCGTGGAGAAACACCAGCGGCAGACCTGCGCCCTGGTCGCTATAAGCCAATGTCACACCATTCACCTGAACCTTCACGAGTCCTCCGTTATGCGCCCTTCGTACCATCGGTTCTTGGCAGCGTCAAGCTCGTTTGCGCCGATGAGGATCAGGCGTATAGAATCTCGCACGATCGCGAGGACCCACATGACCAGTCACCGTGACGCCGTTCCTGACCTGTTTACGGCTCCTCTTGAAGAGAAGTCGGGTGACATGCCGTTGGCTGAGCGGATGAGGCCCAATCGGTTCGAGGATTTTGTCGGGCAAGACGAGATCACGGCACCGGACCGGCCGCTACGCCGGGCAATCGAGACCGACCGACTCTCCTCCGTCATCTTTTGGGGGCCGCCCGGCTCGGGTAAGACGACATTGGCGCATCTGATCGCCGGCCACACGAAGGCGCACTTTGTTGCCTTCTCGGCGGTGACAAGCGGGGTGCCGGAATTGCGCGCGATCATCAAGACGGCTGAGCAGCGGCGGACGATCCACGGCCAACGGACCATCTTGTTCGTCGATGAAATTCATCGCTTCAACAAGGCGCAGCAGGACGCCTTTCTCCCCCATGTGGAACGGGGGACCGTCATTCTGGTGGGGGCGACCACGGAAAATCCGTCCTTCGAAGTGATCAGTCCGCTCCTTTCCCGTTCTCTCGTCGTCGTGCTGAAACCGCTTTCGGACCAGGCCCTGGGCCACGTGCTCGACCGAGCGCTCATGGACTCCAAACAGGGTCTTGGAACGTGGAACGTCCGGTTCACGCAGGAAGCCAGGCAACGGCTGATTGCTTTCGGGAACGGCGACGCGCGGGCGCTGCTCACCTCGTTGGAATTCGTGGTGATGCAGGCGCCGGTCGAGGCAGACGGCACCAGATCGATCGACGGGCCTGCCCTGGAATCGGCATTGGGCAAGCAGGCGCTCCGATACGACAAGTCTGGCGAAGAGCATTACAATGTCATCTCCGCCTTCATCAAAAGCCTGCGCGATTCAGATCCGAACGGGGCGCTCTACTGGTTGGCCCGCATGCTGGAGTCTGGGGAGGATCCCAAATTTATCGCCAGGCGGATGGTAATTTTCGCGTCGGAAGACATCGGCAATGCCGATCCCCTGGCTATTGTCGTTGCCATGTCCGTGGCCCAGGCCGTGCAATTCGTGGGATTACCAGAGGCTCAAATCAACCTCGCGCAGGGCGCGACCTATCTCGCATCGCGACCTAAGGACAACGCCTCATACGTCGGGCTGTTAGAGGCGCTCCAGGATGTCCAAACCCATGGAAATCTTGGGGTTCCTCTCCACCTCAGGAATGCGGTGACGGCGCTCATGAAGGGGTTGGGGTACGGCCAAGGGTACCGCTATGTCCATGACGATCCTCAAGCCAAGACCGAGCAACCCCACCTTCCTGAACCGTTGACAGGGCGGCACTATTACCGCCCGAAAAATCAGCCATAGGGACGATTTTGATGGTTTACAATCTCGTCTAATCGGTTATACTTAGATCGTATGAGACGAGGGGAACCCAAACCATCGATCAGCGCGTCGGCGGCTGGTGAACGGCGGAAATTTGTCCGCGCGACGCTGGTGGGGTCCGCGTTGGTATCTCCGAAAAGCGGTGGTCGTGCGAGCACGGCGGTACTTGACAATGTCAACAAGATCGGCGCCGGTTTTCATGTAAAAGAACGCTTGGTACCCAATGAAAAAGTGACAGTGTCACTTGCCTTCCTAGATTCCGATCGGGTTGAACAGCAAGAAAGACTGGAGGGGACCGTCGCCTGGATTAAGCCGTGGGAGAAGAAAGGATTCTTGATCGGCGTGGTGTGGGACGAATTAGTGACGAAAGAGCAGAACCGCTGGTTATACTACTATCTCGAAGAAACCCTCAAAGCGTCCGTTTAACGCAACGCTCCGAGCTTCTGTTTCACTTCTTCTAATTCCGCCGACAGAGATTCCCAGCGGGCGGTCATCCGCTCCAGGTCGCGTTTCCAGCCGTCATGTTCCTGATGGAGGGCGGTCCACTTCCCGAATTCATTGTAGAGGGCCGGGTCCGCCAATTCGATCTCCCTCGCTTTGACTTTGCTTTCAAGCTCCGCGATCTCCGATTCCGCCCGCACGACTTGCTTTTCCAGGCGGGCCTGCGTTTTCGTCAGGTCACGCCGGTCGCCTCCGGATTCTTTGGGCAGCGTCTGAACCTGCTGCGTCATGGCCTTCGTCGGAGCCGACGTCTTGCCCTGCTGTTTGCCGTCCAACTCCTCTTTGGTCTCCTTGATCGATTCGAACTCCTGTGCCTTCTTCCAGAGGTAGTATTCGTAATCGCCGATGAAGTTCCGGGCGCGGCCGTCTTCGATCTCCACCACGCGGGTGGCGATTCTCGACAGGAAGGTCGGGTCGTGGGAAATGAAGACGATCGTTCCTGGAAACGCGACCAGCGCATCGGTGAGCACGTCGACTGACGCCGGATCCAGGTGGTTCGTCGGCTCGTCCAGCAGCAGCGTGTTGGCCGGCTCGACCAGCATGCGGGCCAACGCGACCCGGTTCCGTTCCCCGCCGCTGAGCGCCTTGATCGGCTTCTTCTGTTCCTGGCCGGTGAAGAGGAACGCGCCGGCAATGCCGCGCAGGAAATTCATCTCCGCATGCTTGGTGACCTCTTCGAGCGATTCGAGGATCGTGTGTTCGGGGTTTAACGTTTCCGCCTGATGCTGAGCGAAGTAGTGCAGGGTCACGCCGTGTCCCACGGTTCGCTTGCCCGTATCCGGCTGGAGCACACCGGCGAGCATCTTCAAGAGCGTACTCTTGCCCGCGCCGTTTTCCCCGACCAGAGCGATGCGCTGGCCTCGTTCCACGGCAAAATCGAGCGACTCGTACACCACCTTTTCGCCGTAGCGCTTGGCAACTCCGGCGAGATCCAGCACCTCGCGGCCGCTGGTTGACGGGAGCGGGAACCGGAATTTGACCCGCTTGGGATCGCGCTGAAGCTCGATGCGTTTGACCTTCTCCAGCTGTTTGAGACGCGACTGGACCTGGCTGGCTTTGTTGGCTTGATACCGGAAGCGATCGACGAATTTCTGCACCCGCGCGATCTCTTTGGACTGCCGGGCCGCGGACGCGTGGAGCTGCGCATCCTTTTCCGCTTTCAGGTTTTGGAAGAGGGAATAATTGCCACGGTACTCTTCGATCTTGTGATGCCGCAACTCCCAAATATGCGTGACGACACGGTCGAGAAAGGCGGTATCATGGCTGATTATCAGCAGCGTCATGTCCGAATCGAGCAGAAACTGTTCGAACCAGCGCTGCGTGGGCTTATCCAAATGGTTGGTCGGCTCGTCGAGCATCAGGACGTCGGGGTTCGAGAGCAGTAAGTGCGCCAGCGCGACACGCATCCGGTAACCACCGGACAGATTTTCCACGGGGCGTCCGAAATCGATCTCTGTAAATCCCAACCCCATCAGGATGCGCTTGGCTT
>DCZO01000004.1:174271-211893 GCA_002331335.1 Nitrospira sp. UBA2082 | reverse complement strand
TCTGTCTCAACGACGACCAACTCGTATGCCGCGCCACGCTTCCCAACATCCACATCCTGGATCGCCTGCAGATTTCCGACTTCGGCATCAATATTCCTTCGTTGATCCTCCCCGCTCCCGGCCGTTATGAGTTCCGATTGAGGATGGAGGGCCATCTCATCGCGCAAAAGGACTTCAGTGTGATGCAGATGGCGAACCCGCAAACAACTGAGCCGTCCTCCTAGCCAATTCCCTGTTCCTCCTCTCCGCTCCTCTGTGGTAGAAGAAGTCTCGCATGTTCGCATCAACGCACCAGCTGAGATAACGAGCCATGACGACATCGCCTTCAAGTCACTCTGATTTCATTCGCGAGCTCGTTGCGGGGGATCTCGCCACTGGCAAACACGGCGGTCGGGTGGTGACCAGATTTCCCCCCGAACCGAACGGGTATCTCCATATCGGCCATGCCAAGTCGATCTGCCTCAACTTCGGCATCGCCAACGAGAACCCCGGCGGCATCTGCCACCTGCGATTCGATGACACGAACCCAACCACGGAAGATCCCGAATACGTCGAGGCGATTCAAGAAGATATCCGCTGGCTCGGATTCGACTGGCACGACAAACTGTTTTATGCGTCGGACTATTTCGATCGGCTCTATGCCTTCGCCGTCACATTGATCAGGAAGGACAAGGCCTACGTCGATAGCCTCTCCGCCGATCACATGCGGGAGTATCGCGGCACGCTCACCGAACCGGGACGAAACAGCCCGTTTAGAAACCGCCCCGTGGAAGAAAGCCTTACGCTGTTCGAGCGCATGCGGGCAGGCGCATTCCCAGACGGTGCTCATGTATTACGTGCCAAAATCGACATGGCGTCTCCCAACATCAATCTCCGCGATCCGGTCCTGTATCGCATTCGGCACGCCGCTCATTATCGGATGGGAACCGCCTGGTGCATCTATCCCGCATACGATTTTGCGCACCCTCTGTCCGACGCGATAGAAGGGATCACCCATTCGATCTGCACCCTGGAATTTGAGGATCACCGTCCGCTATACGATTGGGTCGTTGCAGAAGCCGACGCCCCTCATCGCCCGCAGCAGATCGAATTTGCCCGGCTCAATCTCACCTTTGCCGTCATGAGCAAGCGGAAGCTGCTCGAGTTGGTTGAAAAACAACTGGTGGCCGGCTGGGATGATCCACGCCTGCCGACTCTCAAAGGGCTCCGCCGCCGAGGCGTCAGCCCGGAAGCCATCCGCGCCTTTTGTGAACATATCGGCGTGGCGAAACGGGACGCCGTGGTCGAAATGCAGCTGCTCGAGCACTTCATCCGCGAGGATCTGAACAAGCGGTCGCCCCGTGTGATGGCGGTGCTCAAGCCGTTGAAGGTCGTCATCGTCAACTATCCGGAACGGGTGGTGGATGAACTGGAGGCCGTCAATAATCCGGAAGATCCCTCGGCAGGCGTGAGAAAAGTCCCGTTTTCCAAAACACTCTACATCGAGCAGGACGATTTTCGAGAAGATCCCCCCAAGCAGTTTTTCCGCCTGGCGCCGGGCCGGGAAGTCCGGCTGCGCTATGCCTATATCATCAAATGCGTGGGAGTGGTGAAGGACCCACAGACCGGCGTGATCACGGAACTACATTGTACATACGACCCGGAGACCAAGAGCGGGGCATCTCACGAACAGCGAAAAGTGAAGGCCACGATTCACTGGGTGTCCGCGCCTCACGCGGTTCCGGCGGAAGTGCGCCTATACAACGCCCTGCTGATGGCTGACCCGTCTAAAATCCCGGCCAACCAGGACTGGACCCACTATCTCAATCCCCAATCCCTCGAACGCCTCACCGATTGCGTGGTTGAGCCCAGCCTCCGCGGGGTTCAACCGGGTACACGCGTTCAGTTCGAGCGCCAGGGATACTTCTGTGTGGACCCGGATTCTTCGGCACAGACGCCGGTCTTTAACCGCACCGTCTCGCTCAAGGACGCCTGGGCCAAGATCGAAAAGTCCCAAGGGCCTCGTTAACGACTTGCTGGGGAGGTAACGAATGCTCGCGACCAAAGGCTACGCCGCATTGACCGCGAAAGCCGCCTTACAGCCGTATGCATTTGAACGGCGAGAGGTCGGCAACCACGATGTCCTCATCCAGATCACGCACTGTGGGATTTGCCATTCGGACATTCACCAAGCCCGTAATGAATGGGGCATCTCCCTGTTTCCCATGGTCCCGGGGCATGAGATCATCGGAACGGTCGCGCAAGTCGGCGCAGCGGTGACCGCCTTCAAGGTCGGTGATCGCGCCGGTGTCGGCTGCTTCGTCGATTCCTGCCGTACATGTGGCCCCTGCCGCGAAGGCTTGGAGCAGTATTGCGATGGCGGCACGCTCTGGACCTACAGTGGGCAGGACAAGACAGGCCGGGTCACACAAGGCGGCTACTCGACTCAGATTGTGGTGGACGAAAACTACGTCTTGCGCATTCCCTCGACGCTTTCGCCGGCCGGAGCCGCACCGCTGCTCTGCGCCGGCATTACAACCTACTCTCCTCTACGCCAATGGGGGGTGGGGAAGTATCACAAACTGGCTGTCGTCGGCCTCGGTGGGCTTGGCCACATGGCCGTGAAAATCGCCACAGCGATGGGAACCGAGGTCACGGTGTTGAGCACGTCAGAACATAAACGGGAGGACGCAAAGCGCTTGGGCGCCGCGAACTTCGCGGTGACGTCGGCCCCTCAAACCTTGAGCAAACTTCAAGGATACTTTCACTTCATCCTCGATACCGTTTCCGCTCCACACGATTACAACACCTATTTGAACCTCCTCAGGACGGACGGCACCATGATCCTCGTGGGCGCACCAGAAAAACCGGCCCCAGTAGAGGCCTTCTCGCTCATTATCAAGCGGCGGAGGCTGGCCGGCTCCCTCATCGGCGGCATCAAAGAAACGCAACACATGCTCGATTTCTGCGCCACACACAAGATCGAATCCGACGTCGAAGTGATTCCGATCCAGCAGGTCAACGAAGCCTACGAGCGCGTCCTCAAGAGCGACGTGCGGTATCGGTTCGTGATCGACATGGCGTCGCTGAAGTGAAGACTGGATCAGTACCGGGTGATGCTGGCAAAGAAGTGGCTGGGGGACTAGGAATCGAACCTAGGTAGCCGGCTCCAAAGGCCGGCGTCCTACCGCTAGACGATCCCCCAGCGCGGTACGGAATTGAACCCCTGACGGTAAGGGCTGGGAAAGATTGGCTGGGGGACTAGGAATCGAACCTAGGTAGTCAGATCCAGAGACTGACGTCCTACCGCTAGACGATCCCCCAACCGGCGTTCAACGTAATATACGACGGCTGCGCGCGTCAAGACGGACCGGCTTTTGCGCGTTCGATCCCCTGCCGCAGACGGGTGAGGGTGCGTTCTCGCCCCAAGACCTCCATGACTTCAAAGAGACCTGGGCTCGCGGTTCGACCGGTGAGGGCGACTCGGACAGGCTGGGCCAGTTGGCCCATCTTGATCCCCTCTTCCTCAACCAGTTTTTTGAAGCTCTCTTCCCGCGTTGTTTTGGAATAACCGGGTACGGCCTCAAACCGAGCCAGGAGTTTCTCAAGAACCGGCGCCATCGCGGGGGTCAGAAATTTCCTGGCCGCTTCTTCCTCATACATCACCGCCTCGCCGAAATACGGCTTGACCCACTCGACCATCTCGACAAGCGTCTTCGCCCGTTCCTTCACCAACACAACAAGCTGAGCAAGCCATTCGGCGGCCACCTTTCGAACCTCATCCCCCAACCCAGCCTGTTCCAGTAAGGGCACCAGCGCCTCGGCGACCTGGCCGGGTGGACTGGTCTTGATATATTCCGCATTCATCCACAGCAATTTGTCGGGATTGAAGACGGCTGCCGACGTTTGCACATGATTCCAGGAAAACTTTTCGATCAACTCTTGCCGCGTGAAGATTTCCTGATCGCCATGGGACCAGCCGAGCCGGACCAGATAGTTCACCATCGCCTCCGGCAGATAACCCATCTCTTTGTACGCCATGATGGAGGTCGCGCCATGGCGCTTCGAGAGCCGGGTCTTGTCCGATCCTAGAATCATCGGCAAGTGCCCAAAGCGAGGGATAGGGAACCCCAGCGCCTGGAAGATCGGCACCTGTCGCGGTGTGTTGGTCAGATGGTCATCCCCTCGAACGACGTGGGTGATCTGCATCAGCGCGTCATCGACCACCACGGAAAAATTATACGTGGGATAGCCATTGGAACGCAGGATGATGAGGTCGTCTAAGACGGTATTGTCGAAGACGATCTTGCCCTTAATCAGATCCTCGACGACGGTCTGTCCTTCCTGCGGCGCTTTGAAGCGGAGCGCTGCTTCTCCGGTCGGCGTCGCGATCCCACGGTGACGGCAACGGCCGTCATAGCGGGGTGAGAGACCTTTGGCCTCGGCATCTTTACGCCGAGCCTCTAACTCCTCCGCCTTGCACACACACCAGTACGCCTGGCCCTGTTCGAACAGCTTCAGCGCATGACTGCGATACACATCCATCCGCTCGGTCTGACGGAAGGGGCCTTCGTCCCAGTCGAGCCCGACCCATCTCATGCCCTCACTGATTGCGTTAATCGATTCCTCAGTCGAACGGCTTTGGTCCGTATCCTCGATGCGGAGAATGAATTTCCCAGACTGTTGGCGGGCGAACAGCCAATTGAATAAGGCCGTACGGACCCCTCCAATATGGAGAAACCCGGTCGGACTCGGAGCAAATCGAACTCGAACTTGCGTCATGATGAACCCGGACGAATGACGGTTTTTGCTGGCATCTCTATAGCATGCACAGAAAAGTGTTGTACAGAATGGCCGCGATCTGGCTCTTTCTTCCGGACGGGCCTTCTGCTATGAAGTCGCCATAGGAGGAGGCATGGCGGAACCAACACAGACTGCCAAGGTGCTTTCCGTTACCGATCTGACTCCCAACGTCCGTCAACTGATCATCCTGCCGAAACCCCAAAAGCTCTCCTTCCAGCCCGGCCAATGGGTATCCTTGAAATTACCGGTCGGAACGAAACCGCCGCTCAACCGAGCGTATTCCTTGGCCACTCCGGAATCACCGTCCGGCGAATTGACCCTGGTATTTGACCGGGTCGCACAAGGAGCGGGCTCGGGTTATCTCTACCGGCTTCGGGCCGGAGACGAACTCTCTTTATCAGGGCCCTACGGCAATTTCGTGCTACCCAAGCCGCTCGATCGGGAACTGCTGTTCGTCACGCGCTACACGGGCCTGGTCCCAGTCCGGTGTATGGTGAAAGCCCTTTTTGCCCATCGCGAAGCCCCGCCGGTCCTCGCCATCGCCATTGGTCCGGCGGAGGACGAGTTGCTCTATCACCAAGAGCTGCTCTCACTTGCCGTAATGCGCGCCTCGTTTCGCTATCTCCCGCTCGTGGCGTCGAGTGAAGAGTCGGCGGTGGGGTTGACGATCAGCATGCTGCGCCCGCTGATCGAGGGCAGACCCAAGGTCCTGCCGATGCTCTGCGGAACGAAAGCGTTTGTGCATCCCCTGCGGAGTTGGTTCACGGAAGCGGGCTATGACCGGAAGGAAATGAAGACGGAAACGTACGACTGACAAGCGTCATGGGTCATCGGTCAATGGTCATTGGGAGACTGTGGATCGAGGCTTCTTTCTCATAATCTCAACGACCAGTGACCAAAGACTGCTCCGTTCAATGCCCTTCCCGGACGAGGTTTTTATTAACAGCAGGAATCTCGACAACGATGTCTTTCGTGCCGTTGGGCACACACTGGCAACCCAGTCGTGATTGCAGCGTGGTCATCGGCGCCTCATCAAGTTGATCGAACTCGTCATCGGTGCCCTCGTTACAGCTCTCGAGTCCTTGCTTAACCACCACGTGACAGGTCGAGCAGGCGCAGACCCCTCCGCAGACGTGTTCCAAGTCCACTCCATTTCCCATGGCAATATCCAGAAGGCTTCCGGGAAGCCCGGTCTCACCATACGGAATTCTAGCCGGATCGACGGTCACTTTGGTACACGCGCCGTCCGGCTGAATATACGTCACAGTAAATTCGGTCTTTGGAAGCTCGTAGTCGGCTTTTTCAATATAGGGATTTGTCCCGCCCATCCCGTTGTTCCTTTCTTCGCAACCTAACCCGACTCTATGTTGACAGCCTAGAAACCTGCGTGATATTGTTTATCCGACCTAATTGATCGGAGATCATTATAGTCTCCGATAGGATCGATCGGCAATAGACATGTTGAAGATCTCAAAAAAAGCCGACTATGCGCTCATGGCACTCCAGCATATCGCTTCCGTTCAATTCGGCGATGTGACGCCGGGCCGCGTCGTCAATACGAAGGAGATCGCCGAGGAGTACCACATTCCATTGGAACTGCTGGCAAAGGTACTCCAAGCCCTGTCTAAGAACGGCCTGATCGAAAGTCACAACGGTCCCAAGGGCGGATACCTGCTTGCCCGAAATGCGGGACAGATCACAATTGCGCAGATCCTTGAGAGCATCGAAGGCCCGTTGGGACTCACCGACTGCTCGCACGAAAAGGACGGTGAATTCTGCATGCAGCGGGAGCACTGCAATATCCGCACACCGTTGCTCAAAGTGCAAGACAGTATCTATCAACTGCTTAACAGCATGACCCTGCAAGATATGATGGGCGGCACGCCCTTGATCACCATTCAGTCGCCCTCAGCACAAGGAGTTGACCGATGAAGCTTCCGATTTTTCTCGACAACCATTCGACCACCCCGATGGATCCGCACGTGCTGGACGCCATGCTCCCCTATTTCGTCGAAAAATTCGGCAATGCCGCCAGCCGCAACCATGCCTTCGGCTGGGAGGCGGAAGAAGCCGTGGAGCAGGCTCGTAAGCAGATCGCTAAACTGATTAACGCCGACTCAAAAGAGATCGTCTTCACCAGCGGGGCCACGGAATCGGACAACCTGGCCGTGAAGGGCGTGCTGGAGATGTACAAGGAGAAAGGGACACATATCATCACGTCGTCCACGGAACATCGCGCCGTGCTCGACACGGCTAAGTCGCTTGAGGCCAAGGGACTGGCAACGGTCACCTACTTGCCGGTCGACAAATACGGCATGGTCAATCCCGACGACGTCCGCAGCGCGATTACGGACAAGACCATCTTGATTTCCGTGATGCTGGCCAACAACGAAATCGGCACGATCAATCCGGTCCAGGAGATTGGCAAAATCGCCAAAGCAAAAGGCATCTTGTTCCACTGCGATGCGACGCAAGGCGTCGGAAAGATTCCCGTCGATGTGCAAGCCATGGGCATCGACCTCATGTCGTTCACTGCCCACAAGATGTACGGCCCCAAGGGAGTCGGCGCGCTGTACGTGAGGAAAAAGAATCCTCGGGTCCGACTGGTCGCACAAATGGACGGCGGCGGGCACGAACGCGGTATGCGGTCCGGCACCTTACCGGTGCCGTTGATCGTCGGATTCGGCAAGGCCTGCGAGCTCTGTGAGCAGAAAATGGCGGCGGAATCCGCCCGCCTCACAGCCATGCGCAACCGGCTCCAAGCCGCCATCATGGAAGGATTGGAAGAAAGCTACCTGAACGGCCATCCCACCAACCGGCTGCCGGGCAATCTGAACATCTCCTTCGCCTATGTCGAAGGTGAATCGCTGCTGATGGGCATGAAAGATATCGCGCTTTCATCCGGCTCGGCCTGCACCTCGGCCACACTGGAACCATCGTATGTGCTGCGTGCACTCGGGGTCGGTGTGGAACTTGCCCATTCGTCGATCCGCTTCGGCCTGGGCCGATTCACCACCGACGAAGAGATTGACTACACGATCAAGAAGGTTATTGAGATTGTGACCAAGCTGCGGGAAATGTCCCCGCTTTATGAAATGGCCAAAGAAGGCGTGGATTTGAAGTCGGTTCAATGGGCGGCACATTGAGTTACGCAAACACAATGGCAGATTGCATATTTCAAAACGGCGGAGGGAGCCATGGCTTACAGCGATAAAGTGGTCGATCATTTCAACAACCCCCGCAACATGGGGAGCTTCAAAAAGGATGAAGAGGGCATCGGCACCGGCATGGTCGGCGCGCCGGAATGCGGCGACGTGATGAAGCTGCAAATCAAGGTGCAGAACGATACGATTGTGGACGCCAAGTTCAAAACCTTCGGCTGCGGGTCGGCGATCGCCAGCTCCAGTCTGGCCACCGAATGGCTGAAGGGGAAAACGATCGAGGAAGCTCAGCAGATCAAGAACACGGACATCGTGCAGGAATTGAATCTCCCGCCGGTGAAAATTCACTGTTCCGTGCTGGCGGAAGACGCCATCAAGGCCGCGCTGGCGGACTATCAAAAGAAGGCGGGCGACAAGACAGAGGCGGCCACGTAACGAACCGCCTCAGCGGAAGGAGCGCTTCCATGAGCACATCGGATACGACGACACCCACACCGGTCATCACACTGACGGATGCCGCCTTGAAAGAAGTGAAGCGGCTCATCAACGTCCAAGGCATCGAGGAGGGCGGACTCCGCCTCGGCGTCAAGGGCGGCGGCTGCTCAGGGCTGAGCTATACGATTAACTTCGACGATAAAATCGGCCCGCACGACCAGGTCTTCGAGTTCGACGGTGTCAAGGTCATTGTGGACGCAAAGAGCGCCATCTATCTGCAAGGCACGCAACTCGATTACCATAAGGATTTGATGGGCGGCAATTTCAAGTTCGTCAACCCGAACGCCAACAAGACCTGCGGCTGCGGAGAATCGTTCTCGGCATAACGCGCCGCTGCAGAGCGTCTTTTCGCAGGCATGGCTCCTCGCCATGCCTGTGTTGTCAGAACAGGTGAGATCCAGAATGGCTCATCACACCCACATCTCCGGCTCCCGCGACATTCAGATGGCCAGAAGCATGTGCTGGCACTGCCAGTCCGAAATGTCGGGGGAATATTTCTGCGAACGCTGCGTGAAAGTCCAGCCCGTGTCGAAGGAGACCGATTACTTCACCTGTCTCGGCCTCCCGCGCCGGCTGACCATCGACCAGAGCAAACTGGAAGCAAAGTTCTACGAATTGAGCCGCGCCTTTCACCCGGACTTTTATCAGAACAAGAGCGAGGCCGAACAGACCATCAGCCTGGGCAACGCCGCGACCCTCAATACCGCCTACCGCACGCTGCGAGACCCGATTCAGCGGGCCGAATATCTGCTCGACCTGGAGGCCGGGTCGGTGAAGGAGATCCGTACTTCACCGCCGAGCGACCTTTTCGAGGAGATTCTCGAGCTGCAAGAAACGATGGAGGCCTACCGGGCTAGCGACCGTGCGTCCCAAGCAGGCCGCGAGCTTCGCGCGCAGCTCATCGCCGAACAGGAGGCCTTGGAACGCCGCAAGCATGATATGGAACAGCAGCTCCAGCGGCTCTTCACCGACTGGGATACGTTGCAAGACCGCGGTGACGCCGGCGCTCCGGCGCGCGCCGAACGGGATCGCCTGCTCAAGCAGATGCGGGACATCCTTTCCAACCGGACCTACGTGAAGAATATCGTCAACGACCTCGTCGCAACAATCGGCTAATCATGGCGCGCATCGTCGGGATTGATTTAGGCACCACCAATTCGCTCGTCGCGTACATGAAGGACGGGAAACCCTGCGTGATCCCTGGGCGCAGCGGACGCTCCATGGTTCCCTCGGTCGTGGCCATGACGGACAACGGTCTTATCGTCGGCGACCCGGCAAAAGAGCACCTCACGCGCAGTCCTGATCGCACAGTCTATTCGGTGAAGCGCTTCATGGGCAAAGGGCTGGCAGACGTACAAGGCGAGCTGGCGTACTTTCCCTATTCCCTGACTGAAAAAGGCGGCGTCATCCGCATCAAACTCGGCGAGAAAACCTATTCGCCGCCGCAGATCTCCGCCATGATATTGAAGGAACTCAAACAGCGGGCCGAAGCGCACCTGGGTGAAAGCATCACCAAAGCCGTCATCACCGTGCCGGCCTACTTCAACGACAGCCAGCGCCAAGCCACCAAAGACGCCGGCCTGATCGCCGGGCTGGAGGTGCTGCGCATCATCAATGAGCCGACTGCCGCCTCGCTCGCCTACGGCCTTCAAGAAAAGACGCAGGGTACGATCGCCGTCTACGACTTCGGTGGCGGCACCTTCGATATCTCCATTCTCAAACTTAAGAACGGCATTTTCGAAGTCTTGGCCACGAACGGGGATACGCATCTCGGGGGAGACGATCTGGACCGCCGCATCGCCGACCTACTGCTCCACGAGATCCGAGCCGCACATCGCATCGACCTCAACGCCTATCCCGACCATATGCAGGCGCTGCGCTTGGAAGCGGAGCGGGCCAAAATTCACTTATCGGACAGCCTCAAGACACAGATTGCGATCGACCTTCCGGATGGGAAGGGCCGTTACACCAGAGAATTGACGCGGGATCAGCTTGAGGTGTTGGTTATGGACATCATCGAGCGCACGTTGGCCCCCTGCCGGATGGCGCTGAAAGACGCGGGGTTGACGCCAGCGGACATCGACGAAATCGTCTTGGTTGGCGGTTCCACTCGCATGCCCCTCGTCAGACAACGGGTGCAAGAGCTGTTTGGCAAACAACCGCATTGGGATCTCAACCCAGACGAGGTGGTGGCCCTCGGCGCGGCGGTGCAGGCGGACATTCTCAGCGGCGGCACGACCGACATGCTGCTCCTCGACGTCACGCCGCTCTCACTCGGCATCGAAACGATGGGGGGCGTGATGAGCAGCGTGATCCGCCGGAACACCACCATCCCGGCGAGCGCCAAAGAAATGTTCACGACCTATGTGGACGGCCAAACCGGCGTGGATATCCACATTCTCCAAGGCGAACGTGAACTGGCGAAAGACAACCGCAGCCTCGCTCGCTTCCGCCTCAAAGTTCCGCCACTCCCGGCCGGTGTGCCGCGCATCGAGGTCACGTTCCTGATTGACGCGAACGGTATCTTGAACGTCAAGGCCAGCGACATGCGGACCGGCCAAAGCCAATCGGTCGAAGTGAAGCCCTCCTACGGCCTGTCGGACGGCGAAGTGGAACGGATGATCGAGGACTCGTTTAAGTTCGCGCAGGAAGACGTGACGGCCCGCAAGTTGATCGAGGCACGGCTTGAGGCCGGCGCGTTGATCACGACGACGGAGAAGTCGCTGTCGGAAGGCAGCCGGCTCATTGCACCGGACACGCTGGCGTCCATTCGTGCCGCAGTGGCGGCACTGGCCTCGGCCAAGGACGGCAACGACCCGAAAGCCATTCGCGCGCGCATGGCCGACCTCGAACAGGCGGCGCAACCGCTGTCAGTCGCGATGATCGACGACTCCCTCAAACGAAGCTTACAGGGGAAGAAAGTCACGGAAGTGACGTGAAATGTATCTCGTGAAGCGTATCTTGCAAGACAATTCGCACGCTTCACGATTCACGAACGACGAGATACGACGGAGTGACCCATGGATCTCAAATGGCAGGACGCGGAAGAGATAGCGATTCGCCTGGTGGAAGAGCATCCGGACACCGATCCGCTCACGGTCCGATTCACTGACATGCACACCTGGATCATGGCCTTACCGGAATTCAAAGACGATCCGAAGAAATCCAACGAAAAGATTCTCGAGACGATCCAGATGGCCTGGCATGAGGAATTTCAGGACTCGAAGTCCTAGCCGGACGACTCGCTAGAGACTTCCCTCCGCCGCCGGTTGTCCTTCCGGAATCTGATCCAACTTATAGAAGTCCGTCGGATCGACGCGTCTGTGGGCGGCCTGCGTCGGCTCGCTTCCTTTGGTAAAGAGCTCCACGACGCCCGTTTGCCCTTCGCCTTCCTGTTCCGATTCCAACAGCCCCGTGGCTGAATCCACCTTCACGAATGTCACCCCATCCGGAATTTCAAACGGGACGACTGGAAGCTGCTTCAACGCTTCCTTCATGAACCCGATCCAAATCGGCAAGGCCGCGCGGGCGCCGGTTTCACTTTCGCCGAGCGAACGGCGGTCGTCAAAGCCCACGTACACGCCGGTCACCAAATTGGGAGTGCCTCCGATAAACCACGCGTTGATATAATCGTTGGTCGTGCCGGTTTTGGCCGCAATCGGACGATCGAGTATTTTCGCCGCTTGCCCGGTGCCTTTCTGCACCACATCTTCCATCATGTTGGTGATGAGGTACGCCGTTTCTTTCGCGATCACCTCGTGGGGTTCCGGCTGAGTTGTTTCGAGCGACTTTCCGGTGTTATCCATCACCGCTTTCACCGCGAACGGTTCCGCCCTGGTTCCTTGGTTCAGGAAGACTCCATAGACCGACGTCAATTCCATGAGGCCCACCGACGATGAGCCCAATCCCAATGAGAGATCGGCCTGCAACGGACTCGTCAGACCAACTGAGCGGGAAAACTCGATGACATTCTTGATCCCCACCTTGTCGAGCAACCGCACCGTCGCCAAATTGTGCGAGTGCGCCAGCGCGTCCCGGAGACTCACCATGCCGTGGAATTTGCGGCCGTAGTTTTCCGGTTTCCAGATCTTGTCCTCTTCTTCCTGCTCATACACCACCGGCGCATCCAGAATCTGCGTGGCGGGACTCAATCCTTGGGCCATCGCCGTCGCATAGATAAGCGGCTTGAACGCCGACCCCGGCTGCCGGTGCGCCTGCACCGCGCGGTTGTATTCGCTACGGGAAAAATCGACACCCCCGACCATGGCCCGAATTGCACCGCTTCTGGGGTCGATCGCGATCAAGCCTCCCTCCACAATCGGAGTCTGCTCGAGCGTCAGCTGCATCCCATCCTTGACGAGTTTCTTGATTCCGACCTCGACCACATCGCCCGGCTTGAGCAGCTGCTTGAGATTCGGGTTGATGACAAAATCGACGGTGGGATCGGACCCCTTGAGCAGGCGTTTGGCCCAGGCCATGTCGTCGAACGCCAACCGCCCTGCAACCGGACCGACTTGCACCACATAGTGATCCTTCGCCACCTTCAATACGATGCCTTCCACAATGTCACCCGGTTTGAGCGGCTTGTCGCTCGTCGGCAATTGCGACGGCTGGAGTGTGCCCAAGTCCACGGTGCGCTGAGGGCCGCGCCACCCCTGCCGCTTGTCCAGCTCACGGACGCCGGACGCAAACGCGGCTTCTGCAGCCTTCTGCATTTCCAGATTCAACGTGGTCTGAATTTGCAGGCCGCCTTTGTAGACCATCGTTTCACCGTATTTCGCCATCAGTAATTGGCGGACATATTCCACGAAGTACGGCGCCAGGTGTTCGCTGCCGGGTCTGTGGAAGGTGAGGATTTCGGCAACCGCGGCATCGCGATCGGCCGGCGTGATAAATCCGGCCTCTTGCATCCGGAACAGCACGTGCTCTTGCCGTTTCTTCGCACGGTCGTACGCCGTGAATGGAGAAAACCGGCTGGGCGATTTCGGCAGCCCCGCCAGGAAGGCCGACTCAGCCAGCGTCAGCGCCGACAGTTTCTTCCCGAAGTACGACTGGGCTGCCGAGGCCACACCGTACGCCCCCTGCCCAAAATAGATTTGGTTCAGGTAGGTCTCAAGAATCTGCTCTTTCCCCGCGGCCGCTTCCATTTTATACGCCAGGATCAACTCGCGGATCTTGCGCTCGTACGACCGCTCCGATGACAGAAACAGGGACCGCGCCAACTGTTGCGTAATGGTACTGGCCCCTTCGACTTTTCTGCCGCCATGCCGGATATTGGTCCAAGCCGCCCGTAACATCCCGACATAATCCAGCCCCGGGTGCTCGAAAAACCGCGCGTCTTCCGTGGCAATGACCGCCTGGGTGAGACTCTTGGGAATCTGCGCCAGCGGCGTCAGGATGCGACGTTCGATGAAAAATTGCCCGATGGGCTGCCGATCGTCCGAATAGACCGTGGTCACCAGGCTGGGTTGATAATTCTGAAGCAGGTCGAGGGACGGCAGATCCCTGGAGAAATACCAGATCACTCCGGCCACCGTCGTAGCGCCGGCGATGCCGCAGGCCAAGGTCCCGACCAAGGCGAATTGCCACCAGCGCCATGGCCAGGCCCAGCGAGGCCGTTGCTGAATCTCTATAAAGCGATCATCGCCTGGCATCCGAACACAGCTCCTGATGGTGGATTGAGATCCGCGAGGGTGGCACCGTCACCTTACAATGCATCCCCCTAAAACTCAAGTTCGTGCGCAAACCCGGCACAGAACCGGGCGCTTGTACCGCACTCGTCCGTCGGGTATACTGCATGCCGACGCCTCGATGTCGGGGCGTCTTTTTTTTGCCGCGAACAACAGAACGGACCCCCATGTCGAACATACGCGCCCCGCACGACCGCCGGAACGACCTCCGGAACATCGCCATCATTGCTCACGTCGACCATGGAAAGACGACGCTGGTCGACGCGATCCTCCGCCAAACCCACGTCCACCGAAAGATCGACGGCATGGGCGAACGGATCATGGACTCGATGGACCAGGAGCGCGAGCGCGGCATCACGATCCGGGCCAAGAACGCCAGCGTCACGTACAAGGGCGTGAAGATCAATATCGTGGACACGCCGGGACACGCCGACTTCGGCGGCGAAGTCGAACGGACGTTGCGGATGGTGGATGGTGTCCTGCTGCTGATCGACGCCAAGGAAGGTCCAATGCCGCAAACGACCTTTGTGTTGCGAAAAGCCTTGGCGCTCGGGCACAAGGCCGTCGTGGTCATCAATAAGATTGACCGCCCGGACGCCGTGATCGACGACGTCGTCAACCGCACCTTTGATCTCTTCGTCCATCTGGGTGCCACTGATGCCCAGCTCGATTTTCCCATCGTCTATACCTCGGCCATCAAAGGCATCGCCACGCTCGACGTGAACAAACCGGGAGACGACATTGCGCCGCTGCTTGACACCGTGCTGGAACAGATTCCGGCTCCGGCCATCAATGCCGACGCCCCGCTCCAGATCCTCGTCCTGGCCCTGGCACAGGACTCGTATAAGGGCAAGATGGGTATCGGCAAGATTCAATCGGGATCGATCGCCCGGAGGCAGAATGTGCTCGTGCTCGGGAAAGACGGCGCGAAACTGCCGGGCAAGGTGTCCGACCTGGCCGTCTATGCCGGCCTCGAACGGACCGATGTCGAAGAGGTGAAGGCGGGTGAAATCGTGGCGGTCGCCGGACTCGACGACGTCAGCATCGGCGACACGATCGCCGATGCCGAGCAGCCACTGGCGCTGCCGCGTGTCACGATCGACGAGCCGACCGTTCAGATGACCTTCTCCGTGAACAACAGCCCCTTCGCAGGGCGTGAAGGCAAGTTCCTGACATCGCGGCACTTGCGTGAGCGGCTCTTCAAGGAGCTGGAGACCAACGTCTCGCTGCGCGTGAGTGAAACGGACAGCGCCGACCGGTTCCTGGTCGCCGGACGCGGGGAATTGCATCTCGGCGTCTTGATCGAGCAGATGCGGCGCGAAGGCTACGAACTGCAAGTCTCCCAGCCAGAGGTCATTTTGCACCGTGACGGCGGGATGGTCACGGAGCCGTACGAAGAACTGACCATTCAAATACCGGAAATGTACCAGGGCGCCGTGATCGAAGAAGTCGGCAAGCGCCGGGGTGAAATGCGCCACATGAAGCTGGTCCATTCTGACGCCGGGCCCGGCGAAATGCACCTCGAGTACTACATTCCGACTCGCGGCATCATGGGACTCAAAAATATCCTGATGGCCAAGACCCGCGGCACCATCATCTTGCATCATGTCTTCAAGGCCTACGAGGCGGCCCACGAGCAAGACCTGTTGGTCACTCCGCACGGCTCACTGTGCGCCTTTGAAGACGGCACGAGCACAGCCTACGCCCTGTTCATGACCCAAGAGCGCGGCGAACTGTTCATCGGCCCCGGGGTGGAGGTCTATCGGGGAATGATCGTCGGCCAAAACAGCCGGGACGAAGACCTCGACGTGAACGTCTGCAAGCAGAAGCAACTCACCAACATGCGCGCGGCCGGTTCAGATGAAGCCCTGATTTTGACCCCGCCACGCGAGATGTCGCTGGAATTTGCATTGGAATATATTGGGGCCGACGAACTCGTAGAGATCACTCCCCAATGTCTGCGTCTTCGCAAGCGGCTGCTCAACCCGGAAGACCGGCGCAAAGCGAAGAAGGCAGGGAAGTGATGGGTTGTTCGCGTACACGATACGATTCACGAGGAACGAGATTCGGACTCTCCTATGAGAATTCGTAAGAAGACCCCCAAGCCGTCCGCCAAACGCCCGCCTCTGTATTTCATCGGCTACCGAGGAACGGCTCCGTCCACTGATGAACTGACAAGCTGGTACGAACGCGAATACGGCGGTCCGCTGACGATTCGTCACGAAGAGGGGTCTCCCGAGTCCTGGCAAGCAACCCATGGCCCCTGGTCGGCGCATGTCGTCATGCCCCTGCCGGCGAGCCACGCGGGCGAGATCATGAAGCAACTGTCCTGGGAGCATGAGCTGATGGGCGCTATCGCCCCGTCGGTGTCGCCTCCACGGGAGATGCCGGACCAGGTGCTCTTTGCCGCCCGTCTGGCGCGCGGCCTCACTCTGTTGACCCAAGGCACCGCCTACGATGTCACCACCCGCGCCTACGTCAATCCGTCGGATTGGCAGAACCACCCGCTTACTGGATTTCTCTTGGATGACCATTTGACGATCAGCCACGACGACACGTCAACACCCGATCAGGTCTGGTCCTATTCACTGGGCCTGAGTAAGTTTGGGCTGGATGAGCTCGAGCTGTTTCAAGCTAAGGGCCTGCCTGAAAAGACGGCCAACGAACTCCTCAGGGAATCGGCTCACGAGCTGCTCCGCCTCGGGCAGCCACTCAAGGTCGGGACGGACGTCCTTCTCCCCATGCTCGGTCGTACCGTCCGTATTGCCAATTACCGAACGGCAGCTCCCACCGGGCGCATGCTGGGATTCCGCGAACTTCAGACCGGGTAAGCAACCACACCGCACTGCCGGCTGCCGACCCTCCGGAGTCGGTTTCTCCTACACTAGGCCTTCCGGCCTGTTGACAAGCCTTCCAAGCACAAGGTACAAAATTTCTCCTTACAGGTGAGGTTTCTTCTCAAACGAAGAACCTCGGACAAGACAACATCTAAAGACGTTTGCAAAGGAGGACCGGAAATGAGCGATGTAGCACCAGAAATCAAGGTCGGCGATACGGCACCGGATTTCAACTTGAAGGACCAGGATCAGAAGGATGTGAAGCTGAGCGATTATCGCGGCAAGAAAAACGTCGTGCTCTGCTTCTATCCGCTGGACTGGAGCCCGGTCTGTCAGGGTGAAAACAAGTGTTTGACCGATGACTTCCCCAAGTTCCAGGGCGCGAATGCCGAGTTGTTCGGCGTCAGCTGCGACAGCTTTTTTTCCCACAAGGCCTGGGCCGATTCGCTCGATCTGAAGCATCGCCTGTTATCCGACGTGCACCGGACGACCGCGAAAGCGTACGGCTTGTACTTTGAGCCACTGAACTGCTCGAAGCGGGCGACGGTGATCGTCGACAAAAACGGCAAGGTCGCCTACGTCAAGGTGCAGGAAATCAAGACGGCCCGGGAGGACAAGGACATCCTCGCGGCCCTCTCGAAACTCAGTTAGAACGTACTGAGAGCTGAGTGCTGAGCTGGAAGGTTTGCCCCTCTCAAACTCAGCACTTAGCACTCAGTACTCAACACTTCCGTATGAGCATCATTCACGACGTCAGCGACGCCAACTACAAGGAATTCACCGACTGCGCCGGTGCGGTCGTCGCCTATGGCTTGGCGACCTGTGAGCCCTGTAACGCCTACGATCCTATCCTCGAAGCCACTGCCGCGAAATTCCCGGACATCAAGGTCGGGAAGGCCAAGATGCATGTGCCCGGCCGCTGCCGCGAGATCAAGAAGACCCATACGTTCGAGACTTATCCCACCACCCATTTTTTTGCCAATGGCAAGCTGCTCCTCATCCGTGAAGGGGTCGTCGAGCCCGCTGAACTTGCCGCGCTGATTTCAGACTATTTGTTAAAGTAATTTCGCCGATCTCCTCACGCATGAGCTCGGAATCTAGCCTGCACATCCTGCCATCCCGCACCTGTCTATGTTAAGGTGCTGAAGAAAAGTGAACAAAGGAGCGTTCGCATGCGCATAGCGATGACCGGTGCCATTGTCTTCGGGCTATCGGCCCTTGCATTGTCGGCTTGGGCCCATACGGATGAATATTTTGAAGCGGTCCAGGCTCCGCACGGCGGGCAACTCCGCATGACAGGGCCGTTTCATATGGAGCTCGTGGCCCAGGACGGGCAACTCACCGTCTATGTGACGGATCATGCGGACAATAAGATCGGCGTGGAAGGCGGATTGGCGAAAGCCACTGTAGAGACGGGAGCAACCAAGACGCAAGTACATTTGCATCCGGTGGGAGACAATGTGCTCAAGGGATCCGGAGCGTTTGCGTTGACGCCGAGCACGGTGGTCATCGTTTTCATGAAACTGCCGAATCAGGACGGCTACGCCGCCCGCTTCACACCGCTAAAGCCTAAGCCCGACCCTAGTGAGAAGCCACAGGAAGGGGCACCCAAATCCGGCGGTGACGAGCATCATCATCACCATCATCCGCCGAAACATTGACGGCCTGTACCCGTCTCATTCAGAACGATGTCGCCGGATTATCTGGAGACCGAATGATGAAACAGCTTCTGGGCCAAGTGGCCCTGTGCGGGACGCTGCTCCTGGCAGTACCGGTCGGCGCCCACTCACCAAAACACGCTGAGCCCGTGAAGCCACTTCATGGCGGGCAATCGCTGGCCGCAGGACCGTACCATCTGGAACTGGTTGCCAAGGACGGAGAGTTGATCCTGTATGTGGCAGATCATGCCGACAAGGCCATCTCCAGTGATGGAGCAAAAGCAAAAGCCACTATCCAACAAGGATATGAAAAGGCCAAACTTCAGGTGGAGCTGGAACCCTCCGGCAATAACACACTGAAGGGAACCGGTACCTTTACCATCAACCCCAACACCGGGATCATGGTCTTCCTCAAACTACCGGACCAGGACGCCTACGCCGCCCGCTTTACCCCGCTCAAGACCGGGGACAGGAAATAGCCATAGGCTGGATCTTGAGATTGGGCTACCAACTCCTAGCCCAAGCTGGCGCCGGGATTGGGTTGGGTTCGAGGTTTGACAGATCTGCTTCAAAGAGAATTCTGGGACTGGCGCCCTCAAGACTTCTGATTTGCAACAGGCCTGATCTGGTCGCCACGAGCAGCTGTCCTTCTCGACTCCAATCAGCCCATTGAAGATCGTCCAAGAGTTCGAGATCGCCATTGGACTCCAGAGAGTATCGGACATTGAGACCATCGACGGCCTGATCAATACCAAACTCACCTCCAGCCCACCCCACGCTTTCCACACAGAGCACTCGTGCGCCATGTGGCTGCGGTTTTCGCATACGAGCGTTGCGACGCTCGTCCCAGGCATCTCCGGGGTCACGAGCCGGGGAATCATTGGCTTCGATCCACCCTTGCCGCCGTTCGTTGGCGAATTGAACCACGGGGATGGAGCGCAACCCATAGGGAATCGGAAGCGTCTCCGTTGGCAAGTTGTCCCGGCTACCGTCTTCGGTGAAGTAGTACCCGCGTGTCCATGTCCCGCATGTGCCGAATGCATGGAGTGCGGTCAGCCATGGTAGTTTCGATAGGGCGACATAGGCCTCGCCATGTTCCCACGTTGCGCTAGGTTTATGCGCGAAGTAGCAGAGATACCGTCCGTCTGGCGACAGATCAGATCGCCGTGGAAAGATGCGGCCGCTGAGCCAGGCCCCGGGTTCGTATCGCCCTGCAGCAAGATCCCATCGCCCGACATGCGCCCAATTACTCGGGCCGCGACGAAATACCGCTACAACGGGGGCCTGTGTCGCTGGAATGCAATAGATACGAGGGGCGGTCTGCGGCATCACGATCGACCGTCAGGCTACAAGAATTTTACCCATAGTTGAGGTGTCCGTAGTGACCTGTTGCTCATCACTGCCCCTGGCATTCCCGAACACGAGCATTCTGCCTTGAATGTGAGCCGACCCATCCTGCGCTTCTTATTGATATGGCTGCACGATGATACGTACGCCGCCAAGCTCAGAAGGAACTTTAACGGAATCATGTGGCGGTGTCTCAATGTGAAGTGTGTTATCGGAAGTCCACCAGATCCGTAAAGGCTTCATGGTCAACACATCATTCGCCTGTCGAACTGCATCGGCACGAAGTGCCACTTCCGTATATGATGCCCCGCTTCCAGACCATGGTGTCCCAACTTTGAAGAAGTATTCATCGGGGCGATCATTTTCACAGCGCTTCCGGTAGTGTTCGGCAGCCAAGCCTCCACTTGGCGAAATAGCACGAGCCAGCACCTGTTCTTGGCAGGCCCCTATAATTTGGAACCACGTCATGACCCACAGGCTTAGAACAAAGACGCCCAGTATCGCCAATAATACGACGACAGCCTTGCCGACGATTCCAACCACACTACACCTCCATCTATCGCCTATTCAGATTGACCAGGCCAATCGTCTGTTCTGGGCGCACACTTGCCGGAACGAACCTCCAGATGTGATAGGTATCGAAATCGAAGGCGCCTAGAAACTCTCCGCGCACTTGAGACCCGCTTTTCCCTCGAACCTTGGGCGTTGTCGTCAATCGACTGCTACGTAGATCAACGTGGTAGTCATGATCGCCCTCGGTTAGGAGTAACACTTCTGAATCGACTCGGTACACATTGACCAATGCATACCCTCCAGTATCGGGAAAGAGCTCGGTCTTGCTTTGAACATGACTATCCTGTTCCAGAATTAACCAGCGGTCATACTCCGCAAGATAAGGGTGCGAGGGGCTCAATACAACGCGTAGCGTGATGGGCGAATCAGGCAATGTCACGGCAGCTGAATGCTCACGGTCTCCGCAGGCCACTACCAGCCCGGCGATTATGAGGGCATACAAGAATCGAAGCATGACTGATTCTTACGGGCCAACATAGAGCTGTCAATTCAAACCAGCTTTGGTGTTATGGAAGAATCGTGAGGGTTTGGATCTTGAGAGCACACATGGCCGACTTCCTGTTGAACGCCGTGTGTTGTTTGTTCAATCATCCCGGTCCGAGGACCGGTACCGCAAAGCAGAGCCAATCCCATGGATGCAGGCCGTTCGCTGAATTTGGCGGAACGGTGAACGTTCGCCGGCTATCCGGCGTAGTCGAATGAGAGATCGCGGGTTTGCTCCAGGCGGATGTGTCGTAGCGTGCCGCCTGAGACGCGATTGGCGAGACGGGCCCAGATGGCCTTGGTAAGGAACTCCCCGCTGATGGTCGGCGCACTGAGCACGTGCCTGAGGTCCTGCCGATCGAACGGTTTCACGATCTGCTCGTGCACGAGCCGGTCCAATACTCCGATATCCGTGACCATGCCGGTGACCGGATCGATCCTGCCATGGACAGTCACAAAGAGATCCCAGGTGTGGCCCTGATTACCGTCTTGGACCGCCGTAAAGGAGTAGCGTCTCGTCACGGAAGCCACATCCGGGCCCTTTGCCGCCGTCACTTCGGCGTAGAGATCTTCGTCCTCGCAGAGACGGACGGTATGCAAGGCGCCGATGTCGGGTTGTAGCGACAGTTTCTCCCAGAGCAGCCGCGCGAAGTTCTCCGAGGTGGGAATCTGATCCTTGAAATACGGCATATCCAGGTTGAGATTCTTGTGGTCGAATTCCTCCAGGACGTCGAGGAGAACCCTCTTGAGGTCAAACAGGTTGACGACCATGCCGGTCCTGGGATCGATCTCGCCGGATACGGTCACCTCAAGTAGATAATTATGTCCATGGGCAGGCGGGTTGTAGCAGAGGCCGAACACCGCGCGGTTCTCTGCCTCATCCCACTCTGGCTTGAGATACCGGTGGGAGGAGGAAAACTCGATGCGTTTGGTCAGCAGTACCGAAGCCATACGGAGCAAGGTTCAAGGGTCAAGTTGCAAGGTTCAGAACGCATCATCAGACTGTGGTCAGCGTTCACATTAAGCATTCAACATTCGTTATTCGACAGTCCGATTTGAGCGCTCACGCGCTCAAATCGGAGAGCCATTCTTCCCGCATACTACCGGGTACTGGCACATCCTCCCGATAGCCGCCATGGGTTACGCCGATCGTTACAGGCTTGCGGAGATCGGCAAAGGCCTCTTTCATCGCGGTTGTCGGCCGGAATCGGACGAAATGGACGGCGCTGATTTTGGTCTCATGGCTGTGGCCGCCCTCGAACTCCGCAAACGCCTGTTCCCCGTTCGCCGTGATCGCCAGCGTCTGCCCGCGATCGAGTCCCATAAACCGGTCAAGCCACTCTTTCATCTTCGCTTCTTCGGTAATCTCGATCAAGAGTGTCGCGCTCAATTCATCCGGCCCGGGCAGCAGCTCATTATACACATCCAACTCGTCTTGCACTTTGGCCGGATCAACGATGCGCTCAACCCGAATCATCTCTTGAACCTGAAAGAGCAATGTCTCCCGATTCTCAAATACCAGGGTGATCAACGGACCCACGGAGATCCGCCGCTTCCGCTTCAGCTCGATAATCCGGGAGCGAAAGGCTTCCCGTTGCCGTTCATAATCCTGAGTGGACAGCAAGTCTTCCCGTCCCAATCGTTTCATCATGTTTCCCGCGTGTCACGCACTACGAGCCGGAAGAGGGCAATCCATAGGCATCGCGGACAATCTGAATCGGGTGGCGTGCCGCCTTGCCTCCCACATGAGCCGACGCTCCGGCCTGATCCAATTGCAACCCGGCCAAGGGGCAGTCCGATGCCACGAGATCGGCCGGTGCCTGTTCGATCGCGCGGACGGCCTTGGCCGCAATTTTCATCGACAGCGTGAAGAATTCCGTCTTGGCCGACCACGATCCATCATGGCCGGAACATTGCTCGATCACGTTCACCTGCGCCCCGGCGCATTCCATCAATTCCTTCGATTTGAAGCCGATGTTCTGATCCCGCAGGTGACAGGGAATCTGATAGGCCACACGTCCGGGAGACACCGTGAAATCCGTCGCCAGCTGCCCCGCCTTCTTCATCGCCATCAGATATTCGCAGACATCGAACGTGCGATCCGCAACCTGCTTGGTTTGCTCGTCTGGCAGGAGTTCCGGATATTCGCGCTTGAGCATTAAACTGCAACTCGCCGTGGGCACGACGACGTCATAACCTTGTGCAACCCACGGATGCAGCGACGCAACATTGGCCTTCGCTGCCTCTTGAATAGCCTGCGTGCCGCCGATTTCGAACTGGGGCATGCCGCAGCAACGTTGCTCCGGTACCACCACGTCGATGCCGTTTTTCTCCAGCACCTGGACCGTTGCCTTCCCGATATCCGTCGTCTGATAGTTCACCAGGCAACTGGCAAAGAGCGCGACTTTCCGGACTGGCGGCTCGGTACGTTTGACCGGCGCATGCCGGGAGAACCAGCGGGTGAACGTTTCGCCGGAAAAATGCAGCACCTTGCGGTCTCGATGCACGCCCACGACCAGTTCGACAAGCCGGCGGATCAGGCTGTTCTTCAACAACCCGTTCGTCATCGACGCCGCGGCACTGCCGAGTTTCCCGATCATATCTGTCATGACGAGCAGTCGATCGCGCCAATGGACCCCGCGTTCCGCCGCCAGACGCTTTTTCCATGCGACCATCAAATGGGGAAAATCGATCGCGTACTGATGGGGCGGGGTGTAGGGGCAGTGATTGAAACAGAGCTTGCAGTAGTAACACTCATCGACGACGCGATGATGGTCGGCGGGCGACAGCTTGGCGACGTCGCCCTCGTAGACGTCGATTCGATCGAGCAAGGTATTGAAGGACGGGCACAGATTGAAACAGCGGCGGCACCCGTCGCAGATCTCGTAGATCCGCAATGTATCTTTGTCCAGTTGGGCCGGATCGATCGGATTGATGAGACTGAGAGGCTTCATGGGCGGGCTGACAGGAGCACGCAGCCGCCAGCAATCAGCTATCAGCCGTGAAGAAGGACTTCTTCATGCTGACAGCTGACGGCTGAATACGACAGGCTGTTAACTCTGCTTCAGACCATCGAGCCCCTTCTGGAACCGATTGGCATGGGACCGCTCGGCCTTCGCCAGCGTTTCAAACCATTCGGCCAGTTCAGGGAACCCTTCCTCGCGGGCGGTCTTGGCCATGCCTGGATACATCTGGGTGTACTCGTAGGTCTCACCCTCGATGGCGGCCTTCAAATTCGCATCGGTGTTGCCGATCGGACTTCCGGTGGCTGGATCACCGACTTCTTTCAAGAAATCCAAGTGGCCGAAGGCATGGCCGGTTTCGGCTTCGGACGTATCGCGGAACAATCCGCCCACGTCGGGATAACCTTCGATATCGGCGCGCCGCGCGAAGTAGAGGTACCGGCGGTTCGCCTGCGATTCGCCCGCGAAGGCATGTTTCAAGTTGTCGTGGCTCTTGGTTCCCTTTAAATTCTTTCCCATGTTCATCCTCCTCGTTGTTCGAACGATGTCGGCCTGCAGGAGAAGGTCCTCACGCACACCCAGACGCCGCTAAGATAACGCAGCTATCCCGACCGGTTCAAGGGTTTTTCTCGAGCACCTGTGCTAGACTGAGCCGCGATTAGACCGACAAACCTGTTGTTTGTGTGACTCTTTTCAAAGCCCCCATGTCTGTTCGACTTCTCGTGCTCATCGTGATCCTATCCGCGGGGTGTGTACACCGAATCGAGGTGAATCCCCTTCCCGCGAGCCCGGCGCCAGCCACCATCCCCCGGTCCCTTCAGCTGACAGTCAGCGCTCTTGCCTTGGAGGGTGCGGACCATCGGCCGGGAATTGTCCTGCTCGAATGGCCGACCCACAACCTCAGTCAGGCGATTGTACGATATGCGCAGCAGCGGGGAACGTTCAGCTCGGTCTCCGCCGGCTCCACCGATTTGAGGCTTCGTATCACCGCGAAGCTGGCCTTGGCCTCCCGGCAAGGCCGGTATCATTACCACATGCGGTTGCAGGGGGAGATGAGCGAGGCGGATCAGCCGGTCAAAACCTATGTCAGCGAACAGACCGTGGCGGGATCAAGGGTTCGATGGGTGGCCGCTTCGGATCGCGATCCGATCGAAACGGCACTCCAGCTGGCTTTGGATGACTTGTTCGGTTGGATCGAGGCCGATCGAATTCTGTATGTGGGGCAGGGGGAAGGGCCCTCACGTTAGCAACAGCGTCGCGCTTCTCCTGCCCATCCAGGCCCCCACAAACGACGCCCGGCTGGTTAATTCACCAGCGATAGACCCCAACCGACCGGACCTCTCAGGCACTCTTCGCCTTGGTCTTGAGCACTTCGACATATTCCGGGCAATCGAGACGGATGGCCTGATCGCCGAAGGGTACGTCGAAATACCGGCAATGGTGCGGGTGATCTCCACCTTTGTGCGCGTTCGGAGCGAAATGCTGGCACGAGACGCACATCCGGGCGATAGGAATCTCCCCCTTCTGTTGCAACACGCGGATAAGTTTCGCCAAGGCGGTCAGCAGACTGACCTGTTCTTCAACCGACAGCTGTTGTGTGGCTGCGGCCAATAACTCCGGCCAGCCATCCTCCACTCGGGCCGCTTTGGCACCCAGGGCGGTCAGGTGCACCATCACGATGCGCTGATCCGGTTGCTCTTGACGGCGACGCACAAGCCGTTTCTCCGCCAGGGTCCGAATGACCTCGGACGCCGTGGGCAGCTTAACCGTCAATTCTCGCGCAATCGTCGAGACGGTGGCCGCCTGATTGTGACAGGTCTTGAGATAGCGCAACACCTGGACCTGCAAGGGACCAACTCCTTTCCGCCCCTGTCGCCGCCACGTACGGCTCTTCATCGCCAGCCCGATTTTTGAAAGCCCCGTGACCAACCGGTCAGGAAGGGGTTCTTGCTCGATCTTTTCGGCAGAAGCCATGGCATCCTCACAATATATTGAACATGTTAACGAACGAAAAACTGGTGCAGTGTATGCTTCCTCTTTTCACTCGTCAAGCCTCCCCCTTTTTGTTTGCGATGGAGAGGAGGGCCGCCTTCGGCATTGAACCCGCCGTCGTATTTCGTTGGTGTCAGTTATGGCAGATTGGAATCGATTTGGTGGACCCAGCCGTACCCGTCCTGGCTGGAAGCAGGGCACGGCACGCCCTCTCACGGAGATCCTGGTCTCTTATCGAATGACGAGGACGGAGCACGTCGCATGGTGGACCACGCGAGTGGAAACGCTGCCGAGCAACGCGCGACCGATCGCCCCCAAGCCTTTGGCGCCGGTAACGATCAGATCGACCTTCTCCTGTTTGGCCTCCGTCAGAATCTCATCGGCCGGCTTTCCCAACCTCATGGCCTCTTGCACCTGAAACCCGGCCTTCGCCACTTTGTCCACGTAGCGCTTGACCAGCACTTTCCCTGATTCCCGCAACTCCGGATATTTGAAGTACGGCATCACATGTGCCACGGTGACCATCACCGGATCGCGATCGGGACCATCGGGAGCCGGATTGATATTTCGGAGCAGAAACCGAACCGCCTTGTCCGATGCCGCGGAGCCGTCGATCGCCAACAAAATTCGGCGCACAGGCCGGGGCGCCTCTCTCACCACCAAGATGGAACAGGGCGCATGATGAATCGCGTGGTTGGACACACTCCCAAGCATGAAGCGATCCAGCGCGTCCAACCCACGCGACCCGATCGACAGGAGATCGACGCCGCGTTTGGCGTGTTTCATGAGCGTCGCCGCCACCCCGCCCCGATCCACCACGACCGTCCCGCTCAAGCCGGATTCACGCAGCGCGTTTTCGGCTTCTTTCTTGGTCGTTTTCGCGTGTGCCTCCATCCGTTTGATCTCGGCTTGGAGATACTTTTCAGTACCCACAATCATGGGCTGAATCAGGAAGGGCGCGCGCAAACCGGCGATGTCCACGACGTGCAGCGCTCGGACCACAGGCCTGACGGTAAACGGCATCAGCGCCGGCCATTCTACCGCCCACCGGCCGTACTTCGATCCATCTGTGGCTGCCAACACCTTCATGGTTTGCGTCCTTTCGTCTATTGATTCGTCGCCGAGCCGACCACACCGGCGAATCGCTCGCGGAACGATTCCGGCGACAGACCGGCGACCGCAGCACAACGGCCCAGCAGAACCGGATCGTCAAGGTCTTCGTGGGTAAGTCGAATCATGAATTGCCGGGCGATGTCATACGACTGGGAACCGACGTCCACCATGCGGACCTTGGTGCGCCCGGTGGTGGGGTCCACCATCTGCTTGAACGGAATCGGCGTGAACCGCCCGTTCTGGATCGACACCATCGCCGCCGTCCCCCCATCGAGGAGGAACTGGGCGGCACAATACCCAAGATCTCGGGTGTAGTCGAGATCGAACGGTATCGGGTCTGCGCAGCGCAATTCGTAGCCGACGTCTTTGGCGATGATCGAAACGGGATGCCCCAGGGCGCTGAGCTCCTTCGTCACTTCCCGCCTGAGCAACGCCCCTACATCCACCTCCGACAAGCGCAGATGGCCGTGTTCGTCACGTGCGACTTGCTCCAGCCCTCCCAGATCTTGCTGGTCCAGGATTTCGATCAACCCTTCCGCCAGCACCACCACGCCGTCGGTTCGGCCGTGGCTGAACCGCTTGATCACGGCGCCGACCAGCAGGTCCACCAACCGCTTCAGCCTCACGGGCCGCTCCGTGAATTCTTCCGGGATAACCGTCAACGTGGCGCCGGCGGCTTTCCCGATTCCGAGCGCCAGGTGGCCGGCCTTGCGCCCCATCGTCACGGCGAAATACCAGCGTGAGGTGGTCAGGGCATCGACCATGAGATTCTTGACAATCTCCACGCCGACATGCCGCGCGGTCTGAAACCCGAAGGTGGAAATCCCGTTGGGTAAGTCGAGGTCGTTGTCGATCGTCTTCGGCACATGGACGACCTGGATACGCCCCGCCGCCCGCTCCTCTAGTTTGAGCGCGGAAAAGGCGGTATCGTCTCCACCGATCGTGATGAGACGCGTCACGCCGAGGTTGATCAGCGTGGAGAGGACGTGGTCCAGATGCTCGACCTTCTTGGTCGGATTGGCCCGCGACGTGCCGAGATAGGAACCGCCGCGAAAGTGGAGCCGGCTCACATCATCAATCGAGAGCGGCCGCACGTTTCCGCTGCTCCCCTCCATGAGCCATTTGAACCCGTCGAGAATCCCCAGGACATCGCAGCCGCCGAGAATACTGCGGATCGTCGCGGCGCCGATGACGCTGTTGATACCGGGCGCCGGCCCGCCGCCGACCAGAATCCCGATGATTGTCCGCTCGGATGTCATCCTCTCGTCCCCCTGCCCGCATGATTCATGACGGTTCGTGACGAAACCGCCAAGACGCCAGGCAAGACGGGCACGCGGAGCCCTGAGAGACCGAGGCGTACTTGAAACAGTACGTCGAGGTCGTGAGGGGCGAGCCTGCCCGCCTGGCCGTGCGAACACCACGGCCAGGCTTGTCGGAGCGGCGTATCGGCGATTGCAGCAGAAGCGCTCATGGATAATGCGGGCATGATGCCCGCCCAGCAGCTTTCCAATCCCTTCATAGTCTGTGCATGGTTGTATACGCGATTTCGTCGAGAGGCAAGCGGTGTGCGTCAGCTTATCCCGGCACTTCATCCAGCCCCACATGCGCGCGAAGTCGGTTATAATTGAACGCGGCCCGGCCCGTCCGTAAAAGGCCCGGATCGCACCGGGCCATTTCGTCAATCAAAACGCCGACCGCGCCGCGCATCTCCGCAGTCGCGGCGGCATGACGCGGCGTCTGCCCGCCGAGCGAGCGATGGGGCTGATCCGACCATTCGAGATAGGCCTTCTCCAGAAATTGGTTGAGGAGGGCACGGTCTTCGTCTGGTGTGACAACCAGGGCCAGCGACTCGTCCGACATCAATTCTCCCACCGACAATTGCCGAGCCGGCGGGGCCAACGTCTCGCCGCGGAAATGTAGCGAAAATCCCAACGAAGCCGCCAGCCGGTGCTTGATCCGGTCGAGCCGCTCCGGCCCGTCGCATTCCACAATCAGCTGGGAGGAGGTCAGCGTCAGCCGCGCCACGGTCGTCTCGGCCGGTCCGGCGGCCTCACGCTGGACCCAGGTCAAAGTCGGGGGAACACCATCGGCCGGCCCCCGGCTCGCCGCTGAACCGGCCGGTTGTCCCGATCGCAATTCCTCCATCTCCGACAACCGATCCGCAAACAACCGATACTCATGATGGTCGTACAGAGCCACGGCATAGAGATAGGGTTGTCCGTCAGGAGTACGGAAACGGATATGCGCCACGGCATCCACCAAGGCATCCACGCGCAGCTGCGCAAACGCCCAGAGGAGCATATATCCATACCGCTTGGCAAACTCCTGCCATTCCCCCAGTGCGAAGGATCCGGAATTCATCTCCATCTCACGGCGCCATTCTGCGGTTATCTCGAGCACCGCCCCGGCATCGGCGGAGGAGAGCACGATGCCACAACCGGCCCATACGGCCCGGCCGGCTTCCTGCCCGCCCGGGACAGCGATGACCCGAGTCATCAGCACCTGCCCCGGCGCCACGGTTTTGGCGACCTCGCCACCGGGCAGAACGAACATGGCTCCATCACCCAGCGACCGTAACGAGAGGGCGTCGCTCAGTTTCGTCGACAGGGTTGGCTCCAGCAGATCCATATAGGAATGTTTCAGCGGATCGAGCCATACCCGTTCCTCGTTGGGGATATGCTCCGTGATGATGTCGCGTAACTGTTCGATCAACGTCAGCTGCCCGTCTTCCGGATAGAAATCGCAGAGCAGGGTGAGTTCGGCGAGTTCGGTTTCTTGGACAAGAGGCGCAACGATCCCCCCGGCGCCGCTTTGCAGATAGGGTCTCAGTGCACGCGCCAGCGCCACCTCCCGCTGCACAGCGAATTCCGGTCTCAACGACAACGATTCGAGCCGCGCGAGTACCGCCTCGAGGGAGGGCGGGACCGGGGCCTGAAAGCCAGCTCCCCGTTCACTCGCGAGCTTCATGGATTTCTTCCATGACTATTTCTTCCGCGTCGAGCCAATCCCTGAGTTGGTTGCCTTCCTGGCGGCCCCGCTGTTCCCACAATTCGTAGGCCTTACGGGCGATCCGTTCCCACATGCCTTCCGGCAGTTCGATCGCCGTTCCGGTCGTCCCGGAGGCCGGCGAAGGCCGCTTCTTCGTTGCTCCGATTTTCTTTACGATGGCGCGCATGGCAGGCTCCTCGGTTGGCGGTTTATTGGAAGATGGGTTGTGCCGTGAGTACGCGACGATGGTCTGGGTGAAATTTCGGGCTTCGGACCGTCAGGACGGGGCAATGGGATTTTCGGAGCACAGATTCCGCGACGCTGCCGTAAAAAGCGTGCGACAAGCCGCGGCGTCCATGTGTCCCCATGACAATCATGTCGGCGGACCCGGTCCGGGCCGCCTCCAGAATGGAGTCGTTCGGAAGGCCGCCGCGAAGCAAATAGCCGGCCTTCACCTGAGCAGAAGCCAGGGACGACACCAGGCCCTCGAGCCGTGATTTGATCGCCTCCCGCTGACGCTCCCGCTTGTCAGGATGCGGAAACGAGAAATCGAGGCCATAGGACACCGGCTCCAAGACATGGAGCAATGTCAGAGACGCCTTTGCCCGCTGCGCCACGATAACCGCGTATTCCACCGCGTCGAGCGAGCAATCGGAAAAATCAATCGGCACGAGAAGTCGTCCGATTTCCACCGGAGGCTGCCTGCCGCCGTCTTGTTCCGTCCTCGACCGCTCCATTCGTACGGCCAGCACGGGACAGGGTGCGGTCCGAATGATCCGTTCCGCCGTGCTGCCCAACAGAACATGTTCGACACCGGTCTTTCCGAGAGTGCCCACGACGATCAAGTCCGTACCCTCAGCCCCGGCGGCCGCCAACACCTCTTCGCTCGGAATCCCCGTCGCAATCCTGGTCTGCACCACAGCTCCTCGTGCGACGGTCCGCTCTTTCAACTCGACCAACCCTTGCGTCGCCTGCTTCATCAGTTCAGTCAAATACATGCGATTTACGGGGTACTCCGGATCGAGTCCGGGAGGGAATTCCAACACACTCATGACCGTGAGGGTCGCCCCCCAGGACGCAGCCAACGTGCACGCGTAGGCCTCCGCCCTCTCCGCCGACCGCGATAAATCCGTTGCGAAGAGAATTCTCGGTCTCGCGCCCGATTCGCTCACACGGCCTCCGTACTCAAGATGAGAAATTCTCCCTTCATCGTCGGATGAATCGAGCAACGGAACTCATGCCGCCCCGGACGAGTCAGATCGAACCGGATCGCTGCCTCGCGTTTAGGGTCGAGCAACACACCGGCTACCCCACGTCCGTAGACGATCACCCCGTCCTTTTCAACCTTCACTGAGAGCCCCTCGAACATCGTCGAACCGAAATCGTGGCGCTCCGCGTCCTCGTTCCGCACCTTGATCACCGTCGGCAAGCCGAGACGCAACGGGCTCTGTTTCGTCACAAATTTGTAATCCTTGATCGTGACCTCCACCACCTGCTCGGATTGTGCCTCGGCGGCAGCATCCCCCTTTCCTTCCATCACTCCAGGCAAGCCGAAGATCAGGCCGAGGATCAGGCACGGAACCCATGCTCGCACATGTGGCATGTCGTCATCCTCCTGTTTCTCACGCTGATTTCCGCTGAACGGCCGACGCCGGCAGCGGTACGGTCAACACAGGGCAGCCGGCAGTACGAACGACCTTTTCCGCCGTGCTGCCGAAGAAGATCTTGTCCACGCTGCCGGACCGACCTCCGTAACTGCCCATCACGACCAGATCGACTCTTCCCGTACGCGCGGTTTTGGCGATTTCGACGAACGGAGATCCCTCCACGACCATGCGCGTGATAGAGATCTCCTTGGCATCCTCGGAATCCATTAACCGGCGCACATTCAACCGGGCATGATGGCGCAGACGCCGCCGTTGCGCGGCAGCATCGGAGGGCACGGCCAGTAAGCCCAAGCGATTGAATGAGGCAAGAGCCCCCGTGTCAATCACGTGCACCACCGTCATGCTTGCCCCGCACAAGCGCGCCATGTCACACGCAACCCGGAAGGCCTCATCCGAGCAAGGCGAGAAATCAACTGGTACCAGGATTCTCTTAAAAGGACCGTTGGTCCGCCCCATAAAAATTCTCCTACCTGAAAAAGTGAGCAAGGCCGGTGCCACTGGCGAAGAGTTGATGGCTGATAACTGATGACTTGAAGACATCACGAATTCATTGTTTTCGCTCTTGCCATCTGCCTCGGGTGTACGCCCCGCCCCTGGAACCAGGGGCTCTCTGCCACAGTGACCAATTACCCGCTGTAGCAGAAGGCGCCATAGTTCGTGTCTCGTGAAGCGTGAAGCGCAAAAGGTAACAAGCGGTGTTGTTTCAGGAATACGCTTCACGTTTTACGGTTCACGTCTCCCGCCCCCCTATGGCACTGGACTTGCTGAACTCTCCTGCGAGGAATCGAGAGATGACACACACACAGTGGCTGTTGCTCGGAGCAGTGGGGTTGGGCCTGGCAATCGTGATCTACTTCATTTTCTTGTGTCCGACAGACTGTCAATGAAGCATCGCGGAGGAGGATGGCGATGAACCTCTTACTCGCAGTCGATGGGTCCGACCATTCTTATGAGGCGGTGCGATCGCTCAAGTACCTAAGCCGCGCGAAAGAACTGCACATCCTGCATGTGCTGGATGTCCCGACTCCGGCCTATCCGATGATGATGCCGGAAGTGTCGCAGGAACTCTACGAGACGGTCGAACGCAACATGCGAGAGGACGGCTCACGCCTGTTGGATCGAATCGTGTCGCTGCTCCCGATGGGGATCGGCACGGTCACGAAGCACCTGGCCGTCGGATCCCCTGTGGATCACATCGTCACGTTGGCCGAACAACAGAAGGTCGATCTGATTCTCCTCGGTACCCGCGGCCTCGGCCCGATCAGAGAGCGGCTGGTGGGGAGTGTCGCGCATCGCGTGCTGACCTATGCCCCAGGCGCGAAACTGATTCTTCCCGGCCCGTTGAAAGCCCTGAACCAGGTGCTACTCCCGTTGCAGGGGACCTACGATGCAGCCCACGCCCTGCGCTTTCTCCAGCAGAAGCCGTTTCGTGAGCTGCCCACGATCACCCTCTTCACCGTCCTGCCGCATACCAGACCGCCTTGGCCGATGGATGCTGCTTCGACCGAGCAGATGGAGGTCCATGCGCTTCGCCAGGCCCAAGACTTTCTCAACGACATCGCCGCCAAGCTCACCTCGCTGGGCTATCGAACCAAAGTGGCCGCTTCGTTGGGCACCCCCGTTGAAGGAATTACGCAGCAAGCGACGGTCTTAAATCCGGACCTTATCCTCATGGGATCCCGCGGGCGTCAAGGCGTAACACGCCTGGTGTTGGGCAGTGTCTCCCACGCCCTGTTGCACCAAGGACGCTACCCACTGATGATCTTCGGCTGACCGAGAGAGGATGAACCATGCCGATGTACGACTACAAGTGTTTAGACTGTGGCAAGGAATCGCTGATCGTCGTGACGTTGAAGGAGCACGAACGGGGCGAGGTGGCATGTCCAGCCTGCGGCAGCAAGAAGTTGCAGCAACTGTTCAGCCCGTTTATTGCCCACACCACGAAGAAGAGTTAGCGCCATGAATACGCAACTGTATCCCTGCCTCACGGGAGTTCTTCTGCTCCTCGCCTCGATGACCCTCGCGGCATCCTCGCTCTACGCCCAAGACTATCCCCCTGATGCCGTGCGGGGGAAATCGATCTATGCTCGTTACTGCCAAACCTGCCATGGGGACAGCGGCCACGGGAATGGTCCGGAAGCCGCGTCCTTGAAAGTATCTCCGGCGGATTTTCATCGCGTTCGGTCGTTCTTGAAATCAGATGAGGAGCTGCTGCGGACGATCGAGCACGGCATCGTGTTCAGCCCGATGCATTCCTGGCGCGGGCAGCTCACCGATGGGGAAATGCAGGACGTGCTAGCCTATATCCGCCTCCTGTCGCAACAGGGACCATGATCGTCGTACGTATCTCGTCAGCCGATGGAGACTTTGACATCCAACGATGCCTTGCTCATCGCCGATATTCAGAGCGATTTCTTCCCAGGCGGCGCGCTCGGAATCAGTGGCGGTGGAGAGATCCTTCCAGTCCTGTCGAATTACATCCGCCGCTTCCAGGCCCGCCAGCTACCTATTTTTCTGACGCGCGACTGGCACCCTCCGAATCATTGCTCGTTTCGTGACCAGGGAGGACCATGGCCTATTCATTGTGTCGCCGGAACACCCGGCTCGTTGCCTCCGGCGGGATTTGAAACTCCAGCCTCGGCGGTTATTATTTACAAAGCCATCGACCCGGACCGGGAAGCCTACTCGGCCTTTCACCGTACCGCCCTGGATCGCCATCTGCGAGCCCTCGGTGTCCGTCGCGTGTTCATCGGCGGATTGGCGACCGACTATTGCGTCATGCACACGGTCACGGACGCCCTGTCACTGGGCTATGCCGTATGCCTGTTGCTGGACGGCATCAAGGCAGTCAACGTGCAACCGGACGACGGCCGGCAAGCTGAGCAGAACATGCTCCGCCTCGGAGCGGCTCCGGTCCGATTGGAGACACTCGCCGCATGAATCCCTCAAACAGCGCCCTGCTGACCGACCTGTACGAACTCACTATGGCCCAGGCCTACCGGGAGCAGGGCATGGAGGAAGCGGCGGTATTCGAATTCTTTGTCCGCAAGCTGCCGCCTCATCGGAACTTCCTCGTGGCGGCCGGGCTTGAGCAGGTCCTGGACTTTCTCTCCGGCCTTCAGGTCACACAAGAAGAATTGGCCTGGCTGGATCGGACGGGGCTGTTCAGGTCTGAGCTCCTCCGTTATTTGGAAACGCTGCGGTTCACCGGTGACGTTGAAGCCGTGGCGGAAGGAACAGTCTTCTTTCCCCACGAGCCGATTCTCCGCGTCGTCGCGCCGCTCCCGATGGCTCAACTCGTCGAAAGCCGGATCATGAACCTGTTGAACTTCCAAACTATGGTCGCCTCAAAGGCCGTGCGGTCGGTCTTGGTGGCGGGAGGAAAACCGCTCATCGATTTTGGACTGCGCCGCGCGCACGGCGCCGAGGCGGGCCTGCTGGCCGCGCGGGCCAGTTATCTGGCGGGATTTTCGGGCAGCGCCACCGTGCTGGCTGGCATGGCTTACGGCATTCCCCTCTACGGCACGATGGCCCATTCCTTCGTACAGGCACACAAGGACGAGGTCCAGGCCTTCGAGCATTTCGCGCTGGCGCAGCCGGACAACGTCGTCCTGTTGATCGATACCTACGAGACGGAAACGGCTGCGAAGAAGGTCGTCTCGCTGGTCCCCTTGCTCACAGCCAAGGGCATCGCTGTGAAAGGTGTGCGGCTGGACAGCGGAGATTTGGCCGACCACGCCAGGAAGGTCCGCCGCATCCTGGACGAAGGAGGCCTGTCCCACGCGCAGATCCTTGCCAGCGGCAATCTCGACGAATACCGTATACAAGCGTTGATTGACAGCCGGGCGCCGATCGACAGTTTTGCGGTTGGTACGGCCATGACCACCTCTTCCGATGCACCCGCGCTGGATTGCGCCTACAAACTGCAAGAGTACGCAGGCCGACCCTGCCGTAAACGCTCCGAAGGCAAAGCCACCTGGCCCGGCCGCAAGCAGGTCTACCGATCCTATGCGGACCGTGGCGGCTTCGACTACGACGTCCTCACGCCACTCGATGATCGGGGACAGGGTGAGCCGCTCTTGCATCCGGTGATGAAAGAGGGCCGCCGTCTCGCTCCTAGCCCGAGCCTGACGGACCTGCGCGGCCATATGGCGGCGCAACTCGCGCGCATTCCTGAATCTCTGCGAACCATCGAGACCGCTCCAACCTACGAGGTGCGGATCTCGCCGGCCTTGCAGGCGTTGGCCAAAGCGGTGGACCACGGCCTCTAACACGCAAAGGAGACACCGATGAAGAAAGCCTCAATACCGATGGTGCTGCTCGGGATTGTGATGTTGATCGGACTCGCTGCCGCATCGGCCACAGCGACCAGCCCGTCGCAACCCGATCCGACCATCTCCGCAATTCCTGCCTGCAAGGGCCCTTACAAGAAGAAGCCCGTCCCCGCCAAGGCACTGACCGCCCTGGTGCATGCGCACGAACGATGGGTGGAATACCGAGGTAATCCGCAAGCCCGGCGCGCGGAGCTCTGCCAAGCCGACTTGAGCGGGGCCCTGCTCGTAGGCGCCAACCTCGAACGGGCGGAAATGGAAGGCGCCATCCTCCGGCGGGCGAATTTGAACTTGGCTGTGCTCATCCAGGCTAGCCTCGCCGGAGCCGATTTCACCGGTGCGACCATGGAGGGCGCAAACGTGGCCGGAGCCGATCTTCGCCGCGCGACACTCACGCGTGCAAATCTTATTCGCATCATCGGCGACGAAGCGGCGCTCTTCGACGCCGCCCTCACCGGCGCCAAGCTGCGCGAGGCCACGTTCGAACGGGCCCAGTTCGAGGGCGCCGATCTCTCGTCCGCCGATATGACCGGCGGCAACTTCGTCGAGGCCTATTTTTATGGGGCCATACTCCGGAAGGCCGTCCTATCGGACGCTGATCTGATGGGCGCGGATCTGCGCCGCACCACGCTGGTCGACGCGAACCTCTCGCGCGCCAATCTTCAAGGTGTCCTGCTCGACAACGCAAAACTTGAGCGGGCTCGGCTGATCGAAGCCGACTTGGAGAGCGCCTATCTGCCGGAAGCCAATCTGCGCGGGGCGAACCTACACAATTCGATCCTGCGTGGCGCAGATCTACGGTTCGCTGATCTCTACGGCGCAAGCTTGCAGGAGGCGGATCTGGAAGGAGCCAATCTGGAAGAGGCAAGCCTGGCCAAAGCGAAACTGCGCTCGGCGAAGTTCCGCATGGCCATTCTCTACCATGCGGCACTGGACGACGCTGACTTTGGAAATGCCTCCCTCACTCGCGCGGTCTTCATCGGCGCACGGGGCACACGCGCAGTCTTCACGAAGGCGGACATGGGCGAAGTCTACGCGCCGAAAGTCTTTCTCCGGCAATCGCGATTCGATAAGGCCAACATGGAAGAGGCCAATCTTGTTGCGGCAGACTTGGGCGGCTCCAATTTCACCGAGGCGAACTTGACTCAGGCGAATCTTCAGGAAGCCATCCTCCGGGATGCCGTGTTCGTCAAAGCCGATCTCACCGGCGCGCGCCTCGATGCGGCGGACATGCGGGGTGCAGACTTGCGCGGCGCGACTCTCACGTCTGTGACCGGATTGACTCAGGCGCAGCTTGATACCGCCTGTGTCGACGAACAGACCAAACTGCCGACCGCACTGACCAGGCCCGCACCCTGCAGCACGACAAGGAAACGGACCAAGCCATGACGCCTACGCACGAACATCGGGTCACGATCACAAAAGGGCCGCTGGCCTTGGAAGGCATACTCGGCCTTCCCCCCGGCTCGAACGGCGTCGTCGTCTTCGCGCACGGCAGCGGGAGCGGACGGTTCAGCCCGCGCAACAATTTCGTAGCCCGTC
>DCZO01000004.1:168379-174205 GCA_002331335.1 Nitrospira sp. UBA2082 | reverse complement strand
GCCGACGACCGGCGCAAGGTGTTCGATATCGACCTGCTGGCGGATCGGCTTTTGCTGGCCAAGGTTTGGCTGGAAGCAGAGCCACGGACGACTAATCTCGGAGTCGGCTATTTCGGCGCGAGCACCGGTGCAGGCGCAGCCTTGCAAGCAGCCGCGCGAGACCCGTCTAACGTCAAGGCTGTTGTGTCGCGAGGGGGACGGCCCGACCTGGCCGAACCGTATCTCCAGCGCGTGACCGCGCCAACCCTCCTGATCGTCGGAGGCTGGGACGAGCCGGTCATTGAGATGAACCAGGGCGCCTACGAGTTGCTGACCTGTGAGAAGAAATTAGTCATCGTCCCCGGCGCCACCCACCTCTTCGAGGAACCTGGTACGTTGGAACAGGTGGCGGAACAGGCGGGCAAGTGGCTATTGCAATACCTGAAGCGGGAGGAATGACCGGAACATCGTGTGCTTAAACACTTTGTGAGAAGGTGGTTATCTGAAACTCTCTTTGAGCGACTGCATAATCATCCCAACTGCTTCTTTAGCGGAAAGCTTCGTAGTATCAATCGTCACCTCCGGATTCAGCGGCGCTTCGTAGGGATCTTGCAATCCCGGCACGGTTGTGGATTCACCCTGCTGGCCCCGCCGATACGTCCCTTTGTAGTCGCGCTGCATGGCTAGCTCCAACGGACATTCCACCGCCACCTCAATGAACTTTGGAATCAGGGTCCGGGCGAAATCCCGATAGGCCCGCCGGTTGGCTGTCGCATCGAAGATTACCGTGACTCCGTGCGCCACCAGTCTCGCGCCCATGAATGCCAACGCGCGATAGAAGAGTTCCCGCTCCTCATGCGAATAAGTCGGGGCCGGAGTGAGAATGCGCCTGACGGCATCGGACTCCAGGACCTCGACCACATAACCCAAGCCTTCGAGCTGAGGTCTCAGCGCGGCGACGATGGTGCTCTTGCCCGATGCAGGCAGGCCTGTAAGCCAAATGGCGTACCCTTTGGAACCACCGTCAATCGTCATTGGTCATTCGCCAATCGTAAACCCTGAAACAACGATGTGCTCTGCATGCGAGGGGGCAAACGATCTGTCTCAATGCTTCGAATGACGCCTTCTAAATACCGCAATACTCATTCACCCGATCCGGTTCAAAGCGCGGAACATCGAGCACGTTCTCAATGAAGCGGAAAAGACTGCGGCGCACGTCGATTGTCAGGTTGGGATACCAGACGGGACTCGCCACGACCAGACCACGAAATGCGAAGAAGGGCGCTGCGGCTCCGGTCACCCCCTTGTCGCCGCTGGCTTCAATATAGGTGTCCCAGAACAACCGGAACAGCGCTTCAAATGGGCCTCGGAGCTTGCCCCATCGAATCAGAGAACAGAGTACATAATTGATCGTCATCGCGGTCACATCGTCGGCCGGTTCACCCCATTCCCCGCGCGACCGGTCCAACACGGAAAAGTCCGTCCCTGCGCGGAACAGCACATTGTACGGATGGAAATCCCCGTGGACTTGAGACAGCCGGCCTGCTTGGTCTCGCAGGCGCCACCGCCACCGGTTGCAGGCTTCTTCCACCGTGCGCAACAAATCCGCGGTGATGAACCCGTATTGCTTGGGATAACTGTCGGTCAGCCCCATGATACATTCACCGTGGCCGATCAATTCACGGAGCCGGCGCTTGTACAGATCCGAATCCCGCCGTTTCGTTGCATGGATCTGCGCGAGATAGCGGGCAAGCGCCCCTACCCGGTCACGATCAAGTTTTCGGAGCGACCCACCCTTCGCGAGCCGTTCAAGGTCCAGATGGTAGCTTGTTCCTTCCGCCCATTCGTTCAACACGAAGAACTCGCGGGCTTCGGCCACGGAGAAGAGCGCCTGCGTGCCGTCGAACGCCCCCACATCGAGCGCCTTCACATGGCGAGGCAACCGGCCGTACGAATCATAGTCCCACAAGATCGCTTGAGCGCGGTCGGCCATGTGCTCATGCCCGAAGGGTCCGGGCCTCATGGTTTCCAGCACGGCGGATTGCAGCCGACGGCCGAGGCGAAACGTCAATTTGACCGGCGCCCCATATCCATAGCGCTTCTGTTCCCCCTTCGAACTGGCCTTGCCAATGACCTTATACGACAAAAGCGCCACCTCGGGACCGAACCGATCCCGAAGATACTGTTGGAGCTGGTCCTTGCGAAGCGTCGGCATGCACCAAATTCACGCAAGTCATGTTCCACCAAGGAGCCCATGAACCCGTCATTCGTCATCGGTCATTCGTCAAACGGAAGAGCCTCTGGGAGACCGTCTTTCTGCACCTTCCTCACGGTTGACGATTGACGCATGACGGCCCTGGCAAGAAATCAAGGAACAGGGGCAGCATGTGAGAAAGCGACCTCTTAAAACTGGCGCATCGAGCCCCATCGCTCGGAACCACACTGTGGGAAAATGCGCCACATCCGTCGCGCCGATTGGGATGAAGGGCAGGACAGGGCATGAAGAATCGTGGAAACATCGAGCGCCGCCCCACCGGTCCTGCGGTTGGAGCCCGTTCCAATGTAGGCATATCGTTTGCTGATCTTTGCTGTGGACAAAGAACCGGATCGGCATAGCCTGGAGGCACCATGGAACTGGAAATTGAAAGCCGCAATGTCGCAATGACCCCTCGCTGGAAGTCGGAGATCGAAGCCCGTATGGACGATCTGCAACGGGGGCACGAGGATCTGATTCATAGCCGTGTCACGTTGATCAAGAATCGGCACCACAAGAAACTGGCGAACGTCGCAGAAGCGCTGGTTGTCGTCACGCTGCCAGGACGCCACACGCTCACGGCAAGAAAAGAAGATAAGACGTTCGAGGAAGCCATCAGGGCCGCGTTCGATGCCGTCGGCATTGAATTGCGCAAGTATCGGGAGAAACGCGCGAAGACGGAAGTGCGCCTGCCGCCCGTGCCGCCCCATCGCGGTGTGGTCTGCAAGCTCTTTCCCAAGGAGCGATACGGATTCATTCTGAAAGAGGGAGGTGGTGAGGTCTATTTCCATGCAAACGCGCTGCAAGGCATTGCCTTCGAGCGGCTCGATGACGGCACGGAAGTCGTCTTCGGGCTCGAAGAAGGGAAGAAAGGTCCACAGGCCACCGTCGTGTCACTTCCGCCCACGATGGCGTCGAAGGCACGGTAGAACACCATGGAGAAATTCAAAGTCCCTGTCTCGATGCTGGCCCCGATGATCGACCCCGGGCACCTGGGCTTCGAGGATACAAGCGAGCTGGAGCCTCTCACCGAAATCATCGGACAAGAACGGGCGGTGGAGGCGCTGGAGTTCGGCCTGGGCATGAAGAGCGCGGGGTTCAATCTCTACGTCTCCGGCCCGGTCGGCACCGGGAAAGGCACGCTGGTTCGCCAGATGGTCACACGACTGGCGCAAGGGGCCACCGCCCCGTCCGACTTGTGTTACGTCAACAATTTTCAAGACGCCTCACGCCCGATCTGCCTGTCGTTTCCAGCCGGACAGGGTTGCGCCTTCAAGCGGGAGATGGCTTCCTTCATCGAGAGTTTGCGCCGCGATATCCCCGGTGCCTTCGAAAGCAAGAAATACCTCGACGCCAAAGCCAAGCTGCACGAAGACACGGAGGGCAAGAAGAAATCCCTGTTCCATGATTTGACGGAATTAAGCCGCGCCAGAGGATTCGGCTTCGAAGAAACGCCCGCCGGCTTTGGATTAGTCTCGCTGAAGAACGGCCATGCCATGACGGAAGAAGAGATGGAGGGCATGACCGAGCAGGAGCAGCAGGATCTGACCCAGCGGCGCAAGATGCTGGAAGGCGAGATCCGCGAATTCCATGTGCGCATCCACGGATTGGAGAAGGAAGCGGAGCAGGAACTGCGCAATCTTGACCGCCAAGTGGTCACCAACGTGCTGGAGGGCCGCCATGAAACGATGCGGCGGACTTACCAAAACCTGCCGGCGGTATCCGCCTTTCTGGAACGATTGCGTGACAACATCGTCCATCACTACAAAGACTTCCTGCCGCACGAAGGGCCGACCATCGCGATTCCCGGCCTTGAGTTCCGCCGGCCGGATCTGACGCGTTATCTCGTCAATCTCGTCGTCGAGCACGACCCGACAAAAGGCGCGCCGGTGATCGACGAACCTCACCCGACCTACACAAACCTGATTGGAAAGATCGAGCGGCGGGCGCATATGGGCGTCATGTACACCGACTTTACCGAGATCCGCGCAGGCGCCGTGCTCCAGGCCAACGGCGGCTACTTGATCGTGAACGCCCTCGACATGCTACGACAGCCATTTTCGTGGGATGCCTTGAAGCGCGTGATCAAGACAAAAGAGGTCAAGATCGAAGACCCGGGAGAATTCTACGGATTCTCTACCGCCGGATTGAGGCCCGAGCCCATCCCTGTGAATGTGAAAATCATCATGGTCGGCCCGCCTATCCTCTACCACCTGCTCCAAGCCTATGAAGAAGACTTCGGCAAACTCTTCAAGGTCAAGGCGGATTTCGACACGGAAGTGGTCCGCAGCGAACGCCAGGACCGCCAATATGCCCGCTTCGTCGCCAAACTATGCCGCGAAGAAGGACTGCCCCACTTCGGCGCCGACGCGGTGGCGGAAATCATCCGCCAAGGCTTCCGTTTTGCCGACCGGCATGACCGGCTATCTCTTCGATTCAGCCTGGTGAGCGATCTCATTCGCGAAGCCGGTTATTGGGCGAGGAAAGAAGGCCGCGCCTTCGTGACCCGCGCGGATGTCGACGCGGCCGTGACGCACAAGCGCCACCGCTCGAACTTGGCCGAGCATTGGATCCAGGATGAGATCAAAGAAGGCACGTTGATGGTCGATCTTGACGGCGAGGTTGTGGGCCAAGTCAACGGCCTCTCCGTCCACCAGCTGGGCGATTACTCGTTCGGGCGTCCCGCACGCATTACGGCCCGGACCTATGTCGGTACCAAGGGCGTGATCGATGTCCAGCGTGAAGCGGAACTTGCCGGAGTGGTCCACAGCAAGGGCGTCCTGACGCTGGCCGGGTATCTGGCCGGAAAATTCGCCGGCGCCCATCCCTTCGCCATGAGCGCGTCATTGACGTTTGAGCAGACCTATTCCGAAGTGGAAGGGGACAGCGCGGCCGTAGCGGAACTCGTCGCCATTCTGTCCAGCCTTGCCGATCTACCGGTCCATCAATGGCTGGCTGTGACCGGTTCCGTCAACCAGTTGGGGGAGATCCAGCCGATCGGAGGTGCAAATGAAAAAATCGAAGGATTCTTTGAATCTTGTTCCCGCAAGGGCCTGACCGGCAAGCAAGGTGTGATCATTCCGGCCCGCAACACAAAACATCTCGCGCTCCGCCGCGAGGTGGTGGAAGCCGTCGAGTCAGGACATTTTACCGTCTACGCGGTGAACACGATCGACGAAGCCTTGGAGCTGCTCACCGGTGTGGCAGCCGGCGAGCGAGGCCTCGATGGCACCTATCCACTCGACACGGTGTTCGGCCGCGCGGCTCAGCGATTGGAAGAGATGGCGCAGACCATCGCGCAATGGAGCGAAGGGGAAGAAAAAGCGGATAGCCATATCATTACAGAGCCGTAAATCTTTTGACTTTCCCCCTTTCCGTTATGCTGTTTCATTGGAAGGCTTCATCGAGACTGCGAGCCTGCGATCAGAAAAATGCCTGGGGAAGTCCCTCAAAAGACTGCCCCAGGCATCCTTCCCTCAACGAGCCATCAACAGGTGATCAGTGTGCTGTAGAAAATGGGGGTGACCCATTGACTCCAGTCTGACCCACCTGTTAGTTCACGGCCTGACGGTCGGACTGTCTGTAGTACACCG
>DCZO01000004.1:152902-168314 GCA_002331335.1 Nitrospira sp. UBA2082 | reverse complement strand
GTGGTCTTGCTATGGAAAATCGATCCGCCATGCCCGACCCGTTCCTCAACAAGCGCTCCCTTCGCCATCACATCACAGCTCGAAGTGGTCTTGCTATGGAAAATCGATCCGCCATGCCCAACACGTTCCTCAATGAGGCCGGACTGGTTCGAATCTGCGGCGGCGCTGTCTGACGCATTCACCATGCCGATTGCCGCCATTGCTGAAACAAACCCGACCGCTACGATACTCCTCACTCTCATTGCACCCCTCCTATTGTTTGTTAAGTACCCGTTGTTTGATGATGACCTCACCCTTGCAGGAAGGAGTGAGCAACTCTCATGCGCATTCGTCGCGGAGCGTCAATTCTGCAAAACAGCTCAGAATAAACGGATTTTTCAGATTGCCCATTGAGGCGAACGGGGAGAAGCGCCCCAAGGCTGTCCAGTTCTTTTGACAGCCGAAGAAGATTCGGGGCCGGCTATCCCAACCGCTCCCGTCCATGAGCGGCGGTCAGGTCCTGGATTGGGCCAATGGGGGACGATGCATTGAAAACGAGACGGCCCTGCCATTCAGAAAGGCAGGCGCACCGCCGACAACGAGACCGCCCACGTCAGAAAATCTGGGCATGGCGAGGACTGCTATTTTTCATGCCCCTGGTGTATCGTAGGCTCGTTCGATCTACGCATCGCTCGGTGTTGGCTGGAGCGGTTATACTCAGACAGCGAATGCGGTGGCGAGGGAACGGAGATACGGATGCGGTGGCTCAAAAGAATTCTGATTGGACTCGTCGTCCTAGGCGGACTCACGTATCTATACTACACGGAGGTGAAGCCGGTCGTTATTTTCGGACTGCGGTCGGACTATGCCCACGCCATTCCCCATCAACAAATTCCTGAGGGTTTGACGAGCTTGAAAGCCGAATCCTGCGGAGCTTGTCATACCGACATCTACAACGAATGGAAAACCAGCATCCACTCGCAAGCCTACAACGATCCCTTCTTCCAGGCCTATTGGACGAAGGACAAACATATCTGGGTCTGCCTCAACTGCCACACACCGCTGGAGAACCAGCAGCCGACGCTGATTACAGACATTCCGCGCGATCGGGTTGAACGTGCCGTCCAGGAACCGAATCCGCACTATGACCAGGATTATCAGCAGGAAGGGGTCACCTGCGCGGCCTGCCACGTGCGCGATGGGGTGATTCTGGGTCCATTCGACGATGCCAAGGCCCCGCATCCGACGAAATATGATTCGACCTTTCGCACTCCAGAACTGTGCCAACGCTGTCATAGCGTCGTCGGCGGACCGGCGCAGTTTTATAATGGGGGGCCCTGCGGTACCTATCCTGAATTCGAAGACGGTTACTGGAGAAAGGAACGAGGCTTTATCTGCCAAAGCTGCCATATGCCTGAGGTCGAACGGCCAATCGCGATCGGCGGTCCTGTGCGGAAAGGCCGCCAACACCTTTGGCGGGGCGGGCACGATCCCGAGATGGTCAAGCGGGCGATCGACGTGAAGGTGGTCACCGAGCCGGCCGAGCCCAAACCCGGCGACAAGGTCCGCGTCACGCTGACCCTGGTCAATGCCGGCGCGGGGCACAAACTCCCGACGGGCGATCCGGACCGCCACTTTACGGTCGAGTTTGCGGTGGAGGACCAAAACGGGAAGGTGTTGGCACAGCAGTCAGACACGATGGGGCGATGGATCATGTGGCAACCGGCCATCGTCGAGCTCTACGACAATCGGCTCATGCCGTTGGCCAGCCGGGAATATCCGTTTGAGTATCAGGTACCGAAAGAGGGCGACAGCCTGAAGTTAGTCGCGAAAGTTCGCTATCATATCCAGACGGAAGGGCAGCATCAGATGCTCATCGACAAGTATGGCCTCACTGCGAAAGACCCTTATCATTTCATTGTCTATGAAGGAGCGGCGCCCTTGACCGGCAATCCGGCGGCATCCTTCGATCACACCCAGCGCGATTTACGCCTGGCCTGCGCGGCGCCTGGCCACAGCTGAAGAGACAGGGTACCGAAGCCACTGCCTAACTGGACCATCACGACGGAGCCGTGATGAACTCTTCGAGGCGTGCCCTGATCTGATCCCGCACTTCCCGGAAGATTTTCAGCCGTTCGTCGGGAGATCCTGACGCAACGGCAGGGTCTTCAAAATTCCAATGGACCAGACGCCCCGCGTGAGGCCAACGAGGGCAAGATTCCTTCGCGCGATCACACACGGTAATCACGTAGTCGAACGCTTGGTCGAGAAACTCATCCATCCGCTTTGACCGTTGCGCGGAAATATCGATCTGCAGTTCCCGCATGGCCGCCACTGCCCCGGGATTCAGACCCACGGGATGCGTCCCGGCACTATAGACGTCGTACCGGTCTCCGGCCAGACGGCGAAGCAGCCCTTCCGCCATCTGGCTACGGGCTGAATTCCCCGTACAGAGAAACAGCACGCGTCGTTTCATGAGCAGCACGTCGGAGCACAACAGACGGCTTGACTCACTTCCGGTTTGGCTGCCCGAATAAACCCGCTGATGAACTTGCCATCGACGACCGGGGCAATGGCGTCAAGATTGATGTCTGTGCCCTCAAAGAGATCTCGAGCATCGGCGGCGGTGTACACCCTCGTCGGCTCGATCGAGACTCGTTCAAACCCTGCTCGTTCGAGTTTGGCGATATACTCCTTCTCCTCCAACGCTCCGGCGACGCACCCGGCCCAGAGTTCAATGCTGCGTTGGATTTCTTGGGGGATCTCCCCCCGCACAACGATGTCAGAGATTGCCAGTCGCCCTCCCGGCTTCAACACGCGGAAGGCATCCGCCAGCACGCGATCCTTGTCCGGGGACAGATTGATGACGCAGTTGGAGATAATCAGATCCACGGAGTTGTCGGGCAAGGGAATGTGTTCGATGTCTCCCTTCAAAAATTCCACATTCGTCACTCCGGCCTTGGCCTGATTCGCCCGTGCCAGTTCCAACATCTCATCAGTCATGTCCAGGCCGTACACTTTGCCGGTCGGTCCGACCCGCCGCGCGGAAAGCAGTACATCGATCCCGCCACCCGACCCCAAATCCAATACCGTCTCCCCCTGAACGATCTGCGCCAACGCAGTCGGATTGCCGCAACCGAGCGACGCGCGCACCGCATCTTCGGGAAGTATGGCTGTTTCCCCATCCACATAGAGACCAGAGGTAATAGGATCGAGCTTGCCTCCTTCCAGCACCGTGCCGGTTCCACAGCACGACCGCCGTTCCTGCCGTTGCGCTTGCAACGCGGCTTGCCCGTATCTGGTCTTGATCTCCGCTTTGAGCGTCTGTTCATCTGTCATGAGACACCTCCCATCAAGAATTGTTGATTAGTAAAGGCCAAAAAAATTAACAGCACCGCCCCGCCGAACCATCTGACTTTGCCGCTTTCTTGAGAGAATTCACCAAGTCTTCCAGTTCTTCCATCGCCCGAGAACTCAGCGAGTAATACATCCACCGCCCCTCACGGCGATCCTCGACCAGCCCGGCATCCTTGAGCACTTTGAGGTGAAACGACAGCCGCGACTGCGCGGCGTTCATCGCATCCGTCAGTTCGCAGACACAATGTTCTCCGTCTTTCAAACGATTGAGCAACTCCAGGCGTGTTTCGTCCGACAGGGCGTGAAACAGCACAACCGCCTTCTTGGCTGAGAGAGTCGCAGCAGCCATGAGCGAAGCATATAACAACAAATATTGATGGGTCAAGGGCAGACAATCAGACCCTAGAACATCGCGACTCCTCTGTGCCCGACCGACACGGATTCTTTGATCGCATGAAAGCGCATCACTATGCTCTAAAGGACACGGGATTCAGCCCAAAGGAAGAAAGTGGTGGAGTGAAGGCATCACGGGTATGGGGGGTGACCTTCCCCCCGAAAACTAGACCATTGGCTTGGAAGTCCGACTGTGCTGAGATGGGCCCTACAGGAGGGGGCCATGACACGGAAACGGCACACGGAGGAACAGATCATTGCGGTGCTCAAGGACGCCCAAGCGGGCACCGGAGTGCAGGAGCTCTGTCGCAAGCACGGCATCTCGGACGCCACCTTCTATAAGTGGCGAACCAAATATGCCGGGCTTGAAGTCAGTGATGTGAAGAAGCTCCGCCAGCTGGAAGACGAAAACCGTCGGCTGAAACAGATGGTGGCGGAGCAAGCGCTGGACATCCAGGCGCTGAAGGCGGTCACCGCAAAAAACTGGTAGGGCCCAAGGCGAAGCGAGCGGCCGCGCAGTGGATAGCCGAGCGCTTTGGGCTGAGTCAGCGACGGGTCTGTCGGGTGCTTGAGTTGGATCGGAACACGCTGCGGTACCGGAGTCGGCGTCAGGACGATGCGGGCCTGCGGACACGGATCCGGGAGATTGCCGAGCACAAGCGGCGGTATGGCTGTCCCCGAATCTATGTGCGCTTACGGCGCGAGGGCTGGCGTGTGAACCATAAGAAGGTCGAACGGCTCTATTATCGCGACGAAGGGCTGTCGTTACGGCGGCGACGACGGAAAAAGGCCGCGGCGGTGCCCCGCGTGGCCTTGCCCAAGCCCACGCAACCAGGCCGCTGTTATGCCCTCGACTTTGTCCATGACCGGCTCGTGACCGGCCGACGATTCAAGTGTTTGACGATGACCGATCTGTGTTCGAAAGAGGTGCCGGTGATTGCAGTCGATGTGTCGATTGGCGGGACCCGAGTCTGCCGGATTCTGGACCAGTTGTTTGCCACCCGGCCGTTGCCAGACACCTTGATTCTGGACAACGGGCCTGAATTCGCGGGGACGGCCTTGGATGCCTGGGCTGCCCAGCATGGGGTGCAGCTGCACTTCATTCAACCAGGGAAGCCGGTGCAGAACGCGTTTATCGAAAGCTTCAATGGCAAGTTTCGGGATGAATGTTTGAACGAGCACTGGTTTCTGAGCCTGCAGGAAGCCCAGCTCGTGATTGAGGCCTGGCGACGAGAGTACAATGAAGAACGGACGCACAGCGCGATTGGGGATGTGACACCCCAGGAATTCCTGACTCACTATCAAACCGGAGCCCAGCTAACACAGGAGGTCACTTCCTCAGCTTTGGTGTAATAAACGGGGGAAGGTCAGGGGGACAGGGTCGGGGATAGGTATCCAACCGCTTAAGTTCGCACATATTATTGATAACAGAGAGGTTCTTCAATGACGTTGACAAGTCGTCACTCTCGTCGTATATAAGATCAACGCGCTGATCTTATAGCGAGACGATGATAAAAGTATCAAAAGATCAGATACTTAAGAGACTCTCATTGGAGAATCCCTGGTGGTCCAGCCCTCCAGTGAAGCCAGCTGTATGTGATCGCTTCACTCCGCGACCTTACCATGCGCTATTTTTCTCACTCCTCAAGAGGACAGAAAAAGTACGCAGGGCCGTGGTGCTACTAGGACCACGGCGAGTGGGTAAGACCGTGCTCATCCACCACGTGATCGGCAGTCTGATGGATGAGGGGTTTCAACCAAAGCAGATCGGTTACTGCTCAGTCGATCATCCTCTCTACAACGGCCTCAGTCTGGAGCAACTCATAGAAAACTGTATGGAAGTAAGCGGAGGTGATTATAGAAACCGCGAGACTTTCTTTTTCTTTGACGAAATACAATACCACCGGGAATGGGAAGCCCATCTGAAGTCGCTTGTCGATACGTATCCGCAGATGCGCCTGGTCGTCTCAGGTTCAGCCGCAGCTGCCTTAAGGCTCAAGAGCCTCGAATCAGGTGCTGGGCGCTTTACAGACTTTCTTCTCCCACCTCTTACTTTCTACGAGTACCTCTCTCTTCTTGAAGCGGACGGGAAACCGATTCCTGAATTCGATGATGAGAAATCGGACCAAGGGGTGTTCTATAACGCTAAAGACATCATCCAAGTGAACGATGCATTTCTCAACTACTTGAACTACGGTGGATACCCAGAAGTTGTCCTCTCAGAAGAAATCCAACGTGACCCCGCTCGATTCGTGAAGGCCGACATTATAGACAAGGTCTTGCTGCGTGATCTTCCTAGTCTCTACGGGATTCAAGATATCCAAGAGCTCAACTCCTTGTTTACAACGTTAGCCTACAACACAGCCAATGAGGTCACGCTCGACGGTCTTTCTCAAGGTTCCGGCGTCGCAAAAAATACGATCAAACGGTATGTTGAGTACCTCGTCGCTTCGTTCCTCATTCGCACAGTACAGCGGGTAGATATCTCGGCCCGGAAGTTTAAGAGAGCGAATTTTTTCAAGGTGTATCTTACAAATCCCTCCATCCGAAGCGCTCTATTCTCACCAGTGCAGGCAGACGACCCCGCCATAGGATCGTTAGTGGAAACCGCCGTGTTTTCCCAATGGTTTCACTCCGACTATACACAGCTTTACTACGCGAGATGGCCTGAAGGAGAAATTGATCTCGTGGCACTCGCGGGAGACCAAAAGGCGCTTTGGGCAGTCGAGGCCAAGTGGTCGGACAGATTTTATGAAAGGCCTCACGAGATGAAAAATATCGTAAACTTTTGCGAGCGAAACCAACTCAAGGAAATCATTGTTACGACACGAACAGAGAAAGAGATGATCACCCACAAGGGGATCAATTTCGAGCTCATTCCATCAAGTGAGTATTGTTACACCATTGGGAAGAATCTTATCGCCGGCAAGAAAAACATAGCTGCTTTCAAGGAAGCAGCGAATCCCAAACAGTAACAATGATACTGCATCCACACGACAACGCTGTTGCTGCCCTGGGATCCTATTTCTCTTTCAGCCTGTACTTGTCGATCGCGAGTTGAGCAATCTGCCCACCCATGTTTGTTCCGACCCTGCCGGAGTTCCGATAATGTACGTCGTCGTAGATCCGCGCATTCGCGACTTCCTGCATGAATGCCTCAACCGTGGTCCAGGTCCGCGCGACACAACCGGCCACCTGACTCGTCGTGGTGAGCACAGGCACCGGATCATCGCCAATAAATTCAGACGCCTTGAACCGACCCTTAGTCCGTCACCAGACGAAGCATTCCCAGGACAAGGCAAGTCGAGAGATTTCTCCTTGGGTGAAGAAGGCGAGAAGCGCGGATGGCCCTATGGAGCCGGCGGCGATCTGATCCGACTGGATGTTGACAACGGATTGGTGAGCCTGACTTCGTGCCCGCGAAATCAGGGCGAGATCACGCCACTGACCACATATGTCAGTGATGCGCTGAGTGATCGCGCTGACAGCTTTCTTCCGCCAGCATTCGCTGGCCTTCCGTCGCGTCCTTGGGAATGCGCGCCATGCAGACCTCAAGCGAATCCCCTTGCGTCCCGGCCGATGCGCGGTCGCCGCTCTTTCTGATCGCGGCTCCGGCCACGGCTAAGCGAAGTCCCTCATTGTCATGACAGCTCTGTTCGGCAACCCACTTCGCCCCATCACTGGCACTACCCTGGATCCGCGCCAGACAACCTTCCAGAGAATCCGAGAACGCCTTGGAGGTCGTCTCCTGAGTCGCCTCAGCGGTGGCCGATACCGAAGAGCCTTCTGATGTCGGCTGTACCGCGGCCTCTTGCGAAGCACAACCGACCGTTCCCAACAGGCAAACCAAACCAATAAGCCCAGTTCCAACCAACGTCCTATTCATATGCACCATTCCTCTTAACAACGCGATGGGTAAGCACAACTCGGTTGACCCGCACGTATATAGCGAAGTCCCCTCCCAGGCGCAAGCGGCATCGTCGAGCCCAAAAGATCGACACCGTGGGCCCGATTTCAATAGCGTTCTCGTTGAACAAGCGCACGCGGTTATGACCGCATAGCCAGCACCACACGAAAGCGGGCCTTGCCGCTCAACATCCGGTCGTAGGCTGCCGGAGCCTGTTCCAGGGGAAACGTCTCCACAATCGGACGAATACCGGTCAGGGCGCAAAAATTGAGGGCATCCTCCGAATCGCGGGCACTGCCCGATGGCCATCCCTGAATCGTCCGGCGGGCGCCGATCAGTTGAATCGGTGTCACGGTCATGGGATCAGTCGACGCGCCAAGGACAACCAGCTTGCCGCCGACCCCCAAGCCGTCGATCATCTCCGACATCGCTTTGCTGTTCGGAGCCGTAGCCAGAATCACGGCTGCTCCGCCGAGACTCGTCAGTTCCTTCGCCGGATCGGTCGTTTCGGCGTCCAGGTAGCGCTCGGCTCCCAGTTTCAATGCGAGTTCGGCTTTGTCCTGACCTCGCCCGATGGCCACCGTATGAAAACCCATCTTATTGGCAAACTGCACCCCGAGATGGCCGAGACCGCCCACCCCCTGGACGGCAACAAGATCACCGGCCTTGGCTCCGCTGTGACGCAAGCTGTTGAATGTGGTAATCCCGGCGCAGAGAATCGGCGCCGCTTCCGTTGACGTCAGCGCATCAGGGATTGCCGCCAGCGCTTCGGTACGGGCAATCAAGTACTCGGCATACCCGCCATCTTCATGGAAACCGGTCACGATAAACTTCTTGCAGCCCAGAAAATCGCCGCGGCGGCAGGGGGTGCACTCGCCGCAATGTCCTCCGTGCCACCCCACGCCGACACGCTGACCTTTTTCCCAGGTCACCACTCCGGCACCCACTGCATCGATTACTCCAGCCACTTCATGGCCCGTGACGCGTGGATAGTGGAGTCCCGGCCAATAGCCCTCTTTGACAAACTCATCACTATGGCAAACCCCGCAGGCTTGCACTCTAATGCGAACGGTGTTGGACCTGGGTTCCGGCATGGGAGCGTGGACAGTCTTGAAGGGACCTCCTGGCGCAGTAATCTGCACGGCCGTCATCTGTGTCATCCGAGCCTCCTTGGTTGGCAACTCATAGACCTTCTCTCGCAACACGTGTGTATTCCGCGTTAGTACCCAACATACGGAAGAAGGTCTCATCAAATCCAGCCTTTGGCCTCATGGTCCTCAGGGCTTTGGGTGTACTGGCGCCTGGCCGATAATGTGAAGCCGAGGGCCGTGCGGGAGCGGAATCAGCCTGTCGTCCTCCACCCCACCGCCTAACACCCACTCGAACAAGCGTTTTGCGTCATTCAGCTCCGGATCTTTGGGAATGCCGTACTCCTCCTTCTGCATCGGTTCATCGTAGAGCCCGATGCAACCATGAGAAGCGGGATAGCCCGGCAGATCGCGCCCGTGCATCCAGTACGAGACCCCTTCACGATTGATGTGGAATCGCAGCGCGTAGTTCATGGGATACGGACGATCGGTTCCCTCGACTGTAAAGAGACTGGATTGATGGAGGCGATGGGCCGCTGAGAGGCGGAACTTCCCGGTCGGAGTGGGACCCTGCCCGTTGCCGGAAGCGATCGGAAGCGCAAACCGGAGCGCGCCGTATTCGTATGCGCCGAGAAACTGCTCAGACAGATCGATCAGAATGAATTGCTCGTCCAGTTCGGCGGGCGCATAGAACCGAGGCATCGGTTGCCACATCGCCAGGTCCTCAATCCGCCTTGGAACCTTGATCGACACCCCCGCACGGATATGGCGCCGGTCGATGCGATTGAAACGCGCAACATTGATCCAGTGGTCGCCGAACAATATTTCCAGAGATTCTCTGGACCGCAGCACCCGGCAGTCCCATTCGAGTGCCGCATCGCTGGGATAACCAATGTCGCAAGGCGCACGCAGCTTACCGGGAGGCTGGGCAGAGGACACGAGAGGAAGGAGCGTGAGCAGCAAGAGGAGGATGGCGCTTGCGCACAGTTCGTATCTCATCGCTCGTCTGGAGAAAGAGCGACGGTGACTTACGACCAATATTGTGACGCTCTCATATAACCGAAGAGCAGATCTCTCCGCGCCAGGATCCCCACCAGCTTCTTGTTCCGCACGACCGGGACTCGGGTGACATAGCGGTCCTGGAACAGATCGGCCACTTGGGCGAGCGTTTGATCTTCCGTCACCGTCAGCGGGTGCGCCGACATGAGCTCGGTCGCCAGAATCTTCCGCAGATCACGCCCGTCGATCATCGCCTGCAAGAGATCATACTCCGTAACGATGCCGATCAGGGTTCCTTCTTCATCGACCACGGGGAGGCTCCCGTAGTTGCGATGTGTCATCAGGTGGGCGATCGTCGCAGCGTCGGTGCGGGCGGTGCATTGCGTGACCGCATCCTGCATCAACTGCCCGACGGTCAACGTCTTCGGATCACAGGCTTTCAGATAGAATTCGCTTTGCCGCATCGCCGTTCCTCACTTTCTCTTTCCATTCGCCGAACCGGTGGACAGATACGTGCGCAACACATCCCGCCTGGCGATGATGCCGACCAGCCGGTCTTGGGCATCGACCACCGGCACGCGCACGAGGTCGCTCGCGCGCAGCACATGCACCAGCGTCCCCAGGTTCGTTTCCGGACGAATGGAATAGGGGTTACCCGTCATGATCTCCCCCGCGGTCAACTCGCCGAGACGATGCCCGTCATCGATGGCCGCCAGCAGGTCATGCTCGCTGACGATCCCCGCCAATGTCCGCTGTTTGTCGACGACCGGGACCGCCCCGAATCCTTCGATCATCAGCGACGCAATCACGTCCCCCTTTGTCCGCAAGTGAACGGACTGTACCCGCCGCTCCATCACCTGCTTGACGGTCATCGAGGAAAAATCCTGTTTCTTGACGGCTCGCACCCGTTTCTTCGTCTTGTTCGTCGCCATCGATCCCTCCTCTGCCGCACCCTACACTGACGCCAATCACCACAGTCCGACTTTCCACCCTGCCGCAAAACGCCGCAGTGCGTTCCCTGCTTTCACGGCCCGACTGCATCACAACCTTCGAGAACAGGGCCGATTCTCTTCTTCACGGCCGCCCCTCCATGGCATATCCAATGCAGATTGGATACCTGAAATTGTGTGTATGATAAGTCCAGCGGACAATGGAAGGAGCCGGCAATGAAAGTCTTATGCGCAGTGGACGGATCGGAGTTCTCTCAATGGGCCGTCGAAGCGATCGGCGCCTTGGGGCGGAGCGCGCTCTCTTCCGTGACCTTGCTGCACGTCCTGGACACCCGGCATCTGAAACCGGCCGGTGCTCCCCATGTGGCAACCTATCGGGGCGTGAAAGCGGCCATGGAAAAATCCGGCGACGCCATTCTGCGTCGCGCGACTGGTTACCTGGAGACAGCGCTCAGCCAGTCGGCAAAACGGCCTCGCACGGACGTGCGGGCGCTGTTGCTGCACGGAGCTCCCGCCTCCACGATCGTGCAGCGTGCAACTCAAGATGGGTCGGACCTGATCGTTCTGGGCACCAGAGGGATGAGCGACATCAAGGGGTTTCTCCTCGGCAGCGTGGCACGGAAGATCGCCTCCCTCGCGGCCTGTCCGGTGCTCGTTGTAAAGCAACCGATGAACCGGCTGCGCCGAGTGTTGCTGGCTGTCGACGACTCGAAACACTCGCGCAAAGCAGCGAGGTTTCTGAGAGCCGGCCTGCTGCCTGAGACGGCCGAAGTGACGGTCTTCTCCTCCGTGCCGTCCCCCTTCACCGATCTTGCCGCCGGATACCTGTCTGAATCCAAGCGGGAGACGCTTGTGCGCCCCCAGATCGAACAAGCCGAGCGGCTGGTCGCCGACATACGACAAGACTTTCTCAAAGAAGGCTATGCCGTCGTCACCGACGTGCAACAGAACCACATCGTGGACCATATCATGAAGCAGGCGGACGCCAGCCTCACCGATCTGTTGGTCGTGGGGGCGCGCGGTTTGTCCAACCGGGAACGGCTCGAGCTCGGAAGCGTCTCCGACAGTCTTCTGAGACATGCCCCTTGTTCCATCCTCATTGTCCGAGGCCCGCGTGGCTGAGTTCCGCTTTCACGACATCAACCGGCTTCCGATCGAGGAGGCACTGAAACGGCTGGAGTCCGGGAGCGGCGGCCTCTCGCCCAACGAAGCACAACGGCGGCTGGCTCAGTGCGGACCAAACATTCTCGCCGGGCCGGGTCACTACTCGATCCTCCGTGGACTCCTCCGTCAGTTCACGCATTTCCTCGCCATTCTTCTGTGGGTCGCAGCCGGTCTCTCCTTTGCTGCCGACTACATGAAGCCGGGCGAGGGCATGGCGACGCTAGGCTGGGCCATTCTCTGCGTCATCATCATCAACGCCGGTTTTGCCTTCTTTCAGGAATACAAGGCGGAACGAGCCGTCCAGGCTCTCCACCGATTATTACCGGACAAAGCCTGGGTCACGAGAGACGGACAATCCGTCGAAATTGTTCGGAGCGAGATTGTGCCCGGCGATGTCCTCATCTTGGAAGAAGGAGAACGGGTGCCGGCCGATGCGCGCCTCATCGAAGCCGCGGGAATGAGAGTCGACAATGCCGCCTTGACCGGCGAATCGAAACCGAAGCGGCGGACCGCCGAATCCGTGGAGGATGGACACTGGCTGGATCACCCGAATCTTGTCTTCGCCGGCACGACCATCCTCTCGGGACACGGCCGCGCTCTGGTTTTCGCCACCGGCATGGCTTCGGAGTTCGGGAAAATTGCCGATCTCACCTCGACGGTCGAAACCGGCCCCAGCACCCTGCAGAAGGAGATTATCAAGGTTACCCGCATCGTCGCCGCCATTTCGCTGGCGATGGGAGCCCTGTTCTTTGCCGTCGGCCTCTGGACCGGACTCGGCTTCTGGGTCAGCGCGATTTTCGGAATCGGCATCATTGTCGCCAACGTGCCAGAAGGACTCCTCCCCACGGTCACCCTGGCCCTCGCCATGAGCAGCCAGCGCATGGCGAAACGCCGGGCGTTGGTCAAGCATCTGCCGTCGGTCGAAACCCTCGGCTGCACGACCGTGATCTGCACCGACAAGACCGGCACGCTGACGGAAAATCGCATGAAGGTGGATCGCTTCTATGCCGATGGGATTGTGGTCGAGTCGCGAGAGAGCTGTTTCTTCGCCGGAGACCGTTTGGTCAGCACGGCGGAGGCCGAGCAGTGGCGATCCTTCTTCGATGCCCTGCTCCATTGCCACAATGCGAAGCGCGTCAGGCATTCCGACGGCCGTTTCGCCGTGACCGGCGATCCGACCGAGGTGGCGCTTCTTGAGTTCGCCATCGAGCACGGCCTCGCCCATCGTCCACCCTTGCGCCGCATGGGAGAGCTCGCCTTCGACGCCGATCGGAAACGGATGAGCACCCTGCACTGGGTAGAAGGACGGCTTGTCGCATTCACCAAAGGCGCTCCCGAATCGGTTGTGGCTCTCTGTACCAGTACCCTGATCCATGGAAGCACTGTGCCAATGACTCCCGAGCAGCGCGCACAGGTCTTGAGCCAGAGCCGGTCGTTTGCCGAGCAGGCCTACCGTGTGCTTGCCGTGGCCATGCGTGACATCGCCCACCAACCCGAACACATCGAAGTGGAGACGGTTGAAGCGGACCTGACGTTCCTCGGACTTGTGGCCATGATGGACCCGCCGCACCGGGAAGTACCTGAGGCAATCGCCACATGCCGGCAAGCCGGTGTGCGCGTCGTCATGATCACCGGCGATCATCCGCTCACAGCGCTGGCGATTGCGCGCAAGATCGGCCTTGCGCCGGATCAGGTCGCACCGCAACCGGCCGAATTCATCCCGGTGATCGAGGGATCGCAACTGGACCAGATGAGCGACGAGCGCCTGCGGCAGCTCTTGACACCGTCTCATCAGGGTGAGCCGGACCCGGTCTTTGCCCGGATGGCCCCGCGTCATAAAATGCGGGTGGTTTCCACACTCAAGGAGATGGGCGAGGTCGTCGCCGTCACCGGCGACGGCGTAAACGATGCGCCGGCGCTGAAGAAGGCCGATATCGGCATCGCTATGGGCATCACCGGAACGGATGTCGCCAAGGAAATTGCCGACATTATTCTTCTCGACGATAACTTCGCGACGATTGTAAATGCGATCGAGGAGGGCCGCACGGTGTACGAGAACATTCGCAAATTCTCCACCTACATTCTCGCCAGCAACGTCCCTGAAATCGTGCCGTTTCTCGGCTATGGTTTCGCCGGTATGCCGCTCGCACTCACGATCCCCCAAATCCTGGCGGTCGATCTCGGAACCGACATGATCCCGGCCATCGGGCTCGGTACCGAGGCGCCTCAAGGCGACGCGATGCAACGTCCCCCTCGCCCGCGAAACGAACGGCTCCTGAGCGTTCCACTCTTGCTGCGGGCCTATCTGTTCCTCGGACTGCTCGAGTCGGCGGTGGCGATGGGCGGCTTCTTCCTCTACCTCCACCTGAACGGCTGGACCTGGGGAGCGTCCCTGGATTGGTCCTCTCCATTGTATAGAGAGGCGACAACCGTCACCTTCGCCGGGATCGTCCTCGCGCAGGTCGCCAACGTGTTCGCCTGCCGATCAGACCGACTGTCCATGTTCCGGCTCGGCTGGTTGACGAATCCGTTGGTGCTCTGGGGCATCGCCATCGAACTGATCCTTCTTGCGGCAATCACTTATACGCCGGTCGGCAACGACATCTTCGGCACAAGCCCGCTGCCGGCCTGGATCTTCGGTCCGTTGGCGCTCGGCGGATTGCTGCTCTTGTTGGCGGAGGAAGGCCGCAAACTGATCGGGCAGCGGATGAAGAACGGTGTGCCATTCGCGATTCACCGTAAGGCTGGTACGGCATGACGATTGATCCTTCCGATCCCACGCGTCACGCACCGGCAACCGACATCGTTCCAAGTCAGGCGCCGATCCCGCACGCGCCGCATCCGCCTGATACACGACCACTCACGGCCGTTCCCGTCGAAGTCCTGCCGCCTCAGAGAAAGACTCGACGATGGCCCCCCCTCGCCGTGGCCGGAGGGATCGTCCTCCTCATTGGACTCGCGACATGGTCCTGGTGGAACGATGGGGCGCCGCCGGTGCAGTACAAGACCGCCTCCGTCGATCGGGGCCCCATCACCTCCATCGTGACCGCGACCGGCACGGTCAATCCCGTCGTCTCGGTCCAGGTCGGCAGCCAGGTATCAGGCAAGATCGCCACGCTCTCGGCGGACTTCAATTCCGTCGTCACACAAGGCCAAGTCCTCGCTCAGATCGATCAACAGCCGTTCAAGGCCCGCGTAAGCCAAGCACGCGCGGCGCTCAAGAGCGCAAAGGGCAACCTGGCTAAAGCAAACAATATGGCGGCGCAGCGCAAGCGGGAACGCGATCGCATGGCGACGCTGCTGCAGCAAGGCTTCGTGGCCCAATCCGACCTCGACCTCGCCGACACGAATTACCGCGACGCCCTCGCACAGGTGGATGTCACACAGGCGCTCGTGGACCAGGCTGGAGCCACGTTGTCCTCCGCCGATCTCGATCTTGGCTACACGACGATCTACTCGCCGGTGAACGGCATCGTCATCTCCCGGAACATTGACGTCGGCCAAACCGTCGTGGCGAGTTTTCAAACACCGACGCTCTTCGTGATCGCCCAAGACCTGACTCGGATGCAGGTGAA
>DCZO01000004.1:129458-152819 GCA_002331335.1 Nitrospira sp. UBA2082 | reverse complement strand
TTCTTCGAGGGAACGGTGACGCAGGTCCGCAATGCGCCGATCAGCATCCAGAATGTCGTCACCTACGATGTGGTCATCACGGTGGACAACCGGGAGCTGAAACTCAAGCCGGGCATGACGGCGAACGTCACGATCGTGACAGCGCAGAAAGACGATGCGTTGCGTGTCCCGAACGGCGCGCTGCGGTTCCGCATGCCCAACCTTCCTCTCGACAAGAAAGCGACGCGCGTCTGGGTGCTCGATCGAAACGGCCAGCCGCGCCAGGTAGACGTGACAACCGGCATCGTCGATTCCCTTTCAACAGAAATCGTGGGCGGGAAGTTGCGTGAAGGAGACCGCGTGATCCTCGGCATCGATACCACGGAAGAGCAGACACAGAAGAAACTGCCGCCCGGTTTCGAGCCGGGCCGTGGGATGAGATGACCGGCCCTAGGCCGGTCCGGTCTTTCTTGTCTATTCGGTCTGTCTGGTTGTTTTGGTCAGACTAACCGGACAGACCAGACGACCAGACAGACAAGCTATGTCATTTTTGTGGCTCACCATGTTCTCCGCCCTCCGCATCCTCCGCCGCAATCCCTTGCGTGCCGGGTTGACGATGCTCGGCATCGTCATCGGCATCGGCGCCGTCGTGGCAATGGTCAGCCTCGGGCAGGGTGCCACGGCGTCGGTGCAAGCGGAAATCGCCAGCCTCGGCACCAATGTGTTGATTGTCATCCCCGGCGCGACAACCGTCGGCGGGGTGCGCGGCGGCCTTGGCTCCATCTCGACCCTGACCGTCGATGACGCGGACGATATCGAGAAGAAGGTGGCAGGCGTCGAAACGGTGTTATACGGCACACGATCGGTGCTTCAGGTCATCAGGGAAAACAAGAACTGGAGCACGGTCGTGTTCGGAACCACACCGGTCTTTCCCGAGGTCAGGAACTGGCCCATCGCGGAAGGCAACTTCTTCACCCAATCGGACCTCGATGCTGCCGCCAAAGTCGCCCTCGTGGGAAGAACCGTCGCGCAGAATCTGTTCGAGCCGGGAGAGGATGTCGTGGGCAGCGAGATCCGCATCAGAAACGTCTCCCTGCGTATCATCGGCGTCCTCGCCTCGAAAGGGCAATCCGTCACGGGCCAGGACCAAGACGACTTCGTGGTCCTCCCCTTTTCAACGGCGGAACGCAAGGTGTTCGGCACGAAGTTCCTCGGCACCGTCGGAATCATTCTGGTCGCCACGCACACGCAGCAGGACATCCCCGCCGCTGTGGACGACATCAAAGAGCTGTTGCGGACAAGGCATCGCCTGCATCAGGCGGAAGAGGACGATTTCACGATCCGGACGATGGAAGACATCGCCAAGACCATGGCCGGCACCAGCCGAACGATGATGCTCATGCTGATGAGCATCGCCTCCATTTCCCTGATCGTCGGCGGGATCGGCATCATGAACATTCTGCTGGTCTCGGTCACGGAGCGGACGAGAGAAATCGGGCTCCGCATGGCGGTGGGGGCTAAACGGCGCCACATCCTGCTTCAGTTTCTCATCGAAGCAATCATCATGACGGTGATCGGCGGCCTGCTCGGCGTCGCCGCCGGGATCGGCGGCGCCCGGCTGCTCACCGCCATGGTGGGATGGCCGGCCATCATCTCGCCCCAGGCCGTGGCGGCCGCCTTTCTGTTTTCCATCGCGGTCGGCATCTTCTTCGGCCTCTATCCGGCCAACAAAGCGTCGAAGCTGAATCCGATCGAGGCGCTGCGGTATGAATGAGGCTCGGTGGACAGGATTGTTCGACCACAACAACGAGGCATCACATTGTGAACGGGGAGCCGTACTGGGCGATAGCCGCGGATGACCTCTTCGCCCGCCTTGAGACAAGCCTCGACGGGCTCAGTACCGAAGAGGCTCGGCAACGGCAGGAGCGTTGTCTACCTATCCGTCTCAGGCCCCGTCAGAACGTCGATTTCCTGTCCGCTCTGCTCGCACAATTTCGTAGTCCCATCACGCTCATTCTCCTGTTTGCCGCCACCGTGTCCTTGTTCCTCGCCGATCGCACGGACGCGCTCATCATACTGACTATCATCCTGGTCAGCGCCCTGTTGGGGTTCTGGCAAGAACATGGAGCGGCCAGGGCCGTCGCAGCGTTGCTCGCGCTCGTACGCGTGAAAGCCGAGGTGTGGAGAGACCGCCTGCTGATGGAGGTGCCCGCCGACGAGATCGTGCCCGGCGATGTCATTGATCTCTCTGCCGGCTCGAGCATTCCCGGAGACGGCCTGCTGCTGGACTCGAAGGATCTCTTCATCGATGAAGCCGCATTGACCGGTGAGACGTATCCGGCTGAGAAATCAGTATCCGTCGTCCCCGCGACAGCGCCCCTCACGCGACGGACCAATAGCGTCTTCATGGGTACGCACGTCGTCAGCGGCCATGCCAAAGCCATGATCGTGCGCATCGGCAAGGAGACGGAGTTCGGTCGCATCGCCGGCCAGGTCATGCATCGAACGCCTGAGACGGAATTCGAACGAGGGGTTCGCCGGTTTGGGTACCTCTTGCTCGAAGTCACGTTGCTGCTCGTGCTCGCCATCTTTGCCGTCAATGTCTATTTGCAGCGGCCCGTACTTGATTCCTTTCTCTTTTCCATGGCGCTCGCGGTAGGCCTGACCCCGCAACTCCTGCCGGCGATCATCTCCGTGAATCTTTCCCATGGCGCAAAACGGATGGCCGAACAGAAAGTGATCGTCAAACGCCTCGCGGCCATCGAAAACTTCGGGAGTATGAACGTCCTCTGTTCGGACAAGACCGGGACCTTGACGGAAGGAATGATGCGCCTGCATGCGGCGCTGAATGTGAACGGATCCCCCAGCGAACGGGTGCTCTTCCATGCCGTGCTCAACGCCACCCATGAAACCGGCTTCATCAATCCACTCGATGAGGCGTTGAGGACACAACCCGTCTCCGGCATGACGGAGTATCGGAAGCTCGACGAAGTGCCGTACGACTTTCTTCGCAAGCGGCTATCCATCCTTGTGGCAGGACCTGCGACCCATCTCCTGATCACGAAGGGAGCGGTCGATCCAATATTGGCCGTCTGTACGCGGGCCGAGCTGCCGGACGGCACAGCGGTGCCTCTGGAGGATCGGAGCGAACACATTCGTCAACAGTTTCAGTCTCTCAATGAACAGGGGTTCCGAACCCTTGGGCTCGCCGCTCGCGAGATGGGGAACACGGCCCACATCGACAAGCAGCATGAGGCGGAGATGACGTTCTTGGGGCTCCTGGTGTTCGCCGACCCGGTCAAGCCGGGCATGGCGGAGACCATTGGAGCGCTCCGGCAACTTGGTGTCTCCCTGAAAATTATCACGGGCGACCACCGCCTCGTCGCATCGTATGTCAGCAATCACGTCGGGCTGGACCACCAGCGGGTCTTGACGGGACAGGATCTTCGCCAGTTGACGGACGAGGCGCTGCTTCACCGGGTCAACAGCATCAATGTATTCGCGGAAGTGGAGCCGAATCAGAAGGATCGCATCATCCTTGCCCTGAAACGTTCCGGCAATGTCGTCGGGTACATCGGGGACGGCATCAACGACGCGCCCGCGCTCCATGCGGCCGATGTCGGCATCTCCGTGGACAGCGCCGTGGACGTGGCCAAGGACACCGCCGATATCGTGCTGCTCGAAAAGAATCTGGCCGTCCTGGCAGAAGGCGTTCGCGAAGGACGCACCACGTTCGCCAACACCCTTAAGTATGTGTTCATGGCCACCAGTGCCAACTTCGGCAACATGTTCAGTATGGCCGGCGCATCCCTGTTTCTTTCGTTTCTCCCCTTGTTGCCGAAACAGATTCTCTTGACGAATCTGCTGACCGACATTCCGGAAATGACGATCGCCACCGACAGTGTCGACCGCGAGCTCATCGATCGGCCTAAGCGATGGGACATCGCCTTTATCCGGAAATTCATGCTGACGTTCGGGGTGGTCAGCTCCGTCTTCGATTACCTGACATTCGGAGCTCTTCTCTGGCTCCTGCGCGCGTCGGAGGAACAGTTTCGAACCGGCTGGTTCGTGGAATCCGTCATCTCGGCGTCGGCGATCGTGCTGGTCATTCGTACCAGGCGGGCCTGTTTCTCCAGCAGGCCGGGGCGGCATCTTCTCCTCGCGACGATGGCTATCGCCGCCCTGACCTTGCTCCTCCCCTACACTCCTCTTGCTGCACCGCTCGGATTCACTCCGATGCCGTTGTCGTTCCTGCTCCTCTTAGCGGCCATCCTGGCCGGCTATGTGCTGACAGCCGAACTCGTGAAGCGATACTTTTACGCAACGACGCGAGATCTGACCTCGCCCCCTTAAACGAGGCCAGATCCTACGTAAGGGCTGGCCTTTTCTATCGTATTGTTGCGATTAACGGTCATTGTGTCCCCATCAAGCACACCGACCACGGTGCTGACGAATCGCGGCCAATCAAGAGTTAGGGCAGGAACTGCCGTTGGCTCCTGAATGACACAGGCGGTCCTCAGGCAACTACGCCACAGCAGCACCTACGCTGATACAGCTCTATTCATCACCGGACAGGTTTCCCGCGCATGATTTCCCGGTCCAATGATCCCGGATAGCCACCTGCACAGGTTCACCAGACCCGGTTACTGCTGTCGAAGAAAGAGCGCCTTTCGCCGGTGAGGAAGGTGCTAGCGGAGGCGCTTGGCGAAACGCGCCCGTCATAGTTTACCGGCGCTTCTGTCTGACTTTTTGAGCTGGACCTTCAAAATGCACTACCACGTCTTCTGATTTTGTTCTGACTTTGAACCAATCCTCAATACGGTTCTGTTCTCCCGTTGAAAGAGTCGCGCTCGATGAAACGCGCAGATGTTGCATTGTTTTTGCGGGGGCGTCTCCTGCGAACACCAGACCTTTGCCGACCATGACCTGTGTGATGGATGGATACTGCGCACGAAGCTCGTTGGAAATATCTTCCGCAATTGCGAACAGCACATTTCTCGATGCGATCTCGTTTTGCAGTCTGAGAATTTCAGCGTCTTTTTTGCGCGATGCTTCTTGGCTATCCCGGTACAAGTCGCTTAATAGAGAGGATTTCAACGCGGTGACATCAACTTTTTCATCGCTTGACTGGTGGACGACAATTTGTGCGCCATCCAATTGAGCTGCGGCCAAGCGGCCTTCGATGGTTTGGAGTGTTGCCTTTTCCAGCGGTGCCCCAATCAAAGAAAGTTCAATTGTTCGAGTTTTAGGATTGATCTTCAGTTCGGCCGCATGTGTGTTTGGGAATGAGAACTCCTGATCGACAAACTGGCGCGCTCGTGCGTTGAAGACCTCTTCTTTAACGAGTGTGGCAGCCAGGTAAGTGCTTGGCAATGCAGTGCATAGCGATAGCATCACCAACCAGAATTTTACACGCCAAGCGATTGTGGCATCCGCAAAGCGGTGTGGAGTTAGACGCAGAACCCGTATGCCGATCACGGTTGCCAAGCCAATGAATACGCAGTTGATGGTGTACAGGTACAATGCACCCGCGGCAAAACTCCACTCACCTGTGGCAATACCAAATCCGGCCGTGCAAATAGGCGGCATCAGCGCCGTGGCAATCGCTACCCCAGGAATGACGTTTGATTTTTCTTTCCGCGTCACTCCCACGATACCTGCCAGCCCCCCGAACAAAGCAATGAGCACATCCCATATGGTAGGCGTGGTCCTTGCCAGAAGCTCAGATTGGGCTGCTTGTAACGGTGAGAGTGAGAAATAGAGCGCGGAAACGATCAAGCTGATCAACGTGGCAATACCGAGATTCCATAGCGCTCGCTTGACCAAATTAAAATCATAGATCGCCAGGCCAAGCCCCGCGCCCATGATGGGCCCCATGAGGGGAGAAATGAGCATGGCACCGATGATGACGGCGGTCGAATTCACGTTCAAGCCGACGGATGCGACAAAGATGGCGAACATCAGAATCCAGGGGGTTGCCCCGACGAGTTCTACCCCGTCACGGATGCGCCGTTCGATTTCACTATCATCCGCTTTATCTTCACGAAGACTGAATCGATGCACCAAGAGCGTAAATAGATGATTGAGTGCATGCTGCTTGGCATTGGCTTTGTCAGCTGAATCTTTCATGACCACCCTTTCGGATCATTGACCACACAGTGTGTGATGATAGGATCAATTGAGCTTGATGTTTTCTTCACACAGTCGCTGGAGTTCACTCAGGCCGAGCCCGGTGTAGTTCCGTTTCCAGGCGTAGATGGTTTGCTCCGCGATGCCCAACTGCGGACAGTCATGTCCGATGAAGGTGCCGGATTCCGTTTGGCGGACGGCATAGACAATCTGCTTTTCGGAGAATTCCGACTGCTTCATCGATTCACTCCCTTCGTCGAGGACCGTTGAAGCTGTCAATGTACTCTCGTCTTGCGTTGCCATCGTTTTCGGGGAAGACTTCCAACCATCGCACGCCTCTCGGATCCATTCACGACCGCGCGAGCATGTCTCGCAATCCAGGAACCGGATTCGTCACAAATTGTCCAAGAACCTATGGACTGAAGAGAGCGGCATTCATTCCCAGATGAACCGCAATGCTGGCGGCATAACCCAAGGCGATTGCCCATATCCATTTTAGGTGGGCCGAGAACGTATAGATCCCTCGTGCCTGTCCCATAAGTGCTACCCCGGCTGCAGACCCGACAGACAACAGCGATCCGCCGACACCGGCCGTCAACGTCACCAACAGCCATTGGCCAAGGCTCATATCCGGATTCATGCTCAACACGGCAAACATGACGGGAATGTTGTCGACGACCGCTGAAAGAATCCCGACAAGGATGTTCGCGGTTGTGGCTCCCAAATCCTTGTAGAGAACATCGGAGAGTGCGGCCAAATACCCCAATGCGCCGAGCCCGCCGACGCAGAGCATAATGCCGTAAAAAAACATCAGCGTATCCCACTCCACACGCTTCATGCTGATGAACACATCAAACGGCTTCACCGCTGGCTTGAACTCTACGCCCATACTGACCGATCCATCGAACGCGGGAACTTCCGTCCACTCGTTCAGCTCCTTGCGCCGGATAAAATATCCATAGGACTTAAGAATGCCTAATCCGGTCATCATGCCGAGAAAGGGGGGGATCTCAAGCACATGATGCAGAAACACTGTTCCAGCGATAGTGATCAGAAAGAGCATCACAACGACATAGCCGCCGTGCTTGACCCGTACGGATTCTGTCCTGCTTGACGGCTTCTCGTACGGAATTGTCAGGGACATCAGGGCCGCCGGAACGAGCCAGTTGATGAGAGAAGGGATGAACAGCGAAAGAAAATCGCCGAAATGAACCACGCCTTTCTGCCAGACCATGAGGGTTGTGATATCGCCGAAGGGGCTGAATGCACCGCCCGCGTTAGCCGCCACCACCACATTGATGCAGGCCACGCTGATGAATCGGCTGTTACCCGCACCCATGGCCATGACCACAGCTCCCATCACCAGCGCCGTCGTCAGATTATCCGCAACAGGGGAAATGAAAAACGCAAGCATGCCGGTCAGCCAGAAAACAGCGCGCAAGGACAGGCCTAACGACACGAGGCCTGTCCGCAGCCCCGAAAAGATGTTCCGTTCTGCCATCGTATTGATGAACGTCATGGCGGAGAGCAAGAACAGCATCAATTCGGCATATTCCAGGAGATTATGGCGCAGGATCTCGGCGACAAGATGGGATTGATGTTGAGAGGCATACGCGGTGGCCGTCAACATCCAGATCACGCCTGCGGCCACCATGACGGGCTTCGATTTGCGGAGATGAAGACTCTCTTCGACAATCACCAGGAGATAGGCGAACAGAAACACGACCAACGCCGTATAGCCTATCCAGTGATCTGCAAAATTCATCATTGCACTCTTTCTCTCCCTCCCTCTCAGCGCTTATGCCGGCTTTACGGTGCCCCCGGGACTTCGCAAAATCTGTCCGGCAATATCCGGGGTTCCGTCGAGGCGATGGACGATAAAGCGGATGACGTCTTCTATCTCATCCTGGTGCTTCAGGTAATAACGGGCCCGCGATCCAGCCCCGTGTCCGACACGCACTCCCATGATGAGTCCTTCCCCCAAGCCAAACACATCTTCGTCCGTTTCATCGTCGCCGACGAAGAACAGGCCTCGACATCGCAGGTGAACCATGAGGGCAAGCGCCGCTGCTCCCTTTCCTATGTTCCCTGGCGGCAAGGCATTCACCGAGGCTTTTCCGCCGATGAGCCGTGGCGCGGGCGTCAGTCGATCGAGCAGGAGAACCAACGTGCGTTCGACTGCGGCCAGGTCTTTGGCACACCGATAATGGAAGGTGAGGGTGTATCGTTTGTTTTCAACCTCCACGCCGGTATCCTTGAACAACCCGGCAAGGTCTCTATCTATTTGCGTCATCCATTCCAGACAGGTCCGTTCCGCTTTTTGCAGCGCAGCAGGAGGCGTGAGCGGACCTTCCACGCCATGGTTGCCAATGAGATGGGACACCGCGCCGTTCACGCGAGGCCTCAGATCGTCCAGTGCGCGTCCTGACACAATGGCGCAGGACGCACGTTTGGCGAGTTCCTGCAGCCATTCGTGTGTGGTCGGGGCCAATTTGACGCTCCGACGTTCCCGCGAGATTTTCGCCAGGGTACCGTCGAAGTCGAATGCATAGAGCACGGGACGTTCCGCAATCGCCCTCAACGCCTCACGTCCCTCATCCGACAGAAGATAGATCATGTTTGATCCCCCAGGCTGGCCCGTGCGTCCTACGTATCAATGTGACGGCACGTTTTACAGGTGATTCCACCGCGGCAACTGAGACCGGGCAATCTCTGACTGTGAACTGCTGAACCTCATCGTTTTGGCAATACGCATCTGTTCACCTCAATGGATATGACTGTGATGTGTTCTAGGCTCTCCTTCTCAACTCGTCCGTTGCACAAAGGAGACGCCGTGTCGCCTAGATCTTTGGATCAAGGCGAACTGGCCGTACTGGATGCACCAGAGCGCACCATGGGCAGCGCGATATACCCCTATAGCAGCACGTCTAATGCAACAGTACTGAGACGTCTAAGATTACAGGAGGGGGGGATGGAACACCGAAATGGCCAACACGAGATGATAGAGTGAAGGATCGAACTCAATGGAACCAGGACGAGGACTTGGCTTATCCATTTCAGGCGCCGATGGGGGAACGGAAAAGCCTTCGGAGAGCGACTCCGTGAGTATCTCGTCTGAGACGAGCAGATTGGCCAGCGCAACCGGCACTCCAAGCATCAGCGTGAGGACCGCAATACACAGACAAAGCGCCAAACAACCTGTGCCGATCCTTCGATATGAGGCACGGCTGCATGCATTCCAATAGTTCATGAAAACAATATAGCCCCACTCTCGTTGGCCTACAAGAGGAGCATCGAGTCAAACACGTTCCCCTCCTTCAGCGCCGCCACCATTTGACCGTTTCCATCACGACGAACGGCAGTATGCCCATGGCCCCCATCAGCGCCCAATCTTCGGCGGGCACCGGTACAACCTTGAAGATCGGCTGGACAAGCGGCACTGTCAATACGGCGACTTGCACGGCGAGCGACAGAAAGACCGCCAACAAGAGGGTTCGATTCGTTCCCACCCCCAGTTGAAGCAGCGACCACCGGTCGCTCCGGCAATTGAACGCATGCACCAGCTGCGCGACCACCATCACGGTAAACGCGACGGTTCTCGCCTGATCGAGGTCCTGATGCAGGCCGTACAAACTATAACTAAAGGCACCCAGCGCAATCAGGCCGAGCATCAACCCTTCGCCGCCGATGGACAACAGCCGGCTCCGGTCCAGCAACTGCGCGTCCGGCCGGCGGGGCGGCCGTTTCATCAGATCGGGCGCTTTGGGATCAACCGCCAGGGCCAGGGCAGGGAATCCATCGGTCACGAGATTCATCCAGAGAATGTGAATCGGCAGAAGCGGCAGCGGCAAGCCCAACAACGCGGCAAACAGCATGACCAACACTTCGCTCACGTTGCACGACAGGAGGAAATGGACGGCCTTGCGAATGTTGTCGAAGACCCCCCGGCCTTCTTCCACCGCCGCCGCGATCGACGCAAAGTTGTCGTCGGTGACCACCATATCGGAGGCTTCCTTCGTCACGTCGGTGCCGGCCAGGCCCATTGCCACCCCGATGTCCGCGGCCTTGATCGCCGGCGCGTCGTTGACACCGTCGCCCGTCATGGCCACGATGGCGCCCCGCGACTTCCAGGCGTTGACGATCCGCAGTTTGTGCTCCGCCGACACCCGGGCATAGACCCGCACCTGTTCGACCGATTCGGCCAGCTGCTCCGCCGTCAGGCCGCTGAGGTCATTCCCGGAAAGCGCGATGCCCTGGCCTTTGTCGAGCGCCAGTTCTCGCGCGATCGCCACAGCCGTCTCCTTATGATCGCCGGTGATCATCACGGTCTTGATACCGGCCTCATGACACAATCGAATCGCCTCAACGGCTTCGGGCCGTAGCGGATCCTTCATCGCGAACAGCCCCAGAAAGACCAGACGCCGCTCCACCGCATCCGACTCCAATCCCTCACCCTGCTCAAGCAGGCGGCGGGCAGCGGCCAACACACGAAGTGAGGCATGGGCGTAGGCTGCGTTGACCTCCAGAATCGCCTCCCGCCTTCCTTCGTCGAGCGCCTCTACCGTGCCGTCACTCGCCATGCGATGCGTGCATCGACGGAGCAAGATATCCGGCGCACCTTTGCTGTACGCCATGGTCCCGCCGTCCGTTCGGCAAATGACCGTCATCATCTTCCGCTCGGCATCAAAGGGAATTTCCCCCTGGAGCGGCGCGCACTGCTCTAGCTCCTGCTTCATCAGACCAGCCTTGGCTGCCGCCACCAGCAAGGCCCCCTCTGTTGGATCACCGATTACCTGCCACGCACCGTTCTCCCGTTTCAGCGTGGCGCCGTTGCACAACAGGCCTGCCGTCAGAAGCTCCCGCAGAGCAGGATGCAAAACAGGTCGAGGCCGAACTACGGCTGAGGTTTCCTGTCCCCTCTCAACATTAGCCTCAACCTGAACCTTCTCCGTAATCTCGCCGACCGGCTCATACCCTTCTCCCGTCACCTCGAAGGCCCGGTCGCCGGCGAACAGTTGCGTCACGGTCATTTCATTCTTCGTCAACGTGCCGGTCTTGTCCGTACAGATCACCGTTGCCGAACCAAGGGTTTCGACCGCGGGCAGTTTGCGGATCAGCGCATGCCGCTTCACCATGCGAGTGACGCCCACCGCCAGCGTGATCGTCACCACGGCGGGCAATCCTTCTGGTACGGCCGCAACGGCCAAACTAACGGAGGTTAAGAACATAGCCACCAGGGGCTCGCCGCGCAGAGAGCCCAGCACGAACACAACGGCAACGACCGCCAGCGCCAGCCATAACAAGGTGTAGCCGAATTGTTCGAGTCGGCGCTGGAGCGGCGTTTCCGCCCGTTCCTCTTCGGAGGCCTTCTGGATCATCGTGGCGATCTGGCCGATTTCCGTGTGGAGCCCGGTCGAGACGACCAGCGCGCGGGCCTTGCCCGACACGGCCATGGTGCCCATAAACGCCATGTTGGCTCGGTCGGCCACCGGCAGCTCAGCCTGCTCGATCACACCGGCGTGTTTCTGCACCGGCGTGGATTCGCCCGTCAGTGACGCTTCTTGGGTCTGGAAATTGGTGGCATACACCAGTCTGGCATCAGCGGGAATCCTGTCGCCTGCTTCCAGATGCACCAGATCACCGCGTACCAGCTGACGCGCGGGAATCGACTGAATCACACCGTCACGGCACACTCTCGCCGTCGCCACCGACATCTTCCGCAGCGCCGCCAAGGACTGCTCGGCCCGGAACTCCTGTACGAACCCGAGCAACCCGTTGAGAAACACGATGGCCAGAATGGCCACCGCATCAACCCAGTCTCCCAACACACCGGACAGGACCGCGGCCCCGATCAACACCCATACGATGACGCTGGTAAATTGCGAGAGGAAGAGCTTCAGCAGAGAGGGCGGAGGAGCTTCGGGCAACTCGTTAAATCCGTCACTCGCTTGCCGACGGACGGCTTCTTCGGAAGCGAGGCCTGCATCAAAATCCGTGCGTAGCTCCTTCGCCAGCGCCTCGACCGGCACTGAATGCCAGAGCCTCGCAGCAGGCGCGTCGTTACGCATGTCCACTTCCCTCTTCTCCTTCATCGAAACAACAGCCATAGTCCAAGCACATAGGCGGCGATCATCAGGAGGCTGTCGGGCTCGATCAACATGAAGCGTTTCTCGGCCCGATAGATGATCCCCATCAAGCCGATGTTCATCATCAGAATGGACCAGAGCGCGGTGAGGGCGTGGGTTGAACTCACACTGCTCAGTAAACCGCCTTCGCGATAGGCCAGATCGGCGAACAAGAACGCCGCCATGTTGAAGGCATTACTCCCGAACAGATTCCCCACGGCAAGATCGAACGCACCCAATCGAACCGCACCGATCGCAACAACCAGCTCCGGCAAAGAGGTCGTGATAGCGACTATGGACGTCCCGATGAATGTCGCGGTGATGCCTGTCTCTTCGGCGATGCGATTCGCGGACCAGGCCAGGAACGGTGCGGCCACAAGTAATGCCAGGGCGCACACAGAGAACCCGATGTTTGCACGGCGTAGTTCGGCTCGTCGACTGACGCCATCTTGCGTGGTCATGGTTCCTTCGACCAATGCTTCCCGTTCACGCTGGCGGTGCTCCATGTCTTCCTGCCGAAAGATAACCCTCATGCCCAACACATAGAGGATCAAGAGGATCAGGCTCCCAAGTCCAACACCGGCATGAGTCACATTGGCCGGCAACAGTACGAAGAACGCAGCAAGCCCCGTCAGCACCATCGCCAACGCAGCAGTGAGCGCGTGTCCCAGCGCGGCCTGTTGCCAGACCCGCTTTTGTCGATGGAGGAGATCGATCAGACCCAGCGTGAGCATGTTGCTCATGCCGGCGCCGAACAGATCGCCGGCCGCGAGATCCGGTACGTTCAGCCACCCGGCACTGACGGTCGTGAAGATTTCCGGTAGCGACGTGGCGGCGGCCATTAACACGACCCCGATCCACAACCCGCCCAAACCGGTAAGCTTCGCGAGCTGATCGCCATAGCCGGACAGTTTCGTCCCGGCATAGACGATCACCGCAGCGCTTGCCAGAAAGATCAACCAGGACATCGCAATTCCGCCTTCCTGTCCGACAGGTCCTGATTCAAAATAATGAATACGGGGCGCGAATGTCCATTGCGGGGAAAGAGACTTCTTATTCCATCCGATCCTGCACACTCGATCCTGAAGGCTGAGCGATGGCAACCGGACTCCGCTTCTTCCACCACCGGCCGGCATGAGCTTCCCGGCATACTCAGGCGGGATGGCCTCCTCAACTTCTGCTACATCAGGGCGTCGAATGCTGCGACCTCTTCGTCCATCATGGGACAAAGGCGGGCGTCATCGCCGCATCGCGGTCGAAGGCGTCTCTATATTCTGCACGGACCTCCGCTTCCTCCTTGCGGGCGAGACGGGCATACATCACGACAAGGATCGGGAACATGAGCAGGGTAGGAATGGTCGGCCACTGCAAGAGAAAGCCGAACATGATGAAAATGAAGGCGGCATACTGGGGATGCCTCGCCCAGGCGAGGGCGATCGGGCTATGCTCCTGCGCTCACACGTACGCATTGGCGGCATATTGCTGCACCATGCGGTGGGTGTTGAAGAATGACGCGTTGAATGCGACCGCATGCCGCATGACGTCGATCCAACGGTCCCTCGATTGGTAGTACGTCGGCATGATCGTCCAGCGCAGTTTTTGGTACAGCTCGCGCGCCTCCTCCGCGTGCTCAACCGCTTGCGCCATTGTCCGCGAGCCGATCGACCAGCCTGTGACGCCTTCGATGTGACCTTCCAGCCACCAGCCGTCCAATACGCTCAGGCTCGGCACACCGTTGTGGGCGGCCTTCATGCCGGACGTCCCGGACGCTTCCAGTGGCCGTTGCGGCGTGTTCAGCCAGAGATCCACGCCCGATGTCAGGAGACGCGCGAGCAGGAGATCGTAATTTTCCAGATACAGTATCGTGACATCCCGTTCGAGCTGCTTCGCGGCTCGCACGATACGGCGGATCATGTCCTTGCCTGGTTCATCCTTGGGGTGCGCTTTGCCGGCGAAAATAATCTGCAGCGGCCCCGCCTTCTTGGCCACGTTGATCAACTCTTCAGGGGCTGAGACAATCAAGTCGGCCCTCTTGTAGGGGGTCGCACGGCGAGCAAAGCCGATCGTGAAAACATCCAGCCTCAATTGCTGCTGTGTACGCCGTCTCACCTCTTCGAACAGGCATTTCTTGGCCTTGACGTGCGCGTCCCATATCTCCTGATTCGGGACACTGATCGCGTAGCGAAGAGAGAACGGATCGGTTCGCCAACCGGGAATCGACCGATCGTACAGATCCTGGAAGCTCTCGCAGGTCCAGGTCGCCGAGTGAACGCCGTTCGTGATCGAATCGATGGCGTAGCCGGGAAACATCTCCTGTGAGACTTCGCCATGCCGCTTGGCCACACCGTTGATATAGGTGCTCATGTTGAAACCCAGAAGCGTCATATTCAACCGGTCTTGGCCGCCGAGCATCTGGAGTGTTTTCAATGAGAGCAGATCTCCCGCCACGCGGCGCATGAGATCATACCCAAATTGATCATGTCCGGCCGGCACCGGCGTGTGTGTCGTGAAGACACAGCGCCGTCTCACCGCGGCGAAGTTCCAGTCCGTGGACCCGGCCGGTGTGGATTCGCGCAACAGCTGGAGCGTCAAGCACGCGGCATGCCCTTCATTCATATGGAATCGCTCCACCCCGGTATACCCAAGCGCCTGGAGCATTCGGACTCCGCCGATGCCGAGCAGAATTTCCTGCGCGAGCCGATAGCGGTCGTCTCCTCCGTAGAGCCAACGGCTGAGATCCCGATCCTGCTCGGCATTGTCCGGACGATTGGCGTCCAACAAGAGCACGGGAACCCGGCCGCCCGTGATACCGACAAGATCGAACTGCCATGCCTGGACGATGACGGTCCGCGCCTCGATGGTCACAGCCGCTGTGGCCGGAAGCAGACGCAGTCGCCCTCTCGGTTCCCAGGATACCTGTCGCTCACGCTGGTTACCCCACTCGTCCAACTGCTGATCACAATATCCGTTCCAATAGAGGAGACTGACTCCGACAGCCGGAATGTTGAGATCGGCAAACGATCGAAGCGTATCTCCGGCGAGAACCCCCAACCCTCCGCTGTAGATCGGCAACGCAGGATCAAGGGCCACTTCCATCGTAAAGTACGCCACGCGCCGGGTGGCAGGGTCGTCCGTTCCCGCCGGCTCACACGGTTGTAGATATTTCTCCGGATCGGTGAGGAAAGAGCCCCGGCACAGGTCGGAGCAGAAGTAGAACGTCCGGCCTCCATAGGTTCCAGGCAAGGCCTGCTCCTGGAGGACGTTCATGCCACAGACCGGATCTTTCGCACGATTCATGCGTTATTCTCCATCCTTGCCCCACCACCACGCCAGCAGCGCAACAATCAGGGGCGGCAGCACCAGCATCTGCGCCAGCGGAGCCACTCCGATGTTCAACACCGGAATGAGAGGCATGCGCGGGCTGTAGGCCCACCACTGCCCTACATGGATTGTGCTCCACTCGATCACGGCGCTGACGACCGCTCCCGACAGCAGCAGGACGACGTACCCTCGCGCGCTCGGTCTGAGATACCAGTCAGGCTGTCCGATCACCAGCTTGCCGATCTGGACGATCAGGAGAACCACCAGGCCGTCTGCGACACTCGCCGCTGCGCACATCCACCAATCAACCTCTGCCCCGTCAGGCAGGACGTACAGACGGGACTGAGCCCGTTCCCATGGATAGTTGACCGTCACGGCCAGACCGAAAAGAACGGTGAGCCGTCGATCGCGCAAGCCGCTCCCCATCACTCGATTCCTCAGCCTGCGTCCACATTCATGATGCCCGGCACCTCTCTCACTATGCCTCACTCCTGCTTCATGGCTTGACCGCGCGAATGAGGACGAGCGTCCCGAACGCCGTTGTGAAGCGGCCCGTCTCCTCCACCTGAGCGAATCCCGCCTCGCGAATCAGCTCTGGGACCATTCCCTTGACGTGTTCGTACGCCTCTTCCAGCCAACGTACGATGAACGACAAACAGGCCATGAACACCGTATGGGGCTTCCCAAAGTCGGCGATGTGCAACTCACCGCCGGATTTGAGCACACGAAAGGTTTCGGCCAGCGCGCGGCGTTTGTCGCCCAGGGTCAGATGATGCAAGAGCAGACTCGCCACGATACGATCGAACGATTGATCAGGATAGGGAAGTTGATAGGCCATGCCTTGATCAAACACGATATTGACGCCAGCCTCAGCGGCTTTCTCTCGAGCGCGCGCCAACACCACCGGATCGCCGTCGAGTCCCACAACCATAGCATGCGGCTGATACTGCTTGAGCTGAATCGTGAGCGTGGCGGTTCCACAGCCGAGATCCAGCACCCGGTGACCCGGTTGCATTCTTACCTGTTCGACCAAACGAGGCTTGAACAGATCCTCCCGCATGGTCCAGCGGATGACAGGATCGTACAGGCCAGTCAGCCAACCGAACCTCAGCGCAGGGATGTACTGGTGACGCGTCTCGCCCATGGTCTACTCATCTCCACCGGGCAGCCGTTGCCTCCGCCCACTTCCAGGACGCCAAAGGCGAGACTTTGTGCCCAGAACTGTCCACCCCGTGCCGATCTGTGGTCATTGCTCTGCCTCTCGTGACCGCCTGGCCAGGCGCGCGACCTTCACCAGCTCCAACACGACCAACGGAATGGCACCCACGGCAAGCAGCACGAGGCACTCGACAAGCGACAGGAACGACGTCTTCAAGAAACCGCCCACCAGTTCGTTGTGATGGCTCCAGACTTGAAGCCCGAATGAAGCCGACACGACGATAGCCAGATTGATGTTCGAGAGGAACGAGAGGCGCCAGACGGGCTTGGCTTCACTCCGACCGCCGAAAGATCGGAGGAGTTCAGCGAACACCAGCGTGGCAAACGCCATGGTGCGGGCGGTTTCTTCGGTTTCCGTCTTCAAGCCGTAGAGATACACCGCGAATGCCACCCCTGCCGTGAGACAGCCGGTGAGCATCATCGTCACGAGAAAGCTCCGGTCGGTGATGCGCTCGGAGCGGCGGCGAGGACGCCGCGTCATCACGTCGGGGTCGATGGGGTCAGTGGCGAGGCAGAGCGCGGGAAGACCGTCGGTGACGAGATTGATCCAAAGCAGGTGAATGGCCAGGAGCGGGGTCGGGAGACCTACGACCACACAGACCGTCATCAGCAGCAGTTCACCCGTGTTGCCTGCCAGGAGGTATTGGAGCGTCTTACGGATGTTGTCGTAGATGCCGCGGCCTTCTTCGACGGCGGCGACGATCGAGGCGAAGTTGTCGTCGGTAATGATGATGTCCGACGCTTGTTTGGTGACTTCCGTGCCCGATCGCCCCATGGCAATCCCGATGTCCGCGCCTTTGATGGCGGGGGCGTCGTTGACGCCGTCACCCGTCATCGCCACCACCGCATCGATCGCTTTCCAGGCGCGAATGATGCGCAGTTTGTGCTCGGCGGTCACCCGAGCGTAGACGGCAACTTGTGGCACGCTGTGTTGCAGCTCTGCATCGGAGCGTTTATCCAACTCCGGTCCGGAGAGCGCCATATCGCCGTCCGACGCAATCCCGAGTTCACGCGCAATGGCCATCGCGGTGTGCGGATAGTCTCCGGTGATCATCACCACGCGAATTCCGGCCGCACGACATTTGGCCACGGCCTCTTTGGCCTCCTGGCGTGGCGGGTCATACATTCCCGACAGACCCACGAATACGAGGTCGTGCTCCACGGCCGATGCGGTGAGATCAAGGGGCGACGCGGTGCTCAAATCACGATAGGCCGAGCCAAGTACGCGTAACGCGCGCTGCGCCATCGCATCATTCTGCGCCACAATGCTCCGGCGATCGTGCTCGGTCAGGGGCCGGACTCCCGTGGGCGCGTAGAGGTGTGTGCAGCGCTCTAAGAGCACGTCGGGAGCCCCGTTGATGAAGGCGCGAAGCTTCCCGTCCGGCATCCTGCGGATGACCGTGCTCCGCTTGCGATCGGAATCGAACGGAAATTCACGCACCTTCGGCAGGTCCTGCTCGATGCGCTCCCGGTTTCCGCCTGCCTTGCGACCGGCGGCGAGCAAAGCGCCTTCGGTGGGATCGCCGATGACGTTCCAGGTGCCGTTTTCCTGGACGAGATGGGCGTTGTTGCAGCCGAGGAGGATGGTCGCCAGTTCGAGCAGCGGCACGGCATGCGGCGTGTCCGTGTTCTTCCCCTCGACGCATACCTCGCCATCAGGCCCGTAGCCTTCACCCGTCACGTCGTAGCGTTGGCCGGCGACATAGAGCGTGCGCACAGTCATTGTGCCGATCGTCAATGTGCCGGTCTTGTCCGTACAAATGACCGTCGTTGATCCGAGTGTCTCGACCGCCGGCAGCTTGCGCACGAGCGCACGGCGGCGGGACATGCGCAACACCCCGAGCGCGAGCGCCACCGTGACGACCGCGGGCAGCCCTTCCGGCACGGCGGCCACGGCGAGGCCGACCGAGGTCATGAAGAACTCGAAGGGCGGAATCCCACGGAGCAGCCCCAGCCCGAAGAGCAGTGCGACGATGGCCAAGGTCACCCACACGAGGAGATGCCCGAACGAGTCGAGCTTTTTCTGCAGAGGCGTGCCTGCCTCCGTTCCAGCCTGTTCTATAAGACCCGCGATGCGACCGAGTTCCGTCTGCATCGCCGTGGCCACGACGACCGCCTGACCGGTACCAGCCGCGACGCTGGTCCCCATGAAGACCATGTTTGCGCGGTCGCCAAGGGGGACGGCGGCCTGCTCCAACGCAGTCGCCTGCTTTGTCACCGCATTCGATTCGCCGGTGAGCGCCGACTCGATGCACTTGAGCGAGGCAACCTCCAGAAGTCGTGCATCGGCCGCGACCAGGTCGCCGGCCTCTAATGCGAGGATGTCACCTGCAACGACACCCGAAGCAGGAATTGAAATAACCTGTCCATCACGCCGCACGGTGGCGTGTGGTGAGGTCATTTTCTTAAGCGCCGCGATAGATTTCTCGGCTTTAAACTCCTGATAGAAACCGATTACGGCGTTAAGCACCACGATGGTGAGGATGGCGGCGGCATCCATCCGTTCGCCCAGTAGGCCGGAGATCACAGCGGCGGCGATGAGAACCCAGATGATGAGACTATTAAACTGGGAGAAAAAAATCTGGACCGGGCTGATGGCTTCACGTTCTTTCAACTCGTTGGGACCGCTCTCTGCGAGCCGACGTGCGGCCTCCACAGAAGAAAGTCCGAAGACGGTGGAGCCGAGTTGGACCAACACCTCCTCAGCTGACCGGCTGTGCCAGGCGATGCCTTTCGGTGGCTCGACAATGGACGGCGTTGTGGTCGTCTGCATGGAATGCCAGAACTGTTTGTGACGCCCGAGTCACCTACTGCATCATGCCGGTGGGACTCATCGCGCGGTGTTCTCCTGCCAGCTCATCCGCTTCATCGGCCGCCTTCAGGTAATTGCGGGCAATGGCTCGACAATGGGCGGCGTGTTGCTTGGGTTCCGTCTTCCCATGCGGCTCGGAATGTTTCTCATACGATTCAGCCGCCATCTCCCACGCCTTGGCCTTTACCCTCAACTCCTGCGCTTGCTGAGCATAATAGCCCGCCAGGCCATTATGATCGTTCGCGTTGATCATCCGCTGAACAGACGCCTCCACACAGCCTTGCAATACCAAAAGCAACCCGATCGCGAAGATCATAGATGCCCACCGACCATTCAGCATGGCAGCTCCTACTTCTAGAGAACGAGTTCACTGCGCTTCCTTTGCCCATGAACGCATCTGACTCTCTCGTTGTTCCTTCCACCACCGCCACATGACATAGACGGGCGGAATCACGAACAGGGTAAGAAGCATGGCGGAAAAGACGCCGCCCACCTGGGGCGCGGCGATGCGCTTCATGACATCCGCCCCGGTCCCCGTAGCCCACATGACCGGGATTAACCCGATGACATCGACCAAGCCGATCATCGCCATGGGCCTGATACGTTCGACTGCGCCCAGCTGGACCGTGTCGATCAGATCGGGCAGCGTCGTGAGCCCGCCGGCCGCCTTGCGCCGCGCGCAGGCTTCATCCAAATAGGCCAGCATTACCGCGCTGGTTTCGGCTGCGGTTCCCACGACCGTGATCAGTCCCACCCACACAGCGATGCTCATGTTGTAGTCGAGAATCGACAGGTACCAGACGGCGCCGACCAGCGAAAGCGGTACGCCCACCATCACCATGAAAGTTTTGGCAACAGAGGCAAATGCGAAATAGAAGGTGACAAAAATGATGACCAGCGTCAGCGGCACCACCAACTTCAATCGTTCCTTCACCCGCTGCATGAATTCATATTGGCCGGACCAGACGATCGTGTACCCGGGCGGCAGCTGAATCTTGTCCGCCACGGCCTTCTTGAGATCCTCCACATAGCCGCCGACATCACGGCCCGTCATATCGAGGAACACGTAGCCGGCAAGCAGACCGTTTTCATCCCGGATCATGGGAGGACCGCTGACGAATCGGAGCGTCGCAAGCTGCGCCAGCGGAACTTGCGCGCCCGTCGGCGTGTCCACGATGACTCGTTGAAGCTTTTCAGGATCGTCCCGCAATTCCCGCAGATAGCGCACGTTGATCGGGTAGCGCTCCCGGCCTTCGATCGTCGTCGCGATATTTTCACCGCCGATCGCCGATTCGATGGTTTGGCCGACATCCATCACCGTCAGACCGTAGCGGGCGATTTGTTCTCGATCGATCTCGAAGTCGAGAAAGTAGCCTCCCGACACCCGTTCGGCATAGACGCTTCGCGTGCCCGGAACATCCTTGAGGACCGCTTCCAACTGCTCGCCGAGTTGTTCGATGCGTTTGAGATCCGGTCCGAAGATCTTGATGCCGACCGGTGTGCGCACGCCGGTGGTCAGCATATCGATCCGGGCTTTGATCGGCATGGTCCAGGCGTTCGTGATGCCGGGAAACTGAAGCGCGCGATCCATCTCATCGATCAATCCCTCATAGCTGAGGCCGGGTCGCCACTGCTCTTTCGGTTTCAGTTCGACGACGACTTCCATCATGCTGAACGGCGCGGGGTCGGTGGAAGTCTCCGCCCGACCGGCCTTGCCGAACACATGGTCCACTTCGGGGAACGACCGGAGTTTCTGATCCATAATCTGAAGCAGGCGCCCGGCCTCTGTAATGGAGAGCCCCGGCAAGGTCGTCGGCATATACAGGATCGTCCCCTCGTACAGCGGCGGCATGAATTCCGAGCCCATCTTCTGGTACAGCGGGACGACGCTGGCCATCAGCGCAAGGGATCCGGCGACGACCGCCCTTCTGTAGCGCAGGGCCAAGCGCAACACAGGCGCATAGAGGCGTTGAAGGGACCGGCTGACGGGATGCTTCTGTTCCGGGAAGATCTTCCCCCGGATAAACGTCGGAAGGCAGGCCGGGACCAAGGTGATGGCCAACACGGCGCACATGGCGATGGCCAGATTGTTGGTCCACGCCAACGGTTTGAACATCCGGCCTTCCTGGGCCTCCAGGACGAACACCGGGATAAATGAAATGGCGATCACGAGCACGGAGGCGAAGATCGAGGGCCCGACCTCCTTGGCCGAATCGATGAGGACTTGTAGCCGCTCGCCGATCTTCCCGTCCCGCTCCCACTCCTCCAACCGCTTGTGCGCGTTGTCCACCATGACGATGGCGGCGTCCACCATATCGCCGATGGCCACGATGATGCCGCCGAGCGACATGATATTGATGCCGATCTCCATCAGATACATGGGAATGAACGCGATCAGCACGGCAATGGGCAGCGTGAGGATCGGCACGATCGCGGATCGGACGTGGAGCAAGAAGGCGACAATGAGGAGACCGGTGACGGCCAGCTCTTCCATCAGGCTTTCGTTCGCCGTGGCGATCGATTCATGGATCAGATCGCTGCGATCGTAGACGGTGACGATTTTCACGCCTTCCGGCAGCGACGGCTCGACCTCTTTCAGTTTGGCCTTGACCCGTTCAATGACGGTCAGCGCATTTTCGCCGAACCGCATGATGACGATGCCGCCCGCCACCTCTCCTTGCCCGTTCAATTCGACGAGGCCCCGGCGCATGTCGGGACCCAGCCGCACCGTCGCGACGTCCCGCAAGAGAATCGGCGTGCCGTTCTCGTTCACGCCGACCGCGATCCGTTCAATGTCCCCGACGGTCTTGATGTAGCCGCGCCCACGGACGATGTACTCGATCCCCGAGAATTCGACCACCCGCCCGCCGACGTCGTTGTTGCTCTGCCGGATCCGTTCGACGACGGCCGGAATCGAGAGGCGATAGGCCAAGACCTTCGTCGGATCCAGATTGACTTGATACTGGCGGACAAACCCTCCGATGCTGGCGACTTCGGCCACGCCTTCCACCGCTCGCAGCCAATATTGCAGGTACCAATCCTGAAAACTGCGCAAGGACGCCAAATCATGCCGGCCCGATTCGTCCACCAGCGCATATTGAAAGATCCAGCCGACACCGGTGGCATCCGGCCCCAGCTGGGGCATCACACCCTCCGGCATGCGTCCGGAGAGTTGGCTCAGACGCTCCAGGACTCGAGACCGGGCCCAGTAGATGTCCGTGCCGTCCTTGAACAGGATGTAGACATAGGAATAGCCGAAGTCCGAGAAGCCGCGGACGACCGTGACGTTGGGCGCCGACAACAGCGCCGTGACAATCGGGTAGGTGACTTGGTCTTCGACGAGGTCCGGCGACCGGCCTTGCCAGGTGGTATAGACGATGACCTGCGTATCGGAAATATCCGGCAGGGCGTCGATCGGCGTCTGCCACATGGCCCACAGACCCGCCGCCGAGAACGCGGCGACTAACAGGAAGACGATGAAGCGATTGCGCGCGCTGTACTCGATGATGCGTTCAACCATAATTTACCTGCACGATGTGCGTGAAACGCGCGACAAGCAAGACGCGCATGAGAACACATTGAACATGGCAACGAACTTATGCATTTCTCGCTTCTGCCGCCTTTCCCGCCAGTCTTGCACTATTTCATTCCCATTCCGCTCATCCCCTCGACGACGGACTTGAGCCGGCTTTCGCTGTCGATCAAGAAGTTGGCCGATGTTACGACATGGTCCCCTTCGTTCACCCCCTCCAGCACCTCCGTCCATTCGCCGGTCTT
>DCZO01000004.1:95410-129320 GCA_002331335.1 Nitrospira sp. UBA2082 | reverse complement strand
TTGGCATACATGTCCGGCTTCAGTTTTTCGTCGGCATTGTCGAGCTCGAACCGCACCTTCGCCGTGCGGGTCTTCGGATCCAAGGTGGGATAAATGAACCCGACCTGTCCCGTCAGCACCGTGCCTGGATCGTAGGAGAGGGTGACGGCGGCCTTCTGGCCCTTTTTGACGAACGAGAGTTCATATTCATAGATGTCCGCCAAGATCCAGACCCGGGAGAGATCCGCAATGGTATAGAGCTCTTCTCCGGGCTCGACGTGCGCGCCTTGAAGGACGCTCTTATTGATGACCGTCCCACTGATCGGAGAATGGAGCGGCAGCGTCTTCGTAACCTGTTTCGTCCGCTCCAGGTCCCGGATATGTTCTTGGCCGATGTCCCAGAGATGCAGTCGATGGCGGGTCGCTTCCAACAAATTCTTGGAGCCTGTGGCCACTTCGGGAATCCTGCTTTCCCCAAGCTGTGCCTGGCTCTGGAGGGCCAGCAGGTATTCCTCCTGTGTGGCGACAAGGTCCGGGCTGTAAATGGTGAAGAGCCGTTGCCCTTTCTTCACATGATCGCCGGTGGCGCTCACAAAAAGCTGTTCGATCCACCCATGAAACTTGATCGTGACCTTGGCAAGCCGTCGCTCATCGACGGCCACACGGCCGACGGTCCGGATCTGTTTCTCAAGCGGGCGCTTCATGACCTGTTCGTATTTCACCCCGATCATTTGAAGTCGTTCCGGCGGAATCGTCACAATACCGCTGGGGACTGGCTCCGGCGAAGCCGGCGCCTGTCCCCGTCCTCCCTTCTTTTCTGCCATCCCCGGCATCTCCATTCCGGCCATGTCGCCCTGTCCGGACTCTGCCGAGAAAATGATCGCCGGGTGCGACGTCATCCAAACAATTGCTCCAGCGGCCAGAATGAGGGCTGCCGCCATGCCGGTTACCGCCCGCCTGGTCATGATCCCGGTTTCCTTTCAGACTCGACCCCGCCCAACGGTTCGCCGGTCACCGCCTCGAGCCGCGCCAGCGCTTTTTCGTGGTTCACCATTTCGCCGTGCAGTTCCAACTGACTGTCCTGCAAGGTCAGCAAGCTGTTGAGGAGCGTGAGGAAATCCACCTTGCCCACCGCATAACCGGCTTGCGCTGCCTGCAAGGCCAGCGTGGCCTGTGGGATGATGGCATCACGCAAGATCGTGATCAACCGTTCGGCCCGCTGCGCTTGGACGAAGCCGTCTTTGACTTGAAACAGAAGATCCTGGCGGGTCGCGGCGAAGTCGTCGCGCGCGCTGTCGAGGCCGGCCATGGCCTCATGCACGCCTTGCCGTTGCTTCGACGCGTAGAACAGCGGGACCTTGATCCCCACCATCACCTGGTAGCCGTTGTCATTGATCTTGTCGTTGCGAAGGCCCAGAGCCGTCACATCGAAATCGGGATAGTACTGCCGCTTCGCCAGCGACACGGCATGTTCGGAGCGGTGAATGTTTTTCGTCATGGCCGCCAGCACGGGAGAAAATTCGTCGGCGCGGCGATTGAGCTCCTGAAGCGGAATCGTCAGGATTGTGGTGCGCACCTCTTCCGGCGTGCCTAGGGGATCGGCCGGAGGGCGATTCAACAGCCGGTTGATCGCGGCATGGAGGCTCTCTTTTTCCTGCTCGAGCACCGCCAGCCGGTCGAGCACGCGCGAGATCTCGAGCTGGGCGCGGAACACATCCTGTTGCGCGGCTTGTCCGACGCTGTATCGGGCTTTGGCGGTTTTTTCGAACTGCAACAAGAGCGCTTTGTTCTTTTCCACGATCTCGATACTCTTGTGCACGAAGTGGAGACTGAAATAGGCCTCTTTCAATGATGCAATCAACCGCAGACGGGTGGCATAGAGCTCCTGCTCAAACCGATCCACATCACTTTGCGCGACCTCGCCTTTCAACCGGAGTTTTCCCGGGAAGGGAATTTCCTGCCCGACGCCGTACATCGCCCCCTGGAACGGTTCCGTCATCGGCATCCGTTGGTACCCGATCTGAATTGTCGGGTCGGGTAGCGTTTGGACTTGCGGCACCACCGCCTGGGCGGCGCGCCAGCGATGGCGCGCCGCGTTGATCTCCGGGTTGGCCGCCTCCAGTTCATGGATGAGGCCGGGCAGATCGATGCGCGGTCCGTTCACTCCGGGCAGTTCAGCTCCGTCAGCGGGCAATGGTACCGGCGGCATGGTTACCGCAAGCAGCACCATGGCAGCCAACAGCTGGTGGAGAGAAATTGCATGTCTCATAAGGCACCTCCATATAGCGAAAGGCGATCATCACCCGCTCGGCTGAGGCAGCCAGGCAGGGAGCGACAAAGCTGGAGGTGCCGAATCAGATTCGAAGAACCGAGGAAGAACTTATGGAAATGGGGACAATGGAGAGCACGTTGCTCCCGGGCCAGGGGACGGGGAAGGCTCGATTCGTGAGACCGGATGGGACCAGGCAAGACAGTATCACGGCCTGATCGGCATTCGAAGCAGCAGTCAGTTTAACCTGGCGTTCCGGGGAAGACGTGAGCGACGGGGGACACATGATGGCTCCGTCCATCGGACAGGCCATGCGGTCTTCGACGAAGGCGGCTTCATACGCCTCCGACAGATCGGGCATGGCACACATCGACCCGATCACCTGGCAGAAGGTAAACAGCAGGACCAGCGCCATGTATCGCACATGCACGTGTGAAATCATCAGATTGGTGACACTCCCCGGAAACGGGCGTTTCTGTTTTCTGCCCGGATCATCTCTACACCCCATAGACGAGGCATTTCAAGTAGCTGCGACCTCACCTGAGATTGCTAAGCATACGCGATGCCACAAAGAACCGGTCCGGCGCCGTTCGATACCCCTTGCGATTCCAAGCTGTTTTGCGAACAAGTCCTGCCAGGACTTGAACCGCTCAATTCGCCCTGCTGGGGCATTTCGGGTCATCCGGGCACCTGATAGCCGTGGCAACGTGCGCTTCGAATTGATGGCTGGAACACGGGAAACCCTCAGCCAAATTCACAATGATTCAACGAATGAGAAGAGCCTGAATGCAACCGCGTTACTCAGGTCGTATCGTTTCCCGGGTACGATCAAGGCGATGGACCAGAAAGCGAATCACGTCTTCTATCTCAGTCTGGTGATTCAGGTAATATCCGGCTCGTGACTGAGGCTGGCGACCGATGCGCACTCCCATCATCAGACCTTCGCGCAGTCCGAAGACATCTTCGTCCGTCTCATCGTCGCCGATGAAGAACAGGCCCTCCTGCCTCAGATGAAACATGAGGGCAAGGGCGGCTTCCCCTTTTGTGGTGCTCCCCGGGGGCAAGACGTTCACCGAAGCCTTTCCTGCGATCAACCGCGGGACCGGCGCCAATCGATTAAGCAGAAGACCCAGCACACGCTCCACCGTGACCGGCTCGTCGTCCCCCCGATAATGGAACGTGAGGGTGTAGCACTTGTGTTCGACCTCCACGCCGGCATCCTTGAGCGGCCCGGCAAGGTCCCCGTCCACTTGCTTCATCCATCCCAGACAGATGCGTTCCGCCTCGTTCAAGGTCGCGTCGGGCGTCAGTGGACTCTCCACCCCGTGGTTCCCGATCAGATAGGGGACTGCCCCATTCACCCTCGGCGTCAAGTCACTGAGTGCGCGACCCGATACGACGGCACAGGGCGCACGCGCAGCAAGTTCGCGTAACCATTCGTGCGTGGATGGAGACAATTTGACGCCGCCGCGGTCTGGAGAAATCTTCGCCAGCGTACCGTCAAAATCGAAAGCATACAACACAGACCGCCCAGCGACTGCCATCAACGCGTCACGTCCCTCGGCCGACAGGAGATCGATCATCGGAACTCCTCTGTGGCGGCGCGTACGTCCCGTCCACCCGTCTGGCGCAGCACGCGGGCGCGTTGTCTCATGCGGGCGGCATCCATCAACATCCGGCCTGCCCAGCGATAGACGTTGAACTCCTGCACGATCCCGCGCAAGCTCCGCATCCGAGCCCGCTGCTCGGTCCCAGGCATGGTCAACGCCAGCTGCAGAGCGGCGGCGCATTCATCGATATTGTAGGGATTCACCACGAGCGCCTCCGCCAGTTCGGCGGCTGCGCCGGTAAACTGGCTGAGGATCAGCACCCCCTGTTCGTCGTCCCGCGCGGCGACGAATTCCTTGGCCACGAGGTTCATCCCGTCGTGTAGGCTGCTGACGACACAGAAGTCGGCTGCACGATAGTGGATTGCGATTTCCTCCGGGTCATGATGTTTGATCATGAGATAGATGGGCTGGTAGGTCCCTCGCCCAAACCGTCGATTGATGCGATCAGCGAACGCCGTTACTTGTTGTCCGAGATGCTGATATTCGTCGATCTTGGAACGGCTGGGGGCTGCCAGCTGCAGAAACGACAATTTCCCAATCCACTCGGGTTGCAGCTCCAGCAACCGTTCAACGGCAAGGAAGCGTTCCAGGATACCCTTGGTGTAGTCGAGCCGCTCCACCCCAATCCCGACCTGGTGGGAAGCGGACAGACCGTACTTTGCACGGATCTGCGTTCGACACTCCGGTACGGAAGGTTGTCCCAGAAACATCCGGCTGGGCCATTCGATCGAGATGGGGTAATGGTTCACGGCGGTCAACTTTCCACCGTACGAAATCGTGGAACTGTCCCAATCGATCCGTGTTTCGAGCGACCGGTCCACGGTTTTGATGAAGTTACTGCAATGGAACCGCGTGTGAAATCCAAGAATGCTGCTGCCCAGCAGCCCTTCAAGAATGTCCTGGTGCCAAGGGCAGATGGCGTAGCTTTCCGGGTTCGGCCAGGGAATGTGCCAGAAGGTGATGATCGTCGCGTGAGGCAGACGATCCCGAACCATTTTCGGCACGAGTGCCAGGTGATAATCCTGTATGAGGACGACCGGGTTGTCGGTCTTGGCCTCTTCGACGATGGTCATCGCGAACCGTTCATTGATGGCCTTGTAATGGGTCCAATCCGACGATCGAAACACGGGGCGGACATGAGCCAGATGGCAGAGGGGCCACAAGCCCTCGTTGGCAAACCCGTAGTAGTAACCTTCTTCCTCTTCGGACGTCATCCAGATACGGCGAATCTCGTAGGCGGGATCGTCGGGAGGAACGCGAACGTGGTTCCGCGCATCGACCACATCGCGGTCCCCGCTGCCGCTGCCGTGCGCGATCCAGACTCCGGAACAGGCTCGCATGATCGGCTCGAGAGCCGTGACGACGCCGCTGGCCGGCACCTGCACGTCGATCTGTTGGTCGCGTCGATTGTGGACATAGGGCTCACGATTCGACACGATCATCACTTCGTCGCCTGCCAGGTGATCCCGCAAGATCATCTTGAGTGTCGCGGGCTTCCAGCTCATTTGGCGTTCATCCCGCATGCGCTTGTCCGATTGCAGTTCATGGATCATGGCGCGGAGGTCTTGGGCGACGGGCTGAAGTTCCGGCTTATGTTGCTGATCCCGGATCAATCCAATCAAACCTTCCCCTCGGAGCATGCCCCGCACACCTTGCACCCACCCTCGCCAACTCAAATGCGCGACCAAGACGGTCACGAGCGAAATGACGACACCGATACCGGCAAACAGATAGAACAGGTACCACTTGGTGAGACTGCTGCGACGCTCGGCCCAACTCATGTCATGCAGCAGGATCAGTCGTCCTAACGGCCGGCCGCCGGTCTCCAATCCGACCGCCGCGACATGGACGGCGCCCTGCGCCAGCCGAACAACGGCCGTCGGCCCGCTCTTGACTTCAGCGGCCTGTTCGCACGGAACCGAATCGGGGTAGGTCGCCGTCTTATAAATGAGCTGGTTATTCCGATCGCAAAACCCGATGGCGAAGAGCCGTTCGTCTTGAATGATCCGTTGCAAGTAGGCCTGCAGTTTCGCCTTGGACTGCGACGCGACCAACTCAGAGAGCGGACCCTCCATGGTGCCGGCGATGAGTTGTACGCGAATCTCGATGTCCCGCACGAACCATTTCAGGGTCAGGGTATCGACGAGCGGGATGACGGCATAGGCCACGCCGGCGAGCGCCAGTGCCAACGGCAAGAGGAATCGGAGCGACAATCGCATACGTCACCTCTCGTTTACTTCAGCCGGAAAATCGCCTAAGGTAAGAAGCATGTATCGGTACGGACTTATCGGGAATTGCCATCTCTCGGCGCTGATCGGCATGAGCGGCGCCGTCGAATGGATGTGCGCGCCCAGACCGGATAGTCCGCCCGTGTTCGGCCGGCTGCTCGATCCGGATGGCGGACAGTTCGCCATCACGAGCGCGGCCTCGGCCACAGATTCTACCATCCAACAACGCTACCTGCCCAACACGAATATTCTGCTGACGACGGTCGCCTTGCCGAACGGTGACGCCTTCCAGATCACCGACTTCTGCCCTCGGTTTGAACAGTACGGCCGGATCTATCGGCCGGCGGCGCTCTTCAGACTGGTCGAGCCGCTCCAGGGTGCCCCGGCCATCCGCGTCAGCTGCCGTCCGGTATCCGGTTGGGACAAGAGGCCCGTTCAGCCCGTGCGGGGCAGTAACCATCTCCGATACGAGATTCGCGGCGAGCCGCTCCGCCTGCTGACCAACATGCCGCTGACGTACCTCTGCGAAGAGACGCCGGTTGCCCTGACGCAGAAATTCTATTTCGGCCTGACCTGGGGACTCGGTATCGAGGACGACCTGGTCAAAGTCAGCCACGACTTTCTGGAACAGACGACGCGGTACTGGCGCACCTGGGTCAAGAACTGTTCGGTGCCGCTGTTGCACCAGCACGAGGTCATCCGGTCCGCCCTCGCGTTGAAACTCCACTGCTTCGAAGACACCGGCGCCATTTTGGCGGCCCTGACGACAAGCCTCCCGGAACAGCCGGGCGCCGCCCGGAACTGGGATTACCGCTATTGCTGGTTGCGCGACGCCTATTTTTCGTTGACGGCGTTTCATAACCTGGGCCACTTCGAAGAGATGGAAGCCTTTCTGAAGTTTCTCTTGAACATCGCGCATACCCACGAACATTCCCGCGACCGCCTGCGTCCGGTCTACACGCTGAGCCAGGGCCTGCCTCTCCCGGAAACGGAGCATGCGAATTGGACCGGCTATCAGGGCAGCGTCCCGGTCCGCAGCCATAATCAGGCGGCGGAACAAGTCCAGAACGACGCCTATGGCGAAATGATACTGACCTTCACGCCCATCTACTTCGACGAACGATTTGTCGATCTGCGGACCCGCGATCTCGACGGACTCCTGGCCCATTTGGCGAAGCTCTGCATACGCAGCATCGGCCAGCCCGACGCGGGCCTTTGGGAAATCCGCAACGGTTGGCGCGAACATGCGTTTACCAACTTGCTCTGCTGGGCCGGCTTGGAGCGGCTGGAACGCATCGCACGGACCGGATATCTTGCGTCGCTCTCGGTCGATCTGACCAGCGCCAGGATCCACGCCGCCGAGGCTTTGCTCCGTTCCGTGCATGACGGCGCGGTCAGGAACGGTCCGTCCGACATCAGCTACGACGCCGCGCTGGCCCAACTGCCCATTCTGGGCTATCCGAACCGGCCACTCTGTGAAGCCACCGTGGGGCAGATCACTCACGCGCTCGCGCTGCCGCGAGCCGGCGAAGAAGCGGGATTCTTCTACCGGTATGTGCGGGAAGACGACTTTGGGAGACCGGAAGCGGCGTTCGTCATCTGCTCCTTCTGGATCGCCCAGGCGCTGGCCCGACTGGGGCGCATGCCGGAGGCCAGATCCATCCTCAACCGGGTGCTGTCCGCGGCCAATCATGTGGGGTTGTTTTCCGAGCATTTCATCCCGTCCACGAACACTCAGTGCGGTAATTTCCCCCAAGCGTATTCCCATGTCGGCCTGATCAACGCAGCCTTTGCCGTCAGTCCTCCCTGGAGCGACGTCCTCTGATCGGTTGCGACCGCTCTCTTCGGTCGGAATCATCGGCACAGCCCTTCGATTCAGTCCCATATAAACCTGTGAATTGCATGGATCATTCCTCCGAGGAACACCTCCGTCGGCGCAGGGCTGTGCCAAGAAAATGAGACCCGTCGGCCCAGACATCGGAGAGCCGGATGTATGCGCCCACAGCGGACGAAGTGGTATTCACTATCGCGGTCGCTGGCTATGGGACGAACGGACAGTTACAGTACCGGATGATGAACGACGACTGTGGCAAACGCCGCGCGTGTGGGAACAAGCGAACAGCAGGAAGAATGAACGCTGTATGCATATGCACACACTCATACAGAAGTGCGCTAGCAGATGCGTGGCAGTTGCTCGCCAGATAGCAGATCCAGAATCCGGTGCGTGCCCAGCACTGTCCGCAGGACGACCGGCGGAGCATGGCGATCCGTGACGGTGCCGATCCGAGCTGCCTGACCGGACACTGCATGGCGGCGCATCACGGCCAGCGTCGTTTCGGCCTGTGATTCAGGCACCATGGCAACGAACCGTCCTTCATTCGCCACATAGAGGGGATCGAGGCCCAGCAGCTCGCAGGCGCCACGCACTGGTTCCAGCACGGGAACAGCGGATTCGTCGATCGCCATGCCGACCTTCGCCGCCACGGCCAGTTCATTCAGCGCACTCGCAAGCCCGCCCCTAGTCAGATCCCGCAGGCAATGAATCTCGATCCCGCTCTCGATGAGGTCGCCTACCACCTCATGCAACGGGGCTGAATCGCTTGTGACGTCGCCGGAAAACATCAGCCCTTCCCGCACGCTCAACACGGCCACGCCATGGGAACCAAGATCACCGCTGACAAGGATCGCATCACCAGGCCGGATTAACGTCGGCAATACACGGACGCCGGACGGAACCAGCCCGACGCCGGCTGTGTTGATGAAGATCCCGTCGCCCTTACCCCGATCGACGACTTTCGTGTCCCCCGTGACGATCGACACCCCGGCTGCCTGCGCCGCCTTGGCCATCGAGTTCACGACTTGCTGGAGCACATCCAGACTCAGCCCTTCTTCCAGAATGAATCCCGCACTGAGGTACAACGGCTTCGCGCCGCACATCGCGAGATCGTTGATCGTGCCATGGACCGCGAGACTGCCGATGTCGCCGCCCGGAAAGAACAGCGGCCGCACGACGTAAGAATCCGTGGTGAAGGCCAACGTGCCTTTCTCCACCGGCCAGGTGGCACCGTCGTGCAAGGGCGCGAGCATCGAATTGTCGAACGCTCGGACGAACACCTCTTGAATCAGGTCCTGCATGAGCCGCCCGCCGCCGCCGTGCGCAAGCTGTACCGTCTTCATTTTCGAAGCGGGTAAAGGACACGCAGGCTCAAAGGATTTACTGTTGCTCATGGTCGTCTTTCGTATCGGGATCCCGAGGTCAAAGTTTCGAGTTTCGGGTTGGGGGGTTCGAGTTACCGAAACTTGAAACACGGAACCCGCAACTCTTCCCCCACGAGATAACCTTCACGCTTCACGAGTAACTTGGCCCCGGTATCGATAATACGCGGAACAGGCCCCTTCGCTTGAGACCATCGGCGCGCCCAACGGCCGCTCCGGCGTACATTTGGATCCGAAGGCCGGACAGTCCATTGGTTTGAGCAAACCCTGAAGCACCAATCCGCTTTGACACTCCGGATCTTCCTGTGCGGCAGGACCGAACGAGGCAAGCACGTCTCGGAAGCGCACCGCCGCGTCGAAAGCAGCATAGGCGGAGCGAATCTGGAGACCGCTACGCGGGATTTCACCGATCCCACGCCAAGCACGAAGCGCCGGTTCGAAGACCTCGTCCACGATGGCTTGCGCCTGCCGATTCCCTTCCCGGCTGACCGATCGGACATATTGGTTTTCGACTTCAGCCTTCCCCGCCTCCAGCTGACTGACCAGCATGGCGATGCCCTCAAGCACATCCACCGGCTCGAATCCCGTCACGACAATCGGGACTCGATACTTCGCCGCGATGGCATCGTATTCCTCATACCCCATCACTGTGCAGACGTGGCCGGCGGCGAGAAAGCCCTGAATCCGATTCTGGGGTGACGACAGGATCGCCTCCATCGCCGGCGGCACCAGCACATGGGCCACCAGCAGGCTGAAGTTCGTGAGCTTCGAGGCCTTTGCCTGGACCACGGCCATCGCCCAGGGCGGGGCAGTCGTCTCGAATCCCACGGCGAAACAGACGATTTCACGGTTGGGATTCGCGCGAGCCACTTCGAGCGCATCCAACGGCGAATAGACGATCCGGACATCCGCGCCGTCTGCCTTGGCGCCGAAGAGATCGCCCTGAGATCCCGGCACGCGTAACATATCGCCGAACGAGCAGAGAATTACTCCTGGCTGTCGCGCAAGCCGGACCGCGTCATCGATCAGCCCGATCGGCGTCACGCACACCGGGCAGCCGGGCCCATGGACGAGCGTGAGGTCTTTGGGCAGCAGACTGTCCAGCCCGAACCGCACGATCGAATGGGTCTGTCCCCCACAGACCTCCATGATCGTCCAAGGCCGGCGCACGATCTGCTTGATCCGCTCCGCCAGCGCCGCCGCCACCGCGCGATCTCGAAATTCATCCACGTACTTCATGACTGTGACCTTTATGAACTTCGTTGCGCGACATCATTCCGCGATTCGCTGAGCGCCAAGGAGCGAGGCTGTTTTTTGCTCTACCGTAGCGTGATGTTATGCGTCCTGCGACTTCCACAGCCAAATGCCTGTTCACCGCCCATCCAACTCATGCTTTTTGCTCGGCAGAGCTGCTCGAAGAGATTGAAGTGACCTTTTCCACCAATCGTGCTTCCGTCCATCGCCGAGGTGGACCCTGACCGTCGGGTAAAAGCACTTACCATGGCGGGCCTGAGCCTGCCAGAACCATTGCTGGCCCTCGCGCTCAGCCACAATCAACTCAACTCTAATGCCCATGGCGGCAGCGATATGCGTTGTGGTCGTTGAGATCGTCACCAGATAATCCAGCTCCCGGACTTCTGCAACCAATTTCTCGGCATCTGATCCAGTCTTTGCATCAAGGATCTCATCTCCAATAAGGAAACGTACTCCTCTCTCTTTGGCAAGACCGTTCCGGTCTGCGACCGGAAGCTGCCGTTGAAGCGAAATCAAGTCAGCATCAATACCAGTCAATACGGGCAGGAATTTTTCTACCGGAACGGATTTCTCAGAGATAGGATGGTCTTCCGGAACGCTCGCCCAGGCGATTCCGACACGCGGGCGACGCTCGATGCCGTAAGATGCCTTGGCTCCCGGTGATGCCAGCGGAACGAAGCGTTCATCTAACAATTTCCCCATGAGTGCATGCCGCAAAATTGCCAACGGAGATCTACCCTCCTTATTACTTTTGCCAAGTTGGGGCAGGAAGGCCGGATCATGCTTCAGGATCGAACAGACTTGCTCACTCGCAACGACTTGGACTGCGGCTCTAGATGCATCAGCGTGCCTCTTGAGGAGTGAAGCAACTAACAGTTCTTCTCCCCAGCCTTTCGCGCCAGGAAAGCTTAGTCGGAATGGTCCCTCGAGATTCAGACGATCATCGTGCCACTCCGGGTCAGCATCCAACTGAGCGAGACCGCTCTGAAACGCGCCGGTGGCCAGATCTTGAAATCCAGGAATCATGATGCCATCCGTGACAGTCTTCACGACGCATAGCAATGTTTAGACTGATTCGCAGAAGAGCCAAATTTGCCAATCGCTGTCCGTCTAACCCGTCATCGAACGCTCCGAGCATAACGCCATAATCGTTGGCGGTTCAATGAGATCACATCCCATCCAGTCTGTCTTCGTGAGTCGAACGATTTAACGATCCCTGGCCTGCTCCCCCGAAGGTGGAGCTAACTGGCGCGCGCAAGTTTTGAGCGCGTCCGGGGCGAGCGTGAGGTTCGCGATCGCGAATGGTGCTCTGCATAGGCATCGAGCAGCCGGCGAATCATGCGCTGGTATTGCGTATGATGTTTCTGGGCCTCACCCTTGAAGAACTCGACGCTTCTCTTGCTCAACGCAATGGTGACTTTGACGCCTTCGTCCCGAAAGACCAATTCTTCAGGCCGGGGAAGGAAGTCAGGAACGACTCTAAGATCTCCGAGTGGTTCGTCGGTGTATTTGATTCTCTCGCTCATAGATGCGCCTGCCTTTCCGCCAGTAGCCGGCTCCAAAAATCCGAATGACATCATGACGAAACGTAAATCGAACGGTCAGGACTCCCCCCTCGACCCAGCCGAAGCAGTAATGCCGCTGCTCGCTCGAGCTATGAGACAGATCTTCCGCGATCACGCGGCGCGGGTCGGCAAAGGCGAACTGGGCTCTTGCGAAGGAGATTCCATGTTTGTCCTGGTTGTCTTCATCCTTCTTGGGGTCCCACTCGAATCGGGCCTTCGCCATGAGGGAAGATTAACACGAAGAAATCTGGATAGCCATACGTTTGTATGGGCATACGGCAACCGTTCCGCACTCTCTAACATGCCGCTTCGGCCGCCGCCGCTGCGCGATTGCGAAACTCATCCACGCACTTCATGACAGCTACGGTCAGGCCTGCCTTGGCACAGAGACCCACCAGGCAGTCGAGAGACAGCTTGTCAATCTTGTTGCACGTGATCTCGGAGACATACGGTTAAACCACGCCAAGCCGTTTGGCCGCCTGTGCCTGCGTCAATCTTTCGCGAGTCATCCACTTGCGCAGTGCTTCCGCACGCTCGCAGCGCAACAACGTAACGGCTGCCTCGTGTGTGAGCTTGTCGCGCCGCGCTGCCAGGTTTATGTCCGTCTTGAAGAGCCGCTCTTCACGTTCTCTTCGGATCAATGTGCTTCGTCCATTCATCCATCGTCGTAACCGGATGAATTGCGCCGGTTTGGGTCGGCGCCAACGGTTCGAAAAATTCCAAGAGAGACTGATAATTCTTGGCCTGAACGGTGATGTAGTACATATGTTCCGTCACCGCCACATAGGCACTCAGGATCTTCACCCCTTTCTTGGCGGCGAGGTCCCGCTTGGCCCAGAACTCATTGAGCATCGTGGCTCCCTCTTTACTTCTTCCCGGGCAATTCTCAGGCGTGTGCGTCCAATGAGCCACAAACAACATCCCGTCGCTATCATCCATAACTTTCCTCCTCGTTTATGCCCAATAGGTATGTCCAATAGGGGTCAGAGAACAATTTCAGCGGGACAATCAGCCCGTTTGAACGTCAACGCGTTTCCCCTTTCAGCCATCTGCTACTCGGCTGACAGTTTGACTCTGAACACAACACCTTTCTGATCCGCCTTTGATCGCGCGCTCATGATTTCTGGTTTCGAATGATCAGCCGGAGCATGACTGGAAGGACCATGACATAAAACAAGAGGACCCCACCTACCAAGAGCCGCCCGCGAACCTGGACAGGATCGGTGACGGTGTCATGCCCCGGCATCCAGAGATGTCTGGTCATGAGGTCGCAGGCGAAACCCGCAATGACTAACGCATACCAGAATCGCCACCGCCGTGATGTGTACAGGGCCTGCTCACGCCGGTGAATCAGAAAGACTTGAGCCAGGATTCCGGCAAGGGCGAGGTACTCGGTCCACTCAGGAATCCCACGGGCTCCTGCCAGCACGATCCACGCGAAGGTCGCCACGAACACCAGAATGGTTCCAACCAGAAACCCCCGGCGTGATGCCGCGAGGCTTGTGTCACCGCTCTCCAGTCTGTATTCCATAGCGTTTCGCGGTCCTTTGGTGTGTGCGAATGTCCTCGCTCGGCCATCCGATACATCCAATGGGGTTCTACCCGGCCATACCTACGGCACCACTTCAGCCTTGTCGGACTTGTTCAGGAGATACAGAGTGTCGTTCTTGATGAAGAATCGAAGCGGCTCCTCGCCCACATAGTTGCCCATCATGTTCTTGGAATTGATCCCCACCTGCACGAGGTAGCCAAACACGGGAGGTTGCCTGCTGCCTGAGAGATACGCATAGCCCTTCTGGGGCTCTCCTATGAATCGAAAGCGGGCCGTGAACGGATCAAACAGCATCGGTTGTATCAGCTGCTTAATGGCCTTCTGATAGGTTGGCGGGTCCGGAACTGTCCCATAGTCGGCACTCGCAATTTGTTCGGGCGTCACGGGTGTGACGCACCCCAGCGTGAGGAGCAGAAGCAGGGCGGGGAGACCTCTGAGAAACGCCTTCACGTTGCTGACTCCTTGCCGGGTTCTCCTGGTCCGTTTAGTTGTGCCAACAATTCGAGAGAACGGCACGCGGCGTCCTCATCCAGTTTGCTGATGGCAAAGCCGACATGCACGATGACGTAGTCACCGACTCCGGCGTCCGGCACGAGCGCCAACGAGACGGATTTCGTCACGCCGCCGAACGACACCGTCGCGGTGCGGAGCGGATCATCGTCCACATGTACGACTTGTCCGGGAACCGCGAGACACATCTTCTACCTTTCTTGCTGAACGTTACTGGTGCACCGCGATCACAGCCTGCCCTAACGCCAATCCGCCGTCGTTGGGCGGAACCAGGTTGTGACTATAGACCGCGAACCCGGCCTCTTCCAAGCGTCGCCGAGCCAGCGACAAGAGCAACCCGTTCTGAAAACAGCCACCGGTCAAGACGACGCGCGGCAGTCCGGCCGCCCGGGCGACACGTACAACCCCATCGGCCAGCCCCGCATGAAACCGAGCCGCAATCTGCTCAGGACTGCAACCCCGGCGGAGATCATCCAGCATGGCGCGCATCATCGGACGCCAATCGACAACCCGACTGGCCCCAGGAGCATCTGATTCCGCCAGGTCCAGGGGATATCCCGCCGTCAAGTCCCGTTCATCCGCTTGCCCCCTCTCCGCCGCAAACTCGACCGCCATCGCCGCCTGGCCTTCAAAGGAGGGCTGATGACACAGGCCTGTGAGTGACGCCACGGCATCGAAGAGCCGTCCCATGCTCGTCGTCCAGGGCGATGCCGCGCCGGATCTGAGCAAAGCCGCAAAACGCTCGCGCTGCTCGCTTGCCGCTTCCCACGATGGCAGCCGATACGCCGGCAACTGCTCTCCCACGATCTCCCATAAGACAGCAGCTGCAGATCGTCTCGGCTCCCGCATAGCCGCTTCTCCCCCGAGCAGCCGAAAGGGCCGAAGATGCGCGAACCGGCTGAACTGTCTGTAACTCGCAATCAGAAATTCCCCGCCCCATACCTGGCCGTCCGGCCCATATCCGGCTCCATCCCAGGAGATCCCCAGCACTCCGCCGTTCAATCCGTGCTCCGCCATGCAGGACACGACATGGGCATGGTGGTGCTGCACGGGAACCAGCGGCACGGACAGGGACGACGCCAATTCACGCGCGAACCCCGACGAACGGTAATCGGGATGGAGATCGCAGGCGATGCGCCGCGGGTCGGCTTGGAGCAATCGTTGCAGATCACCGACCGCCTGCCGAAAGGCCTCGTCTGATTCCAGAGTGGAGAGATCGCCCAGATGCTGGCTCAGCCAGACGCGATCTTCCCGAAGCAATGCGACCGTATTCTTAAGGTGTCCTCCCACGGCCAGCACCGGACCCTGCCCATTTCCCTGGGCGAGACCGTCTCTTAAACGGATCGCCTGAGGCGCGTAGCCTCGCGCGCGTCTGAGAATAGTCACGCTCGCCTTCGGCTTGCTTTCCGAGTCGGCGCCTTTCGCATCAAATCCGTTCACCATCACCCGCACGACCGAATCATCGACCGGCCTCGCGATCGGCCGGTCATGCACGAGGAACGCATCTGTGATTCCCCTCAGTCGATCCAGTGCCTCCCGCTCGTCGATCACGATCGGCTCTTCGGACCGATTCCCGCTCGTCGCCACCATCGGCCGCTGGAGATCCTGCATCAGAAGGTGTTGCAACGGCGCCGCCGGCAACATGGCGCCGAGATACGGATTGCCCGGGGCCACGGCCTCAGCCAGCCGGTTATCCGGTCGCTTATGCACCAGCACGATCGGCGCTCGCGGCGAATACAGAATGGCTTCCTCTTCCGGGGACAAGAAACAGTCGACCCGAACCGCCTCGAGTGAAGGGAACAACACAGCAAAGGGTTTGTCGGGCCTCTGTTTCCTCACGCGGAGACGCCTGACCGCGTCTTCCGATCCGGCATCCACCCAGAGTTGAAAGCCGCCTAACCCCTTCACTGCGACGATACGCCCCGCGCGGAGCAGTGCCTCGGCTTGTTGCAAGGCCTCTTCACCACGTTCTGTTGCACGGCCCTGGTCATCCCATAATTCTACCCTTGGTCCGCAGACGGGGCAGGCAATCGGTTCCGCGTGAAAACGGCGATCGGATTCAGTCTCATACTCAGCCTGGCAATTGGGACAGAGCGAGAATACACCCATGGTCGTATTGGGCCGCTCGTACGGCATCGCCGTGAGCAGACTGAACCGTGGGCCGCATTGGGTGCAGGTGAGAAACGGATAGCGAAACCGGCGGTTATACGGATCGGCCATTTCCCGCAGACACTCCGTACAGGTGGCCAAATCGGGAGGGATCACGAGTGCGCGGCGGCCCGGCTCCGTGCTTCTATAGATCGCAAAGCCGTTGTCATCCAGTACCGGGACCGCATGCCGTCGGATCGATTCGACGCAGGCTGATGCCGGCGCTTCAATCCGCAACCGTTGGAGAAATGATTCAATGGCCTGCGAGCCTCCTTCCACCTCGATCGACACGCCATTCACGGTATTGCGGACCCAACCGGACAATTCCAATTCACGCGCGAGCCGATAGACGAACGGGCGGAACCCCACGCCCTGCACCGTTCCGTCGACATCAATCTGGACCCGTTGGGCTGATGCCTGCTTCATTCCTCCAGCACCAATTCGTGCACCACCATTTCCGGGGCGTCCGGTCCCGAAAGGATCGACCCTCCGCAGGCTGGACAGACACCATCCGCTCCTGTCACCGCAAGATCCGTCTTGCAGCGCGGGCACCAGGCGTCGCCGGACAGGGGAATGACCTCCAGCGTCGCACCGTCAGCCTTCGTGCCCTGAGCCGCCAGAGCAAAGGCGGTGTGCAGTATAGAGAGATCCTGCGTCAGTAGATGAGACGACGCCCGGATCTTCACCCGCACCACGATGGATTTGGCCCGGGCGACCCCTTGCAACCCGGTTTCCACGGCCTTCACAACCTGCGTCATGAGATGGAATTCGTGCATGGCGACGCGTCCGTCTCCCGACGGACCAGTTCGATAACCTCATTCAGCGCGTGACTGACTTGAGGCGACAGGGAATGCCCCACTTCTGTGTCGCCTGCTTCGATCCCGTACACAACGACCTGCTTCGGAAGGACACCCAACGTGCGAGCCAATTCCAGCACCTCAGCCACCCCGACGGCATGGGTGGATCGCGGGAACAGTGCCGGCGCAATCGGACCGGCCGAGGCGTCGAGCCGGTGGATTGTGCCCGGAGCCTGCCCGCTGCGAACGGCATCGATGAGGAAGACAGTGCCCGCGCCTTTCATCAACTCCAGCAGTTCCACTCCCGTCACACCTGCCTCGACCACCTCGGCGCGGTCGCCGAGTACCCCTTGAAGCCGCCGGGCCGCGAGGAGGCCGACTGCGTCGTCGCCTCTCCACTCGTTTCCAATTCCAATGACGCGGACGTGCGACAGGCACGCCGTCTCGCGACTCGCGCATTTCACGCCCGTCTCGCCCGCTGTGCCGTCACTGGTCACGCTGGATCTCCAACTTCAGAAAGTGCGTCGCGCAGGAAATACACGGATCGTAGCAGCGGATGACGCGCTCGCAGGCGAGCGACGCCTCTTCGTTCGAGCGATTCAACACGCGAGGCAGGAACAGCCGCAGGTCCTCTTCGATACGGCCCTGGTTCTGCGAGGTGGGAGGCACGATCTTGGCTTCACGAATGATGCCGTCGCCGTCCACCCGATACCGATGGTAGAGAATTCCTCGGGGCGCTTCCGTGCAGGCCATGCCGGTGCCCGCCCGGACCGTGACCGGCAATGACGGCTCGGACGGAGGTTCGTACCGTTCGATCACCCGCAGCGATTCCTCCAGTGCATAGAGCATCTCGATCGAGCGGGCGACAATCCCATGAAACGGATTGCGCAGCGGCAGCGACACACCTGTGTCTGCCAACACCTGCGTGACCGGCGGAGGCAGACGATCATGGTTCAGATTGATACGGGCCAGAGGCCCCACCAGATACGGCGCTCCCTGCAACGCACACTGCAGGGCGTTGGAATAGGGCACTTGATGTTCGGTGAAGTGCTGTTCGAAGGCGTCTACGGAAATGTCCGGGCCATTCCCTGCCGCGATGCGGCCTTCGTTGAAGGGATACTCGTCGGGATGGCGGAGCGCAACACATGTATAGTCCGGCGCAAATTCCGGATAGTCGAAGGCCGTCACCCAACGGACCGTCTCGACTACCGCATCACGCGCCCACAAGAGTTCGTCTTTGAGATTATCCAGTTCCCGGCGCCTCGGCACCCGCGAGAACCCTCCCACTTTGACCGACACCGGGTGGACGGAGCGGCCCCCCAGCAATGTCATGATCGCGTTGCCGGCTTTCTTGATCCGCAGCCCCCGCGTCACCACGCCGGCGTGATCCTTAGCCATTGCGATGCCGCTCTCGTAGCCGAGGAAGTCCGGAGCCTGCAGCATATAGACGTGCAGCGCATGACTCTCGATCCACTCGCCGCAGTAGATGAGGCGACGCAATTCTCGTAGCGACCCTTCGACATGCAGGCCGAAAATCCGCTCGATCGCGTGGACGGCGCTCATCTGATAGGCGACCGGGCAAATCCCGCAGATCCGCGCGACAATGTCCGGCACTTCGTGGTAATGCCGCCCCTGCAGGAAGGCTTCAAAGAACCGGGGCGGCTCGAAGATCCGAAGCTCCACATCCTGGACAGCGCCGTCTTTCACCGTGACGCGGAGCGCGCCTTCGCCCTCGACTCGCGCGATCGCGCCGACGGCGATGGTCCTGGTTTTCGCCTCTTCAGGATTGTTCCCTTCTTGGCCCTTCACTCTTTACCCCTCACGCCTCACATCTGCTTTTCCCACGACTCGCTTTCCCGCTTGAAGGACTCCGTGTCGCCGTTGATCCCGCGAAATCTACGCACGACCTCGACCGGGATGAGCCGGAGCTCCTCATGAAATTGCCTGGCCAGCGACGCGGTGTTGGGCGGATAGCCGGATCCTTTCAATGTCCCGTCTGTCGGCCCGAAACAGCCGTAACAGTCCCGCCCCATGCTCGGACAAATGGCGCCGCAACCGCTCCGGGTCACCGGCCCGAGACAAGGCACCCCTTTCGCGACCATCACGCAGACATTCCCCCGCCGTTTGCACTCCAGACACACGCTATCGACCGACAGATGCGGCTGAATCCCGGCTAGCAGGTCCGTGATGACACGCAGCAATTGCCCCTTGTCGATGGGACATCCCCACAGTTCGAGATCGACCTTCACATGTACCGAGATGGGCGTGGAGGTGCCGAGGGTCTGAATGTATTGTGGGCTGGGATACACGATCTGCTTCAGCGATTCGACATCGGTCCAGTTGCGCAAGGCTTGAATTCCGCCGGCTGTCGCGCAGGCACCGATGGTCATCAAGACTGTGGCCTGCTCGCGCACGGACCGGATGCGATGCGCATCCTCCGCCGTGGTGATCGATCCCTCGACCAATGCGATGTCGTACGGTCCCGCCTCCATGCGGCTGGACGCTTCCGGGAAGTAGGCGATATCCAGCGCCTGCCCCAACGCGAGCAGATCGTCCTCCAGATTCAAGACGCTAAGCTGACAGCCGTCGCAGGAGGCGAATTTGAAGACGCCCAACTTAGGCCGCTGCTGCTTCACTTTCATACCCCCGTCCGTCCCAGCCATGGCTCGACCCGGTCGTACCGCATCACCGGCCCATCTTTGCACAGAAAATACGGCCCCATCTGGCAGTGGCCGCAGAGACCGATCCCGCATTCCATATGCCGCTCCAACGACACATACACGGCGGTCGCCGGAATGCCCCGCTTCATGAGGATGGGGACACCCAGGCGCATCATGATCTCAGGCCCGCACATCAGGACCAGGGTCCTTGCCGCATTGACCGGCACGCGCTCAAACAGTTCTGTCACCACGCCGACGTGATGGCGCCAGGTCCCGTCCGGCCGATCGCTGGCCAGCAGAACTTCCGTGTCGGGCTGTCTTCTCCAGGCCTCGAACCGCTCCTGGTAGAGAAGATCTCGCGGCGTCTTCACTCCGTGGATAATCTTGACGGCGCCATACTCTCGGCGCCGTCGGAAGATATATTCGATCGCCCCCACAACCGGGGCACAGCCCAAGCCGCCGGTGGCAATGACAATGTCGCGCCCGCGCGCGTCCTCCAGCGGCCACCCCTGCCCGAACGGACCGCGGATGCCCACGGTATCGCCGGCCCGCAGCCGCCCGATCGCGGAGGTCACTCGCCCCACCGCTCTGATGGTATGGTCCAGCCTCTCCGGCTCATCCGGATCGGAGACAATCGAAATCGCTACCTCGCCGACGCCGAACAGATAGACCATGTTGAACTGGCCGGCGGTGAAGCGAAAGGTTCGTCGCGTGGCTTCCTCGTTGAGCTGCAACCGGTAGGTGTGGATGTCTTCGGCCTCCTGGATCTTCTCCACGATGGTGGCCGGATGAATGAGATAGGGATTGATCATGGGCTCTCAGTACTGCGATTCACGGCCCCTGTTATTGACGGCTGGTCATTGACTGCTGTTCGCACGGCATCAGCAGCGCCGACAACTCCTCGGTGAGATCAATGCCGACCGGACACCAGGTAATGCAGCGGCCGCAGCCGACGCAGCCGGACGTCCCGAATTGATCGACCCATGATGCGAGCTTGTGCGTCATCCACATGCGATACCGATCCTTAATGGTGGGGCGGACGTTCTTGCCGTGAATGTAGCCGTGTTCCTGCGTAAAACAGGAATCCCACAATCTGGCATGTTCGGTTCGCTGCCCGGTGAGATCAGGGGTCTCCTCGACTGTGTGGCAAAAGCATGTCGGGCAGACCATTGTGCAATTCGTACAGGCCAGGCACCGTGCCGCCACGTCGTCCCAGCGTGGATGCTCATGGGCATCATACAGGGCTTGCGGCAGGCGACTGTGGTCCAGTCTGCGGACTTGGCTCTGTGCACAAGCATCCACGCGCGCCGCTGCTTCATCGATTACGTTGTGTGGCACAGGCGGCAGAGAGAGCGCGGAAAGAAGATCGGACCCGGCCTCGCTTCCCGCTTCGACCACTAGCCGGTCGTCGACCTCGGTCAGAGCAAGATCGAAGCCATGCTTGGCGCGCGGCCCCGTGTCCATCGATGCGCAAAAACAGGTCGGCAGCGCCCTGGTGCAATTCACCGCGATGATGAAAAGCCCTTCGCGACGAACCGCGTAGTAGGGATCTTGGTATGAGCTGTTTAGAAAAATCCGGTCTTGGATGGCCAGCCCGGCGAGATCGCAGGCCCGTGCTCCGATGACCGCCACCTTTTCCGGTTGGGGAAGCTTCGGCTGGGCGGCAAATCCGCCTTGCGTCCGTTTAATCTGGAGCAGCGGCTCACGCGGCGCAAAGGTGAAGGGTTTGAGCGATTGCGGTCCGTGAACAATACCGAAGATTTCCGCTGAGCCGGTCTGTTCCAGCCGATACCGTCCCGGTTCTTGATGATCGCGCCAGCTGATCGGCAGATCCGATACCTGACCGATCGTCTCCCATACCACCGCCCCATCACGCACGGTGGGGCCGGCAATTCGATACCCTCTGATATGTAAGGCATCGAGCAATCGCTGGAAATCGGCTGACGGAAGGATGCCGCGAGCTTCGGGGGCCATGACACGGATCTCCAACGGACCGGCAACCGTATGGTACGGGCTCTTCCGTCCTCATGCAAGGCGAGATCCGATGAACGAGGTGGAGAGCAGCCAGGCCATGATTGGCTCCTTGGGGGAATCCTTCAATACACAAGTATGAACGGGGTAACCCGCAGAATGGATACGGGCAGAAACGTTCGGCGGCGGCAGGAACGCTACTACTCCTTGAAGAGCAGGTAGTACCCGATCGCGACCGCGATGGCCTGGACTAGAAATAGCCAGCGCAAGAGTCCCCACGGCGTGCTCGGTTGGGTATCTTTCATGCGCCGACCGAGTCCGGGTTGGGACATGATATAGGTGGCCACCTGCTCTCTCGCGTCCTCTCTACTCAGATTCTGCGCAGCCTGGAGCAGCGCGATCGCTTCGCTCCGTTCGCCGCGCGAAAGGGCATCCAACACGTTCGGGGGAAGATCCGGGATTGGTCCGAGCATCGACATACGAGGGGAGAGTGTATCAGAAAGTGGAAGGCCTCTGTCAAAGGCTTCCGTCGCATGGATGGAGTGCGGAGCTCGCCGCACCATGCCCCGATTCTTGTATAATGGAAGCCCCATCCTCCATTTCGTAGCCGAAAGGAGAATCGCCATGAGCACCGCCACAACGGAAATTCCGATGCACCAGAAGGTCCGATCGTTTGTCGCTGCTCCTCGAAAGATGCTGATCGGCGGCAAATGGCTTGACTCTGCCTCAGGGAAAACGTTCCCGACCTACAACCCGGCCACTGGCGAAGTCCTGGCCCGTGTGGCCGAAGGTGACCACGCCGATGTTGATCGGGCTGTCGCCTCGGCGCGAAACGCCTTCGAGCACGGTCCGTGGCGCAGACTCACGGCCTCGGAGCGCGGACGGCTCATTTGGAAGCTGGCCGATCTGCTCGAATCACACCAGGAAGAATTCGCCCAACTGGAGTCGCTCGATAATGGAAAGCCGGTGGGAGTCGCCCGTGCGGCGGATGTGCCGCTGGCCGTCGACCTGTTCCGCTACATGGCCGGGTGGGCCACCAAAATCGAAGGCACCACCATCCCGCTTTCTGTTCCCTATACACCCGGCGCTCAATATCTGGCCTACACGCTGCGAGAGCCGGTCGGCGTGGTCGCCCAGATCATTCCCTGGAATTTTCCGCTGCTCATGGCAGCCTGGAAGCTGGGCCCGGCCCTCGCCGCCGGCTGCACCATCGTCTTGAAGCCGGCCGAACAGACCCCGCTATCAGCGCTGCGGCTCGGCGAGCTCATCTGCGAAGCAGGATTCCCTGATGGTGTCGTCAACATCGTCCCCGGTTACGGAGAAACCGCCGGTGCGGCGTTAGCCGCGCATCCGGATGTGGATAAGGCGGCCTTCACCGGCTCGACGGAAGTCGGAAAGCTCATTCTTGGAGCAGCGGCGGGCAATCTCAAGAAAGTTTCGCTTGAACTCGGAGGGAAATCTCCCAACATCGTCTGCAAGGACGCCGATGTGGAGGCGAGCATCCCCGGGATCTCCAGCGCGATCTTTTTCAACCACGGCCAGTGTTGCTGCGCGGGATCCCGCCTCTTCGTCGAGAAAGGCATCTTCGACAAGGTGGTGGAAGGAGTGGCGGCAGACGCGAAGAAGATCAAAGTCGGGCCGGGCATGGATCTCTCGACCCAAATGGGTCCGCTGGTATCGGATGAGCAGCAACGGCGGGTTCTCGGGTACCTTGAGTCAGGCTTTTCCGAAGGAGCGAAGGCGGTGGTCGGTGGACGCAAGTTAGGCGACAGAGGCTATTTCGTGGAACCGACCGTGCTGGTCGACACCACGCAACAGATGAAGGTCATGCAGGAAGAAATCTTCGGGCCGGTCGTCTGCGCCGTACCGTTCACGGATGTGGAAGACGTGCTGCCGGCGGCAAACGATTCCATCTACGGTCTGGCGGCGGCCGTCTGGACCAGGGATGTCAGCAAGGCTCACCGTATCGCGGCCGAGCTGCGCGCAGGATCGGTGTGGATCAACTGTTACAACATCTTCGATGCGGCGTTACCCTTCGGTGGCTACAAGCAATCGGGCTGGGGGCGCGAGATGGGCCACGATGCGCTGGAACTGTACACCGAGGTGAAAGCCGTCACCGTGAGGCTGTGACCAATTTCACGCGGCTGAGCAGAGATCCCTGAACCACTGGTTGGGGCAACCGCCCTACCCAGCTTATGTCTTGCCGAGAAACCTGGGCCGATCCCGAACGGAGACCATTTTCACTAAGTCCCGTACGGACAGCACCCCGACGATCTTGGTGTGCTCTGTCACGGTCAAGTGACGCACCCCTTGTTCGGCCATGGCTTTACTGGCGTCACGTATGGTGCGGTTCACATCGATGCTGAGTAGCGGAGAACTCATCACGGCACTCACGTGAGTGCCGCCTGCATCTCGGTTGGTGGCCAACCCTTTCCGGACCAGATCGCGTTCGGTCACGATGCCGACGATCTCGCCGGCCTCGATCGTCAGCAAGGATCCGATCCGCTTCTCGCCCATCAGCCGAGCGGCCTCGAGAAGAGACGCCTCACTATGGATCGTCGCGAGCGTGGTCGCCATCAGGACGCCTAGGGGGCGGTATACCTTATCCAGTTCGCAGACGGGGCCGCTCTCCGCATCCACAAACGATCGCACGAGGTCCCGCACCGACACGATCCCGACAATCTCACCGGCCTCCACCACACAGAGATGGCGTACATGATTGTTCTCCATCATATGGCTGGCATCCAACATGGAGCGGTCCCCGGCGATCGTCAAAATCGGGCTGACCATCACACCATCCACCATCGTGACCGTGGGATCTAATCCCTTCGCCAGCACTTTCCGAACGAGATCCGCCTCCGTCACGATCCCGACCGGCCCTCGCTTGGGATCATTCGATTCCACCAACAGACAGCCGATCCGCCTGGCATCCATCCGCTCAGCCGCGGCTGTAACCGTCGTGTCTTGAGAAACGACCTCAAGGTAGCGATGCATGAAATCTTTAACGGCTCCGGCCCCATGCTCGTTCATCTCAGCTCCTCGATTCATGAACAGGTTGCACGTCGATCAACGAATCGTCCGTGACCACCTTCCCCTGGAATCCATTGCAACCACTATATACCCGATTACAAGAGAGCACGCACACGCACGATGGCCGGAGCGGTGACAATCGGATTGGCCGCGGAAAAGCAATTTCGCAGCTCGAGAAACGCGATCATGAAGAGTCTCGGCCTGACACAGGCAAGCTCGCAGGATGGTTAAAACATCGGGTGATGCGGTGCCGACGAAAAGGGGGCGGAACTCGGCGCCTCCCCGGCATTTCCCAAGAACCGCCACCCGCTTTCTTCTTTGACCAGGTAGTGCACCTCGCGAAACCAGCTGTCGAGTGTCATCCGTTTGCCTGTGCCCTCCTCGGTCCCGTAGAGCCCGCCGGTGCAGGTGACCTCTGCGCGAAGCTGGGAGCCCGTCTGCGTGACCGTGATGCCGGAAAACAGGTGGACAGACTCCAAGGCTTTGTAGTGCGTGAACACCTCGCCCCACACCCGGCGCACGTCGGTTTCTTTCAGCCCATGATAGTTGTAGGTTGAGGCGTAGAAAGCCATCAGCGCGTCCAGATCCTCTTTCTTCAAGGCCGCTTCCGCCCGCCCAAACGATGCCAGCAGTTCCTTCACGGCCGGATGGCTGATCACCCGCTTGTGTCCCTTCACCTCTGTCCCATCCACCTTTAAGACTGTCTCGGACAACACCTGCACCTTGGCCATCGCCACGACAGGCGAGAATGCCCAGAATAAGGACGCACCCAGCACAAGGAAGGCTCGCAGTTTTCTTTCATATTCACATGTCATACAGAATCCCTCGCAGGCGGCTTCACAACACGTACAGTACGAGGAGCGTGATGCCGGCAGCCAGAATCAGCAATCCGATCATCCAACGGATGAATCGTTGTTGCACCGTGGCGAGCACCTTGTCCATCTTTTTCTTGAGAGCCGGCTGAGAGGCGATATACACTTCGACCTGCCCCTTTGCCTCTTTCAGGCCGAGATTCCGTTCCTGACGAACGACCGTGATCGCTGCGATCAGGTTGCCTTGCCACAGCGCCTCAATTGCCGCTTTGGGCAAATCCGCATGACGTCGTGGTTTGTTCAGCATGGTATCCGATACCTTATAGCCGCTGAATGCAGAGGAGGCAACTGTGCCGGCTGTCGTCCCGTCGCAAGGATCCTACGCAATGGGTTCCCTCTTGACGGGCCTTCTGGTTTCCTACAGGATCAGATACGCCATGCATCGTCTTGAGTTGAAGGTTCCACCGGCCATTGTCGGCGCTGTGATCGCGGTAGGGATGTGGTTTCTCGCCCATACCCTGCCCGCATTCGCCTATGCACCGCTGCGAGTCGCGACTGTGGGATTGGGACTCCTCGGCGTTGTGATCATCGGGTGGGCAATGTTGTCGTTCTTGGAGGCGCAGACCACCGTGAACCCCATGAAGCCATCCTCCGCCTCGTCCTTGGTGACGTCAGGGATCTATCGTCACTCGCGCAACCCGATGTATCTAGGCATGTTGTTGATCCTCGTCGGGTGGGCGCTGTATTTGGCAAATATCCTGACCTTTCTCGTCCTGCCTGCCTTCATCCTGTACATGAATCAGTTCCAAATCAAACCGGAGGAACGGGCGCTGACGGCTCGGTTCGGGCGGGAATACCTTGAGTACATGTCTCAAGTACATCGGTGGATATGAGGCCCGGGGAAATGAATCAGGAACCACGCGCGCTCTCTCATTGAGTCACGGTCACCCACTTTCTGCCCATATTGCTACCCAGCATGGACACAGGTTGACGCCTGCCAAAAACCTGGTATGAATGAAGACATGCGTGTTCACCGGCTCTTCCTTGTCAGTACCCTTTTCCTCTCCGGGCTGATCGGGTTGACAACGGCCCCGGTACTTCATGCCGATTCTTCCGCCCTTTCACCCAGAACAGGAAAATCCATTCAGAGCGAAGACCCACTGCCGATGAAAACTCGACGCGGGCGGTGCAACCCCGCAGACACTCGCTGCCAACTCCCGCGCCGGCCGATCCTCCCCTCAGACTCCGATCTGAACGGACGGGCTGAGTCTGGACGGCGGCTGAACGACGAAAGCTCTCTCAACAACCGCAGCCGAACCGGTCCTGCCATCGATAGTCCAGCCCGATAGCAAGCCTCAGGTGCCCGCGCATCGCGTTCTTCCCTTTCGTCTGATCTTCTTATCGCCGCCATGTCGTGGATCGTCTCCAGCCGGTGAAGGGCTGGAGTTGAGAAACGCGACGAGCATGGACACGGAGGAAGAGGTGAGACAATTACAGCAGCCGTGGTAAGTCTTCAACCCAGACCAATCGCCGGCCATACGATCCTCCGGCCACGGCGTTGAAGAATTTCCGGTCGGCTGTAATGAGTCGTCCATCAACCGCTTCCGCGAGCGCGAGGTAGAGACAATCATAGAGACTGCGCCGCGTTTCCAGGGCGAGCTCGTAGGCGACGGGGAACAGCCGCTCGTCGGCATGGCGCTGAAGCGGAAGGTGCCGTAATTCCTTCAGTATGGTCTCGCCGTCTGCTTTGGTGAGTTCCTCCCGCCGAATCTTCTTGGCGACGACGTTGCCGAGTTCCAATGTCAAGAAACCCGGAACGTGAAGTCGCTGACGGAGTCGGCGGGCCTGGACCGCGGCCTCGGAGTGAATTTCCGGAACAAACCACTTGATCGCGACACTGGCATCCACGACATAGCCGCTCACCGGTCACGATCCTCGCGAATGAGGGAGGCGCTGTCGGCAAATCGTCGGCCGGACTTCTTGAGGTGCTTGCGAAACCTCTCAATTCGCTTCCACGCCGCCTCGTAATCCGGCACCGCTTCCTCCAGGATCGTTTTCACTTCCGATTGCAGCGAGCGTCCGTGCTCCTTCGCCCGCCTCTTCAGCCGATCCACCACCTTGTCGTCGAGTTGCCGCACAAGTACTTGCGCCATACCGCCCTCCATGTGAGCCAAATGCTAGCAAAATGATAGCATCCTGACATTAAGCGGTCAACGAGACGAGGGAGCGAAAAAAGAGGGCATTGCGCTGGGCTTGATGCTGGTGGGAGAGCTGGCCGTCGGCATCGGACTCCGGGGCATGACCGCTTCAGACGTCATTCTGAATAGAGATCCGGTGTCCGGGACGGCTTACTACGTGAGTCTCCTTCTCTTCGCCGCCATGCCGTGGGTCGTCTCCCGGCGGTGAAGGGTTGTGGGCATTCACCCGGCGAATCAGGCTTTCTGCGTCCCAAGCCGTCGTCTCGCACCGCCCGGGACGATGACGAATTCATAGAGCCGGCATTCCAGATCGCCGTTGAAGAGAGGAATGCGTTTCGACGGGGCGAGGCCGATGAGTTTCGGTACACGGGCGTCGCCCGTCAACACATAAACCCGCCATCCGGCGAACCGCTGCTTCAGCCAATCGCCCAGTTTGGGGTATAGCGCGGCCAGTTCGTCGGCTTGACTCAAGCGCACCCCATAGGGCGGATTGATCACCATGACGCCCTGCTCCGCCGGGGCTTCCAGATCCATGATGTCGCTCTGTTTCAACCGAACATCGACCACCACTCCCGCTCCCTGAAACGCCCGCTGGGCGATCTTCACCATGGCGGGATCCTGGTCCGACGCATAGATAGCGGCGGGAGCCTCTGCCAGACGTTTGGCGAGCGCCGCTTCTCGCAGACGGCCCCAAAGTTTGGCATCGTGGATCAGCAGCCGCTCGAACGCAAAGTGCCGTGAAACGCCCGGCGGGATTCGTCGGGACATCAACGCGGCTTCGAGGGCGATGGTCCCACCCCCGCACATGGGATCAAGCAGCACGTCTGCGGGCGTCCACCCGGCGAGCCGCAAGATGCCTGCCGCCAGATTTTCCCGCAGCGGCGCTTCAACGGACGCGATCCGGTACCCCCGCTTAAAAAGTGGCTCGCCTGAAGTGTCCAGATAGAAGGTGACGGTTGTGGCGTCGAGAAAAGCGTCGAGTTTGATGTGCGGCCGTTCCGTGTCGACGCTGGGCCGCCGATGGTGCGTGGCCACGAACTTGTCGCACACGGCGTCTTTGATCCGGAGGGTGAGAAAATCCAGACTGGGAAGAGGACAGCGGCGCGCGCTCACTTTTACTTTGATTGTCTGCGAGGGCGCAAACCAGTCGGGCCAGGGGAGCGCATAGGCCGTGCGATAGACGTCATCTTCCGTCTTATAGATGCTGTGGCCGACTTCCCAGAGGACGCGGCTGGCAATGTGGCTCTTGAGATTGACCCAATACATCGTCGACCAGGGTGCGGTGAAACCGACGCCCCCGTCGGTCCTGGATGTGGCCGGCACTCCGAGATCGTGGAGCTCCTGTTCAAGCGCTCCCTCCAAGCCCCGCGGGCAGGGGGCAAAGAACCGTCGTGCTGTCCCGTCCATTCTCTTTCTTTCCCTCTCCGACGATTCGCGCTGCTCTGCACGCTGTCTTGCCACTTGCCTCGAGTCAGTTTCCCTGCACCAGCCAAGTAACACATACTTTTCCAGCCGTAAGCAACGGGAATATCCAGCGAGCCGTCCTGGACCAATGGATAATCCATCAGCTATGGCTCTGCCGTAGCGGACTCCGACGCCGGATGGAGCATGTCCGCCGCAACCAGGTCATGCTCTAGGCGAGCCAGGCTGGAACGTGACAGTTTGTCCCCCAGCCCGATAGCCAAGTTGCGGTAAATGATGACGCCGATGTCCGGGCGGCGTCGAATCAGATCGGCCAGGTCGCGCTGCAACAGCTCGGCCGCTTCGACCGGCCCTTCGGTTGTAGCGGTGGCGGAGTGGGGTCTTGCGGAGAGCAGTGAGACTTCTCCGCAAGTCTCACCGGCACGGACCGTTCCGATCGGCCCCGGTGGGCTGCCGCCGGTGATGGCGACCCGGCCCTGGAGCACCAAATACAGCCGGTCGGCTGGATCATGCTGGGCGAAGAGCCGTTCCCCGTCTCCGATCTCCCGCACGCTGCAGGCGCCGGCCAACCTCCCCGCCTGCTCGCTGTTCATACCGTGGAACAGTGGCATCTCCTTGATCGCCTGGGCCATGCGCGGAGCGATGACGCAGGTCGAAAAGCCCCGCATGACGATGTCGGCGACGGCTTGCACCGGCTCCGTCAGGCCGAGCGTACCCAGCTCTTGCAGCCTGTTCAGACGCACCATCTTGACGATGTCGAGCCGCTCCACCTGATAGAACACCATGGCCGGCACATAGGCGACGGGGAGAAAATTCAATTCCAGCAGTGTGCGTTGCATGCGGGGCGCATAGGCGCTGACATCGATCTCGATATAGTCGATGCCCAGTTCCTCCCGGCATTTCCGTTCCAATTCGGCCAAGAGGAACCGCACGACGTCGTCGGCCAAGGAGATCAACTCGAACACCCGCACGGTGCGTTCGACCGGATCCATGGTGTACCCCACGGCCCCGACGATCTGGCCGCCGCAGCGCGCCAGAAAATAGCTGGTCTGGCGCGCCTGCAGTTTGAAGAAACCATAGTCCAGCCGGATGGGTCCGAAGACCTCCCGATTGCGCACGCGCCCCCGCTCGATGCGCAGCAAGGCGGGATAGCCTTCCGCCTGCAGTTGCTCGATGGTGTAGTCGCCTCCGGAAGGGTACGGCGCCGAGTCTTCATCGACGATGAAATCCGGCGTGAGCGGCGGTTGACTCATGACGCAGCCGGCCAGGGAATAGGCTTCGGGAATGATCCGGGGGTTGTTGCGGCGCAAGGCCAGGGCATCGCCGAAATACCGGGCCAACAGCGCGAAACTCTCCCGATGGTGAAACGTATGTTTCAACGGCAGAAATCCTGTGGCGATAAATCCATGGGACAAACTGATCCGTTGGGCGTAGGGATGCACGGTGCGCGCCACCACCAGCCCGACGTGCAGCCGATTCTGTATGGCCTCGAGGCGTTTCTCCATGAGCAGATTGCCGACCTGCAATCGTCGATAGTCCGGATGCACGGCGAGCCGGCCGAACTCGCCGACGAGATCGGAATGGGCGCCGAAGTCGAAGAGGACGGACGCCGTTCCCACCACCCGTCCGGACTCGGTGTCCTCGGCCACGAGAATGAGCGCATCGTCCGTGAAGACGGACCGCTTGAGCCACAACTCATCGTAGAGCTCTCGGTGCGGATAATCGGTGCCGTAGACGGCCAGAAAGATCTCACGGATCTGGCCGACGTCTTCCTCGCGGGCTTCTCGGACTCGAATCATGATGGCCTCGTGTACGGTCAGGAGCGGCTCTGCTGATCGCGCAACCGTTGGCCGGCGATCTTGGCGACGGCGTGATAGTACGCCGCGCCCACGGCCAGCGCCTTCTCATCGAAATCAAACTTGCTCGAATGGGCGGGGAACCCCTCCTTGCCCGGTACCTGCCCGCCGAACCGGACGTAGGCCCCCGGGATGTGTTCCATGTAATAACTGAAATCCTCCGCGCCCATGTTCGCCGTCTTGAGCGGCAGGACGTTGGCCTCCCCGACCGCTTCCACGGCGGCGCGGCGCGCCAGGTCGGCCATGTCCGGCGGATTGATCAGCGGCGGCGTGCCCTCGGTCACCGTGACGTGGATCTTCGCCCCATGCAGTTGGGCGATTGACTCGGCGATGCGGCGGATCGAGGACAGCAGCTGCCGACGCACGGACGCGTCCTGGGCCCGCACGGTACCGCTCAGTTTGGCCTGACCGGCAATGACATTGGGAGCAGTCCCCGCCTGAAATTGTCCAACAGAGACGACCGACGGCCGGGCCGGATCGATCTCGCGCGAGACGATCGTTTGCAGCGCCATAATCATAAGGCTCCCGACCACGACCGCGTCGATGCTTTCGTGCGGACGGGCGCCGTGCGCACCCTGCCCGATAATCTCGATCGTGAAATTATCCGACGAGGCATTGACCGCCCCCTCCGCGACCACGATCGCTCCCGGCTGATAGTGGCGGTCGAGATGACCGCCGAAGATCAGGCCGGCGCCCTCTAACGCGCCGGCCTGGATCATCGCTTGCGCGCCGGTGCCCTTTTCCTCCGCCGGCTGGAAAATCAACCGTACGGGCGCCGGCAGATCTTTCTCCTCCGACAAAAGCGCCGCCGCGCCGAGCAGCATCGCGGTGTGGCCGTCGTGGCCGCAGGCATGCATCACGCCGACATGTTCGGAGGCGAATTCAAGGCCGGTCTCTTCGTGGATCGGCAAGGCGTCTGTGTCCGCCCGCAGCACGACGCAGGGCACTCCCGCCGTTCCGGGAATATCCGCCACCACGCCGGTGCCGGCGACGCTGACGCGATACGGCACGCCAATACCTTGGAGAAAATCGGCGATGACGGCGACGGTGTTGGTTTCCCTGCCGCTCAGCTCCGGATATCGGTGCAGCCATCGCCGCACCGAGACGATTCGGTCGTACACCTCTTGCCGGATCAGCGCCATGGGATTCCCCCTTTGCCTCCCTGAAATCTTGTGAGCCTCCTACTCTTCCTTCGCCTGCACAGCGGGCCGGAAGGTCGTGTACACATAGACCGGAATGGGCAGGTGGCCGAGGTGTTTCTCAATCAACGGCTTCACGTCTTCCCACTTCAGCCCGCCCACCCCGGTGGCCAAGCGAGGCAGCGCGATGCTCTTGACCTTCTCGGTTTCGATGACCTTGACCAGCGCTTTGAGACAGTGATTGACGTGTTCGACCGTGGCCTTGCCGGGCCTGGCTCCGTGGCCGGGCGGCGGCTCTTGGGTAAACAGATTGACGATGCGCGTGCCGCCGACGCCCGCCCAGGTCCACAATTCACCCGGTTTCGGCGTAAAGGTCTGGCAATAGTGCCGGAAATCCTTGTACATCGCCGGCCACTGTTCTCTGAGCGACAACGCCAGTCCGGTGCCGAAATTGTCGTTGGGCGCAACCCCGTGCGCCACGGCCTCGGCCTTGGTCAATAAAATGTCTCCTGTGACTTCCTTCAACATAAGCCTGTCACCTCCATGTGGTTACGCACAACAAACACCCTCTCACACTGCATGGCCTCTTCTCTCCCCTTCCCCCACCAAAAAGATCGGTGTCATCGATCCCTGACCGCGCGCATCGAAGTTCTTCTTCCTTTCTCCAAGAGAGACGGGTGGGTCGGCATTTTGAAGAGCGGCATGGCGCATATCGGCATATCCGAAGAGCGGACAGTGCCAGTACAAACGTCCATGCCCGATAGCTCCACCGACGATCAGCGCATCATGCCGCCATCGAAATGCCGACCCGCCTGTCTCTCACCCCCCCCCTCACACCCATCCCGGCGCCTCTTCTTTCCCCACTTGACGCCCGGCAAACACGCCATAGAGTGCCGGCAAGACCACCAGTGTCAAAGCCGTCGAGGTAAAGAGTCCCCCAATCACGACGGTCGCGAGCGGCCGCTGCACTTCGGCACCGATCCCCTGCGCCAGCGCCAGCGGCAAGAGACCGACCAGCGTGGTCATCATGGTCATCACGACCGGCCGAAGCCGCAGACTGCAGCCGGTCAGGATTGCCTCGTCGATCTGTTGTCCTTCCTGGCGCAGTTGGTTGATATAGGAGACCAGCACGATGCCGTTCCCCACCGCGAGTCCGAACAGCTCGATGAACCCGATCGAGGCCGGGACGCTCAGGTACTGTCCGCTCAACCACAGCGACACGACGCCGCCGATCAACGCGAACGGCAGATTGAGGATGATCAGGGTCGCGTATCGAAACGAATGGAAGGCCCAGAAGAGGAGGAAGAACACGAGGCCCAGCGTGATCGGCACAACGATCATGAGCCGCGCATTGGCCCGCTCCATGTTCTCGAACGCCCCGCCCCACACAACGGTATACCCTTCCGGCAGGCGGATCTGCGCCGCCAGCATGGCCCGTCCTTCGTCCACGACGCCGCCGATGTCACGGCCGACTATGTTGAACCCGATGTAGATGCGGCGCTTCACATGCTCCCGACTGATGCGGGCCGGCCCCTCCCGCATTTCGATCGTCGCGAGGTCGCTCATGGGAATGAGTGCACCGGACGCGGACTTCACGCGGATCTCCGCGATGGCGGCGACGCTGTTCCGATACGGCTCAGGAAATCTCAGGGTGAGCTGAAACCGCCGCTCGCCTTCATAGACCTGCGTCGCCG
>DCZO01000004.1:61910-95358 GCA_002331335.1 Nitrospira sp. UBA2082 | reverse complement strand
ACGTTGATGCCGAAGCGGGCGATCTTCTGCCGGTCGATGTCGATGATCAAATAGGGCTGGCCGGCGACTTGCTCGACCTTGAGATCTTTGACGCCGTCGATCTGTTGGATCAAATCGGCGATTTCCTTCGCCTTGTCACGGAGCACGTCCAGATCGTCTCCGAACAGTTTGATGGCACATTGGGTCCTGATGCCGGAAATCAGTTCGTCCACCCGTTCCTGGATCGGCTGGCTCATAAGGACGGAGATGCCCGGAATCTCCGCCAGCTTGCGGCGGATGGCATCGGTCAAGGCCGATTGCGTCGTCGCAGTCTTCCACTGACTCCGGTCGTGCAATGACACGATCGGGTCGCTCTCGTACAGGTCCTCCGGATGAGAGGGGATTTCAGCCCGTCCGATTCGGCTCACAGCCGCCTTCACCTCTGGGAATTCCATCATCACCCGCTGCGTCTGCTTCTCCAACTCGATGGACTCGGCCAGGGACACGCTCGGGAGTCTCACGACTTGGGGCGTCAGCGCCCCCTCCTCCAAGATCGGGATAAATTCCCGCCCCACGAACGGGACAAGGGCAAGACTGAGCAATACGATCGCCATCGAACCGGTCAGCACGAGGCCCCGGTGTCCGAGAGCCCACTGCAACACCGGCAGATACCGCTGCTTCATCCAGAGCGTCAAATGCGTGTCCTTCGGATGGTCTCCGCGCAAGACCAGGGACGCGAGTACCGGGGACAGGGTCAGCGTCACCACGACCGAGGCCAGGAGCGCGATCACCAGCGCGTAGGCCAGCGGCGCGAACATCTTCCCTTCCATCCCTTCCAGCGTCATGAGCGGCAGGAAGACGACGCTGATGATTAAAATCCCGAAGAGGATCGGCCGGCCCACTTCCTTCGTGGCATGAAGAATGACGCTGAGCCTGCTCTCCGGCGACGCACCGCTGTGTTGGGCAAGGTGTCGGTACACGTTTTCCACGACGACAAGCGACCCGTCCGCGATCTCGCCGATGGCGATGGCCAGCCCGCCGAGCGTCATCAAGTTGGCCGAGAGTCCGAACCGTTTCATCACGATAAATGTGATGAGCGGGGTGACGATGAGCGAAACCGTCACGACGACGGCGCTGCGGACATGGCCCAGGAAGAAAAAGAAAACGAAGACGACCAGTACGATCCCTTCGATCAACGCATCTCGCACCGTATGAATGGCGGCATTCACCAGCTCAATGCGATCATAAAAAGGAATCAGCTTGGTTCCTGCCGGCAGGACATTGCCCTTCTGCAGATCCTCCATCTTGCCCTTGACCGCCTCGACCACCTGCCGAGCATTGCCGCCTCGAAGCATGAGGATTGTTCCGATCACGACCTCCCGCTCGCCATTGAGCACCACCGCGCCGTGACGAACAGCGTGGCCGATGCGGACTTCGGCGACGTCCCGCACGAACACCGGCGTGCCGCCGGCTTCCTTCACGATGATGGACTCAATGTCGCCCACGGTCTTGATCAGCCCGATTCCCCGGACGATCGAGCGTTCGGCATGGCGCTCCAACACGTTGCCGCCGACGTTGGCGTTGTTGTTCACCACCGCATCGTAGATCTGGTGGAGCGTCAAGTCGAACTTGCGCAGCTTGGCCGGATCGACCAGAACCTGATATTGCTTCACAAATCCGCCCATCCCGTTCACATCGATGACGCCCGGCACGCGCTTGATCAGCGGACGAAGGACCCAGTCCTGGAGGGTACGCTGATCAGTCAACTCTTTCTCAACAACGTGGGGATCGGTCGCCGTCGCATGAGGCCCTTCGAGGTAATAGTGATACACCTCCCCTAGCCCCGTGGTGACCGGCGCCATCACCGGTTCGAGCCCGTGCGGCAGCCGCTCCTTTGCCGCCATGATCCGCTCAAGCACCAGTTGGCGGGCGAAATACACATCCACATCGTCTTCAAAGACGACCGTGATCTGCGAGAGCGCAAATTTGGAAAGGGAGCGGATCTCCGCCAACCCCGGCAGGCCGGTCAGTTGAAGCTCAAGCGGATAGGTGATAAACCGCTCCACTTCGACCGGCGAGAGGCCCGGCGCTTCGGTCAGTACCTGTACTTGGATGTTCGTCACGTCGGGGTAGGCGTCGATCGGAATGGCCTGAAAGGCGAAGAGGCCGGCGGCGGACAAGAGGCACGCCAACCCGATGACCAAGATGCGTTGCCGCAGCGAAAATTCCAGTAGAGAAGCGATCATGGCGTGGGCTCGATCTTGTGCCGTTCTATCTCGGATTTGAGGGCGAAGGATCCCTTCGTCACAACCAGTTCACCGGCGCTCACCCCGTCCAGCACCTGCACCAGATCCCCCTGCTCCTGTCCCACCTTGACCGCCCGCGCCTCGAACTCGCCCGGCCCCCGCTGAAGGAACACAATTTTCCCGCCAGGCCCATCTTGGAGGGCCGCCAGCGGTACACTCAGCGCATCCGGATTCGACGGCGTGTAGACACGGATGAAGGCGAACATCTCCGGCTTCAACAGGCGGTCAGGATTCCGCACCGTCACCCGCAGACGCATCGTGCGGGTGGCAGGATCGAGCACGTCGCCGACATAGGTGATCGTTCCTTGAAAGATGGCGTGCGGATAGGCGGCCAAGAGGACATCGACTTGTTGCTCCTTGCGGATGAACTGCACGTCCTTCTCCGGCACATTGCCGACCACCCATACATCATTCAGGTTCGCCACCGTGAAGAACTTCTGATGCGTTTCGACCACCTCGCCCCGCGTGATGTTGCGCATAATGACTCGGCCGTCGAACGGTGCACGCAAGAGCACATCGGCCTTGATCGTATGCTCCCGATCCAGTCGCTCGATTTCGGCCTGTGGCACGCCCAGCAGTTCCAAGCGACTCTTCGCCTCGCGCGCTTCGGCCTGCGCGGTCTTCATGACGGCTTCACGGCGCAGCAGCTCCGCCAGGCTCACGGCTTTGCCCTCGTACAGTTCCTTGGCCCGTGCATGCGCCAATTCCGCCTCGTACAATCTGGCCGCCGCCTTCAGGTAATCCCCTTCCGCCACGCCGAGGTCCATGCTGTGGAGCACCGCCAACAAGGCCCCCTTTTTCACATCCTGCCCGACATCCACGGACACCTTCACAACACGGCCGCGGATCAGAGTCGTGACTTCCGCCAATTCGTTCTCATTGGGTTGAACCGTTGCGGGAAATTCACGGTGCGTGAGCAGTTGCCCCTGCCTGACCGGCGCAAGTTGGAGCGCCATCCGGGCTGACTCTTCCGGAGTCAGGCGGATATGCCCAGACCGAGCGGGAGGTGACGCCGGTTCGGGAGGGGAGACTTGGCGGGCCTTGTCCTCACAGCCCATCAGCCCTGCGACGATCGCGCACACAGCGGCACCCAACAACAACCTAGGTCCCGGCATTTCTTTAGAATGGCGGTTCATCACGATGCCGGCGTGAGCGCCGCGTTCGAGGTTTCCAGTGCAGTCATCAGCGCACACCCATCCCCTTACTCTGTATCCTCAGCATGTGACGTGCCTCGCAGGACACATTGTTTCGGCGGTTTTATTGATGGGCATAGGGACTTTCGTAGCTTTTTGCCACGGCATCGAATTTCATCTGTGGTGAAATGCGACAGACCAACCCGGCACGCTTAATTCTCCGATCGCCGATATGCGATACTGCGCACTGGAGGAGGGATTGGCTATGGAAATCCGGGCGCAGTTCCCCAACGAGCAATCACTTGCCGGTGAGTTCACACGTCAAGCGGATGCGTTCCGAGGGCAGGTCACCACCGACGGCAGTTCAGGCTATCCGGCGGAAGCCGGGCGCTATCACTTGTATGTCTCGTGGGCCTGCCCCTGGGCGCATCGCACGATTATCGTACGGAAGCTCAAGCAACTCGAAGGCGTCATCGGCATGACCGTCGTGGACCCGATTCGCGACGAACAGGGTTGGGCATTTCGCAACGGCCCTGGGCATTCACTCGACCCGATCAACGGGTTTCATTTTCTCAGTGAGGCCTACAGAGCCACCGACCCGCACTATCGAGGACGCGTGACTGTCCCGGTACTTTGGGATGCCCTCACCAAACGCATCGTTACCAATTCCGATGACGACCTCATGCGCATCTTCAACAGCGAGTTCAATCGATTCACGGAGAGTGCGCTCGATCTCTGCCCGGGCAAGCTGCGCAAGGAGATCAATGAACTCAACACCTTCATCTACGACAACGTGAACGATGGAGTCTACCGCGCGGGATTCGCCACATCGCAACGGGCCTATGAGCGGGCGGTCCTACTGCTGTTTGAGGCGCTGGATCAGCTCGACGCGCGTCTTGCGACCCGGCGATATCTTTTCGGCGCGGATTTCGTCGAGACCGACTGGCGGTTGTTCGTGACGTTGATCCGGTTCGATGCCGTGTATCACGGCCATTTCAAATGCAACCTCAGGCGTATTGTCGATTATCCGCACCTCTTCGGCTATCTGAGAGATCTGTATCAGACCGACGGCATCGCCGCTACCGTGAACTTCGATCACATCAAGCGGCACTATTACCTCACCCATCACGAGATCAATCCCACCGGCATCGTCCCTCTTGGCCCGGTCCAGGATCTGACTGCGGCTCATGGACGTGAGGGGTTGGGATAGTCAGTTCCGATCTTCTCAAGCTGTCAAGAGAACTGGACAGCCTTGGGGCCCTTCTCCCCATTCGTCAAGTTCGCCTCCTCGGGCAATCTGAAAAACCCCTTCATTCTGAGCTATTTGTAGAGCTGCCGGCACGCGACGAACGCGCATGAGAGTTGCTCACACTACACAAGTACAGGGTAGGCCATCATCAAACAAAAGGAGTTACGTTATGGATATGCTTGGGACGTTTATTGGTGTGATGCTCATACTTCTGGTCGGAGGCCTGGTCGTCTATAAGAAATTCGCCTAGGCTGTGATCGAACGAAGAACGACGGCCATGACCCTGGAGAAAGGGGTATGGCCGTCACTTTTCTTGTGATGCCTCTCGAGGGTTACGTCCTCCTTACCGTACAACCAAGACGGAACAGTCGCTCCGCTGCACAATCTTAATGGAGACGCTGCCTTGGAGGAACCGCGTTACCGCGCTACGCCCCTTCGCTCCGGTGACGATCAAGTCCGGTTGTTCCCGACCCACTACTTTCATAATCTCATCCCCAGCGGGACCTACCCGTGGAAACTCCCTGACCCGATACCCTGCCTTTTCAAGTTTGGCCGTTTCTTGCGCGAGCAATTTCTCTCCTGCTTCCTTCACGACCGGATAACGGAGATACGGCATCACGTGTACCAGCAGGATGACGACCGGGTCGGTGTCCTGCTGGATTCGGAATTGCTTGGTGAGGAACTGCCGCGCCTTCTCCGATGCGGGAGAGCCGTCCGTTGCGAATAAGATCCGTCTGATCGGCTTTGCCGCCTCCTTCACCACCAACACGGGACAGGAGGCATGGAGCGTCACAGCAGTGGAGACGCTGCCCATCATGAAGCGATCCAACGTCCCCAGCCCACGGCTACCCACGACCACCAGCCCGTTCCGTCCCGCATACTTGAGCAGCGCGTTCGCAATGGCTTCATGTTCCACGCGAACAGTACCCTTGAGCCCGAGTCCCTTCAGGCGTTGCTGTGTCTCCGTCACTACGCGCTTCGCTCGAGACTCCAAAAAATGCGCCGCCTCTCCCGCATCCGGCTCTAATCCGCTGATGGATGGATGCGTTAAAAACGGAGCCGGCTCAGACTGGAGATCGAGACCGTGCACCCCGACGACGCTCGGCACAGTCCGGAACGGAAGTTTCACGAGCCATTCGAGCGCCCACTCTCCATACTTCGATCCATCTATACCGACAACCGTTTTCATCGCCTCATCTCCTTGTTAGAGATTCACCATCAAGCGTTGTGACACTGCAATGTTCATTCCCTACGGAAAGCCCGACCGCTTTCATAGAAAAAGCTCGCGACCGCGAGCCGGCAGAAATAAATGGTTGGCGACGGGACCGGCCTTTTGGTAAAGTGCGCACTCGCTCGACGCCACGAGTTGGGCTGAGAGGGGCACCGCGAAGAGGAATGATGGCCGGGAAAGACGAGGTGGCAATCCAGTTCAATCGACGGGCAGGAGGGCTGGCTCTTACTGTTGCACTGCTGACATTTTCCGGTTATCCCACTCATGCCTTCTCAGGGGATCTTGTAGGCCTTCCCGTCGGCGACGTCAATGCATCGGCACCAATTGTTGCGGCTGCTGCTCCGGCCCCACCATCAACGGCGGCTGGTGACAGCTCCGCGGAAGAACCCTTCGACCCCTTCGCAAAGGCGGGTGAGCTTCAACTTGAGGAATACGATCCCTGGGAACCAGTCAACACAAAAATTTTTGATTTTAACTGGCAGCTCGATCGCTGGGTGCTGAAGCCGGTTGCGAAAGGTTACAACTACGTCGTTCCCAATATTGTTCAAGTCGGCGTTAGTAATATCTTCTACAATAGTCGTGCGACCCCACGGTTTCTAAACAATATGTTTCAGGGCAAGTTCAAAGGAGCTGGGATCGAGGTTGGGCGATTTGTCATTAATACGACGGCTGGGCTCGGGGGATTTTTCGATGTGGCCCAACACTACTTCAAGCTGACGACACCGGAGGAGGATACAGGACAAACGCTTGGATTTTATGGAGTTCCGCCCGGTCCCTATCTCATGGTGCCGATTCTTGGACCGTACACGGTTCGAGATCTTGTCGGCTATGCGGGTGACATCGCGCTCAATCCAATTTACTGGTTGATCCTACCGACCATGCATAACATCGATTCAATTCCGACAGTGGTCGATGTAGATGAACGAGCGGCCACGTATGCCATATCGATTGCCGCGCGTGCGACCGAAGTCGTCAACGAACGCTCCTTGAATCTGGAAAAGTTTCAGGGCGTCGAAGAATCCACCGTTGATCTCTACAGCGCCGTCCGCAATGCCTACCTACAGAAGCGGGCGAAGGCCATTCAAGAATAGGCTAAGCGACCCGCGCGATCTTTTTCGGCACTCCAAGTTCCCCTGAGCCCTCTCGTCCAACCCCCTCACGCCATTGGTGATTTTTCTGGGGCGAATTCGGCACCTCTAAACCGGGCGCAGAGAGGTCTACATCGGTTTGTTTTTTGAACTGCCTGAAAGTTAAAGGAAGATTCGGAGATGAATGAGTGGCAATCAGGAGACAGACTTACACCTTCTTCGCCGCGTATCGCGAACGAGAGCTTGATCACACACACCACCACGAACTGCACCACCTGGCAGTGCGCCGTACAACCGGTTGCTGAATGGCTCCGGTACTTATTAGGTCATCTTGTAAACTAGGATCCCGCCGACCAAGATCACCAGCATTACACCGATGAACATCACCAATGTATCCATGGCTACTCCTTTCGTTCGAACCGCTACACAACGAAGTGATGTACCATGCAACCCCCGCAAGCCTGAGGGGCCCAATGCCTTCCTTTCTCAGAACACAACCGGCGGCCATCGCGAACCCTAGCAGCGTCACGCGATGGGTTGAACAGTTCGGCCGGTCACATTCTTCGGAGGTTGACTACGAGCTTAATTCTATTTTCTCTTTTCGTTCTTGTCAAGATATTAGATCTCCGCGTGGAAGAATCGCTCTCAAGACCCTCCTTCGCTCGGGCTTACCCTAGTTCAGGTGAGACGTACCACGACCCACGAAGTGCTTTTCGGCCCTCTTCCCCGGCAAACCCTTTAAGACGATGGGCCTCGCGATGAGCGAGGATCACCGGATCGACCCGGTGGCCGCAGCTCACGCAGCGCCAATCAAACGAACCAAGCTCGAACACTTCTTCCGACACCATCAACCCGCCGCAGCGATGGCAGCGATCGGTAGACGCCTCGTGCCGAACGGCGGCTGTTCTTGCAACCTTGACCATATACACACCTCCTTCTTATGGCATGGCGTACCGTCTATGAGTTGGAATCTCGGAAAAGGATTCATCGCCGCCCCATCCCATTGACGAGGCTGGGGACTCCCTGCGTGCCCACCAGTCAAGAGCGATCGAATGGTGAAAGATTCCACAGTGCAGGAAACAGTCCTGCCCAGTAATGCGACAGCGTGCCGGCTGTCCGGGCAGGACTTACTCCTGAGCTAGTCTCCAACCATTTGAATCTGCGCAACCAGGCGCACGTGTTCCCTATCACCATTTCGTGGCACCGCCGATGCAATCTTGTTCAACGGCAGTCACCGTACAACCGACAAACAGTCACGAGAGACATCCACGAAGAGGAGGGTAGGCACATGTCGTCACTCACCAGATGGGAGCCATTCGCACGTTGGAGTCCGTTGAAGGAACTTGAGGAGATGGAAAAACGCCTCTCGACGATTTTTGGGCGCGCCCCGGTGGCAACGAGCGGGGACAAGAAGGAGGCCATCACGGTCGCCGAATGGTCGCCCCTTGTCGATATCACGGAAGACGACAAGGAATACCTCATCAAAGCGGAACTGCCCGAGATGAAGAAAGAAGAGATCAAGATCAACGTGCATGAGGACGTGCTCTCGATCAGCGGCGAGCGCAAATACGAGAAGGAAGAAAAGGGCAAGAAGTATCACCGGGTCGAACGGGCCTATGGCAGTTTCGTGCGGAGCTTCACGCTTCCAGAAGACGCTGACGGCTCCAAGATCAACGCCGAATACAAGGAGGGCGTGCTGAAACTCCATCTGCCGAAGTCGGAGAAGGCGAAGCCGAAAGCAATCGAGGTGAAGGTGTCGTAAGGGAAAGGAGGAGGCCATGTTTCGCCACCCCAAGTATCTTGAGATCCCCTGGGAGGTCCATTGGCAGCAAGTGAAGTCGGAGCCTCACCGCCACTTGTGGTGGCTGATAGCCTTGTTGCTGGGAGCGGCGATGTTTTTGATCGGAGTCGGAGTGACCAGCGGAGTGATGTAACAGCGCGAAGCGGGATGAAGGAGAACCGGTGATGTTTCAAGATCGTGAAGACGCCGGCCGCCGGCTGGTCGAACAATTGCTCCACTATCGTGAACGTCCGGCAACCCTCATCCTGGCGCTCCCTCGCGGCGGCGTAGCGGTCGGGTACCAGTTGAGTTTGGGACTGCATCTTCCACTGGAGGTGTTCATCGTCCGCAAGTTGGGCGCACCGGATAATCCCGAATACGCCTTGGGCGCGGTGGGCGAGACTGGAACGGTGTATGTGAACCCGGAGGCGATGGCGGGATTTCATTTCTCGCGGGTGGACCTCAAGCATCTTGTGGAGGCGCAGCAGGAGGAGATCGTTCGCCGACAGGCTCTCTATCGGCAGGATCGGCGGCTTCCCGTGCTCACCGGCCGCACCGTCATTCTCGTCGACGATGGCATTGCCACCGGCTCCACGTTCTTTGCGTCTGTCCAATCCATCAGGCACCTGAAGCCTCACCGTCTGATTGGAGCAATCCCGGTCGGCCCCATAGAAACCATCAGGGAAGTCCGCGCGATCGTGGATGAGTTGGTGGTCCTGGCCACTCCGGACCCGTTCTGGGCGGTGGGAAATCACTACGTCGATTTTGCGCAAGTCGGCGATCGCGAGGTCATCCAGTATTTGAACCTGGCCAAGGAGGCGCTGCGGGAACGAGCGCAGCCGTCCTCCGCATAGAGCGGGACTCAGTAATTCAGGAAGGAGCAGTCATGACCGCAAAAACTAAATCACCGGCCGGTCTGGGAGCCAGACACGACCGAACCGTTCAGGAATACCAGCACGACACCTATAAATTGCGAGGGAAGCTCAAGGAGCCGACCGTCTGTTCCGAATGCGGGGCGCTATTTCACAAGGGTCGATGGACCTGGGGCCCCGCGCCGGCGAACTCCGGTAAGATTGTCTGCCCCGCATGTCTGCGGATCCGAGACAACTATCCCAAAGGCCTGGTCACCATCAAAGGCGGGGTCAAAGACGAGCAACATGAGCAAGTCATCGGCTTGGTGAAGAATACGGAGGAGATCGAGAAAAAGGAGCACCCTCTCGCGCGCATTATGTCGATTGAGGCCAAGCCTGAAGGCCTGGTCATTTCCACGACCGACACCCATTTGCCCAGACGTATCGGCGAAGCCCTGAAGCACGCGTATCACGGCGATCTGGAATTGCATTACGACAAGGCTGAAGATTTCGTGCGCGTGACCTGGATGCGATAAGCGGAGTGAAAGACAGAGGTTCGTAAGACCAGAGGGGAGGAGAAATGACAGGTCGAGGCCGGAGAATACGCGCCGCGGTCATTGTACTGACGATTTTCGCCTGCGCTCTTGCCGGATTAGACAGGGCAGGGGCCAAGATCGTCGTTCCAGACAGTTCTGTCATTGAAGTGGACGACGCTACCGTCAAGTCCGTCGTGGCCATGTTTGAGCGGGCCGAACAGGCGGTGAAAGCCCGTGACCTCGATGCCGTCATGGCGACGTATTCTTCCCACTACAACTATCACGGCCTCAAGAAAGACGACATCCGTAAAGTGTGGAAGGACTTGTTCGACGAGTATCAGGAAATCGCCAGCACCCATTTGCTGACCAAGTTCACCAAGGTCGGATCGGGAAGCCAGACCGTACTGGAGGTCACCTGCACCGGCCATCTGTGGGCGCGGTCCAAGACCAGCGGCCTGTACGTTCCCATCGACAGCTGGCATGAGGAAGTGCATTACCTTGCGCCTGAAGGAGGCGAGTGGCGTATCCGCGGCAATCTCGGTGACTCGCCGCGCGTCCTTCCGTTCGGCACGTCCCCCCATCCATTGTTTTGACGGGAGTACCAGCATGAGAATCGCCATTGGTGTCGATTGGTCCGACCAGGCCTTCACCGCCATCACCCAGACGTTTCATCTGTACCATCCAACGGACGTCACGCTGGTGCACGGAGTCAATCTGGGATTTTTCGAGCAGCCGCTCGTGGCCGAAGCGGCCAATTTGCAGGGATACAGCGACTTTCGCGCCGCGATGGTGGACGCGGGGGCCCAGCTGCTCGACCGCACCGCCGCGATGATTCCGTCCGATGTGAAGACGGTAAGAAAGATCAACGAGATCGGCAGTCCCGCCCAAGTCATTCTCGACAGCGCCCAAACGGTCTCGGCCGATCTCGTCGTTGTCGGCGCGCGCGGCCGCAGCCGCGTCGCTGAAACCGTGCTTGGCAGCGTGTCCCATCGTGTGTTGTCGCATACCTCCCGCCCGACGTTGATCGTGAAAGGGGGTGCGCACCCGATCAAGCATGTACTGGTCGCCGTGGAAGGTCGTGACGATGCGGATCGGATCCTCCAATGGCTGACGCGGCACCGGTTCGCCACTCCCGTCGAACTGTGCGTGCTCAACGTCGTGGTGCCCATCGGATTGGACAGTCCCTACGATGCGCTAGGCGCAAGGGCCTGGTGGGAAGGCGCGGAGAGCTACGCAGAGGAATTCGTCAAAGAAACCGCAGCCAGACTCTTGGATTCACAATATACGGTCAGCACCAAGGTGGCCGTGGGCAATCCGGCAGCGATGGTTGAGGAGCACGCCGAAACTGCAGACCTTGTGGTCGTCGCCTCGCACGGACGCAAAGGGCTCGACCGCTTCCTGCTGGGAAGTGTGTCCCACACCATCGTCCATCACGTGTCCTGTCCGGTGCTCGTCGTCCGGTGAAAGGGATGAGATCATGAAAACAACGCTGACCGCTGTTCTTATCCTCGTCCTCGCCGCCGCGCCTTGGGTATCCGCCCAAGTCCAGCGAGGCAATCCCAAGACTGGAGAGCACGTGTATCAGCAACAATGTCTCCGTTGCCACGGAGCCAAGTTGGATGGGAACGGCCCGGACAGCCGGGATTTGATCGTGCGGCCTGCCGATCTCCGATCCGCGATTATCCGGTCCAAGACTGACTGGGAATTGCTCGTGGCGATTTCGAACGGGGTCCTATTCAGCCCCATGCACAGCTTTCGCGGGAAGCTGACGGACGAACAGATGCTGGACGTGCTGTCTTACATCAGGGCCATATCGCCGCCCGATGTCGTCAGTTAGCAGAATGGTGAACGCGCTTTCGTCATGTCGGCACCACATAACCGTTACCGTTCCGCTGTCGAGTCGCTGAAGCCGTTCTTCTATCCACGCGCCATTGCCATTGTCGGCGTATCCCGCCGGAAAGACAGCATCGGGCGCCGGGTACTGGAGTCCTTGCAAGGCGGAGGATTCACCGGATCAATCATCCCCGTCAATCCATATGCAACCGAGATTGCGGGCCTACCGACGGTTCCTTCACTGACAGCCATCCCCGTCCCTGTCGATCTTGCCGTCATCACAGTTCCAGCTCATCTCGTCCTTTCGGTCATCGACGACTGCGCCGCGAAACACGTCCCGGCTGTGATTCTCATCACCGCAGGATTTGCCGAAACGGGCGGATCGGGAATCTCGCTCGAAGAGCAGCTGCGTGCAAAAGTCCGTCAGTATGGGATTCGCCTGATCGGGCCGAATTGCTTTGGACTGATGAACCTGGATTCCGCCATCCATCTCAATGCGACCTATACCCCGATGTTCCCTCCCGCCGGTCGAGTCGCTCTCGCTTCAGAAAGCGGCGGGGTCGGGCTCGCAGTGGTGACAGCGGCCAGACGATTGAATCTCGGCCTGTCCAGCTTCGTCAGTGTCGGCAACCATATAGACGTCACGGTGATCGATCTTCTGGAGTACTGGGAGCAGGACCAGGCGACAGACGTGATTCTCCTCTATCTTGAAACCATCGTCGATCCTCACCGGTTCAGATTGATTGCCGAGCGGGTGGGACAAAAGAAACCCGTCGTGGTCATGAAAGCGGGCCGGACACAGGTTGGACAATCAGCGGCCGGATCTCACACGGCGGCACTGGCCACGAACGAAACGGCGGTTGCCGCATTGCTCACACAGTGCGGCGCAATCCGTGCGAAAACCCTCGAAGAATTTCTCGCGCTCGCCACTGGCTTATCCAATCAACGGCTCCCTTCGGGTCGACGAATCGGCATCTTGACCAATTCCGGCGGGCCAGGCGTTCTCTGTGCCGACAGTTGCGCAGCGGAAGGGCTCATGGTGCCGGATTTGTCCAAGGAGACACAATCCGCGCTTGCCGTCTTTCTTCCTCCCACGGCGGCACTGAACAATCCTGTCGATGTCATCGGTTTTGCAAGCGAGGACCAGCATGCCCGGGCCGTTGCCACCATGCTCAAGGCGGATGAGATCGACGCCCTCATCATTGTTCACGTCTCGGTCCGGGCGGAGGACAATCCTCCCGTGGCGGCGGGAATCCTTCGAGGGATCCAGGCAGCTCGCCAGACGGTCGGAAAGAACAAGCCCGTTTATATTAGCTGGATGGCGGAAGGTGACTTGGACAGGCCATTCACCGTCGATGGAGAAACCATTCCCACCTACCCGCATCCGGAAATTCCTGCCCGCGTCATCAGCCGTGCCCTGGCCTATGACACCTGGCGGCAGCAGGCACTCGGACAGGCGCCACACGACTCCGACATTGACCTATCAATGGTGAAGTCGATTTGCACAAAGGCTGTATCGGAACGCGGATCAGGCTGGCTCACGGCGGAAGAAACCCATGCCATCCTCGGCATAATGAATCTGCCTCTTGTGCAAGGAACCGTGGCAGCCAGCGCCGAGGAGGCGGCCAAACTGGCGCAGAAGATCGGATACCCAGTTGCCGTGAAACTTGCGTCCCATCAGATTGTGCACAAGACCGAGATGGGTGGAGTGCATCTGAACCTGGCCGATGAGCAAGCTGTCCGCAATTCGTTCGAGGCGATTCGGACCAGGCTCGCGCAGGTAAACAAATTGGAGTCGATGGAAGGCGTGCTCGTTCAGCCGATGCTGTCAGGCGGGGTGGAGGTAATGGTCGGCATGAGCCGTGCCCCACTCTTTGGCCCCTTGATCGCGTTCGGCCTCGGAGGAATTCACGTCGAGATTTTCGGCGACGTTCAGTTCCGTGTGGCACCGCTCACCGACAGGGACGCAACCGAGATGGTGCGGACGATCAAGGGCTACCGGTTACTCACCGGCTATCGCGGCCAGCCGGCAGTCGATTCACAGGCGATTGAAGATGTCCTCTTGCGCATCTCCCTCCTCGTCGAAGGGATCCCCGAAATCAGCGAGCTCGACCTGAATCCGATCTTCGCGTTACCTGAGGGCCAAGGCTGCAAGATCGTGGATGCGAGGATACGGGTCGAACTACCGCACCGCACCGGGTAGGGATACGTTTTCCCCCTGCAAACCCGACACGCACTCTCCGTCCAATCACACTATCGTAACGTCAGCAGCCAGGCGCGGATGTCGGCCATCTGCTGGCTGGAGATGACCCCGTTGAGCGGCGGCATCGCGTGCTGACCTTCATAGACAACTGTCCAGAATGTCTTCTCTTTCGACAGCACGGGATTGCCTGCCAGCCGAGGACCAGTGCCACCGGTTGCACCGGGACCATGGCAGACGATGCAGCTCGCCCGGTACAGTTTCTCACCACGGTTGCGGTCCCCAGTAGAAGGCTTTGGCATGACGTCACCGGAGTGGTTCTTCTCCGACGATGGCACGCCGGTATCACCGGCCCATGAGAGGCAACTACTCAGCGCCGGGGAAAGTCCTGTGAGGATCGCCAAGAAAGCAATACGGAGTTTCATTTGCCACCTTCTGTGACGATCAGTCTTTTTCCGGGTTGGGATCTTTCCTGATGAACGCCAGATAGAATAGCGTGTCGGCAAGGTCCTGATTGGTCATCGTCCTATCGGGAAACATGCCAGTGCCGGGATGGCCTTCCCGGATGGCGCGGGCTCGTTCCTTGTTCGTCTTCAGGCGGAGTACACCGGGATTGCGCAGATCGGTGGGGGGAGGATTCAGCCGCGCGATGAGCGCGGCGATGTCCTCTTTCATTTGTGGCAATCGATCGAGATAGCCGTCCATTCCATGGCAGTAGGAGCAGGCCCCTTTGCCGTGGAAGATGTCCCGGCCTCGTTCAACATTCGCCTTGAGCTTCACACCCGGTTGTGAGGCGGACGACTCGGCCCTGGTATTCCCGTCTGATCCCAGCGGAAACAGCATCCCCAGCCAGCCCACGAAGAAGATCAGGCTAACACCTATCAGGCGAAGAGCCCACGATCCTTGCTCAACCTTAACCTTGACCTCAGTCTGTTCTCTGACGACATCGCGCTGGTCCATTTGGCTTACCTCAGTGCCCGGTACAACAGGCGTTGTAGCGAGCTGCAGGAATGGTCTCCATGTCTCGAAACACCTGTTCCCGTTCCGCCACGCTGACCACACTATCGATGGAGGGATAGAGTACCCGTTCTTCTTTCATGTTGTGCGACCCCAGCATGTTTATCAGCCATTGCTCTTCCTGATCAGTCTCCGGATTATCAGCCGCGACTTTTTCGTGGATGGATTCCAACAGTTGCCCGATCTGGCGATGCTCATTCCTCATCACCATCGTCGGCCCGCCTTCGGAGATGCCGGTCTTTGCCTCCCACAGAGTGAACAGCAGATCTTCCTCCCACACGATGTGCCGTTGGAGACCGACCTTGAATTCTTTGAACGCGTCTTTGGCCTTGGCAAAATCGGACCGTTTCAATCGTTGAAACGTCTTGAACAGCTCATCCAGCCGATCGTGATCTTTTTCATAGAACATGGTGATCATAGCCTGTTCGTTCATGCCGCCTCATCTCCCCCTTGATATGAGCCTGCATTCAAATGGCGATTGAATCGTACGAGAATGAGTCACCTCTTTTACCACAATCGACCGAACGATTTCGTCAGCCCGTTCTTTCCGCCAGATTGACCCGCTCCCAGTAGGCATTCACGCTTCCCTGAATATGGGCGATGGCCTCCTTTTGCAGGGTCGGCTCAAACAGATGGCGGAAGCGGCCTTGAAGTTTGAGATAGTTTTCGACCGGACTCAGCTTCGGGACATAGGTGTGCGTGACCATGCCGTTGATGGCTTCTTTGAGCGGCCAGAATCCGCATTCCACCGCCAATCGCGCGACATCGGGCGTGTAGGCCGGGTCGAAGAGCCAGCCGGTCGGGCAGGCCGCGAACCCGAGGAAGAGCTTGGGGCCCTGATAGGCCGCAGCGCGTGTGAACTTTTCTTCGAGATCCAGCGGAAAACGCGGTGACACCGTCGCGATATACGGAGGGTTGTGCGCCCGCCAAATTTCAAAGATGTCCTTTTTCTCCTGCATCGCGCCGACCGGATGCAGCACGGCACAGGGGGAGGTCGTCGTGCGAGCCCCGTAGGGTGTCGCGGGGCTCAGCTGGACACCGGTATTGCCGTAGGCCTCGTTGTCGTAGCAGAAGTAATAGAAATCGAGGTGTCTGGTGATGGCGCCGGACGTTGATGAGAGCGCCATGTCGTAGGTGGAGCCGTCTCCTCCAAGCACGACCACCGTCACATCTTCTTCTTTCGGCAGCCGGCCTTTGGCGATCAACACATCGAGTGCGTCCCGCACACCCTGTGCGCCGGCCGGCGCCGATCCCATCGTCGTGTACAGCCAGGAAGCATCCAGCGGGGTGAAGGGAAACGAAGCCAGATTGGTGAAACACCCGGCGGCATTCACGTATACCACACGATTGCCCAGTATCTTGGCCGCGAGCCGCAGGGATTCGAGCCCGCCGCAGCCAGCACAGAGCGGAGTGCCTGGGAACACGTGTTCCACTCGCGGAATCTGATGCAGATCTTTGAAGATGCGGGGTTCCCAGACCATCGTCCTCCTCACCGGCCCGTCTTGAGATCATGCGCGAGAAACTGCAACTGCTCCATCTCCCGGTGCTCGGCCTCGGTATACAGCAAGACCGGGCCAATCCCTTGACCCTGCTTCCCTGCTGCCGCCGTCTGCTCGAAGACAGCGTGAAACTCGCCTTCGGAAATATTCTTTCCGCCCAACCCTCCGATGAATGAACAGAGCCCCCGAGGCCGCTCCGGATCATGATAGAGACAGGCGGCGACCTCCTGAAAGAGAATCCCGCCCTGCCCCGGTGAGAGGTTTTGATCCAACACCGCCACAGCCCGGCGTCGCCGCAACGCGCGGCGAACGGCATCAGCGGGCCAGGGACGGATCATGCGGAGCCGGAGCAAGCCGACTTTGCGGCCGTCCTCCCTCGCCGCATCCACGGCAGCCTTGCCCTTGCTCGCGAACGCGTTGCTCATCACCAGGACATCCTCCGCATCCTCGATCCGATACCCTTCGACCACGTCGTAGCGGCGCCCGAAGCACTGCTCGAATTCAGTGGCCGCTTGTTCATGCACCCGCAGCGCATTCATCGATGCGAGATGGATTTGATGGCGGAAGTAACTATACGTCGAGCCGCCCAGTACCGCGGTGCCCAGCGCCTGAGGAGCTGAAGCTTTGAAGCCCAGATGGGCCGGACGAAACGGCGGCAGAAAGTCCCGGACCGCCTCCGGCTCAGGCAGCCGCACCGGCTCGCGCGTAAACGACAACCCAAATCCGTCGAGATTGACCAGGACCGGCAGACAAACCAGCGGATCTTCCCCGATGCGATAAGCCAGGAGGATGGAATCGACCACTTCCTGGCAGGTCTCCGCGTGGATCTGCACAAAACCGGAGTCGCGCGCCGCCAACACGTCGTTATGATCCGGCTCTAGCGTGATGGGGGAGGCCAGCGCCCGCGAGACATTCACCAGGACCAGCGGCGCACGCCAGCCGGCCACGGTGTATAAGACTTCGAAGGCGTACAGGAGGCCTTGACTTGATGTGGCCGTGAAGACGCGCGCGCCCGTGGCAGCCGCCGCCCCCGCCGCGGTCATCATGGAGTGTTCGGAGTCGAGCGTGACAAACCGGGCGTTCAGCTCGCCGGTTCCACACCATTTCGAGAGTGCCTCGACGATTTCCGTCTGTGGGGTGATCGGGAACGCCGGTACATAGTCCACCTCGGCGAGGCGCGCACCCCAGGCCGCCGCGAGATTGCCGGTCATCATCATCTGATTCTTCTGGTCCATCTGGTCCATCTCGCCGTCTGGTTTATCCGGCCCGTTAGTCTGTCTAGTGCAGTCGGTCTGTCTCGTCTACTTGGCGGTGAAGGTCCTCCGTCGGACTAGACAGACAAGAAAGACCAGACAGACATCGTTTCAGACGGACATCCCTACTTATTGGTCACGTCCGTTTCCCGCTCGACCGTCATCGCATCAGTCGGGCAGACTTCGACGCAATCGAGACAGCCCTTGCAGTGAGGATAATAGACCGCGGGCTTGCCGTCCGGCTTGATCGTAATTGCGCCTTCTGGGCAATTGGCGAAACAGAGCCAACAGCCGTTGCATAGGTCCGGACGCAGGACGGGACGGTACGTCCGCCAGCCGCTCACGGATCGGATCGCCGAGTTGGGACCCGCCGTGATGCGGGCCGTTCCTCTCGTCGGCGGTTCATAAGCCGGGACTCTGAGTGGTGTCGGACCTGGACCCCTGTGTACACTTGTTTCGACAGGAACGAGTGAAACCGCTTCGTAACAGTGTCTGGCCGCCGTTTGGTTGCGCTGGATGATCGAGGCGTCGACTCCAAGGTCCGCCAACTCTTGCGCCACCGCATGATCGATTGATTCGGAACGGAGGCCGACGAGACGTCCGGCAACAGCGCCGAGCAAGGCGCTGAGCGCGCTCCGCTTGCCTAACTCCCGCACTGCCACCTCGGTGAGATCCAACGTGGTCAGACGACCCGGGAGAGAGATCCGGGTATGGAGTTGCTCACCCGTCAGCGGCGAGTTCACGAATACCGCAGTTCGCTCATCGATTCCCTCAATCACACGCGCGGCAGGATCACCGATGAGCGACGCATCGGCGACGACGACCAGGCTGGGGCAAATGATGATCCCCCGCTCACGGATCGGTCCCTTCGCGATGCGGGTAAAGGCCGACACCGGAGCACCTCGCCGCTCCGCCCCGTAAATCGGCGAATCTTGCGCCGTGAACCCTTCCGAAAATGCGGCAGTCCCCAGAATGCGGCTGGCCGTCTTCGCGCCTTGGCCCCCTCGACCATGAAAGCGAACCGAAATCACGGCAGGTCCTTCTTTAATGTTGGTGCTGCTGGGTTCCGCCCCCCTGGCCGCTCCCGCCATGTCCTCCAGGTCCGTTGCCATGGCCCATGCCGCCCATCATCCCACCCATACCCATTCCTCCTCCGTGCTGTCCCTGCCTCTCATGCTGCATGTGTTCACGATGGGCTCGTTCCTTCTCGCGTTGGTCCGGAGTCAACAATGCCAGGGCGTTGCGTGTGCTCTTGACGGCCGCAATCACATGGGCTCCTTCCGCCTTCTTCAGTTGATCGACCTTTGCCTGGATGGCGGAGAGCTCAGCCTGATCATCCTCCAAGAGGGCATCCAGCTCGAGTTGTGCGACTTCAATGTCGGCTTCCAACCTCACATCGGCCCGCTTGAAGTCGAGCTGCATGACTTTAAGCTTGCCGATTTGCTCTGGCGTCAGCCCGATCTCTTTGGCATGTTTCAGCAGGTGTTTTATGTGCTGCCCGGCATGATCGCCCTCATCGTGCTGCTCATGGCCACCTTGCATTTGGCCATGCATCATCATATGTCCCTGACACGCCTCCGTCCGGCTGGGAAAGACGGCCGCTCCAAACAGACTCGCAGCTGCGACAGCGCCAACTATCCATCCACTTTTCGTCATGACCGTTCCCTCCCCTCTCGAACATCGGAGCGTTTCTCTGACTCCCGAAAAGTCCGACTCAGAAACCTCTGTGCGATTCCAATGCCATTGGGTCCGCTTCGGGACACCGGGCTGATGCTCGGGGAAACAAAGGCTTGAGGGGGCAAGACCCTATGACCGCGATCTGGGTGTGACGCAAGAATACTCAGGATCGTCCCGTTCGGTGGGGTAAAACGGGACAGCCGCACGAAGTTGGGGGTATCCTCAAAAAGAGATTATGTACCCTGCGGACGGACGGCAACCGTGATGAGAATGGCGGACTGTTGCAGGGCCTTCACTGAATGGGGCACCCCGTTTCCCAGCGCCAAAACCTCTCCCTTCCGAACTAGCTTCGTCTGTTCGCCGGCGGTGAACTCGATGTGGCCATCCAAGACCTGCACCGTGATTGGCCCTGGCGCCTTGTGGGTGGGCAACGTCGTGCCTGCGCTCAAGGCACGAAAGATCAGACGCAGGCTGTCGGTCTTCAATAGGATGACGGTCCGATCCTGTCCGGCCTGGTCTTGCCGTCGGAGGGATTCGAGCTGAGTTCCGACGTCGAACACTTCCATTGGAGACGATTGAGACAGGGTCGACTCAGCATCTTTCATTGGAAGGGGCTTCATGCACTCACCAAAACCGGGAGCCGAACGATCGTCCGCGTCCGGCTCCCAGACTTCTCGCGTTATTGCTTGACGATGACTCCGCAGGCAATCCGCGGCCCGCCGGGTGCGTCCATGGTTGGAGGATCAGGCAGATACTTATCTTGAAGCTCATGGATAACGAAAGCACTGCCGTCGTGGTCAAAGAGTGAATTCAATTCCCCACTCACCAGTGTCACCCGGCTCGTCACGGTATAGAGCGACCCCTTGCGAGTCTCATCGACCGACAGATTCTGCAAGTCGCCGAGGTGGTAGGGGTGATTCGCCAGGCCGGGATTGACCGAGGCCTGGGGGTTCACATTGGCATCGACGTTGCCGTCGTAGTGCCCCTTGGCGGCGGCAAACGGCTCGCAATTTCCGGTTTCATGGATATGGATGCCGTGCAGCCCCGGTGTCAGCTTGCTGTCCTGGCTGCCTTGCACGGTCAGCTTGATCCGCACACGGCCTTCGTACTTCTCGACAAGCTCCGCTTCTCCAGTGATGCCCGGTCCTGCAATCGCCGCTTTCGCGCGCAGCGGGGTCGCATGCTTCCCCGCGTAATAAGACGAACAGCCCGTCAGCATAATCCCAACGACGATGCCTGCTCCGGCTCTCGAGAATATGTGCATACGGCCTCCTTCATCAGATGGCCGCATCATAGCCTTCGTCGCCGGTTGGTTCAAATCCTTTGTCGCCCCACGGTTCCAGCCCTCACGGGAGAGGAGGCAGAAACGCTCAGCACAAATGTGGTGCTCCCATCATGGAGTGCCCTGTCTTTGCATCTCATACCCTTCACTTGCGCAGTTCCGACAAGGCCGCGAGAATCTCTGCTGGGCGCGGCGGACATCCGGGGATACGGACGTCGACGGGAATATGGCGTTCCACTGGACCAGTCACCGCATAGCTGCCTTTAAACATGCCGCAGTTCATCGCGCAGTCACCGAGCGCAATGACAATCTTCGGATCAGGCGTCTGCCTATACACATCTTTCAACGCTCGCTCCATATTGACGGTGACCGGCCCGGTCACCACCAGCGCATCGGCATGACGCGGCGAAGCTGCGATGTGAAGGCCGAACCGCTCGGCGTCATAGACGGGATTCATGAGCGCGTTCATTTCCATCTCGCAGGCATTACACGAGTCGGTATCGACTTCACGGATCGCCAGAGATCGCCTAAAGGGACTGACTTTCTCAGTTGCGGCCGGACTGAGCAGCCAGGCCCGCCAAAGAAATCGTCAATACGAAGAACGGCGCCAAAGAATCAAGTCGGATGGCGAAGCTCAGAAAAGGAACGGTGGATTGCACTGAAGCCGTCCAGGCTTCCGGTGAGAGCAGTCCGGTGACTCCGAGCACGATGCCTGCGGCACTACCTAGCCCGGCAAACCCATGAGCGAGAAGATTCTGTATTCTCGGATGGGCAGGAAAACACAGAGGGAGAAACAGTCCGGCTAGGTAACCGGCGAAAAGTAGAAGAAAGAGATTCAAAGTGTACTAGTGGCTGGACTACTGCTCCTGTCGAATTAAGGTTGGCACGAGGCGGCTCAGGGCCTCGTCGCTGATGCCAAACCGGGTAAAATTATTGGCCGGCTTCTCGTTGGCATAGAGGCGACCGGTGGGGGCAGGGATTTTTATATCCACCTTCGTTCGGCTCTTCGGCTGTATTGTAACGGTCTGTTCTTTCATGCCGTTGAGGTACGGATGCCAGATCAACAGCTTGTATGTGCCAGGAGGAATGTCGCCGATTTCAAATCGACCATCCTGATCGGTCATCGCATAATAGGGATTCTCCACCGCCAGCCCCCAACTCTCCATGTAGGCATGGAAGCCGCATTGCATGACGAACACCTTGCGTCCTTTCGTCAGGTCGACGAACTGCTTCATCGGTTCGCCGGGGTGATGCGCGTGGTACATTGCCGCATCGTCGCCACGATCCTTCAGGTCTTGCGGATGGTGCGGATTTACCGGGAGCGGCACGTTGAAGAGCATGCGGGGGCCAAGCTGTGAGGTCTCATAGGCCTGGATATCGTGCATGACCGGATCCAAATTAACGACGACCACGTCACTCTTCTCACGCATCACAGCCGTGAAGGGAACGAACCGGCAGTCCTTGGCTTCCACGCGCGGCGTTTGTTCGCGCAAGAATGATTTCCCTTTCTCGACATTTTCGAGATACACGACCACGTCACGGAACTGTCCGGCGGAACCCACGTTGAAGGGCTGGAGCAGTCGCCACCCCTGGCCGTCTGAAATCCTCCCGCAGTAGACCTGATCAGGAAGCGTAATCAGGTTGTAGCCTTTCGGCCTGGGCACTTGGCCGTCGAGGGCAACTGTGCCCACCAATTGTCCGCCGTCCGTCACTGAACTCTCCTCATATGCCCAGGCGGATGAGCTCATTGCAGTCATCACGGCAACAATTACAGCAACAATGAATCGCATGACATGCCCCTTTTTATAAGGTAGATACCAGGTCCGACGTTCTTTGCAGTTATTTACGATGGCCGAGTTCCTTTCTGACGACGGACTGCAGGAACACGGCATAGCCGAATACGATTGGCGTCCTCGAGGCCGGCAGAACATGGGGATCGTCGGCGCGAGGCTCCTCCTTCACCGGTTGGATTGGAGAGGCTGGAACATTCGCCTCCGGCAGCGCGCCACTCCCTCGCGAGCTTGGAGATTGTTGGGCTCACAGGACAGAATCGCGTTCCAATAAAGCAAGGCCTCTTCCGGTCGGTCTACCTGCTCCAACAACGTTGCCAACTCGCTTCTCGCCGCGACGTCTGCCGGGGCGACTGCCAGGGTCTCTTGAAGTTGAGAGATCCGGATGATCCGTTCTTCATTGGGTGTATTGCTCCTGGGTGACGATGGCTCACCCAGGGTTCCGATTGTCGTCGCCATGTCCGCGCTCTCCTATTCATCTGCGCTCATTATGGAACCCTGCCGCCCGACATCGATCAACCGCTTACGATTTGCTGCACTCAAGGGACTCATGCAAAGTTCCTTTCAGCGTAATGGCCCAGGTCATCGGGATACATACTGGGAGGATAAACTCTGTTGTTACCATTGAGTGATGTCTCTTCGGTCGCCGGCCGTTCCAAAGTCTGTCCTTGCGATACTGATCCCTTTTTCGCAATTGCCTGACGAGGACGACGAGATGGATCGTTCTCTTGTTCAATGTTCCGTATTTCCCACCACGCGACAAAAGGAAGGGTTACCCCGATCAATCCGGCAACAAATGGAAAAACTTCGCCGCTCCCACCTATGGCTACGACCACGGCAATAATTGCCGCCAGGTACTTGATCACCTGCAACAACCCGATCTGCTGTTCACGAATCGTCGACATTGCTATATTCCCCCATGGATTCCGGTTAAGAAGCCATCTTCATGAACAAGACCACGAGCGCCCGTACCGTGATTCAAACGGTCGGCAGGGTAAACACTGCCTCCGATCCTGCTCGTAGAATCATCATGTGCATACTCAATGCCGCAAGAAGCGAACCGATAGACCAGTAGATTTTTCGCACGATTTCAACGGGAACCTCCGAACCGGACCACCGCCTGACTCACGAGTCGACAGCGGGCACGCTCGTCATCTGCAAGATCTGCATATCGTAATCCCTCAGCTGGCGGGTGGGATTCCGATATCTCTAGACAGATCAAGGAGTTGCCTCTTGCATGCCACCAATCGAACACGTGCAAGACTTGCAGGTCGAAGAGGAGATGGGAAAAGAAGTGTGATGCAGTGCGGGGAGGCTGAGGAGCTCCTTACTCGCGGATCCCGTATTCTTTGATCTTGTACTGGAGGGACCGCAGGCTGATACCGAGCAGTTTGGCGACTTTCTCGCGGTGGTTGGTGACTTCCGAGAGGGTTCGGCGAATGACTTCCTTTTCGATCTCCTCCAAGGGACTTCCGAGGCTGACGACCATGGTCCGAACATCTTCTTTGCTGGCCTGAATCTCCTCCGGCAAATGCTGGGGCTGGATCATATCCTCGCGTACAGTCACGACCAGTCGTTCAAGAAGGTTCCGGAGTTGCCGAATATTTCCCGGCCAGGCATACAGCCGTAAGAGCCGCATCGCTTCCCGCGAGACTTCCTTCGGCGCCCGTCGATGCTGCGCACAAAATTCCGGCAGGAACGTCTCAACGAGGAGGGGAATGTCGTCTCCGCGTTCGCGCAGCGGCGGTAGTTTGATCGGTACAACATTGAGCCGATAGAAGAGATCCTCCCGAAAATCCCCTTGCTTGACGGCCTCGGCCAAGTTTCGGTTGGTCGCGGCAATGATTCGGGTATCCACTTTCACAATCTTCGTTCCACCCAGACGGCGGAATTCCTTGGTCTCCAAAACCCGAAGAAAGTCGACTTGGGACTTCAAGGAGAGCTCGCCGATTTCGTCCAACAACAGCGTTCCGCCGTGGCCCAATTCGAATCGGCCGGCCTTGGTGGTCAGCGCGCCGGTAAAGGCGCCTTTCTCATACCCGAATAACTCGCTCTCGAAGAGATTGTCGGGCAATGCGCCGCAATTCAAGGTAACAAACGGGCCATCGGCCTTCGGGCTTTTGTGGTGGATCGCTCGAGCGACGAGTTCCTTACCGGTTCCACTCTCCCCCGTCAGCAACACGGTGACATCGCTATCCGCAACCATCTCCACCAGATCATAGACTCGCTGCATGGGCTCGCTCTCGCCGACCAGTTGATCGAAACGTGCTCTCGTTGCGAGACGGTCCCTGAGTTGCTTGTTCTCAAAAGCCAGCGCATGGCGCTCGAGCGCCTTCTCCACGACCAGCGGAAACCGCTCGCGATCGATCGGCTTCGTCAGATAGTCGTAGGCGCCCAGACGCATCGCTGCCACCGCCGTATCGATCGAACCAAACGCAGTCATGACCACGACTTCTGTATCCGGCCATTGGGCTTTCAGCCTATGCAGGAACTCCATCCCGCCGATACCGGGCATCCGAAGGTCGGTGATCACCAGATTCATGTGGACTTCTTCCAGATGCGTCAAGGCCTCTTCTCCCGAACCTGCCCCGTAGACCTGATAGCCTTTTTTCCCCAACATGGTGACCAGGGCATTGCGGATATTCACCTCGTCGTCGACGACGAGAATAGGAACGGCCTGTGTCATGATCCCATTCCAACCTTTCGAGGTTGATCAATCGCCACGGGGAATTGTGTTACTACCGTCGTTCCACTCCCGGGTACACTCGATACCTGAATGGTTCCGCCAAGATCCTGCATGATTCGGTACGCAATGGCGAGACCAAGCCCGGTCCCGCTCGACTTGGTCGTATAGAAGGGCTCGAACAGATGGGAGATTTCCTCCTTCGTGATCCCGACGCCGTCATCCTTCACTGCGATCTCGACCCAAGCCTTCCCGTCAATCTCCCGCTGCGCCACAGCAATTTGACAGAGTCCGCCACTCGGCATGGCATGAAACGAATTGACGAGGATGTTCACCAACACCTGGCTGATGTGAGTCTCGTCACCCGCCACAGGCGGTAATTTCTCCTCCACAACCTGTTCGAGTCGAATCTTGCGCTCCTCCGCCTCGAAATGCATCAGCGCCAGGATGTGGTTAATCAGTGCCTTCACGTCCACCTCGTGCAGGCTGACGGATCCTGGACGAGCGAATTTCATAAAATTGTCCAGAATAACTGAGAGACGGCGGCATTCCGCATTCAAGATATGGAGATATCGCGATCCCTGCGCGGCCAGCAGTCCCTTCTCCTTGAGATCTTCTTCGAGGAGATGCAGATTCAAGTCTATCGCGCTCAAGGGGTTGCGCAATTCATGCGCCACCCCAGCCGACAGGGTATGCATCGCTGCGAGTTTGTCTGCGATCCACACGCGCCGCTCCAGGCCCAACAACTCCGTGACATCTTTAAGCAGCACTATGACGCCGACCGGGCTCCCCTCGTCACCCGTCAGGTCAGCAGTACTGAGGCGTATCGTACGAGTGTGATCGCCGGCACGATACGGCATATCATGATGATCCACATGATGGTCATGATTCAGTGCTCCATCGAGCACGATGCGAATCATATCTCCTGGGGGAAACATCTGTTCATAGGACTGGCCGAGCAATTCTTCCGTCGACCGTTTCAATGTCGCCGCGGCAGAGGCATTGACGGCAGTGACCTGGCCATTGCGGTTAATGGTCAGCACGCCGGTCGGAATGCTTTCAAGAATATTTCTGGCCAACCCTTTGACTTCTTCGAGAGTCCGTCTGGTGCTGTCGTAATGCAGCAATATGATAACCCCCGTAATGGCGATCGCGCTCACCAAGAACACGAGTACCGTCACAAGGATCGCATCGCGGCGTGACTGCCAAAGAGCCGGAAATAATTCCGTCGGAACCGTCCCGCCCTGCGTCAATCCCTGCAAGAGAAGTTTCTCCCGTTCCAGACTGAAGAGCAGGATCACCGAAACGACGAGCGCTAGAATAAGAACCACGACGGCGATCGGCCGGTACGGAATCTTGCGCCAAAAGACAGCTGTGGGGACAGGCCTAAACATCTCTATTGACGCTCACGACCAAGATCTTCACGATTTCGGCGCCTGACATGCGCCCACGGCAACTCTTATGCCTCGTTTGGTCAGGAAGACATATCCCCGGCTTATCAGAAACTCAATGAGGAAATATTGCGAGGCTCTAGATGGCGAGGGCCGCCCCGGTGAAGAATCTGCAAATGTTGCACTAGGTTATTCACAGTTGAGTGCGAACCTTCGAGCAGGAGTCGGAAAGTCTCCCCCCTTACTCGCGCATGTCGCCTCTTCGTCCGCGATGTTCCATCCCTTCCCGTCCACCCATCATCGGTCCCATCCCTTCCCTATGACCCATTCTCCCCCGCCCATGTCCGCCGGCGAAGGTGCGTTCATACTGGATGAGGCTCCAGATCTCGTCGTCGGACAACACCGGGCCAAATCCGATCATGGCCGTGCCGGGCGAGCCATTTTTGATGACCCAGAAAAGTTCCCCTTCCGTCCGGTGGCGCCAGAATCCATGGTGCCGGAAATTGCGCGGCGCCGGATTGAGTTTCGCCGCCGCAGGCCCTTTGCCGCCCCCATCGGTGCCATGACAGTTGAAACAGGTACCTTTGCCGTCATAGATCGCCTTCCCTTTGTCGACGATTTGCGGGGAATCGGGAAAAGGGCTCTTGAGCGCGCGCGCTTCGGCCAGCTTGTCGGCAGGCACTCTCGGCTGCATCATATGCCGCTCAGCCGCCCAGGTGGGAGCGGCAAGCCCGAGCATGATGATGAACAACGCACATATGCCAGATTTCATCGTCCTGCTCCTTGTTCCTCCGCTGCGAATGATCGCACGTAGCGCAGCACCTGCCAGGCCTGTTCCTCTGTCAAGATCAGCGGCACAAAGGGGCCCATCGCCGTGCCTTTGCTGCCGTTCTTCAAGATCCAAAAGAGCTCTCCATCCGTTCGAACGGCTTGCCACTCCTTATCAGTGAAGTTTCGCGGCAAGGGACCCTTAAGCGTGCCCGGCTCGATGTCGCCGCCGAATCCCTTGCCGTCTTTTCCGTGGCAGGTCACACAGAAGGCTTTCCCATGGAACAGCTTTTTCCCCTTCTCAATCGTGTCCTCCGTTGCCGGAAGCGGATTCGTCCATGTCCTAGCTTCCTCGATTTGGTCGGTCGGCACTCGTGGCCTGAGTACGGCTTCGTCGGCGCCGAAGACCGGAGCTCCCATCGAGCCAATCACTGCTGCCACCAACACCGTAATCAGGAAGCACATCCCCATCGATATCCTTTTCGGTTTGCAACCTCTCGCGAACGCTGGCCTAGGGGCAGGTGCCAGCCCGGTTCACGGAAGACCAAGCCGGCACCCCTTCGCTGATCTTACTTGTCGGAAAACCCAGTAAACTTGTGTCCGAGGGATTGCGGGAAACTCACCGTGCCATCAGGGAATTCCTGCCCATGCTGCCACAGATGATAGATCACACCGTCCGTTCCTGCTGCGACTTCCGCCACCTTGGCAGCCTGGTCAGCGGGCATATCGAGGACTTGAACTCGGCCGGTCGCGATCTCGACCTTGTGGTCGTGGAAATGCCGGTGCCACTGAATGGCGGGCAGCTTTCTCGTCAGGTCTTTGGCGACAAAATACTCGACGCCGACCAACGGAGCCTTGGGATCGGTGGATTCAAACAGCAGACATTGAAGAATCTTGTCGGAAATGCCCTTGCAATAATGATGGAATGGACCGCCCGGTGTCCCATCCGCCATCATGTGAGGCGCCTGGACATGAATGTCGTATCCGACGGCCGGGCTTGTCGGCTCCCCGCTCACGGCTTTTTGTGGGGCCACTCCGCTGCATCCGACCGCAGCAATCGCGACAACGGCTAGCAATCCCTTTTTCCTCACAACTGACCTCCTAGGTTTGAGGAGTCCTCACCCAGTCCATCTGAGCAAAGCCACGCCCTCTACATTCGACTGACCGTGAGAGACAGAGGGACTGCAAAGGATTCACCCTATTGTGTACGCGTTCGCTGCACGCCCGTCACAAGTCCAGTTCCACCATCTTGCGGTGGAATCGGGTAATAACATTCGGATCCGGGGTCAGGCGAATACCCGCATCTTCCTTCCCCTTGTACGGCAGCAGATTGAGGACATACCGCAAGCTCTCGAGCCGGGCTGCCTGCTTGTCGTTTGCCTTGACGATAATCCAGGGACTGAAGGTCGTATGGGTCTTGCTGAACATTTCCTCTTTGTATCGCGTGTAGGAATCCCAGAGCTCCTGCGCCTTCTCATCGACCGGACTGAGTTTCCATTGCTTGAGCGGATTCTGACGCCTCGCTTCGAATCGCTTGAGCTGTTCGTCCTTCGAAATCGAAAACCAGAACTTGATGATCGTCACCCCGTCTTCGTAAAGCATGTGCTCGAATTCCGGCACCTGTTGCAGGAACCGTTGATGGTCTTTCTTCGTGCAAAATCCCATCACCGGCTCAACCACCGCACGGTTGTACCAACTGCGGTCGAAAAACACGATTTCCCCTTTGTTCGGGAGTTGGCGGATATACCGCTGAAAATACCATTGGCCTCGTTCTTCATCGCTGGGCTTCGGCAGCGCCACAACACGCATGGCGCGAGGATTCAAATGCTCGGTGAAACGGCGGATCGTCCCGCCCTTCCCGGCCGCATCACGCCCTTCGACGAGAATCGCGATGCGTTGTCCTTCCGCCTGTACCCAGCGCTGCAGCCTGACGAGTTCGACCTGGAGCGCGCGCAGCTCCTGTTCGTAGAGCAATGTTTTCCGGACTTCTTCGAGGTCGATATCTTTACTCTTCAGGAGCGTGAGCAACCCCTTGCGGGTGTTGATCCGCGTCAGATCCTCTTCCGTCAACGCGTGCCCGGCGACCCCGATCGCATACGCGACCTCCTCTCCGAAGCTCTTGGGCCTCTGGCGATACCCATCCCCCCGCTGTGGAATTGCGGTTGGAATGGTTTCCAACTCATCCGCCAGGAAGCGCCCGTCCTTGTCGATCATAGCCTTGGTATCCGCCTCGCTGCGCTCATCCTTCTTCTTCGATTTGCCGCTCGGCTCGCTCGCTTCGCCCATTGAGCCTCCTCCCGTTCACTACGGACTAAAACGCGACGCTGCGCTCCCGCTCGGTGACTGCCTTGATGTAATCCGGCATGCCCTTGATAGAGGCACCGGCGACGAGATCCGCGGCGCCGATCTGCCTGGCGACGGCGCAAGCTCCGCACACCCAGATTGGAATGCCGGCCGCTTGCACGGCGGCAAGCAGTTCTTTCAGCGGAGTCAGATTGACACCGGTCACATGGTCGGCCACGCCTTTCCGCCCCAATGTCACCGCTTCATTCCACAGCCAGAGCACCACGTCGTGCCCTTGCTCTTTCGCGGTCTTTGCCGCCATGAACGGCAACGTCGCCATGGTGGGATCGTCCGTGCCCCGGCTACCGGAAATAATGAACGTCGCCATTGTTTTCCTCCGTTCTGAACTAAAGAGCCATAGTGCTTATGGCGCAGGCGAAAATCCGGGCCAATGGACGATGGCTCGATCGCATCGCTTGTGCCATCAGCTCCCGAAACTCAATCACTTTGCCAAACTCCTGATGTACTGCACCAACTGCCATACCTGCTCATCCGGCAGGCCGGCAAACGGCATCATGCCGGTTCCCGGCGAGCCGTTCTTGATGATCCAAAACAGTTGGCCGTCAGGAATATCCTTCATCATCGCACCGCAGGTGAAGTTGCGCGGCAGCGGGACCAGCGCGGCGCCCATCAGACCTTTCCCGTCACCCTGCTCGCCGTGACACATCACGCAGGCAACGGGCTGCGCCGTCTTGAGAAAGAGCGTCTTTCCGGCTGCAATGGCGCCTGATGATGCGGCAAGCGGATTCGTCGTGGCCAAGAATTCCGCCGGGGCCTTCACCGTCATGCGCGGCTGCGTACAGGTGTTCGCCTCACTTGTGGCCGGCGCGGCCGCCGTCTCCGGCGCTCCCTTGAACGTCGCCTTCAAATAGGCGATCACATCCGCCACCCCTTGCTGGCCGATGGTCAGCCCCCAATAGGGCATGTTCGGGGATTTACCGACGGATGGGCCGCCATGGTTGATGACGTTATACAGGTATTCCATCGGCAGCTTTTCAAACGGCATGTTCGCATGGATCGCGGGCTTCGGCTCCAATCCCGATGCCGCAGGGCCGTCGCCTTTGCCGGTGAAACCGTGACACTGGGCACAGTATTCCTTGTACAAGACCTTGCCACGCCCTGCGTCGGCCTTGCTGAACTCAGGACTCGTCCATGGCTCGTAATACTGGAAGTCAGGCACCCCTTGAACCATCAGATAACCAATGACGGCGCGCAACTGCGGTTCGGTCGCATCGGCCAGAAATTCGCCGCTGTGCGGAACAAAATCTTGTGGATTGAGGCCAAACCGGAACAGCCAGTCCTTATCGTATCGCTGGCCGGATTTCTGAAGCGCCGCGCTCTGCTGGCCGCCGATCAGCTTCTCGTTTTCTTCGATCGTGTGACAACCGAGGCAGGCATGGGCTTTATACGCCTTGGCCCCGAATGCCACCTCGAATTTCGTCACCTTGGATAGATCGAAGGCTCCGACGGTAACGCGGGGATCTGTATTGTGTTCGGCAAAGTAATCGGCGATGGCGTTGGCCTCGGACTCCGTGACCATCGGGTGCTTTGAGGGGACGTCCGTCAGATCCCATCGATACCCCTTCGCATAGAGAGGCGCCTCTTTTCCGGTCAACCATCGAATCAGCCAGGGCCGCTGATACTTGCTGCCGGCCCAGATCAAATCGGGCGCCCTCAGATTGAAGCGAGAGTCGGCCTTGCCTTCCAGACGGTGGCATTGCGCGCAGGTCTGCTGAACAATGTCCTTCGCGCGAGACTGGTCGCCGGCTAATGATCGGCATGGAAGTGCCGCGAGTCCCACCAGCGCGAGCACCACCCCTGCGACCAACACTCGTCTGCTTCCTTTCATCTCGTTCTCCTTTTCACGATCGGTATCTCACCCTTCACGTGTCTCTATGAACGGACTCCCGATGGCGCATGAGGATTCAACGTAATCGTGATGGCCAGTGCGCTCGTGATGGATTGATGGACCGTGCAGCCGTGCGCCACCTTCAACAGCCGCTCCTTCAGCTCCGCCGGAATGCGATGGGGAAGATGGATGATGACATCGATTCGGCCGACACGGTGCGGGTTCTCGGCCATGGCCCATTCCGCCTCAATACTCAGCCCATCCCGTGAAATATTGTGTCGCGCACAAAACTGGCCTATGAAGTAGGCCACGCAACTCGCCACCGATCCGACAAACAGTTCAACCGGACTCATCCCGGCATCCTGCCCTCCATCCTCACCAGGCTGGTCGGTGACGATTCGATGTTTGCCGCTCGTGATGTCGTAGCGGGTGCCCCCGTGATAAACGGCCGTGAGTTTCATCACGCTCCTCCGGAACCTGGAAGTTTCGCCGCCAGCCAAAGGCAGAATCCGCCCAGGGGAAGGGCCAGAAGAGCGCCCTGGATCCCGAGCAATTCATGAATCGTCACAGGCCCGTACTGGCCGAAGGAAAACAAGAGCGTTTCCAAATCCGGAAACATGAAGGCAAACACCAGGGCGCCGATCATTCCGCCCAGGACCGTCACCCAGGCATCAGGTTTTCCTTCAGCCGCTGCCACAAGCGCCGTGCCCGGACAGTAGCCCGAGACGGCGAATCCCACCCCGAAGATGAGCCCTGCTACGATCAATCCCGGCAGATACAGATCTTTCACTTTCATGTTGGCCCAGCCCGACAGATCCAACAGATGCACCCCGATCAATCCGACTCCGATGGCGGTCATGATCAGTTTGATGATCGTTAAATCTTTGAGCCGCAAGGCCCGGATGATTGCGGTATGGCTCGATGCGCCCGATAATTGAAGTGCGGCGCCGAATGCCGCTCCCAGCATTAAGCCGAGCCACAACATCATCGCTTTCCCCAGTCGCCGTACATCCATCGTGCCGTCACGATCGCGCTCGCAAAGAGAGCGAGCGAAAACACGAGCGAACTGACGGCCAACTGTGACACGCCGCTGATCATGTGGCCGGAGGTACAGCCTCCGCCGACGCGGGCGCCAAAAAGAAGGAGAAATCCTCCGACAAAGGACCAGACCAAGCGATTGCCAGGATTCGAGCCAAACCGTTGGTTCCATTCGGTCGGCACGACTCTCGTGGCGAAACGCGACGTCGCCATCGCCGCCATCAATGCTCCGAGCGGGATCCCCAGCACAAAAAAGAACTCGTACGTGGCCAACGTCCAACCTTGCGCGGTCTTTGCCAGGTAGGGGCTTCCCGATGCCACGTCGGGGAGCACGTGGTGGAGGAGCACGCCGTCCAGCACGACATACTGCGCCGAAACCCCGATTGGTTGGACCAACGCGACCGCCAGAATGAGCACAACCCCGATCGCCAGACCACCGGCCCACCACACAAGCACCGGGCTCGTATCCTTGTGGCGTGTGTCCCGAAGAGATTGCGTTTTGTGCGTCATCTCGACATCACGGTTTGATATAAGACCAGCCCTGTTCCTGCAATTCCATCAGTCGGACCATTGCCGGCACCGTACGATCGACCTGATCGATCAAATCCGTCCGCGTGAGACCCTGCGCCTTCATCGTGTTGGAGCAGGCGGTAAATTCGACATCATAGGCCG
>DCZO01000004.1:35839-61841 GCA_002331335.1 Nitrospira sp. UBA2082 | reverse complement strand
CCATGCGCAACCAACTCGACCCGCAAATGCTCCCGCCCCATCGCTTGATAGAGGTGCCGGATATTGTTCAACACCCCTCGCTGGACCTTCTCATCGCCTGAATTAAGATGCATGACCACTCGATGCGATTCCTGCGACGGCACGACGGTTGTTTCACTGCACGCTACGGTAGAGACGCCACATGCGACGACCACAAGCGCAAGGAGCACTACGTTCATCTTAATAACACCTCCCAGCGATTCCGCTTAGTACGGCACATCCGCCGGCTTGCCACCCTGTGGCCAATCATTGACCTTCCCTGGAAAGTCGGGGCGCGGCTGGCCGTTGACATAGGCCGCGACATCGAAGGCTTCGTCATCCGTCACGGTCCATCCCCAGCCGCGCGGCATATTCGCTTTGATGAATGACGCCGCGACTCCGAGCCTGGCCATGCCTGCGCCGATCGTATAGGACCGGGGGCCCCAGAGCGGCGGCGCCGCCATCGTCCCTTGCCCGTCTGTCCCATGACAAAAGCTGCATTTCGTCGTAAAGACATGCTTGCCCTTGGCGGGATCCGGAGGACGAGCCTGCGTGATGCGGGGAATTCCCCGCCACGGCACGGTGCTGCCGGCCGGCACATTCTTCGACAACCAATCGATGTAGGCGACGACGGCGGCCAGCTTCGTACTGTCCGGCGGAAGCGCCTTGCCGTTCATACTCCGCTCGAAACATTCGTTGATCCGATCCGTGAGGGTCATCTTCCGTCCGGCGCGGGCGCGGTATTCCGGATAGAGGACGCTGATACCGACGAACGACGCGGTATTGGGATTGAGCCCTGCATCCAGATGGCAATTTGTACAGTTGAGCGCATTCCCGACATACGATTTTCCATATTGTTGAGTATCGACCACCATGAGATACCCCATGCGAATTGCTTCGCCCCGCAGGTCGCCAGGAATCGTTTCCGGTGAAGGCGGTAAGAACAGCGGATCGATACCTGACACCCGTTCTGCCCCGGTCGTGAGCTCCGGTTGTCCGGCGACACGCGGAGGCGGTACACAGCCAGCGGCGAGAGTGAACAGACTGAGCGCCACGATGCCGACAATCGCCAATCGGCGCATGATCACAACCTCATTTCTTCCCGTCTGAAGACGGTTCGCACGTGTTGATGCCCAACACAGACGTCAACGGACAATACCCAATCACTCCGGTGACGAGAAAGACGGCACCTAATGTCAGCGCGATTCCCGTTCCGACGGAGGGAAGCCCACCAAGCGCCCCAACTCCGATGAGTAACAACCCACCGGCGATACGGAGCGGCTTTTCGATTCCTCCAATGTTGCAGGTCATGGCTCTATCTCCTTTCGAGTCTTAGAGTACCCTCCGAGCTTTGTTGTCGGCCTATAAGAGACAGCTCTCGGCAAATGGATTCAGCTTCACGGCTTCTCCTCGGAGCCGACCCCAAGTGTGCGCACGTAGGCCAGGACATCCCAAATCTCATCGTCGGAGAGTGCGTGTTTCCAGGCTCCCATGGCGGTATTCGGCTTCCCTTCGTGAATGCGTCTGAAGAGCGTTCCGTCGAGACGGTTCTGCACAGCGGAGGAGCCAAGATCGGCCGGCGACGGTATGAGCTTGATCCCCTGCGCCCCTTTGCCATCGATTCCATGGCAGCGGATACAGATGTTCACGTAGATTTCCCTCCCGCTGACCGGATCGCCCTCCTTGGTCGCAGCGGGAAGGTCTTTCACACCAACCCCTCCGGAAAATCCGGCTGACATAATCGCGATGATAAGGCCGAGCCCGATGTTCGTGAGGCGCATAGGTGACCTCCCTCTTCATCCGACGTTGCGAGCGGTATGCCACTCTTTCAGATTGTCTGAGGTCGTTGATGAGAGAAAATCTTCAATCTGCCGCAGGCTTAGCCGGCACGGATATAGAGTCAGGATAAGGAGGAATGAACCCTGGCGAGAAATACCACAGGAGTGATTTTGTCACCGACCCAGAATGCTACAGCATGGAGGACGACCGTTAACCGTCATTCGTCACTCGACAAGCGGTCACAGGATTTTAAGAAACCGGCAGCCCTTCAGCCCGATTGACGGCTGACGATTGACGCTTGACGTTCCTGCTCAGCGAATGACCGGCTCCAATGTCACCGTGGCTTTCATCGAGTTGGAAATCAGGCAATGAGCTTCGGCCTTTTCGATCAGCTCTCTGGCTTTGGCGGCATCGGTTTCAGACTCCAGCGTAATCGTCGGCTTGATCACGATGGCGGTGAACTGAAACTTTCCTTCCACCAGCTCCAGCCGACCCTCGGCTGTACTCTCGTACGCAGAGAAAGCAAGGCCGGCCCGTTCGGCGACGGCCAGAAACGTCGTCATCAGGCAGATATTCGCTGACGCTACGAACAGATCCTCCGGCGACCAGATCCCTTCGTGGCCTTTGAACTCCGGCGGTGTCGCCACCTCCACGTCCGGCTTGCCTTCGCAAGACATCGTGCCTTTGCGATGCTCCGTCCACGTGACCTTCGTTTGATAGTGATAGACCTTGCTCCGAACGTCCATACTCACCTCCGCTTCTCACTCCATCCAGCCTTGCACCCAATCACCGACAACGTGCGTGATCACCACCACGCACAGGGCGATCATGAGATGTTCTCCAATTACCTTCCATGGAGCAATCGACTGGACCCTCGCCAAGAAGAAACTGAGGGCCGTCAGCAGGAACAGCCCCCAGACAATGCTGATCACGATTGCTTGATCCAGCGGACGGGTCAGCACCGGCACAACGAAGGTCCCCGCGATCACGAACTTTGCGCCGAACGTGGCCAGCGTGGCTTCCCAGACGTGACTGGCGGGGCCGCTGTTCTTCGATTCTTCCGCCAAATGAATGCCCATGGCATCCGATAACGCGTCGGCCACGGCGATCGTCAGAATGCCACCCAGCACCACGGCCCGCGAATGGGTGCCTGCGTGCAGGCCCACCATGAGACCGAGCGTCGTGATTACCCCCGACGTGAGGCCAAAGCTCAGGCCAGTCTTCCAGGAGGCTTTCATTCGTAGTTATCGGCTCCCGTCACCGTGGAAAGGTGAGGATATAGGCGAGCACATCGCGCGTCGCTTCTTCAGACATGACCCGCTTCCATGTATCCATAGCGGTATTCGGCCGACCCTCATGGATGCTCTGCAAGAGTCGGGAGTCCGGCTTGGTGAGTACTTCACTCGACGTCAGATCCGCGACAGGTGGGGCGAACCGCACGGCTCCGTCTCCCCGGCCCAGCGGGCCATGACAGGCCAGGCAATATTTCTCGTAGAGTTTCTTGCCCCTCGACAGGTTCCGTTCACCTGCATCAGATCCTACCGAGGACATTGCCAGAGAACAGGCCACCGTCACGATGCACAAGACGCAACGACGGAGGCTCATCATGGATGCCCTTTCTCTGCGCCGTACACGGTCCGTTCAACGGCTGCATTCCGGTGAGCGTTGTACACATTCCTTGAGCCATGTCGCCATGTCGTCGAGCAGAGCGGCAACCGCCTGGTTCGCGGCCACGACGCCCCCATACGCATCCCCACTCGGCGCGTTCTCCACCCTTTCAAAGGCGCGAGTTCCCACGACACGCGACTCCCGGACGTCTATCAGTTGGGCGCGAACCCTGACCCGCACCAGGCTGGGGTCCTGCATAAACTCCTGTTGCAGGGCAAACCCATACATATCGAGGCGGAAGTCGCCGCGAATGGAGCTGGGCAGTGGAACCACGGCACGCCACGTTCCGGTCCGACTCAGTGTCTCGTTCAACAAAGATGCGACCATGCGCGCCGGTGTATCGGCCCATTGATTCACGGCATACGGTTCCAGCTCGTAGGGCCGCTTCAGATACACCATCTTGGTCGTTTCATACCCCGGCTCAGCCAGCGGCACGCTGACCAGCAGAATAGGGCCGTTGATATCGGCAGGACGGGCCTCGGTGCGCTCCGGATCGAGACTCAATCGAAAGGTATGGGCCGGCGGAGCCTCCACACGGGTCGGGAGGCAGCCCGCCGCCAGCAGCGCCAGCAGCGCACAAGCCGCCCCTGCCATCCAATTCTTCATCTCCCGACTCTCCCCTCTCATTCACCCGGCCCGCGTGACGGCGGCGTTTTTCCGAATACGAGCGAACTGGGCTCGCGTTCCAAGTCCCTCGCCACACGCCCCAAGGCACCAGCCAGCTGCCTGAGTTCGACGACCAATGCCCCTGCTTCCGGCAAGGTGTGCCGCGAGAACTGTTCCAATTCTGGCCGGTTGTCGCTTACGACCGACCGCACCGCCTTGCTCGTCTGCGCAAGTTCTTCCGTCATCGTGTTCAAGGCAGTCGCACTCTTGTTAATCCTCGCCAGCAAGACCGGCACTTCCTCATTCAATGCCGCCGTCAGCTTGGCGAGGTTGTCGGCACTGCGGGCCGCGCCGTTCAGGCTTTGCTCAATCTGAGTCTTGTGTGTTGCGACGGAATGCACAACCTCGGACAGATCCCGGATCGTTCGTTTCAGCGTCGCGCGATTCTCCTCGTCTAAGGTATCCGCCGCCCCCTTCGCCAGCGAGTCCAGATTGGCCAAGAGATTGGGGAGCGCTTGATCGGAAAGTAGCCGCGAGATGGCTTCATCGGACCGGAAAAATGAAGGGGACGGACCGGTCTTGATGACAGGATAGTATTGCCCCTCCAGAGCCACAAGCGGCGTCGCTTCTTTGCTTCCTCCGGTGAGATTAATTGTGGCCAGACCGGTCAGCCCCTGAGTCTGAAGAACGGCGACAGTGTCGGTTTTGATCGGTGTCCCCCGGGCGATATCCAGTGTCAACTTGACCTCTTCCGGATTGTCGGGGCGCAAGGCGATATCCTTCACCCGGCCCACATCGACGCCGCGATACTTGACCGTCGAATCGACGCTCAGCCCCGCCACCGATTCACGGAAATATGCCTCGTAGCGGTCGTAAATCCCCCGGTAGTCGGCCTTCCCCAGCCACAGCACGCCGAACAACACCACCGCGCCGAGGATCGCGACGAAGGCACCGACGAGAACATAATTCACTTTCGGTTCCACTCAGAAGCCCTTTTCGTATCTCGTCATTCGTATCTCGTATCTCGCGCATGCGAGAGAGGCGAGACTTGCGCGAAAGGCGGGATTCGTCTCGACAACCTCCCAGGCCCGTCGCGCGTTTCCCGCTTGTCTCGCCATTCTCGCGAGATACGATTCACGCGTCACGCTTCTTGCCGTTCCACGCCGCCTGCTCCTGCGCCGCGCGGCCCCGCAAGCCGTGGAAGTATTCCCGGATCACCGGGTCTTTGGACTGCGATAACTCCGGCATGGATCCAACTCCCAACACCTTGCCGTTTCCCAGCACCGCCACGCGGGTCGCGATGCGCCAGAGCGAATCGAGATCGTGCGTCACCATCACCACCGTCAGGCCCAAGAGCGTTTTCAGCGACAGGACCAATTCGTCGAATCCGGCCGCAATCATCGGATCCAACCCCGCTGTCGGTTCATCGAGAAAGATCAGTTCGGGGTCCATCACAATCGCGCGGGCGAGGGCGGCCCTCCGCCGCATGCCGCCGCTGAGCTCATTGGGAAACTTCCTGGCGCTGTCCGGCGGCAGTCCCACCATCGCGATCTTGACCTCCACGATCTCCCGAATCAACCGTGGATTCAAGTCCGTGTGTTCGCGCAACGGGACCGCCACGTTTTCCGCCAGGGTGAGCGAACTGAAGAGGGCGCCGTGCTGGAACATGACACCGAACCGGCGGTGGATCGGCCTTCCGTTGCTCTCCTCGAGGTTTCGACTGTCCACGCCGAACAATCTGATCGTTCCGCTCGATGGCGTCAACAGGCCAATGATCTCCCGCAGCAGCGTGGACTTGCCGCAGCCGTTTCCTCCGGCAATTGCAAAGACTTCCCCCTGATGAATGGTCAAACTTACATCCTCGTGCACGACGGCCTGTCCAAATGTCGTCGCCACGTGTCTGACTTCGATCACGGGTGTTCCGGCTTGAGTTGCCGACTGCATCACGCGCACGTCCTCACCCACCCGCTATAGGTCCCACCAATTCGTCAAAATGCTGCAAATGGCGTCGAACACGATGACCAGGAAAATGCTCTGTACGACGCTGATGGTCGTATGCCGACCCACGTCATCGACGCCTCCCCTGATCTGAAACCCTTGGTAACAGCCGACCAACGCGATGATCATAGCAAAGAACGGCGCCTTGGCGAGGCCGATCAGAAAATGCCGCACCGCGACAGCCTCTTCGAACCGGCTCACGAATTCGGTGAAACTCACATTCAATTGGCTGGACGCGATGAGCATGCCGCCAAACACGCCCAGCACATCCGCATAGACCGTCAGCAGCGGTAAGGCGACAACGAGGGCAAGGGCTCTCGGAAGCACGAGCAGATTGATGGGCGAGATGCCGAGCGTCCGGACCGCGTCCAGTTCCTCCGTCACCTTCATGGTGCCGATTTCTGCCGCGTAGGCCGACCCGGACCGGCCGGCGATGAGAATCGCGACGATCAACGGGGCGATCTCGCGTACCAGCGAAATCCCGACCAAGTCGACGATGAAAATGTTCGTGCCGAACTTGCGCAGCTGCTCTGCGCCCTGATAGGCGATCACGACGCCGACGAGGAACGTCAGCAGACCCGTGATCGGCAGGGCGCGCACGCCGTCCAGTTCCACCACCCGCATCAGGGCCTTCCAGCGGATGGATCGCGGCCGCAGCATCAAACGACCGAACGCGATCGTGGTTTCTCCGAGAAAGGCGAGCCCGTGAAGGATGGCTTCCCTTCGTCGCTGGAGATGCTGAGCCAGCCGGTCGTGCCAGCCATCCCGCCGGAGAGCGGCCGCGTGATTGAGGGATAGCCGGGTATCGATCAGACGGACCAGCTCGGCAAATTCCGGTTTCAACCCACGGAGAGCCACACTTCTGCCGGTAAGGCGTAGACTGCTGATGCTCCGTTGCAGCACCAGGGCGCCGCCGGTATCCATCGCGGTCACCTCCCCGGCTTCATACGTCACGTCGCGGGCGTCAGGCCACTGAAGCCGTCCCGTGTCGCGCTCCAACTCATCCAAGTTCGGGAGAGTCCAGGCCCCTCCACAATGAACGACGTTGCCGCTCACCGAGATGTGTGCCTGTTGTTCCACGGGCATGGTTCGTTCACACCTGTCCCATGATGGCTTTCAACTCGGGGCCGGTGATCACCTCTCGTTCCAGCAGCAGCGTGGCGCCTTGGTGCAGCGCCGCCTTTCGCTCCTCCAACAGCTGTCTGACCCGCCCATACTGCTCGTCGATGATTCGCCGCACCTCGCAATCGATCTCCCGCGCGGTCTCTTCGGAATAATCGCCCTTTTCAGACCCGACCTGGAGCTGCAGGAACTGCGGCTGCCGCTCCCGTTCCAACGTAATGGTCCCCAATTTGTCGCTCATCCCGTAGGCCTTGACCATGCTCTTGGCGATGTCCGTGGCTTTCACCAGATCATTCTGCGCCCCGGTGGAGGCCTCGCCGAAGGTCAGCTCTTCGGCAATCCGGCCACCCAGCAATACCGCAACTTTGTTCTCGAGCTCGGACTTTGTCATCAAGAATCGGTCTTCCGTCGGAAGCTGGAGCGTGTAGCCGAGCGCCGCCACGCCGCGGGGGATGATCGAGATCTTCTGGACTTGATCGGCCCCCGGCACCGACAGGGCGACGAGCGCATGGCCGGTCTCGTGGTAGGCCACCCGCTCCTTTTCCATCTTGTTCAGCACGCGATTTTTCTTTTCCAGCCCCGCGATGACGCGCTCGACCGCCTCTTGGAGTTCGGACGAGCCGACCTGATCCTTGCTGCGGCGCACGGCCAGTAAGGCGGCCTCGTTGACGACGTTCGCCAGATCGGCGCCGGAGAAGCCGGGCGTCATAGCCGCGAGGGTCTCGAGGTCAGCATCCGGACCCAGGGCGACCTTCTTCGCATGGACGCGGAGGATCGCCAGGCGGCCGAGTTTGTCCGGACGGTCCACTGTCACATGGCGGTCGAACCGTCCCGCGCGGAGCAGGGCGGGGTCGAGAATCTCCGGACGGTTGGTCGCCGCCATCAGAATCACTCCGACGCGGGGATCGAATCCGTCCATTTCGACGAGCAGCTGATTGAGCGTCTGCTCCCGCTCCTCGTGCGCCATGGGGCCCATGCCGCGTGCTTTGCCGAGCGCGTCCAATTCGTCGATGAAGATGATGCAAGGGGCTTTCAACTTGGCTTGATCAAACAGGTCGCGCACGCGGGCCGCCCCGACCCCCACAAACATCTCGACGAACTCCGATCCGCTGATGCTGAAAAACGGCACCCCCGCTTCGCCGGCCACCGCGCGGGCGAGCAGCGTTTTCCCGGTTCCTGGAGGGCCGACCAGCAGAATGCCTTTCGGAATTTTCCCGCCCAGCTTGGTAAATTTCTCCGGCGTCTTGAGGAATTCGATGACCTCGCGCAGTTCCTCTTTCGCCTCATCCACCCCGGCCACGTCCGCAAACGTCACCTTGATGTCTTTTTCCATGTAGATCTTCGCTTTGGACTGCCCCACTTGCATGAAGCCGCCCTGGGGTTGCCCCATCCGGCGAAGGATCAAGATCCAGACACCGGCGAAGAGGGCCACCGGCAGGACCCACGAGAGGAGATCACGCCAAAAGGTGCTTTCGATCACGCCGCCGAACACGACGCCGCGCTCATGAAGCTCACGGACCAGATCGGGATCCTCGACCCGGATCGTCGCGAACAACTGCCCTGTCTTGGATTCTCCTTCTGGTTTGAGCTTTCCGGTCAGCCGCTGGCTGCTCACAGCCACTTCCGCCACTTTACCTTCCGCGACCCAGCTCTTGAACTGGCTGTAGGGGACTTCTTCGACTTGGTTCAGAGCATGAATGAAGTCATGCACCAGAACGACGGCCATGATTGCGAGCAGCACGTACCCTAGGGAAAAGGAAACTTTTTTGTCCATCGCTCGCGCGACCTCCTTCCAGTCCCTCGGCCGGCGGTTCGTTAAAACATGAAGTAGGCTCCGAGGCCGATCGATTGGATCTTCTGATCGATAAAGAATTGCCCATAGGGGTTATGGCCATAAAAATACGTCGCCATGATCCGAAAACGACGACGGGAACCGGTTCGAGACCATTCAAACCCGCCGAGCACATTGGTGTCGATGAGCCAGGCGTGTTGATCCATCGACTTGAAATCCGCCGACAGCACAGGTGTGATGATGAGCCGGTCGAGAAACGCCCCCAACATCCGCGTCCGCATCGCGGGAGCCCGGGCTTCAAATCCCCACTGGATCCGTCCCGCATCGAGGGTTGACGGTTCGCGATGCACCAGATACCCGCCTCCTCCATACAGACGGAGCCACCGGTAGTCATAGGACAATATGGCGTCCACTTCCTCAATACTGAGAGTCACCCGATTGAATCCGGGATTGCTGATTAAGAATTCATCGCCGAGGTGGCTGCTTTGGTGATAGTAGCGGACTCTCGCCGACCAATTCCCCGAGCGCCACGAGAACGGGATGCCCACGTTGAAATCGGTGTTGATCAGCGCGGCGTTTTTCTGATCCAGGTTGAACTGCGCGAAGACGCCTGTCAACAAGCCTACTTGCCAGCCGTCGCATCCGGTTCGCTTGGTGTAAAAGCCGAAGTTCTCGCCGATGGCCACCGATCCCAGGTTATAGGACGACCCACCGTTACGTGGATTGACGTGTTGCCAGATGGCGAAGAACTGCGGCTGCTTGGGGTCCGCCATGAGAGGGCGAAAGACGTCGTCGGACGGAAAGGCCTCGCTCGTCTCTCCGACATCAGTGCGATCATACCGGCAATCAAGCAGCGCTTCCACCTTCTTGTCCTTGTCGTCCTGCTTGTGTGTGTCCACCTCGTCTGCATACGCCGGCCCTGCCAGCAGGACGGCGATGCACACAATTCCGACGTTCCACAGTTTGAAAGACGCCACCCAGCCCATGCTCGTCCCTCCCTGTACCAGCGCCTATTCCCAGCCATGGATCTCCCATGGAAAAGCCTCCTTCGATAGCACATTTCAGAGAGAAAATTCACCCACTTCGGTGGAAGTTTCAGCCGGCGGCCGGTCACATTCAACGAGACCGCGATCCTTTGGCAGCGTTCCCTCGATTATTCCACTTCCATTGGCTGATCTCCGGCATATCTTCGCCATGCTCCACAATGTACTGTTTGTGCTCAATACGTTTGTCCCGCAGGGCTTGCTTGGCGTAGTCGGCCTGCGAGCCGCGGAGAGGGATCCGGTCGATGACATCGGCGACCAAATGGAAGCGGTCGAGGTCGTTCATCACCGCCATATCGAAGGGCGTCGTGGTCGTGCCCTCTTCCTTATAACCGCGCACATGGAGATTCTTGTGATTGGTCCGCCGGTAGGTCAGCCGGTGAATCAGCCACGGGTAACCGTGGAAGGCAAAGATGATCGGCTTGTCCGTCGTGAACAGGGCGTCGAACTCTTTGTCGGACAATCCGTTCGGATGTTCGTTGGGGGGTTGAAGCTTCATCAGATCGACCACATTGATCACGCGCACCCTCACATCCGGCAGATAGATTCTCATGAGGGACACCGCGGCCAGTGTTTCCATCGTCGGCACATCCCCGCAGCAGGCCATCACCACATCCGGTTCACTGTGCCGATCACTGCTCGCCCATTCCCAGATGCCGATGCCGGCTGTGCAATGTTTTACTGCGGCGTCCATATCGAGCCATTGCGGCGCCGACTGTTTGCCCGCCACGATGACGTTCACATGGTTGCGGCTGCGCAGACAATGGTCGGTAACGAACAGCAACGTATTGGCGTCGGGCGGGAGATACACCCTGATCACCTCGGCTTTCTTGTTGACGACATGATCGATGAACCCGGGATCTTGATGACTGAACCCGTTGTGGTCCTGCCGCCAGACGTGGGAGGACAACAAATAATTGAGCGAGGCGATCGGTCTCCGCCAGGGAATGTGACCGCAGACCTTCAGCCACTTGGCATGTTGATTGAACATCGAGTCGATGATGTGAATGAACGCCTCATAGCAGGAGAAGAAACCGTGCCGGCCGGTCAGAAGATACCCTTCCAGCCATCCCTGGCACTGGTGCTCGCTCAGCATCTCCATCACTCTGCCATCGGGCGCAAGATGATCGTCGTACGGCAGACGGTCAGCCATCCAGGCGCGGTTGGTGACGTCCAAGACGTCCTGCCAGCGGTTCGAATTGTTTTCATCGGGGCTGAAGAGACGGAAATTCCGACTCGCCATATTCAGCTTCATCACATCCCGCAGGAGGGCCCCCATCACGCGGGCCGCCTCGGCCTCGACGGCACCCGGCTGTGTCACGGCAACGGCGTAGCGGCGGAAATCCGGCAGACGTAAGTCTTTCAACAGCAGCCCACCGTTCGCATGGGGATTCGCGCTCATCCGCCGGTCTCCCTGAGGAGCCAGTTCCGCGAGATCGGGCTTGAATCGTCCGGACTTGTCGAATAACTCCTCTGGCTTGTAGCTCTTCATCCACTGTTTAAGAATCTTGATATGTGCCGCTTTCTCCATGTCGCCCATTGGGACCTGATGGCTCCGCCAGAAATCCTCCGTCTTCTTGCCATCGATCTGCGGTGGGCCGGTCCAACCTTTGGGCGTCCGAAGCACGACCATCGGCCAGCACGGCCGATCCCTCGCGTCGTCCTTCCGCGCCCGGGTCTGAATGCGGCGGATCTCGTCGAGACAGGTGTCGAGCGCGAACGCCATGAGCCGATGCATCGTGCGCGGGTCTCGACCCTCGACAAAATAGGGCTTGTATCCGTAGCCGCGAAACAACTGCTCTAGCTCCTCATGGCTGATACGGGCCAAGATCGTCGGGTTTGCGATCTTATAGCCATTCAGATGAAGAATAGGCAGAACCGCCCCGTCGGTGGCGGGGTTGAGAAATTTGTTGGAGTGCCAGCTGGTAGCGAGTGGACCGGTCTCCGCTTCGCCGTCGCCCACCACACAGGCTGCGATCAAGTCCGGATTGTCGAACACCGCGCCGTAGGCGTGCGAGAGAGAGTAGCCCAATTCACCACCCTCGTGAATGGAACCCGGTGTCTCCGGCGCCACGTGGCTGGGAATGCCGCCGGGAAACGAGAACTGTTTGAACAATCGTTTCATGCCCTCCTCGTCCTGCGAGACATCCGGGTAGACTTCGCTGTAGGTGCCTTCGAGGTACGCATTGGCGACAAGCCCGGGTCCTCCGTGGCCGGGCCCCGCGATGTAGATCATGTTGACGTCATGTTCTTTGATGATGCGATTCAGATGCGCATAGATAAAGTTCAAGCCCGGTGTCGTGCCCCAATGGCCGAGCAGACGCGGCTTGATGTGGGCGCGCGCCAACGGCTTGCGCAGGAGCGGATTGTCATAGAGATAGATTTGCCCGACCGACAGATAATTAGCCGCCCGCCAGTAGGCGTCCAGCTTCTTCAGCAGATCTGAATTGACCGCCTGTATCCGTTTTCCCATGACAGCCCTCACCGGTCAGTTCGTTGCGCACTCAGCACTCGCACCACCGACTCCGCAATCTCGCGTTCTTCATCCGTATGAATGACACGAACCGTGACGGGAGTTCCCTCTTTGGATATCACCGGGGCATTGGCGTCGTTGCGCGCCGAATCGACGCCGATGCCGAGAAAGTCCAAGCCGTCGCATATTCGCGCACGGATGACCGGCGAGTGCTCTCCGATGCCCGCGCTGAAGACCAAGGTGCCCAGTCCGCCCAATGCCGCGGCCAACGATCCGATAGCCTTTTTTGCCTGATAACAAAACAGCGCGACCGCCTCCGCCGCCTTTGAATCGTTCTCTTCTTCCCGGAGGAGGTCGCGCATATCCGAGCTGCACTCCGAGAGGCCGAGCAGGCCTGATTCGGTGTTGACCATTCGATGGAACCGATCCGCGCTCATGCCTTCCGTTCGCGCCAGATAAGAGATGAGGCCCGGATCGAGGTCGCCGGATCGACGGCTCATCGGGAGACCGGAGGTTGGAGTGAATCCCATCGTCGTATCGACCGGTCGTCCATCCTTGACCGCCGCCATGCTCGCGCCGTTCCCAAGGTGGGCCAGAATCACGCGACCACTCGCTTCGCCTGGCCTTCCGACTCGAGCGAGTTCTTTCATGAGAAAGGCATACGATAGGCCGTGAAAGCCGTACCGTTGAACCCCCAGTTTCTCATACCGTCTCGGGAGCGGCAGAAGGCGTGCGACGGCCGGCATGTCGCGGTGAAAGGCTGTGTCGAAACACGCGACGTGCGGAAGTGTGGGATAACGCCTCTGAAAGGCATCGATCAGCTCGATCTCGGCTGGCATGTGCTCCGGATCGTAGGAGCTGATCTGGCGGAGTTCGGCCAGCAGGTCCGCGGTGACCGCCGTCGGCCCTCCGTACTTCATCCCGCCATGCACGACACGATGGCCGATCGCCGCTATAGACCCCGTTCCGACTGTACGCTCCAACCATTCCATCTGGTGACTGGCAGAAGCCGCATAATCCGCAGTTCCTAAGATGCGGCGTTCGCATGCTCCGGTTTTGTCATCATGCACCGTCATCACTGTCTCAGGCAGGCCGATCCGGTCGACCACACCGCCCGCCACGCGGATGGGAGAACCGGCTTGTCGAAACAAGGCAAACTTGAGGCTGGAAGACCCACCGTTGATCGTGAGAATGCAGGAACCGGATCGCATACTGTTCAGCCTGTAATGACCCGATCGTAGTAGGACTCGAGCACGGAATAGGCGTCGTTCATATATTGCGCGACCATCCGATGCGTATTGAAGAAGGATCCATTGACGGCAACTGTGTATCGCATCATCTCAATGAATCGGTTGCGATCTCGATAAAAACACGGCATCACTTTCTGCTCCAATTTGTCATATAGCGCCGCGGCATGGCAGGCGTCCATCCCCTCCTTCGGCTCCAAACAGGCCTCGACTCGATCACCGATCGCCCAACCGGTCACGCCCTCAATATGCCCTTCGATCCACCAGCCGTCCAGTACGCTGAGGCTCGGCACCCCGTTCATCGCCGCCTTCATGCCACTGGTTCCGGAGGCTTCATGCGGCGGCAGCGGCGTATTGAGCCAGACATCCACGCCGGCGCATAGGATCTTCGCCAACACCATATCGTAATTGCCAAGATACACGACAGGAATGTGCCCGCGGAGCGCGTCGCGGAATTGATGCACCAACCGGATGAGATCTTTTCCGGCTTGATCATGAGGATGGCTTTTTCCCGAAAACACCAGTTGAATCCGGCCGGCCTGCTTCGCGATGGCTTTCAGCCGCTCAAGATCATGAAACAAGAGCGCCACTCGTTTATACGATGCGGCGCGGCGCGCGAAGCCGAGTGTCAGCACATTGACGTCGAAGCCCTCGTTGGTTTCGTGGTTGATGAACTCGATGAGACGGCGCTTGGCCCTGTCATGAGCTTCCCAGATTTCATGGCCTGGAATGCCGACTGCATAGCGAAGCGTGAGAGGATCGCGCCGCCAATCCGGCACATGGCGATCGTACAACGCGTGAAACGCCGGCGCCGCCCATGTCGCGGCGTGCACGCCGTTCGTAATCGAATGGATGGGATAGCCGGGGAACAGGCTGTGCGACACTTCTCCATGTTTCATGGCCACACCGTTGACGTAGCGGGAACAACGGAGGGCCAGCGCGGTCATGTTGAGCACAGTGTCTTGGCCGTAGATTCGGAGCCACCCCCAGAATCGATCGCCTAGCACACGATGCGCCATCTCGGTCGGGAACTGGTCGTGCCCTGCAGGGACGGGTGTATGCGTAGTAAACACGCAGCGGTCCCGCACGGCCTCGATCATTTCTGGCGTCACCGGCCCTGCACCTTCCGTGGCTTGCTCGGCTTCCAAGAGTCCAAGAACCAGGAGGGCCGCATGACCTTCATTCAAGTGGACTCGCCCGATCGTCCTGTGACCCAGCGTGTGCAGCATACGGACGCCGCCGATTCCCAACAGGACTTCCTGACACAGCCTGTAGTACTGATCCCCGCCATAGAGCACACCGGTCAACGTACGATCCCACTCGCTGTTCTCCGGGAGATCCGTGTCCAGGAGATAGACTGGAACTTGGTAACCGGATTGGCCGGTGTAGGCATAGCGCCAGGCACGAACCTGCACCGTCCGACCTTCAAGCTCAATGGCCACGCGGGCATCAAGCAGTTCGAGGAAATCCTCGACAATCCATTTCACCGGCTCTTCTGTTTGCACACCCTGGGCATCGAGCCGCTGAAAAAAATGGCCGCTTCGATACAGCAACGTCACCGCGGCAAGCGGCAGACGAATGTCGGCGGCGGTCCTGATCGTGTCCCCCGCCAACACACCAAGCCCGCCGGCATAAGTCGGTATGTTCGGGTCCAGCCCGATCTCCATCGAGAAATAGGCGACGAGCGGTTGTTCGGGCTTGGTCTTCTTGAGAAGTTGTTCGTCAGCCATCACGATGCTCCTCGGTCAGCCCACGCATGCCATCGGTAACGTCTGCCCGCCCGGCTATGATCGGACAGGCGAGATCACTGCGACCGGACGGACCATTTCAACCATCAGATTGTTGAACTTCTCCGGTTCTTCGGCCGGCGGTTCGTGGCCGGACTCTTCGAACCACATGAGTGTTTTGGACGGCGCCTGCAAGGCGTCGAAATACGCCACGCTGGTTTCCGGAGTCACCACGCGATCATGGCGCCCGAGAAAGAAGAACACCGGCACCCGCAATACAGGTGCGGCCTTAATGAGATTCACCCCAATAAGCTCCTGCCACATGACCTTCGGCGTCACAAGTTGGCTCAGCAGAATGTTGGGCAAATCGAAAACCGACGCTTCCGGTCCGCCCAGCGTGATGCGGGCGAACCTCCACATGGACATGCCGCGCACGATGCCGAAGAAGCGCGTAATCCATTTACGTTCTACCACCATATCCCAGAAGACATGGGGCGGTGGGCCGATCGCGCGCAACTCACGAATGGCCTTGCGGTGCCCGCGGCGCTCCGCTTCAGCAAGAACGAACGTATACGAGGCTGTTTCGAATGCGGCCCATTCGCCGATCTGCCCGGTACCGACATAGGCGGCCACCTTCTCCGGGAATCGTGACGCATAGAGGACGCCCAGCACCGACCCCCAGGAGTGACCGTAGAGCACTACCTGCTCTTTTCCAAATCGTGCGCGGAGCAGCTCGACCAGTTCATCCAGATCGGCCATAAATTGCTCGATTGTCAGGCAGGTGACGGGCATGCGCCGGTCGAATGACTTGCTCGTGCCGCGCTGCATCCAATAGACAACGGTATAGTGTTGTTCGAGGGCGGCATTGAAGGTCCGGAACAGGCGCATCTCCGGAAAGCCAGGCCCCCCATGCAGCAAGATCAAGAGTGGATTGGCGACGCTCTCGCCACGGGTCATCACCCACTGATCGACCCCGCCCAGCCTGAGATAGGCGATCTCTGCAATACTGCCCGGAAGGATCTCGCCGTCAGGGCCGCGAAACGGGGCCGTTTTGCCCAAATGTTTCATGGCACTGCCCGTCTGAAGGCCATCGTGTTGGTTCGCTTCTCGTCGGTCTCGTGAACACAACACCACGCATTGCGCTCGTCACGCCAACTGTCTTCGAAACCGCCACATGCCGAGGCCAAACAGCGTCCCGCCCAAGAGGACCATCGCCAAGACGGAGTCCCACAGCAATTCGAGCCCGACCCCCTTGAGCAAGATCCCATACGTCACGTCAACGAAGTACCGAAGCGGGGACAGCGCCATGAGGGTCTGAACCCACGGCGGCATCGCTTCAAATGGCGTCGCGATACCCGACAGGAGCAACATCGGCGAAATCACGAGCAACGCGATCATCCCGACCTGCGCCTGGTTCTTGGTGATCGTGGCGGCAAACAGACCGAGTCCGGCGGTCGTGAAACTGTAGAGCGCGGTCATCAGGAAGAAGAGCGCCGCACTGCCTTTTACCGGCACGTCGAAAACCGGCTTGAGCACGCTCGCCATGGCGAGCGCCGTGGCGGCCAGAATCACCAACGTCATGGCCAGGACCTTGGACAGCATGATCTGGAGCGGTGTGACGGGCGACACAAGCAGCTGTTCCACGGTACCATGCTCCTTTTCCCGCACGAGGGCCGCCGCAGGCAGGAGAAAAGCGAACAAAGTAATCATACGCAGAATATGGGAAATCGACTGGAACCACGTTTCATTTTGATCCTGGTTGAACCAGACCCGATGGGCGCTGTCGACCCTCGGTATCCGTATGTCGCCGTCTGAGGCGCCGCCGAGCCGGGATGAGACACGGTCGAACGAAAATTCCCCGATAATACGGCTTGCGTAACCGGCCGCCGAAAGTCCTTGGGGCGCATTGGTCGTATCGACCAGCAACTGGACCGAAACCGGTTCGTGCCCGACGATCGACTCATGAAACCGCGGTGGAATATCCAGAAGCAGCATCGCCGTTCCTTGGTCCAGTCGCCGTACTCCGACCTTCTGATCCTGCACCTCTCCGTCGAAGCGAAAATAGGGCTGTCGAAATCGATGGATCAGCTCGCGCGAAGACTCGCTGTGATCGCTGTCATGGACCAACAGGCTGGCGTTGTTCAATTGCATCGAGATCCCCGCGCCGCTGACGTAAATTGAGAGCGAAAAGGAATAGAGCAGGAAGAGGAGCAACGGAACATCCCGCCGAAGCTGCAACAATTCTTTCCGCGTCATCACGAAGAGACGGAGCGCCCAGAGCCGGACCGCCTCAGGAACTCTGCCGTCGTTGCCGATCATCCCTTACCTATGCGCTCGCCGGCCGTGCTCACGCCTTCGGTCGTTTGGTGAAAAGGCCGTAGGCGACCAGCCACAACACCACCGCGAAGCACGCGAGGGCCAGCACATCCGTCCACATGGACTCCAAGCCCAATCCCTTGAGAAAGCTTCCTCGCACCACAGCTGTGTAGTACATCATGGGAAACAAATGGGCCTGGACCTGAGCACCGGGGCTCAACGACGATACCGGAACCAGCAGGCCGGAAAACAGGAGGGTCGGCACCATCGCAATGATGATCGTGATGATCAGCGCGGCCATTTGCGTCCGCACCAACAGCGAAATGACAAGCCCGATGCCGATACTGCACAGCACAAAGAGCATCGACGCCGCGAAGAAGACTGCGATGTTGCCCTTGAAGGGCACTTGAAAGAGCCAGACGGCGATCATCCAGAGTACGGCGACATTGATCGTCGAGATGACGAAATAGGGAGCGAGCTTGCCGACCAAAAATTCGGCCTTGCTGGCCGTGGAACTATAGATGTTGTAGATCGAGCCGGTTTCCTTCTCCCGCACCACTCCCAGCGCCGTCAGGAGCGGCGACGCCACCATCAGCGTGAACATGATCAGGGCCGGCACCATCGACCAGGTGCTGCGGACTTCCTCGTTGTAGAGATACCGGGTCTCCAGTGAAACGGGCTCCGTGAGCCGGTGTGCTTCTCCCGGCACGAGCCCTCTGGTGCGGGTCAGAAAGTCGGTGAGCAGTTCTTGCGTGAAGGAATTGTTGACGGCGATCACATAGCCTTTTGCGGTATCCGCGTGGAGAGGGAACGTTCCATCCAGCAACGTTTGGACGGTCACAGACCTTCCCGCCAAGAGCCGTTCTTCGAATCGCTCCGGCACGACGATCGCCATACGGATGGACGTGTCGCCCAGCAACCGATCGATCTCCCGTTCCTCACGAACCGATCCTCGATAGTCGAAATAACGGGATTTGATGAACCGATAGAGGTAGTCGCGGCTCGACGATGACTGGTCCCGATCCAAGACCGCAAACGGCACATGCTCGACGTCCAACACCAGCCCATACCCGAACACCACCATCCAAAGCCCCGGCAGCAAAAAGGCCATGAGCAGGAACAGTCTGTCGCGGACCGTTTCCTTCCATTCCTTCCGAGCCACTGCGGCCGTGCGCCTCATATTCATGCAGCCACCACGTGCCGGCCGGCGGCCTGTTCTGCCTGCTCCAGCGCCATGGCATGGTAGACAAATACATCTTCCAGACTCAGTGACCGTTCGTTCACCGACATCACGCGCACTCCGCTCTCTTCGAGCGCGCGGCATGCACAGGCCTTGTCCCGGACAGGGTCCCGACAAAAGACATGAAGTTTGGTTCCAAAGAGCGCCGCCCCGCGAAACCCCGCCTGCTGCACATGCGCCAATGCCAGCCCCGGCTGATCGACGACGACTTCAAACAGCCGTCCGGCTTCCTGCTCAACGTGACGCTTCATGTCTGCCGGAGCTCCTTCCGCCACGATCCGGCCCGCGTACATGAGCGCGAGATGGTCGCAATGCTCGGCTTCGCGCATATAATGGGTGGTGATCAGAATCGCGACGCCGTCCTCTCTGGCGAGTTTTGACAAGATCTCCCAGAAGCGGCGGCGGCCGATCGGATCGACACCGGACGTCGGTTCATCCAGGAACAAGACACGGGGGCTGTGGACCAACGCGCAGCCGAGCGCCAATCGTTGGCGGACTCCCATCGGCAAGCGGCTGGTCAGGCTTGATTCGTATCCCGACAATCCCGCCATGCCGACGATCCATTGAAACCGCTTGTTCATTGCGCCGGTGTCGAGCCCATAAATACCGGCAAAGAGCCGGATGTTTTCTTCCACGGTCAAATCCATGTACAGTGAAAAAGCCTGGGACATGTAGCCGATCCGTTGTTTGATCGTACCGCCCGCCGTCTTCATATCCGCTCCCGCCACCAGGCCGGCGCCTTCGGTCGGCGAAAGAATCCCGTTCAGCATTTTGATCACGGTTGTTTTGCCCGCTCCATTGGCCCCCAACAGGCCGAAAATCTCCCCTTGCTTCACCCGAAAACTCACACGATCCACGGCGCGGAAGGATCCGAAATCTCTGATCAGTCCCTGTGCTTCGATCGCCAACCCGTCGTGACCGTGTGCCGCGGTTGATGTCGGCAGGCCACCGGGCGATTCTTTGCGCTCGGCACTTCGAAGGAGCAACGCGACAAACACGTCTTCCAGCTCAGGCTTGTCCGCCCTGACGGCAGAAGGAGTCAGACCGGCCAAGGCGGTTTCGATCTCCAGCTTCGCCGCAGCCTGATCGACCCTGTCGGTGAACACGTGCACCAGCGGACCTAACGACTCGACCTGCCTGAACGACTTCTTCAAACGGGCGATCACTTCGACCTGGGGCGTTGCTTCCACCGTCACCATAGAGCCGGGCGCCAGTGCCTGTACTTCCGTGGGAGTCCCGGAGGCCAGCACTTTCCCGCCTGAGAGGAATGAAAGTCGGTGAAACCGTTCCGCCTCGTCCATGTACGCCGTGGAGACCAGGGCCGTCATGCCTTTCTCTTGGATCAACGCGGCCAGGATCGACCAAAAATCACGGCGCGAGACGGGGTCCACACCGGTCGTAGGCTCGTCAAGAATCGCCAGTTCCGGTTCGTGGATGAGGGTACAGATCAGCCCCAGTTTTTGTTTCATTCCGCCGGACAGTTTTTTCATCGCTCGTTCACGGAACTTGTCGAGGTGGGTCATAGCCAGCAGCCTGGTCTTCCGCTCACGGAGATCCCGCTCCGGCACGAGCCGGAGTCGCGCAAAGAAGTCGATATTCTCCTCGACGGAGAGGTCAGGGTATAAATTCAGCCCCAGCCCTTGCGGCAGAAATCCGATCCGCTGCTTCACCCGTTCGGCGGCTCGTTCCGAATCGACCAACGTTCCAAATACCTCCACCGAGCCCTTGTCATACGTCAGCACCCCGGCAATCGCTTTCATAAGACTGCTCTTGCCCGAGCCGTCAGGACCGATCAGGCCGTAAATCTCGCCTTTGTGCACCGTGAGATCGACACCATCCACCGCCAGATGTTTCTTGTAGCGCTTCACGAAGCCAGACACGGTGACGATCGTGTCCACGTGCTGAGCTCCGAGTGCCGAGTGCCGAGACGAATGTTCTGCTCCCATTTCTCTCTCTTCCCTCTTGGCGAGTGGGGGACCGTTTACTGCGCGCATTAAGCGAGCACCGACGAGTTCACCCACCCATCCCCGCGTCGCCGAGGCTCCGCTTCACCCGAGTCGTGCGCGCTCAGCGAGCACAAAGGTCCCCTACTCGACCTAACCCCTCGGCTTCACCCACGCCACATCTTCTTTCCATCGAATGATCGCATCAGCCGGCAATCCTGGCGTCAGGCGGTGATCCGGGTTCGCGGCCAAGTAGAGCTTGGCCGCGTAGATCAACTTCACTCGCTCATCCGGTGTCTGCACTTCCTTCGGGGTGAACTCGGCCTTCGACGCGATGTAGCGCACGGTCGCGTCGAACGGCTGATCCGGAAAGGCATCGGTAAAGATGCGGGCAGGCAGATTTAGCCGAACCTTCCCGATCTGCACCTCCGGCACATAGACCTTGAGGTACAAGCGGTCGAGATCGACCAGTTCGAGGAGCGAAGTGCCTGCTGCAATCACTTCGCCCGCATCGACCATTCTTGTCGTGACCGTCCCGCTCGTGGGAGCCGTGATCGTCAAATCGTTGAGGACGCTTTCGGCTTCATCGAGAACGGCATAGGCCTGGTCACGCTGACTCTCCAGCGCGGAGACGTCGGATTCTTTGACACGAATCCGCTTCCATCCTAACTCGGCCTGCGCAAGTTCCTTCCTGGCTTGGAATAGTGCTGACCGGGCAGAGGCCGCATCTTTCTGTGCCACCTCCCATCGCATCACCGCCTGGTCTCGCTGCTGGAGAGAAGCCTCATCTTTCTCCGCGAGATCCCGGAAGCGTTGAGCATCGCCGCGCGCTTCTCGTTCCACGGAAAGGGCCTTGTCCACCATGTCCTTCGCCTTGGCGACCTGTGCCTCAGCCCGTTCAATCGCGAGCGGCACATCGAGATTGAGGACAGCCAATGTCATATGGGCCGCCTCCACCTGCGCTTCCAACGCCTCGGCTGCGTGCTGTGCCTGCTGGACGCGAGCGGCGGTCTGGCTATTCTCCAGTCGAATGAGCACCTGGCCTTGCGTGACCGTCGCGCCTTCGCGCACGAACAGTTCCTGGATTCGGCCTGAGAACTTGCTCGCGATGGTGACGTGATCGCCCTCGATTCGGCCGTTCACCTGGATCAGGCCTTCAGGAAGGTCGTTGTTCCAAATCCATTGGTCCAGTGCGAGATAGCCCCCAGCTCCCAGGGTCATCACGAGCACCGTCATACCGAGCTGCTTCCGGCCTATCTTCATGGACTGTATCTGCCGTTAACCGTCAAACGTCATTCGTTAAGCGCAAAAATGTCACGACAAGATTTCTTTCTTCACACGATTGACGGTTGACGACTGACGCATGACGGTCTTCAGAAGAGCTTCTCAATTTCGCCCTTGGCCCTCGCCAGATTAATCCGCGAGGCATTGAAGCGGAACAAGGCTTCAATCTGGTTATCGCGGGCGCGCGCCACGGATGTCTGGGCGTTCGTCACTTCGATGTGGGTCCCCAGGCCGGCGGCAAACCGATCCCGCGCGAAGGTCAATTCCTTCAGCGCCAACTCCATCCCCTTCTCGGCGACGGAAACTTGCTGCGTGGACGAGTCCAACGTAAGCAAGGCGTTTCGGACTTCCAACGTCACCTGATCCGACACGTCTTTCATGCGGATCAACTCCTGCCTAACCCGGCTGCGGGTTTCTGAAATACGGCCTTCCCGCTGGCCCCCGTCGAAGATCGGGACTGAGAACGTCAAGCCGACGGCACGAGTGGCCAGCGCATCTTCCGGTTTCGTCCCGATCCAACCGTAATCACCGTTGAGCGAGAGCGACGGGATCCGTTCGCCGGCCACGGAACTGAGGCTGAGCGCCGCCAGCTTCTGGCGATTCTCTTGTGCCTTCAACTCCACCCGCTGTTCTCGCGCGATTGTCAGCGCCTCGTCTGTCCGCTGAGGCTCAACCGGAACGAATTTGAGCTCGTCCGTCAGCACCAACCGCACATCGAACGTGATCCCCAGGGCGCGAATCAAATTGAGCCGTGCGCTTTCCTGTTCATTCTGGGAAACCAGCATGCGCTGCTTGTTGTGTTCCGCCTGGACTTCTTCCCTGGTCACATCCAACCCGGTCGCAATACCCGCCGCCCTTCGATCCTTTGCCAATTTCAGGAGTTGCCGGCTGAGCTCGATATCGGCCTCCCGCGCCTTCACCGCTTCGTCGGCCCGCAGCGCCTCGATGTAGAGCAGTCCGACTGTCGCCATCACGTCGCGTCTAGTCACTTCTGCTTCCAAGGACGCGACGTCGACCCCGGCCCTGGCAGCACGCCATCGTTGAATCAGGCTGAGACTGAAAATGTTCTGCACCAAGGTGGCCCGTGCATCGTAGACCTCGAACGGCTCCGTCACGCTGCGCGTCAGTCCGAGACCGGAGAGCCGGTCGGCGGGAAGCCCGAAGGCGGCGAGGTTGACAGTTTGGTTGCGGCCGTTCACGTAGCCGGACACGTTCGGCAGCAAAGCGCCGAGGCTGACATCGGCCTGGGCCTGCGCCGCGGCGATGCGTTCTTTCAACAAGCGGACGTTGACGTTGTTGTCGATCGCCGCCTGGATGGCATCCCGCAGACTGAGCCGGAGTTCCGGAGGACTCGACCCCGACTCCTCCGTCCCGGCGACTCCCTCGCCGAGCCCACGGGATGGCAAGAAGAAGAGCAAAGATGGAGCGAGCAATCCGATCAGGAGACAGCGCAGACAGGCTTTCATCCTTCTTTGGAGAAAAAACATCGAATAGCTCCAATCTTTCAGTACAGTGCGAGTGCAAGGAGGGAGCCGCATGGGGACCACCGGGGTTCCGATAGAAAAATCGAACGGTTGGACCGCTCCGGTGTCGAAGACTGTCTAGCTCAGTGGTGTCTTGCTACAGCAACCAGAATGAGGCTGTTGCAAAAGGCGACGGTCAGCGCGGACCGTGCGCCAATTCCCTCTCCGAGAGGTTTCCCTGCCTGTCATCGAGTACCGGCTCCGGGGACGGAGAGCCAGGCTCCTTCTTTAGTCTTCCGACGACATGATGGTAGAGCACCGGAATGACCATGAGCGTCAGAAGGGTGGACGCGCCCACACCGAAGAGCAGTGAGACCGCCAGCCCTTGGAAGATCGGATCGAGAATGATCACGAAGGCGCCCACCATCAGCGCGGCGGCCGTCAGAAGAATGGGCCTCGTGCGGATGGCGCCCGCTTTGATAACGGCGTCCAACGATGGAACACCCGCACGCTCTTGCAGCTGAATGAAGTCCACCAACAAAATCGAGTTCCGGACGATAATACCGGCGAGCGCGATGAAGCCGATCATCGACGTGGCGGTGAAGTACGAGCCGGTCAGCCAATGGCCGGGCAGAATGCCGATGAGCGTGAGCGGTATCGGCGCCATGATGATCAGCGGCGTGAGAAACGACTGGAACTGCCCGACGATCAACAGGTAGATCAGCAGCATCGCGACGGCAAACGCGATGCCCATGTCGCGGAACGTTTCGTAGGTGATGTGCCATTCCCCGTCCCATTTCATGGACATCTTGTCTTCCGACCACGGTTGGGTCGCGTAGTATTGCTCGATCCGATAGCCTTCGGCCGGCCGATAGCCTTCCAGTTTCTTCCCGACGCCGAGTACGCCGTAAACCGGACTCTCCGCCTTTTCCGCGCCCGGCCCTCCCACGTCCGCCGTCACGTAGACCACCGGCTTCTGGTTCTTGTGGTAGATCGCCTTGTCTTGGATCGTCTGTTCGACCGTGAGCAGTTCGGAGAGTTGGACCATCCCGCCCTTGCTCGTCCGCAGCCCGATTTCGCCGATATGTTCGAGCCCGGTTCGCTCCGCCAAGGGCAGGCGCAGCACGATGTGCACGGGACTCTTTTCCTGAGGAATATGGACAAGGCCGACCTTCGTTCCTTCCAACGCCATACGCAGCGTGTGGACGATTTCGTCGGAGGGAATCCCGGCCAGGGCCGCTTTCGCGCGATCGACCGTGAACACATACTTCACCTGATCCGCCTCGACAAAGTCGTCGACGTCGACGACGCCCGGCGTGGACTCGAACAGCACCCGGACCTCCTTTGCGACGGCAAGTTGCCGGCTGTAGTCGGGGCCGTACACTTCCGCCACCAGCACCGACTGTACGGGCGGACCCGGCGGCACTTCGACGACCTTCACGTTCGCCCCATATTGCCGAGCGATGTCTTGCACCGGAGCGCGAAGCCGTTGCGCGATCTCGTGGCTCTGGGCGGCACGTTCCTCCTTGGCCACGAGATTGATCTGAATATCCGCCTCGTGCGGCAGCGACCGCAAAAAGTAGTGGCGCACCAGCCCGTTGAAGTTGAAGGGAGACGCTGTGCCGACGTAGGCCTGATAGTCCCGCACTTCGGGAACCGTACGGACAGAGCGGCTCAGGGCCTTGGCGGCACGGGCGGTCTCCTCCAGCGTCGTGCCTTCCGGCATGTCGATCACCAACTGGATCTCGCTCTTGTTGTCGAACGGCAGCATCTTCACGACGACGTGGCGCGTGTAAAACAAGAAACAGGACCCGACCAGCAAGAGCGCGACCACGCCCAGGAACGCATAAGCCAGGATCGGATGGGCCAGCAGCGGGGAGAGAACCCGGCGGTACAGACGTGCCGTCAAGCCGCTTTCAAGTTCCGAGTGCTGCCCTTCGACAAGCTCAGGGTCCCGAGCACGGTCGAGGGAAGTGCTGAGTGCTGAGTCGCCACCGAGCGTTCGATAGCAGGTCCGGCAGAACCATGGAATCACGACGAAAGCGACGAGCAGGGAATAAAACATGGCGATGGAGGCATTGATGGGAATCGGCCTCATGTAGGGGCCCATCAAGCCGGAGACGAAGGCCATCGGAAGGAGCGCGGCAATGACGGTGAAGGTCGCCAGAATCGTCGGGTTGCCGACTTCGTCGACAGCGTAGATCGACGCTTCGTCATGGGGACGCAGGCGCAACGTCAAATGCCGGTATGTGTTTTCGACGACGACGATGGCGTCGTCCACCA
>DCZO01000004.1:9314-35791 GCA_002331335.1 Nitrospira sp. UBA2082 | reverse complement strand
TTGATCGTGTAGCCGATGAGCATGGACGTAAAGAGCGTCAAGGCAAGGGTGAGGGGAATCGCGAGGGATACGACCAGGGCGGGACGCGGCCCCAACGCGACACCGAGAAAGAGGACCACCGCGACAACGGCAATGACGAGGTGCCACAGCAGTTCGTTGGCCTTTTCTTGCGCGGTTTCTCCGTAATCGCGCGTGACCGTCACGCGCACATCCGACGGGACCGTGACGCCCTTCATGTCTTCGACCTTGCGGATAACCTCCGCGGCCACCGTGACGGCATTTACGCCGGCCTGCTTGGCAATCGCCACCGTCACAGCTGGAAATTCGTGAAGCGTATCTCGTGAGGCGTCGCTTGAAAGCCCGGCCTCTCGATTGACGGTTGACGGTTGACGAATATCGCGGGCGCCACCGGCGCCGAGGCCGAACCAGACGTAGCTCTTGGCCTCGGCTGGCCCGTCGATCACGCCGGCCACCTGCCGCAGATAGACGGGCCGCTGTTCATGGACTCCGACGACGAGATTCTCCAAGTCATTGCGGGACCGGATGAAGCGGCCGGTCTCCACAAGAAAACTCTGATTGCGGCTGTCGAACCGCCCCGTCGGCAAGGCCCGGTTCTCTCCGCGGATGACGGAAGCGGTTTGCAGCGGCGTCAGCCCATAGGCCTTCAGCCTCGCCGGATCGATCTCGACCTGTAATTCGCGCGCCCGGCCGCCGACGATGAAGCCGCCTGATGTGCCGGCGACTTTCTTGGCCTCCTCCAACACCTGCTCGGCCAGCTGATGCAATTCGAATTCGCCGTACCGCTCGCTCGACAACGTCAGCGTGACGATCGGAACGTCGTTCACGTCCTTCGGCTTCACCAAAAAAGGTTCGGCCCCCGGCGGCAGCAGGTCCTGATTCGACATCAACTTGTCGTAGAGATCGACCAGGCTCTGCTCCATCGGCTGACCGACGTAGAAGCGGACGATGATCAGCGCGCCGCCCGGCCGCGAGATCGAGTAGACGTACTCCACGCCCTTGATCTCGGAGATCTTGCGTTCAAACGGCTTGGTCAGTTGCTCTTCGACGACTTTGGCGGAGGCGCCGGGGAAGGGCAGCCAGACGTCGGCCATGGGCACGACAATCTGCGGCTCTTCTTCGCGCGGCGTGGCGACGATCGCGAACAGGCCCAGCAGCAGCGCCCCCACCATGAGGAGCGGCGTCAGCTTGCTCCCGATGAAGCGCGCGGCGATGCGACCCGACAAACCGTAACGGGTGAGGGGTAAAGGGTGAGGGGTCATGGGATTCGTCGTTCGTATCTCGTGAAGCGTATCTCGCAATCTATCCCGCGCTTCACGCTTCACGGGGGACGCTTCACGGCGTCGGCCTCGCAGGCGGCGACGCCACTGTCTCCACGATTGTGACTGCGGCGCCATCGATGCCTCGAGCCGCGTCGAGCAGCACCGACTCGCCGACATTCACACCGGACAGGATTTCAACCTGATTGTCCAACCGACGTCCGGTCTTGACCCAGCGGAGACGGGCGATCCGATCGGAGCCGACGGCAAAGACGCTCGTCAGCTCCCCGCGCTCGACGACGGCGGTCTCAGGCACGAGGATCGTCCTGCTCGTTCCCTTGTCCAATTGAAGCCGTCCGAACATGCCGGTTTTCAATCCCGGCGCCGAAGGCAAGTCTACTTTCACGGTGAAGGTGTGCGTCTGAGGATCGCCGGCGGGGAGAATTTGGCCGACGATCCCGGCCAAGGCGCGTCCGTTCAAGGCATCGATGATCACGGGAATTTTGTCTCCGCGTGACACCGATTTCAAATCTCCCTCCGCCACAGTCGCTTCAAGGCGCAGTCGCCGGGGGTTTTCCATTTTCAGCAGAGGTTGCCCCGGCGAGGCCAATTCGCCCGCTTCCACCATTTTCTCAGTAATCACTCCGTCGAACGGCGCCTTGACGACCGTGTAACTCAGCTGCGCCAACACCGCCTTGCGGCTGGCTTCCGCGACCTTGTAGGCGCGGGTTGCATTCTCCATCTCCTGTTTCGAAACCGCGTCCTGGCGATAGAGCGTCTCCATGCGGTCGAGTTGCGCCTTCGCGTTCTCGACTTCCGCCGACACCCGCGCCAAGTCGGCCTCCACATCGCGGTTATCCAGTTGAATGAGCGTTTGTCCCTTAACCACCGAGGCCCCTTCTCGAACGAGCAGCTGGTCGATCGTTCCTTGGATGCGGCTGGAGAGGACGGCTTGGAAGATGGGCACGACCTGGCCGGTCACTTCGACGCGCACGGGAGCCTGTACGCTCCGGATCTCGATGACCGACGCTTGGATGGTGCTCTGCGGCTCAGCTGACACCGCCGGCACGACCGGCTCATCCTTCGAGCTGCAACCGGCCGCCAGCAGCATCGCCGCCAGGAACCATCGTGTCATGATGCCGGTCCTTCCCCGAGCGCCATGGCCGCTTGAGCGTGATCCTCGCAACCCACGCCGGAATGCGGCGCTGCGCATGCCTCATCTTCCCACTGTCCGCGTTTGGCCCCCAACTGCAGCAGCAGGCATTCGGCCGTCGCGAGCAATTCCTCGAGTCGGCGATCGAGTTTTGCGCCATAGTGTGCCCGGTCGAAGATGGGGATCTGCAGACAGACCTCGGCCCGGTACCGGCGCTCCGGAGAATACATGACGCGGTGCATCGGAGGGTCCGGGTACTGGCAGGGTTTGAGAAGATCCAACGTTTGAAAAAATACGCGGCAGAGCCGATGGAGATCTCCGACCAACTCGTGAAGCTCGGGATCATCCCCCACCGGCAGATGCCTGACGTCCTGAAAGGCGGCGTAGAGGTTGAGTTGAAAGCCGATTTGGATGACGCGGCCCGACCCATCTCTCACGTAGAATGGATCATGATCGAAGCAGACCTTGCGCACCACGATCATATCCCGCAACGCCTGCTCGCTGGCGAATGCTCCTTCAAGAGAAAGCGGAATCGTCATGGCCGGCTCCTAATCAACGAACATCACTCTAGGTTCACCGCAGGATGGTCAAAACGTCATTCCGGCAAGGCCGTAGCGAGCGAAGAGGCGAAGCGTACTCTGTTCGGTACGTTGAGCCTCTGAGCGATGCGAGAACGAAGCTGGATGGCGTTTTCACCATCCTGTTACTCCTGCACGCCGAGCTTTCGCAACAGCGCCATCATCGGACACCAGCCGGTAAACGCCGATTGAATGAGGTTCACCGCCACGAAGGCGGCGAAGTAGTTCCAGTAGGGATGGACGGTCGCACCCAACACGACCGAACCCAGTACGAACAGGCCGGCAATCAATCGCAACATCTCATTGAGGTTCATCGGTGCCTCCTTTCTTGTTGGTCGTGTGAGACACCGCATGGACAAAGGATTCGTGGCCGTTACCCGGCTTTTTCAAGCTTGTTGATGCCCATGGCGTTCAAGATCGCCTTTTCGAAAAACGGCTCGCTGACCCCCTTCTTCATTTTCATCAGGAAGTACTTTTCCAGCCCGATCTTGGCCAGATGCACCCATTTCCCCTTCCTGGCCCAGGTGACATTGCGCGGCGCCATCTGCGGCAGCGCGACGAACGCCATGCCGGTATCGCCCATATCGGCCAGACAGATGGCATTCCACGTCGCTGTTGCTTTCTTGTCGTTATTTTCGATGTCGGCCTTGATGTTGTGCACCGACGCGGACACCATCGATTCGATCATATAGCCGGTCTTGGGCGCGCCGGTCGGGACCGGCGTCTGCTCCACGGGTGGAATGGCGACGCACACGCCGATCGCATAGATATTCCTGTACTTGGGATTGGCTTGATACGCATCAATGTTCACGAAGCCTTTGGGATTGCACAGCCCAGACGTTCCCGCCACTGCATCCACGCCGACAAATGGCGGAATAATCATCGAATAGCGGAACGGTACTTCCTGGCCGTCATCCAACAGCATTTTCCCCGGCTGCACTTCCTTGATCGCGGTGCCGGCAATGGGCTTGATCGAGTGTTCGGCAAATTCATCTTCCATCAGCCGTCGCGATCTGCCAACCCCCGCTAAGCCCATATGCCCGAGATAGGGTTCCGGCGTCACGAAGTAGATGGGAACCTTTTTCCGGAGTTTTTTCCGGCGGAGATCCGCATCAAAGATAAAGGCCATCTCATAGGCCGGGCCAAAACACGACGCGCCTTGTGCAGCGCCGACCACGATGGGGCCCGGATCTTTCAGAAAACTCTGATAGACACCCCATGCCTGCTCCGCATGGTCCACGTTACAGACCGATTGTGTGAATCCGCTGGGGCCAAGCCCCGGAACTGCGCTGAAGTTCAGCTTGGGCCCTGTGGCGATGATGAGATAGTCGTAGGGCACCTCACCTTTCGCCGTCATCACCCGATTCTGCTCCGGCTCGATCCGGTCAGCCGCTGCGTGGACGAATTCGATGCCCTTCTTCTCCAGCGCCGGGCCGAGCGGAAAGCTGATGTCCTTGCGCGTGCGCCATCCGACCGCCACCCAAGGATTCGACGGGACGAAATGGAACGAGTCCACGTTCGAGATTACAGTCACCTTGTGCTTCTTGTCCAACAGCGCCCGCACCTCATAGGCGGCAGGCAATCCGCCGATCGATGCGCCGATAATCACCACTCGTGCCATCGCTCACCTCCTGTACGCAGTGACGAGTGCTGAGTGCTACATCGACACTATCTCAGCACTCAGCACTGTCCGTTGTTACCGTCCCCCGCGCTCAGGCCGTTCCGCTCTCTCATGCTGCGGCTTCTCGGGGCGCTCGATCCGGGTTTGCTCTCTCGTCCGTTCGCGTTCCCGTTCCCGAACTCTCTCCTGCTCCTTGATCCGATCCTTCTCTTGCAGCTGATCTTTCGTCTGCAGCTTGTCCTTGTCTTGAATCTGCTGCTGCGTCTTCAGCTGATCCCGGTCGCGGTCTCGATCCTGCGCCGACGCGACAGGCACAAGACCGGCCGGCAACAACATGGCAACCGCCATCATGATGGTAAGCACGTTCTTCGACTGCATGGCGCACCTCCTTGTGCACATGGCCGGAGCGAAATTGCTCTCGGTGGCGAGGGGACTGCGCCCCTCTTTGAATGCTCATGCCATCCGGCCATGACAGAAGCTCTCATTGGGTGAGAGTTGCCGTCTTGGAAATGGATTCGCGCTCGCCCCGATTTTCCTTCTCTACGGCTGATTGCTGACCGCTGCGGCTACTCGCTCGATGTGAATCTGTACATGTCGTGACAGGTCGTGCAGCGGGCCGTGATGCTCGACAACCGTTGCAAAATCTGTTGAGGTGTCTCGTGCTGCACAATCGCATCGGCCAACACATCCATATCCTTGTGGATCGACATACCCATCTGTTTAAAGGGCAGCGGCAGCTTGGCCATGATGGCCGGCTCCGTATCCGCGGCCATGTGCATCCCGACCGCCCTGGCAGTTTCTTCCATTTGCTTCACGTCACGCTGTGGCTCCCCAAGCCCTCTGACGATCCCGTCCACCGCTTTCAAGAGCAAGCGCATTTCCGCCAGGATCTGATCACGTTCCGCAGCTGCCAGCAGTATTTCCGTACGCCCGTCACTCCCCTCCGCCGTCCATCCCTTGATGAAGAACCATCCCAGAACAGTGATTGTGAGGATCCAGAGAACAAAGACCCACGTACACCAGCGCGATTTCATTTCTGGTGCTATGCCTTTCTATTCATGGTCGAAGCCGTCCCGTCATCTCTTTGGACAAATAGGCCACCTCTTCGACCAATCAGTCCTTGACGGGTGCAAGGAGAGAACCGCGGGACGGGTTCAAGAAATATATTGATTAGCCTTGGACATTCACCGGTTCCGTCGCGTGATGCGAACAACCGATCAACAAAAGTAGCCTTTTTCTACAGCCGGCACCGAGCTGTTGTCGCAGAAGGCGACAGCTGAGTGAGGTCTAATGCCCGCCTAACCCATTTCTCATGTAGACGTAGTAGCGTGAGTCTGGTTTGACCATGCCGGCACTATCCTTCATGGTTTCCAGCCGGCCGCTGGATTTTTCGCTTCAACCATTTATGTAAGGGGAGGGACATGTATGAGAAACAGAAGTGCGGCTCTCATGGCCGGTATGGTGCTCAGTCTCATGGTGATCGGTCCGCTTCATGCTGCAGATCAACCAGGAGAGATTCCTAGCCGTACAGACGAAGCCAAGATGGCGGAGGGTGTGATTGGTATCTCACTCCACATCGGGGCCTTGCGCGTTGGAGATCCGGCCTCGTTACATGTCGGCCACGTAAATCCTGAAGGGCCTGCATACAAGGCCGGACTGAAGCACGGAGATGAGTTGGTGAGCGTCGACGGCGTATCGGTGTCGGGAAAGACATATGAGGAGGTGGTGAAGATGGTCCGGGGAGAAGCGGGGGCCAACGTGAAGTTAACCGTCAAGCGAGAAGGCGTTCCTCAGGAAATCTCCGTGACACGGGTGGCCGGTACCACGCTGACGAAGGGCCGGGCGGGTCACGGCACCTACAAGGATAAGCCGGCACCTTAGACTATGTGAGTGCACATCTTCTCGGCGGCCTGATCAACCAATACGGAGGCCGCCGAGGATGCACCGCCGTTGGCCAATGGCTTTGATACTTCCATCTGCCGGAGACCTCTAGCGAGACCGAATCATCAACCGCACAAGACTAGGTCAACCGCTTAGGCTTCTTTATGCTGAGGCGCGGTTATGTTATGTTTCCCGACCATGAAGCCTGTGTTCACGACGACGGCCGGTGCTCTGTATCGGGAGGCGAGACCCACTGCCTTTAGGCAGTCGCAGGAGGGAGGGAGGCGTGTATGAGGCAGACGCTCGGGGTGCTGGGTTTTGCCCTATGTTTGAACATGACGGTACACTCCGTGACGGCGCTGGCGGCCGACGCCGGCAACCAGGATTTTGCCAAAGGGGAGAATCTGCTAAAGAACAAACAGTACGCGGAAGCGCGCGTGGCGCTGGAAGCCGGTATCATGAAGAGCCCGTCGAATGTGCAGGCCCATTTCAACCTGGCGGAGGCCTGTCGAGGATTAGCAGCCTGGGATTGCGCGGAAGAACATTACGAGACCGCGTTGCATCTCGATGCGAAATCCAGGATCACGGGGACGAGAGAGCCACGGTTAAGCAAAATGAAGGTGTGGCAGTCATTGGAGGAAGTGACTGCGTGGCGGTTGCTGGAGAAAGCGAAGGGTCTGATTGCCAGTGGGCGGGCGCAGCCCGACAAGATGAAGCAGGCAGAAGAGGCCCTGGACGGCGCCAATGAGTTGGGCCTCACCAATGAGCAACAGGCCGTCTATCAACAGTTGGAAGCGAACTTCCCCGGGCGACGGGCGACCGGCTCGCCTGATAATCTGCAACCGGATAGGTCAGCAGGAGAGGCGTTCCAGACCGATCCCCGCGACGTACCAATGGCGCTGGTATCGGCCGGGGAATTCACGATGGGGAGTACCCTGAAAGCGGACGAAAAGCCTGTGCATCGCGTCTACCTTGACGCTTTCTCTATGGACAAGTACCACGTGACGGTGGGGCAGTATGCCAAGTATCTGGAGGCGACGGGCACGGAGGCGCCACCGGAATGGGACATTATGAACCAACCCCGCCATCAGAAACGTCCCGTTGTGAACGTCAGCTGGTCGGATGCGGCCACGTACTGCAAATGGGCCGGTAAGCGTCTGCCGACCGAGGCGGAGTGGGAAAAGGCGGCGCGGGGGACGGATGCCCGCCTCTATCCCTGGGGCAACGAGCCCCCCACCAGGCTCCACGCAAATTTCGGCAAGAAGCAATGGGCTTCTCATATGGCCTTAGTTCCGGTGGGGATGTTCGAAATGGGCAAGAGTCCCTATGGCATCTACGACATGGCCGGAAATGCTTGGGAATGGGTCAACGACTGGTATGACCATGACTATTACAAGAAGAGCCCGATGAAGAATCCTCAAGGACCGGCAACGGGTAAGTCTAAAGTTGTGCGGGGCGGGAACTGGCTGTATGTTCAGGAGTTTCTGCGTGCGTCGTTCCGTTTCAATGCCGATCCATCCGGTCGGCAGTTCGGCTACGGGTTCCGCTGCGCGAAGAGCTCATAACCCTGCCAGATTGATCAATGTCATCGGATGAGCGGTGGGGACGCGCAGGTCTTCAGGCGAGGGCGTTACGCTGACGACGCGTCGTGACTCCGACACTTCAGACTGACCGGGCTTCTTTCCTGCTCGATCTTGCAAGGCGAACGATATCGTACGGCGGGCCGTCCGTTCGTCATCTGACTGCTTGTAGAGAGACCTGGCAGAGGACGGACACACTTCCTCCTGTGACCCTTCGCGCTTAGATAGAAGGAGGCGAACCAGAGGGGTGGCATTCTGGGACAGGCGGGAAATCATACCTGTAGCAACTGTCTACATACTCTACGAAACAACGGAAATTCGGCACCCGGAAATCTTCAGGAATTATTGGATACCCCTAAGGATTAGCATCACCACGAGATCCCAAAGCACGGGCATGTGACTTGAAACGTGGTTGATACAAAAATGAGTGCTTTCCGCCGGATCGATCCCACAGTATGCCAGCCCATGAGGCCGTGGAGGGGTGGGCGGTTGGTCCTTCTGTGTCACTGAGGCCGGACAGGAGCCAAACAGCACTCATAAGGGGGAGGGACGTGCTCATGAGGCAGATGCGAGGACTGGTGACCGTGTTGGGTTTCGTTATTGCGGTGGGAATGGCCGTCACCCCTCTCGCAACGCATGCGGCCGGTGCCGGAGAGCAGGAGTTTTCCAAGGGAGAAACTCTCTTGAAGAATAAACAGTATACGGAGGCGCGCGCGTCGCTGGAAGCCGGTATCCTGAAAGATCCGTCCAATATCCAGGGGCATTTCAACCTGGCGGAGACCTGTCGTGCCTTAGAAGCCTGGGCCTGTGCGGAGGAACATTATGATACCGCGTTGGATCTGGATGCCAAATCCGGACCGACGAAGTCCTACTTACCCAAGACTAAAGGGAAGGTGTATCGGCTGCGCGAAGAAATGACGGTCTGGCGGACCCTCAACGAGGCAAAGGGCCTGATCGCCGGCGGGAAGATGAGGCAGGCCGAGGAGGCTCTGAACAACGCCAATGAGCTGGGCCTCACTAGCGAGCAACAGTCTCTCTACCGACAGCTGCAGGCGAAGCTTCCACGATCACATTCCGCCGCATCGAAGAAACTGACACCTGCCGGAGCCCCGGGAGAAACCGATGCCCTCGACATGCAGATGGTGCTGGTACCGGCGGGAAAGTTCACAAGAGGAAGCACGCTTGGCGACGACGAAAAACCTGTCCGGCAGATTTATCTCAACGGGTTCTATATGGACAAATACGAGGTAACGGTCGGGCAGTATGCGCGGTACCTGGAGGCAACGGATATGGAGGAGCCTCCGGACTGGGGTACCATGAATCAGTTGCACCATCAGCGACGCCCGGTCGTCAATGTGAGCTGGGAGGATGCCGTCAATTACTGCAAATGGGCCGGCAAGCGCCTGCCGACCGAGGCGGAGTGGGAAAAGGCCGCACGGGGAACGGATGGACGAATCTATCCGTGGGGCAATGAAGCGCCGACCCGGCTCCATGCCAATTATGGAAGAAAGGACTGGGACGACCACCTGGCCTTGGCTCCGGTGGGATCGTTCGAAGCGGGAAAGAGTCCTTACGGGATCTATGACATGGCCGGGAACGCCTGGGAATGGGTGTTCGATTGGTACGGACTTGATTATTATAAGACCGGTCCGGAAAAGAACCCCATCGGACCGGACAAGGGTGAGGAGAAGGTCGTTCGCGGAGGGTCCTGGCTGTACGTGTCCGACTTTCTGCGGTCCGCGCATCGATTCAATGCGCAACCGATGAACCGGCACTTCGGCTATGGGTTCCGCTGCGCAAAGACACCGTAGCTGTAGGCTCCGGAGCATCCTGCTAGAAATCGAACCGAAGGCCGCCCACGATCAGCAGCGGTTGACCAAGGGTCTTGAGGCTTCCCGTTTGGACGGCGATGTAACGGCGGTCGGTCAAATTCTCGCCGGTGAGGTAGAGTTCCGCCCAGGGGGCGATCCGTCTCCGCAGCGACAGGTCCAGCACGATGAAATCCGCGATCGGTTGACGATTCAGATCATCCGCAAACTGCCGAGAGAGGTAGCGGGCCTGCAGCGTCAGCTGGGCGACCGTCGGCCGGCCGACGGTCAGTGCGGCCGTCACTTGATGCCGAGAGACGTTGGGAATGTGCAGGCCTTCACGTGATGGATCGCCGGGAAAACTCGTGACGATCGAATCCGTGAACGAGTATCCGGCCGTGAGGTACGCCAGATCGTCCACCCGGCTCCGCAGTTCGATGTCGGCGCCGACCGATCGGCCTTTCCCGATGTTTTGTCTCTGGACGGACGTCGCCCCTTGCGTCACAAAGAGGATCTGGTCTTTGATCTCGTCGTAATGCCCGGTGGCGCGGACACCGAGCAAGCCGTCCGGCAGCAGCTCCACCTCGACCTTCATGTCGCCTCCGGTCAGCCGCTCCGGTTCCAGGCGGTCGTTGCTCCGAAAGGTAAATCCGGATGCGCTGAAGTCCCGGTACAACTCATTCAGCGTCGGCGCACGGAACGCCTGATAGACCGACGCGCCGATCCGTACCCGGTCATGGACCCGATACGACAGGCTGACTTTCGGATTGATGATGCTGGCGACATTGTCCTGAGACGAAGTGATCAGCCCCGATGAGGGCACACGAGCGCCGTCAAAACTTTTCCACCAGTCCCATCTCGCGCCAGCCGTGAAGACCAGGGCGTCGAAGGGTTCTACGATCCACTCGCCGAACACGCCCATCCCGACTTGCTTGCCCTGCGTCACCACTCGCGTCTGAGACGGCACGCGCAGGTCTTCCGATTGCGCGAGAATAGCGCGGGTGTCGCCGCCGACTACGATCCGCGAGAACGAGAAAAGCGGCGCCGTCCATTGCGCCATGCCGCCGACGTCGTTCGAGGGAATCGTTTGCAGCCGATCCGGCTGGTCGAATCGGCGGACGAACGGCGAGGGCAGGACCGCGCCGACTTCGTTACGGAACGTTTGCCATTGTGCGAAAGCCGTCGCCTCCCAGACCCCTCCGAAGCCGTGGTCTCCCTTGAGGCTCAGCGACGCAGTTCCGATCGTGCGGCTGCCTCGGCTGAAGGACGTGCCAAACGAGCGGTCTTCTGTGTAGTAGGCGCCCGAGAGAGATGCGGTGGTGTGCGACGTCACCTCATGCGAGACCTTGCCGGTGAACTGATGGTGCTCCGACCCCACGGGCGTATCCGCCGGACCCCGCTGGTAGGACGGGACGGTGAGAAACCCCGCCGTACCGAAATGGCGATACCCAAGGGTCCACCCGGTTCGATCGTTCCCATACTGCGCGCGAACGGATTGGAGGTGGCTTTCGAACGATCCACCGTTCAGTTCGACGCTCGCTCCGTTCTTTGGCCGGCCGGCTTGCGAGATGAGATGAATGATCCCGCCCATGGCCCAGGTGCCGTAGAGGTTTGACCCTCCTCCGGGAATGATTTCGATCCGTTCGATCCGGTCAGGGACCAGTCCCCAGTTGATCCATCCGCCGAAGCCGTCATTCAACGGTACCCCGTCTAACAGCACGAGCGCACGCCTGGTTCCCAATCCGCGGATACCGATGAATTGAGCGGTCGGGTGGTTGTAGCGGCTGCTGAGGAGGCTCGGCTGGACAGCCGGTATATGGCGCAACAGATCGTCGACCTGCGTGCCGTTCTGAAACGGAGTGCGGCGCATGTCGTCTTGTGTCAACACCGTCGCAGCGGCAGAGAGTCGAGTCGGCGCTGTGGGCACTCTGGTCCCCGTCACGACCACGTCGCTCACGATCAGCGCATCCTGCTCGCCGGCGTAGGACATCTGCGCCGCGACAGGATAGGACAAGGCAAGGAGCAGGACTGCGATCGCACCGTGCCGAAATCGTCGCGCACCGGATTGGTCCATATTGGGTCTGGCTAGTTCCTCGCCAGTACCGCCGCCGCAATCACCACGACCAACGCAAGGAGAAGCGAGACCCGCGGCAACCAGCGGGCGGTCCGAACGACGAAATGATCCCAGGCCGTGCGTGACGCTTCCGGGATTGCCACGGCGTGACTGATCCGTGATCCCAAGACGAGGTCGTGTAAGACCGTGAGCACAAGCAGCACGCCGACCAGTGCTAGTTTCAGTCGGACGATGTGCGGCCATGAGGACGGTGCGGTCAGCGCAATGCCCCGCTGCGACAACAGCATGGGACCGGTGATGAGCAGCACCCCGATGGCCGCCCAGGCAACGACTCGAAATCGCAACGCAGCGGATCGGAACAATGCCATGAATTCCGGCACGGCTTTCCGGCTTCGGACTAATGGAGCCAGGACCAGAGACAGAAACAGCATGCCTCCGACCCAGACCACGGCGGCCAAGATATGGAACGAGACGAGAACGATATACATGGCTCGCCATCATACCTAATCGATCCCGGGGAAAACATGTCCCTCGACGGATGATGCTGCTCCGCGCCCATTGACTCCTGTACGGTGATCTCGGTACAGGATGCTATGGCGCCCCGCATGCTCGGCTGCATCCTCATCACTACCGCTCTCGGAACCGCCGGGGTGAGTTCCGCGGCGACACTGCAAGACAAACAGAGCCACGTCGAGCAGATCGCCGCGCTCGCCCAGGGCTCCCCGATGCTGGACGTTCCCGAAGGTATTTTTCTCATGGGCACAGCCCGCACGAGTGATGGATCGTTCAGCTTAGCGACGCAATATGACGACACCGAGCAGCCGCAGCGCCGCGTCTGGCTTGATAGGTTTCAGATCGACCGCGACGAAGTCAGTCTGGGAGAGTACCTGTCGTGGCTCCAGCGGCAACAACGTCCGCTCCCGGATGAAGTACGGAAACTGATCGACCACATGACGACCGTCCATGCCGTGCAGCCGGAAACCCTGGCCCGTTGGCCGGCGCTCTATATTACTTGGCCGGAGGCCGTGGAGTTTTGCCGTGCCCAGGGGAAACGCCTGCCGACGGAAGCCGAGTGGGAAAAGGCCGCGCGCGGAGACACGGGCCGCCTCTTTCCTTGGGGGCATCAACCGCCTGATCCGGAGCTGGCGCAGTTCGGACACTATCATGTCCATGAGATTCCCATTGTCGCCCCGGTTGAACGCGGCGCGAAGGGACGCAGCCCTTATGGCCTTCATCATATGGCGGGAAACGCCGCCGAATGGGTGGAAGATTGGTTTGGGATCGACTACTATGCGACCATGCCGGACCGCAATCCACACGGGCCTACCACGGGCCGGTACAAGGTCGTCCGGGGAGGGTCATGGAAGAGTGAGCCGCCGTTACTGCGGTCGGCCACCAGAAGCGGAGCGTCGCCCGATCGACGTGCCGCGACGATAGGATTTCGTTGTGCCAGATCCGCTCAATAGCCGACGGAGATGTACGATTGACGGTTGGCGATCGACATACGACGGCGCATCAGCTGACTACGCGTATGAGGACTCGGATGACCTGGATTGTTCTGTTGCTCGTCCTGGCAATGCAGCGCCCCGTGAACACCGACGTGGCATTTTCCGCTGCACCGGAAAATGACGAGCGAGGCTGGAAACTCTACACCAACGCCCGGTTCGGCTTTTCCGTCCGGTATCCCGACGATTGGCGCCTCGGCAATCCAATGCCCGACGGAGCCGGTGTGACGCTCTCGCCGCCCATCGAGCACAGTCTCGTCGCGCTCTCCGGCCACATGAATATCGTGGAGGGCAAGAGCCAGGACGGACGGCAGACCCTCGATGAATTCGTCGCGGCCCACCGCCGCATCATGACGGAGCTCTACGGCAAGAAATCGATTGCGGTGCAGTGGAAATCGGATCAGGACCTCTCGCTCGCCGGATTCCCGGCGAAGCAATTGACCTTTACGTATCGGGACGAGAAGCAGGGCGAGTTCATCGAGCACCACATCATGTCGCTCGGCCGCAACGAAGGGCGCGGGGTACGGGTCAAAGTGCCGCTCACGGCTGAAGCCCGCCTGATGCCGGCGGTCATGAAGATGCTGAAGACATATCAGCCCGGGCGGGATCAGAATGCCGTGAGCCCGCTGGTACCGAAACCGTGAAGGTCACGGCCCAGGCAAAGGCTGAGTTCGTCAAGGTCCGCTCAACCTTAACCTCAGTCTGAAACTATCTCTCTACGCTCCGTCGTCCTTCATTGCTGCCAGGTGTTTCATCGCTTCCCGCGCGGCGGTACGGGCTTTGACGGCGGGGTTCAAGCTGGCGCCGGGATCGACCTTGTCGCCCATCTCCGCCACCCGCTTGCAATGCTTGATGGCGTCCTGCAAGTGCGGCGCGGCTTCCTTGCCATGCTCATCGGCGGGCGGCAGGGCCTTGAGAATGGCCTGAGCCTGCTTGGCCACTTCGGCGCAATGATGCACAATGGCCTTCCCGTCGCCCATGCCGCCGTGCGCCACCATTTCCTCGGCGTCCCGTACCATCGCCTGGCCCTGCTCTTGGATCGCCTTCGGCGATCCCGCAGCGGCGGTCCCGACCGAGAGCACTCCGAGCACCAGCGCAAACACCATGAGATGGAAGTGCGACATTATTCCTTCGTCACTTCGCTTCGAACCGCAAGTCGAGCGTGGTGGTCCCGTTCGACGTGACCGTCACGTCCCGCTCCTGAGTACCCAGGATCGGGTGCCAGGCCTTGACGTGATAGATGCCTTCCGGAAGATCACCGATGGTAAATGACCCATTCGGTCCCGTCACGGCATAGTAGGGATTGTCGATGGCGTATCCCCAATTTTGCATATAGGGGTGCATCCCGCATTGCATGGTAAACACTTTGCGCCCCTTGACCAACTGCACGACATCGGTCGTCCCGCTCACATGCAGGGCCGGCCGATGGAGGACAATATCGACTCCCGACTGGTCATAGGCATAGCCCTGAATATCATGTGACACCGGATCTCTATTAAAGACCGTGATGCGGCGTTTGTCATTGACCACGGTGACAAACGGCAGAAACTGGCAGAGACTCGCTTCGACTTCCGCATCGGTGAAGGTGAACGGTTTGCCTTTCTCAATCCCTTCCACGACCACGACCACGTCCTTGAGCCCGCCGTCCGAGCCGATATTGACTTCCTTCAGGAGGCGATGCCCTTTTCCATCTGAGAGCGCCGCACAATAGTCGCGGTCGTAGTAGCGGCGCAACTCGAAGGCTTTCGGCTCGGGTACGGTGCCCGTAAATGTGATCTTGCCTTGCAAGGTCGCCCCGTTGGTCACGGTCACTGACTCGTACGCCCACGCATCAGTATGGAGACCAACCGCTATGACCATGTATGCACATGTCACGAGGCATAGCCCCGCTTGTATTGCTCGTTTCATTGCCGCCCCTCCTCCAGCCCTTGACTCTCGTTCGATGTTGGTTGCAGGTTCGCCGGCGGATTGGCCGGATCCAATCGCCGAGGAAGCTCGAACAAGAACGGGGACTGCTCGGTAAAGATCACCCGGCGAAATTCTTCTGACCACTCGCCTTGTTTGCTCACCGTCTTCAACGGAAACCGCTGGGTTTTGGTCACCCACCGGTAGTATTGACGCGTCTCCTCACGGTCTTTCACGGTCACCTCAAACAGTTCCGTGGGATACCCGTTCAACGTCTCTTCGCCCACGAATTCCCGCGAGATTTCACCCGCCATCGCCTCACTCACCACCAACCGATGGTCGTTTGCAACCGGCACTTCGAGGTATTGCCGCCGTTTCGACAGAATAAGCCACGAGGTCCCGTAATCCATCCGTACGATGATGATACTCGCGCCTCCCTGTGGCTGGGTAAACTCGAACCGCCAGCGGTCGGCCTTGGCATTGACGTGGGCCGTCACAACGGACTTACCGCTTTTTACGACCCGCTCGGCGGAAAAATCAAGCGCCGAGGCCTGAGGCGTCAGCCCCCCGATCGAAATCGACGAAACCCAAACAAAGACTCCGAGAACACCTACGCGTTGCCACATGGCTGATAGATGGGTTCTACCGTATCGGCCCGGCCTGCTGCAAGACAAGTCTTTCGCCTCCGCCCCCACAAACGAACGGGGGAACCCGGCCCTCACTCGCCGGATTCCCCCGTCCCGTGTATCCGTGTCGTCGATCGCGCCTATTCGGCCTTCATCGACACCGGCATCGGCTGCGCGGGAAGCTGGTCCTCAGCCCGCTGTGATGCCGGTGCCTGCCCATCGAGCGGCAGGATCGTCCGGCTGTTGCGGTCCAAGACCTTCAACATCCCCCAATGTCCGGCATCGAGATAGCCCGGACGCTGGTTCAGCCAGAGATAGTCGCCCGCTAAGCCGTTCGGCCCTCCGGCTCCACCGTGCAACCAGGCGTTGATGACCTCGGACCCCCCGAATTCCATGGTGCTGACGAGATCCGCGCCGCTCATGTAGGGCTCATGTTTCCACTCATGGCCCGACACGCTGAACAGCTGGACCTGCTCGCTGAACGCGCCCAGCACATGGATCACGACCGGATCGCCGACGTGCGCCGCAATGGTCGGCGTCACAGGCTGATCACCCGCCTTGACGCAGGCGAACACCTCACTGTACGCGCACCCCTTCTCGGTCCGGTAATCGGTCGGCTCCGATCGATAGTTAACCGCCGTCACGCCGGCCACTTTTTGGATGTACGGCATGAAGCTGGTGCCGATGATATTGTCTTCATCCTGGAACAGGAGCGCGAACGAGCGGTAATTCTGCCGCCGCTCATTCCCCGGCACACTCCGATCCACGAAAACATCGGCCTTCCAGGAACTCTTCTGGGCCAGATCTTCGCCTGTCACCGGATCGCGGTATTGCGATCCCTTCGGGCCGATGATGATCGCCCCAAAGAGTCCGTTCCGTGGATTCTCAATCACGTTCCCCCAATCTTGAATCAAAGCCGAGTTCTCGCCGAACTCCGGATGGGCGTAGAACGTGTAGGTCCGGCTTTGCCCTGGGGCAACCGTCTGGTCGCCGGGATTGTTGCCGGCATTGATGCCCATGGATTCCTTCGGATCATAGGCCAGATTGTCCACGTGAAAACCGGCCCGATCCTTGGCCATTTCGTTCTTCAGATTCACCTTGATGCAATCGCCCACGTTGACATGCAGGGTCAGCGGGCTCGGTTCGAGACTGCCGGAGGCGACCTTGGTCTTCTCGCCTTCGAGCACGTACATCTTCCCGACCTCGTTGCCCAACACCATCTTCCGCTCCAGGTCGACCTCCATCACACCGGGCGTGCCCTTGTTGTAGCGAATCGCCTTGTCGATGGCGGATACGTTAAAGCTCTTCACCGGCGCGTCGGCTGGACACACGGACTTGGCCGACTGCGGAATCGTCTCTCGGCCCGGCAGCGGCCTCAAGGTCGTATCCGCGTTGTCCAGAATCCGGAAGATGCCCCAGCTGCCTTCCGCAAAGTGGGAGGCGCGACCGCTGTAGTACAGATAGTCGCCGGCCATCTTCTGTGGTCCTCCCGCCGCCGGAATCGCCGCGTCATACCGCTCACCGATCACGACATGCAACGAGCTGCGTGGGATGGAGTTCTTGCTGTACCGCTCCATCGGGAACCAGTGGCCGCTGATATGCCAGGAATGCACTTCATTGGCCGAGCCTTCAATCAGCCTGACCACGATGGGATCACCGAGATAGGCTTTCAACATCGGCGTCTCGGGATCTCCATGAGTCCGGCTGCTGAACAATTGCGACGGATCCGGATTGTTGGCCAGCCGGACCGACAGCGGCTCTACACGCATGTTGTAGCCGCTTCCCGTCGTCGCTTCGCCGCCGTTCAAGAACTTCATCGGCGACAAATTGAGCTTGGCCGGATAGACTGCAGAGGGCGTGCCGTCCACGGAAATCGCTCCGACTTTCGATTGTGGATTGTCGGTCGTGATTAACTCCGCCGTCCTGGGATTGGAGTCCATGACCTGCGTCACGATCTCGCGGAACGAGCCGCTAATATGGGCGGAGACCGATTCCGTCGTGTGAATATCGGCCACCGGTCCGCTACGCAGCTCTTTCCCCGTCACCGGATCATGATAGGTGGACCGCGGCGGCTCGGCGATGAACGTCGAGAAGAGGCCGTGGCCCCATCCGTCCAGTCCGAACACGTGGTCATGCCAGAAGGTGGTGCCGAAATCGGCATCCACGTACCACCGTTCACGGATCCATTCGACCGACACGATCTCGCCCTTCTTATGGGCGTACTTGAGCGGCCGCTCAAACGTGATCGTATTGCCGTCGATCTTGCTGATCCGGGCTGACTCGAACCGGCCCACTTCGTCCATGCCCACGCCCAGTTCAGTCTTGACGTGGAAGCGCGACGCATCCTTCACCGTGATGCTGCTTGCACCCTTGGCCACTTCGGCTTCGATGGTCGTATTCATCGGCACAGGCATGCCCTTGCCGGGATGCTCGTCCTTCAGAATCGTAAAGGGCCGCAGCGACATCTCGTACGAAAAGCCGATGATAGGCCCGTCGGACGCCTGTGTATCGAACTGGAACATATGCGGGTGCAGGTTCGTCTTGCTGGAGAACCCTTGCCGCGCATCGTCTTTCAATTCACTCTTGTAGACCACATCGATGCAATCCTGCACGTTGCCACGGATCACCAGCGGAATCTGTTTGGCATGGTTCTTCCGGACTTCTGCCTCCTCCTCATGCAGCACGTAGAGCAATCCGTCCGGATCTACGATCGCCGGCGTCTTGGCCGTCGCTTTCTTCAGCGTGATCGGCAGCGTGATCGCGTGAATGTTGAAGAACTTTTGCGGAGCCCCTTCCGGGCAGAGACTCCACGGTCCCTGCTCGCCCGGCCTCGGCGGCTCGGTGGAATTGCTGCCGTCGTCGCGGCGATGGATCGGCTCCAGCCACGGCGCCCCGCTGTGGCTTGGCGCAAAAGGCACGCGCCTGCCCAGGTGCGGCCGCAGCCACGGCCAGGCAAGCTTGCCGCTTCGCGGATCGAAGAGAATCTCCTGCCGCTTGCCCGGTGTCGTCGATTTATAATTGACCCACGCGTACTCCGTCTCCAGTTCACTGAGCGCCTTCGCGCCGTTCCACGCCCAGTCGTTGACGGTCGCATCATAGGCCAACGTCTGTTCTTTCTCCGTATTCTTCTTGCCGGGCTTGCCTTGCGGCGGAAGCATCATCTCCACCCAATCCTTGATGGAGACCTGAGCCGGCTCGGCTTTCCAATCGGTCTTGTCCTTGGTGATTTCGTACTTCTTGCCGCCGTACCAATCGACCGTTGTTCCGACGAGCTTGTCGCTTGAGGTGCCGGGCTTCATCTTCCCGACCCGGTCCGGTAACTCCACCAGCGGCTTCATCACATCAGTCTGGGACCCTGCCGCCTGCAGCGTATTATAGACGCGCCAGAAGCCCCACATGCCCGTCACATAATGTTGAGGGATATGGCAATGGAAGACGAACTCGCCGGCCAGCGCCTGCAGCCCGCCCGATCCGCCCTCGATCACCTGATCGTAGACCTCCGTCGGCCCGATGGACTGCACATCCAACCGGTCCGAAGGATCGCTGATCGGCGGGAATTTCACCGGCCCGTTCTTCGACACGGCGAAATCCAGATTGCTGTTGCCCGGCTGGCGCGCCCACCGGATGGATCCGCCGTGGAGATGGTGCGAGTGCACGATTTCCGACCCGCCCGCCATCCGGAATTTGGCCGGATCACCGAGATAGGACCGAGGAATCGTCGTCGCCGGATCGCCGAACGTATAAGAGCCATAGGCCATGGACTCATCGCCATAAAAGCCCATATGAGCCTGAAGCTCGATACGCGTGCCGTGGGGTTCGCTGCGATAGTTCAAGAGCCGCGCGCCGGGGCGGTAGGAATCGGTATGGGGATCGCGCTGCGGCAACATCTCACCCTTTTTGTTCAAAATCCGGAAGGCCTCGTCGCCGGCCTCGTGGTAGAAGATGGCAAATTCACGGAAGTCGGCGCCGTTCGGATCTTCGATCATGGCTTCCCAGCCGCTCGCCATCGGCTTGCCGTCAAACGGGCTGAGATAGCGTGAGCCGCGTGGCTCCACAACCAGCATCCCGATCAACCCCAAATTGAACTGCTCGCGCGAGGCATGTGAACGGAAAAACCGCGCACCCTCCTGCGTGTCCGGCTTGATGTACCATTCAAAGCTTTGCTCTTTGCCCGCGGCCACCGTGGTTTCAGGATTCGAGGGGGTCGCCGGCTTGCCGGTGGCGCTCACGACCATGGACGATCCGTTGATGACCAGATTCGTCGGCTCGTCGCTGATCTGATTATGAAGGGTCAACTTGAGGCAATCACCCTGATTCGCGCGAATCACGAGCGGTTGGATGATATCGCCCTGTAACCCGTTTGACACGGCGCCGTAGTCACCTTCTTTCTCCCGCGCCTCTCTATTCGCATTCTCCTCACCCCGCGCCTTGTCAACGTTTTCGGTCAGCACGTACATATAGCCGGGGAAAAAGTCGAGAAACCGGCTCAGCGTGATTTCCACGTTGATTGCCGAGACGTGATACTCTTTCACCGGCACATTCGCCGGACAGCGAGATCCGCCGCCGACGGCCACCTTGTTTGGATCATCCGCCACCAACAACACCCCCTGCTGGAGCATGTGGCTGTCGGCCCCTGAGCTGTACCCGCCCTTCTTCCCGACGAATTCTTGCTGCCGCTTGATCTCCTCCATCATGCGATCATGGAGGATCGGTCCGCCTTCGCGATAGATGACTTTCTCCGCCGACGCCTGCTCCGTGCTGCCGTGAAGACTGTGCTGATCCGCTGCTAGCCCCAGCGGGGCCGCAATCAGACTGCCTGCGAACAACAGACTTTGGAGCACCAGCGCTGTGCCGGCGCTTCCGTGCCGGTCACGTGATTCAGATTGAAAGGACTTCATACTCGGCCTCCTCCCGCTGTGCCCGCTTCCTGCGGGCGAGATGATTGACAGTGCATCATGGTTTCCTCCCAGGTATGTCCTCACGATGTTGATGTTCATGGTATGAAAAGAACCGGCCTCCGATTCACATCCGGCCTACATGCCTTGGAGGGTTAAGAGCTGGTGAAGGGTTCCTTCTTGCGAAGGATGGGTCATTCGGAGGCCGGTCCAAAATCACCCAGACCCTCACCAGCAGAACTTCTCTTCCGCAAGCACCGTGCCGCACACAGGCCGTATGGCGTTCTGGATCAATTGTTCTGCGGTGACAATGAGTTCCAACGACTTGTCGAATGGAAATGTCAGATCCGTCTTGTGGAATTCGTCTACGGCCTAAAACAACCATCTCGCCTCTATGACTGAAGTCACAAATAAATCAAACGGTTGAAAGTGTCTAATAACCTGGACGGTATCTATTTTGAATCTGAGGCAGGATGGGGCAATGCTGACGCACGAAGTTTGAGCAAGAATTTCCGCCCTCGACTTCTGCATGGGTGAACCCCCTGTCCGCGTGAGTGAAGCTATGAGCAGGCGGATCGACTTCGTGAGCTGGCATTCAGTTCTGAGGCATCAGCCGCCGAGTGTGTCGAGCATGTCCTTGAGGCTCCTGCGAATGCAGGTGAAAATCGGCGTATCCCGCAGGACATACCGCGATGCCTCCGTCTCCCGCAGCGCCATCACCAAGTCCAGAAAATCCTCCGGCTTGTCGCTTTCAAACGCCACCGTCCATTCCTGATCATCCAGCCCGAACGAATAGCTCGTGTTGAGCTTCACGGACGGAAACCGATGTCCGACTTCGATGTGCTCGTCCATCATGCCCTGCCGCGCGGCCTTCGTCAGCAGAAACCACGCTCGGGTCTTGAGAAACGGATACACAAAGATGTACTTGCCCTTCCCCGGTACCACCGTGAGGCGCTTGCCTTCCTGCCCCGCATGCGAATGGTGATCGACGTAGACGGACCGTTTCGTCATCGCCAGATACGAATAGGGAACGGAGAGGTATTGTCCAAGACCTGAGGCGAGGATTTTGGCGCCCATGTCCTGGAACAGATCGAGATCGTAGCTGATGCGCCACAGCATGAAGTCGCAGTCTCCCCGGATGCCGATGGTGGAATAGGGAACCACCAACACGTTTCCGTTGAAGTCCCCCACGGCCCGGAGGAAGTCTTCCTTGTCCTGGGCGCGCACATTCTCAGGCAAGCGCCGCCAGGCCGGATCGACTCTATAAAACACGAAGTTCACATATTGGCGTTGGGGTACCTTGAGCGCTGATGTCTGTCCGGAGATGGGCATCTCAACTCCTTCTTATACCCACGCTGCCCGTGGGCACCGCTCACTGCGCGCTGGGACAACCACCCGCCGTCATGTAGAGCAGATAGTTGCCCATTCCATGATTCGTCTGCGGTTCCTGCAATGGACGGTGATGGACCATCAGCATCTCGTACTCGTCGCGAGTATTGACGGGAAAACCCTGTTCGTTTCGATACACTTGGTGCGGCTGAAACGACAGAAACGTTCCGTCCGGTGCCACATCGGGCACTGTCCGAAGGAGCGTCTTCTGGGCCGTCTTGTTTTCCAAGGCGATCAAGAGCACCTGATCGTGCCCATGCGGGTAGGCGAATTTCACGCAGCCGTCCATCCGGAACTTGAGCGGCGCGCGATCCACCTGCACCCCCCGCTGGACCTCTATGCCCTCGTCAGTCTCATCCGGTCGCCGCTTGTCGAACTGCGTGAAACAGACGGTGTTGACGCCGACCTGATACACCTCGAGCGGCCGCACCGCCGACCCTTTCGGCGCCATTTCCATCGTGAAGCTGGCCATGACGTCCTTCGTCGGGGGCACACCGTGATAGAAGGCGACAATGGTCATGAGTTTCTGGCCCTTCGTGAGCTTGACTCCGTACCCGGTTGGAAACCGGGTCTGCGCCATCTCCATACCGGCCCCGGCGAAAAATAACGGTTCGCCGGGGCAGGCGGCACTGTGTTGATCCTGATTGATCATCAACATATGGTGCAGGTACTGGCGTGGGAGGGGCGTCCCGTCTTTTTGAAACACAGCGGAGTGGAAACCGGTCATGATCATGTCATCCGGCACGGTAAAGATATGCTTGGGCAGGCTGGCAGCCAACTCACCGTCATGCCCCGACGGCAGGTCGACCGGGCCGAACGTGATGGTCACACGGTCGTTCCCAAAGGACACGCTGGTCGTCGTCCGGCCCGCCAACTGCGGCACCTTCTGATGATCGTGGTGTGAGCCGTCCGCCGACACCGTGCCGGCTACGCCAAGGATGAGGAACAGCACAAGCGAAAACCGCAACATGACCTTCTCCTATAGAACCTTGAGGGAGCTGTCCGCTGATCTCAAGCAGCTTGTGCTCCTCTTCACCTAATCTTCTCTTCCCCCGGTTTCCTCAAGAACCCGAACACCAGGACACTCATCCAATCCTCTAGAACCCGATGGCCCCGTAGACACCGGCGGTCCAGAAATTGTTCACCGTGTTGGTTTGATTGGAAGCCTGGTGATATCGGCTGTCGACGCCCAGCCACAGCTCTTTCCACACCCGATACTCGGCGCCGCCGCCGAACTGAACGCCGATGTCCAAGTAATTGATCTGACTGGACGTCGGGCTGATCACGTGGAAATCCAATCCGGCAGGAATGACCCAGGGTTGAAAATCGGTTCCCTGTCTGAACTTTATTTTTGGCGCTACGCTCACAGTCAACATGGTCAGTTGCACTTTGGTCAGACCGCCGCTACTCACCCCGGTGACGCCACCAGGCCCTCCACCAAGTTGGGTATCTCCGTTCGCGACGTTGGCCGACGTCCACCGCTTGAACTCCAATCCGATCTCGCCCACCAGCGCGACGCTTGGAACCATCCCCCACAGATCTCTGGTGAGCATAAATTCCGCTCCGCCGCCGATGTAATAGCCGCCTTTCCCATCGTTTTTGCCGACAGCACCATGGCCATCGGTGATCAACTCACCGGCACGATCGCTCAGCATCTCGCCATAGCCTCCGCGAAAGAACACGCGGTTCCCTGTCGACGTCGTATCTTCAGCCAAGGCGGTCCCCACGCCACAAAGGGCGGACCCCGCCGCGAGCGAAACCGCGACAGCCCACACTCCGATGTTCCTACTGCTTTTCCAAACCTGCATGATGCTCCTCCCCTGACTCTGCATCGAGGAGCACGGCCCTCCTTCGAGCAATCAGCTGATGGCTCCCGACCGCCCGGGCATCAGCGTGGTGAATAGTTTGAACACGTTGACTACCATTCGTCATTCGTCAAACGTCATCCGTTTCCGAGTCACAACGTCTCCACGTCTGAACGTCGAAGTTCCTCCTCGTGACGTACAGCTCACGCATTCTACTTCGCGATACGAAGATTCGGACACCAGTCCACTTCCGCCTGGCGCGCCAGTTCCACAAGTTGTTTCGCAATCGACTGCGCGCCCCGATCGCGCGACAACCCCACACACCTTGAACAAATAAACTGACAATGGGACAGGCATGCCCGATCCGGACATTCACCGGCGTCGCCGACTCTCGCCGCCTGCTGCGCGCAATAGGCCGCCGGATCCGGCGCACCAAGACTCTCTCGATAGCAGAGGAGGGTGTTGTAGAACTTGACCGGGCTCACGACGGGCCGCCCATCAATGGTGATATGGATGCCATTCGGGTCCGCGCTCTCCCAGATCAATTGTGTGACGGCATCGACCGATTGCGGAAAATCCTCAAAGCAGGCCACGTACGCCGGCCCCTGGTCATCCGCCTCCATGTCGGAGGCCTGGGCCATCCGGATGAGCCGGAGCACGGCCGGGGCTGCAACAATATGGGATTCAGGAATCGCGATCGTGAGACGCACCGCCAGCCCCCGCTAAGAATTGTAATGTTGGATGATCCGACATCACATCGGACCGGGATGTCGTAGTCCCACTGATCGCTGAGCGCCACACTTTAGGCCGGTGCATCAAGGCAGCCGGACCGAAATAGGCAAACGCGTCCTTCAGGTTCGAGAACGCGCGGTGAAACGGCCCCATCGCCTGATCGGTCACATACTGCATCGTGAGGATGATCCGTTCTTCTCTCGGACCAAGGGGGGTAACGGCATGCCACAACGTGTCCCCGTTAAAGATCACGAGGGACCCAGGATCCAGCGGGATGGATTGCTCGCTGATTTCCCCTGTCGTTCCGGGCGTACGCAGGTGGGCCACCAGCCGGCATCGTTCGGATCGTTCGATCAAGCCCATCAAGACCGTATATCGCTTACCCTTGTAGTAAGACCGATCGTAGTGATAACCGATGTGATCGCCGGGCTGGGTGTAGTAATAGAGCGCGCAGGAATGGGGATCGTCGTCCGGGCAAAGCAGCAATTCCTCTTTCACAATCTGGCTCAGAAACCGCCGCAGCGCTGGAGAGCGATAGAGTGCGACAATGGCGGATCCCTCGTGCAACTCATTCTCGATCGCATAATAGCTGACGCTGCCTCCCTGCTTATGGCCCGGCACGTAATTGCGAAAGATGTTTTTTCGGAGCAGCTCAACCTCCGTCAGACAGGGATTGACGATCTTCTTCGGGATGAACCGTTCGAGCATGAGGCATTCGTTCTGCTCCCAATAGGTCTGGCCGGATTGTTCGAAGTCCGCCTTCGCCAACGTGTGATTCAGAGTCTCCTCCACATCCATCCGCAGGCACTGCATAGGACCTCCTCTATCGTTCAGTCAATCCGATCAACAAGCCCCACTTCAGTGGCCGTCCATGTCAGGCCACCATCAACCCTGCCGTATAGAAAATGAGGGGGCCACTCTCACCGGTGACCCCCTCATTGCTGCAGTGGGGCGGTCGGGGCAACCGCTCACTCATGAATAACCTGTGCCGGCTAGTGACAAGGGAGTTCACCGCCCAGCACCCACAGAGCCGGAAATCTCTGTGTATGCTCGACTCTACCGCAACGTCCGTGCCACCATCTCTCATCGCCACTGAACTGACTATTCGCGCGGCAATCGTGAAGATTGGCGTCTCACATCGACTGTCAGAATCTGCGGTCAGCGCACTCAGATTCCACCAGCGTGGACAGTCGTACGGGAGCATTCGCTCAAACGTTCACATTTCATTCACTTACGCCGTCTCGACTGCTGGACGGTTATCCGAGAAACAACGGGAAAAAAGGGACACACGAAACGTGACGTCCCAGTCCCTTCTGCGAAACCGGAGACGCGGCTGGTGTAAGACCGGAGGAAGAACGATCACCCCACTGACGTGACCCAGGACGGGGACAGAAATAATTTGGCCCGGCACCTCGATTAGGGGGTGCCGGGCCTCATCAGACCCATGGCAGCAGCGGTCTGACACTACGGACTCAGGATCTGGGCGCTACGCTCCTCAGTACCCTGTTTTCGCTTCGGTACCGATCTGCTTTGAAAACGGATCGAGAATGTCTTTCGACGCGCCGTTCCAGATCACGTCGGCCAGGTTCGACATCCGGCTGACGATCTGCGCGGCCACGCCGCCCGCCGCCCCGAACAACCCGCACCA
>DCZO01000004.1:1447-9292 GCA_002331335.1 Nitrospira sp. UBA2082 | reverse complement strand
AACGGCGCCGAGAACAATTCATCCACAAACCAGAACGCATGGCCCCACTCGTTCAAGCCCACGTTCGGCAAAATCATCATCGGCCCCACCACCGCCGCCACCAACGGGAACGATGTCGCCTGCGCGTACAAGGGCAGCCGCGTCTGCGCATAGAGATAACTGGACACGCCACACGTAATATAGAGCGGGAAGCTCCCGTAGAACGCCACAATGTGGCTCGCCGTGAAGCTCGTGTCCCGGATGATCACCTGGTGCCACGCCGCATCCTGCTCCAGCGTATAGCTGCCCGCGTAGTACACGCCCCAGATGTACAGCACCAGCCAGCTCAGCCAATAAAAATATCTCTTCAACTCCAGCCTGGGATCCAGATTGGCCAAGTTCTTGTCCCGCGTCGCCCAGATCCATCCGATGGAGATGGAGAAGAAGATTGCGTTGGCGACAATATTAAACCGAAACAGCCCCATGAACACCGACTCGAACTCCGGGGTCATCGAGTCCAAACCGTGTGAATACCCAAAGGTGCGCTGATACAAGACCCAGAAAATTCCAATACCCAACATCCCCAGCCAGCCGACCGCCAGAGGCGTCATGTTGTGGTACCACCTTGCCTCCCTCGTGTCCGGTATTTTCCCCGCGTGCGTTGCAACCCCGTTCGCCATGATGACCACCTCTTATTGTTTAAATGAACGTTGACCCATGCTCGGTTGCCCAGTGACGATGTGATATGGGGTTGAGCAATATTTGTGCACGGGAAGCCGACCATGATCGAAGTGAATGATTGCGTTGATAGGCGCGGTGATCGTGAACGGTCTTGCCGCGTCGGCCCAGGCCTGAAATCCACGCGAATAGACAGTTCGCGCAGGAGGCCGTTGCCTCGCGTATGGTTTCAATTGGTTAGAGCGTCCAAAGAGTTGGACTGCGGTCGAAGGAAAAAGAGGCGGAAGGGGGCACGAAACAGAAGGCTAGTCGATGCTGTACGCACGCAGCTTGTTATACAGGCTCGCACGGCTGATCTTGAGCCGTTTGGCCGCTTTCGCCCGGTTGCCGCCGGTCTTCTTAAGTGCGTCGACAATACGGGTTCGCTCGGCTTGGGCGACCGCGCCACGCGTTGCCGAGCGCAGGTCTTCTTCGTCGCACACAGGGTCCGGCGCAAGAAGATCCTGACACGCGATTGTCGGACCGGTGGTCGTGACGACGGCCCGTTCGATGTAGTGCTGTAACTCCCGGACGTTGCCGGGCCACGGGGCCTTGCTCAGAGCCCGCATCGCCTGATCCGACATATGCCGGAGCGGCTGATGATGGCGCTTGCACGATCGCGAGATGAACTGTTTCGCCAGCAAGGGAATATCTTCCCGCCGATCCCGCAACGGCGGGAGATACAGTGGCAAGACCGCGAGCCGATAATAGAGATCCCGGCGAAATGATCCCGCTGTGACCAACTCGGCCAGATCTTTATTCGTCGCGGAAATGATCCGGACATCGACTGTGATCGTCTTGGTCCCGCCGACGGGTTTAATCTCGCCTTCCTGGAGAACACGCAAGAGTTTGGCCTGAAAGACTGGTGCCGTATCGGCGATTTCGTCCAGAAAGATCGTGCCTCCGTCGGCCTCTTGGAACAGACCCCGCTTGTTTGCCACCGCCCCGGTGAAGGCCCCTTTGACATGGCCGAACAACTCGCTTTCGAGCAGGGTTTCCGGTAGGGCGCCGCAATCGACGACGATGAACGGTTTCTTATTCCGTTGGCTCAAGGCGTGAATCGTCTTCGCCAGCAGTTCTTTGCCCGTTCCGCTCTCGCCCTGGATCAAGACCGTTGCCGAACTGTCCGCCACCAAGGAGGCCATGTCGAAGAGTTGCTGCATGGACGGGCTCCGGCCGATCAGCTCTCCCAGCGACTCTCGCACCGCCGACGGCGGATGCTCGGCTTCGATGGGCTTGACCACCGGGAGCGGGGGAACCTGCTCATCCTTGAACAGGACCAGCATGGACGCGACCTCGCCCCGCCCTGACGCGAGCGGGAAGGCCTGGTGCATGCCGCACGCTGTACCGTCACCTCCGCTGGAACATGAAACCGACTGGACTCCCGGCGCCTCAAACACTTTAACTGCCGGACAGGTCCCGCAGGGATCGGTTTGATGGGCGAAGGCTTCATAGCACTTGGCCGGCCGATGATCGGAATTCCTCACGGAGGCAGACGACCAGGCAGACTCATTCGCATAGATCACATTGAACTGGTGATCCATCACCGCCACACGCCCGGCTAAGCCGCCGGCAAGTTGTTGGATCGCTTCAAGCCTGGCTGCCAGGATGGGATCGGTAAAGGGGGCTGTCGGCTTGTCGTTTTCCGGAGCTCCGTCCATCATTTCTACCACGAAGAGCTGATGGCATATGGCCTATAGCAGATGGTAAGAACCAAAAGGGCAGAGTCGACCCTCCACATTTTCTCATTCTTGCCATACGCCATGCGCTATACGCTCTGTGTTCCGGTCTGGTGGTTTAGCAACTGCTGCACGCACATCTTCAATTCCGAGATCCGCACCGGCTTGTCGAAGTAGGCACTGGCGCCAGCCTGGAGTACGTCGTGCTTGCACTTAGCGTCGCCGAAGGCGGTCATCACGACGATGGGGCACCCGGGCGCAACGGTTCGCAATCGGCTGATATAGTCCGCTCCCCCGGCCGGCATACGAAGATCGGTAAGGATCAGATCCGGTACCGATTGGAGCACCATCCGAAAGGCCTCATCCCCATCCCTCGCCTGCCGCAATTGATACGCGGCACTCCAGAATTCATCGCAGAGCAGGCTGAGCATCTCCCGGTCGTCCTCGACGATCAGTACCACGGCGGCCTTTCCTCTAGTCACAGTCGTCATCTCCGGCTGCCCCCGTTCTTGTTTCAGGCCCTCACCATCCTCCTAAGGGCAAGGGACATGCCGATTGAACGACTGCCAGATGTGCGGAATTCCAGAGAATTCACAGGACGCGCCGGGCTTTGCAGAATCTTAGTGGCGAGAAAGACCACAAACGGGGAGAGGCAGCCTGGCGCGAGACGCCACACCATTGCGAGCTGACAGGCGCGTGCGGGAACCGAAGCTGACAAGGTGACAGGGCGAGAAGAGCCCGCTCATTTCCTTGCTTGTCAGCTTGCTCGCATGGATCTTGTCAGCTGCTTGAACAGGCCGGCAGCACAATCGTAAACCTTGTCCCCTTCCCCTCCTCACTGTCGACCGTGATCGTGCCCTGATGTTCCTCGATGATGCCCTTGACCACAGTGAGCCCCAGCCCAGTCCCTTTGCCGAACTCTTTCGTCGTGAAGAACGGTTCGAAAATCTTCGGCAGGGCCTCCGGGGGAATCCCGTGGCCCGAGTCCGCTACCGTGAGTTGGACTATGTCCTGGTCCTGCGCCAATCCGACGCGCAACGTCCCGCCGTCGGGCATCGCGTGAAGGGCGTTCATGACCAGGTTGATGAACACCTGGCTCATTTGATCGCCATCGGCCAGCACGTTCGGACAGTCGTCGTCCAAAACCGATTCCACGGTCACGCGGCTCTTCTCAAGCCGTTCCTGAAACAGCTCCAGGCCGTTCTCAACGATGTCCTTCAGTTGGAGCGGACCTCGCTCAGGAGGTTTGCGCCGGGCGAACGCGAGCAGCTGATTCATGACCTTGGTGATGCGCTCGACCTGGGCAATGATGGTCTGAAGACCCTTCTTGATCGGCTCGTCTCTGACGCGATCCATCAGATATTCCGCGCGACCCAGGATGACGTTCATCGGCGTGCCGATTTCGTGTGCCATCCCCGAGGCCAACGTGCCGAGCTCGGCCACCCGTTCAGTTCGACGCAGCTGCTCTTCCAGCTTTTTCCTCTCGGCGATGTCGCGGAGGATCACCGTGTAGAACTTCTTCCCTTCCACCGTATTGTGCGAAATGGCGGCCTCGATCGGAAACTCTTCTCCGCTGGAACGGAGCCCCGCCACCGTTCCCAGTATGCCCATCTTTCGACTCGTCACGCCGGATTGCCCGAATGTCTGCATATGATGGTGATGGGATTCGCGGAATCGCGCGGGCAGAAACCTGTCAAGCGATTGCCCGACTGCTTCGTGAGCGGGACAGCCGAACATCTGCTCGGCCGCCTGGTTGAACAACACGACCCGGTTATCCTGATCCACGGTGATGATGGCATCCATCGCGGACTGGATGATTCCGTCCAGGCGGAGCTGGCTCAGGAGAAGCTTCTCTTCCACTTCTCGTCGGCTGGCCAAAGCCCCCGATGTCGCCGCATCCGCATAGGACCTCGCCTCCTGCGCCGCTATCATCAAGCCCTCGGCATGGGCCCGCTCAACACGCTCAGCCATCAACTTTTGTCCCGTCTCTCTTGCTTCCTGTTGCATCCGCCTGAAGCGAATCAATCCCAGGGCTAAGATCCACAGAACGGCCGTGCCCAAAGTACGATTGAGCACGCCGTAAACGATGGGGCTACCCGCCGGTTTGAGAAACAACCCGAGCCAGAGGAGGATTGTGGCAAGACCGCAGACATAGACGGGGTCGCGCGCGCGCGGCGTGAAAAGAGAGAGCAGCAAGGGAATGATGTAAAGGATCGATACTGCAATTCCCCCTGGAGTCAGCAGGTCGAACACCAAGATTCCGATGGTCAGGAGCGGAATCATCCATGGGACGGCGCGCATGGCAATACTTTCGTAGGCGTTCATGCGATCGCTCCCGGCCGAGCGGATCAGTCACACAAGCAACGGCTATTCTTCGACGTGAGGCTTGCCTTCGATTTCGGCGAGTTTACGATACAGGGTCTTGCGGTCAATGCCAAGGGCGTGGGCGGCCTGGTATTTATTGCCGCCGGTCTTGTCGAGGATCTTCTTGATGTATTCCTTCTCGATCTCGTGCAGAGGCAGGCTTTTCTCGGCCGCCTCGTCCAGCACACGCCGGTCTCCGCGCGCCCCCTGCACCGCGGGCGGCAGATCGTCGGGGGAGATCTTTTCGCCGCGGCTGAGCGTCACCGCCCGTTCAATCACATTTTCCAGCTCGCGCACGTTGCCAGACCAGGTGTAATCGATCAGCATCGCCAAGGCCGCTTCACTGACGCCTTTGACCACTTTCCCGCTTCCCTCGCTGCATTTCTTCAAGAAGGCGTCCACGAGCAACGGAATGTCCTCCCGCCGTTCTCGCAGGGGCGGCAGTTTCAGCTCGATCACGTTGAGCCGGTAATACAGGTCTTCGCGGAACCGCTTATTCTTCACTTCTTCAACAAGGTTGAGGTTGGTCGCCGCAATAATCCGCACGTCCACCGAAATCGGCTTGGTCGCCCCGACCCGCCTGATTTCTTTTTCCTGAATCGCGCGCAGGATCTTGGCCTGCAACATGAGCGGCAGTTCGCTGATTTCATCTAGAAACAGCGTTCCCTTCTGCGCTTCCTCGAACAAGCCCCGCTTGTCCACCTTGGCATCGGTAAAGGCGCCCCGCATGTGCCCGAATAACTCACTCTCCAACAGCTGTTCCGGAATTGCCGCGCAATTGACGGGGACGAACGGCGCCTCCTTGCGGGCGCTATTGTAGTGAATGGCCTTGGCAACCAGCTCTTTGCCCGTGCCGCTTTCTCCAGTGATCAGCACGTTGGTCGGGCTATCGGCTACCCTGCGGATAAGGTCGAACACTGCCTGAATCGCTTTGCTTTTTCCCAAGATCTGGTGGAAGCTGTATTCCTTGTGGACTTCCTTCCTCAGCCGGCTCACCTCCCGCCGGAGCGCCGCTTCCCTGATGACCCGTTCGACGACGCGAATCAATTCGTCCTTTTTGACCGGCTTGGTGAGGTAATCGCTGGCCCCGTGTTTCATCGCTTCCACCGCCGTCTCCACCGATCCAAAGGCGGTCATGAGAATGACGTTGATATCGGGGTAACTCCGTTTGATCTGAGACAGTAATTCAAGCCCCTGCATGCCTTTCATGCGGAGATCGGTCAGCACGACGGCATAATCTTCTTCGGCCAATCGCTTCAGAGCCTCCTCCCCGCTCCCGGCAATGGCGACTTGATGCCCGCGATCCTTCAGCATGTCATGGGCCAGTTCCCGCATGTCCGCATCGTCATCGACGACCAGGATCGCACCCCATTCTTCAGTCATGAGAGTTCTCCAGCTATGCTTTGCCCCAAATTGCTACGGCAGACCAACCCATCTGCCGCATATTGCCACAGTTTTGCCGCATTCAGCATATGGGTGAAGGAGAAAGCAAGGGTAGGACCAGAAATCAGGATGGTGGAGCTTTGACCCAAGAACATGGTCGTCGGCTTATTGTGGGTTGCAGCATTTGGCGCAACACCGTCCTAGATGATCCGATACTAGGTGTTTCCCTGAGTCATACGTGCCATCTGACTAAAGCTGCACTGATCCAACCGTTCGGCGGCTCGTTGATCTTGCCAGACGTTGCCCAGAGGCCTAGAATTCAGGCCTCTCCTATGCCACCGAAAACGACTAAGACGAAGACCTCTCCAAAGAAAAAATCATCACGGCAGACGCGGGGCACAATCGCCCTTCCACGGCGTAAGACGATGTCGTCGGCTAAAGAAGAGTTGTTTGCCAAGGCCTTCCGTTCGAGTCCCCATCCAATCGGAATCACAGAGCTGGAATCAGGGCGTTGTCTTGAAGTCAACGATGCCTGCTTGGAACTCTTTGGGTTTCGTCGCGACGAAGTGGTGGGGCACACGACGTTGACGTGGGGGATTCGGCCTGATCCTCTAGAACGAGTCACGTTGATCGATCGATTCCACTCTGAAAGGTCAGTTCAAGATTTCGAAGTATCATTACGTGTGAAAAATGGGGACCTCCGTCAATTCCTCATCACAACCGACCTGATCTTGCTCAAGGGGAAACGGTGCCTGTTGAGGATCGGCAACGACATTACGGAGCGGAAACGGGCGGAAGAGGCATTGCGTCGGAGTGAAGAACGGTGGCAGCTCGCCGCGACCGGGACAACCGATGGGATCTGGGATTGGGATGTTGCCGGGCATACCGTACTCCTGTCCGCGCAGTGGAAGCAGCTGCGCGGCTACCGCGAAGAGGAGATCGGGGTGGACGAAACGGAATGGTCCTCTCGGATCCATCCGGAAGACTCCTCAAGGGTGATGGCCACGGTGCAATCCTACTTTAACAAGGAAATACCTACGTTTCACTGTGAATATCGCACACGACGCAAGGACGGAACGTATTTCTGGATCAATGACCGGGGGATTGCCGTCTGGGACGCACAAGGCCGAGTCGTTCGCATGGTGGGATCTGAAACGGATATCACCGAACGCAAGCGTGCCGAGATGGAGTTGCGGCACAGCGAAGAGCGATTTCGGACGGTCGTGGAATCGGCGCCGAACGGAATCCTCTTGGTAGATGGCGGAGGCCGAATCGTTCTTGTCAATGGACAGATCGAAAGACAGTTCGGCTATCGCCGAGAGGAACTCATCGGCCACCCCGTTGAAAGGCTGCTGCCTGAGCGCTTTCGCAGGGTCCATGCTGGTCTGCGGGAAACGTATCAGAAGGCTCCGGAAACCAGAGCAATGGGCCGCGGGCGCGACCTCTATGGGCTGCGCAAGGATGGAAGCGAGCTTCCCATCGAAATCGGGCTGAGTCCGATCGAGACAATCTCGGGGACGATGGTGCTTGCCTCGGTCATGGACATTACCGAGCGCAAGCAACGTGAGCATGCACTCGTCGAGCAGCGCCGCCTCTACAAGACGGTCACTGACAATGCGGTGCTCGCGCTGTTCATCATGGACGATAGCCAACAGTGTGTGTTCATGAATCCCGCCGCCGAGGCTCTCACTGGCTTCGTATTAGCGGAGGTCATGGGGCGCCC
>DCZO01000004.1:356-1223 GCA_002331335.1 Nitrospira sp. UBA2082 | reverse complement strand
CCGAGCGCAAGCAGGCGGAGGAGGAGTTGTACCGGTTCAACGAGACGCTTGAGCAGCGCGTCGCTGATCGGACGGCCAAACTGACACAGTTGAACGAGCGGCTGCGAGCGGAAATCACCGAGCGCAAGCAGGTGGAGGAGATACTCCATCAGAAGCAAGGCGAGTTACAGAACTCACAAGCACAACTCCAAGATCTGACGGCAAAGCTCTTCACGGCTCAAGACAGCGAACGTCAGCGGATCGCGCGCGATCTCCACGATGACTTCAGCCAGCGGCTGGCTGCCCTGACGCTCGATGTGGTGGCACTCGAACGGCATCCACCGCTCCTACCCGAGTTGATCAGCAAAGCCTTGGAGCCGGTGCGCGAAGAACTAACGCAGCTCTCCGACGACCTGCGCCGGTTGGCCCATCGCCTGCACCCGCCCTTGTTGCAACATGCGGGATTGCAGGCAGCCATTGAGGACTATATTCACAAGGCGATTGAGCGGACAGGGCTCCAGATCACGTTCACAGTCAAGAATGTTCCCGGGTCGATCCCGCTTGATTGGTCCACCTGCCTCTTTCGCGTGCTGCAGGAAGGTCTGCAGAATGTCGCAAAACATGCCAAAGCCACCGAGGTGGTGGTGAAACTGAGCGGATCGTCGAAAGGGATTGGCCTCTCGGTGATCGACAACGGCAAGGGATTCGAGGCCCGCGACAAGAGCAGTCACCAGAAGGGGCTAGGGTTGACCAGCATGCAGGAGCGGTTACGGTTGTTGAACGGATTTTTCAACATTCATTCCAGGCTGGCGGACGGGACCAAGGTCTGCGCCTGGATTCCGTACCAGGATAAGACATCGTGACTCGTCCTCGCATCCTCATGGCGGA
>DCZO01000004.1:0-139 GCA_002331335.1 Nitrospira sp. UBA2082 | reverse complement strand
TGCATGCCACCCCCACCTATGTGTCCGAGGCCTTTAAGGCCGGAGCGGCAGGCTATTTGATCAAGCAGTCCGCGGAGGTGGAGCTCAAGCAGGCCATCCAGGCGGTCCTCAAGGGACAGCAGTACATGACGCCGTCGGT
>DCZO01000029.1:38886-63881 GCA_002331335.1 Nitrospira sp. UBA2082 | reverse complement strand
ACATGACGCCGTCGGTGACCAAGGACATGATGGGGGCGATCCTCCATCCATCGAATGGTCCTGAGCTTAAGCGGCCCGTGACCGCTCTCACGATGCGTCAGCGGGAAGTGCTGCAACTCATCGCGGAAGGAAAGAACGCCAAATCGATCGCCTCCATATTGCACATCTCCATTAAGACCGTAGAATTCCATAGGACCCGGATCATGGAAGAGCTGGATCTCCATTCGGTTGCCGAACTCACCAGGTATGCCGTCAGTGAAGGTTTGGTAAATCTCTGAACAGCTCCCTCGTTGCGCATCTAGGATTTCCCTAGTATCCCTCTCCGCTCATGTTCTTCACAATACGCCTCGTGGGATGGAGACTTCTTCATCAAGGAGGTGTCCTGTGGCGATCGCAGCCATCATTGCTCGCGTGCATAGTGCATTGGACCAGCGTGGCACCGATTGTTCCATGGAAGAGATGATGCACCTTTGTCCGGAGCTCACGTGGAACCAAGTGGTCCTAGCGCTCTATTATTTGAGTCGAAGCAAGCAGGTTCGTGTGACGCTGGCCAGTGACCGGACCTATCGGGTGCGTGCCCATCGCGCCTTCACGATCGGGGCTTCCCCTGCAGCACCAGCTCCTTAAGTTTTATGGTATGTATTGACCCTGGACCAGGAAATCCCTAGGTCCGTCCAAAGTGGGAATTGTGTTAGGAAATAGCCCTCCCACAGTTTCATGAGATATTCTGGCCGAAGTATCTCGATGGACAAATCTCAGCACGAGTCGAGAGACGATAACCCGCCGCTCGACGAAGCGGAGGTCTCTATGGAACAGCAAGTGATTCAGGACCCTGGTCTGAGATCAAGTACCACTACTTTGAACACTCGTTGCATCCACCAACGGCTCATCGATGATGTCCTGACGAGAAGCGGCAAGCGGACCGGCCAGGTTCGATGTCTCGAGTGCGGGACCATCTTCGACGACCCCTACCAGGGTACGAAGTGACATGACCGGTGTGCGCAAGGCCCTTGCCTTGTTTGCGTGGCGTCTCTTTCACAGCCCCCCCGTGTCCTTCGTCTCCTTCGATAAGCTTAGGGTGAACGGATTATTACCTATTTTTGTTGGATGCGACGCGAGATCGTGTCTTGGCCTCTGCGGCATTTAGCGACAAGGGTTTCCGTTTGACTGCCGCGAAACACCTCAACCCATGCCGGTGGCTCACGTCATTCCTGTACCGGCTGAGAGCGTAGAGATTCAGACGGGACGCCAGGTTCTCGGACATTTGTCCCTTCGGCTTCATCATCGAAGCGCGGTGGCATTCAAGGTGCACAACGGACCTCTCCATGGTCGGTTAACCAGGAGGTGCCCTATGGCCCAGGTCAAGGAGAAAATCATGGAGGTCATCGTCCGTTCGCCCGGATCGTCGCTCGATGAAATCGTCCTCGAATGTCCGGACCTCACCTGGAACCAGGTGTTCTGTGAGATCGACCGGATGAGCCGAATGGGCCAAGTCAAACTGATGCTGAAAGGCCGCGGCCTCTATGAGGTCTCTTGCGCGGCCGCCTGCAACGCTCCTGCATAACGTGAAAGGAGGGTGCGAACGATGAAAGCAAGCGCCGCGAAAGAACCGCCCAAGCGGAAAAGTGTTCACTCGCTCCAGAAACAGGCACAGCCTGTTTCGGAGAAACCGCCGGTCCACTGTCAACCCGTGTCTCCCTGCGATGATCTGCACGTCCGCATCGCGCAACGGGCCTATGAGCTTCATGCGGAACGGGGCTATCGGGAGGGCCGCGCCCTCGACGACTGGCTGGAGGCCGAACGTGAAATCCTCGGCCTCGAATGCAATGCGTGACCACGTCCGCCGGCATCATCCTGTTTGCGATCACCCCGAGAGTTGCGTGTTTCAGGTTTCGGGCATCCGTCTTTCTGACTCGAAACATGAAACTCGAAATCAGGAACATCTGGAGAGGTACGAGCACCGTCTTCATTGGCATCCACCCAGCGATGCGACGTGATCGTGGAGTGCGGTTGCGATCCGCCGATATCGATCGGTGCCGCGACTCGGTCCAGCCAGCGTTCCGGCATCTAGAGCCTCGCCGAAGACCACTCGAATGGCGCGACAATGCGGCCACCACGCGCCGGTCGGCAGCGCTTCAAAACTTCCCTCGATCCACACGGGAATGAGCGGAGCCGGATGCGCTGTCATCATCAGGCCGATCCCGGGCTGGAATGATTGCAGCATGCCATCGAGAGACCTTCCTCCCTCCGGAAACCAGACCAAGTTGTAGCCGCGCGCGAGGGCGGCGGCGCCCAAGGCGATGTTGGACAAGGGGCGGCTGCTCTGATCAATCGGCAGCACCTGCGTGGCGCGGCTGACAAGGCGCATGAGGGCGTTCCGAAACATGATCCCGGTCCAGCCTCCCCAGTAGGTCCGGCTCAAGAAGCTGTCGGAGAGGGCCGCCATGACAGCCGGTGGATCGAGCAGGCTTGTGTGGTTGGGGACCAAAACGCAAGGACCCTGCGTCAGTATTCGTTCAACTCCATGAACTTCAAGCGAAAATAACCTCTTCATGAGCAGCCGATTGAGGTCGAACAGCACCGTACCGAGTCGGCGGACGAACCATCCCCTCTCCGCGAGCCACTCCAGCTGGCTCGGGGCCAGCAATTGTTCCGGTTCCTCAAGCTGCACCGCCGGATCGACCGCGGCAGCGGCGTGCTCCTCTGCTTCGACCGCCTCGCGCAACAGATCCCTGAGGGTCCCGATCCGGGCGATGGCGTCTTCCGGCAAATCGATACCGACCCGGTCGCGCAGCTCCAGCGTCAGGGTCATCCAGGCCAGGGAGTCCAGGCCGAGTTCGAGCGCCAGGTTCGTGTCCGGGGTGAGCCGCACCGAGCCAAACCGATCGGCCAGCCATTGCCAGGTGCGCAGCGCGACCGGGTCCTCCAGCAACTGCCGGTCTTCGGGCGCCATCAGCTCGATGGAGATTGGGCCCGTGTCCACCAGTCCCCTGTTCCCCTGCTGTTTGGCTGCCTCAAAGAGCGCGCGGAGTTTGTGCCGCTGGAGCTTCCCAAGCCTGGTTCTGGGCAAGGGATCCACACTGAGGCTGACATCGGTGAGGCGGGAATAAGAAGGCAACGGGCGAAGGTGTGCGTCAAGGTCGGCACGAATCATCTTCGCCAGACTGTCGAGCGAATCCTTGTGGACGCAGACCGTATGAGGCACGGCGATTCCGACCAAGCGACCCTCAATGGCGAGAACAGCCGATTCGCGTACCGAGGGGGCTTCGTTCATGATTGCCTCGATCCGTTCCGGCCAGATCTTCTCACCGCCCGGCAAGGTGATGCGGGAAGACGCCCGCCCGACCACATGCAGATAGCCCGCTCGATCGACGTAGCCCAGATCGCCTGTCCGGAACCATCCGTCTTCCGTGAAGGTCTCCGCAGTCTTGTCCGGCAGATGCCGATAGCCGGCGAACACGTTGGGTCCTTGGGCTTGGACTTCTCCATGGCCGGTCTCTGGATCGGAGTCGGCGATGCGGATGCGCACGCCGGGGAGCGGCCTGCCCGCCGTGTCAATCACGCGACTACCGGGGACGGTCAACGTGAGAATCGGAGACGTTTCCGTCAATCCGAAGCCTCCTGCAACCTGCCAGCCCAATCCCGCCAATCGCCAGGCAAGATCGGACGGCAGCGCCGACCCTCCAGACACCAATGTTCGGAGTTGCGGCCCAACAAGGTGTCGTAGCGGTGAAAACAGCCGCCGCCCTGGCCCGACGCCGATCGTTCGAGTGAGCGTCGTGGAGAGAGCGAGCAGGTTGTGAAAGAGCGCCGAGGCCAGCCGGCCATTTTTCCGCACCCGCTGCTCGATTGCCTCGTACAGGGCTGAGTAGATTCGTGGGACCCCGACAATCGTCGTCACATTACCCTCGCGGAGGGCACGCAACATCTGCGGACCGGTTAACGAATGGGGAAGGATGACGGGAAGGCCGAGCATGCAGGGCGCAAGGAGACCGACCATGAAGGGATAGACATGATGCAGCGGCAGCGGCAGGAGCAGGCGTTCTTCTGAGCGATAGACCGATACGTCAAGCAACCCTTGGAGGTTGGAGACCAGATTGGTATGAGTCAGCGGCACCCCTTTCGGCCTGCCGCTCGCTCCGGACGTATAGAACAAGAGGGCCTGATCTTCCGGCTTCGCTGGAAATCCGTCCCGGGTGTGGCGGCCGCTGAGCCGTTGCCAGCTTTGCGGATCTGTCTCCCCGGCATCAAGCAATAGAATGGAGCGGTCTCGGTCAAGGCCGAGATCCCTCAGGCGATCGATTAACGGACGAATGGTGAAGATCCGGCCGGCTCCGCAGTCTTCGATGATGTGGACGAGGTCCTCGCCCGCCGATTGTGAATCGATCGGCACCGGAACAGCGCCCGCGTCGAGCACGGCCAGACAAGCGATGATCCACTCAGGGCGGTTCGGCGAGCAGATCGCCACAGACTCGCCTTTGCCGAGGCCGTTCTCGATCAGACCTGAGGCCAGACCGCTCACGGCATTCGACAGACTCGCATACGACCATGTGTCCACGGTGTGCCGGTGGAAGGCGAGGATCGCCGGTTGATCTCCGTGCACGGACAGATTGCGGGCAAGAGCCTGCAGCGTGCCACAGGGAGGCATCGGCGAGTGACGTACCCCCACAAAGTCTCCGTTCTTGCTCATCCTCTGGGGCTACCGAAGCTGCCGGACTTCCTCGTAGTGAGCCGACACCACATGATCGAGCGCCTCGCGGAGTTCTTCTCCTCGATATCCGCGATTGGCCACTTTCCTGAGGCGTGACGCGAGCCCTCCGTCGCCGAGCGTTCCTTCAGCCCATTTCACGAAATCCTCCCGGTGATCGTGATACTCCAAGCTCTCCAAGGGGACCGTCGGAATCAGATGCGCCAGTTCGTACAAACTGGCCGCTTCGACGCCCAGGTAACCTTTCTCAGTGCGAAAGACGAATCGCTTGCCCAGCGGGAGGGGAATATCAAGATATTTGTAGAGATGGCGGACGTGGGGAACCCGCCGAATTGCCGGACGCATGCGGACGACGTCCCCGCCGCAGAGCAAGGCGCTCCCCATCGGAATCTGACCGAGAGTCGCCCCTTTCAGGCTGCATACGGAACAATGTTTGCGGAGGCAATCCCCTATCGCGCCGTCTGTGATCCTGGTCAGGAGCAGATGATGGAGCGATGCGAGGACCGATTCGCTCAGGCGGTCCGGACGGTACGAGACAAAGGCCCACCCTCCCACATCCAGAACAGGACGTATCAGCGAGGTGATCTCGCTTCCTTCGAAGAGAAACTCTTGCGCTTCATCCAGCACAATCCAATGGGGGCGGAACTTCCGCTCACGGACGGGACGCAAGGCGCGCAGTAGGTCGGCGAGGTAGCGGCTGCGCAGGCCGACCGGGTATTGACTCAGATCGAGAACCAGCGACACGCCTCCCTCTTCGATAAGCGAGACGACAGAGGCCGGTACGGGCAGCGTCGCCCGGTCGCCGCTGATCGAGACAAAGCGTGGCAGCACGCGCAGCCCGCGAAAGTCCCCTTCCGGATCGATGAGGAGGACCTGATAGTCTTCATGATGAAGTCCTTCTGCCAGCAAGCCGACCATCCATGATTTCCCGGTCCCCGAGTTCCCGAAGACGCCCAGGTTGCGCCCTGCCAATCGCGCGGCGGGGATGCTGATATTAACGCCTGTCTCGGTTTGTCCGAGCAGAATCGGCCGTTCCCGTTTGAGCGGAATGTCGAGGAACTTTCGGCCCAAGGGGTATTCCTGGAGGATTTCCAAAACGCCTCGTGGGCCCGGTGCCGTGGCGACGAGATCCGACGTTTGGATCACTGCCGGAACGGCATCCGCCACTGCAACCGAGACCTCGGCAAGGGTCAGCATGGACAGATCGTTCTCCGCATCGCCGAAGGCCGCCAGGTTCCTGGGAGACAAACCGCAGAGCGCGAGAAGCCGTTCCAGCCCGGCCCCCTTGGTGGCACCGGGCGGGAGTACCATCACGGCGCCTTTGTTGTATTCGAGCGCGGTGCTGCCCCCGTACGAACTCAGGACGCGCCACAACGTTTGGTCATGTGGCGTCCAGGTCGCTGCGATCGCGAGGCCTCGCTCGAACGGAACTCCTGATTCCTCAACAGCCTTCAGCAACCGCACGTCGAGCTGGCCGAAGGGGAGATACGTCTCCCCGGTTGCGGTATGGCTCAGCACCGCGCCGTTTTCCCAGACGATGCCGGCAAAGAGTTCTCCGAAGCCTCCAAATTTCACGGTCTCGAAGCGGCGTCCCGTTACCAGAAACAAGACGTGGCCGGTGGCGCGGCATTGTTCCAGCGCCGTTTGCAGTTCCGGAGGCACGTCGCCGTTCACGGCGAGGGTGCCGTCGAAGTCGAAGGCCATGACGAGGCGATACATGTACGCTTCCGCAAGTGCTGAATGACTCGATCGCTCTGTCGGCGCCTCACAACTCAGCACGTAGCCCTCGCCTTTTCGTCATGACGACAGTGCCACGAAGCATTCGTTGCGGGTCTAGCCGTTCGTGATTCCAGTTTTGGCAAGAACAGGGCCATGAGAGAGCTCGACGTGGGGTCGTGCAACTCGTTGAAAACTTCACAATCGAACGGGGAGGGCCGGAGCGGGCTTTCTCCGCAATTGAGGAAATCCGCCACAAAGATCTCTGTTCCGATGTCGCCAAAGGGCACATGAATTTTCAGACCGCAAGACTCGCGGGAACTTCGTGAGCAAACATTCGACCCCCGATGAGAGTGCAATCTCGGTGGGTTCGTTCAATAAACACCCGCCGGGCCTTCCTCAAATGCACGTAGAAATCGCCGGGCACTCCGCTTGCTCAAGATGGAGTGTCGTGCAGCCGTATCCGTTCGGTCACGTATCGTGAAACTTGCGACGGAGAAAGAAGAGGTCATGACGGTATCCCGCCATGTTGAAGAAGCGGCGGACAAACTGCAAGAGGCCGGGAGACGGATCGCACTGGCTCGTGAAGGCCCCGATACCTGTGAGAATCAGAGGGTCTGCCTGAAAGCGCTCACGGCTTACTGCGAGGCGCTCGCCGACATGCATACCTATAATAATGAGCCCGTTTACGAGAAATTGCGTGCATGGGCGGGGCGAATGGGTTTGCGAACGTTCCCGTCCACCTCGTGATCCCCTCAGACGATGTCACCCGCTAAACCATTGCGTCTCGCGGTCGTCGGACTCGGCAGGATCGGACAGGCCTGCGCGGAGCTGATTGCGCGGAGCCATGACCTCACGGTTGAAGCGTTCGTCCGCCGGCTGATCAGCGGAACGGATGGCCTCCCCGGCCACCTCCGGCACATTCCGCTGGCCACTCACATCGGCCAGGTGAGGGATGTGGACGGAGCGCTGATCTGTGTGCCGACGCACGCCGCCCTGGAAGCTGCGTCTCAGACGCTCCAACACGGGATTCCGATCGTGGACTGCGCCATCCTTCATGGAGAATCGTTCCGCGCCCACAAGGATGCGATTCACAAGCTGGCCCTTCATCACCACACTCCGGCGATTGTCGGAGCCGGATGGGATCCCGGAGGACTCTCGGTATTTCGATCTTGGCTGGCGCTGCTCACACCCGGAGGGGTGACCGAGACGACCCATCGACCGGGCATCACCCTCCGCCACACCGTCATGGCCAAGAGCGTCGTGGGCGTGAAAGATGCGCGCTGTACCGAAGTCCGAACAACCGACGGCCGATTGCAGCGTTACGTGTATGTCGAATTGGAGCAGGGAGCGAATGCCGATCGGGTGGCCGAGGCCATTCGTGCCGATCCGCTGTTTCTCGGCGAGGAGACACAGGTCTTCCCGGTGGAGAGTCTCGCCTCACTCGAACAGGAGGCACGGGGCGTGGTCCTTGACCGGCGAAGTTCTTCGCAACGACTCGACCGACAGCACTTCGTACTGGAGGGACGGTTCGACGAAGCGGTGGTCACGGCTGAGGTCATGCTGGCAGCCGCCCGCGCATTACCGGATCTTGACCCCGGCGCCTACTCTCTCGCGGATCTCCCGCTCAGCGCCCTGTGGGGAGAACGGGCTGACAAGGCGGAGCGAGAATGGCTCTAACTGCTACGGAAGGCGGGTGAAGGTTGAGGGGAGGGCCGGGCAATGAGTTGGAGCACCGGCACGATAACGACGTTGCACCTCTGCGTGAACTTGTGATGAAACCAGCGACAAGGCATAGGAAGGTGATGCAGATCGCGCTGACCGGCGACGTGATGCTCGGACGGTTGGTGGATCAGTATGTCATTCGGAATCGCTCCGTGCGTCCCGAATCGCTGTGGAGCGATGTCCTTCCGATCATGCTCGACGCCGACTGCCGGCTCATCAATCTCGAATGTGTCATCAGCGATCGGGGAGAAGAGTGGCATCCGACAACCAAGGCCTTTCACTTCCGCGCCAAGCCCCGCGCCGTCGAGTTCCTGCAAACGGCCAAGATCGACGGGGTGGCGCTGGCGAACAATCATGTGCTGGATTACGGACCCAACGCGCTGCTGGATTGCTTGGCGCTGCTCGACCAGGCCGGCATCAAGCGAACCGGTGCCGGTGCGACCCTGGAAGACACGCTGATGCCCGCGCGGTTCGCCTTGCCGGAAGGGCGCGTGGCGCTGGTGGCCTTGACGGACAACGAACCGGAGTGGGAGGCGACCGCCAAGAAGCCCGGTGTCAATTATGTCGCCTACGACGAACGAGGCTTGATTGAACCATACCGGTCTCGCATGGCACAGATGTTCGCACATGCTCATGGGCAATCGGAGATCGTGATCGTCAGCGCGCACGTCGGACCCAATTGGGGCGAGCCGTCGCATTCGATGCAAGCGCTGGCGCACGATCTGATCGACATGGGCGCGAATCTGTATTGGGGGCATTCCAACCACACCCCGCAGGGCATCGAACTCTACAAGGGGAACGCGATCCTCTATTCGACTGGGGATTTTATCGACGACTATATGATCGACAAGGAAGAACGGAACGATCTTTCATTCCTGTACATGCTCGATGTGGAAGGAGGACGAATCACGCGTATCAGGCTCCATCCGGCCTGCATCGAGGACCTCGGCGTCCGCACGGCCAAGGAAGAGGAGCGGCGGTTCCTTGAGCGAACCATGCAGGCCAAATGCGGGGCGTTCGGTACGCTGATGAGCGTCGAGGGACAGGTCAGTACGATCACCATCCCGTAACCGGCATCGCACCGGGGAATCTATCGATCATGCACCCTTCTCGTTTCGAAACCGGGCAGGCCAGCTGGGAACATTTCCCGCATCAAGCCGACATGGGTGTGCGGGGAATAGGCCCAACGAAGGAAGCCGCTTTTGCGAATGCGGCGCAGGCCCTGACCGCCGTGATTACGGACCTAGTTTCTGTTGCTTCTCTGCATGCGGTGCCGATCGTCTGTGAGGCGCCCGATGACGAATTGCTGCTGGTCGATTGGCTGAACGCGCTCATCTATGAAATGGCGACGCGGAAGATGCTGTTCAGCCGCTTCGCCGTGCGCTTCAACAACCATTCGCTCCACGCGACTGCGTGGGGAGAACCGGTCGACGTGGCGCGCCATCAGCCCGCGGTCGAGGTAAAAGGCGCAACCTACACCGAGTTGTCAGTGAAGCAGGATCAGCAGGGACAGTGGATTGCCCAGTGCGTCGTTGATGTATAGCCCATATTCGGACATAAGGGGGCCATGGATCTCAATCTCTTGAAACGGCGCGGTCCCGATGAGTGGCATATTGCTCCGCACGGCAAGATGCGCGTGCCGGGCGTGATCTTTGCCACCGAGTCGTTGATCCGCGATATGGATGAGAAGGTCTACGAGCAAGTCACGAACGTGGCCACGTTGCCGGGAATCGTCCAAGCCTCCTACGCAATGCCCGATGCCCACTGGGGCTATGGATTTCCCATCGGCGGAGTCGCCGCGTTCGATCCCGATGTTGGCGGCGTGGTTTCCGCCGGTGGTGTGGGCTTCGATATTTCGTGTGGTGTCCGGTTGCTTCGCACGGGACTCACAGCCGAGGACCTCCAACCTGTGAAAGAACGGCTGGCCGACACCTTGTTTCATCACATTCCCGCCGGCGTCGGCAGCACGGGGAAGGTGCACTTGGACCGAGGTGAGATGGACGCCATGCTCGCCGGAGGGGCGAAGTGGGCAGTGGGGAAGGGCTATGGGACGCATGAGGATTTGGAGTTCATCGAAGAGCACGGCTGCATGGCCGGTGCCGAGCCGGAACATGTCTCGGATCACGCCAAGAAACGCCAGCAGGACGAAATGGGAACGCTCGGCTCCGGGAATCACTATCTCGAAGTGCAACAGGTTGTGACGGTGTTCGATGAAGAGGCGTCGTCGGTCTTCGGCATTCGTGAAGGGGACCTCGTCGTGAGCATTCACTGCGGCTCGCGCGGGCTCGGACATCAGATCGGCACTGAGTTTCTCAAGAGCATGGCCGTCAGCGCATCGCGGCACCATATCGAATTGCCCGATCGTGAGTTGGCCTGCGCCCCGATCAATTCGGAAGTCGGGCAGGCCTATCTCGGCGCGATGCGGGCGGCAATCAACTGCGCGCTGGCTAATCGGCAGATCATCACCCATCTCGTCAGAGAGGTCTTCGCCGATGTGTTGCCGGATGCCGTCTTCTCGCTGCTCTACGACGTCTCGCATAACACCTGCAAGGTCGAGGAGCACGACATTGATGGAACGCCGACCCGTCTTTTCGTCCATCGCAAGGGCGCGACGCGAGCCTTCGGTCCCGGCCATCCCGATCTTCCTCCGTCGCTCCGATCCGTGGGCCAGCCGGTCCTGATCGGAGGAACCATGGGCACGGCCTCGTATGTGCTTGCGGGTACGAAGGAGAGCATGGAACTGGCCTATGGGTCGGCCTGCCATGGAGCCGGGCGCAGCATGAGCCGCCACCAGGCGCTGCGGCAATGGCATGGCCGCGAACTCGTGAAAGATCTGGCCGCACGCGGGATTCTGATCCGCAGCCCGTCGCTGCGGGGCGTCGCCGAAGAAGCGCCTGGCGCCTACAAAGATGTCAGCGAGGTGGTTGATGCGGCGGATGACGCCTGCTTGGCAAGGAAAGTGGCCAGGCTGGAGCCGCTGGTCTGCGTCAAGGGATAGCGTGGCGAGGATATATGAATCAGCCCGCAAGAGACCGGCTGGTCCTCAGCACAACCCTGCTCGTGATTCATTCATGTGCATCGTTCCTGGTCTTTCTCTACTGCCACGTCAATGCCGAGAGTCAGGCGGTCTTTGCCTATTTCCTCTTCTTCGTCGTCGACGCGCCGACGGTTCCCTTGGCGTTCGAGATCGAAGGAAAGATTGGGCTTCTCTCCGGCCTGACCGACCGGTGGACCGACTTGTGGTATTACGGTCATCAAGGTGTCAACCTGCGGGCGTTCATTCTGACGGCCCTCTTCGGCGGGCTTCATTGGTTTACAATCGGGAATGTGATGATCTATGCCTTCGGGTGGATTCACCAGCGATTCCAGCGCCGGCCGGCTTGATAGTTCTTCAATTAAATGGAGGAGCACCATGTTCACACGATCCACGGTCCTCGCGCTCTCGGTGGCCCTGGCAAGTTTGTCGGCGGCACCGACGACTGCGGGCCAGGCGGATGACGCGCAGGCATTGCGCGACCATTACGAGTTACAGGACGGCAAGCGTCTCTATGAAGAGTTTTGCCGGTTCTGCCATGGGGAGCAGGGAAAAGGTAAGGCGTATAACCAAGTGTCCCCTCCCCCGCCGGACCTCACAACTCCCGCCGTCCAGAGGAAGTCGAATGCCGAGTTGGGGAACATTATTCACGACGGGGAGCCGGGATCGCCCATGGGAGCGTGGAAGTGGACGTTATCGGAGCAGGACAAGCGGAATGTGCTGCTCTACATCCGGTCGTTGGCGCGATGAGCGACCGGTTGGACTCTCCCGAGTAGGAACCTAAAATCTTCCCTCGTAGCGGCCAGCGTGCATGATGGATAAACTTAGGACGTTGCAGTAGACTTGCCTGCAACAGATTGCCGCACTTCGCATCGATTCCAGATTACTCCTCGTTATGTTCCTGAGGCAATTGGCGACAATGGCGAGGGCCCTCATGGCCTGAAATACCCCAGCGATCTGTTCCCCCCTACCTGTCTGCGTTGATCCGAATCCTCAACCTCCTGTCATTGCGCCGCTATTCGGTCTCGTCGACCCCTCGGCATCTTGGCATTGTGAATGCTTTGGCTTGTTGTGGCGACAAAGCACGATGGACGCCATCGGGCCTTGAGCAGAAAGAAGAGGAGGAAGGGGACCATGCTGCCTGTAGAGGACTTTCGCGCCAAGCTGCTGGCGCAACGCCGCGACCTGTTTCGTCAGGCCGCACAGACTGAAGAGGATCTGCTGTGGCTCGAGACGGATGTGGAGCGCGAAGCGATGGAGCGAGGACAGACAGAAACGATGGTCCGGTTGCTCGATCGGCTGGATGAACGGGAGAAGCGGGAGATTGAAGCCATCGACCTCGCTCTGACAAGAATCGAAAGCGGCTCGTACGGACGTTGCCAGGGCTGCGGCAAAGACATCCCGGTGGCCAGACTGCAGGCCCTGCCTACAGCGACGAGCTGCTTGGCCTGTGGCGAGGCGATTGAGGCACCGAGGAGATAACGAGAGCCGATCATGGCATTCCACTCTGTGAAGGTCGGCCTGCAGGATGAACAGATCACGCTGCCGAAACTCCGCTATGCGGGCTCGACCTCGGTTGAACAGGCGTTGCTGAAACGGAGGTCCGTCAGGGAGTTCCGAGACGTGCCGCTGGCCCTCGATGATCTCGGCCAACTCCTCTGGGCTGCGCAAGGTATCACTGATCGCAGTGGGTTCCGGACCGCGCCTTCCGCAGGGGCTCTGTACTCCTTGGAGGTGTACGTAGTTGCAGGGAATGTCCAGGAACTCCCCTCCGGCCTCTATCACTACATCCCCAGTGGGCATGCGCTTCGTCGGATCGCCGACTGGGATAAACGCCAGGCACTCGGTCGTGCCGCCTATGACCAGCCTTCCATCACGGAGGCACCCGCGATCCTGGCTTTGTGCGCCGTCTATGAGCGGGTGACCGGAAAGTACGGCGACCGAGGGCTCAGGTATGTCCACATGGAGGCAGGCCATGCGGCTCAGAACGTCTACCTGCAAGCCGTGTCGTTGCAGCTCGGCACGGTCGTACTCGGCGCATTCGATGATAGGAGTGTGAAGGGGGTGCTGAATCTCACTGGACGAGAGACGCCGCTCTATCTCATGCCGGTCGGAAGGGTTCGATGATCGGGCCGGTACCGGTGCGAGTAGAGTGCCGGCCAGACTACCGCGGCGAAGAGGTGCCGCATGCGTTCTTGGTCGGCGACCGTCGTTTAAGAATCTGCCGAAGATCCAAGCGAAGCGATTCAAGAATCTGCGACTGGAGAAGGAGCGGGAACAGGCCACGCGAATGAGAGTCCGGCCGATCAAGAAACGGTCTTCACGCAGTGGAGGTTGAGAGCCCTGTGACGACCACCTCCTGTCGGTCATCAGGCGAAAGGCGTGGTGCAACATGCCGGTCCATAATGCCGATGTCGTAGCGGTCTTTGAAGAGATCGCAGACCTTCTCGAGATCGAAGGATCCAACCCATTCCGCATCCGTGCCTATCGCAATGCGGCTCGCACACTCCGTGGTCTCCCCCGTGAGGTCGGCGCGATGCTCGACGAGGGAGAGGATCTGACAGAACTGCCCGGTATCGGCGAAGACCTCGCGGGAAAGATCAAAGAGATCGTCGAGACTGGGACAGCCACCGCACTCGAAGAGCATCGTAAGAAAGTTCCGAAGACTCTCACGGAATTGCTCCGCATTCCTGGTATCGGCCCAAAGCGTGTCAAAACGCTCTATCGCGATCTCGGCATCCGGACGCTCGACCAACTGCAGAAGGCCGCGCAGGACGGGCGGGTGAGATCGATCCAGGGGTTTGGAGAAAAAACTGAACGATTCATTCTGGATCAGCTGAAAAAGCGAGCTGGGGAGGAGAAGCGTTTCCAACTCGCGGTCGCCACTCAGTACGCAGAAGCCTTGGTCGCCTACCTGAAGGGATCTCCCGGTGTGAAACAGGTTGTGGTGGCGGGAAGCTATCGACGGGCCAGGGAGACGATCGGGGATCTCGATATCCTCATCACCGCTACCTCTGGCAGCCCTGTAATGGATCGATTCCTGTCGTATCCGGAAGTCGAAGAGATTCTGGCACATGGGACCACCAAAGCGAGCGTCCGACTTGCCTGCAAGCTGCAAGTGGACGTGCGAGTCGTTCCCGAAGACAGCTATGGCGCGGCCCTCCAGTATTTCACCGGCAGCAAGGCGCACAGTGTGGCGCTTCGTCAATTGGCCCAGCAGCGGGGGCTCAAGCTCAATGAATACGGCCTGTTCAGGGGCGATCGATCGGTGGCCGGAGCCACCGAAGAATCGGTCTATGCCGCAGTCGGGCTGCCCTGGATTTCGCCGGAACTACGGGAGAATCGCGGAGAGCTTGACGCGGCGCGGGCTAGGCGCCTGCCGGTGCTCGTGGAGATTGCCGATCTCAAAGGCGATCTGCACGCCCACACCACAGCCACCGATGGCCGGAACTCTATAAGAGAAATGGCGGAAGCGGCCAAGGCGCGTGGCCTTGAGTATCTGGCGATCACCGACCATTCGAGGCGTCTGACGATGGCCAAAGGCCTCGACCCGAAGCGGCTGTTCGAACAGCTCGAAGAGATCGATCGGCTGAATGGGACGCTTAGCGGCATTACCTTATTGAAGGGGATCGAGGTCGACATTCTGCAAGATGGCAGCCTGGATCTTCCGGATGAAAACCTGTGCCGCCTCGATCTCGTCGTCGGGGCGGTCCATAGCCATTTCCGACTCTCCAGGCAGAAGCAGACGGAACGGATCCTGCGTGCGATGGACCATCCCTATTTCACGATCCTGGCCCACCCCAGCGGCCGACTCATCGATGAACGAGCGCCCTACGATGTGGATATGGCTCGTGTCATCCGCCATGCCCGAGAGCGGGGCAGTTTTCTGGAGGTGAATGCACATCCGGTCCGGCTTGATTTAAATGATACCGATTGCCGGATGGCGAAAGAGGAGGGCGTGATGCTCTGCATCAATTCCGATGCCCACAGCGTCCTCGATCTTGAAAATCTTCGCTATGGGGTCGGGCAAGCGCGCCGGGGATGGCTAGAGAAGAAGGACGTTCTGAATACCAGAGGCTTGCAGGCCTTACGCCCCCTGCTCAAACGCACGATGCGGTAAGTAGGCACGCCATTGGTTTGAGGCCAAGGAATATCGGCATGAATCCTTTTCTGAGATTGTGGCTCATAAGGGGCATCTCACAATTCAGTAAGGAGGAGCTGTATGCCTGTGGTCAACGTCTCAAAATCATTCGTCGCCCAACAGCAGCGACAAGCCGATTGCTGCCATCGCTGCGGCGGGCTTATGATTCAGGAGAAAGTGTTCGAGATTGGTTCGTTCGATTGGCACTGTGTCAGTTGCGGCGAGCGAGTCGATCCGGTGATTCTCGCCCATCGCCAGACACAAGGGCTGACGGATGTTGCGCGCGAAGAAGCCGAGAAACTGTTCGTCGGTCACGGCAAGCGCCGCCTGAACTAAACCTTCCTTCTTGGAATCGGAGGCGTCACTGCCTCCATCCAATTCAAACCGAACGCCGGTCTCCGCACGCAGTCACGTCTAATCATCGGAACGGATGAGATGAGGGGTGTGGCGGTCGATTCGATCGCCCCCATTGATTGAGAGGACTCCGATGCCGACTAAAGAAGAGTTGCTCGCAAGGGCCCAGAAACCGGCCGAGGAGTCTCGTAGACTCCATGCTTTCTACAAGGGGAAGATTCAGACGTTCCCTAAATGTCCCATCCGCAGTCTCGACGACTTCGCCTTATGGTACACACCGGGGGTTGCGGCTCCCTGTCGCGATATTCAGAAAACGTCCGGCCTCGTTTACGACCTCACGAACAAGGCCAACAGCATTGCGGTCGTATCCGACGGGACGAGAGTGTTGGGTTTGGGCGACATCGGGCCGGAGGCCGGCTTGCCGGTCATGGAGGGCAAGGCCTTGTTGTTCAAGTATCTGGGTGGGGTGGATGCTGTACCGATCTGTTTGGGAACGAAGGACCCTCAGGAGATTGTCCGAACCGTCAAACTTCTGGAACCGTCGTTCGGCGGCATCAACCTTGAAGACATCGCGATGCCGAAGTGTTTTCGCGTCCTTGAAGACGCGCGCCGTGTCTGCTCAATTCCTGTCTGGCACGACGATCAACAAGGAACCGGCACAGTACTGCTGGCGGCGCTGATCAATGCGCTGAAGATCGTCGGCAAGCCGATCGACAAGATCCGTATCGCCATGATCGGCATGGGCGCGGCCAATGTGCCCACCTATCGATTCTTGAAGGCGAGGGGAGCAGCCCCGGCGTCGATTGTGGCGTGCGACCTGGGAGGGATTCTGGGAACTCATCGTACCGACTATCGGGACATTCCTGAATTTGCCGAACAATGGAAGGTTTGCGTCGAAACGAACGGGGAGAGTCGCCGAGGTGGGATTCCTGAGACACTACGAGGCGCGGACGTCTGTATCGCCTTCGCGGCAGGAGGAATTATCAAACCGGAATGGATCACGACCATGGCCAGGAACGCAATCGTATTTGCCTGCGCCAATCCGGTTCCGGAGATCTGGCCGTGGGAGGCAAAACAAGCGGGGGCCAGAATTGTGGCGACAGGCCGGAGCGATTTCCCCAACCAAGTCAACAACTCCCTGGTGTTTCCGGGCATCTTCCGAGGCACGTTGGATGTGCGCGCCCGCACCATCTCGGACGAGATGGCGATCGCAGCCGCGATGGAATTGGCGACCTGCGCCGAAGCACGAGGCATCAGCGAGGACAATATCATCTGTACCATGGACGAATGGGAGGTGGTGCCGCGCATTGCCGCCGCCACTGCCCTCAAGGCGCAAGAGCAGGGGTTGGCTCAGCTGAGTAGGACAAACGTGCAGGTGATGGAAGGAGCGGCCGAACGAATCAGACAGGTCAGGGAATCAGTTCGTCTCGTGATGAAGGAAGGAGGCATTGTGCCACCACCTGCCTGATGCGGGGCATCTTGCCCCCGTTGATTCTGAATGGACTGAGGTTACGGAGGAGGTGGCTTGAGCCTAAAGAGGTTGGGAGTCTCAGGTTGGGGGCTCGCTGTTGTCCAGCCAGCGTGCAAAGGACGCGTGCGCTGTTTCGGTAGCGGAGTCTGGATGCTCAAGGGACGCGCTATCCGTCCTCGATGCGACTAGGCACGGCCGTTAATGCGAGCCTAAACGAAGATTGAGGCGCAGGGTAATCAGTCTGAAGGATTGCCGAAGGTGATTCTGGCCAGACGACGGCCCCCATGGTTCCACACAAGAGCGGGCCGGTTTGTTATATCTATACGACCCCCTCGCCGCAATATCTTCATCAAATCATCAAAGAAAACAATCGAGAACCCCCAACGAATAGGTCTCAAAAAGATCACTTCAATCGGCATTTTCCAAGTTGTCGAGTGTCACGACGCTGTGAGTAGGCCGATCGGCGCGCTCTGCTAGCATCCAGAATAACAGCGGAGGTGATGGAGACGACCGTGAGGAGATTGGCATCACCGGGTCAGCGAAATCCCATGCAAGCAGAATCCTGATTGACGATGGGCTGTCCAACTTCTGGTGATTTCCCTCTCTCGATCCAGGGGTATTTCCTAGGTCTGTTTTTCCTCACGATTCGCTATACAAACAGTCTGAACAAGTCTCGGTCTGAGTGAGGGGACGAGGGCCGTGGCTTCCGTGACCAGGTCCCTTGAGTCACCGAAGGGACGCTCATGGGACGTGATGAGAGTGCGGGCTGGCAACAGTCGCGTGAGGGCTGGATCAACTCGAGATCACCGTGGGAGACCAATACCGAGGGTCGTCCCCGACTCTGACAACAGGGAGGACATATGACGATGGGGATCACCATTGATCAGGTCCATATTGATCGGGTTTTGACTGCATTACGGCAACAGGAGGCTTGGTATCGACTGGACGCAGCGGAAGCGCTCTGTCCATACCTGACGGTGGATCAAGTGTTCTTGGCGATCGATTACTTAACCCGATCCGGTCAGGTGTTTCTGAGGATGGATGCGAACCAGACGTACTGGCTCATGGCCCTTCACCCTGCGGCAGGCGAGTACTCGCTCGCATCACCGGCTGGGATGCAGAACATGACGCACAGACCGAGCCTTTCGTAATCCTGCCCCAGCGAGTACTGCGAGAGCGGGCTCACGGATGACCTGGACGGAGGGCCTGTGGAAAAGAGCATGATGGATCCGAGACGGATGAGGTAACCCCTTGGCTGACGGAGGATGCGATGGAAACCACGATGGAATCCGTGACGGTTCCACCTGCACGCAGAACCACCTCACCAAATCTGTGCACCCATAGTCGGGCGATTGATGAAGTCCTCACGAGAGCCAAGAAGAGAACCGGGAAGGTTCGATGTCTCGAGTGTGGGGCCACCTTCGACGATCCGTACCAGGATTCGAAGTGATTTGACCAGGCGAGCGCAGAGTCCTGGCCTTGCTTCCGTGGTGTCTCTCTCTATGTGAGATGCCGTAATGCCAATCGCACTAGAGAGCGTCTCGGTGAGAGCGGTGTTCCGCCACAGGCTTTCGTGTAGCAGTGCCGCAAAATACCTCACGTCATGACAGGGAACTCTAAGCTTATTCGTTGCTGACCTTAGCGCCTGCTCACAACAGCCTCATTTTCACCTGCTTCGTCTTGTCGTCTCATCAGTGACCACGAGTGGCACCTAAGATGCACAACGGTCTCTCCATGACCGAACAACCAGGAGGTGCCTCATTCCCGAGGTCAAGGAGAAAATCATGGAAGTCATCATCCGTTCCCCCGGGTCATCGCTCGACGACTGGTTGGAAGCCGAGCGGGAAATCCTCGGCCTCGAATGCAACGCGTAGCTACGTCCGGCAGGGTTGCCCTGTTTGGACGACAAAATGAAGAAGGAGGTACCCATGAGACAACAATCATTTGCCGTGTTCGCCTTGGGCCTATTAGTGGCAGCGGGAACACTTGCCTTCACCGGACCAGCCTCCGCTGACGAAAAGGAGAAGAACGGCAAGGCGGAGATGGCCGCGGCAGCCAAGGTGACGATCGACCAGGCGATCAAAACGGTATCGGCCAAGGTTGCAGGGAAGGTCGTCGAAGCCGAGCTTGAGAAGAAACACAACAAGCTCGTCTGGGAAGTCGAGGTCATCACAGCAGAGAACAAGACGATGGAGGTCCACATCGACGCCGACACAGGCGCCGTGATCCACGTGGAAGAACAAAATTTTAAGCCGACAAATTACTAAGATGAGATGAAACGTTTCGTACAGAGCTGAGAGCGCGAGACCATCGGAGTCGCGTCCAGATGATGCATCCTGTTGTAAGAGAGGCGGTGCGCGTCATCTCGGATCTCGCCCGAAGAGCCGGCAAGGCCCTACGCGAATAGTACGATCTCCAGGAAGGCAAGCCTCTCTATGAGCAACAATGCTCATTATCGCCTTGGTGAACAGGGAAAAGGAACGGCCTATGACGTGACCCCTCTTCCGGCTGATCTCACCAGTCCTGCTGTGCAGAAGAAATCGGATGCTGAGCTGACGCAAACTATTCATGGCGGCGAGCAGGGTACTTCGATGGAGGCCTGGAAATGGGTCCTGCCGGAGAAGCGGAAGCACAATGTCCTGCTCTATGTACGATGGATAGCGCGATGATCAGAAGATGGGATGCGAGCACCGATTTCATGATGTCTTGGTTCAAAACACGGAGAGACAGAGATGACCAACCATGAAAAGCGAAAGATAATCATTCCGTGGATTGATCCGGAAGAACGCGTGACCGTGCACTTTCTCGACCAGAAGGACCTGAACGCCGAGGTGACGGGGACCACTGAGCAATTGGTTGATCTCGCGATTGAGACCAATGTGCCTTATGTGAAGCAACGGATCTCGATACCGCTTAGGCTCACGGAAGTTTCAGAGGACCTCGGGCACTATACACGAGACCCCGAACGGCCGTTGAAACATCGCCGACTGATGTTGATCGTCAATGAGAAACGGCCGCCTGTTATCTAGTAGAGGATGAACGGTGACCATGAAGACAGAGATGCATCGTCATCTGCTGCTGTGGTTGATTGCCATTATTCTCCTCGCAACAGTCAGCTGTCGGCCCCGCCACCCGCCCCATACGCCCCAGCCCTTCGGCACGAAGGACGCGAACAGTGATCTGATTGTCAGCCAGAGCAATAAATAGAAGGCTGTTTCGCGCGCTTCGAGGGTCGGTTCAAGCAGGATAGAAAACGGATCCGCCCCTTTCTCGATCCCTCCTCCGTTCCGATTTGTTTTCCGTTCAATTGGTCTGCAGTGACTGTTGGATCCACCGGGCCTCCTCCACTACCTGACTCACGCGATGGCCGACGCACAACCATGCGTCTAGTTTCCTGAGGCATTTGGCGACAATGACCAGACCCTTCATGGCCTGAAACACCCCAGGTAATTGTTCCCCTTCTCTGTGTCTGCGTTCATCTGACACCTCAACCTCTTGTCATTGTGCCCCTATTCGGTCTTGTTGACCCCCAGGCATCTTGGCATTGTGAATGCTCTAGCCCACATTATTCATGACGGTTCAGCGCAAAGGACGCCATCGGTTCTTGAGCAGAAAGAAGAGGAGGAGGGGAACCATGCTGCCTGTAGAGGACTTTCGCGCCAAGCTGCTGGCGCAACGCCGCGACCTGTTTCGTCAGGCCGCACAGACTGAAGAGGATCTGCTGTGGCTCGAGACCGATGTGGAACGTGAAGCGATCGAGAGAGGACAGACGGAAACGATGGTCCGGTTGCTCGATCGGCTGGATGAACGGGAGAAGCGGGAGATTGAAGCCATCGACCTCGCTCTGACAAGAATTGAAAGCGGCTCGTACGGACGTTGCCAGGGCTGCGGGAAAGACATCCCGGTGGCCAGACTGCAGGCCCTGCCTACAGCGACGAGCTGCTTGGCCTGCGGCGAGGTACGTGAGGCGTTGAAGAGATGAGGTAGGGTTACGCGCCATGCACCGACCGATCTTCAACGTGCAGAAACACGATGCGTCCCATCTCCATTACGATTTCCGATTGGAGATCGGCGGCGTCTTGAAATCGTGGGCCATTCCCAAAGGGCCGTCGCTCGATCCCCGCCTCAAGCGCCTCGCGGTGGAGGTCGAAGACCACGACCTCGCCTATGCGGATTTCGAAGGCATGATCGAGGAGGGGCACTATGGGGCCGGGCCGGTGCTGGTATGGGATACCGGTTGGTTTGAACCGGTGGGTGAACAGGATTCGCTCACGGACATGTGGAAAGCGGGGGCACTCGATGTGAGCCTCCACGGCCGACGGCTGCGCGGGCGCTTTGCGCTGATCCGGATGAAGGAACGCCCTCGACATTGGCTGTTGATCAAGCAAAGAGATAATGAGGCCCGTTCCGACAGCCGAAACGTCATGATGAAGGAATGGGATACCTCCGTCTTGACGGGCCGAACGATCGAGGATCTCGCACAGGCGACCAAGCCGAAACGGCCGAAGCGATTGCTGTACACAACATGACGACCTTCAATGAAACGACAGACACAGCCCGCGCGCCCCACCCAGCCGTTGTGGGCTGGAACGTCTTGGCAACGGCGAAAAACCACGAGCAGGGCCATCTGGCCAGGAGACTCAAGCAGTTCGGCGATTTCCGATGGGCGCCCCATGTCGGTATCTTGATCGGGCGGGTGGAGGATCACCGGGCATTTTTCGAGGAATTGCGCAGCCGTGAAGAGAATGAGCCAGGATTTCTCTTCCCACTGGCCAGAGTCGTTCCCCTCGATCGGACGTTCCCGTTCGAGGTCGACACGTTGGCCGGGATACTCAAAACAGAGGTGTTGGCCTACGGCGACCGTATCAGGAACAGCTCGTTCTACGTGCGGATCGAGCGGAGAGGCCATAAGCATGAGATCCACGGTCAGCCGATCGAGCAGGAACTCGATGCCGCCCTCGTGGAAGACTTACTCCGTCGGGGGCGTGCGCCGCGCATCGACTTCAAGGACCCGGACGTCATCGTCGCCGTTGAAATCGTCGGCGACGAATGCGGCATCGGGTGCGTCACGAAGTCGCTGCGCGAGCGGTATCCATTCGTCAAAGTGCCGTGAGCCGCGGAAACGGAGAACGCCCGCTCCCTAACTTGAACCGTTCGATGACGGTGGAACGATGGCGATGCTTCACCTTGTCGAAAAGACAGAACAGGACGATCGAATGCTCTGGGACGCCTATCCGGCATGGGCGCAGTTTAGTTGGCTCTATTTGTTGAGCGCCCTGACTGCGGTACGCGGCGCATTGTTGTTCCGGTTCGGCGTGGATGGCTGGCAGATGTGGATCGTGGGAGCCGGCGTGCTCGTCGCCTGTGCCGCGATCCTGCGTCGCTGGGCGCACTATGAGCTGACGAGGGATGAGCTGACCGTGCGAAACGGATATACGGGACGCGAGATTCAATCCATGCCACTCCATGACGTGGGGGACATTACGGTCCAACAAGGGATCGTCGCGGAGTTCTTCGGAATCGGCACGCTGGTCATTCGCTCGCGCAGCACGGATCGGCTGCTCTTCCTGCGAGGTGTTGTTGATCCTGAAACGATGAAACTGCGCATTCAGGCTTCGGCCTGGAGGAGCCACCGGACGGCGGCGAACTCGCATCCCGCACCCGCGTGACAGCAAGAGGTCCGACGTGAGGGAGCAAGGAGCTGTTCGCCTCCTCTTCCGATTCGTCATAGCCGCTGCGGCGCTGTCGGCGGCAGGCGGATGGGTCTGGAGCAAGGATGTGACCGGGATTCAACGGAATGAAGAGAGCGGGCGCGCGGAGCTTGAGGCGCTGGTACACTCGTTGGCCGTCACAATCGGTCCCAGGAGCTACCAGGATCCGGCCAATCTGAACGCCGCCGCGGATCTCATCTCCCGGCGCTTCACATCGTATGGGTATGCCCTCACCGAGCAACCGTATCAGGTGGAGGAATTGGCCGTCCGCAACATCATTGCGGAACGGCGAGGGACGGATCAGCCTGATCGCGTGATCGTGGTTGGAGCCCACTACGACACCGTAATCGGCTCGCCGGGAGCGGATGATAACGCCAGCGGCGTGGCGGTGTTGTTGGAACTGGCGCGCCTCCATGCAGGGACGCGTTTCCGGAAGACCGTGCGGTTCGTGGCCTTCACGCTGGAGGAGCCTCCTTTTTTTCGCAGCCGGTACATGGGCAGCCGCACCTATGCGCGTTCGCTCAAGGAACGGGGCGAGCACGTCGAGGCGATGCTCTGTCTAGAGTCGGTCGGGTATTACTCGCAGGAACCGGGGAGCCAGTCATTCCCCTTTCCGGTCTTCTGGCTGCGCTGGCGCTATCCAACAACCGGCAACTTCCTCACGGTCGTCAGCAATGACGATTCGCAGCCGCTGCAGACCAGGGTCCGGGATGGACTCGTTGCCCACATGAACTTGCCGGTCGAAACCTACGCCGGCCCCTGGTGGATCCCGGGAGTCGATTGGTCCGATCATGGATCGTTCTGGAACGAAGGCTATCCAGCCGTCATGCTGACCGACACAGCCCTGTTCCGGAATCCCCATTACCACCGCCCGACCGATCTGCCGGACACGCTGGACTACCGGGCCATGAGCGAGTTGGTGCGCGGCCTCGCCGGAGCCCTTCTGACACTGGATGAGCGCCGGTGATCAGATGAATGCGACCATCATCTTGTGGGTCGCCGGGGCCATCCTGCTTTCAGCCTGTGCCTCACCGGCCGAGGGCCTGCGGCCGACGTCTCCGGACTCCCCTGCTCGGACGATCTTTGTGTCAATTGACACCTGGCACGCCATGATCGCCTTTCCGGTCCAGCAAGGAGACAGCGATCAGCCGTCAGCTTCCTCTCCTCCGGCCTATCAGCCATCAGCCATAAGCCATTCGCTCTTCGAAGAATGGGGCTATGCCGAACGCGCCTGGTATCTGGAGGATCAGCGAGGACTGAGCGGGATCGTGCGGGCCCTCTTCTGGCCGACCGAGGGGGTCGTGGAAGTCGGGCACTATGACCGGGTATGGGCAGACCGCACGCCGCAACCGCCCGCTGAGCTGTTCCTGTTGCGCGTGAGTGACGAGGGTTATCAGCGATTGCGCCGGCACCTGCGCGGGACCATATCGGTTGAGACACCAATCGTCTCGGTCGGTCAATCCAGCTTCTATCCGGCGGTACGCTCCTACGACCTGTTTCACACCTGCCATCAGTTTGCGGCACATGCCTTGCGCGAAGCAGGCTTGCCGCTCTCACCGTTCTGGGCCTTCAACAGGACGAGCCTCGCCTGGCAACTCCGGCGCACCGCCCGGCTTGTCGATGAGCAACCGACGGATGTTCCTGCCGGTCAATCACGTTGAGCGAGCCCGGTCCGCAGTGAGAGTCTATCCCCCTAGCCCCGGCCAGAGCGGTGGATAAGCATCGGGCTTTGCAGTAGACTTGCCCACGACAAAGTGGGTGTTTGGGAAATGGTGTCAGAGTCATATTGTGTCCGTGGACGCTACTATGATGTGAACCGTTCTCTCAGAAATTACACTGACCCGATATCCATGCGCATTAGCCGACAAGAAGATGCGTCTCTCCGCTATCGCTGAACGGCTCGATCGCCTCCGACCGAAGTCGCTTCCAGAAGCGGGGCTACTCACTTACCCAATCGGTGCGGTCTTCTGCGCACACGAAGCGCAGAGGTGCAAGTTCACAGATCGAGTCGATCTTCCCGACCGATGGCAGGTTGAGCTCACGGAGGCGATAGCTGCGGCTGGAGCGTTGGCTCGTGGCAAGCGTCCTTCCGAATCTAGCTGGCTGAGCGTGGTTCATTTCAACAGTGCGCTCCA
>DCZO01000029.1:37265-38698 GCA_002331335.1 Nitrospira sp. UBA2082 | reverse complement strand
AATGTCGTTCCAAGAGATGGTTAAGGCACTCGACGCTTTGGTGCGCCTGCTGGAGGCCCGCCTTTGACCGTGCTTGTCGGCTAACAACGCGCTGCACCGTACGGCGGAGAGAAATTGGGGTCAGAGTGAGCTGGCCCCGATATCCTGATTGAAGGAAAGAGAGGTAACCAATGTCTGAAATTGTGAATTACGACAAAGTCACTTCGGTGCTCCTGCAGCATGGTGAATGGTACGAAGTCGACCCCGGGACGTTTACGTCCATTCCCGAGGAAAATTTTTTGTCCGGGCACCCAAGAACGAATGCCTTTGCCTGGAAAAGCCACGAGGCCAGTCTCGCGTGTCCCTGCAGCGCGCTTGTCCTCGTCCGCTATTCCACTTGAAACGATACGCTACAGAGGCGTTCTCCCTTTCTTGGGGCACCTGCCGCCTGCGTTTCTGTCTACGCGTGTGCGGGACTGGCGGGACGAGCGAGACGAGAAAGGGGTGTTGAACTGCTCATCGCGCATTTCTCGGCCGACGCGCTCGTCTCACCTGCTGCTCCGGTTTTCGGAGGCGCGCTATGTGGATGGTCCGGCGGCGGGCTTCCACTCGACTTTGCCATGCCCGCGTCGGCCAAGGAGTCAAGCCTCCCCCCGTTACAGGATGACTTCGCAGGGTTGCAAGAAGACTTTGAGCGGGATTTCAAGGCCACGGTACCCGCGCACATGCTTGGCATGGATCTCTTTTACGGCGTTCAGCACCTGTGTCATGTGAATGTGAGTATCTTCGAGCGCGACCATGAACAACGTATTGCGATCGATCGAACCACCGGTTCCGGAGACCGTCCCGGTCTGACCACTGCCTCCCACTCCCTTGATCATCGTATAGCCCTTGATCCCCAGGTTCTGAAACAGAGCGAGGATCTCCTCTTCAAGTTTCTCCCCACAGACAATATGCAGCATCTTCATGATTGCGCTCCTGGACCGTTGTGCCGTTGGCCGGCCGGTCCTTGATAGGGTGGTCTTCCTGCCAGGCTATTGCGTTCGGCCACTTCTGATACCGCATGCCGTACTCAATCTGCAATACAAACTCCTGGTCAGCGCCAGAGGTCCGGGCGTGAAGTCAGGCTCCAATGTGCGCACCATCCTCTTTCTGTGAAGACTGTCAATTACTGAAGATAGCCCAAGACATCCTCTTCACGAACGAGCACCAATGCTTCATCGTCGCCCTCCACTGCTCTGGCAGCGTGTTTATCGTACAGGATATGCTCGCCCGGCTTGAGGGTGGTCTTCACAAAGGTCTTCTTCTTGACCTTTTCTTTCGAATCCTTGTCCTCGACGAAGCGACCGGCACCCACGGCGAGGACCTCTCCTTCCTCCGGCTCTTCTTGCGCGGTCTCCGGGATAATAATGCCGCCGGCGCTCTTCTCGCTCCGTTTACCGGTCCTGATCAAG
>DCZO01000029.1:20577-37246 GCA_002331335.1 Nitrospira sp. UBA2082 | reverse complement strand
ATTTCATCGATGCAGGTCCTTTCATTCACGCATGGAGTGTACCGCGGTGTCACAAGACACATCAGAACGCTCTGACGGCACGCAGCACTTATCTCGGCGCCAGTCGAGACCCTGAGCGCAGACCAAGGGTACCCCTTGCCCCCACCTCCGGCCGACATGCAGTCATCGACGTTCAGCCCTTCAGGCCTCCGATCACTCGTGATCCCTTACGCCTCCTGTTCGCGCACGAACTGCCGCGCGCGACGCAGGTCGTCGTGCCTGCACAGTTTCAGCTCCAGCAGCAGATGCTCCAACGCCGCAACCCGCGCCGTCACCTCCGGCAGCACAATATCGATCCGCTCCGTCAACTCGTCCAACCGGAGGCTGAGTCTGGATTCCGTAGTGTTCTTCGCCGCAGCCTTTGTCGCGCGCCCGCGGGGTCCGCGTCGTCCCATCGGGCTCGGAGTCTTCTTCTTGAATGGCATCGCATTCCCCCTGGTTACCTGCACCTCTCTGCGTCGGCAGCCAATCGGCCAAGCACCATGTGCTGCTCAACCTTGACCCCCGCCTCGCTTTACGTATGGCAGCCGCTCCTCAGTCTGCGCCACAGCAGATACAGCGGCGTTCCAGCCAAGACCGTTGCAATTCCCAAGCCCGCTTCCAATGGTCGCTCGGAAACTGCGTTCCAGATGATCACCATCGACATCAAAATAAAAAACACAGGAACGAAGGGATAGAGGGGCGTGCGGTAGGGGCGGGGAAAGTCAGGTTCTTTGCGCCGCAGGACCAGGACTGCCCCAACCGCCAAGGCGCTGAACATCATGAGCACGGTGCCGCTGTATATCACCAGCCGCTCGAAGCTCCCCGACAGAATCAGGCCTGAGGCCCACAGACTCTGGAGAAGAATGGCGTTGATTGGTATGTCTCCTCTGCCGGAGAGTTTGCCAAAGCACGCTGGAATCACCCCGTCTTTTGCCATCGCGTAGTACACGCGAGGTCCGGCCCACACCATGGCACTTATGGCTCCGGCAATCAAAAGGCAGAGGATCATGGTCACGAATCGAGCTGCGTCCGTACCCAGCAATGCCACTGCAACTTTGCTCGCGACGGGCACGAGAGGAGGCTGGGCCAAGTCCCTTACCGGCAACGCATAGAAGTAGAAGAGGTTCAGCGCGAGATAGAGACACATCACAAACAGAGTGCCGCCAATCAAAACTCGTGGAATAGTTCGGGCCGGTTCCATGACCTCTCCGGCCAGGTAGACCGCGGCATTCCACCCCGAATAGGCGTAGAGGGCAAAGATCAACGACACGATGGAGAGTCCGATGCTCGGGGCAGCTTGTGCGTCGGAAAGGCTGAGGTTCGTCCAGTCACCGTTCCCGCCCATCAACCCCACAGCGATAAGCGCGAGGATGGCTCCCATGTTGAGGAGGGTGAGCGCCCGTTGAAGCCACCCGCCTGTTCCTTTTCCGGCAAGGTGACAGGCAGTGATGGACCAGAGGAGGAGGAGTGCAATGACTGTGGAGAGTAAGCCCCGTTCGCCATCAAGCGGAAGGAGTTGATTCACATAGGCGGCGAAACTCATGGCGCCTGCCGCAATGGCGGCGCTGAAGCCAACGGCGAAGGACGTCCATCCGCTCAGAAACCCGATGAACGGCCCATAGGCTCGGCGCAGATACACGTATTCCCCGCCCGCCACCGGAAGGGCCGTGCCCAACTCACTGTAGGAAAGGGCGCCTGCCAGGGCAATCAGCCCTCCCATCAACCAAATGAACAGGATCAACCCCGGATGGCCGAGATCGCGTGCCATAAATCCCGTTGTCGTAAAGATACCGGTGCCGACGACGTTGCTGACCAGCACACAAGCGGCCGTGAACCAGCCGATGCGGCGAGGGAGTGCAGAGGGATCTTTCTCAGCTCTGTCCATTGGTCCTGGGCACTCTTACTGTCCTCCAGGATGGACCAGTGGAACAAACCGCACAAGGGTCAGAGTTGTTCGCTGATAGCCTTCGGCTGTCCGTCGATACAGATCGAGTGTTTGGATGTCCCGGCCAACCGGCAGGATCAACCGTCCGCCCAGGGCCAATTGCTCGAGCAGCGGCTGAGGGACGTGGTCCGGCGCGGCGGTGACGATGATGGCATCGAAGGGCGCTTCTTCGGGCCAACCTTGGTAGCCGTCGCCTATGCGCACTCGGACATTCCTGTAACCCAATTCGGCCAACGTCTGCTCCGCTTGGCGGGCAAGCGGCTCCACGATTTCGATCGTCAGCACCTGATCGGCCAACTCGGCAAGGATGGCTGCCTGGTAGCCGGAGCCTGTGCCGATCTCCAAGACCTTGTCCGTTTTCTTGAGTTGCAAGGCTGCCGTCATGTCGGCAACCAGCGAGGGTTGTGAAATGGTCTGGCCGTGGCCGATGGGCAGGGGACCGTCGACGTAGGCGAACAGGGAATATTCGCCCGGTACAAAGCGATGGCGCGGCACATGCCTCATCGCGGCAACCACGGCAGGGTCTTTGACACCGTGGGGGATGATGTACTGATCGACCATCCGGTTGCGCTCGGCTTTACGGGTGGAATCCATGGAAGACGAATCCGCTCCTCGGCCTCCATTGCATGACGAAGTCAAGACGAGCACGCAGATAATCACTACGCTGATACGCATGGCAAGTATTGATGATGAGCAATCGCAGTGCCATGGAGTTGAGAATGAAAACGTACGGATAGACAGTATGAGCCCAATCGCATGTAGCGTTCCACTACAGGTTCTGCCCTGAAGCTGTAGCAAGTTATCCCCCTCCAGACGTTCGTGCAGCACCGTGACGCGCCAACCTGCTGGAGAGACGTGTGTTTATCATAGGGCACCGAACGGCACCGCCCTTGCTCCTTCCTTTGCTGCACCTCGAAGAGATAGTCATGTCCCCCATCAAGACCGATCTCCAGGCCGCTCTGTATTACGAATCCTTGCCGGACCAATTCGTCCGCTGCACGCTCTGCCCCCATGAGTGCAAGATCGGACCGGATCACCGAGGTGTCTGCGGAGTTCGAATCAACGACGAGGGCCATCTTTTCACGCGAGTCGGGAACCGGATCGTCTCGGCGGAGGTCGATCCGATCGAAAAAAAGCCGCTGTTTCATTTCCTACCCGGAAGCGCCGTCTACTCGATTGCGACGGTCGGCTGTAATTTGCGCTGCCGATTCTGTCAGAACTGGACTATTTCGCAATGGCCGAAGCTGAGGGAGTCGGTGGACGCCGGCAACCAGGTGTCTTCTCCGGCCGGGGACCATCCGGCGGACGAGTGGTGCCCGGAAACGGAACCACCGGAAGGACGGTGGGGAATTGGATCGGCGGTGGTTCCCTCCGATCTGGTGGCCGAGACCGAACGAACGGGATGCAAGAGCATCGCCTATACCTACACCGAACCGACGATCTTCTATGAGCTGGCCCTCACCACCGCTCGGCTCGCGTCGGCGGCTGGCTTGGGCAACGTCTTTGTGACAAACGGGTTCATCTCGCTCGATCCTCTGCGGGAGATCGCGCCATACCTTGGTGCGGCAAACATCGATCTCAAATCCTTCCGTGACAGCTACTATAAGAAATTGTGCGGAGCCAGGCTGGAGCCGGTCTTGGCAGCCATTCGGGAATACAAGAAACTCGGTGTCTGGATCGAACTCACCACGTTGCTGATTCCCGGATTGAACGACGAGGACGGCGAGTTGAGAGACATTGCACGTTTCATCAAGACCGAGCTGGGGGAGGATGTGCCCTGGCATATCAGCCGCTTCTACCCCGCCTACAAGATGGCGCACTGGCAGGAGACGCCGATCCGTTCGTTGCTGCGGGCGAGGGAGATCGGCCAAGAGGAGGGCCTGCGGTACGTGTATCTGGGAAACGTCCCGCAGGAAGAAGGAGCCGAGAATACGATTTGCCCCGGCTGCGGGACGGTTGTCATCCGGCGATGGAGATTCACGGTAGTGGAGAACCGGCTGCGAGCCGGCCGCTGTCCTGACTGCGACCGATTCGTTATGGGCCGGTGGGCATTGGAGACTGAGCATGCTTCGCACTGATACTGCGTTGATCAGGCTCAGGAGAACTCAACGCCGCACCAAGACCTTGGAGAAGCGTCAGGGGCCGGTCACCAGCCGATCCGGACCGACAGCCGCGCGATGTTCGACCGTGATCAGGGTGCTCCTTTCGCTGGTGCCGGGGCGTTTTTCATCAGAGCTCGGGCTTAACCTGTCCACCCGCCGTCCGAGAGATCTCTTTCTCTGGTTTTTGGCGGCGCTTCTTTATGGTGCGAGGATCTCCGGTTCGATTGTCGTAAAGACCTACGCCGAATTCGTCCGCCGCGATCTCACCAGCCCGGACCGGATCGTGAAAACCGGATGGGACGGATTGGTCGAAGCACTCGATAAGGGCGGCTATGTTCGATACGACTTCAAGACCGCCACCAAGTTGCTCGACGTGATGAACAATCTGATCGCCCGATATGGAGGCGATCTCGAGACTCTCCACGATGCCGCCGCCGATGCCCGTGATTTGGAAACCCGTCTCGCATCAGCGGTAGAGGCGGCCAAGGCAGCCGGGCTGCACCGCCTCCATCACGAACGTCCCGGCTCGGCGGTGGCCTGGATTGCAGAAGTGTGAGGGTATGAAATGACTCTGATTGAGCCGATGATTCTCGAATCCTCTCGCATGCCTCCCGCGCAGGAAGCCGTCGAAATCGTCGAGCGAAAGGGATTAGGTCATCCCGACACGATCTGCGATGCCGTCATGGAATCCGTGGCCGTCCAATTGGCCCAAGCGTATCTGAAGACCTGCGGTCGCGTTCTCCATTTCAATGCCGACAAGGGGATGCTGGTGGCGGGTCAGGTCGCCTGCCGATTCGGAGGTGGTTCTGTGCTCGCTCCGATGCGGTTGGTCATGGGGGATCGAGCTACCTTCGAATGGAACCACAAGCGCATTCCGGTGAAGGAGATCGCCGAACGGGCGGCGTATACCTGGTTCAAGCGGCACTTGCCACGCATCAAGCCCCTCAAGGACTTGGAATGCCAAGTCGAACTGAAACCGGCGTCGGAGGAGCTGCGGTCCGTCTCCGAGCGGCCTCGGGAAGTCGTGGCGAATGACACCTCCGCCACCGTCGGGTACGCCCCGTTTACCCCGACGGAGCGGCTGGTATTCCAGATCGAGCGATTTCTGAATAGCCGTTCCTTTAAGAAAGAGTTTCCCGACACGGGCGAAGACGTGAAGGTGCTCGCGGTACGGCGCGAGAAAGAGCTCTTTGTGACGGTAGCAATGCCCTTCTTAGCCCCGATGATCCGTAGCGAGTCCGAGTACTTCAAACGGAAAGCACTGGTGGAACGCGCCCTGACCCAATTCGTAATCCGGAAGAGCGGAACCGGCCTCTTTCCGCACATATTCGCCAACGTGCTGGATCAACCCGGGGCCGGCGAGGCCGGCACCTACCTGACATTGCTCGGCACATCGGCGGAGGCGGGAGATTCCGGCGAAGTCGGGCGGGGCAATCGTGTCTGCGGGATCATTTCACTGAGACGGCCGGCCAGCGCCGAAGCTGCGCCGGGGAAGAATCCTGTGGCGCATGTCGGGAAGATCTACAACGTGTTGGCGCAGGTGTTGGCGGAGGACATCCATAAAAACGTGCGCGGGCTCTCGGACGTGACGGTCTGGATGACGAGCCAGATCGGCCAGCCGATTTCCTCGCCGCAATCCGTGGTCGTCGAGGTCATTCCGGCGAGCAGGACGAGGCTGGCGGCCGTTCGCCCGCAGATCCAACGCGAAGTCCAGCTGGCCTTTGCCCGCATGAAGACTTTTTGCAACGGGTTGACGCGAGGCCTGTATCGGGTGTGCTGAATGAACGTCATGCATGGCGTTTGTGGATCGTGATGTGATTCCCATCCGGATCTTCGATCACCGCCATTCGGCAGACGGGCGTCTCGAATGCCTCCGTGACGAACAACACGGCCCTCTCCTTCATCCTGTGGATAAACGCCTCGAAATCAGACACCTCAAACGCCGCCACCGCCCCTTTTGCGCCAGGCGTATGGCCCATGTCCGTCGTCGTGATGGCGAACGTGGAACTCCCGATCTCGTATTCCACCCAGACATCCCGATAGTTGTAGCTCATATGCAAGCCGAGCACATGTTCGTAGAACGCTCGCGCCCGTTCCATGTTCGAGACCGGATAGACCGTGAAGGCGATGGATATGATCATGAGCAGATTCCTCCGTGGTCGATACGCGACTCGTCCGAACCGTCACTCCGTCATGGCCACGTACGCCACCATCGGACTCGTTCACGGGCGACAGCGATCTCCATAAGGGGTAGTCGGGGACTTCTCAGAAGAATGGCCCCCAGGAATTTCGTCATCGTTTCTTTTTCGTGTTTTCCTCCAGCGTCCGTTCGCGCAATGTTTTCACCAGTTCCTGGTATGAACTGTCGCGGATGATCGTATTGAACTGACTCCGGTAATTCTTCACCAGACTGACGCCATCTGCGATAATGTCGTAGGCATGCCACCGGCCCTCCTTCAAGAGGAGGCGATAATCCACAGGAATGGTCGTTTTCTCAGACCGGAGTTCGGTCCTGACCTCTGCATACGACCCTTCGATTCGTTCCGACATGTACGCCACTTGTTCTCCGCTATAGCCCTCGATCTTGTCGGCATAGCGGTCCGACAGGAACCTCTTGAACAGCTCGACGAACTCCGTCTGCTCGGCAGGCGTGAGGGGAACCCAGTAGACCGCCAATGCCCGTTTCGACATTTCGGCATAGTCGAAACGCGTCGCGATCACCTCTTCCAGCATACGGCGGCGAGGCATGAGCCTTGCCGGGTCTTTCAGTGCGGGATCCTCGAGGATCTGGATTACTCGGTTGACCGTTTCACGCACTGCCTCCGTCGGAGACTCGGAGGCCTGCGCGAATGCCATGAACGTGGTTGACCAGACGAGAGTGACCAGCACAGCATCGTGAAGGAAGTTTCTAGACCACACCGTCCTCTTCCAACGTACGTATGGCAACCAGCGAGTCTCCCCCTCCACAGTCGGTGACACGAGCCTGCTACTGGCGCCGCCCGTCAATCCATCACGAACGTGATCTTCAGACCCACGCGGTACAAGGCGACCTTGCCGTTTTCAACGACGACATGTTGCTCTGCCACCCACGCGGACTTGATCCCGTGAAGTGTCTGGGACGCTCGGGTAATTCCCTGGACAATGGCATCCTCGAAACTCTTGGGGGATTCGGAACTGATTTCGATAATCTTGGCAACTGACATGGCATCTCTCCTTTCAACTCATGCGCCTGCGCGCGGTTGATTGACCGTCCATCCTTGATCAAGGGGACTTGCAATGCATGAACCACTATTGAGCAAGCTCGACGCCAGGGTTGGTTCGGTCGGAAGCGTGGCATTTGAGCGATATCTCGGATGGTTGGCAGGACTAGTGAACGAGCCGCCGACGAGTGAATTGGGGAACTCCGCTACAAGTCATTGTGAGGATCTGTGGCAATAACGGCACAAGACCAGCCGAACAGGCGGTGGGATAGACCCGGGCCACCTCGAACACGTAGAATGCAGTCCATTCCTCATCCTGACCGGCAATCGGTTGCCGGACAGACAAATCACGAAAAGGTTTACCGTCACGCATGAAACATGAAGCGCCTCCATCATCCGCCATCCCCTCAGCCCATGGCTTTTCTCCAGGTTTTGCCGCCCTCGGCTTGGAAGCAAGGCTGCTCGCGACATTGGATCAACTGGGCTATGAGGAGCCGACCCCGATTCAGCGGGAAGCGATCCCGCCGTTGCTGGCCGGGAAAGATGTTTTGGGACAGGCGGCGACCGGTACCGGTAAGACCGCGGCCTTCACGTTACCGCTGTTGCAACGTCTGGCGCAGGGCGCGAACGCACGTCCCGCCGCGTTGATTCTCGTACCGACCCGCGAATTGGCGGTGCAAGTTGGCGAAGCGGTGCAGCGGTACGGAAAGGAACTTCGCACAAGCGTCGTGACCATCTATGGAGGCCAAGCCTTCGGACCCCAGTTCCAGGCTCTCAAGCGCGGGGTCGATGTCGTGGTCGCAACACCGGGGCGCGCCCTCGATCATATTCGGCGGCAGACTCTGAAGCTGGCACAGGTGCGTGTCGTCGTCCTGGACGAGGCCGACGAGATGCTCGACATGGGGTTCGCCGACGATCTCGACGCGATTCTGGAGCAGACACCGGCGACGAAACAGACCGCGCTCTTCTCTGCCACCATGCCGCCCCGCATCAAGTCGATTGCGCATCGGCACCTCACACACCCGGTCGAAATCAGCATCGCCAAAGAACCGGTCAAAGCCGGGACCGCCCCGCGCGTCCAGCAGACGGCCTATGTCGTCGCCAAGCCCTATCGCGGCGCCGCCTTGGCCCGCGTCTTGGACATGGCCGGCCCGAAATCCGCTCTCGTGTTTTGCCGCACGCGCGTGGAAGTCGATGAAGTTACGGTCATGCTGAACGGCCGAGGTCATCGGGCCGAGGCGATCCACGGCGGCATGAGCCAGCCCCAACGGGATCGCGTCATGCAGGCTTTCCGCACGGGACAAACCGAACTGCTCGTGGCCACCGACGTGGCCGCCCGCGGGTTGGACATTCCCAGCGTGTCGCACGTGATCAATTTCGATTTGCCCTCGTCAGCAGAAGTGTACGTGCATCGCATCGGGCGAACCGGTCGGGCCGGGCGTGAGGGCGCGGCCATTACGATTCTCGACCCACGTGAGGAACGGTTGCTGCGCAGCATCGAACAGATCACCAAAGCCAAAGTGACAGTGGCGCCCGTTCCGTCGGTGGCCGATCTGCTGGCCAAACGGCTCGAACGGACCAGGGCCGCCGTGCAGGAAGCGATGCAAGCGGACGACATCGGCGAGTTCCGTGGCGTCGCCGAAGCCCTGGCTGCATCAAGCGATCCGTTCACACTCGCCGCCGCTGCGATGAAGCTCGTCTTTCAATCACAGGGAGGTGATCGGGTCGAGGAAGACATTCCCGCCGTACCGGTGAGACGGCCAGAACCCTATCGCAGCATGCAGCGACCGGGAGGCCGGGCGGGCGACCGCGATCGTGGCGCCCCTTCAAGACCGGGCAACCGACCGTCGCAGGGCAGACCCGGTCGCGTAGGACCGATGGCGGGAATGACGCGGATCTATATCGGAGCCGGGTGGTCCGCCGGGATCACGCCTGGCGATCTCGTCGGCGCGATTGCCAACGAAGCTCGGATCAACTCCAAGGCCCTCGGCGGTATCGAAATCCTCGATCGCTTTTCCCTCGTCGAAGTGCCGGACGCGATGGCGTCGAAGATCATCGATGTGCTCGGCCGGGCGAGGATCAAAGGGCAAAAGGTAGTGGTGCGATTGTTCAGGGAATGATCCGCGGTGTGAATCTGAAAATGTACCGGGAGTCTTTTCTGACACCACTCCCGTCAATAATCCGCTTCGACCAGCCTTGCCCCCGCTTCTCCTTATCCCTTTTATAGCGCCACTTCGGCGTAGACTCCGGCTTCTTCGCGTGCGTCGCTTTCGAACCGCTCTCGAAGGAGTTCGCTACCGGCTCGGTTCCGATAGACCAGGTCGTCGGTGTCAAGATCATATTCGGGAATCTCGGCGCTTTCCCACCGTTGCTGAAAGTAGTGAGTGTAGAGCGTGTAGAGGCCGTGGTCCTGGCGGTTGCGCCGCAGGACATACTCCGGGAGGGTCTGGACATCCAGATCGGCATGGTAATGCTGGAGCCAGAGATAATCGCCGAGGATGACCATTTTGACCAATGGCGGGTCCGCATAGAGCTTGAGTCTGACGGCTTTGCCCATGGCTTTGAGCCGCTTGAGCAAGGCGATGCTTTGCCGGACTTCTTCCCGGAAATCGGTGAGGCTGTGTTCGGGATGATTCATGGCTTCGATGCGTGCGCTGGCGTCCTGACTGTAGGGATTGACCAGGAGGATGTTCGCACCGAGGCACTTGTCGAGGACAGTGGACAGGTCGCCGACTTGATCGACGAAGGTGCTGTAGCCGCTCGAGCCGATCACCATAATAGTGCGGGCGGTGCCCTGTTCTTCCTTGAGCCGTTTGATGCCCCGCTGTGCAGTCTTCGTACGCCGGGGGAAATAGGAGACGAGTCCCGCACCGGCGGCGGCAGCGGCAAGGGTCCGGTCACGCAGGCTGCGGTGGACATACCTGAAGCCGGCGATCAGCAGCACGGCGACGAGTATTTCGACGGTGATGAGCGAGAGCTTATCGTGCTCCACGCGGGACCAAAACGCCAGGAACTGCTTCGCGCCCGACGGGAGAAGGAACGCAATCACCGCGCTCAACGCGACGATGACGATGTGATAGAGACTTCCCACCGCAGCGGCGAGATGGGAACGAACGGTTGACGCAAATTCATGAAACAAGGATGCACCTCTTGAGAAGTTAAACGAGAGACCACACGACTCTGTCGGGCTGTCATGCGAGCGAAGGCCCGTAGGGCCGTCGGGGGGGTGCTCAGCAGATGCAGAACGATGGCGTGAGGCACAAAAAAATCGCGTCAGACTCGGTGTGACTCGGAGGACTGCCGCCTCCGAACCGGAAGGTCTTACGCGATCGAGCGTCACCCTAGCATGGTTAGCTGGAGGACACAAGCGTTTCGGTTTAATGCGGAGAAGTGAAGAACCATCGGGAGCGGTTTCGATCTGAACCGCCGCCCACCGCGTCGCATGTGCTGCGTGATCGGGAGGCGAAGCGCCGGAATGATGAGTGGGCCCTTGCCCGTTTCGCACATCGTTTCAGGTCATGCTAGAAATCCCCAGATTGTCGTCGCTTGGTTACCCGGCGGATGGTAGGTGCGAAGCATGGCCAGCTCCTCTGAGTCCTGGGCCTGGTTCTCGGGCCAGAGCGGGAACTGTTCCCCTGTCGGGGCCGTCATCGAGTCGATGTAGTCCCATGCATCGCCGTCGCTGAAAACGACGATCGTCCAGCCCTCGCTGGTTCGGTATCTGACCTTCCCAATCAGCACATCGCCCTCAACCATGTGCACGGTCGCCTGGCCGGATTCGATCCGCCTCAGCTCAGCAAATGCCGCATCGATGAATTCTTCTCTGGTCATACGTCCCCTCATGACAAGCCTTACTTCCATGCCGAGCACGATGGTACTTGATCCAGCCGCAATCCTTCCCATACCCTTCGGATGATCATAGTGTCGAGCAGATATGCCGCCGACCTTCCGGATGACCAACACGCGGAAGTACCCGGATCCCTACGGCAGGCTATTCCAGGCCTTCTTGAACTCACCGGCGATGAAGGCATGACCCAGGTTGGTCGGATGGAAGTCAAAATCGAGAGGTCCGTTATAGCCAAACCGTCGCTGGATCGTCACGAGTCCCTGCCGCCCCAGAGATGGCGTGTACAGATCGACAACCACAACTCTGGAGCCGGACGGCACGACGACATGCTGCAGCCAGAAACGGAGCGCCTGATCAAATCCCCGTACCGCAGAATCGAGCAACTCGAAGAACTGGGGCACGGGGTGCGGCAGACTGTAATAATTGGATACTAGGATCGTGACATTCTGTAGCCTGCGGCATGGCAGTCCCGTCACAGGGTCGAGAACAGGGGCGGCCCCGAGATTAGGACTCAAGACGCCGTCGTTATTCAGCAGCAAATCAACGGCCTGGGCCACACGCTGTGTAATTCCGACAAGATCAGGATCGTTCCTGAAAAAGTCATTAGCTCCGGCGGTGATGGTGACCACGGTCGGCCGTTGCTCGGGTTCGGCACAGAGCACCTGTGCCGCCTGGTGATCGCGCAGGTCCCAGCTTCTGCCGCCGCGGACTCCGATGTCGGCGAAATCCATTTCCTTCTTATTGGCGAACGCACTTTCCTCGTACAACCGATACACATACCCGTTCGTGACGGGCAGAGCGCCTTCACCAGCAGCGACGCTGTCCCCCATGCCGACGTAATAGCCGCGCTTGGGGAAATTGACCTGCGCGAAGGCGAGCGCCGGAACCAAGAGGAGCGCGAGGAGCGGCAGCGTGATGGTAAACCTAGGTTTCATGTTCGCTCTCCTTGTGTGGTGTCATGGCTTCTCACTCGAACGGCACCATGACAAGTTCATGTGTTCTGAACAGAGGCTCGCACACGGCCAAAGCGCTGTTGTCGTGGTACAGCTCTAAAGAGGAAGGAAGCAAAGACTAGGCCTCTTTCGTGGAGAATCAGGCTCCATGAATTGGCTGAAAGTACGGGTGATTTCGTTCCTCATGTGATTGATGAGCAGAACTCCGGCAGGCTTCATTGTGGCGTTGCACCCCATTCGGAAAGTTTGGCGTGAGGAGAATCGCGGCGACTTTTTACCATCAATATATGGATGTCTAGCTCGCTAGACGGTTTGCCCAGTATGAAGTTTGGTTATGGAATCGCATTTCGCGGAAGGTGAGAAGTACACGCATCCTACCGAGAGAACAGCAACGGATTGATTGTTTTTCAGAGATAGCTTTATGCCAGATACGCTGCCACGATGCCCGACAGCACAATCCCGTCGAAGGTCCCGGCCCCGCCGATGCTGGCGGTGCCGGTCGCGATCTTTTCGATGTCGCGAAGATGAAACAGGTCCGCACCGATGAGCGGGCCCAGCACGCCGGCGACGAAGGCGACGGGAGGGGCTTGTAACAGGTAACGGTTCCTGGAACCGTTGTTTCCGTTCGGACCAGTGGTAATTGGCCGAAAAACGAAGGACAAAGGTTGCTGACACCTTTCTGCCCCTCGTATGGAAAGCAAGAGATTCCGGGCACCTTCCTCCTCTCCAAGCCAGCAGGTGCCCGCGCAATTCTGAAGAAAAGTTACTGTCCCCCCAAAGGCCTTCGCCCTATTGATATTTGACCGCTGTTCCGACCGCCTCAGATTGGCATGTAGGGAAGATGATGATCAAGGCCCACCAGCAGTTGTTGGCGACCTTTACGTCGACGACCTCGTCCGCGCCCATGGCTCTTGCCTTCTTATGGAGCTCGGCCAACGCATTGCCCTTGGCAACGTCGGCAAAGGCGGCATACGACCAATCCGACGCCTGCACGGAGCCGAGCACTGTGTGGGGCTTGGTGATCGACTTAGAGCTCACACTCACTTGCGTCAGTGGATAAGAGCAGCCACCAAGAAATGCGCCAGCAAGCATCGTCGCGAGAAATCTCGTTTTCATTGGGATGCCTCCTTAAGCTGATCTTCAAGTTGGTATTACCTAATTACTTCTTGCTCTGATACTTGACGGCCAAGCCGGTTCCCCCAGCCCAACAACGGACGACATAATTGTAATAGGGGATTAGGGACCAGTAACAGTTGTTCTCCATCCTAATGCCGAGGATATCGTCTGCCCCCATACTCTCTGCCTCCGCCCACATAGAGTGCAGGGTTCGTCCGACCGCGATGTCATCCATATAGCCCCATTGGGCCGCATGAACCGGTCGTTCCCATTCTCGCGGGCGATCCACAAACTGAGGCGACACAATTCCAACTGGTGTCATTGAGTACGAACACGAGACACTAAACAAGAGCGATAGAAAGGCAAGAATGCTCCGTGTTCTCATAACAGGCCTCCTTCTTTGTAGGAATCCCGGTTACTGAGGGGCAAACATGGGACGCCTTCCAGGTTTCGGAGTGAAAAGCATCCCTCTCGTCAAGAAAGCAACGATTGCATTGCGAAATGAGGAAAGCAATCTCGATGCCGCTTGCACAATGCAACCACATATGGTGAATACCTAATAACATCTCAACTTAGATGGAGACACCAACAATAGTGAGCGGGAGAGATCTCCATGAGGTTGGGTAGTAACTCCCCAGGCGAGCAAATCGTGTCTGTGGAGAAATGATACTGCCAAAGAGAGTTTGCTCGACGCGGGTTACGCCAGATACGCCGCCACGATACCCGACAACACGATCCCGTCGAAGGTCCCGGCCCCGCCGATGCTGGCGGTGCCGGTCGCGATCTTTTCGATGTCGCGCAGATGGAACAGGTCCGCGCCGATGAGCGGGCCCAGCACGCCGGCGATGAATGCGACGGGAGGGGCTTGATCTGGGACCAGCAACAGCGCGCTTACGGACGCCACAATGGCAGGAAAGAGTCCGGGCATCGCGATCCCGACTCCCTCGACGGGTTGGGCCATCCAATAGCAGACCCCCGTATTGATGAGAACCGCGATCACCAAACCGACGAGTGCCTGCCGTCCCGCAACCGCCAGATGAGCCATTTCATAGATCGCGAGCGCGACCGGGATGAGGCAGCCGCCCACATTGACGGCGATGATCGTCTCTCTACGGATTCGTTGGAGGCTCGGCCACCAGCCGGATAACCCAAACACCGCCAGTGGGTCCGACAACACCGATTCCTCCCGGGAGATCCGCTTGACCGGTATGTTGATCGCACTGCCGAGGAAAATCCCGATCACCACCAGCAGGGCGGTCGCCGGGTCCAGTTTGAGTTTGATCAGGGCCGCAGTAAAGAGCTGGCCAAAGACGAATGGCAGGAGTACCAGCAAGACCAGAAAGAACAACAGCGGGAGCCAGCTCACCCCTCTCATGAAGCCTTTCGTTTGGCTGCTTCGGCCGGCTGGGCAACCCGCCTCCTCACCTCCATCACGACCCGGCCTACAGCTGAAGGGCCCAGAGCAATCGAAGCTTGTGTGTACCACCCGGCTGGGCATCCATCCCGATCAACCCGCCAAAGAGCGCCCATGAGGTACCCACGCCTTCCACATATTCCCGTCTCCATCCCGGAATGATGGGATTCACCTCTACCAGCGTTTTTCGCGGAGATACCGTCCGCATATACATGGCGATGGGAGGATGGCCGAACACCCAATATTCCCACTCCTCTTTCTTTGGACTTCGGTAGTCAAACAGCCACCAAAGAAAGCTGGTTTCCGTAGTCCTGCCTTGGGCGGTTTTGTAATCGAAGAGCGGCCACAAGAACCAGAACTCCGACTCGTCCTTGCTGTGATCTCTCGTGTAGCGGAAGAAGGGAAAGAGCCGGTTTTCGGTTACAGTGGGACTCGAATAGCCGTAGTAGAGGGAGAGCGGCGGAATTCCGATCGCGCCGGTGTGGGTCTCCTGTGTCTGCACCTGATACTCATGGCTCCAGAGGGGAAAGAGGCGAGCCTTCGCACCGGCGGGGGACCACTGTTGATAATAGAGCGAGAGCGGGCCGACGCCCAGCACACCGATGGCCCGTTCATGGGCTTCATGATTCTGGAACTCGCTCCACAGCGGGACGATGACATTCCTCGACTCCGTCGGGGAGTCCGCACGCCACCAGACCGGAAACAGATGGTCGGCCGTGCCTGTTTCGGTCCGATCATGGGCGAACCAAGACACATCTCGAATGCCAACTAGCGAGAACCTCAAATGACTCCCTTCTCGTTCATAGTCCCAGAGGGGAAAGAACCGGTTGCGAGCGGTGGTTGGACTTCCGGCAAAGTGCCCCAAGCTCAGGGGATCCACTCCCAAGGCAGACACGCTCCAGGCCTGCGCACTCTGATCCCGCCATACGCTCCCCAATGGAAAGAAGGTGTCCCTGGTGTGTTGCGGCGTGGCCTGATGCCAATAGAGCCACAGCGCGTTCCATGTCGTACGGTCTTCTCCCTGGTCATACGAGTAGTGATACAGGGGGAAAAGGCGATGCGTGCTGAACAGCGGGGTCTGTTCCCGGTTGAAGAGGGTGAGCGGGGTCATGTCGCCGATCCGGGGAAATCCCACCAACGACACGCGGCTGGACTCAGCCTGACTGTCCCGCTCCAGATCAGCCAGCGGCAAGATGATGGTCCGCGCGTGTGATTCCGTCTGCCAATGCCACCACAGAAATACAGCCTGCCAATCCAGCGTCTTGGCTTGCTCGTCACTGGCATACCGATAGAGTGGAAAGAATCGATGTGTGAGTGCGGACGGAGTCCGATCCAGCGCAAACAGCGAGAGGGCCTGACCGCTCCCGTCGTGTGGGAGGCCAATGACGGAGAGACGTTGATGCTCCGCCTCCGCACTGTACTTGTAGAGCAGGGCGGCAGCATGCGAGTAGCCGGTGGGCGACGACTGATACCGGAAGAAGGTCAGTGGGCGGATACCCAAGACCCCGACGTCACGTTCGTCCCGTTGCCGGTCATGCGCGATATCCGCGATTGGCAGAAAGACATCCCGCATCCATTGCGCTGTTTCCCGATGCCACCAGAGAAGGAGGGCATCCCAGTCACGCGTTTTGGCCTCATCGTCCCGCCGATACCGGTAGAGTGGAAACAACCGATGTGCCGTCAATGAGGGTGCGTCTACCCGTTCGAAGAGAGACAGTGTCGGGAGGGTCCCGACCTTGGGCCAGCCGATCATCGAGAATCGGCTGGCCTCTCCCGCCCGATCGTAGTCGTACAGCGGGAAGAAATGGGAGTGGCTCGCATCCGGGCCTCTGCCATAATTGAACAGGGTAATCGGCTTAAGCCCCGCCAAGCTCAGCTCCATCGTGCCCGTCTCGTTATTGCGTTCGTATTCATGCAGAGGGGGGAGTGTATCGAGAAGATGAGGTCCCCTTTCCACGTGCCGGTACAGGAGCAAGGCGGACCAATTCACTTCCTTCGTTTCGTCGTTCCGCTCAAATCGATACAACGGGAACAGACGGGTCAAGAGGTACGTCGGTGAGCCGCCCTGTTC
>DCZO01000029.1:20378-20501 GCA_002331335.1 Nitrospira sp. UBA2082 | reverse complement strand
CGGAACACTCTGATAACCATAGAGGGGGAAGAGGCGGTTGGCCGTGCGCACCGGACTCGATTCATGGTGGAACCATGTCGCCGGTTTGATGCCCAAGAGATCCAGTTCCCATCCTGGCTGTTG
>DCZO01000029.1:19947-20283 GCA_002331335.1 Nitrospira sp. UBA2082 | reverse complement strand
TCCATCGTGACGTCGTCATCGGCGAGATCGTGGCGATACCGGTACAGGGGAAAGAGGCGGTGGGCGAACCGCGTCGGGCCGCTTTCTTGATGAAACATCGAGAAGTCTGATACCCCGATGACCGACAACTCCTGCAAGTCCCCATTGCGCCTCCAATCATACAAGGGAAAGAAGCGATCGCGGACGGAGCCTCCTTTGGCGTCATGGCGATAGAGAGACAGAGGGCCGGAGAACAATGCAGACCAGTGCCACTCCTCGGCCTCAGGATGATCATAATCATAGAGCGGGAATAATCGGTGACCGAGGCCCTCCGGGTTCTTCCAATAGCGGAAGAAC
>DCZO01000029.1:19572-19785 GCA_002331335.1 Nitrospira sp. UBA2082 | reverse complement strand
GCTTGGCGGTCATCTTCATAGAAATACAACGGGAACAGACGATGGGCGGTCAGAGTGGGACTTGTTTTCATCTGAAAGAGCGCGATGAGGTCAATCTGACGGAGATCGTCGGCCATCGAATAAGAATAGCGATAGAGTGGAAACAGCCGATCCGAGTAGAAGGTCGGCGTCGAGGCATGCTCATAGAAGGCCAGGGCCGGAGCGGTCGTTCGT
>DCZO01000029.1:0-19527 GCA_002331335.1 Nitrospira sp. UBA2082 | reverse complement strand
ATCGGTCAGCGAGCCGTAGAGCGGGAAGAGATACCTCAAATGTGTCTCGGGTGTGACAGACTCACCATAGAGAGGAAGCACATAGAGATACGAGGTGCTCTCCTTGTGATTCTTGCCCGAGAAGTAGAGCGGTAAGATTCTGGCGTCATACCCGTTCAGGTCTGCCCCATAGTGGAACAGCGGGAAGAGGATATCCCACTCCCGGAGATCGATCTGGGTGTCATACGTGGCGATCGCAACCGGACCGAGCACGTAATACCGATGGTAATGGTCGCCGAGCTGATGATGTCCATAGAGCGGGATGAAGTACGTATAGCGTCGGTCTTCAGCGGCGTAGTCGAAATAGGCTGGGAGGAAGACGGTGTAGCGTCGTAACGGGTCCTCCGCATGCCAATAGACCGGCAGAAGTTGGAAATATGAGGACTCACCCTTGCGCTCGGAAATCCCGAGGGGCCACAACACGCTCTGCCGAAGGTAGCCCACGGCCGGATTCATTTCTCGGGAGTAAAAAGGGATGAGCGTAAGCCGGGAATAACTCCCGCGTTCTTCCGTGGAATAGAGGTAGAGAAATGCTTGGGTGGAAGTTGAATCCCCTTTGGTTTCCCTGCAATAGAGAAAACCCTGGCAAAAACGGGACCGTTCCTCCGTCTGCTCGGCCGCTTCCGACAACGGGAGCAACCCCAGAAACAACGACACTCCTCCACACAGTTGGAGTTGAAGAAGACCTATGATCAAGAATCTCCGGCACGCATGACGAATCAGCACACAAATCCTTCCTCGGGAAGATGACCAGCACATTGGTCATGGGACCACACCCGCTTCGGTTGTCTATTTCTCCAACTGCCCTGTGACATTCACACTGAGGTGCAAGCAAAGTGCCGATCCCTTCAGCGCGTGGATAACAGAATAGGAAGTAGAAATGGCGTGTTCGGTGTGCAGGATGCCGTGGAGTCAGCCCTCGGTGCTATGAAAAGGGGCAACACACATCGATGGGGATGTAGTAATTTGCTACGGTTGGCTGAACAGGCAAAAATGCAGCCATTGATCACGGCGCGATTATTGAGGGCTCGCCGTGCGGATGCAATCCGGAAGAAATCCAACTCCGTTGATCGTCAATCGCTGTCCGTCGATCTCAACCTGCGCACCGAGAAACTCCTCCGCCAGCCAGGCGCTCGTCAACACATGGTCCGTGACGGTCGGGATGCGAAAGCGGCTCTCACCTGCTGCCAAAGCTGCGAAGGGAATGACCTGGTCTGCGGCGAACCGGTCCAGCGTCGCACCGGATGCGAGTTCCTCGAGCAATTGCTTCGCGACGTGCGTGCCGATCGACTCCGCGCTGCGCCTCAAGGCCCCGGCCTGATCCGCCCCCAGTCGCACGGCTTCTCCTGCGTCGGCAAAGAGCGCCAGGGCGGCCCCACGCTGCACGGACTCCGTATCGTGTCGCAGCTCTATGTCGGCCCGATAGCCGGATTGTTCGAGGACGCTCCGAGCCGCATCCGCCATACGCCGACTCACGTGCCGCTCTTCGAGATGTGAGGATAGGGCGATGCCCCAGAGGCTCGTCACCGGGCCTGCTTCTTCCCTGGTGATAGCACGCAACGGCGCCGTGAGCGGGGTCACCATGAGATTCAGAATGCCCTCGCCCTTCGGCACATACCCAGGCCGCCTGATCTCTAGTGACGCCTGGAGCCCCATCCCTCGCAGCAGGGGAAGCAACACATGCTGGAGATGGAATGCGGACGGCGCAAAGTCCTGAAAGAGCCCGCCCCGCAACTCGACCGTGACCGGCGATCCCGAGAAGGCCAGCACCGGCAGAACGCCGAGGGCCAGCATGGTGGTCGAGCCGGCGGAGCCGATGTCCCAACCGTACTGGCGGCCCGTTTTCAAGGAGGCGGGTCGAAACACAAATTCCTGCGACCCCTGGACAAGCCCCTCCGTCTGTCCGTTCACCAGCTGAGAGACGGCTTCGACGACGCGAAGGTGCTGCGGGCGCAATCCGGGCTTCTCCCGCTTCGCACGCGCATTGACCACGTGGATGGGCCGGCCGGTCAGCGCAGAGAAGGCGACCGCCTGCCGCACGATGGTGCCGCTGCTCGAATAGCAGGACCCGTCGATAGTCAGCATCGTGCGGTTGGCCTGTCGTAAGGTCATGACAGAGTTAATCCAATTCCATGTGCCGCCATCAGCGTCATGGGTGTACCTGGTGCAAGGCCCGTATAAGGACTCGTCCACTGTTGCATCTTGCCTCACAGGGCTCCTCTTTTCTGTAGACGCCTACCCCAACCGGTTGCCTGGTCCAAGAGGCCCGTGCTTCGGCTCTCCTTCAATCATTCATGGAAATCCATGAACGATTTGTCGATGAGCGCTGTGGCATCGAGATTGCTCGAAACTAATGTCCAGGCAGGAAGCGTGCTCATCGTCCCCACAGAAGAGGCATACCACCATGAGAGTCACCCTCAGCGTCATCAAAGCCGATATCGGCTCTATCGGCGGCCATATCTGTCCCTCGCGGCAAGTGCTGGACAGTGTGCGGAACCATATTGCCCAGCACGGCTCCTCGTTGTTGATCGACCAGTATGTCAGCAGCACCGGGGACGACATCGCAATCTTGATGAGTCATCGGCACGGCGTGGGACACGCAACTGTTCACAAGCTGGCCTGGGATGCCTTCATCGCCGGGACGGACGTGGCCAAACGGCAGGGGTTGTACGGTGCGGGTCAGGATTTGTTGAAAGATGCTTTTTCGGGCAACGTGCGCGGGATGGGACCGGCCGTCGCGGAGATGGAGTTCAACGAGCGCCCGAATGAGCCCTTCCTGTTCTTCGCGGCCGACAAGACCGACCCCGGTGCCTTCAATCTGCCGCTCTATCTGGCCTTTGCCGACCCCATGAACACACCGGGTTTGATCCTGGCGCCCAACATGGCACACGGCTTTCGTTTCGTCATCATGGATGTCAATCATACCGAAGGTGATCGGATCATCGAGCTCACTACCCGGAAAGAATTGTACGAAATCGCCGCGCTGCTGCGAGACACCGAACGTTACGTGGTGGAATCCGTCTGGTCGCTCGCCGGCGGCGAACAGGCGGTGGCGGCATCGACCTCACGGTTACATAACATTGCCGGGAAGTACACCGGCAAGGACGACCCGGTGATGCTGGTCCGGGTGCAGAAGGATTTCCCGGCGACCGGCGAGATCTTAGCACCCTATGCCATCGGTCCTTTTGTGGCCGGCGGGATGCGCGGCTCTCATCAGATGCCCCTTATGCCGGTCCCGCTTCAGTCCGGCATCAGCTACTTCGATGGCCCTCCGGTGATCACCTGCGCCGCATTCGCCATGCACGAGGGGCGGTTCACCGAACCGGTCGATGCGTTTGCTCATCCGTTCTGGAACCGCGTACGTGACACCGTCTCTGACAAAGCCATCAGCATGCGACGCCAAGGTTTCTTTGGTGCTGCCATGCTGCCCATGGCGGAATTGGAGTATACCGGCATCATGGAAAACCTGAAGGCGCTGGAACCACGATTCCATGTGCGCACCGATGCGTGATCAGACAGTGGTGATGCAGGCCATGGAATCGTCTGGACGACCGACTATCGCAGAATCCCGCTCACGATCAGTTCGACAGCTTGCTCCGGCGCGAGTCCCCGCGCCATCAGCGTCTCCAATTCCTTCTTGTCCACGCTGCCGATGGCGGCTTCGTGAGTGACCTTCGCTTCCGGATGGAACACCCGCACGATCGGGATCGCACTGGCCTGTGCCCGGCCTTGTACGATTTCCATGCAATCCACATGGCCGCGGGCTCCTTTGGCGTGGGCTTCAGTCGTCCCGACGATTTCCGCGCAGGCCTCGCCATCCAGCACCACGCGCGTCTTGATCAGCCCTCGCGACCGCTCTCCCCGGAGGATGACGGCTTCCTTCAGCGTGATCCGATCGGTTCTGTGCGCGAAGATCTTGGCCGTCAACTCGGCAATGCCGTCTTCCTCGACCTCGACGAGATAATCGATATCGAGCTCGCCCACGGAACCGGACAGCAGTGAGAAGTCGGAAAAATACCGGGCACCTCTCCCAATCTTGATCGACGCATGAGGCATCACCTGCATGCCTCCATGCGGGCCGTGGTAGTGGCCCTCACTGTACGTCAGGGAGGCGCCCGGCCCGATGTCGATCGTGGCTTGCATCCGATGCTGCGCCGCTTTCGCGACGGGAAACAGGCAATGGGAAAGCACGCGAGCCGACGCCCGCTCTTCCACCTTCACGTCGATGCGAATGGTTTGGGTGCCGGTCGGATGGGCCAGGCCGAAACACATGTGGATCGGTTGCTCGATGGTTACGCCTGCGCGAATGGTCAGCTCCCCGACGATCGCATCGGGGGTTTCTTCCAGATCCAGGTCGAGCCCGTGGACGGACCGTCGGCTCAATATGCGGTGCCCCTGACCGACGACGTGTGCGATCCGCTCGTCATCGAGGACCGCCGGTTCCGTGCCGACCATCGGCAACACGCGGGTGAGTGTTTCAAGCTCGGACATAGCCGCAGACTTCTCCATCGCATCGAACGCAGGTCCGCCCGCGAAAATGTTCGATGACATGGACCGGATCGCCGGAATAGACGATCCGCCCGTTGCACAATTGAGATGCCCTATCCGCGATCGCTGCGACCTCTTCCTGGTGCGTAATGAGCAGGACGGCCCCGCCGTTGTCCTTCAGTGTGCGGATCACGGTGATGATGTGGTTGATCGACAGCATATCGATGCCGGCGGCCGGCTCGTCGAGGATGGCCAGCGCCGGCTTCATGCACAGCACAGAGGCCAGCTCGATGCGATGCCGCTCCCCGCCGCTCAGGGCTTTATCGACCCGCCGATTCAGATAGCGGTCAGGGTCGAGGCCGACCTGCGCCAGCACCGGTTCAGGATTGAGCGCGGCGCGGCCTAGTGTCAGATACTCGCGAACCGTGACGCCTTCGAAGCGCGCTGGTTCCTGCCAGGCGAGAGTCAGGCCGAGGTTCGCCCGTTCATGCATCTTGAGAGGAAGAAGGTCCGTCCCTGCGAAACGAATGGTTCCCGCCGTCGGTGTGTAGCCCTCGCACCCCATGAGCAGATAAGCCAGGGTGGTTTTTCCGGAACCGTTCGCTCCGAGGAGCGCATGGATCTCTCCGGGATCGATCGCCAGATTCAGTTGATCGAGAATCGTCTGACCGCCTGCGGAAAAAGTGAGGCCCCTGATGTCCAACAGAGAGGAGGTCATTGTAGCTACCACGCCCCTTCAACAGAACTGCATCAGGCGTGCCGGTAGGACGGGTCCGATTGCTGCCGGCCTATTGTTCGGCAACTATCCTGAACGTGGCGTTCTGCGGCAGAGAGGCAGGATTCGCTGGGGAAATAGTCCCCACCGTTCCCACTTCGGCCATCGACCACAGCTCGCGGGATCCCGCTATAGCCTGATTCCTCAATAGCTTTGCGATGTGAATGGTGATGGCACTGCCGTTGCTGAGGTGTCATCCCATATGAAGACCGCGGCTGTATCAGAACGGGACCGAATTCTGAAAGCGGTGCGCGCGGCTTTCGAGCGGGAGCCTCGCATCAACCTGCACAAGTTTCCTATTGAGATGACGTTTCATGACGGTGTCCTCACCCTGGAAGGCGAAGTCGAGCATATCGCCGCCAAAAAGCTGGGGCTGGAGCTTGCTATAACAGTACAGGGCGTGGCCGGTATTGCGGATCGCCTCCATGTCGTACCGGCGACGCGCATGGGAGATGGAGCCATCTTGGATGCAGTGCGCGATGCCTTGCTCCAAGAACCGACGCTCCTGAATTGTTCGATTCATGTCCTCCGCAAGGGCCGGCTCGAACCGGTTCGAGAAGTTGCCGCAGAGCCGCGCGGGGCGATCCGGGTTTCCGTGACTGACGGGGTTGTGTTACTCGACGATCACGTGACCGGGCTCACGCAAAAGCGGCTGGCCGGAGTGCTGGCCTGGTGGGTTCCGGGGAGCCGCGACGTCATCAACGGGATGGAAGTCGTCCCGGACCAGCCGGACTCGGACGAGGAGATGGCAAAAGCGGTTCACATCGCGCTGAAGAAAGATCCCTTTGTCAATGCCGACCGTATCCGCGTCGCCGCCCGGCGGTCAATCGTGACGCTTGACGGCGAGGTACCCTCTGCGCCGCAGGGGGAAATGGCGGAATTCGACGCCTGGTACGTCTTCGGCGTCGACAAGGTGACTAATCGTTTGGAGATCCGTCCGTAGTAAGAAGGAAAGCGGTATCAAGCCGCCTGAAAATAGGAACCATCCACACCAAACCCCGAGCAAGGAGGCTGTGCCATGGGCAAAGCTGCCGCAGAAGACAAAGCCGTCGCCACCAAGAAACCCAGCGAAATCGTGTCGCGGGCAGAGGATTTCGAGCATTGGTTGGACCACCTCATGGAGGACGTGTGGCGGCGCCCGTTCCCCAGCCTGTTCGGGCGGGACCGCTGGCTGCCGATCCGGCCACTCTCGATCCGCATGCCCTCGATCGATGTCTACGAAGAAAAAGACTCCGTCGTGGTCAAGGCCGAACTCCCAGGGATGAAAAAGGAAGACATTGAAGTCAATCTCGCGGGGGAGAACTTGACGATCAAAGGCGAGAAGAAAGAGGACAAAGAAGTGAAAGAGGACGATTATTACCGGCGCGAGCGGTCTTACGGATCATTCTTGCGGACTGTCTCGCTGCCCTGCGAAGTAAAGAGCGATGAAATCAAAGCCTCCTTCAAGGATGGCGTGCTGGAAGTCCGAGTGCCGAAGACGGAGGACGCAAAGAAGAAATCCGTCGCGGTAAAGATCGACTAGATGCTGTTCCCGAGCGGAGGGTCCATGAATCTTCGATTCGGGGTCGGGTTGTGTGCCGTTGTCGTCGGACTATCCGGTCTCACCCTCTGTCAGCCTCCGAGACCCAGGATCGCGAGCGTCACAGCGCTTCCAGTCCAGGCAATCGAGAGCGTCGAGGCGAATTCCCTACCGGTTCAAGCCGGAGTGAGCGGGTTATCCAAGTACGTCATCCAGACGGCCCGCTCACTCCCTCTGTGAATCGCCATCGAGGCCCGCTTGCAGGCGAAGCCGGCATGCCGTAGAGTATATCTGTCCCGCCGTTCCTTTCTTTGATCTGTTCAACCTGTTCTGTAAGGGGTAGCGATGTGGTCCCGTGACAAAGTTCTGTTGATCGGCTTGCTGCTCTGGTACGTGGTGCTTTCGATCTGGACCGCGCAGTCGCCCACCGATCCCCAGTTCTGGCTGATATCGAGTGTTCTGCCGGCCGTGTTCGTTGTGGGGTTGATCGCCACGCACCGCGTGTTTCCTCTGTCCCATGCCTCTTACACGCTCATCACCCTCTTCTTGACCCTCCATGCGATCGGCGCCCATTACACATATGCCCAAGTACCGGTCGGCCAGTGGATGGACCAGGTCTTTCATCTTGGACGGAATCAGTTCGACCGGATCGTCCACTTCAGCTTCGGCTTCTTGCTGGCCTATCCGATGGAAGAATTGTTCCGCCTCGGCGCGGGGGTGCGAGGCTGGCTGTTGTATTACTTGCCTGTCATGACGGTCTTGGGGTTGAGTGGGCTGTGGGAAATCATCGAATCCTGGGTGGCGAGCGCCCTCCATCCGGAACTGGGCATCACCTACTTGGGATCTCAGGGTGATGTCTGGGACGCCCAGAAAGACATCGCCGTCGCGCTGTATGGGGCCCTCCTCTGCGTGACAATCCTGGCAGCCGTCCGCGCGGCTCGAGGAATGCACACGCCATCCCAGGCCCAGCCGGTGGTCATCGACCCAACCGCGTAAGATGAATGTCGGACTCCCAGACCCGAGTCGCGTGGAGTCTAGAAGTAACCGCCTGCTCTCCAGCCTGCTGCTCTGGTATGGGCTTCTCTGGACTTGGTTGGCCATCGCGCCTGTCGATCGAAGGGATTGGCTCCTTGAGAATCTGCTGGCTCTCACACTGGTGCTGCTGCTGATCCTGACCTATCAGCGGTTTCACTTTTCCAACCTGTCCTATTGCCTGATCGCTTCCTTCATGACGCTCCACGCCGTGGGCGCGCACTATACCTATGCCGAGGTGCCTCTCGGTTTTTGGCTCAAAGATGTTTTCTCGTTGAGCCGAAACCCCTTCGATCGCATCGTCCACTTCGCCTATGGGGTGCTATTGGCCTATCCGGTACGAGAGGTCCTCACGCGTCTGGCTGGCCTCGTGGGCCTGTGGTCGTACTACCTTCCGGCCAGCGCGATCCTCACTCAGAGCGGCCTGTTCGAGATCATCGAATCCATCGTGGCGACGCTCGTGAGCCCTGAACTCGGCAGCGCGTATCTCGGCACGCAAGGAGACGAATGGGACGCCCAGAAGGACATGGCTTCCGCCTTCTGCGGCGCCGTGCTGGCCATGACGTTCACCTTCGTCATGTCGAAAGCCAGCGGCAAGCCGGCCCTTCCCTCTACTCTGTAGTCATCCGCCTATTCGGATCCGACCTGCAATCCACCACCGAATCCTGCGCACATCGACCCAAGTAGGCTGCCCCTTCACGCCGCAGTGTTGGCTGTGTGCTGTGGCAATCTCCCCCAGCCTCCCTCCAATACTTCCTGAAGAACCAGCCTCCCCACCGACTTCTTCTGAAGTCACACGAGGTTTCACTCGCCCCCTCGTTCCCATTCCGGGCACTCGTCTTGCTGAACGTTCGAACATGGGCTTCCAACGAGGAATGCGTTTCGTCATGGCGGGTGCGGTTGTCGTTGCCGGCTCAGGACTCGCCGGATGTGCAGGAGCGCCGGTCATGCCTCCCAACCTGCAGGGCAAAATCGAGCGTGATGTTTCCTTTCAACAGATAACGGCCTCCCCGCTGGTCTATAAAGGCACCTTCATGGTGGTCGGAGGGTCCGTGCTGTCGGTCACGGCGCTCAAACAGGGCGGTACTCGGATCGAACTGCTCCAACTTCCTCTTGGGAGTGACGACGAACCAACATGAGGGTAAGCAGCGAGTTCGGTCTTTTCAAGGATCGCCATGATGCCGGCACGCAGCTGGCTCAACGGCTGCTCCATTACAGGGAAGCGACGGACACGATCGTCATCGCGCTGCCGCGTGGCGGAGTCGTCGTAGGTTATGACATCAGTCTGACGTTGCGACTTCCATTGGATATCTTGATCACGCGCAAGCTGGGGACTCCGGTAAATCCGGAACTGGCGATGGGCGCCTTGGCCGAAACCGGCTACCAACATTTGAATGAGGATGTGATTCGAGGATACGGGGTGAGCAAGGACCAACTGGATGAGGAAATCCTGCGTCAGAAACTCGAAATCGACAGAAGAATCCAGCGGTATCGAGAAGGCCGGAGGCTCCCCCCTTTGAAGGGCCAGACGGTGATCCTGGTGGACGACGGTATCGCGACGGGAGCGACGTTCTTTGCCTCGCTGAGGGCCCTTCTCACGGCGGAGACCGCGAAGATCGTCGCCGCGGTGCCGGTCGCTCCACCGCGGGTGCTGGCCGAAGTGAAGAGCCTCGTCGACGAGATCGTGGTGTTGCACCAATCCGAATGGTTCTTCGGGATCGGCCAGTTCTACGAGCAGTTTCCTCAGGTTGAGGACGACGAAGTCATTGACTGTGTGAAGACCGTACGGGAAACCCTCATGCCACAAACGGAGAACAGAACATGAAAATCGTGTGCGCCATCGACGGTTCCCGTTACTCCGAATGGGCGCTGGACTGGCTGCGGCATCTGGCTCATCCGGACGACAGTTCGCTGCTGCTGGTGCATGCCGTCGATCTGACCCAATTCAAGACATTGCCCAAACTCGATCGGAAAGCCAGAGCAGCTTTGGTGAAGGTCTTGGACTTCTCTCTCGAAGGTGCGGCGCGGCTGTTGGAAGGTGCCGAACTTAAAGCGGCAAGAACGTGGGGGCGCGTGCGTGCCAGACTCCTTCGCGGTCGCGCGGCGGAAGCCATCGTCCGTTCCGCCCAACGGGAACAAGCCGATCTCTTGGTGATCGGGTCTCGAGGAGTGACGGAGTTTCAACCGATGCTTTTGGGAAGTACCTCTCGGAAAGTGCTCATGCAAACCCCTTGTCCGGTGCTCGTCGTCAAGAAGCCGGCACGCGCGCTCAAGAAAGTGGTGCTCGGAATGGACGGTTCGATCGAGTCGTGGGAGGCCGTTTCATGGCTGAGAGGATTACCCAAGGAGATTCGTCCAGCTGTGACGGTGGCCGGCGTGATCCCTCCCCTCCCGCTGGAAAGCCTCCGTATTCCCGCGCAGGCCGTTACGGTGAGCGATCAGATCGAGGGAGTGCTCAGGCGCGAAGCCCAACAACTCACGGCCCGTGTCGCTGGCACGCTGAAGGTGGCACGATTTTCCGCAACAGGAGTCGTCGTGGCTGGACCTCCGGGGGCTGAGCTGGTCAAACTCGCTGGGCGCGAGCGGGCCGACCTCATCGTGGTCGGGTCTCGAAGCGGGCGCAACGCGCAGGACTATTTCATGGGGAGTGTCGCTGACACGGTGGTAAAGCACGCCCCCTGTTCCGTGTTGGTTTACAGAGGGTAGGCACGCATGGCCTTTGCGTTGACCAGTGCGGCATTCGAGGACGGCGAGACCATTCCACGCCGGTATACCTGCGACGGGGAGGACCTGTCGCCTCCGCTCCATTGGACGGTGCCGCCTGCCGCAACGAAGAGTTTCGTTATTATTACAGACGATCCCGATGCGCCGACCGGCACATGGGTGCATTGGGTGATCTACAATGTTCCCCTCGGCCTGCACGGGCTCGCGGAGGGTATTCCGGCCAAGGACCAGTTGCCCGATGGGACCATGCAAGGCTTGAACGACTTCAAGCGCATCGGCTACGGAGGCCCCTGTCCTCCGCCGGGAAAGCCGCACCGCTACTACTTCAAGCTGTATGTTCTAGATGCCATGCTCAATCTGAAGCCACGCGCAACTAAGCATCAGGTGTTGGAGGCATGCAAGGGGCATGTACTGGCAGAGGCGCAACTCATGGGTCGCTTCGGTCGTTAGCACGATTCACAAGGTTGAGGTCAAGGCGAAGCCGACCTTTCGCCCATTCTCAACTTCGACCTTGAACCGACCCCACTACTTGGTCGCCACACTGATGCCTCTCAAACCGGTATCGCTGTCTCCGAATGATTAGGGGATGACCCCAACGGTTATCGCATAAAGCGAGAGTGCCGATGACGGTGGCCGAATCCAAACGCGACTATTATGAGGTCTTGGGCGTGGACCGGACCGCGACCCGGGATCAGATCAAGCACGCCTACCGGCAGCTGGCACTGCAATTCCACCCGGACAAAAACAAAGATCCCGGAGCCGCCGCCAAGTTCCGCGAACTCGCGGAAGCCTATGCCGTCCTCTCCGACGACACGAAGCGGAAAGAATACGATACGACGGGCCATGCCGGCGTGAGTGAACGGTGGTCGTCGGAAGATCTGATGCGGGATTTTCAGTTCGGGGATTTTTTCGGAGGCCGCTTCGGTGATCTGTCCGGGCTGTTCGGCGACCTCCTCGGGCGGCGCATGAGACCGGGCACCGGCGCGACAAGAGGGGTGGACCTGCGCTACGACGTGGAGTTGACGTTGGAGGAGGCCGCGCGAGGAGGCGAGAAGGAGATTTATCTCACGCGATCGGAGCGATGCGCGGATTGCGGCGGCAGCGGGGCCAAGGCCGGCACGAAGCCGCAGGCCTGTCCCGATTGCCGAGGCACCGGCCAGAAACAAGACGTGAAGACAAAGAAAGACATGCGCCTCGTCACGTTAACCTCCTGCTCCCGTTGCCAGGGGCGGGGGCAGATCGTCCAATCGCCCTGCCCGCTCTGCCAGGGCGGCGGCTATCGGTTTCTCCCGCATACGTTGAAAGTCAAAGTCCCGCCTGGAGTCGATGACGGCATGATGATTCGTCTGCCTGGTCAGGGGGAGGCGAACGCGAACGGCGGCCCGCCTGGCGACCTGCTGATCCGACCGCACATCCGGCGCCACCCGATCTTTGAACGCCATGGCGATGATCTGTATATGATTCAATCCGTGACGTTCCCCAATGCGGCGCTGGGAAGAACACTGCGCGTCCCGGGATTGAACGGAGAGACGCTGCACGTCATGATCCCGGCCGGGACTCAAAGCGGCACAGCGCTTCGGCTGAACGGGAAAGGGATGCCGAAAGTCGGCGAGAAAGGGAAAGGCGATCTCTTCGTGGTGGTAGAGGTGCGAACTCCGACTGAGTTGTCTGATCGCGAGCGGGCGTTGCTGCTGGAATTGGCGAAGCTCCAGCCAAGCCATGAGGTCAAGACATCCGATTCACAGTTGCCCTGACGTCCTGAGTCTAGCTCGAATCTGAGCAAGACAATCTGGACAAAAGGTGTGGGTGAACAGCAGCTCCTTCGACTGCACATGATAGGCGTGGCGATACTCCTTCAGTGTGATCCATGTCGTAACCGACCTTCGGTCGTCCCTGATCAGCCCACAGACGCAACAAGTGGGGAGACCGCGACGCCCCTCGGTCCAGTCTCCTCGCCATGGTGCCTTACCGGACGACTCGTCGTGTGAAAAGTCTCCGACCATGACCTTCCTTTCCTCCTTCTCCAGATTCCATTCCCTACTCCTGTTCGATGGGCTCCGCCGTTCGTCCGCGCGCTTCTGTTCACATCACCATGCGCCGCCGCTGGATGGAAAGGGGCGGCTCACGATGCATCGGGGATCGCTCCTTCGCTGATCGGAAGGGGAAATACACTCCTCCCCGTTGCGACTTTCGATTCTGGAGCACGAGTTCATCAACATATTCGCCACAATTGACGCAACGCCGCCCCATGACATCCTTCCCTGTATCATCAGGGCTCGCCGCCTCATCGTAGGCTTCAACCGTCATCCCACCGCATCGGTCGCACTGGTGTAAGTGATTGCTCATAGGCTTCTCCCTCCTCCTGTGCGGCGCCCCCGTGGATTCATTGGTGCATTTCCCGCTCGTAATGGGTAGTGAGCATTCACATGAGCAACCAGTATGCCAAGGCCGAATGAATCGAGCGTGTATGTATAAAACCTGGAGCCAGCGACAGTTCGGCTCGGCCCAGCACACGTCACGAAAGAGACATTCGACGCGCTTGTGAGGACAACGTCGCCATGCGGCCGGTCGTCTCTGGCGCAAGAAGCCACAGCGGTCTTACGTCCTTGCACCTTGGTCACGTGGAGACAGCACAACCACAATTCTTCTCCCGTGGCGTTGGCTTGACAGCAAAAAGGTTTGTACCTGAATCGGCTGCGAACGCTCCCCCAGAAGATGACTCACTCCTGCCAACGAGGGCAGCGGGCCGCTGTCCATCGCGGATTGTGGGGTGACGACCTCCTGGACGATCGTCATGAGGCACCGGGGAACAGGCTGTACCCTGGTTGGCGCGCGCCACTCTGGGTCGACGGTGCCAAGGAGATCGATAGCAGTCCGATCGATAAAGAGGAGACGACATGACGCAGAAAATACGATCGCGCCGGTAGAACGAAGAGCCGGGGTCCCATCGTTCCAGCCTGAGTCCGCAGCCGAATCAAACATGGATGCCATTCATCTTGAGTCGTGAGTGATTCTTGACGGGAGAAACGGGTCCAGGTTGAATGAATCATCGGTGAGCAATACCGATTCTTTTAAACCAACCGGCGGAGCCGAGGGACTAGGCATTCCCCTAGTATTCAACATAAATCTCCCTTGTAGCGACACTCATCGGACGATCTGCTCAGTGTCGCCCTTGCTTGACTTCATGATGAGGCCTAGAATTGTACCGCCTCCCATGCCAGCGAAAACGATCAAGACGAAACCGAAGAAGGCGAGAGCCGCTGCGTCACCCACACGGCGGCGTTCCGGGCGGCCGCGCAAGGCGACTTTCCCCCTTCTCAAGGAAGAGTTGTTGGCCATGGCGTTTCGCCTGAGTCCCCATCCGATCGGCATTACCGAACTGGAAACGGGACGCTGTCTAGAGATCAACGACGCCTGTCTGGAGATCTTTGGATTTCGGCGTGACGAAGTGATCGGGCGGACGACGCTCATGCTGGGTATTTGGCCCGATCCCGGAGAACGGGCGCGGTTGATCGAGCGAGTGAAGGCCGAGCGGTCGGTACGGGATGCCGAGGTCACGATGCGGACGAACTCAGGCGACCGACGCCGGTTCCTCATCTCCGCAAACTTGGTCAAGCTGGGGAAGAAACGCTGCCTGCTGACCATCGGCAGCGACATCACCGAGCGCACAGAGGCTGAGGAAGCGCTGCGGCAACTTAACACGACGCTCGAACATCGTGTCGCCGAGCGCACGGTCGCGCTGCGTGAGAGCGATGCACGGTTTCGCGCTTTTCTCGACAATGCACCGAATCTGGCTTTTATCAAAGCGCTGGATGGCCGGTATCTCTATGCGAATCGCCGCTTCCAGGAGGCCTTCGGTCTTGACCAGAAGGATCTTCTTGGCAAGACGGACACCGAGCTGTTCCCCCGCGAACAGGCCGATCACTTTCAATTCAACGATCGCCGAGTCCTTGCATCGGGCAAAGCCATGGAGTTTGAGGAGATTGCGCTCTACACAAGCGGATCTCACACGAATATCGTCGTCAAGTTCCCGTTGCGAGATGAATCAAGCCGCATCTATGCGACGGGTGGGATCGTCACCGATATCACAGACCGCAAACGCGCGGAAGAGAATCTGCGACAGAGCCAGGAGGAACTTCAACAACACCGGGCGCAGCTACAAGACCTGACGTCAAAACTGATCACGGCCCAAGAACAGGAGCGGCAGCGTATCGCACGCGAACTGCACGACGATCTCAGTCAGCGGATGGCTGTGCTGGTGCTCGATGTCGCCACGATCGAACATCAACCACCCCTTCTGCCTGAACGGCTCGCCGACATGCTCCGTCCTGTTCGAGAACGTTTGGAGCAACTGTCCGATGACATCCACAACCTGGCCTACAAACTCCATCCGTCCCTCTTGGAGCACGCGGGACTCCGTGCGGCCGTTGAAGATCAGCTCCGGGAGTTCATGAACCGGACCGCGCTGACCGTGTCGTACAAGTCTCATCATGTCCCGGATTCTCTGTCGCTCGACTATTCGACCGGTCTGTTCCGTGTCCTGCAAGAGAGCCTGCAAAATGTGTTGAAACATGCGAAGGCGACGCACGTGTCGGTAAAATTAAGAGGTTCGTCAAAAGGGGTCGGCTTGTCCGTCACAGATAACGGCACAGGATTCGACGCACAGGACACGAGTGCCCATCAAAAGGGCCTGGGGCTGATCAACATGCAGGAACGGCTCCGCCTGCTGGGCGGATTCCTGCGGATCCATGCGCGGCCTGGAGACGGCACGAAAGTCTGTGCTTGGATTCCGCTGGAAGGCACGGCTGTATGACACGCCTCCGCATTCTCATTGCAGACGATCACTCGCTGGTGCTGGCCGGCCTTCGCCAGCTTGTGGAAGCGGAAGGCGAGGTGGTGGGGACCGTTGAAGACGGACGCGCGCTGGTTGAAGAGGCGCAGAAGCTCCGCCCGGACATCATTTTGCTCGACATCTCCATGCCGCTTTTGAACGGCCTGGATGCGGCTCGGCACCTCACCAAGCTGGTGCCGGAGGCCAAGCTTATCTTCCTGACGATGCACGCGACACCGACCTATGCCACCGAGGCATTTAAAGCCGGGGCTTCAGGCTACTTGATCAAACGGTCTGCCGCATCCGAGATCAAACAGGCGATCCAGGCCGTGACGCGCGGCCAACATTACCTGACGCCGCTGATCACGAAAGGCGTGCTGGCGGCAACACTGCATCACCCGGTAGGTCAGATGTGCCAACGGCCCGTAGCTATGCTCACGCCACGGCAGCGGGAAGTGTTGCAGCTCGTAGCGGAAGGGAAGAGCACCAAGGCTATTGCCTCCATTCTTCATATTTCGGTCAAGACCGTCGAGTTTCACAAGGCTCGACTGATGGACACCTTGGATCTGCATTCGACGGCCGATCTTACCAAGTATGCGGTGGCGGAGGGCCTGATCGGCCTGTGATGTCCTGCCCGATTGCTTCACCGACTGCGGCAAGACATCCTCACGCCTGCACTGATTCCGGAATGACCACATCGGCGTCACGTCTGACATCTCTCGAACGGCCCTAGAGATCTTTCTTCGTGTAACCAGTACTTTGCCCAGTATCCCTCCGAGATCGGTTTGCTTACCATGTGCCTCGTCGGCGTAAACCTAATCGAAGGAGGCGGCTTATGGCGATCTCATCCACTATCTCGCGCGTACAGGACGCACTCGAACACCTGGACACCGACTGTTCCATGGAAGACGTCCCGGCGCTCTGTCCGGAACTCACCTGGAACCAGGTGTTCCTGGCCATCGACTATTTGAGCCGGACAGGACAGGTGCGCGTCACGCTGGACCCTGACAGAACCTACAGAGTGCGGGCTACTCGTGCCGCCGCAGTCGAGGCTTCCCGTCTGGCTCCTATGCGCTAGACCCAATGTCAAACGGTGCCCTAGGAGATTCCCTAGTCCTCTCCTGCTGCCGTTTGTGCTAACGTGGGCCCGTACAACTTAGTCTCGCGAAGAGTCAGAACCTGTCGAGCCACCTCCCCTGGCAACGGAGGCACCCATGGACACTCAGTTGGTTCAAGAACCCGGTCAGATAACAGGAATCGCTGCGGCGAACACAGGCTGCGTCCACCGGCGGCTCATCGATGACGTCCGGACCAGAAGCGGGAAGCCGACCGGCAAGGTTCGATGCCTTGAATGCGGAACGATTTTTGACGATCCATACCACAAGGCGAGCTGACCCCATTGAATCTGGAGCCAGTGGTGTACCTGCGCTCTCGTAACCCTTCTACGGGCGGTTCCTCTCACTGCCCGGACTCACGAATCTCCAAGGAAGCAGAAACACGATGAAGTGGGGTGTGGTGAGCCGGCTGGGACTCGAACCCAGGGCCCTCGCCTTAAAAGGGCGATGCTCTACCGACTGAGCTACCGGCTCACACAGGAACAGGTGAATCGACAATCGTCGAACGTCATTCTTGAAGACTCAGGCACGGGCGGGACCATCCTACCATTGACGAATGTCTGATGACTATTGACGTTTCTCACCGGCGTTTGGGACGGCGTCGGGAACAGTCCAACGGATTGCGGAGCACGATCGTCTCCGCCCGCTTGGACCCGGTCGAGATCATGTCGATCCGGCATTGCGCCAGCTCTTCGATGCGGGCCAGATAGCGCTTCGCTTCCGACGGCAGCTGCTTGTAGGTCGTCGCTCCGGTCGTGGACGCGGTCCAACCTTTCATCCGTTGATAGACCGGTTCACAATTGCTCAATGCATCGAGATCCGACGGCATGTCCTTGTAGAGCGTGCCTCCGTGCTTGTATCCGGTGCAGAGTTTCAGTTCCTTGCAGCCGTCGAGTACGTCCAGCTTGGTCACAGCCAGAGACGTGAGCCCGTTGACGCGCGTGGCATGACGGACGACGACGGCATCAAACCAGCCACATCGTCTGGCGCGCCCGGTCGTCGAGCCAAATTCTCTCCCTCGTTCCTGCAAACCTTGGCCGACTGCATCGGTGAGCTCGGTCGGGAACGGTCCGCTGCCCACTCGAGTGGTATAGGCTTTCGCGATACCGAGGACTGCATCGATCATCGTGGGTCCCACACCGGTGCCCGTGCAGGCCCCCCCAGCCGAGGCGCTGGACGAGGTCACGTAGGGATACGTGCCGAAGTCCACGTCCAGATGTGTGCCTTGCGCCCCTTCGAACAAGACTGTCTTGTTCCTCTCGATGGCCCGATTCAGGAGCGCGACCGTATCGACGAGATGGCTCTTGAGCCGCTCGGCATAGCCCATGTATTGGTCGAATACCTTGTCGACCTGGAACGTCTCGGTCTTGTGAAACTGTTCAAGAAACCAATTCATCTCGACCAGATTTTCTTCCAGTTTCTTTCTGAACAACGGCGGATTCAGGAGATCGCCCACCCGGATGCCGATCCGTGCCATCTTGTCGGCGTAGGACGGTCCGATACCCCGCCCGGTCGTCCCGATTTTCCGCGAGCCCTTTGACTGTTCCGTCGCTCGGTCGATGGCTTTGTGGTAAGGCAGGATCAGGTGTGCGCGCCGGCTCACGGCGAAGTTCTTGCCGATTGCAATGCCCTTGGTTTGGAGCTGGTCCATTTCTTCGATCAGGGAGCCTGGATCCACCACGACGCCATTGCCGATCACGCAGGTGGTCCCCCGGTACAAAATACCGGACGGGATGAGATGAAAAATATAGGTGCCCCGCTCATTGATGACTGTATGCCCGGCGTTGGACCCGCCTTGGTAGCGCACGACAAGGTCGGCATCTTTGGCCAAGATATCGACGATCTTGCCCTTGCCTTCATCGCCCCATTGGGCGCCGATAATGACGAGATTGCCCATCGTGAGCCCGTTTCGCTCCGTACCGACACGAAAAAATGGCTCTGACCCGACTGGGAGATCAGAGCCCAGGGGGGCATGGTAGGATTCCCCCTTGACCTTTGTCAAGCCGATCTCTTCTCCTGAGAGGTCGATCGGAACAAGAAATCCAATTGGCTTCCGGACGATCCGGTTCCACCTTGTGGCAGTTCGATACGGTCGTGGGAGCGGGTTTTCGGCTTCAGAACAGCCGACGGGTTTCTTGACCGGCTCCGGACCTGCGTGTTAGCATGCCTCGACTTCTCGCGGGGTTATCAACGCTGGACGGATCAGTGTGGGGCTGTAGCGCAGTTGGGAGCGCGCGTGAATGGCATTCACGAGGTCGCCGGTTCAATCCCGGCCAGCTCCACCAAACAAAGCTTGCTCGTACCGCCGCGTTCGATCAACTCGCGGCGGATAAGTACTTGGCCACGAAGAGGCTTAGGTTCTTTCGCGTGCCGGCCGCTCTTATTGGGTTTTTCGTCATTGATGCGCTCGGAGAAACACCTTTAGTGTTTGGGATGTCCTGATGTTCGCTCTTCACATGTCGATCAGAGTCGATATCCTTCGGTTGCCCCGCCTTCCAACCCGCTAGCGCCTGACGAATTGTCGTCGACTCCGGTTTACCGAGTGATTGTCACCGGGAAGGTGTGTGCCCATGCTCCAAATTGAATCCGTCAGCAAACACTACTCCACGAAGGTGCTGCTTACCGAGGCATCCGCCCATCTCCGCCCAAATTCTCGGGTCGGCCTGGTCGGACCGAACGGCGCGGGCAAGACCACGCTCTTCCGCATGATCCTGGGAGAAGAGTCGCCCGACAAGGGATCGATCCGCAAACGGCCGCGCCTCCGGATCGGGTATCTTCCGCAGGAACTGGAAACCATCACCGGGAAGACGGTGCTGGACGCCGCGCATCGTGACGAATTTCCTGAACATGAAGCCAAGCGCATCCTGATGGGACTGGGATTTACCGAGGTCGATTTCGGACGCCCCGTGGAAAATCTGTCCGGGGGCTATCGGATGCGCGTTGCGCTGGCGCACCTCTTGCTCTCGAACCCCGACGTGCTGATGCTCGACGAGCCGACGAACCA
>DCZO01000023.1:2717-7535 GCA_002331335.1 Nitrospira sp. UBA2082 | reverse complement strand
GGAACGGTGAACGCCAATCGCGAGTACTTTGAAATGGGAGTCAAAGATTTGGCCCATGCGCAGCTGCAATGGCCCGGTTGGCTGGCGAAACTCTTGACCCATCCCATTCACGAACTGGATCGGTATCAAGACATGATACGTACCCTGACGGACACGAAAGGCGCCATTAAGGTGTTCGTGAACGTGGCGCCGATTCCAAATTGATCGGCGGGGTCGGGGCCAGCCTCACGGCCTGGCTCCTTGAACAACCGATTCGTATTCTCGCTGTCACCCTCTACAGAAAGAGCCGATCATGTCATCCAAACCCGTGAAGTCCGCTTCGAAAAAAGGCGCTTCGCTCAAAGACGCTCCACAGCCCGCCGCGCCGCGGAAGGTTCCGCTGCCACCCAAGACACCAGCCAAGGCGCGCCCCAGGGCAAAGGGGCAGACAGAACCTCGCGCAACCCCGTTCACTTCGGTCAGTGAAGAGCAGCGGCTGGAAGAATCCCGATTGCGGACCGTACATTGGAAGCGGTGGGGTCCGTACCTGAGCGAGCGGCAATGGGGCACCGTCCGTGAAGATTATAGTCCAGGCGGCACCGCCTGGGAGTTTTTCCCGCACGATCATGCCCGTTCGCGGGCGTATCGGTGGGGAGAAGACGGCCTCGGAGGCATTTCCGACCGCCATCAAAAAATCTGCCTGGCCTTCGCCCTCTGGAATGGCCGTGATCCCATTTTGAAGGAGCGTCTGTTCGGCCTCACCGGCAACGAAGGCAACCATGGGGAAGATGTCAAGGAAGCATACTTTTATCTCGATTCCACGCCGACGCATTCCTACATGAAGTTTCTCTACAAATATCCGCAGGCCGAATTCCCTTACACCAGGCTTGTCGAAGAAAACCGGCGGCGAGGGAAACAGGATCGGGAATATGAACTCCGCGATACCGGGGTGTTCGACGAGCATCGCTACTTCGATGTCTTTATCGAATATGCCAAGGCCTCCCATGAAGATATTCTGATTCTCATCACGGTCCACAATCGAGGACCGGAGGCGGCCGATCTGCACCTGCTCCCCACCCTCTGGTTCCGCAACACCTGGTCGTGGGAGCAAGATGCCTATCGGCCGCGGCTGAATCGCGATGAGATGGTCGGCGGGGCGTCCGTCATCCAGAGTCGGCACGATCAATACGGCCCGCGGTGGCTGCTCTGCCAAGACAACCCCGGCTTGCTCTTTACGGACAATGACACTAACGTGCAGCGCCTATGGGGCATGACGAATGCCACGCCCTACGTGAAAGACGCGTTTCACGACTATGTCATCCAAGGCAAGTTGGACGCCGTCAACCCCCAGGGTATCGGGACCAAAGCAGCCGCGCATTATCATGCCCGCATTCCTCCGGGGGAACAGGCGACCTATCGACTTCGGCTGACGAACCGCTCGCCGACCGCAGGGATGCTAGGGGACAAATTCGACAGGATCTTTGCCGCGAGAACACAGGAAGCCGACGAATTCTATGCCGCGCGGGCGCCTCATGGTCTGTCGAAGGACGGCTGCGCTATTCAGCGGCAGGCCTTTGCGGGTCTTCTGTGGAGCAAACAATTCTATCATTACGACGTTCGGACATGGCTGCGCGGCGATCCGGCCGGTCCGCCACCTCCCGAGGGCCATCGCCAGGGACGAAACCGTGAGTGGCAACATTTGTATAACGAAGATATCCTTTCCATGCCGGATAAATGGGAATATCCCTGGTATGCCGCGTGGGATTTGGCTTTTCATTGCATCCCTCTGGCTCTGGTCGATCCGGATTTTGCCAAGGAACAGCTCGTCCTCCTTTTACGCGAATGGTACATGCATCCCAACGGGCAAATTCCCGCCTATGAATGGGCCTTCGGCGATGTCAATCCTCCCGTCCACGCCTGGGCTGCATGGCGGGTGTACAAAATCGAAAAGCGCCGCCGCGGCAAAGGCGATCACGTCTTTTTGGCCCGTGTCTTTCAAAAACTCTTGTTGAACTTCACCTGGTGGGTCAACCGGAAGGACGCGGAAGGCCGGAATATTTTTCAAGGCGGGTTTTTAGGCTTCGACAACATCGGCCTCTTCGATCGTTCCGCGCCGTTGCCCATGGGCGGACATATCGATCAGTCGGACGGCACGAGTTGGATGGGGATGTATTGCCTGAACATGCTCGCGATCGCGCTGGAACTGGCGCGAGAAGACCCAGCTTATGCCGATATGGCCAGCAAATTCCTGGAGCATTTCGTGCACATCTCGCACGCCATCAACCATCGTGGCGAAGACGGCTTGTCCCTCTGGGACGAGGAAGACGGATTTTACTATGACGTTCTGCATTTCCCGGACGGCCGTCATCGGCAAATGAAAGTGCGGTCCATGGTCGGATTGCTCCCGCTCTTTGCCGTCGAGACCCTGGAGCCTGACGTGGTGGACGCGCTGCCGGAGTTTCAGCGGCGGATGATGTGGTTTATCGAGAATCAGCCGGAGTTCCGCCGCCATGTGAGCATTACCACGTTGCCGGACGGGTCGGTGCGCCGGATGTTGTCCATCGTCGATCCGGAACGACTCCCACGAGTGTTGCGGTACCTCTTGGATGAAGGTGAGTTTCTTTCCACCTACGGGATTCGCGCCCTCTCCCAATATCATCGCGACCATCCCTACCGGCTTCATCTTGACGGAACCGAACACCGCATCGATTATGAGCCGGCAGAATCGACGACCGGCCTTTTCGGAGGGAATTCGAATTGGCGGGGCCCGATCTGGTTCCCCGTAAATTTTCTGTTGATCGAATCGCTTCAGAAGTTTCATCATTTTCTCGGCGACTCGTTCATGATCGACTGCCCGACGGATTCGGGACAACCGCGCACCTTATGGCAGGTGGCGGCGGAACTGTCTCGGCGCCTGAATCATATTTTTCTCCGTGATGGGACAGGTCGCCGGCCGGTGGATGGAGAGCTTGACATGCTTCGCCATGACCCCTACTGGCGCGATCTCATCCAGTTCCATGAATACTTTCATGGGGAGACCGGCGCAGGATTGGGTGCCAGTCATCAAACCGGGTGGACGGGGCTGGTCGCCAAATTGCTCGAACAATCAGGAGAATAATGGACGATCGCCTGACCGCGCACAGCCCTGCGCGCTCGCTGAAGGAATGGGATGCGGGACGCGCTCAGGCGCAACTGGCTGGAATAGCGTATGGAAGCAGCCTGGCTGGGACTGTTCATGCTGTAATCCCACCAGATGCCTTTCTCACGGCGTCTATGCGACACGCCCATGACGCATATGTGAGAAATGCCATCCAGTGAGGTGTTGCTATGGCGAGCGACCACCATTATGACATGATTATCATCGGCACGGGCGCAGGCGGCGGGACGCTTGCCCATCATATGGCCCCCTCCGGTAAACGTATCCTGCTTCTGGAACGGGACGGATACCTGCCACGCGAAAAAGATAATTAGGACTCGCGTTCTGTCTTCATAGACAATCGGTACAAGGCGGCCTGTACCTGGGAAGACAAGGATGGCAAGACCTTCCATCCTGGGATTCATTATTACGTTGGCGGCAATACCAAAGTGTACGGCGCCGCCTTGCTGCGCTTTCGCAAGGAAGATTTCGGAGCGATTCGGCACCATGGCGGGGTCTCGCCGGCCTGGCCGATCTCCTATGACGATCTCGAACCCTACTATACGAAGGCCGAGCACCTCTATCAGGTCCATGGCGAGCATGGCATCGATCCGACCGGCCCGCCGGTCAGCGCGCAGTACCGCTATCCACCGGTGAAGCATGAGCCACGGATTCAGGAATTACACGATGACTTGAAGCGGATGGGGCACCACCCTTTCCCCCTTCCTTTAGGGATTCGCTTGGATGAAGACCACCGAGAGGCGAGTGCCTGTATCCGGTGTAACACCTGCGATGGCTACCCCTGTTTGGTGAACGCCAAATCCGATGCGCACATTACCTGTGTCGATCCGGCGCTGACCAATCCCACAGTGACTCTTTTGACGCATGCCTATGTATCCCGGTTGGAGGTCAGTCCTTCCGGGCGTGCAATCACGAAGTTTCATGTGACTCGCCACGGAGCGCCTGAGGAATATACGGCGGGCATTGTGGTGGTTTCCTGTGGGGCCATCAATTCAGCTGCGCTCCTCTTACGGTCGGCGAGCGACAAACATCCCAAAGGCCTGGCGAACTCCTCGGACGTGGTGGGGCGTTTTTACATGTGCCATCACAACAGCGCGCTGCTGGCGTTGTCGAAACACGAGAATCCCACCGTCTTTAAAAAAACTCTGGCGATCAACGATTTCTACTTTCGCGCCGATGATTGGGACTACCCGCTCGGACACATCCAAATGCTTGGGAAATCGGACCTCGAACAGCTGCGCTCCGTCGCTCCGGCGTTCGCTCCGGGCATGGCGCTGGAGCAGATGGCCAAACATTCCCTCGACTTCTGGCTGACCTCGGAAGATTTACCTTATCCCGAGAATCGGGTTCTTCTCAATAAGAGTGGTGAGATTCGCCTGCACTACACAGAGAATAACGTGGAGGGTCATCAGCGTCTCCTAACGAAACTGAAAAGCATGCTGAATCACCTCAGGTGCGAAACACATGTGATCCCGAACATGTGGTACCTGGGAAAGAAGATTCCGCTCGCGGGGACGGCACATCAGAACGGCACGATCCGGTTCGGGACTGATCCCCACACGTCGGCCCGGGATGTGAACTGCAAGGCGCACGATCTGGACAATTTATACGTGGTGGATGGAAGTTTCTTCGTGTCCAGCACTGCGGTGAACCCTTCCTTGACGATCATGGCGAATGCCATC
>DCZO01000023.1:1112-2640 GCA_002331335.1 Nitrospira sp. UBA2082 | reverse complement strand
GACGAAAGAGAATCACTGCTCCCCCAGCAGGACTATCGTGAGAAGTGACATACCTAACAGAGGTTGCCTGGCGATGCGTTACAAATTCGACGGCCATGTCGAGCGAACGAGCGGCGAGTAGAAGTCTATTCAACCCGGACCTTATCGTTAAGCTCCGCTTCGCTAGCGAATCTCCGCGCCAATCCCAGACCGCCCATCGGTGAGTGTGCAAATAGGTTGCGGCTGGTCCGAAACTGTAATCCACCTCACAGTTCTTTTCTTCTACCTCTCGTAGAACAGCGACAGAAACGATAAGAAGCCGATGGATTCCCTTCTCGTGAACACGCACTTTTGATATAGGGAACCTCTCAGCCTATGCGCGCTCAATTCCGATTGCCTCTCATGATCCTACTGGCAGGGGTGCTGCTCACATCGATCGTTTTGGCCAGCCCTCACCTTATCGAGCACGAGTTCGATCACGGGAACCATCACTCGAACAGCCATTCGAGTCCACTCTGTGCCTGGTTCTGTGCAGCCAGTCAGGCTTTGGATACTTCCCTCTCCCCTATTGCCGCTCAGCTTGCAGAGTCAGAGGTTCTCGACTCCAATCATCAGTCCCCTACGCAGAATGTCCCGCCGTCTCACCCGTTCACCCGAGGGCCGCCCTCCGAGGCCTGATCGGTTTCGGCCACATCTGTTCATCAGCCCGATTGCGACCTCGCATGGACTCGTATCCGTGCCCCTGGCACGTCCACACAGAGAGGATCGTCAGCGGGCGCTCTCGTCATTCTCTCGGTAGGTCTTCGTGTTGACGGAAGACGTCAGCCGACTATTGAAGGAGCAATACCATGCGATTTGCTCGTCACGTGTCATTTCTCTTCTTTCTGGCACTTTCCACTTTGTTGATGAGATCGGAGGCACCTGCCTCGTGTGGCGCCGTCAGCTGCTTTGTGGTCATCGGAGCACAGCAACAGATCCCACAACAAGGCCTGCTGACGGTGAGTGGGATCTATAACTATACTCCGATGCGGTTGCTCAGCGGCGCTACAGGGATTATTCCGGCGGCGAATCAGGCTCAGCAACGGTTGATTTTAGATCACCACCAGGAAGTTCGAACCATCACACAGACCTATACGCTTGACTTGAACTATGGCGTCACGGACCGGCTTGCCCTTCAATTGACTGTGCCGTACCTCAAGCGTAAGCATCTGCACATCGATGGCCTGGGCGAGTCGGCGACCGAGGCCGGCGAGCCGGTCAACTTTTCGGACAACGGCTTCGGCGATGTCCGGATTACCGCCAAGTACAACGTATTGCCGGCGCTTCGCCACACGGTGGTCATGGGGTTCGGCCTTGAATTACCGACCGGGGACACCCAGGCACGTGATAGTTCAGGACAGATCTTAGAATCCCCTGGGCAACTGGGGCGTGGCCAGGTTGGTCTCATCGGCTCGATTTATCAGACCTATGAGTTAATCCCTCATCGGTTGAGCCAGTTTGCCTTCGCTAGCTATCGCCATACCTTCCGCAATCGGGATGGGTATCAATT
>DCZO01000023.1:783-1009 GCA_002331335.1 Nitrospira sp. UBA2082 | reverse complement strand
ATCTGGAGCAATCGGCCGCGCCGTTTTCAGGAGAAGAACCGACGGTGATCGATCCTCGGATCCTCGATCGCCGAGTGCCGAATACCGGCTCAACGTACTTTGCCTATACGCCAGGATTCCAACTCGACATTGGGCAACTCTTCACGTCTCGATATACGGAAGGGACATCGGCGTATGCTATGGCTCAAATCCCCTTGGCGCGAGATGCCAACAACAACCTCGCGCA
>DCZO01000023.1:0-657 GCA_002331335.1 Nitrospira sp. UBA2082 | reverse complement strand
GAAGTCGGCTGACTGAGGAGCAGAAGACAATAGTCAGGAAGCGAGGCGAGAAAGTGCGTCCGGTTTCAGAAGGGTGATCGTTCGTCCATCCATGTGGATGAGCCCTTGATCCCGAAACTGTCCCATAATGGTGCTCACGGTTTCGCGGCTGCAGCCGATCAGGTTTGCCATTTCTTGATGGGTCAGCTTGGCTCTCAGACGAATCCCCTGCTTGTCCGCGACGCCATCAGTCTTCGCGACCTCACCAAGGAGGTGCGCTAGGCGGGCCGGCACATCGCGAAAGACAAGATCTTCGACGCGGCTCTGGATTTTCCTAAGCCGCAGACCGATGAGCTTGGTCAGCTTCACCGTCACGTTCGGATGCATCGCGAGGTATTGGTCGAAATCCTTGCGCGGGATCACGCAGATGAGCGTGTCATCGAGCGCCTCGGCAGATGTCGAGCGAGGGGCATCTTCCAAGACCTCCAGTTCACCGAAGACTTCGCCTGGCTCGAGAATCTCAAAGGTGACTTCTTTCCCGCTGGGGGCGGTGTTGGCAATTTTGACGCGCCCTTTTTTCAGCAAATACACACTGCTACTTGGATCGCCGGGAAGATAGAGCGGCTGTCGCTTCTTGACTTCCTCCATACGGGTAATCTTCTCCATCTCCTGCATATC
>DCZO01000006.1:2724-3221 GCA_002331335.1 Nitrospira sp. UBA2082 | reverse complement strand
CTGTCCTCCTTTGCCGCCGAACAAGCGATCGCCATGTCCTTCACTGCGAAAGGCATCAATGTCCCAATCCTCTGGGAACACAAGTACCAAGCGATCGAACACACACCCGGCTTAACGATTTATCGTGGGTCAGAGCAGTTCGAGGATATCGGCGGAGTCGCTCACATTAAGCGATTCCTTCAACAGATCCTCAACGGCCGCGCCAAACCTGGAGGGGTCGTCTGGACGGACGAGCTCGAGAAGGCAGTGGCGGGAGCGAACAGTACGCACGGAGATAATACCGGTGTCAGTCAAGAACTCCATAAACAACTCTTGGAGTTTATGCAAAACGAAGACGCGACAGGGATCATCATGGTCGGCGCTCCTGGGACCAGCAAGAGCATGGTCTCCAAAGCTGCCGGAAAAGCCGCCGGCATCCCAACCATCCAATTCGACCTCGGAGCCGTCAAAAGTTCCAATGTCGGTGCCTCCGAGCACAACATGCGCCAAGCACTCAA
>DCZO01000006.1:2431-2643 GCA_002331335.1 Nitrospira sp. UBA2082 | reverse complement strand
CGGCGCCGGTTCCGTCTCGGGACGTTTATTTTCCCACTCCCTACTCGAGAAGAACGCCAAGCGATATGGACGATCTATCAACGTAAATACCAGCTTACCGATCCACCTGGGAAACTGCTCGAGGAGCGCTGGACGGGAGCGGAAATTCGTCAATGCTGCGATATCGCCTGGCGCCTGAACATTACGCTGGACGAAGCCGCGCAGTATATCGT
>DCZO01000006.1:0-2243 GCA_002331335.1 Nitrospira sp. UBA2082 | reverse complement strand
TCTGTCCGTAGTAGATAAAGGAGACCACCATGACCACCATCGCCCCACCGCAAGATATGACGCGCGAACAGCTATTCTCCAAAGCCGCCTGCCTGACCCTCTCCATTCACCGTGTTGGCTTTTCACGGAAAACCAAGGTCGCCATTCGATCCAAGGCCGATCAGAAGCTCGTCAAACGGACCAAATGGATCATCGACTGCCCAGAATATCGCGCCATTCTCCGTCTCGATGCGAAAGCCAAACGCGACTGTGAACAATTCAAGCTGCCGGCAAACGTCGGCCGTGGCATGATGCTCGTGGCAGCCGATGATTTGATGGAAGTGTACAAAGTTCTCGATGAGTATCAGATGCAACGGCTGGTCTTAATCGACCGGTTCTGTGAAGTCTATCCAGATCAGAAGATCAAAGCGTCAGAACGGCTCAAAGACCTGTACGTCGAAACCGAATATCCCACGCTCGCCGAAGTCCGGGACAAATTTCACGTCGATATCCAATTCCTCACGTTCGATCTGCCCGGATTCCTCCAAAACGTCAACCGAACCTTGGCGGAACGGGAACGCGAGAAAATGACGGAGACCTTCAAAGGCTACGGTGAAGAAATCCGGACCGGCCTGCGCGAGATGCTCCAAGGCCTCGTCAACCATCTCCTAGAGGCGCTTAATCCATCAGAACCCGGCCGACCAAAGACCCTACGCGCCACGGCCCTGAAGAACCTCACGGAGTTTGTCACCTCCTTCGATCGGCGCAACGTCACCAACGATGACGAGCTCAACAAACTGGTCACCCAGCTACATACCACCCTCGACGGACTCACTCCGAGTGGGTTACGAAAAGACGTCCAATTTCAAGACATCGTCCGTACCAGTCTCCAGTCCGTCAAACATCAACTGGCCGAGATCGTCGTCCCACGGGGCACCCGACGCATCCTGACCAGCCAAGAGGACCTATAATTCACAAAATCCTCTTCTCAACCTCACCTCTGGGACGTAATAACCTTGTAGGGGCTGCATGATCTATCAGAGCACAACCCCCCAACCTATGACGTACCATGTTGCAACAACCGCCACCACTCGTGGTGGCAAAATTGGCAAGCCGGAGGACGCACTCGGCTATCTTCGCCTGTCGAAAATCCAGCTTCAACCGGGCGATACGCTGCTCATCTGTCTAGACTCCCGCAACGTCCCCATCGGACATCAGTTTTTCGCCTATCATCCGATCCAGACCGATGGGCCTCCGCCCCAAGAAATCTTTCGACACGCCATGGACCGCCATGCCTCCAGAGTCCTCCTACTCTGCTCTCATCCGCTCATTCCACACGGGCCATTCATGCCAACGGAGGCTATGCTCAACCACGCCGCCAAATGTTCACTCGCCGGGAAACTCTTAGACGTCCAGGTCGTCGACTACCTCGTCATGAACGCCTCCGTCCTCGAGTCACTCCTGATGGATTTTCATGATCGTCTCTGTCGTTTAGCGCTCCGCTACTCCCAACAACACGCAAACCCGCTCTTTACACCCTTATGCCCAAACTAGATCCCGACCTGTTGGCTCGGGCGCGGCGTGTCGATCTCATCAGTTATCTGCATGCCGCTGGCCACCAGCCGGTTTATGCCAAACACACCAAAGCGCTCTTTCACTCGCCGGTACGGGAGGACCGTAATCCCTCCTTTACCGTCTCATTTACCGATGGCGCCTGGAAATGGATCGATTGGGCACGAGGCACCCATGGTGATAGCATCGATCTCGTGATGACGATGTTCTCGATCGACTTTCAAACCGCGGTGAAAAGACTCCTCGATCTTCCCATCAGCCAGGATGTACCCGCTCNNAGACGAAAGCCGACACCAATACACTTCGCGCGAAGTCCAGCGGCTCTATTATCGGTGGCGCAGTGGGATGACCGCAGAACACGACTTCTTAATCCGACAGTACTTTCTCTCTCGACGGTTGGCTTTTCCTGAAGAATTAGGCTTGGTGTACCTTGAAGTTACCGTCAATCGAGAGGGGATGGTGCTCCCCTATGTCGGAATTCCTGCCCCATCGGCACAACCCCGACATCTCAACACCCTCGAATGCCGCGCGCTCAATGACACAGAATGCCCGAAGCAGTATCGCCGTCGAACATTCGGCGACAAAGCGCTCTGGGTCATACGAAGACCGACGCCGGCCTTATTGGTCACCGAAAGTATTCTGGACTGTCTCGCCGGCAACCAATTACTCAGCCATCGCCCTTCCCTCTGTGC
>DCZO01000017.1:278-5114 GCA_002331335.1 Nitrospira sp. UBA2082 | reverse complement strand
GAGAGGGGGCTGCGTCGGACACGGCGCAGCCCCCTTCTTTTTTGCCGAACTAGAGATTTCAGCCGCGTACAACAAGCTCCTGCCCATTTCTAGGGCGAACGTGTTAACCCGAATGGGGAATGGGCAATGAGGTATCGGTACCCTACACTTGCCACAACGATCGCGTCACTACGGAGGGCCGGATGGATTTAAATCGGGAGAAACGATGGAAGGTCCAATACCCCGTTCAGCTCTTCACTGAAGACTTGTTCATTGAAGGGCGGACAGTGGACATGTCATTACATGGCCTACGCGTCGCTACAGAAAGCTATATCGGGCAAGGGGCGTGTGTCGTTGCTCGGGTCCTGATGCCTGAGGGGGGATGCACCGTCGACTGCCTGCTGTATACGGTTCGATGGATCGATCAGGGAAGGATCGGCCTGGAAGTGAATGAGATTTCAGCTACGGAACAAAGGCGTCTTCAAGCCCAGCTTACCTCCCTCAGTCAAAGTCAGGAATCGGTCATCAAGGCCACAATCCCCTGTATGACAATTGAGCAACCGATTACGAGCATCACTGATACTATGGCGGCGCTCTGGCAGCTGTGGTTCCCCGGCCATCATGTGCCCCGTGTTTCTAGCGGCAGTCTCCACTCTCTCCAAAGGTCGAAGCGATAACACGACCCTCCGCTCTCTTACGCTCCCCGACACAAAAGGGTCTCTGTGTCGGCGGGAACAAGGAACGCTCAGCCAACAGGGCAGTCCTCACTAGAGAATCGGCTGTAAATTGTTGAAGAGCGAAGAGAAAGGATTTGGTTGCGGGGAGAGGATTTGAACCTCTGACCTTTGGGTTATGAGCCCAACGAGCTACCAGGCTGCTCCACCCCGCGGGCGGAGACTAACAAAGCGTTGAACGGCAAGTCAAGCTGACGGAATGGCAATGGAATGCGATGACATCCGGCGTTGCATTCGCGCGCGCGCAGTGTTAAAGCGGTCCCATGCGCATTGTGTTCATGGGCACACCGGAATTTGCCGTGCCGTCTCTCGAGGCGTTGCTCGCGTCCGAGGATCAGGTTGTCGGGGTGGTGACTCAGCCGGATCGTCCGAAGGGGCGTGGGCATGAGCTCGCACCACCGCCGGTCAAGCTCGTGGCGCAACGGGCCGGCATTCCGTTTCTCCAACCGTTGAAGATCAGAACGCCGGACTTCTTGGAGGCACTGGCCGCGTGGAAGCCGGACCTGATTGCCGTGACGGCGTTTGGGCGAATCCTGCACGCGCCGATTCTGAATCTGCCTCCCAAAGGGTGCGTGAACGTGCATGGCTCCTTGTTGCCGAAATATCGAGGCGCGGCGCCCGTTCAATGGGCGGTGATCAACGGCGAAACAGAGACCGGTATCACCACGATGCTGATGGACGAGGGCATGGATACGGGGCCCATGCTCTTGCAAGAGCGGATTCCGATTCTGCCGGACGATACGGCGGGGACCTTGGCGCCTCGCTTGGCGGAAGTCGGGGGGCGGCTGCTGGTCGAGACGATCAGCCGACTCAAGGCCGGCGCGATTGCACCGCGCGCCCAGGACCATGCTCAGGCCACCATGGCGCCTCTCTTGAAAAAAGAGGATGGGATCATCGATTGGACAGGGAGCGCGCAGTCGATCGTCAACCGCGTCCGGGGCATGTCTCCCTGGCCCGGCGCCTACACTTTCTATGGGCAAGAGCGATGGAATATTTGGAAAGCCGCCGCCGTGCAGGAACCGGCCCAGGGCCAGCCAGGAACGATTCTGATAGGTGCTAAGCAATCGTTGAAAGTGGCCACCGGCAACGGCGTGTTGGAACTCCTGGAAATCCAGACGGCCAATTCCAAGCGCATGTCCGTCGGGCAATTTCTCGCCGGTCATCGAATCGATTCCGGCGTAAGACTGGGAGCCGCCACCGTCTGACTCTTCCGTTGTGCATCAAGGCGCTGATCCTATGCCGTCCGGGCCCTCATCTCCTGATGTTCCTGGATCTCCCGCTCGTGCCGCCGCCTTGGCTGTGCTGCTGGCTTGCCAGTCGGCAGACAAGGAGCTTGATGCTGAGATGGAGAAGCGGGCCTTGGATTTCCGACTGGATACCCGTGACCGATCCCTGGCAATGGAGCTGGTCTATGGTACGCTCCGGCGGCAGGAGACCGTCGATTGGCGATTGGTCCCGTTCCTCAAAAAACCGCTGGCGCGCCTGCCGCTCGTCATTCAAGATCTGCTGCGGATCGGAGCCTACCAACTCATGTATCTGGACCGTATTCCACCGTCGGCGGCAGTTCATGAGACGGTGGCGTTGACGAAATCGTATACGAAGGCGCTCAAGCGGGATTGGAGCGGGTTCGTCAATGCGGTGTTGCGCAATGTCATCCGCACGCCGGCCCCGGAATTTCCTGATCCCGAGGCCGATCCGGCTCGCGCACTGTCTGTTCGCCATTCCGTTCCCCTCTGGCTCTGCACCAGGTGGATCGATCGGCTGGGTGTTGAGCAGGCCGAAGCGGCCTGCCGGGCCTCCGCCCAGGTTCCTCTGCTGACATTGCGGGTGAATCGGCTGCGGGTGACGAGAGAACAGTTCCTCGATCGGCTTAAGCAAGAGGGGATTGCGGCCGGTCCCACAGCCGTCAGTCCTGTCGGAGTGGTGCTCGAAAAAAGCGGGGTCGTCACATCCCTCCCAGGATTTCAGGACGGCGATTTTTATGTGGAGGATGAAGCCGCGCAACTCATTCCGCCGCTGCTCGATCCGAAACCGGGCGAGCTGGTGCTCGATGCCTGTGCCGCGCCCGGCGGCAAAACCACGCATCTGGCTGCCCTCATGCAAAACCGTGGAGAGATTTTCGCGCTGGACCGGAGCGCCGATCGGTTGAAATCGGTGGACGAGAATCGCCGGCGATTGGGCATCGCCATCATCCGCACGATTCGCGCCGATGCGGCCATGCCGCTTCCGTCGGCGTTCCAAGGCCGGCTTTTTGACCGCATCCTCGTCGATGCGCCCTGCAGCGGACTCGGCGTCCTGCGCCGACATCCGGAAGCCAAGTGGATCAAACACGAGGCGATGTTTGCCCGGCATCACCGGCTTCAGGCGCAGATTCTGGACGCGGCAGCCTCTGTATTGCGGCCCGGCGGGGTGCTGGTCTATAGTACCTGCTCGACTGAGCGGGAAGAAACCGAAGACGTCGTGGCTCAGTTCTGCCGCGATTATCCAGGTTGGGTGCGTGAGTCCGTTGCGCCGTGGCTCCCTCCCTCAGCCCTTTCATTCGTCACCGCTCACGGCGCGCTCTCGACCACGGGTAATACAATCGGAATGGACGGTTTCTACGCCGCCCGCCTCAGAAAGGTTTCGTAATGGCCCAGCCGATGCTGATTGCCCCATCCATTCTCTCTGCCGATTTCGCTCGTCTTGCGGACGAGGTGGCGGCGGTGGAACGGGCCGGCGCAGATCTGCTGCACGTCGATGTGATGGACGGACATTTCGTGCCGAATCTCACGGTCGGGCCGCCGATCGTGGAGGCGCTCAAGAAGGTGACGAAGCTTCCACTCGACGTGCATCTTATGATCACCAATGCCGACGCTTTCATCCAGGAGTTCGCCGAAGCGGGCGCGGATTATCTGACTGTCCATGTAGAAGCCTGTCCGCACTTGCATCGCACGGTCCAGTCGATTAAGGAGCGCGGCGTAAAAGCCGGGGTAACGCTCAATCCCGCGACGCCTATCGCGTCGCTGCAAGAGATTCTTCCCGATGTCGATCTCGTGTTGATCATGTCGGTCAATCCCGGATTCGGCGGGCAGAAATTCATTCCGTCGTCGCTCAACAAGGTGGCGTCGGCGCGCGCGATGCTGGATCGCATCCACAGCCGGGCTTTGCTGGAAGTCGATGGAGGTATCAAAGCCGAGAATGCTGCGCAGGTCGTCGCCGCCGGCGCGACCGTGTTGGTCGCGGGCTCCGCTATTTTTTCACAACGAGATTATGCGGGCACGATTGCGGCGCTTCGAGCTGCCGGCGGTGCCGCCACATCGGCCGCGCGGACATCGGTGGGATAGGCGCACAGCGTGGATAGATCCGCACTCATCGACGGGCTGCATCCTCTCGAAATCAAGACGCTCACGGCATTTGGCTCAGACGGCGTCCTCTCCACGGAACAGCTGGCGGTGGCCACGGGTCTTGAACCCTCGCAGTTGAGCATGGCGGTCGAATGGCTGCTGGCCAAGCAACTCCTCCTCGTCACGTCCGAAACAGTCACACCGATTGCGTCACTCACACCGCTGGGGGAAACCTATTTCGAGCGGTATGCGCCGATTGAACGCGTCTTATCCATGGCGCGGGACGCATCGAGCACAGGCAAGCGGCTCACTATCCCCGATCTGCATGCTAAAGAGGGACTCGATCCGTCCGATGTCAGTAAAGCGGTCGGCCGGCTGAAGAAAGAAGGCGCGCTGCTGATCGTGCAAGGCGGCTGCCTCGAATCCACCGGCCGGCCCAGCCCCTCCGCCGACGCGATGCGCGCATTGTTACGCGAGTTGCACAAAGGGCCGCGCGAGGTGGACGGCTTTCCCGAAGCGTACCGCCAACTCATTCAGGAACATGCGGTGCGGCGGGGGAGCGCGAAGGAGCCGTTTCGTGTCGAAGACCGTGTCGCGCGGTCGTACGGCCTGTCACCGGACGGCGTGGCGGTGGCCGGCCAGTTGGCGGCTCAACCCACGCTCGAAGAAGTCTCGCAGTTGAGTCCGGAGCTGCTGAAGGACGGGAGCTGGCGGACCAAACGGTTCCGGAAATATACCATCAGCCTGCGCGCGCCCCGGATCGGAACGGGCAAGAAACATCCCTATCGCGAATTTCTGGA
>DCZO01000017.1:0-186 GCA_002331335.1 Nitrospira sp. UBA2082 | reverse complement strand
TTCATGCCGCAGTTCCATCCGGCGCGCGACATCCACGACGTATATTTCGTGAAACAGCCGACCCATGCCGCGCGGGTTGCCGAACCGTTCTTATCCCGCGTAACCGCCGCGCACGAGAACGGCGGCACGACCGGTTCGACCGGATGGGGCTATACGTTCAACCGCGAGCGGGCCAAGCGATTGGTG
>DCZO01000020.1:81288-81443 GCA_002331335.1 Nitrospira sp. UBA2082 | reverse complement strand
CTTCGCCATACGTCTCTCCTTTTCTCAATACACTGGAGGTGTTATCCCGTCTCGCATCAGCAGCAGCGCTCCAGGTCGAGCACGCTTTTCTAGTTACTGAAGGCACACAACTTATCCGCGCCCATTTGATCCAAGGGCGCGGCCCAAGCGAAGCT
>DCZO01000020.1:71322-81197 GCA_002331335.1 Nitrospira sp. UBA2082 | reverse complement strand
CGTCCTTACCAAGGACGTGCTCTACCAACTGAGCTACGTGGGCCTCTCGATTCCGTCTCGCGTCGCCCTTTATTCGTGAAGCGCATTTCGCCGGCATCCGATACTTCCTCTTTTCCCACGCTTCAAGAGCTACGCTTCACGTTCTCCGTCTGCCGTTTGGAGCGGGCGATGGGATTTGAACCCACGACAGCCAGCTTGGAAGGCTGGAACTCTACCACTGAGCTACGCCCGCCTTCTGTTCATTGTCCGTGCACAGGCTTTCTCAAACCAATCAACTCTCTGGTGTATATCCGGCTCGCCCATTCGAATGCTCGCTGGCATGAGCGACGCTATAAAAACAGACTTGCGGGTTTTATCCCGTCGCCAAGAAGCATATGAGTGGCTCCAGGGCGAGCAAGCTGAATTAGAACCCCGGCGGCTTTTATCCGGCTCACTCCATTTTGAGTTCGCCGGCCCACGCAAGCGCGGTTTGGTGGGCAGGCAAGGATTCGAACCTTGGAAGACATAAGCCAGCAGATTTACAGTCTGCCCCCTTTGGCCACTTGGGTACCTGCCCGCAACACCTTACTGAATTTCCTGACACCAAAACCTTCTGAGAAAATTCTCAATTTGTTCTCGCGCCCTCCGCGAGAAAATACGCACAAGCCTCTCCGCACACAGCTCTCTCTTCCTCAATCATGAGGATTCATTTGCTGATGTGCCGGACAAGCCGATTTGGAAATGCTGGATTCTATTGATGAAGTCCTGTCATGTCAAGAGGGGATTGGGCCTATCTGGTTTTTTTCTTCCGATCTTGCTTCACCCCTCGCAAGCCGGCGAGGTATCTGTGAACTTTGATGAGCCAACCGATTGCTTGATCAATTGAATAGATTCTCCAGTGAAACCAAATACTTGACTCAGTAGCACCTCTGCCTCACGCCAGGTCAGTTGGGACTGCTTGGCCAGAAATCTCTTGTGAGCGATCCGCCGTTCAGAACTATCCTGTGGCACATAATACCCGCGAAACTCTCCGTTCAGAAACGCGGCCTCAAGGCGGCGTACCCATTGCTCCCTCTGACGAGGATGCTGCCACAGTGACCCTCGACCCTTTTGTTGCACCTCAAGCTGATTCCATATCGCCCAGCCGATAAAGACCGCCCATGTTTCGTTGAGTGCTTCCCACGATTCTGCTTCGGTTAAGTAGCGCACCTCCACCTCATGGGGGCGCTGCGCAATCGGCACGATGGTCACGTCTGCATATCGGCAGACTTGCTGTGACCGCGCAAAAGCCATCAGTCCATTCGACCCCTGTCCGGTTCCCGCCGTACGCGTGTCGGAAGCGGCAAGAGAGTCCATATAGGCATGGAATAATTCATGATAGAGGACTTCCAGCTCCTTATGCGTCATCTTGGCAAGCGGCTTGAGCGTCCGTGCCGCACCATTAAACGATAGCGAGCGATTGAGGACCATGCGATGCTCATCGGGATGGTACTCCGCCGCGTAGGTCTGAAGATCGTCGAATTCAAACTGAATAAAATCCGCCGGAATCTCCTTGAGAAAATTCGTGGGCAGATGAAGCCGGTCCGCGTCCATAACCAGCCGCTCCCATGCCGAAGCCTTCGAAGCCCCTCCATGGTCCGATGGCAGCGGACCAGCCTCGACAGCAGCTCCGCCGACCCAACAACTCCACACGACTACGAATCGAATGAGATACGTCATGCCCGGCCAAAGGAGCGGACAATGAATGCCGCGCCCGCGAAGACTTAGAAGCGAGCGAATCGATGATCGCAACTAGTAATCCTGGTACCGTGGCGCTCCCCAATCCTCTCGTCCACCTTCTTCGACCAGCGCGAGCACATCGAGAAGATCTGAGGACACAGGATCGAGGAAGCGGGAAGGTTTCGAGAGCAGCATCCCGCTGGCTTTGTCGAAGACGTTGATCGGATAGGTCATGAACAAATGCCGTTTGGCCCGCGTCACGGCCACGTAGAACAAACGGCGCTCCTCTTCCAATTCCTCGTCCGTGACAAAGGAATAGGCGGACGGAAACCGGCCATCGACAACCCAGATCACGAAGACACATTGCCACTCCAGCCCTTTGGCCGAATGAATCGTGGACAGTACCATCCGCTCATCGTCGCGATCCGGTGCGTCGACATCCACTGCACTGCCGTCCGGCGGTTCCAGCGCCAAGTCGGCCAGAAATTCGTCGATGCCGGAATAGTTTTCGGCTATCGTGTGGAGATGATCAAGGTCTCTGGTCCGTTTGGGATAGTCGTCGTACTGATCCTTCAAGATCGGGAGATAGTATTCATAAACGTGATTCACTTGTTCAGACGGCGACCGGTCGTCGGCACCGGCGAGGCCTTCCAATGTGTTCGCCAGATTCTTGAGTCCTTGCCCCGAGCGGCCGGAGACCCCGCGCAAGACATCGAACGGCCGATCGGCCTTCACGATCGCGGCAAGGAGGTCCTGCGCCTTTTTCGGCCCGACTCCCTCCACCAGCATCAGCACCCGGTGCCAGCTCACCGCATCTAATGGATTGGCCACCACCCGCACATGCGCCAGCAAATCCTTGACGTGGGCCGTCTCGATGAACTTCACTCCACCGCGTTTCAGGAAGGGCAGCCCTCTCCGGGAGAGTTCGATCTCCAGGTCGAACGAATGGAAACTCGAACGGAACAGTACCGCCACTTCGCTCAACGACACACCTTCCTCGCGCAATTCCAGAATCTTCTGCGCGATGAACCGCGACTGCGCATTTTCTCCGGCCGCCTCGACCAGCGCCGGCAACGGTCCGTCGATCTTTCTGGTAAACAGGCGCTTTGTATATTTCTCCGCGGCTGCCTCGATAATGCAATTTGCCAGATTCAGGATCGGCTGCGTGCTGCGATAATTTTCCTCCAGCTTGTAGACGGTCGTCCCGGGGAAGAGCGTCGGAAACTCCATGATGTTTTTGAACGTGGCGCCTCTGAAGGCATAGATCGATTGCGAATCATCGCCGACGACCATCACGTTGTTGTGCGCATTCGCCAGCAGACGGATCACTTCGGCCTGCAGCCGATTCGTGTCTTGATACTCATCCACCAGGAGATAGCGGTACTGGCGGGAAATCGTCGCGCGGGACGCTTCGTCCACCGACAACAGCTGCCGTAGCATCACCAACAAATCGTCGTAGTCCAATAATTGCTTCTGCCGCTTCGCAACTACATAGGCCTTCTGTAACCGGTTTAAGTCTTCCAGATGATCGGCAAAATGACTGAACTCCTCCATCAGAATGTCATCGAGACTGCGGAGCGTATTCTCGCTCTTGCTGATCATTTCCATGATCGTCCCCTTGCGGGGAAACCGCTTGTCTTTCTCGTTGAGCCCCAACTGCGCGCGGCACAGTGCGATCAGATCTTCCGCGTCGCCGCGGTCCAGGATCGTGAACCCCGGTTCCACGTTGACCGATCGGCCATAGCGCCGCAGCAACATGTTCGCCACGGAATGGAAGGTACCGCCGCACACCCGCTGGCTTCTCGCGCCAATCAAGTCGCCCGCACGCTCCAGCATTTCCTGCGCCGACTTGCGCGTGAAGGTCAATAATAAGATGTTCGAGGGATCGACGCCGGAATCGATCAGATAGGCCACACGATAGACGAGCGTGCGTGTCTTACCGCTGCCGGCACCGGCGATCACCAGCGCCGGCCCGTCTCCCGCTGTGACCGCGGCCAATTGTTGCGGATTCAATGACGCGGCGTAATCGATGGAGAGCGTGCGGGGCACAGCCTCATCGGCCGGCCGCTTCAGCACGTAGGTCTTGACTTCTCGTTCCATGAAATTATGCAACGAACACGTTCGGCAGATGGATCATTCCGGAGGAGCCGTGTATACCACACTCCGATTCCCCATTCCTATCACGGCACGAGCATCGTCCAGAGCGTCGCAACCAGCCAGACCACACCGGCGATCAAAAGCAGCATGAGCAGGACCGTCCCTCCGACGAGTCCTCCCACATAGAGCCAATCCGGCCGCGTCTCACGATCCGGCTTCAGCGCGGCCTCCCGCAGCAACGCTGCGTTTCTTGCGTGGCTCTGGAACCAGACCGAGAACAGATCGCCGATGATGGGGACGGCGCCGACCGTCCCGTTGATCAGCAGATTCAGACTCATGCGCGCCAACACAATCCGAGGAAGCCGCAAGCGGGCCCCAATGCCCAGGATCAGCGTGCCGATCAGATTGGCCACGGCATCGCCGATTCCGGGAATGAGCCCGATCAACGGATCTAATCCGATATAGAGTGACGTACCGGGAATCCTGACGGTCGTATCCAGCACCTTGCCGAGAATGTCGGCGACCTCGACGAGGTGCTCACGGACATCATCGGACGGCGGGGTATCTTTCGGCATATTCCTGTCGGATTGGTCAACGAACGCAGTCAATGGATGGGCACCTCGAAGATCATCGCCCCTGTACCAGATGACATACCAAGAGAGTTCTTGGCAATGGGGTGGACCTACGTCTCGTCAAGAGAAGCGTGGGAAAGGGCGCCGCTCCCGACCCCCTTCATCCAACAGTGCAAGCCTCTTGGCCCGCCGGAGACATCTCCGTTATAATCGCGCCATCACGAGAACGGCTATGGCTGCCCCCAATCCAGAATATAAAGACCGGCTCCGCCAGCTCGCCGAGCTGATGCTCGCGGTCTCAGGCGAGTCCGTCTCGGTGATGAAGCGCCTGGCACCGGAGAAAGCGCTGAAACTCAAGCGCAAGGACGAGTGGGACCTCTACCTTGAGTTTCTCAAGATCCTGTTCAACCTGGCGGACCGTCTCGCCGCACTGCACATTCCATTGAAGGATCAGATGGACTTCATGAATGCGCTGGAAGACACGGTTGCCCGACAGCTGCAAAAAGTTCTGGAGCCGGCCTTCGGCAACCAGGCCGATCAGATGGAAATCATCCTGACGATCGGTACCGCTGTCGCAGAAAGCCGGCAAGCCTATGAGCCGTACAAGTTTCTCGTCACCGAGGAGTCGCAGTCCAAGAACGAGATGTTCCGCGACTTCGGCAACAGGATCGCCAACGCCCTTGGCGCGCCAGGCAATCCCCAGTTGACATCAGCCGCCACACTCTGTGCAAGCGCCGTCGTGCCCGCCATCGGCGCGGTACTTCAAGGACAAGCACCGCCGGCAGCCGCTGCAGCGCAGCCGGCTACCGCAACGGTGAGCGAACAACCGGACAAACAAGGCGCCACCGGTCAGGAGATCAAACTTGTCAGCATGATGTCGAACGTCTCCGGTGAAGAAATCGAAACACGGTGGGGCCTCCATCCGCGATTCCGCGAAGACCTGACACCGGCTGAACTTCAGCAACTGACCAAGCTCCTGAACCGAGTTGCAAAAATCATTGGCGAACGGTATGCGGCCGTGGCATTCTCCGAAGAGTGGGCCTCGTGGCACAAGGCGGGCCACGCCTGACCGGTATCGGACCAAGCGTATCCCCGCCTCTTCACTCCATACTCAATCACCCCATTCCTCGAAGGAGCCTATGTGGATACTGTGATCTCGGCAAATGATTCTCTGGCTGATCTTCCTCCAAGTCTGAGCCGCCTGTCGGAACTCGCGCACAATTTGTGGTGGAGCTGGACACTGGAAGCACGGCAATTGTTTGAAACGATCGACCCAACCCTCTGGCTGCTCACACACCATAACCCCGTCAAACTGCTGGCTGACGTGAGACCGGACCGGCTGGCTCATCTGGCGGAGGACCCGTCGTTTCTCCGGCAGTACTCCGCGGTGTTCCGCCTGTTCGATGAGTACTCCGCCAACAAGAAGAGCTGGTTCGGCGCCCACCGCCCCGACATGACAACGACCACCATCGCCTACTTCTCCGCTGAATTCGGCCTGCACACATCCGTCCCCATATATAGCGGCGGCTTGGGCATCTTGGCCGGCGACCATTGCAAGGAGGCCAGCGACCTCGGTGTGCCGCTGATCGGTGTCGGGTTCATGTACCCGCAAGGGTACTTCCGCCAGCGCCTCACCCCGGAAGGATGGCAGGAAGCGGCCTACGCACCGTTCAACCGCGAAGAATCTCCCATTCACCCTGCGCGGACTCCATCCGGAGACATCTGCCGATTCACAGTGGAGATGGGCGGCCGCCATGTGACCGCCTCTGTCTGGAGGGTCTTGGTAGGTCGAGTCCCGCTGTTCCTCATCGATACGGACGTCCCGGAGAATAGTTCAGAAAATCGCGCCCTTTCCGCCCGACTGTACGGCGGCGACCAGGAAATGCGGCTGTGCCAGGAGATTTTATTGGGCATCGGCGGGGTGCGCATGCTGCGCGCATTAGGCATCACCCCCTCGATCTGGCATGCGAACGAAGGCCATTCGGCCTTTCTCACCTTGGAGCGGCTGCGCGAATTGGCTGCACAAGGGACCTCGCACGCTGAAGCGAGCGAACTCGTCCGCCAGAGCACCGTGTTCACAACCCACACGCCGGTGCCGGCCGGCCACGATGTCTTTCCGCACCATCTGATGGACCGCTACTTCGCGGGTTATTGGGAACAGCTCGGCCTGTCACGGGATGAATTTCTCCGGCTGGGGGAGACGCCCGAGTCGAGCGGTCACGGGTTCAACATGACCGCATTGGTCATGCGGTTGTCGGCTCACGTCAACGGCGTCAGCCGTGAACACGGCCGGGTCACGCGTACCATGTGGCGGCATTTCTGGCCTGGATTGCCGACCGAGCAGATTCCTATCCGCAGCGTCACGAATGGCATCCATGCACCGACCTGGATCTCGCCGGAACTCCACCATCTGTACAGCAAGTCACTCAGCCCAACCTGGACGAGCAGCTGTGATGACCCCGCCATGTGGCAACGGGTGATGGACATTCCAGACCACGAACTCTGGGCCATCCGTCAGACCATGAAACGGAAGCTGATGGGTTTTATCCGCGAACGAGCCAGAACCGGCTGGATGCAGGGACATCTCCAGCCCGCACAAGTGTTAAGCCGAGGCACGCTTCTCGACCCCGAGGCGCTGACCATCGGGTTTGCCCGTCGATTCGCCACTTACAAGCGGGCGACGCTGCTGTTCCAGGACCTTGACCGGTTGAAACAACTGCTCCAAAACAGATGGAGGCCGGTCCAGTTGGTCTTCGCGGGAAAAGCCCATCCGGCCGACGAACCGGGGCGCTACTTCATTCACGAAGTCCTCGCGTTTTGCCAAGACCATAAGCTGGGCGGCCACATCGCCTTCCTTGAAGATTACGACATGCACGTGGCGAAGTTCCTCGTCCAGGGTGTCGATATCTGGCTCAACACGCCGCGGTTTCCTCTGGAGGCCAGCGGAACGAGTGGGATGAAAGCCGCGATCAACGGCGTGCTGAACCTGAGCGTCCTCGACGGTTGGTGGGCCGAAGGCTACAACGGCGCCAACGGCTGGGGCATCCAACCGTTGTCCGAGCAAGCGGACACCAAGGCCCAGGATCACCACGATGTGGAACAGCTCTATCGCATCTTAGAGCAAGAGGCCGTGCCCCTCTTCTACCAACGCGATCGCGACGGCATCCCCCGCGGCTGGCTCCACATGGTCAAGGAATGCATCCGAACCGTCGCGCCGCAATTCTGCACGACCCGCATGGTGAAGGACTATGTGGGGATGCTGTATACCGCCGCGACCCTACGCGCTCCCTCGACATGGTAGGCCGGCTGAGCGCAGGGTTCGTGGGCATCCTCGCCATGCTGTGCCTCGGATGGCCCCCCGCCGTTCATGCAGCCGGTTCGTCATCCACCATAGAGTCTCAGGCCAGAGAACTCTTCAAAGCCGGCGATTACGCGGCAGTGACGGCGCTGTATCGCACCCTGCCGGCCCATGCCCCCGCGTCAACACCATTTCTCCGCCTCTCGCTCTTGAGTTTTGTCCGTCTGGGACGGACCGACGAAGCGCTCGCCATCTACACCAGACTGAACGTCCTCGGACAGTCCCATGACGCGGCGTTGCTTCGACCGCTGGCGTTGGCAGTCATCACCAGCCGTGTTCGTGACCAGAAGGAACATGTGCGCATTGCCGCCTACACCACGCTGGCGGAACTGGGCCTTCAAGAAACGGCAGCGATTCTAGAAGACGGCCTTCTGGACGCTTCGGTCCTCGTACGGGCACGGGCCGCTGAAGCAATCGGGAAAGCCCGCTTGGCTCGAAAATCCGGTGCCCTGCGGCGGGCGCTGAGCGATGCGATGCCCACCGTTCGTATCGCCGCCATGACCGCACTGGCAGAGGCTCAAGCCACCGACCTCATGGCACGATTCACTGAGATCGCGCGCACCGACGAAGGCCCCGAATCGATTTTTGCCTCGGCTGCTCTCTATCAGATGGGGCAATCGGAACGATTGGCCGACATCACCGGCGCCGCTACCCTGCCCGACGCTGACGTGCGCATGGCAGCACTCGGCGTACTGGGCCGCTTGAAGCGGCCGGCCAGTCTGGCGGTCCTCAGCCAAGCCGTGTATGATCCAAACCCATCCGTACGCGCATTTGCCGCAGGAGCGCTCGGAGAATTCGGCTCGCCAGGTGGAGTCGCACCGTTGACCCACGCCATCGGAGACGAAGTCGCTATGGTTCGCAGCACCGCCGCCGGCAGTTTGGGCCGGCTGGGTATCAAGGATAATCGGCCCTTGCTGCACACCTTAACCAGAGATCCCAGCTGGCAGGTCCGCGCCGGGGCCGCGGAAGGGTTGCTTCGCCTGGGAGACACCTCAGCCATCCAATTGGTTGCCGAACTTGCGCAGCATGCTGATCCATCCATTCGAGGCGCCGCCGCCAAGGCGCTGAGTCTCGCTCCTGGGAAACAGGCCTTAACCATGCTGGAGACTCTCTTGCACGACCAACAGCCCCTCCCTCGCCTCATGGCCGCCATGGCGCTGGGAAAGCAGACCGGGGCGGTGCTGTCACTACTGATCAACGCCTTGCGGGATTCCGACGAAGCGGTCCGGATCGCCGCAGCAGGAAGCCTGATCCGGCAGCTGGATCGAACGCATCCACCGCAACCGCCTCGCTAACCGGCAGACCACGATGGCCAAATTCATCGCCCTACTGTTGCTGATCGCCTGTTCGTTCGGCGCGGGATACTATGTCGGGCAGAAACCAGTCGGAACGTTGCAGGCAACCGTGTCGGATCTGTCTAAACGATTGGCCATCTCGGAAGAAACCATAGAAGGCTTCCAACAGTCGGTGAAGAAGCTTTCAAAAGATGCGCTGGATGCGACGATGCGAATCGAACGGGATCTTCGCAAACGCCAAGGGTTGCTGGAGGCAAAGTCGAAGCTCGTACAGGCGAAAGCGGGTATCCTGGACCGGAATTTTCCCGACGCCGCAAAGGAATTGGCTGACGCGGTCGCAGCGCTGGAGCCCCTCACCAAAGGAACCCAGGATGATCCTTCAGCCGAGGCACTGTCGGACCTGGCCGCCTCACTACGGCAGGTCCGCTTGGAAACGGCGATGGGGAAATCGGTGCCGATGAAGAAACTGGACGATCTGCAGCGCCGAATAGATCAACTGCTCAACAAGTAAGCGAACGGTCGCAGCCCGTTCTCACGCGGTGGCCGGCTGGGAAACCGGCTGCTTCTTCCACTTGGCCAGAATGCGCTCCACTCTCATGCGGACGACCATGTCGGGATCCTTCAGCAACGGCATGATGGCGGTACGGCCCCGCTCGTCGCCGATCGACTCCAACGCCGCCGCCGCCGTCAAGCGGGTAAACCAATCTTTATCTTGCAGCATTTCGATGAGCGGAGCGATCGCCTGATCGTTCTTGATCCGCCCCAGCGCAAGCACCGCGCATTTGCGGACCTGTTCGTCCTTGTCCCGAAGGGCAGTAATCAATCGGGAAACCGCCGGCTCGCCGAGTTCCACCA
>DCZO01000020.1:0-71238 GCA_002331335.1 Nitrospira sp. UBA2082 | reverse complement strand
TTACCCAGCGACAAAATCGCGTACTTGCGGACTTCCCAGTCCCGCAGCAATTTGAGCAAGGTCTCGACCGCGGGGGACCCCACCTGCCCCATGGCTTCAACCGCCACTTCTCGAACCTGCCAGTCACCGTCCCGCAATGCTTTGGCCAAGGGGGCAACACACCGCTCATCCCCCATCTCCCCGAGTGTAATGACCGCCTCACGGCGCACTACCCAGTCCGGATCGTTCAGCAGGTCGATCTGAATATCGATCTCATCCTTGACGCGCTCTTCTTCTAAGTCCGCCCCGGCTTCCACACCAGTCGGCACAGGGCCGGCCTCCTGCTGTTGGGCTCGAGCAAGATCTTCGGACAAGGAGTCCGCCAGCTCATCCCCCGACGACTGAGCCGTCGGAAGCGTATCGCCAGATTGGTCAGTCCGATCTGATTTCATACAATGTCCTACCGTCCACGAACCGGTTGACGATCTAGGTTGACGCAGGCGCTGCGGCAGTCTTGCTGCCCGCCGCATGTTTCTTGCGTAGCGCAAGGGATCGCCGTCTGCGTTGCTCCCGCTTCAGCCGCTTCCGAAGCGCCCGGAATGCTGCCGTCCCTTCGGAGGTCTTCCCCGCAGTCCGCCGTTCCGCGACTTTTTTCTTCAATCGAGTTTCTTCAGACTCCGCTGAGCTTTTCGTTGTTTTCTTCGCCATGCTCTCGGCTCCTTTACGTGATGATCAATGACGACAATGAACAGACTGGCCCGTCTTGAGTCGGACGGGTCAGTCTAGAGGAGAGGGTGTGGACTGTCAACCGAAGAGAGCGCAGGGCATGCAGCTATGCCAATACCAACGCCACATGTTCCCGATGAGCCGGATCGGCGACCAGAATAGCCGGCACCAATTCCCACCAACGCTGAACTAACACGTCGTTGCGCAGTAGTCGGTGGATGAACACCTTCGTAAAGTTTGACCGTCCGAACCTGGGAATCGGGGGGGCGAGCAACGATCGTTCATCCAACCGATGGACCACAAGAGGGGGGGGAGCATAGAAGGCCACCTCCTCCGATTCGACGACGAATTCAGGCCGGTGGTCGCCGACTACCTCCAGCTGGATGACCGAAAGCCCCCCCTCCACCATCCCGAGCTGAGCCGCCGCGGCATGGGACAGGTCGAGAATCCTTCCATTCACATAAGGCCCCCGGTCGTTAATCCGTACCCGGACGTGCTTCCCATTTAACAGATTGACCACCCGAACCATGCTCCCAAGCGGCAGGGTCCTATGGGCCGCCGTCATGGCCTCCATATCGAATACTTCTCCATTGGCCGCAAGTCGTCCGTGGAATGGTATCCCATACCAGGATGCCATCCCCCGTTCCTTAATCCCCACATCAAGATCACTCTCACCCTTGGGAATCCAGGAGCAAGCCCCCATGGAAAGGCAGAAGACGACTAGACCAAGTCGAAAGATCGGATTCGATGACAGCTGATTAAAATTCCAATATTTGTGCATATACCTCTCGCCTCCCTCTGGGACATTGGATCATCCAGAAGTACGTGAGCCCAGGGTAAGCAAGGAACGGATGTTCAACAATACCGACTGCGTACCCTATTCCCCTACCTTGGTGTGAAGGCGTGGAGCCTGGTCAGGAATGAGAGGCAGTACAAAAACGCACGAAGAAGCGACGGCAGAGCCAAACAGTGACGCTATATATATGGAAGAGGGACCCCGCGTCAACTACCCCTGGCCTTCCAGTGAATGATTGGTTGGTAGATACGAGACATGGTCCTGATAGAAATCCTTGAAAATTCAGTCCTCTACAGCAACCGTACAAACCGCTGTTGTATTGACTGCCTTGAACGGACTGAGTAAGATCCCCCGGTACAGGCGATGTTCGCCAGGGTTTGAGCGAGATCGCGATAGCGATAGCCTCCTCCATCCTTGTTCGCCCTGACATCACACCCATGATTGACGTCCAGCACATTACCAAACGGTACGGACATCATACGGCTATCGACCGAGTCACCTTCTCGGTTGCCAAGGGAGAGGTGCTGGCATTTCTCGGTCCCAACGGCGCGGGCAAGACGACTACTATGCGAATTTTGACCTGTTTTATGCCGGCGACGGAAGGAACCGCTCGGGTCGCCGGATTCGACTGTGCCGCTCAACCGATGGAAGTAAAACGACGAATCGGCTATCTGCCGGAAACACCCCCGGTCTATCAAGAATTGACCGTCACGGAATATCTGACCTTTGTCGGCCGGCTCCGCGGGATGACCGGGCCCAATTTGACCTCGGCCCTGGATCAGTCTATCGGGCGGCTTGAACTGGGGTCGGTCCGCCACCGCTTGATCGGGAACCTCTCTCGCGGCTACCGCCAGCGTGTCGGGCTCGCCCAGGCCCTCCTGCACGATCCTCCCGTGCTGATCTTGGACGAACCGACGGTCGGGCTGGATCCAAAACAAATCATAGAGATCCGTGAATTAATCAAAAGCCTGGCCGGCTCACATTCTGTCATCCTGAGCACCCACATCCTGCCGGAAGCCACCGCCGTCTGCCAGCGGGTGGTCATCATCAGCGGAGGCCGGATCGTGGCGGAAGATACCCCTGAGCAGTTATCGGCGAGGCTGCGGCAGTCGGAGAAGATCTCCGTCACCCTGAAGTCTCCCGCCCCGGATTGTGAGACCAAGCTCCGGGCTATTCCCGGTATTCTCAACGTGTTTCAGGGGCACAGCAATGGGACATTCCTCATCGAATGCGCGTTGGGCCGTGACCTACGAGACGATATCGCCCGATATATCGTGGCCAATCAGTGGGGGTTGCTGGAACTACGGACCATTTCCATGACACTGGAAGACGTGTTCCTCCGCCTCACCCGCCACGAAGAAGGTCTCCCCCAGCCAGTGGAAGCCGCCTCATGACTCCGGTCCAAGCCGTCATCGCCAAGGAACTGCGCGGGTATTTCGTATCGCCGATCGTGTACGTCGTCGGAGCCGTCTTTCTGCTCATCTTCGGGTTACTGTCGTACCTCTATATCGTCTTCGCTGGAGCGCAAGCCATTCAACTCATGCAGATGCAAGGAGGCATGGCCCAGATCAATCTGAACGATCTGGTCTTCCGGAATCTCTTCGCCAGCATGCGCTTCGTGCTGCTGATCATTCTGCCGATCCTGACCATGCGGTTATTCGCCGAAGAACGCAAACTCAGAACGTTCGAGTTCTTGATGACGTCCCCCATCGGCATCAACGAAATCGTCGCGGGGAAATTCGTCAGCGCGCTGCTGATTTACCTCGGCCTCCTGGGCATCACCGGCCTCGTTCCGTCAGTCTTGATGCTCTTCAGTGATTTTGACTGGGGCCCGGTCCTCACCGGCTATCTGGCCATGGCGCTCCTCGGCGCGCTCTTTCTGGCCGTCGGCCTGTTTGCATCGGCCTTGACGGAAAACCAAATCGTCGCCGCGTTTGTGGGATTCGGCATCTTGCTCACGGTATGGCTGGTCGCAGGGCTCGGGGCGCTGTTCGGCGACACCGCAATGGGTCACATGGTGTCTTATATCTCATTCATGGAGCATTACGACCGTCTGGTGAACGGGCTCATCGACACGAGCGATCTCGTGTATTTTGCGAGCGGCCTGGCACTCATGCTGTTTCTCACCCACCAGGTCGTCGACTCGGCGCGCTGGAAATGAACGTCAAATCGCTCCCATTCGGCATCATCGGCATCGTCCTCGGTCTCGGAGGCGCGATCGGTTACAGCCTCCGGCCGGATCTCCTCTGGGCTGTGACATTGGTGGAGCTGTCGGCGCTGAGCTGTCTGATCGGGTTTTTCATCCTGCATTTCGACGCGGTCAAAGCGTTCTCCGGCCGGCGGACGACAAAGCTGGGCGTCAACAGCCTCCTCATGGTCCTGCTGTTTACGGCCATCCTTGGCATCGTGAATTTTCTGGCGGCCCGCCATTCCGTGCGTTGGGATTGGTCTGAAAATCAGAATTACACGCTGGCGCCGCAAACCCACCGTGTCCTGCGCTCGCTTCTGCGCGACGTCAAAATCACGGTGTTCACACGGGAGAAGGACCCAGGGTATCAGGCGTACAAACAACGGCTGGAAAGTTACCGCCAAGCGTCCACCAAACTGGCGGTGGAGTTCATCGATCCCGAAAAACAGCCCAAGATCGCGCAAACCTACGGTATCTTCCGGAGCGACACGGCGGTGTTCGAGAGTAACGGGCAAACGATCAGGGTTACCTCACCATCGGAAGTCGAGCTGACCGGAGCCCTGCTGCGCATCTCCAAGGACGCCAAGAAACGCATTGTGTTCGCCGAAGGACACAGCGAACGGAGCTTGGAGGACAAGGAACGGAACGGCCTCTCGATCGCCAAAGAGGCGTTGCTCCGGCAGGGCTATGAAGTCGCCACCGTCTCCCTTCTCCAGGAGGCCGCCGTTCCCAGCGACACGACCGTCCTGGTCCTCGCCGGCCCACGCCGGCCCGTGACCAAAGACGAACAGGACCGCATCCAAGCGTATGTCGAGAAAGGCGGCCATTTGCTGGTCCTCGTGGATCCGGACACCCAGACCGGACTCGAATCCCTGCTCGCCCACTGGGGGCTCGGTCTAGGACCCGGCGTGCTGGTCGACCTGCAAGATCGGCTGGCGGCAGGAGATCTCACCGCGCTGCTGGTTCGCACGTTTACCGAACATGAGATCACGCAGGACCTGACTTCCGCGGTGCTCTTCCCGCTCTCACGTCACATCACGTTCGACGAACAAGTCGGCAAAGACTGGGACTATGTCCCGCTGGCCCGCACGTCGGCCAACAGCTGGGCCGAAACGAATATGCAAGGCCGCGTGGTGAGCCTGAGCGAACAGGAAGATGTGAAGGGCCCCCTGCCCCTGGCTGCCGCATTGGCGCCGAAGAAGGCGCCGGAGGAAGAGGCGGCCCGACCGGCCATCGTCGTCATTGGCAATTCCACCTTTGCCACCAACGCCTATCTCAATTTCCCCGGCAATAGCGACTTTTTTCTTCACACCACCGGATGGCTCGCCGATGAGCGTAACCTGATTGCCATCGCACCGAAAGAACCGGCCCTGCGGCCATTCACCCCGAATCCGATGCAGGAACGGGCGCTGCTCTACGTGCAAGTGATTGCGCTTCCGCTCATGACACTCGTGACCGGCGTCATGATGTGGAGGAGACGCCGGCGGCTGTAATCTCTGTATGCGTTATTGGCCGACACTCCTCATGCTGATCATCCTGGCAGGGCTGGGAGGCTATCTCTATATGGTGGAGTTTCCTGCCCGGCAGCAGGAAGTCAAGCAAGAGACCGAACAGAAGAAGCTCCTCCTGGTTCCCGAAACCGCCATCACGGGACTCATCATCAGTACCGCTCAGGGCCCCATCCAACTCAACCGCGCCCAATCAGGAATATGGAAGATCACCGCCCCCTTGCAAGCCGACGCCGATATCCGTGAAGTCCAGGGGCTCCTCCGAGCGCTGGTGACGGGGACGGTGAGCAGAACGGTCGCCGAGAAATCCGAAGCCCTGGCCCCCTTCGGACTGGATCAACCGGTGACAACCGTGACCGTAACGGCCGGAGCACAACAAGAAACCATTGCCATCGGCGACAGCGGTCCTCTGTCCAACACCTTGTACGTACTCCGTGGATCGGATGGGAAGGTATTACTGACCGACTTAGCTCCCAGAGACTTTGTCAATAAATCGCTGCTGGCATTTCGGAGGAAAGAACTCTTCCAGTTCGTGCAAAACGACGTGGACCGGGTGCGTCTGACGTATCCGACCACAGAAATCGTCATCTACAACATGGCCAAAGACAAGCCCAAACCGGCCTGGAAGATCCGCTATCCCATCGAGGCCGAGGCGGATCAGACTGAAGTCCGCTCCCTGATGTTTCGGCTGGAGGACCTCAAAGCGCTCGGCATCATCGATCCGGGGCCCGAACGGGATGCCGTGGCTAAGACACTGTCCGGTCCCAAAGTAAAAGTGACGCTGCATACCGCTGCAGGGGATCAAACCGTCCGGCTCTACCAGCCGGATCCGCAAAGCGGCGAGGCCATTGCTGAAACGACGGCCGACGCACCGCTGTATCGTGTCAATCCGACGATCATTAAGGACCTCACCAAAGAGCTCTTCGACCTCCAGGACAAGCGGCTTCTCGGCGTCACCCCTGCAGACATCGCCATGCTATCAGTGAAAGCGCGGGACAAGGCCTATGTCTTGATCAATCAGACCGGCGAATGGGTGCTGGAGGATCAGCCGACGGCAAAACTCAACCAGCAAGCGGTGGATCTGTTTGTCAGCCGGGTGGCAGACCTTCCCGCTGAAGAACGCGTCACCAAGTTGACGGCGCCGCTTGCGCCCTATGGACTGCTCGCACCAACCGCCGAGTTCGTGGCCACGGGCAAAGACGGAAAGATGCTCGGCAAACTGACGTTGGGCAACCGCGTCGGAAACCTGGTGTACGCCACCGGCGAGCAACTACAGGGTATTTTCCATGTTCGCCCGGATCTCTTGACCCAGATTCCCTCGACAACCGATCTGCTCGCCACTCCGCAAGGCCACACCGGCTCAGGGCAGTAACACCGTGTCAGACCGCGCAGGACGGCTACGGGTGCTAAAGGACCGGTTTCTGTGAAACCGATCTCCTCTTGCTACCGCCGCGGGTCCAGCTCGATGAGGCCCTTCCGGATAGCCAAGATAGCGGCTTGCGTGCGGTCATAGACTTGCAGCTTGTGGAAAATGTTTCGGACGTGATTCTTCACCGTCTTCTCGCTCAAGTCGAGATGGTTGGCGATTTCCTTGTTCGTCTTGCCATCGGCGACCAAACGCAGCACGGTCACTTCCCGCTCGGTCAGATCGTGCTCGGCCCAAGCTGACTTTTTCCCTTTCTTCTGCGCCATCAGGGAAAACTCCGCCAGGATCTTGCTGGCCACGGACGGATGAATGAGCGATTCGCCCCGATAGATCGCCCGGATGGCGGCGACGATCTGCGAGGACTCCGAATCCTTGAGCAAGTACCCGGTGGCGCCGGCCCGAACCAGATCGAAGATATATTGCTGTTCTTCGTACATGGTCAATGCGACGATGCCGATGTGCGGGAACTCGCGCTTGATCTGCCTGGTGGCCTCGACGCCTCCCATGCGCGGCATGCTCACATCCATCAAGATGACGTCGGGCATGAGTCCGCGGGCCTTTTCAACCGCCTCGATGCCGTCTTGTGCTTCGCCGATGACGTGAATATCGTCTTTTGTCTTAAGAATCGCGGCCAGGCCTTCCCGGACGACCCGGTGATCATCGGCGATCAAGACCTTGATCTTTTCCATTGACTTCCTCCTTCTTCATCAGCGGCACCTCAACGACGACCTTCGTCCCGTGCCCCTTCTTGGATTCGACGCGTCCTTCTCCTCCGACCAGCCGAGCCCGCTCCACAATGCCCTTAATCCCGAAGTGATCCCATTTTTCCGGATCCCGCAGCACATTCTCCATGTCGAACCCAACCCCGTTGTCCGTGATCGTAATCCGCAACATGTCCAAATCAATGTCCAACCTGATCGACACCCGGTCGGCCTTGGCATGTTTCTGCACATTGATCAAGGCTTCCTGGATGATACGGAACAGGAAAATCTTGGTCCGAGGAAAGAGAATCTGCTCATCCCCCGTCACACTGAAATTGGTCATGATATGCGACTGGGTCTCGTAGGACCTGAAATAGTTCGTGAGAGCGGGAATCAGCTCCATCTTGTCGTAATGGAGCGGGCGCAGGTTGAAGATCACCTGGCGGGCTTCCTGAATGGCCAATTTCAGTTGTGCCTTGCTCTCTTTGATTGTAGCCAGGCTGGCTTTCGGATTTTTCCGCATGAGCTGCAGACAGAGATCCAGTTTGAAATTGACGCCGGCCAGGCTTTGCACCAGACCGTCGTGAATCTCGCAGGCGATGCGGGTGCGCTCCTCCGTCACCGCCGTGCCGGTTTCTTTCACATACAGCCGGTACAGCGACTGATACTTGTTGAGCGTCTTTTCAATATCCCCGGTCGCCCGGATGCGGGCATTGATCAGTTCCCACATGAACTTGGCACTGGCGCCTCCGATGATCGTCACGCCCATCCGATGGAAGTCCTGAAGGAACTCCCACACTTCGGCGTTGCCCGAGACATCGATGATGAGATCGACCCCCTCCATCGCGAGGAGCTGGCGGTAGTCGCGGGTCACCGGGATTCGCAGCTGTTTGGCCAGACGCAAACCCGGCGAATCAGGATTGACCTCCGCCACCCCGACGATTTGCACGAGCGGATCGTCGGCGAAGATTTCCATCAGCGCCGTGCCGCCGCGTCCGGCCCCGATGATGGCGACGCTGGTGACGCCGGGCCGGGCTTCTTTTTTCTTAATACGCTGTGGCAGCGGTTTCGGCATAGCCTGGACAGTCCGCTCACGCACGACACAACCGGTGATTGATGAGGGCTGAACATTGGGGCAGGACAAAGAGGGACGATCGGCTCGACAGTCCGAACCTTACCGTTCGCGGCGCTGCTGAGCCAGCGTTTTCAGCTCATCCATGAATTGGTCGATGTCCTTAAATTCCCGGTACACGGACGCGAATCGGACATAGGCGACCTGATCCAGCTGGTGCAACTCCTTCATCACTTCTTCGCCAACCACCCGACTTTCGACCTCGCTTTCGCCCATCTCCTGGACTCGCTTTTCAATCCGGTCAGTCGCCGCCTCGATCGTCGCGGTACTGATCGGCCGTTTCTCGCAAGCTTTCTTCAATCCGGAGAGAATTTTGGCTCGATCGAACGACTCCCGGCGCCCGTCCTTCTTGACCACGACCGGCAGAATCTCCTCGACCCGCTCATACGTGGTATAGCGGCGTTTGCAGCCAAGGCACTCCCGACGGCGGCGAATGACCTCGCCTTCCTTGGCCATGCGGGAATCGACCACCTTGTCTTCCAGCTCATCGCAGAACGGACATTTCACAGATGGCGACCCGCCCTCTTAGAATAGATGGAGTTTCGTCAGTAGGAGTAAAAGATGGGAAAGCGGTTGCACAGGGCCTTGGCTTGCAGGCGAACTTCTTCCAGTACCGCCGGCTCCTGCCGGTGTTGCAGCACGCGATCCACAAGCTCGACGATCTGTTTCATCTCCGGCTCCTTCATGCCCCTTGTGGAGACGATGGGGGAACCCAGCCGGATGCCGCTGGCCACAGCCGGCGGCTTTTCGTCGTAGGGCACCGCGTTCTTGTTCAGGATGATGCCGGCGGCATCAAGCGCGGCATCGGCGTCCTTGCCGGTAATCCCCTTGTTGGCGAGATTCACCAACATCAGATGCGTGTCGGTCCCGCCGGAAACGATCTTGTACCCTCGGTCCATCAACCCCTGCGCCAGAGCCGTAGCATTGGCCAAGACTTGTTGCTGATAGCGCTTGAACGAAGGAGCCAGCGCTTCCTTGAACGCGACGGCTTTGGCGGCAATCACATGCATCAGCGGCCCGCCCTGGAGGCCTGGGAAGACCAGCTTGTCCACGGCCTTCGCATGCTCGGCCCTGCACATGGTCACTCCGCCGCGCGGACCGCGAAGCGTCTTGTGGGTCGTCGTCGTGACGAAATCTGCATAGGGCACAGGATTGGGATGCAGCCCTGCCGCGATGAGGCCGGCGATATGGGCGATATCCACCAGCAGGTAGGCGCCAACCGACTTGGCAATTTGCTGAAACCGTGGGAAATCTAATGTCCGGGCGTAGGCGCTGGCGCCGACCACGATCATGCGAGGACGGCACTCCTCGGCGACTTTCTGGACCGCATCATAGTCGATCCGTTCGGTCTGGCGATCCACGCCGTAGCCAAACACGCGAAACAAGATGCCGGAAAAGTTGACCTTGCTCCCATGCGTGAGATGGCCCCCCTGGGCCAAGTCCATCCCCAGAATCGTATCCCCCGCCTTCAACACCGACAAGTACGCCGCCATGTTGGCTTGTGAGCCGGAATGCGGCTGCACGTTGACATGCTCGGCGCCGAAAATCTCCTTGCACCGTTGAATCGCCAGATCCTCGACCGTATCGGCATGCTGGCACCCGCCGTAGTAGCGCTTGCCCGGATACCCTTCCGCATACTTGTTGGTCAGCACCGACCCCTGCGCAGCCAGTACGGCCGGGCTGGCGAAGTTCTCCGACGCGATAAGGAGGAGTTTGTCGCGTTGCCGCGTTTCTTCCGCCTCAATCGCCGCGTAGACATCAGGGTCCGCGGCTTTCAGCGCATCCAGCGCATCCAGCGATCCGATTCCGTCGAGCATCGATTTTCCTCTCACGCGCGACTAGGCTTGTGCCGTTTCAGGCTCCTGTTTCTTCACCACGTTCACGGTCACCGTCGCCGTCACATCTCTCGGCATCTTGATGGGCACCGTCACGGTCCCCAGTTCCTTGATCGGGTGTGCCAATTGAATTTTTCGCCGATCCACGGTGAATCCCTGAGCCGCCAACCCCTCGGCAATATCTTTGGACGTGACGGAGCCGAACATCTTGTCGTCCTTGCCCGCCTGTGCCTCGATGGTCAGCGACACCGCCGACAGCTTCTTGGCATGGCCTTCGATCTCCAGTTTTTCCTTCTTGGCCTTCTCGGCCATGACCCGCTTGGCATGCTCGAAGGCCTTGATGCTGCGACTGTTCGCCTCGACCGCTTTGCCGCGCGGCAGCAAGTAATTTCTGGCAAATCCATCGGCCACATTGATGAGATCGCCGAGGTGGCCCACCCCATCCAGCGTCTCCTGCAGAATGACTTTCATGGTTCCTATCTCCTTGGCTTAGAAAGCATTGGAGGATACTGGGGAGAATGGGAAAAAGTCAATTCAGATTGGTGGGTTTTAACCGATGATACCGAGGGATCGTCCGACCTTGGCGAAGGCCGCCACGGCCTGTTCCAACTGGACCTTCGTGTGGGCTGCCGACATCTGCACACGGATTCTCGCCTGGCCGTGGGGGACGACAGGATAACTGAATCCAACCACGTAGACCCCTTCTTTCAACAAGGCCTCAGCCATGGAGGCTGCGAGCGTGGCCTCGCCCAACATGACGGGAATGATGGGATGCTCGCCCGGAACCAAACGAAATCCCAGCCTCGTCAATTCCGCGCGAAAAAACCTGGCATTGCCGTGAAGCTGTTCCCGTAACGTATCCCCCTGTGCCACGAGGCCGAGCGCGCACAAAGCCCCGGCGGCGATCACGGGAGGCAGGGAATTGGAAAACAGGTAGGGCCGCGACCGCTGGCGCAACAGTTCGATGATCTCCCGCTTGCCGGAGGTAAAGCCTCCTGTGGCGCCGCCCAAGGTCTTGCCAAACGTACTGGTGACGATCTCAACTCGGTCGGCCACGCCAAAATGGGCCGGGGTGCCGCGCCCCTTGGGGCCGAGGACGCCGGTGGCATGGCTGTCGTCCACCGCCACCGCCGTGTCATAGCGCTCGGCCAGCTCGACAATCCGATCCAACTTAGCCAGATCTCCATCCATCGAAAACACCCCGTCCGTCACGATGAGTCTGAGGCGACTCTCCCGCGCCTCTTGCAGCCGGGCTTCCAGCTCCCCCATCTCCGAGTGGGCATAGCGCAATCGTTTGGCCTTGCAGAGTCGAATGCCGTCGATCAGGCTGGCGTGGTTTAAGGCATCGCTGATGACGGCGTCACGCTCGTCCATCAACACCTCGAACAGCCCACCGTTTGCGTCGAAGCAGGAACTATAGAGGATGGTGTCTTCGGTACCTAAAAAATTGCTGACGGCTCGTTCGAGCTGTTTGTGCAAATCCTGTGTGCCGCAGATGAAGCGCACCGAGGCCATACCGTAGCCGTGCGTCTTCAAGCCATCGACAGCGGCCTGGACAATGTCCGGATGATTCGCCAGGCCGAGATAGTTGTTCGCGCAGAGATTCAGGACCGGGCCTTGGTCCACGCGGATACCCGTGCCTTGCGGGCCCAGGATCTGCCGCTCGGATTTGTAGAGGCCCTTCGCGCGAATGTCGGCGAGTTGGACATCAAGGGCTTTTTTGAAAGACGAGTAGGCCATAGCATGAGCACGGCAGACAAGCTGACAGGGAACCAAGCTGACAAGGAATACCCACCGATCACCAACGGATTATTAAGTCTTGACTCCTGTCAGCCTGTGACTTGTCAGCTCATGGAATTAAGACCACCTTGCCGCATTGCCCGGAACGGATGAGATCGAAGCCTGTGGCGAATTCTGCCATCGGGAACGAATGGGTGATCACCGGCCTGATGTCCAAACCTGCCTTGAACAGCCCCGCCAGCCGGTACCACGTCCCGAACAGACGCCGACCCGTCACTCCGTAGACACGAATGCCTTTGAAAATGATTTCGTTCGGCAAATCGAAACAGACCTGGCCGGTCGGAATGCCGAACAGCGTCACCCGCCCCCCATTTTTCACAGCACGAAAGGCTTGATGCAAGGCCGTCGGATCGCCAGACATTTCCAATGCCGCATCAACTCCTTCGCCGCCGGTCAAATCCAGAATGGCCGCCGCCACCCGCTCCGGCGACTCCCGCTTCGCGTTGAGGACGTGATCCACCCCCACCTGCTTCGCCAGATCAAGCCGATAGTCGCTGACATCCGAGGCAATAATCGTGGCCGCTCCCGCTGTCCGCGCCACAGCGGCGGCAAACAGGCCGGTTGGTCCGCATCCCGTCACCACCACCGTCTGCCCGGTGAGATCTTCCGCCAGCGCAGCATCGACGGCGTTCCCAAGAGGCTCTTGGACGCAGGCAAACTCGGGAGGAATCTCGGGTGCCGTCTTCCACAACACACCCTCCGGCAGTGCGACATACTCGGCATAGGAGCCGTCCCGGTCGATGCCTAAGATCTTGTACTGCTTGCAGACATGCGCCTGGCCGGTTCGGCACTGGAAGCATCGGCCGCACGTGACGTGCGATTCCGCCGCGACGTAATCGCCGATCTTCACCAACGACACCTCACGCCCGACTTCCACCACATGGCCGCAGACTTCATGGCCGATGATGCGTGGAGGCTGCACGCGCCCCTGTGCCCATTCATCCCACCGGTAGATATGCGCGTCGGTGCCACATAATGAGGTGGCCGCGACTTTGACGATGACATCGTGCGGGCCTGGGGTCGGGTCTGGCCAACTTGTCGGAGTCAAACCTGGTGCAGGAACGGTCTTGACGAGCGCGCGCATGACGCTATTCTATACCAACTACCTGCCCCACACATCTGTGTTCTGAAAAGAGACGGGTTGCATGAGATCACCTCGGTGAGTAGGATTGATAGAAATGATTGTCTGGCCCCCCCGATTCATTGTTTTGGCTGCCGTCTTGCTCGCAATATTGCCAGGCCACATGATGGTTCTCTCTCTGGCGCAGGCGGCATCCTCACCGGCTGCCGCGCAGACAGTTTCATCTGGGAAACGCTCAGTAACGTTCGATTTTGCCGGCCTTGATGCGTCGGGAATCATCCAAGTCGGCAAGCCGGTCAAGCTATCGCTGTCGCTGAACGGAGCGGTTCAGGGAGACGCCCCTTGGGTCGCCGTGTGTGAATCGGTCTATTTCCAGCGACAGATCGTGACAATGGAACCGGATCCCTCTTCGCCGGCGATGCAGGCGACAGCAATACTGGAGCCCATCGCCTCGGGAAAACTCTCGGCGGTCCCCAAATTCGCCAGGATCCGCGTCACCTTCGCCAGAGCCCGGACGGACAAAAAGCTGGAACGGGTCATGACACGGATCGTGTATGTGACGCTGGGACAGCCGGACGAGGAGAGCGAAACCAGCGACCTGACGCTTCAGAATCAGGACGATCTCGGTGAACGCGACGCCGACGACGATGACATTCAGCCCGAAGTCATTCCCATCTCTACTGAACAGCTGGTGGAAGAAAATCTCCTGCCGCTGCCGGAACCGGGACAGGGGCAGGCGTATTGGCAACAGATCAGTACGCTCCTAAGCCGAAGCTGGAGCCGCGCCGCACGCCGCGTGCGCCAGGCCCCGTCGAGCGAAACCGTACGCGTCCGTTTTCGCATGTATCCAAACGGGCGGGCCCAACTGATCGAGATTGAGAAAGGCTCGGGCGCACGTGAGATCGACGAAGCGGGCATTCATGCCGTCGTCCATGCCCAGCCGTTCCCTCCATTTCCAGAGGACATTGGAGCAGAGCCGATCGATGTGCATGTGCGGATGAGGACGGGCTCTCGTTCGGGATTGCGCACCGTCCGACACATCGCGGATTCTCCGGTTTCGAAACCGAATGCGGACATCCCCACATCCAAGAAATGAGCGACGCGAAACTTCTCGAAACCAGGGAGGCACACACATGAAAGCCGGATTGCGCTGGATGGCATATGCGGCGATAGGCGCCTTGCTTGCCGGACTGCCGATGGATGCGGGAGCAGAAACAGCCCGGTGGGAGATCGACCCCGACCATTCGCTGATCGAGTTTCGGGTCGCCCATATGGTGGTGTCCAAGACATCCGGACGATTCACGGACTACCAGGGGTTCGTCGAGATGGACACGGATGCCAAAACGATCCACGTGATCGAAGCCACAATCAACGCCGCATCCGTCAACACGAACCACGACAAACGGGATGCCCATCTGCGCAATCCCGATTTTCTCGACGTAAAACAGTATCCGACGATGACGTACAAAATGAAAAGTGCCAAAAAGCAGGGCGACTCGTACACCATCATCGGCGATTTCACCCTGCGCGGCGTGACAAAAGAAGTCACCCTTGTCAGCACCTTCAACGGTGTCGCCAAGGATCCCTGGGGCGGCACCAGAGCCGGCTTCAGCGCCGAGGGGAAACTCAACCGCAAGGATTTCGGCATGATCTGGGATAAGACCCTCGACAACGGGGGACTCGTCGTCGGCAACGAGGTGCACATTCGGCTCGAGATCGAGTGCATCAAGGGGAAGCCACAGCCGTGAGACTTGAGGAAGGTTTCGAGTTGCGGGGTGAAGGTTTCGCGGATTTCCCAACCGTGAACTCCGAAACCAGAAACTCGAAACCCGAAACTCACTACCCCGAGTCAACATGAAAGCGATGGTGTTGAGCCGGACGGGCAATGTGTCCGGCAATCGGCTTGAACTGCATGACCGTTCGATACCAGAGCCGGGATCAAGACAGGTGCTGGTCAAGGTCCATGTCTGCGGCGTATGCCGGACGGATCTGCACGTCGTTGAAGGCGAGCTGCCCCACGTCACACTCCCGCTGATTCCCGGCCATCAAGCCGTCGGCACCGTGGTACGCATCGGGACAGCCGTACGAGATCTCCGGGAAGGAGATCGTATCGGGATCGCCTGGCTTCAGGGCACATGCAATCTGTGTGAGTTCTGCACTACCGGCCGGGAGAACCTGTGCGAGGCGGCACAATTTACCGGCTATCAAGTGGACGGAGGGTATGCGGAGTATGCCGTGGTGCCGGAGCGATTCGCCTATCCGATCCCACCGATCTTTTCGGACGACGAAGCTGCTCCGCTGCTCTGTGCCGGCATTATCGGCTATCGGGCGTTACGACTCAGTAGCATCAAGCCGGGCCAGCGCCTGGGACTCTATGGCTTCGGCGCCTCGGCCCATATTGCCATCCAGATCGCGCGGCACTGGGGCTGTCAGGTCTACGTCAGCTCCCTCAAAACGGAGCACCAACAGTTGGCGAAACAGCTGGGAGCTATCTGGGTCGGCGGAGCAACAGATACACCGCCCGACAAGTTGCACGGATCAATTATTTTCGCGCCCGCCGGCGAACTGGTGCCGCCGGCACTCCGCGCACTGGAACGCGGCGGCACGCTCGCGCTGGCCGGCATTCACATGTCCCCGATTCCCTCGTTGGACTACGATCGTGAAGTATTCGGCGAACGGGTCATCCGCAGCGTGACGGCGAACACCAGACAGGATGGAATTGATTTGCTACGCGAAGCGGCAGCGATTCCTATCAAACCCCACACGGTGCGATTTCCGCTCGAAGACGCCAACCGGGCGTTACAAGCATTGAAAGCCGGCTCCTTCCAAGGCGCGGCGGTCCTGACAATATGATCAGCAGGACTTCCCTCAGGTCCCAACACAATCCGCCTCTCACCAACTCTCACTCGGCAACACCCTGTGCATCGCTTACCCCAATGTTGACAATAGGCACACATCGTCCTAACATCATCGAACATGAAAGAGTGGAATTACGCCTTTGATCCAGAGAAGAACGCCTGGCTCATTCGAGAACGAGGAATCAGCTTTGAACAGATCATCGCGCTGATCGAAAATGGCCATCTCATTCAAGTACTGGAACACCACGATCGTAAGCGCTATCCCAACCAGCTTCTCTATGAAGTCGATGTTGATGGATATGTCTATGTCATCCCGGTCATCAGAGAACACCAGACACTGTTTTTAAAGACGATCTATCCAAGCCGAAAGGCTACTAGAAACCGTGCGAAAGGGAGCACACGATGAAGAAGAAACCTGTACTGGATCAAGACGAGGAAGAACTCATCTCTGAGTACGAACGCGGTGCGTTCAGACCGGTCAAGAATCAGAACATGGCCAAAAAGGAGGCGATTGAAGCCGCCCAGCGCTATATGCGCAAGGACGCCCGGATCAATATCCGCTTATCGACCACTGACCTTGAATTGCTGAAGCGGCGCGCCGCTGAGGAAGGTCTGCCCTATCAAAGCCTGATCGCCAGTATCCTGCACAAGTACGTCAGCCGCTCTTCGCCTCAGACAAATTAACCAGTCCCACCTCTTGAGATACTGATCGGTTTGCGCCCAGGCACCACCCCTGCTGGACGGCCTCATGCTCCGACAGACTCAGCATGAACGGTGAAGCGGACCGAGGATACATCGCCGACATTCCCGACCTCGACATCTGCTCAGCGTTTGGAAGAACTCCCGCCGAAGCGCTCAAGTAGGCGGAGATCGCAAAGCAAGCCTGACCGGCAGCGGCGCGCGCTGAGAAGAAACCGACACCCCAACCGCGCTATAGCCCTGCCATCTATCAAACTGGAGCATCACCTGGTCCCTTCATTCTGGCATTCGGCTTCTCAGCGCCGAGTGATGCACAGTTCAAGATCCGACCCCTATCATCCGCTCTTGTGAAACTCACCCGCAGTCGGTACGCTACCTCCCCTCATGCCTGATTCATCCCTAAACCTTCCACAGGCCATGGCTCACCCCCGCGATCCCTTGCACGGGATCACCTTGGAAACCATCGTCACGACCTTGGTCGCACGGCACGGATGGGCGACGCTCGGAGCACGCGTGCCCATTCGCTGTTTCCGCCATCACCCAACGGTCCGGTCGAGTCTAACATTCCTGCGCAAGACGCCGTGGGCGCGCAAGCGAGTTGAACAGATGTTTGTGGCAGAACTCCCCGAGCGCTCACGCTAGCACGATGGCTTCGAACGCAACCATCTACAAAGCGGTGCTGCAGATCGCCGATCTGGATCGCCAGTACTTCCAAGACCATGCGCTCACCCTCGCGCGCCATCCGTCCGAGACCGAGGAGCGCCTGATGGTACGACTGCTCGCCTTCGCCCTCCATGCCAACGAGGCCTTGTCGTTCGGCCGCGGGGTTGCCGCCGACGATGAACCTGCCTTGTGGCAACGGGATGACACCGGCACCATTGACCTCTGGATCGAGATCGGCCAACCAGACGAGAAGACTCTGCGTCAGGCCTGCGGTCGATCCAAACAGGTCATCGTCTACGTCTATGGCGCGCGGAGCGCCGAAGTGTGGTGGGCAAACCAGCGCCTGTCACTCGAACGGCTGAAGAACCTCTCCGTAACATTGCTTCCAATGGACAGCATTCGCGCCCTGCCTGAGATGACGAGACCCGCCATGCAGTTACAATGGACCATTCAAGAAGGGCATATCTGGATCGCCGATGGGACACAGACATTCCATATTGAATTGCAGCGATTGAAGGGCTATTGAACGACCGAATTCCATTTGACGGAACCGCAAGAGCATCCCTACTATACCGACGGACAAGGATTAACGTATGAGCCACCCGCTCCATCGAGGCTTACGACACCTCGCGCTTCGCGTGACAAACCTCCCGCGCTCACGCCATTTCTACGAACAACTCCTCGGCATGAAAGCGGTGTGGGAGCCTGACCCGGACAATGTCTATTTCAGTTCCGGAATCGACAACCTGGCGCTTCACCAAATCTCGAAGAGTGAGATGGAGTCCTACGATCGCACGAAAACCCAACTGCTCGATCACATGGGCGTGATACTCGATAGCCCCGAGGCGGTGGACCGGATGTACCGCGAGATTGTGCCCACAATCGAAGCCTTGGGCGGTCGCATTGCCAAACAACCCAAGCAACACCGCGACGGCAGCTATTCATTTTATTTTGCCGACCCGGACGGCAACCTCATCCAAGCGCTCTATGAACCGTCAATTAGCGGATTGAGGTTCGGGGCTGAAGCATGAGTCGTATCTGGGACACGTTGCCCCGCGACCAGTATGTGAGCTTGGCGCCCTGGTGTTGGGTGCAGCTGGAAAGCGCGGAGCCGCCCGGCCCGTTCCCGTTTATCGGCGGCATCGCGCCGGAAGTCTCGGCCAGCCTGCAGGAAGCCCACAGCCTGCTGGCCAGTTCTATCGACACGGCCATCAGCGACGTGTTTTCCAAACGAGCCCCGATCGACGACCCGAATCGACGGCGCAGGCTGGAGGACGCCTATGCGGAACTGGTGAACGCCCGCCCCTATTTGCGCCGGCACATCATATGTGGTCGGAAACCAGATGGCGCCTTCCACTGGGAGTTCCCCACCGACCCCACCCAATCATCGACGGTGACCAACGGCGGCCTGCGCATTTTTCATTCCGTCAAGCGCCAAGCGATCCCGCTTGGCTTCGATCAGCGCCCGCTGGGACCGGCGGTGGGCAATCTCCTCGGCCTGCTGGACGGCACACACCGGGTCGAAGAAATCAAGACGGTGGTGGCCACCACGCGCCGCGAGGCCATGACGGTGCTCACCCGCTTGCTGGAATTACTCGATCAATACGAGTGCCTGGCCGTCTCCCCGCGGACTTCGGTTCGCCAACGGTGGGGTGAGATCGTCCAGGACCAGGACACGGTTCATCTGGGCCACGCAGCGCTCCTCTATCGACAACGGGACAGTTTCTTCTTGTTCGATCCCTGGCTCCTACCCTGGTTCGCCGAGTCCTCCCTCCCCTCCCTCTGGGGTTCGTTGCTGCCGAAACCGGCCGCCGTGTTTCTGACGCACGATCACGACGATCATGTGGATCCCCGCACACTGCTCCATCTGCCGAAAGACACGCCGATCATCGTGCCCTCCCGGCGGAATCGGAAACGGTTGTTTTATGATTACCTGCCGCTCTTGCGGGAATTAGGGTTCAGCCGCATCGTCGAATTGGCGCACGGCGAGACCTGGCCGTTCGAAGGCGGTACGGTCGTCTCTGTGCCGTTCTATGGCGAAGACCCCTGCGATCTGGCGATGCCGAGAAATTGCTACTTGATCAGCGACCGGGGCCACAACGTGCTCATCCATGCGGATAGTGGGCCGACCAATGACGGCCTCTCACCCCTGAAGGACGGCATCATCGCCAGGCTGGCCGATACATACGGCCCGATCCCGCTGGTCTTCGCCTCACAACAGCAGCTGCTTGAACTGCGCAGCCACGCCGCACACGCGCCGCTGTCTCATCCGGGAACATGGCTAGACGTGGGCGAAAACGGCTATCTCACCAACACATACCTCAGTGAGCTCTGCAAGACGGCCCAGGCGAGGCTGTTCATCTCCTACGCCACCGGCGGCGCCGACTGGTATCCGGATCATTTATCGTTCATGTTCAGCCGGAGAAACCCGGCGCGGACCGCGCTGCTCACGGCCCATTGGGAGCCGGCGGAAACACTCAAAGATCTTCTCTCCGCCCACGATTGCCGCTATCATAGCTCCCGTGCACTGGATCTCTATCGAGCCGGGGAAGGGAACCGCATCGACATCGTCTCGACGGTTGACACGTTGAGTCCCCTCAATCTTTATGGCCTGGATCATGGAGAGCCGCCGTTTCTCAAGGCCGATGGCCGGACGTAACACATCTTTTATCTCAAGGATCAGATGATATGAGCGGATCATCGTCCCCCATCTTGGTCACGGGAGCGGCAGGCTTTATCGGATTCCACGTCGCGAAGCGGCTATTGGATCGCGGCGAATCCGTCATCGGCCTTGACAACCTGAACACGTACTACGACGTCCGGCTCAAAGACGCGCGCCTGGCTCAACTGACACCGCATGAGCGGTTCACTTTCGTGAAACTCGATCTTGCCAATCGGCAGGGCATGCGCGACCTCTTTACCGATACGCCGATCCGCCGGGTCGTCCATCTTGCCGCCCAAGCCGGTGTGCGCTATTCACTGGTCAATCCCTACGCGTACACCGAGAGCAACATCGAGGGGTTTCTGAACATTCTGGAAGGCTGCCGTTATACCGGCATCGAGCATCTCGTCTACGCCTCGTCCAGTTCCGTCTACGGCGGCAACACGCAGATGCCGTTTTCCATCCATGACAATGTGGATCATCCCGTTTCGCTCTACGCCGCAACGAAAAAGGCCAATGAGCTCATGGCCCACTGCTATGCCCATCTCTACCGGATCCCCTGCACCGGGCTCCGGTTTTTCACCGTCTATGGCCCCTGGGGGCGGCCCGATATGGCACTATTCATTTTTACCAAGGCGATCCTGGAGGGCACGCCGATCGAGGTCTTCAATCACGGCAAGATGCAACGCGATTTCACCTATATCGACGACATCGTGGAAGGCGTCGTGCGCACGCTCGATCATCCGGCCGTACCCGATCACTCATGGTCCGGCGAACGGCCTGATCCCGGCACCAGCTCAGCGCCGGCCCGGATCTATAATATCGGCAACCACCAGCCGGCTGAACTCATGCGTTTTATTGAAGTGCTCGAGCAGGCGCTCGGCAAGAAAGCGGAGAAGAAACTGATGCCGTTGCAGCCCGGCGATGTGCCCGCGACCTACGCCGACATCGACGACTTGTCACGCGACGTCGGTTTCGCACCGGCAACACCGATTGAAGAAGGCATTCCACGTTTCGTGAAATGGTACCGAGATTTCTACAGAGCGTGAGGCCGGGTCAGATCTCTTTCATGCATCTCCCGGCTTATGGACAGCCGATCGGCACGAATCCCGCCCCAAAGACTCTCGACAAGGTGACATAGCGCGTATTGTCATTGAAGGAATAGCTGGCGCCGCGTTGATTGCGCCCTGAGATATCGCCACCGTACGAGGGATCGGATCCGTAGAACATCCCGCCGCGGGTTTTTTGGACCAAGTGGAGCCATTCCGAATAGAGGGAACAGACTTCCTCGTGAACGGAACCGCTCGGCGCCACACTCGCATACCAATCCTTTGCCCAATCCGGAACATTCCGGCCTCCCACACTCGCACCGCGATCTTGGTAAGCCGGCATGTCGTGGTGCGGGGCGGCGAGAGTTGAAGCTCGAGGAGTGATCGGCATGTTCTCCAAGGACGGCACCACCGAGAGCGGCCTGAGCAACACAGCCCGGCATCCGGCCCGTTCCTTGTTGGTATAGATCGTGTTCCCATCCGCCAGCTGGCATTCCCACGTATCGGCAGGCTCCGGTGCCGGCGGTGGAGTATCGGCTGACGCCGATGCCGCGAGCAGCACCACGACTGTGGATGCGAAAGACACCGTTCGCATGAGCCCCATAAGGCACCTCCATCAACAAGACCGCAATCAGGGCCATCCAGGCTATTCGGCCACGGCTGACCGTCACCACGCAGGCACAACTTACGTAATAGAGGCGGCCAGAATCTATGCCTCTTTGGAGGGGGAAACCAAGATCTGTGGCCGGTCTGCGCCAATCGACCATCCCACTCCGCGCGATCGCAGCCGCGCAGGGATCGGGGAACATATCTTCTCAGAGGACGGGACGCACTCCATCCGCCGAGCAGCGTTCAAAGCTTTACCTTGTCCGATGGCGGGCAGTGAGGTATCCTCCGGCCTTAACCCGATCCGAGAAGCGTGCCGTGTGACGCGAGTTTACGAGATTCGGCGGCGATTCATACGCGACGCTCCCCCGCGATTTCCATGACTGAATACGGCGTGCTCGGCAATTTGCTGGTCATCTACACCGTCTCCATCGCGGTGGTGTTTTTGTTTCACCAGTTTCGTCTGCCTTCCATCGCCGGGTTTCTCGTCGCCGGCGCCTTGATCGGCCCGCACGGCCTCAACCTGATCTCCGACATCGGGACCGTGAAGATCCTGGCGGAAATCGGCGTGGTCCTCTTGCTCTTCACGATCGGCATCGAATTTTCGTTGGTTCAACTCGCCTCGCTTCGAAAGCTATTGGTGATCGCCGCCCCGATTCAGGTGGGCGGCGTCATCGCGATTGCCTGTCTCGGCGGCCTTTTCGCGGGGTTGACGACGTCGCAGGCCATATTCTGGGGCTTTCTCCTCTCCCTGAGCAGCACCGCCATCGTGCTCAATGCCCTGGCAGCGAACGGGGAAAGCGATTCCGTCCACGGCCGAGCCACGATCGGCATTTTGGTGTTCCAAGACTTGGCCGTGGTGCCCATGATCCTGCTGACACCGATTCTCGCCACCCCAAGCGGCGACGCGTTCACGTCGATTCTCATCACGTTGGCCAAATCTGCGGCAGCCGTGGCCGTCATTGTCGTAGGGGCCTGGTACGTCGTGCCGAAGGTACTGGAACACATCGTCCGCAGTCGCAGCCGCGAATTGTTTCTCTTGACGGTCATTGTCATGTGCCTCGGCATCGCGTGGCTGACCTCGCTGGGCGGGCTCTCGCTTGCCTTGGGCGCCTTCATTGCCGGCCTCGTGATCTCCGAATCGGAATACAGCCACCAGGCCACCGCGGAAGTGCTCCCGTTTCGGGACAGCTTCAACAGCCTGTTCTTCGTCTCCATCGGCATTCTGATGGATTGGCGCATCTTGCTCGAATATCCCGGCGTGGTAACCGGTTTATTGTTTCTGATGCTGCTCATCAAATTCATCACGGGGGCCGGCGCCGTGCTGTCCGTCTCTCTTCCCCCGCGATCGGCGATCATGGTCGGCATCGCGCTCGCGCAGGTCGGGGAATTCAGTTTCATCCTGGCCCAAGTCGGCGAGGAACAGGGTCTGTTGTCCGGGGCGCCGTATCAGATCTTCCTGGCCGTCTCGGTCTGCTCCATGATCATCACGCCGTTCCTCATGCAAACCGCCCCCCACCTGGCCAGGCACGTCGAGGCGCTCCAGCGGCTCCATCACTGGCTACCCGGGCAGACGACCGCCCATGTGCTGAAGACAGAGGGACGGCACCTGCGGATCAAGGATCATGTCATTATTGTGGGGTACGGGTTGAACGGCCGCAATCTCGCCCGTGTGCTCGGCGAGACCGAAGTGCCCTATGTCGTTCTGGATTTGGACGGCGATATCGTGCGGCGCGAATCGCAGCACGGCTTGCCGCTCTACTATGGCGATGGCACGAATCCCACGATCCTGCGGCATGTGAAAATCGAGGATGCGCGGGTGCTGGTCGTCGCGATTCCCGACCCCTTCACGGCCCGTCGCGCGGTGCAGATCGCGCGGGGTCTGAATCCGAAAATTCACATCGTCGTCCGCACGCGGTATTTACGCGAGTTGGAGGAACTCCATCAGCTCGGCGCGGACGATGTCGTGCCGGAAGAATTTGAAACGTCGATCGAAATCTTCGCGCTGGTCCTGCGGACCTATAACATGCCCCAGGACTTCGTGATGCGGAAGGCCGAGCAGGTCCGCCGGGAAGGCTACGCCCTGTTGCGCCGGAGTGAGCTGCCGGAATTGGCCCACCACCTGCGTGGCGGGACGCTGAGCGACGTGGAAGTGGAGACGTGCCGGCTCGAAGACGATTCGCCGGCGGTCGGAAAAACCATCGATCAACTGGCCTTGCGGCAACAGACCGGCACGTCTATCATCGCGTGGACCAGAGGCGGGGTCACGGAATCCAACCCCTCAGTTAAAACCACCCTCCTCGCCGGCGACATCATTGTCTTGCTGGGCACGCGCGACCAGATCAGGCGGGCGATGAGTCTCATCCTTGTCAGCGACTCAGCGAACTAGCCTTCGCGCTCAGCTTCGCCATCGCAAGGTGACCCGCTCCTTGAGGGGATGATCCATCGGCTGTCCGGTCTGCACCGAAGCCACATGCGCGGCCTTCAGCTTGTAATACCATTTGGCCGGCATGTCGGCGTCGCCCAGAAACATCGACGACGGCTTGTGGCGGAGCCCCACGGCGAGGTGCTTCATCGCTCGTTCGTCCTGGCCCAGAAACATTTTGGTGAGTGAGCGGAAAATCACGCTTCCGAAGGGAATCCAGTTCAGACCTCGCCAATAGGCGGAGAAGTCGATGCGGCACTCCATATCGGATACGGGCGTGGACATCAGCCGGTTGGCCATCCAGGCCGTGCCGCATTGCATGAGCTCCACCCGCTGGTTCGGCAGCAGAAAATCAATCGTGGTCGTCAACGGTCCCCCGTAGACTCGCTCCAGCCAATGAAAGGGGCCGCTGTTCTTGGACGGCCGGTGGGACGTCATCCGGAACCCGTTGGGAATCGGCTCGTAGATTTTCGTTTTTTCATGCATGCGGGCGTCACTGCGCCACCAGGAATGCACGTAGGGCCCGTGAACGGGATCGATGAGGCCGATGACGCCGTCGTCCGGCGTGCAGGTGTAGGTGAGCGACACATGAAACGACTGCTTGGGCTCGGAGGGAAACGGCATGCGAGGCACGGGCGGCAATGCGATATCGAGTCCACGCTCATCGGGGAGATAGAGCCAGATCATCCCATCGGCCTCTTCGACCGGATACGTCGCGATGCCGACCTTGTCGATTTGCAAAGGCGAGCCGTCCGGCAACGCCGGAATGCATCGGCACCGGCCCTTTGTGTCGAATTGCCAGCCGTGATAGGGACACTCCACCCGCTCGCCGTCGAAACGTCCAAACGAGAGCGGCATGCCGCGATGGGGACAGATATCCCGCATAGCTCCGAGGCGGCCGTCCCGATCACGGCTCACTACGATCGGCAGCCCTGCCATCTGGAGCCCCTGCATCGAACCGGAAGGCAGACGGTCGCTCGGCACAGCCGGGTACCAAAATCCCAGGAGCGGGGCGTTTTTCGCGGACACTATTTCGGGTAATAGCTGTGTGCTCATTGACACGAAATGAACGGGGTGAAAGGGGCCGGCATCCGATTGATTGGGACTATAACGAGCGGTCCGGGCAAGGTCAAGCCGCCACTGATTCGGCGCTGCCCGGCACGTTCCTTGACACCCTCAAGGACCCCATACTATTCTGTTCAGGCTGATGTGAACGTGCGCTCAGTCATGAGGTGCCACCATGAATGCCACGCAAATAGAACCGACGGCGATGCTGGCGCAACTCGAAGCCACGAAGCCGGAGAAAGTGACGATTGTCTTACTGAGCGGCGATCTCGACCGGGCGATGGCGGCCTTTATCATCGCCACCGGCGCGGCCGCGATGGGCATGCAGGTAACCATCTTCTTTACGTTCTGGGGGTTGAATGCCATCCGCAAGAAAGGCGCCACCAGTAGCGCGAAGGATTGGTTGCGCCGGATGTTCGGCGCACTTAACAAAGGCGGCGCCGAGACCCTTCCGTTGTCCCGCTTCCATTTCGGCGGCCTCGGCACCATGATGATGCAAACGGTCATGAAACAGAACCGCATGCCGGGGGTTCCGGAACTGATGGAGACTGCCTTGGATTTGGGAGTTCGCTTCATCGCCTGCACCACGACCATGGGTCTCATGGGGATCACCAAGGACACGCTGATTGACGGCGTCGATCAATTCGCCGGAGTCACAACCTATCTGGCGGAAGCGAAGCAGGGCAGTGTGAATCTGTTCATCTAGCTGACAGCCGATAGCTGCCAACTATCAGACGAAGGAACCGTTCATGATGCAGGCCGATGTCAAACTCGATACGCTGGGATATTTTTGCCCGATGCCGATCATCCTCACCTCCAAAAAGATCAAGGAACTGGCGTTGGGACAAGTACTGGAAGTCGTCTCCGATGATGAAGGCATCAAGAAAGACATGCCGGCCTGGTGCGAGACCACCGGCCATCAAATGGTCGGCATGGAAGAGGAACAGGCAAAGTCCGGCCGGATCTACAAAGCCTTCGTGAAGAAGACCAAGTAGGCACTACGAGACCGGTCCGATCGGTTGGATCGAGGTGAAGCCGGAGGGGATCACGATCTCCTCCGGCTTCGTCGTTTTGTTCGGATGACACTCATGCCGCACCTGATCGAATGTGTGCCCAATTTCAGCGAAGGCCGGAATCCCGCCGTCATTCAGGCTCTCCTTGCAGCAGTGACGTCCGTCCCTCGCGTCTGGCTCTTGCATCACACGGCGGACATTGATCACCACCGCTCGGTGCTCACCTTTGCCGGGCCACCCGACGCGGTCGGCGAAGCGGCATTCCACGCCATTACCACTGCAACAGAATTGATCGACCTGCGACGACATGAGGGGGTCCACCCTCGCATCGGCGCCACGGACGTTGTGCCGTTCGTACCGATTCACGACGATGGGATGGACGAATGTATTCGCGTGGCCCGTTGGGTGGGCCAGGAAGTCGGCACGCGCCTGGGCATACCTGTATTCCTCTACGAACACGCAGCCTCCAATCCCGCGCGCCGGCACCTGGAGTCGGTCCGGGTGGGAGGTCCTAAAGGGCTGGCTTCCCGGATGGATTCCGACCCGGCCTGGCTTCCCGACTTTGGCCCTCCACACCTGCATCCCAGTGCAGGCGCACTGATCGTCGGTGCCCGCAGACCTCTCATTGCCTTCAACGCCAATCTCAAGACAAACGACCCCTCAATCGCCAAAGCCATTGCCAAGTCCATCCGGCAGTCGAACGGAGGATTACCTTCTCTGAAGGCAATCGGCGTGGAAGTGGCCAGCCGCGGCATGGTGCAAGTGGCGATGAACCTGACAGACTACCGAGTGACACCGATGCACCGGGCGTTTCAAGCTGTGAAAGCCGAGGCTGCGAAATGGGGAGTCGAGGTAGCCGGGAGTGAACTCATCGGTCTGGTTCCCCAAGCGGCACTCGATCAGGCCGCCGTGGCCGCACTGCAACTGGAACGATTCGATCCAAGTCAAGTCCTCGAAACGCGACTCACCGAAGCCGCGGCGAATACAGAAACTGCGTGCCCAACCATTTCTGATTTCCTCGACGCCGTGGCCGCCACTGAACCGACTCCGGCCGGTGGCAGTGTCGGGGCACTGGCGGGCGCATTGGCCGCTTCGTTGGGTATCATGGGGGCTCGCCTTGGACACGACATCGAGTCGGAACACCGCCTGACCCAGATGCAACATCGGCTGCGCGAACTGATCCAGGATGATGCGGACGCCTACAACCAACTCATGCGCGCCTACAGAAGCCCCAAGCAGGAACCGCATCGACCACAGTCCATTGCAACGGCTCTCAACCGGGCCACAGACATTCCAATGGAAATCGCCGAATTGGCCTGTGAGGTCGGACGCCTGATTCATGCCTGTATCCCATCAGTGAAGCAGGCAGTCCGTTCGGATATGACCGTAGGCATGATTATGGCTATTGCCGCCGCAGAATCTGGACTCCACACGGCATCTGTGAATATTCAATTAAATCAAGAGCTTAGCGAGTCGAAATCGGCAACAATCGCTAGAGCCATAAGAAATCTTGAGGAACTGAAGAGGCTATGTTACACTCCGCCGCCATTTGAGTCAGGTCATTGATGCAACCAGGCCCCGCCTGAGAAAGTGAAAAGTCGGAACGGATGGAAATCAAAGTCTTCAATAACAATGTTGAAAAAGCTCTGAAGGTCGCCAAAAAGAAACTGGCCGGCGAAGGATTGTTCCGTGAACTGAAACGCCGTCGGTTTTATGAGAAGCCGAGTGTCAGAAAAAAGGCGAAGCAACGCGAAGCCCAACGGCGCCGCCAGAAGTGGCTCTCGAAACGGAAACCCGAGTAGTCACGCGGCGCTGCCGCGTCGTCCCCTCATTCTCCCCCAGATCTTCACCTTCTCATCGGTCCTTCCATGCGCCAGGACCAGATTCATGCCGCGATTCGGATCGTCAAACGGGAGATCCGCCGTTGGCAGGAACCGGTCGTCGGTGTGATCGCGCGGGAATCCAACCGCGATCCCTTTCTTATTTTGATTTCCTGCCTCCTGAGTCTGCGAACGAAAGATAAAACGACTGACGAAGCAAGCCACCGGCTCTTCGCACTGGCCCGGACACCGGCGGCCATGTTGAAGTTACCGCTCAAGAAGATCGAGCGGGCGATCTACCCCGTCGGCTTCTACCGGACCAAAGCCAAATCGATTCATCAGATTTGCGACCGGCTGCTCGATGCCTACGGAGGAACCGTACCCGATTCCATCGACGAGCTGGTGACGCTGCCCGGAGTCGGGAGAAAAACAGCGAACCTGGTCGTGACGGTCGGCTACGGCAAGCCCGGCATTTGCGTCGATATCCACGTCCACCGGATCAGCAACCGGTGGGGGTACATCAAGACGAAGACGCCGGAAGAGAGCGAACAAGCCTTGCGGGACACGCTGCCCAAACGCTACTGGATCACCTTCAACGACCTGCTGGTCCCCTATGGCCAGAATCTCTGCCAGCCGGTCTCGCCCTTCTGCAGCACATGCAAGCTGACGTCATTCTGTGATCGGGTGGGCGTGACGCGCTCGCGGTGAGCGAGCGCCAGAGAGAAACGCGGGACGGGCGAGAACGGCGACAAGTCATGCCTGTCTCGCATCTCGCGCAAGCCTCGCGCTAGATAAACAGTTTCGTTTCCGCCTCTTCCGTGAGTTTGAGAATAGCGGGCAGCCCCATGACCTCGTCGACACGAGTTTCAACGGCCTGACTCTCCACACCCATGTATTCCAGACCGGCACTGCACGCGATCAGCCTGAATTTGCCGACGTGTTTCGCGTCTTGAAACATCTCTGAAATCTTCGGGACGTTCTTGTCTTTCAATAAACGGGCAACTTCCTCGGCGGAACCGGCATATTCCGGCGGGAAGTCAATCTGGTCGATCTTGCCCTCCGCCAATTTCTTGATGGTCCAGAACAGCAACACCACGATCACGTCTTTGCCCATCGCCGCCGCGGTCATGCCGATCGTCGCCACCTGATGCAGCTTGTCGTAGGTGGCGTTATGGGCGAAAATGACGAACTTGGGAGGCTGCGGCATAAAATTATCGGCTCTGTACGCGCGTCTTCACGCTGTTGATGTAGTCGGCGATCGCGGCATCCACTTCACCCTGCGTCATGGGGCGATCGTGGGTTTCGCTTTCATCGAGGAGATACTGATCGCGGTCTTTCTCCTGCCGAACGACGACGGAATTTTCCGGTGTCACGTCGATCAACATGAACCATTCTTTCGTTCCCTGCGAGATGACCACCTGTTTGCCGAGCCCCTTCTTGGTGATCTCGATCTCAAGCGTGTCACCGGATGCGGGCTGATCACCCGCATAAACGAGAGAGAAGGCGCAGAGCGCCCCCCACGCCAGAAGCCCAATGCTGATCGAACACCGCCTGAGAAGACTCATGGACAAGCTCCAGGCGAGAAGATTATAGCTGCCGTTGGCGACCGCGTAAACACCGGGCCATGATCCGCCGTGAGCGTCCTTCTCCTTGAGGGGTGCGGGAGCACGTGTTAGGATGCCCGCCCGATGGATTGGCTCCTTTCGACGGTTCAACAGTATGTGTCAGCCGAAACGCTGGTGGCCCTCACCATCCTGTCGATTGTGTTTTTCGTCGGGTCATTGATCGCGATTCCATTTATCCTGGTCAGGCTACCGACAGACTTCTTTGACATCCGCGTCCCGCGTCCCTGGATGGAGGATCACCACCCGGTGCTCCGGGTGCTCGGCCATCTGGTCAAGAACGTCGTGGGTGCGATTTTCCTCTTCGTCGGCTTTCTCATGCTGTTTCTCCCGGGGCAGGGCATTTTGACCATGTTGATCGGCATTTCCATGCTGGACTTTCCAGGCAAACGCAAGCTCGAAGCCAAACTCATTGGACAACCGGCGGTGTTGAACACCATCAACGGCATGCGCGAGAAATTCGGCAAGCCCCCGTTGATCATCGCACCGGACCCCTAAAACCGATGACCTCGCCAACCGACAGACGCCCCACGCTCTATCTGATCGACGGCAGCGCGTATATCTACCGCGCGTTCTTTGCTCTCCCCCCGCTGAACAATTCCAAGGGACTCCAGACCAACGCGGTCTATGGCTTTACGACCATGCTGCTGAAAATCATCCGCGAGCGGCAACCTGACGGGTTGGCAGTAGCCTTCGATGAAAAGGGGCCGACGCTCCGGCACGAAGAGTTCAAAGAGTACAAGGCCCAGCGTCCACCCATGCCCGACGGCATGAAAGCGCAGATCCCCTACATCCACCGCGTCGTCGAGGCCCTGGCGATTCCCGGACTACGACAGGCCGGCTACGAAGCTGATGATCTCATCGGCACCCTCGCACGCAAGGCCGAACAGGCGGGCTACGACGTGATCATCGTCACCGGCGACAAAGACATGTTCCAACTCCTCACCCCGCACGTCCGGATCTACGATCCCGTCAAAGACAAGTGGTTCGGTGAAGCGGAATGTATCGAGCGGTTCGGCGTAGAACCGGGGCGTGTGGTGGAAATCATGGGGCTGATGGGCGACGCCACTGACAATATTCCGGGTGTCAAAGGCATCGGCGAAAAGACCGCCATGAAGCTGATCTCGCAATTCCACACGATCGAGGAGTTGTTGCGACGGGTTGAGGAAGTGACGCCGGCACGGACCAAAACTCTGTTGACGGAACAGGCCGACAATGCGCGATTGAGCCGGAAACTGGCCACGATCGAGACCGAAAGTCCCGTGGCATTTGACCAAGAATCGCTCCACATCAAGCCGCCGCACATGGACCAACTCAGCGCGCTGCTTCGTGAGTTGGAATTCACCTCGCTGCTCAAATCATTGCAGGCATCGAACGAGCTGCCGGAGCGGGAGCAGGCTGCGGCTGAGAAGATCGAGAGCGAGAAAGCGGCACATGCGTTTGTGGAATCGTTGCCGAAGGGGGCCACGCTGGCCGTGCAATGCCTGCTTGCGGGAGGAACCGGTCTGCAAGCGGAGGTCCAGGGGATCGCGCTCTCGACCGGCGACAAGACCGCCTACATTCCGCTTGATGTGCATGACTACATGAGATCCATCACATCGCTGTTGCACGAGGCAACCAGAACCAAGGCCGCCCACGACCTGAAGGCTACCCTGCTGGCCTTCCACCGCATCGGCATCACACTCGCCGCTCCCTATGTCGACACGATGGTGGCTGACTATCTGCTGCACCCCAATCGCCGCGACCATCAGCTCGACACCCTCGCCCTGGAACTGCTGGACCACCGAATGGGCGCGCACGAGAAAGAAAAGACCAAGCCAACCTCGCTGTTCGACGAAACTGCCGGGTCGAGCGACGACGCGGCGGAATGCGCGTCGGTCATCGCGAAGATCACGCCGATCATGCTGGATCAACTCAGGGATCAAGGCAGTCTCAAACTGTTCCAAGAAGTCGAGATGCCGCTCGTGCCGGTGCTGGCGGAGATCGAACGGAATGGGTTCTTGCTGGATGTCGAAGGCCTGCAGGCCCTGAGCAAGGAATTGGAACATGAGCTGGACAAGATGATGAGCACCATCGCCGGACTAGCGGGCGGTGAGTTCAACATCAATTCGCCCAAGCAACTGGCCACGGTCCTGTTCGACAAGTTAGGGCTCAAGCCGGGCCGCAAAACGAAGACCGGGTACTCCACGGACGAAGACACGCTCACGCAACTGGCCACGCAGCACGACCTGCCCGCGCAAATTCTGAGCTACCGCAGCGTAAGCAAGCTCAAATCCACCTACGTGGATGCGCTGCCCGAACTCATCCACTCGGACACGAAGCGGCTGCATACGTCGCTGAACCAGACGGTCGCCGCGACCGGCCGGCTCTCTTCGACCGATCCCAATTTGCAGAACATTCCCGTGAAAGGCGACTATGGGCTCTGTATCCGCGAGGCCTTCATCGCACCGAGAGGCCACGAGCTGCTCTGCGCCGACTACAGCCAGATCGAACCGCGCATCCTGGCGCATCTCTCGCAGGACCCCCGCCTGCTCGCCGTCTTTGCGAAGGGCGAGGATATCCATATGGCAACCGCCATGGAGATCTTCGGCCTGCCCTCCAGCCAGATCACCCGCGATATGCGGCGCGTCGCCAAGACCGTGGTCTTCGGCATCGTCTACGGCATCAGCCCGTTCGGCTTATCGCAGAACATCGGCGTCTCGCAGGCCGAGGCCAAGAAATATATCGACACCTTCTTCGAAAAGTTCGCCGCCGTGCGGGCGCTGATGGACCGCAACATCGCCGAAGGTAAGGAGAAAGGCTACACGACGACGATTCTCGGGCGCCGCCGGCCCATTCCAGAACTCCAGAGCAGCGACCCAGTGCAGCGGGGCTTCGGCGAGCGCATGGCGGTGAACAGTCCCATCCAGGGCTCAGCGGCGGACTTGATCAAAGTGGCGATGATCAACGTCCACCGCGTCCTGCACCATGAACTCCCGCATGTAAAGATGATCCTGCAAGTCCATGACGAGTTGATCTTCGAAGTGCCGGATCACGATCTGGAAGAAGCGAAGCGGCTGGTGAAACACGAAATGGAAGCGGTGGGACAACAACTCGGCCTGTCTGTTCCCTTGAAGGTCGATCTCGGCGTCGGCAAAAACTGGCGCACAGCGCATCCGTAATGAGGTTTAGCCTGGAATTCCCGTCGTAAGAATCTGGCCTTGCCAAGTGTCGAGTTGAAGAATACCTTCCCATGGGTTACATTGGCTAACAAGCCATCGACATGAACACTCAGCTCCCAGCAGCTCGCACTCCTCAAGAACGTATTCGTTGGCCAGTTCATGGGCTTGACGAATCTCCCTTCTTCTTCCCCGGTGTCAGAGTGCCCTCACCTGCTTACAAGAGCGATCATGGCATCTTGTTTGCCGCTGATTGCATGAAGATTTTGCCGCTGATAAAAGATGAAGTTATTGACACAGTTTTTGCCGACCCGCCGTTTAACATTGGCAAAACTTACGGCAAGAACACGGACGATCTTAAGAAAGAGGAAGATTATCTACGATGGTGCAAGGGCTGGCTCGCTCAATGCGTCCGAACTCTTAAGCCAGGCGGTGCACTTTTTTTATACAACCTGCCGAAATGGAATATTTTGTTCGGCGCTCACCTCTTTGAATTAGGCATGCAGTTCCGGCATTGGATTGCCCTGGAGATCAGCGCGTGTCTTCCTATCCCTGGCAGGTTACATCCAAGCCATTACAGTCTCCTCTATTTCTCAAAGGGAAAGCCAAAAACCTTTCGGAAAATTCGGACCCCGATAGAGAGATGCCGTCATTGCAGTGGTGAGATCAAGGACTACGGTGGGCATCGAAGCGCGATGAATCCGAACGGGGTCAATCTTAAGGATGTGTGGACGGATATTCCTCCTGTCAGACACCGAAAATTCAAGTCAAAGAATCGGAAAGCCAATGCCCTCTCAACAAAAATTCTCGACCGTGTCGTTGAAATGTCGACGGCTCCCGGCGGTATCATCCTTGACCCCTTCGGTGGTAGTGGGACGACCTATGTAGTCTGCGAAAAGAAACGCCGCAAGTGGCTGGGGATCGAGATTGATTACGCTGCTGACATTGTTTCCCGATTAGAAGATGGAGAAATTCACGCTCACAGGAACAAAGACTATGTCGAGGAAGATTGAGGTAGTTACTCTAATGCCCGCCCAGATGTTCCTTTGGGAATCCGTTTGACCCTTGTGCTCGTGGCGTCATGCTCTACAACTATGATCTCAAGAATGCCGGAGCGACACGGAATACTCTTCCATAAGTCCAAGTAAGGTTCTAATTCCGACCAATTCCCGACCCGATCGGTAAGATAGCGATAAAGATCGCGACTCGGCACCACCAATACCCCTGCAGCGAGCGCTCCTTTATTCAATCCCAGCGCCATCTTGTTTAAAGCTCTATGACTGGAGGAAATATTTCCTGTTTCCCATTCCAGTGCTACTGGCCCGACAGATGTTTGAAAAACGGCATCGAGTTTCCCAGGCTTAGTAACCGTAGCGATGTCGAGCGGAACTTCCAACCCCCACTCTTGTCTTGCCAAACTCTTCATCAGCCCGTTCTTGATAGGCTTAACACCATTCCCCTTTCGTCTCTCCTTCCCCAGTTCTGGGTAGATCGTGAATGTCGTTGAACGTGGCGGCCACCCAACCTTTTTGATCGAATCTACGATTGAACTGCGCAGAGCTTGCCATTCGGATGATTGTGAGAATGGCCCCACGCTGATCAATGTTTCTATTCGAACGACCTTCACGATGACTTCTGCCGTTTTAGGGAGACAGGGTCTTGTTGGAGCTTCCGCATCAAGTGATGGGGATCAATTCCTATCGCTCGGGCAACATGGAGAAACTCAATCACGTCAAGACGCCGCTCACCACGCTCATACTTCGATACGTACGACTGCGGTCGGCCCAACTTCGCCGCGAGAGAGGCCTGAGTCAGATTGGCAGAACTCCTGGCTTCGATGAGAAGGAGCCTGAAGCTCTCATAGTCGCTTGTAAAGGTAGACTTCGGCATTCGCGAAAGAAACCGTGACAGGGGATTTTCTAAACCTATTTTCGGATTAACCCAAATCAGGTTATTATGACTTTGAGCGGATCGAGCCGATTTGAGAGGTTGAGGGGAACGCTAGACCAAGTGGATGGGGCCGGGCTTTGCTATCGTAACAATCTGTCTACACCCCACACTTCCGACTGCCACTCCCCTGCACGAAGTTCGTTCATGAGCGATTGATAGGGAACGCGGCGACACATAGTCGGGTGGAGTTCCGAAGTGATACCTGCTTGATTTCTTCGTGGTCTGAGCTTAGCCTACCCTCCAATATCCTCATTGAGGAATACACATGGCACACGTGACCCAACTCAAGATCGAACTGGAGCAAGAAGAAGATGGCCGTTGGATCGGCGAAGTACCCGCACTTCCCGGCGTGATGGCCTATGGCCAGACCAGAGCCGCAGCGCTTGCGGCAGTTCAGGCTCTCGCCCTTCGTGCGATGGCCGACCGCCTCGAACACAATGAGGCCATACCTGAAGACCTGCTGAACGTTTCCTTCATCGCTGCATGAGTCAGTGGCCTGCCACCCAGGCTTCCCGCCCCAACGTGCTCACCTGACGAACTTCGGTAAGCAAGTCGCCCCCCAGCGAGTCTTCACCACTCCGCCCCGAGGCGATCCACCACGATCTGGTGCACCACCGCATGTTTGCCGAGCCTGGCCAGATAGACGGCTGTCTCGGCAATGTCGAACGGGCTGATCTTTTCGCTCCGCTCGATGTCGTCCGGCGAGGCATCGACCAACTCGTCCGCGACGCCGGCGGGACAGATCGCGCTCACTTTAATGTTGAACGACCGGCCTTCGTCCGCCAACGACTTGGTCAGCGCCATCACGCCGTGCTTGGAGGCGCTGTAGGTCCCCGTTCCCGCCCAGGCCTGCACGCCGGCCACGCTCGACATGTTGATGATGAGTCCGCCGCCCTGTTTCTTCATCTGTATGAATCCGGCTCGGCAGCAGAAGAACGTGCCGTAGAGATTCGTCTTCATCACTTCGTGGAATGACTCGGTCGTCGTGGCGGCCAGCCGTCCGCCGCCGCCGATGCCCGCATTGTTGACGAGAATGTCGATCCGTCCGTACTTCTCGACCGACCCCTCGATCAGCCTTTCTACCTGGCGTTCGTCGGACACGTCCGTCTGAATCGCCCAGGCTTCCCCACCGTGTTGCTTGATCTGCGCGACAGTCTGCTCGCACAGCTTCAACCGCCTGGCGGTGACCACCACCTTCGCCCCTGCTTCGCCGAATCGCAGCGCGATGGCCTTCCCGATGCCGCTGCTGCTGCCGGTGACCACCGCGACTTTCCCCTGCAGCCGATTCATAGAGGCTTCTCCTTCTGTAATTCAGGCCAGTTGATGTCCCCATCTTCCTTCGTGCGGCGCGCCCCCTAAGTCCTGCTTTGCTGCACCATCACTTCTTCCCGCACACGAATTTCCACACGGATTGTGCCATAGTCTCCCGTGGAATAGGTGCCCAGTGCGACTCACCCGACTTCTTGTCGATCGAGTGACCGGTCCCCATATTTCCGGCAAACCGCTCAATGGCCACCAGGCGAAAGCGTTTATTCACACAGTCGTGTTCTTCCTGGCGCGAGTGGAGAGGAACGTGCTGAACCCTCTGGTCTGGGCCGTCTGGAGATCATCCAACACCCAGACGCTGACCACCTCACCATTCCGGCTGATCGTCTCGGGATCGACATAGACCTTCGCCTTGTCGTTCCGATCGACGAGAAGCCATTCAGCACACAGTGGTGCCACAGTCCATAGCTGCAGCAGCGTGAGTGCAAGGAGAATTCCGGAAGATCCCCGGAAGCAGGCACGAGCGGAGTACATACCCCACCATACCTTACGCATGTTGAGACAGTACTCCTGACGGCATGCCGTAAGACACACGCACCCTGGAGTCCTGTCTTGGATCGTGCACCATGCAGACATAGGGACTCGCGCGCATGATGACGGTTTGACTATTGAGCTTACCCCGTTTTTTTCATTTCCCCCGCCAACAACTCGTTAATGAGCGATTGATAGGGAACGCGGCGTTTGGCTGCGAGCGACTTCAGCCAGCGAAGTACTCCGACATCGAGCCGGATGGCGATCAACTGTCGCGGTTCCTCCCCCAAGGGCGGCCGCCCCACACGGCGCATCGAGGCCAATTGCTTATCGGACAACGGAGGGACGTCCGAATAATCAATCTGGCGCTTCTTGATAGCGCCTCTTTTCTTTTCGGTTCGCCAGCCGCGCACTGATGAGTCGGATAGCTTTTTCATGGCCGTGGCTCCTGAGTGTATAGGCTATGACGAGGATGTTCCCCGCCGCCGACCTCGCCAGTCGGTACCGGCGCGGTTCCGTGCTCGAATGTTCCAGATCTTCACCATCGATCCCCTCCGGATCGAAGAATGCGGTGCCGGCTTCTTCGAAAGTGATTCCGTGCTTGACCTCGTTGGCCGCCGCCTTCTTCGGGTCCCACTCGAACACCACTTATGTATATACTAAACATAGGATCTGTGCAAGGCAGCCACGATTGGCGCTATCCTGACCGTCTTTCTGAGACAAGAACAGGTGTCGGAGGTCTTTTCTCCTTCTTGCGACAGTCTCACCCCGATTTCTTTGGCCTTGACGATCGCTTCAGACACACGCCATACTCAACCGCTCATGAAAATTCTTCGCATCATTCTTCTCGCAATCCTTGTCCTTCCCGCTGGGCCGGGAGCCGCGTTTTCACCGCCGAACCAAAAAGACCTGCAGACGCTCCAGGCACAGGCAGGCCAAGGGGACACGGAGGCGCAGGTGAGGCTCGGGGATCTGTACGCCAAGGGACGGGGAGTACCGCAGGACTATACCCAGGCGCGAGCGTGGTACGAGAAAGCCGCGACGCAGGGGCACCCGATTGGGCAAAACAACCTGGCGGAACTCTATTTCGCAGGACTGGGGGGACCGCAAGACTATGTCCGGGCGTATATGTGGGTGAGCCTTGCCGCTTCGCATATGCAGGGTGAGGAAAAGAAGCAAGCGGAAGAGAATCTCGAAGATGTCGCCAACCGCATGACGCCCGCGCAGGTCACGGAAGCCAAGCGGCTCTCACAACAATGTCGGACCAACAAGTTCAAGGGCTGCTGAAATCTCTTTGAATGCCCCCCGCCCTCGCCGGACATCCGTCCCTTGGCGGCCCCTCTATCCGATCTGTACCAGAGCCAGTGTTCAGCCGGTTGCAGCGACCAGGAAACCTTGTGAGAATTAGGTTCGATGAAACAGGTCTTCGTGTCTCAACACTTGTTCGAAGTCGAGATGCGTAAGGAGCGCCTGGAGCAGGCCGGTATCCCTTGTACGATCAAGAATCAACGTTCCTCCGGTCTGGCCGGCGAGATTCCCTTTACTGAGATTTTCCCGGAGCTCTGGGTGATCCGAAACGAGGATTACGACCGGGCACGGCGCGTCCTTGAAGAAGGTCTGGTGCTACTGGCATCGAACCGCGACACCTGGACCTGCGCCGGCTGCGGCGAGCGTCATGAGGCTCAATTTGCCGCCTGTTGGAAATGCGGACAGGAGCAGCCGTTCCCGCGCTAATCGGCCGCTGCATTCGGGGGCACGCATAAGGGAGTGCACCGGTCAGTAGAGCGGCTCTTGCGGCCCCCATCGCAGCCCGGCCAAATCCGGATCTTCTCCATCGTGCGTGACAGGCCGCGCATCTTTTTCCGCCTTGCGCATGGCACGCTTCGCGTCTTTTTCCTTGCGGACGTTCTGCAAGGCCTTTTCGCGATCTCGCTTCGCCGACGTTGTTTTGCCTCCGCGTCCGATAAATCCCTCCTTCAGCTGGCACTCTCAGCCGGTCAACCGTCAGGCGACGGTTGTGATCGATTATTCGGTCGCTCCCCGGCGCCGCGCCCCGCGCGCGCCGGCCTGCGAACCTTCCTCCGACGCCGCACCTTTCATGCGGGAACGTGTTCCCTGTCCAAGACCCCGGCTTGCCATGGATGACACCGCTTGCCGGATTGAATCAATGGAAGCCGACTCCTCATTCTCTTGAGGTCCGGACAATCCCAGCACCTCCCACCGAATTTTCAGTTTCCGCGCAGGATTGCGTTTTCGCTTCTTTGACTGCATGCTTCTAATAAACGTCGTCTTATTCATGGCCATCCTCCTCAGGTGACTCACGTGAGACACCTGCACCGCCGATGCGTCCACGACCTACCTCGGAGCATCTTCCGCAGACGCCGGTGACGCTCGCACCGAGAACACGGTACGGTTCCAAGATCACGCCGACACGCCGGAAACACGAAGACGATTCGCGCAAAAACAGTGCCAGGGGGGAAGCGCGAGACGAACCAGTAATTCGTAGCGTGTAACACAGTACCATGCCCCAGGCTCAGAGTCCAATCGCCCGGGTGGTCACAAGCGCTTGCTCTTCATACCGATCACCGCGCACGACCAGGATTACAACCGGCTTCCACTTTCCCGTGACATCCGCTCCACAACGATCGCCAAGGCTTCTCCACCCCCGATGCAGAGCGTCGCCAACCCCCGCTTTGCGCCTCGGGCTGCCAAGGCATGAATCAGCGTCGTCAGTAACCGCGCGCCGGTGGCGCCGATGGGATGGCCCAGCGCAACCGCACCACCGTTGACGTTGACGCTCCGTGGATCAAGTCCAAGTTCCCGATTGATGGCCAGTGCGACGGAGGAGAAGGCTTCGTTAATCTCGAAGAGGTCGATGTCGTTGAGCGACAGTCCGGTTTTCTTGAGCACGGCCTTGATCGCATCGATTGGGGCGAGCGTAAACCATTCGGGAGCCAGTGCCGCTCCGGCATAGCCGAGAATCCGCGCCATCGGAACGAGTCCCCGTTTCGAAGCTTCCTCTTCCGCCATGACAACCATCGCCGCCGCTCCGTCGTTGCAGGATGGCGAATTGCCCACGGTCAGGATGCCGTCCTCCCGGAACACCGGCTTGAGCTGCCGCAACTTGCCCAAATCGACGCGGGTTGGTTCTTCGTCGTCGGCGACGGTGACTGCCGGCCCTTTCCGTTGCGGAATTTCGACCGGTACAATCTCCCGCTTGAACGCTCCGGTAGCAATGGCTTCCCGGGCGCGCCGGTAGCTCTCCAAGGCGAAATCGTCGACTTCGCTCCTCGCAAGCCGGTACTTGGCCGCGCAGAGTTCGCCGCCAGCCCCCATATGAAAATTGTTATAGACGTCCCATAACCCGTCCTTGATCACACTATCCACCAACTCGGCATGGCCCAGCCGATACCCTTGCCGCGCTTTCTCCAGCATGTACGGCGCGCGGGTCATGTTTTCCATTCCGCCGGCCACGACGATGTTGGCCTCACCGAGCGCAATCGCGTGAAGGGCCATAATGACGGTCTGGAGGCTCGACCCGCAGACCTTGTTCACCGTCGCAGCGCCGATTGAGTACGGGATCCCGGCGCCGATTGAGGCCTGTCGGGCCGGTGCCTGGCCGAGGCCGGCACTGAGCACACACCCCATATAGACTTCGTCCACGTGGTCGGGGGGAATGTGGCTGCGCTTGAGGGCTTCCGCAATAGCCAGACTGCCTAGTTTGGTTGCCGGCACGGAGCTGAATGCTCCGTTAAAGCTCCCCATCGGAGTGCGCGCGGCACCGACGATCACCGCTTGCTTCATCCCCTTGCTCATCCCTCTCCCTCACACAATCGCCACATCACTGCTCGCATGGGGCCCGCTGCACTCATGCGACACCCCGCCCATGCGGCTGGTCGAGCAGTGGCACAATCCCCTCTTCAAGCCAGGCATACTCACCGTTCAGAATGGCTTTCGACAATCGATAGACGGTCCCGTCTTTCTTGTGCCGGCCGATTCGCTCTGTCTGAGGATTCAGACGGCCCGCCATATCCTGGCAGAAATAGTCGGTCAGCGCTTGGATACCAGGATTGTCCCGCATGTCCGGCTGTGCGGCATACCAAATGGTTGCGGCCATCGGAAACAGGGCCAGGCTGTCGTCCACGATGTCCTGCAGCAGGAGTTGTTTGTGGTGCAGACTCTGCTGGTGACGGATAGCCGTACCGAGAATCGTCCGGGTCAGGCGCCGGGACGAAGACTCGATGAAGCGCACCCACCGCCCGGAATCCCGTCCGAACATCCCGGCGGCGCCTGCGGACATCGAGAAGGGCTGACAGGAGCGTACCACCATGCGCGCGTAATACGACAGCGCCTCAAGCCGCTGCGCCCCCGCCCCTTTGAGCAACGCGAGGCCCTGTTCGATATAGGGCGCCAGCCCCTCACGCGCCATCCAGATCCGCAGAATCTCGCTGGTCCCCTCCCACACCAGATTAATGCGGGCATCGCGCATCATCCGCATGACCGGAATGCCGATTTCACCGCTTCGGCGTTGGGATTCCTCGGTCATGAATCCTCGCCCTCCGCGCACCTGAAACAGATCATTCACTGTTTCCCAATACCACTCGCTCCCGAGGATTTTTGACGCGGCCGACTCCATCCGGAGATCGCCCTTCTTGTTCGCCCACGTGCCACAGAACGCCATGATGGCCTCCAGCGCCAGGGTGTAGGCCGCGGCCCGGCAGAGTTTTTCGCCGATCAGATTGTGCTCGCCGATCGGTTTGTTCCACTGTACGCGGGTCTTGCCCCACCACCGCATGACGGACAGACATTGTTTGAGACCGCCCAAACAGGCCGCGGGCAGCGTCAGACGGCCGACGGTCAGCGTGGCAAGGGCGATTCGAAGCCCATCTTCCTCGCTGCCTAGAAGATTGTCAGCGGGGACATAGACCTGATCGAAGGCCGGCGCCCCGTTGTAGATGCCCCGCACCCCCTCGAAGCGCAGCCGGGTGACGGAGCATCCAGGCCAGTGGGTTTCGACGATGAAAGCGCCGTATCGCTTCGGCACCTGAGAATCATGAAGTTCTTCCGGCCGATCCACGATCCGCGCGATGACGACCAGCATGGAGGACAGGAACTCCCCGTCCCGCTTGGCTGAATTGGTGATGAAGAATTTCTTTCCCGTCAGGCGATACCCGAGGGTCTTGCCGTGCTCCGTAACGCGAACGGCATAGGTTTCCACCTTGGAAATGTCGCAGCCCACCTGACGTTCCGTCAGCGCGAACCCTGAAATTTCTCCCCGGGCCAATCTGGGCAAGTATTTGGCCTGTTGCTCTTTGGTGCCGAACAAGCGTAGCGGCTCCGGCACACCGATCGATTGGGCCGCGGACAACAACACGGTCAGCGAGGCATCGACGCTGCCGCACAGAATGGCCAGCCGCTGATATTCATATTGGGTGAATTCCTGCCCCCCGAACCGTGTGGGGATCTTGATGCCGAAGGCGCCAAGATCCGCCAGTGACTTCAAGAGCGGCTCCGGCAACTCCTCTTCCCGATCAACCCGTTCCGAATCCACAGACAACAGGATGCTTTTGAACCGTTCAAAGAAATCCAAGGCGGGTTGACTGGTAGGTGGGATACTAATGGAGGTCAGCAGGTCCCAACGGACCTCGGCTTCGAACAATCCGGCAAGAAAGCCGGTATAGGAGGCTTTGTCACGCGCGGTTTCAGCAACCGCCTCCGCCCCTTTGAACAGTTGCGGTTTGGCCATACACAGCACCTAATAGTACGCCGGGGAGTTGTTTGTCCTGTATTACTTTACCACCACTCCTCCTCTTGCTGCCCAAGATTCTGCCTGTGTTCCCCGGTGCCGGGGCAAGCGAGTCCTTTTTATACGTCAGGAGGGGGGACCGGCCATCAAGATCGGTGGTATGATACCCCACAGTTGGAAAGGCAGTATGGTCACGGTCAACTGCCAAGCCCCGCATCGTTCAAACGCCGTGAGGGGGCAGTGCTATGCGTAACGTCGTGATCGTCGACGGGTTTCGTACCCCCTTCTGCAAAGAAGGGACGGAGTTCCGCGAAACCGACGCGGACGTGCTGGGTGCCTGGGTCGTCCGCGAAATGATCCAGCGGTGCCATCGCTGGAATCTCCCCCTGGACGCGATCGATTGTGTGTTGGGCAGTAACGTGGCCACGCCCATGCACGCCGTCAATCCGACGCGAGTGGCCGCCGTCACCGGGGGGCTGCCGCTGACGATCCCCGCCGACACCGTGGCAGGGAAGAACTGCGGATCCGGCGTCACCGCGCTCTACTACGCCGGCCTGCGCATCAGAAGCGGCGATGCCGACACGGTGCTCGTGATCGGCATGGAAGCGATGAGCCGCATTCCCGTCGTCTATCACAAGCACGTCGCCGACCTCCTGCTCCAGTACGGAAAAGCCAGAACCCTTCGGGAACGAATCGCAGGGACTGCGGCCTTGCTTCCGAAACTGCTGAACCTTACGCGCTACCCGCCGCAAGTCGGGCTGCTGCTGGGGCTCACAGACCCGATGTGCGATCTCATCATGGGTCTGACTGCGGAAAATATCGCCAAAGATCCGATGCTCGGGATCAGCCGACTCGAACAGGATGACTATGCGGTCCGTTCGCACACACGCGCGGCGGCGGCCTGGGACCAAGGCCTTTTCGCGGACGAAGTCGTCCCCATGTACGTGCCCGAACTGAGCAGCTATGTGGAACGGGACAACGGCATTCGGACGGATGCCGGCCAAGCGACCTTTGCCGACATGAAACCCGTATTCGACAGGCGACATGGATCGGTGACACCGGCCAACGCCTCGCAGATCACGGATGCGGCCGCCGCCGTCTTATTGATGGAAGAGGAGAAGGCCAAAGCGTTCGGGTTGCCGATTCTCGGGTACGTAAGAGAGTACGCCGACTTCGGCTATGAGCCGTCCTGCATGGGCCTGGCCCCTGTCGGTGCCATCGCCAAACTCTTGTCGAAGACCGGCCTGGCCCTCAAGGATTGTTCGCTGTTTGAAATCAACGAAGCCTTCGCCTCCGTCGTGTTGGGGATCAGCCGCATCCTCGATTCACCGTCCCTCATGGAGCGCAAATTCGGCCGATACGGATTGACGGGGCGTCTCGGGGAAATTCCGCCTGACGATCTCAATCCACACGGCGGCGCCATCGCACTCGGCCATCCGGTCGGCGTGTCCGGGCTGCGCCTGGCCCTGACCGCCCTGTTCGAACTGAAACGCCGGAGTGCGGAACGGGCCCTAATCAGCGCCTGCGTCGGAGGCGGGCAAGGCGTCGCGATGATCCTGGAGAGGACATAGCCATGCCGGACCGTCACCTCGTCACGGCTCCTTCCGGCGACAAGGCCGAGTTGAAGCATTTCAAGCTGCTCCTTCTCGACGATGGAATCTTGCTGGCAGGATTCGATTACGCGGGGAAGTCGGTCAACGTGCTCAACGTCGAGAGCGTCTCCGAATGGCAGCACATCGTGCAGCTCGTCGGTCAAACCGAGGACATCAAGGGAGCGGTGCTGCTGAGTTTGAAGGAGGGCAATTTCTGCGCAGGTGCGGACCTCGAACAAGTGCACGATGCGCAAACACGGCAATCGTTTCACGCCATGGAGGCGCTCGTCTCCGCCGTTCACCATCTGTTCGGCGAGATGGCGCGATCGTCCAAACCATTCGTTGCTGCGGTAGAGGGCCCTTGTCTGGGCGGTGGGCTCGAGCTGGCCCTGGCCTGTCACGGGCGCCTGGCCGGCACCCATGCCAAAACCTGTTTTGCCCTGCCGGAAGTCAAGTTGGGCATTCTACCCGGATTCGGGGGCACACAACGGCTCCCCCGGCTGATCGGGTTGTCTGCGGCCCTCGAGATGATCACGGCCGGCAAGACGGTCTACCCCCGGCAGGCGTTGCGCATAGGCCTCGTAGATGAAATGGTAACCTCCGTCCCATCCAGTGTCAGGACTTTGGACCGTGTGCGGCATGAGACCTTAGTCCAAACCGCCGTCGGGAAAGCGCATGCCCTGCGTCGGCAACCCGCCCAACCGAAGCCTCTTCATGGCATCCAGCGCTTCTTGAACTTCCCCTCAGTTCGCCCTCTGGTGTGCAACTATGCCCGTCGCCAGGTGATTCAGCGTGTCGGCCATTTCTACCCGGCCCCGTTGCGGGCGATCGATGCGATCCAGAAAGGAATGAGCGCGAGTGTGCTGGACGCTTCGCTCACGATCGAACAGCCGCTCCTGCTGGAGTTGATGGCCAGCCGGACCTCCGACTACCTTGTCGGGCTGTTCCTGGCCGGTGAAACGGTGAAACGGAATGCCGCCGCTGCATCGCCAGGAGTGACACGGGTCGCCGTGCTGGGAGCCGGCTTGATGGGTGCGCAGATCGCGGGGCAACTCGCCGAAAAGGGGCATCCCGTGGTGTTGCGGGATCTCTCGCCAAGCATTCTGGCGAAAGCGATGGGCGGCATCCACAAGGCTCAAACGGCCCAGGTTCGGAAGCGGCTGATTCAGCCCTCCGATCTCCGATATCGGCTGTCACGGATCGCTCCCACGGTCCGTATCGAGGATGTGTGTTCGGCGCCGATTGTGATCGAAGCGGTATCGGAAAAACTGGATGTGAAACGGGCGGTACTTGCGGAATTCGAATCGCACGCAGGACCCGAAGCGATTTTTGCGACCAACACCTCCTCGTACACGTTGGCCGCGATCGCCGCGGGGGCCGCCCATCAGGAGCGGTGCGTGGGGTTGCACTTTTTCAACCCAGTGGCCAAGATGCAACTGGTCGAAGTGGTGCGCGCGCCCTTCACCTCCAATCAGGCCCTGGCCCAGGCATGTGGGCTGGCCAAGCGATTGGGCAAGTTTCCCCTCGTCGTGAACGACGGGCCGGGATTTCTCGTCAACCGAATTCTCTCCCGCTATCTTGCGGAGGCGGTGATCTTGGTCGGCGAAGGGACGCCGATCCGTCGTATCGACGCGGTCGCCAAGAACTTCGGAATGGCCGTGGACAGCGGACACCCAATGGGACCGCTGGAACTCCTCGACTTGATCGGGCTTCCCGTCGGCATGCATGTGCTGACATCGCTCGCCGTCCTGGGTTCGCGGATCGAGTCGCGTGATGCCCTGCTTCAACACTTTCTTCCAGAGAACCAACCGCCGGTCACGTTTTGGAAGGCGGGCAAGGAGAACCCGCGCGCGCTGCAAGCGATCAGCCAGTATCGCCGCACCCTTCCATCTGACACCAGCCCGCTCTCCGATGACCTCCTTCAAGAGCGGTTGTTTCTCCCCATGGTCGACGAAGCCGTGCGCTGCCTGCACGAGACGATTGTGGAGAAGCCCTGGCAAATCGATTTCGCGCTGACCTACGGGATCGGATTCCCGGCCTTCCGTGGAGGGTTGCTGACCTGGGCCCGCCAGACCATCACACCATCACAACTGGCCCAGCAATTGGAGGCGCTCTCCGCCAAATATGGCAAACGGTTCGAGCCCTGTCCGGGACTTGCCGATGGAGGATGGTAACGCTCGCAGGATGCTCAAAAAGACCATCCAGCAAGGCCGCAGCGAGCGGATAGGCACCTCTCTTTGGCCCTCTGTACATCGAGCCTTTGAGCGATGCGAGAACGATGTTGGTGGAATTTTTCAGCATCCTGTTAAGGGAGAACCCGTCACATGTCTAAACACCCGTGGTTCCTCCATTATCCTGAAGGAACTCCCCACGAGCTCTCACTGCCTCCTGAGACCCTCTTGACGATGTTCTCCAGAAGCGCGCAGCGGTTTGCGCGTCGGCCGGCCCTGTACTTCTTTGGGAAAACCCTCTCCTACCGCGACTGCCTTTCCCTTATCGAGCGCTTCGCCGGCGGCCTTGCCGCCCTGGGCATCCGTAAGGGAGACCGCGTCGCCCTCTGCCTCCCGAATGCGCCACAAGCCGTCATCGCTTATTTCGGTATCGTCCGGGCCGGGGGCATCGTCGTACCCTGCAACCCGACCTACACAGAACATGAGCTGTCCCACCAGCTTCGAGACGCGGGGGCGCGGGCCATCGTCGTGCTCGACATGATGCACCAGAAAATCCGCCACCTTGACCTCGACCTGATCATCGTGACCCGCATCACCGATTTCATGACGACGCTGGTCAAATATCTCTACCTGCACAGGCAGAAGCAGCCGCCGGTCGAGATTCCCTCCAGTGACCGGACGCTGTTCTTTCACGACGTGTTGGACCACGCCGCACCTGTGCCGCCGGATCAGCTCCCGGTTGTGACCCCGGACGACATCGCGGTGCTGCAATACACCGGCGGCACCACCGGAGTCTCCAAAGGAGCGGAACTGCGCCATCGCAACCTGACGGCCAATGTCCGGCAACTCGTCAGCTGGTTTTCCCCGGCCGAGCGGGTGGAAAGCTTTCTGGCCGCACTGCCGCTCTTTCACGTCTTTGGCATGACAGTCACGCAAAACATCTGTCTGGCCGTCGGGGGCTGCATGGTGCTGGTTCCCGACCCGCGCAATGTCCAGGTACTGCTGTCGCTGCTGCGCAAGAAACAGCCGACCGTCATCACCCTGGTACCCGCGCTCGTTCAGAAGCTGCTCGAAGAATGTGACGCGGACGACTTGAAGGACGCGAAGTTCGTGATTTCCGGGGGTGCCGCCCTTTCGTTCGATCTCCTGAAACGATTCAAAGAAAAGACCGGCCACTTGATTATCGAAGGGTATGGCCTCTCCGAAGCCTCACCGGTCACGCACTGCAATATTGCCCGGGGCCTTTCTGTCAAACGCTCCATCGGCCTGCCCATCGCCAACACGGAGGTGCAAATCGTCGATGAGGAGGGCCGGGAGGTGCCGGTAGGGGAAGTGGGCGAGCTGTGGGTGCGCGGCCCCCAAGTGATGGACGGCTACTGGAACAACCCTGTCGAAACGGCAAAGGTGCTGAAGCCGGGCGGGTGGCTGGCGACCGGCGACATCGCGCGTGTCGATCAAGACGGTTTCTTCTACATCGTGGACCGCAAGAAAAACATGATCCTGTCCTCTTCCGGGTTCAACGTGTATCCCTCCGAGATCGAGCATGTGCTCACGCTGCACCCCCAGGTGAGCGATGCGGCCGTCATCGGTGTGCGGCACGAGGACGGAAGCGAATCGATCAAGGCCTTCGTCGTCGCCTCACCCGAATCTATCTCCATTGATGATCTCCTTAGCCACTGCCGGCGCTATCTGGCCTCGTACAAAGTGCCCAAGAAGTTCGAGTTCCGCTCGGAGCTTCCCAGATCGGTCCTAGGAAAAACCTTGCACAGAGTGCTACGGGTTGAGGACGCGGCACAGGATCCATTGCAACCTTCTTCAGTCCCGTGAGCCAACAGGACAGCCTCAGCCGGACGGGAAGCGTTTTTGAAGAGACGGCAGATCGCACACATGCCGAGCGAGCGCCATCGCGGCGGAGAGGCCGGGTGATTCAATACCGATCAGATCGACCAAGAGGGGGTCTTCTCGATCGACCGAGACGATAAAGTCGCTCTTGGACCGGCTGGTCGTTTCAACGCGCGGCCTGATGCCGGAATAGGCCCACGACAGATCTCGTTCATCCAATGCCGGAAGGAATTGTTGCACAGCCTCGGCGAACAAACTAGGCGGTGTCTTGTTCGACGTGTAATTCGCCTTGTCTTGGACAGCCACTTCGTTCGGCCCTATGTACAACCTTCCATTCGGACGGGGGCTTAAATGAATCCCCTTGCCGGTCGCCCCAGGAGGCAACGCAGGATAGACCGGGCGTCCAACCCGACATGCTTTTTCAGACGTCATCACTTCATAGTACTCGCCCCGCAGCGGACGGATGGTATATTTATGGTGGCGTAGCGCGAGAGAGGCAATCTCATCGGCATAGAGTCCGGCCGCATTGATCAGGCAGGCAACCCGAATCGTTTGATGATCGGTGGAGACAAGATACGAGCCGCCGGCCTCTTCGACGGCCAAGACCCGATGATCGAAGGCAAACTCGACGCCGGTAACTTCCGCATCAGTCCGAAGCGACTGCACGAAGGCCTGGGAATCTATGACGGAGACATCCGGAATCGCAAGGCCGCAGCTGGCGCGCACCTGCGGCTCCCACTCCCGTACGGCGGAGGGGGTCATGAACCGCACCCGTGTATTTGTCCTCCAGGCGTTGACCCACAACCGCCGCAGCATCGCAACTTCTCGCCAGAGGCCGCGCCGGATATCCTCTTTCGACACGACGATGAGCATCCCGGTTCTGAGCAGCGGGATGCCGCGCTCCAGCGCGTATGCTGCCGCCGACCGGCAGCCTTCATGGGCCAGCCGTGCTTTCAGCGAAAAGGGAGCTTCGTGGATGCCGCTGTGGAGCACCCCGCTGTTGCGTCCGCTGGTTTCTTCCCCCGGACGCGCATGCTGTTCGAGGACCAGCAGGCGGATCGGCGCAGGCCGGCACCGGCCCATGAGTTCTCTGGCAATCGCGCAGCCGACGACACCGGCGCCCACGATGCAGACATCATACGTATTCATCGGATCGTACCCCGCGGTCTGGAAACATCGTCCCGGAGATCCCGAAAGACGTGACCACACCGTCGCCTCGGAACACCCCCATGTCTACCACCGTATCGAATAAATACGGCAAGATTCTGTTCGTCTTCTGCGGAGGCGGATGCAAGGCCGTCTTCCAAGCAGTCGCCGCTACAGAATTGGTCCGGGCCGGCTTCGTCCCCTCCCATATCATGAGTGCCTCGGCAGGCACGTGCAACGCCCTCGGGTTCGTGGAAAGTCCTGGAATCGCCGGAGCGGAGAAAACACTGCGCATCTGGGGAAACTATATCACCTCCTCGGAAGCGATCTATGAGCTGCATCCGTTCATCCGTGACAAACTGACGCATTTCGTTGGTGTCGTCCCGGAAGCGACGAAAGATTGGGGTCCGAATCGATCGATTCTGCGCGATCTGAGGAGGGCCGTCAATTTCCTGCCCTTGGTGATTTCTCTGTGCGTCCGCATGCCGTTTCGCGTGGCGGGGCGCGCCGTCAGCTTTGTGTTTCGGCTGATGGACATGTTCGAGTCCCAGCCCAAATCCTTTCGACGGCTCGCGCAGGCGCCTGAAATTCAAGAGACGTTCGATGAGATCGACAAGTATTTCGAGCTTAAGCGCCTGAAAGCGTTTCTCGATCCATTTCCTCTCTTGGCCAGGCTCAGCGAGCAGATCGACGTGCAGAAAGTGCTCGACAGTCCTATTGTCTGGCACATTCTTGCCGAACGGTACGAGAACGGCGCGACGGTGATCTTTTCGAACAAAGATCCGGATCTTGCGATGGACGGAAGCGAGGATCTGCGCAGCCGGAAGGCCAAGCAGGATCTCTTTCTGAAGCGGATTCGCGCCTCCATGGCCCTGTATCCACTGTTTGAATTGGTGGAAATCGACGGGTCACGCTATCTCGATGCCGATCTCGCCCACCCCCTGCCGATCGACGAAGCCTTCGGCTTGGGATGCGACACCATCTTCTTTTTCCTCAATGTTCCAAAACAGAGCCTCCGGATTGAGCCGCATCCCCTGCGGGATCTGCTGGACTTGAACGGCCTCTCCCGTTTGAATGAGCGCTATATTCATTACCGCGTCAAGGAAGCGCAGGCGCAGGCCAAAGAGCGGGGGATCAACCTGTTCATTGTCCAGCCTGACGAAATCCCCCCCGGGCTCGGCCTCCTGGAGATCGATAAGAAAGTGATCGAGTGGGTAAAAACCACGGAAGGCCGGCGCATGAAGGACTACCTTGCGAATTTGGACAGCCACAACCTCCGATTCTCGCCGCCGATTCACTCACCGCCGTTTTGCACGCCCAACCCGGACATGCAGGATCATGAGCGGCCCTGAATCGAAAGACCGGAGTCCGAGACACTGCGCCCCTAGGGTGATACGAGTCGGCCATCGTGGAGCAGCCGGCCACGCCCCGGAAAATACATTGGCGGCGATTCATGCGGGCATCGCCTGTGGGGTCGAGTTCGTGGAAATCGATCTGCGCCGTACGGCCGACGGCGTGCTCGTAGCCCTGCACGACGCCACAGTGAATCGAACGACCGATGGAAGAGGACGAATCAGCCGGCTATCGCTCCAGGAAGTGAAGCGGCTGGATGCGGGCAACGGCACAGGGATTCCCACACTGGAGGAAGCGCTGGAGACGGCTTCCGGACGAACGGGGATGATGTTGGAACTCAAGGCCCGGAACATTGCCCAACAGACGGTCGAAACCGTCCGTCGCACAAGCTTCACAGGCCCCCTCCTCTACGCTTCGTTCCTGCACGACGAACTGACTCACGTTCGGGTGGCCGATCCAGCCGCCTCGCTGATGGTCCTATTTGATAGGTTCCCCCCCGCCTCCGTCGCCCGCGCGATGAAATACGCTCCCTCCCACGTCGGTCTTCGCCACAGCAAAGCCACGCACCGCCTCGTCGAATCGTTCCACCGCGCGAAGCTCCATGTGTTCGTCTATACCCCAAACCGGGCGGCCGACATCCAGCGCGCCATCTGCCTCGGTGTCGATGGCGTGATCTCGAACTTTCCCGATCGCATTCCGCACGGGTAATCATTCGGGTCCTACTTACGCGACCGTCTGAGACAAACAGCACACCGCACTTCATCACACTCCCGCTGCAGGTGGTCACAGAACACGATCACGCCGAATACAAACAGCGGACGATTTCGGTGGTATTGAACAGCAGGGCATTCAGGCGGGTGTAAGCGGCGTGGCCATAGTAGTGGTCGCGGACGTCGGTGGACCCGGTGCAGTCTTTATAGTCGACCAGGAGGCAACGGCCCTCGCTGGGGAAACGCACGGCGCGGCGGGCGCATTCCAGCCACCGCTCGAATCCATCGTAGGGCTCGACCATTTCCCAGATCGCCTTGTTCGCCGCCTTGGCCGCATCAGTCGCCGGAAGGGCATCGCTGCCGGCCACGGCCAATTCCTGGACATAGTCGCCGCCCCACGCGACCGGCATTTCCATCGTAATTTGCGGCAACTCCATTTTGGCCAACCACGTTTTCCCGTCGGTCCTGAGGTTTCTGTGATTCACCACATGCAGTACTGTGCCGATGCCGGAGGGGTCCCATCCGTACCGGACCGGCGTCCCGAACGTGACCATATCCAGCACGACACCGTTCAGCCGGGTCGCAGATCCGAGCAACGGTTCGATCCGTGTAATGATAGCGGCCAGGTCAGCCTGACCTGTTTCGCGCGCGTAGGCAGCCAGGATGCCCAGCAACTTCGGTCTCCCTGTGATGGGACTGGGGCACAGCAGATTCGAGGCTAACGCGAGGATCAGCCCGGCCTGCCCGTGGGCCTGCACGAGAATCCGGTCTCCCGTGCCGAGCACCTGTCGCTCACACAGTCCGTGGAGATCGGCGAGCAACCGGACGGCGGCGGCGGCCCGGCCAAGATGATGGTGCTCCGACGCCCATAGCAGTCGGCTGCAGATGATCGGCTGAGCACCGTGCTTGTTGAGCGCGTGTTCAGCCAGCGTGACATATCTCTCCGTGAAATTGCCCGCATCGCCAAGCCGCTGATCGAGTGATGTCCACGTGGCATCGTCATTCTGAAACGGCGGTGTCAGGCCGTGAGGAAACGCGGGAATCCCGTTCTCTCCATCTCGCATGAGCGACAGCAAGGCATCCAGCCCGGACACGCCGCGCGAATAGCCGCGCTTCAAGCCACCGACTTCGTCCAACCGCTGGATGCCGAACACGTCGGTGCTATGAATCGATCCATGAAGAAACACAATGCCCCGAACGCCGGCTTCTGAAAGCTTTGTCCCACACTGCGCCATAGCGTCGAACCACGCAGGAGACTCCGCCTGTGCCCCCGGCATCAGTTCGGCTGTAGACAAACGATCCCCGGGATTCTTTCGCGACAGTTCGTCGTGCTGAAAATTATTCTCGGTGGGCATGGAGAGGGTTTTCTTACCTGAAAGCCGGTACCTGGCGCAATGAGGATCGGTTGCCGAGAGTGAATTTCATTGATAAATTGAAGACTTGCAGTGATCGGCTTGATCCAATCCGGACCACCCGTACTGCAGTGACGCCTTATCACAGCAGACACATTGTCTCCGCACAGGTATTGACAAGCGAGGCTAACGCGCCCTAGAGTACCGCCCTCGTCTCCATGTCCGTGGAGCTGCTCAACGGCAGACACGGCTGGGGGTGGAGGGCCTGGCAATTCCACAGGGTTGCTTGAACGCCCTCAGATCGCAGCACTGTCGTGTACCTGACGCTGATCTTCCTGCGTCAGGACAATCGGCAGGCCACTCATCGACAGGGAGGCCAGTGATGGTGCCCCGATTCCCCCGATGGGCGATACAGTCCTACACTCCTTCTCATTACCATACGTTTCTTCGTCGGACCGTGAATGGGCCCTGTATGATCATGTTGCAAACAGGAACAGTTGTGCCGCACGCGTTATCACCGGATAGATGATCCAACCACCACCACGAGGAGGAAGCACCATGCAGAGACGACAGTTCATGGCGAGTGGATTTTTCGGACTGGTCGCCGCGGGACTATGCCTGCTAGCCACCGGCCCGGCGCAAGCGGCCTCGTTGAGCGGACCAGCCAATACCCAACCGGCCTGGGAACCGCAGTTCGTATCCACTCCGCAATTCGTCGTATTGTCGGATTGGAAAAACGAAGCGGTCTTTGACAAGGAGACCGGGTTGGTGTGGGAACTGTCGCCTGGGAAGGATCCGGTGGATTGGGCCGGCGCACAGGAACATTGCCTCAACCTCGCAGCCGGAGGACGGAAAGGATGGCGGCTCCCCTCGGTGCATGAGCTGGCGAGTCTCGTCGATCCAGGGGTGGCTCCTCCCGGCCCGACACTACGAGCCGGCCATCCCTTTACGAATGTACAGTCCGCCAACTATTGGGGAGCCCCGCCGAATCCGCAATACGCGGCTCCGCCGTGGTACGTGTTTTTCTCGAACGGCCGTACCAAACTCGCAGACCAGAAGACCGGTAAAGCGCGCACCTGGTGTGTCCGGACCGCCGAAGTGGATGTAAGCGAGCAGCAGTAATCGGCATCGTACGCTTGCGCTCGGGCAAGCGTACGACGATGTGGGGGCGGGGAACATCAATCTGTGTTCTCCGCCCCATTCTTTTGTGGCCGGAAACCGGGGAGTCAGCGGATACCTGGAGAGATGATTTCAGCAGTCGTAGAATCCGGTTTTAGTGGAATCCGGTTCCTCGCCATGATCGCGGTAGCCGTGCAGATTTTGCGCTCTTCATCAATCCGGCGATCGACCATCTTCACATCTTGGAGATATTCCTGAACGATTTCCTCTCGCGTCAATTCGATATCCTGTTCAGCCTCTTTCCCCGTCCGTTCACGAGTGCGATCGACCAGATGTTCCTTTATTAACACCCGAATCTGTTTAGCCAGATCGGCCCGGGCTGCCAGCTCCGCAACGCGCTGACAGACGACGTGTCCCTTACTCAAATCACCCCGGCCTGTGCCGATCCAATATTGGTCGGAACGATACGGTCCTTGGCTCGTTTCGCCGCTCAGACGAACAACCCCGCCTGATTCAGCCGGCTCCGGTTGCACGGTTGGAACGGTGGAAAGACTCCAAAGACAAGCTGCCGTTATGACGAGCCGAACTCCTGTCCTCGCCATCATTCTCCTTTACGATCCTGTTCCTGGCCGTTGGGGAACGGACCCGCCGGCGTTCTGTAGGTAATCTCGTTTAACGTGCGCGGTACCGCTCCTGAATCGGGCGACGGCACGATCTCGTGCCTCGGCATCCGGGCCCGTGCGGTCCCCGGTTGCGGCGGTTGCGGTGGAACCGGCGGCTGTCTATCTTTCATCGTTTTTTCCGCGGCCGCCACATGCGGGCTGGCCGGATACAGATCGCGCGCCATCTGAAGCAGTGCATATACGAGCGCAAGATCGGCCTGCATCCGGGCGCCATTCGATTGGGCGACCACTGCCCAATCCGTCCAGGCTTGCGACACCATCGCATTCGACTGCACACGGTGGAGAATCTCCCGCCTCTGCCGCGTCAACTGCATCGTGTGGTCCGACGCGGCCGCATCGGCCATTGCCCGGTTCGCCGCACTCAGCTCCCGCTGCAGCCGCTCATGGTCTCGCTTTAATGCCGCCAATTGCGACCGCGCGTCCTCATTCTCCCTTAGTGCCACAATCGCCTGGGCGGCTTCTTCCGTATCGATTTGCGTCAGGAGATGCACGTGTACCACCATCGTGTCACCAGCTCGCATCGTCGTTGTGTGTTGATCCAGCACCATCACTGAACCGGCCGTGTAGGTACGGATTTCGTCTTTGGTGACATCCATCGCGTTTACAACCGTCACACTCTCCAGATAGGTGGCAACCTGTTCTAGCGCATGCCGTTTGGCCGATTCGGTGGCAAGCCGGACAGCATCGTCCTTCGTATCGCGAGGACCCATGCGATATTCTCCCTGCGCGCTGATGGTTCTGATTTCAGCCTGAACCGGAGAGACCGCCAGGTGAATCGTCATGCAACCAAAGACCGCGACAATGACCCGGCACACCCTGCCCCCCTTGGTCGAACAGAATACGGAACTATGGAATTGTTTCAGCATAAGACCCGGTAACTTCTGGCCCGATCGTCGGGACTGGTATCCCGACATCTTGCCTTCGAGAAAATTCGCGTGCTAGGGTGGTCTTTCTGTCTGATACGACCATCGTCGCACATAAACGGCCTATGACACAGATTTTCCGTAATCCCCTTCCTTTCATTGTCGGCTTCTTGACGGTGTTGCTTGAAACCGTTGCCGGGCTTCCTGCCGATGCGGCACCCTCGCCGGTCACAGCAGCGTTGGCGTCGGCTCAACCGGCTGAACATGTCATCCTCTTTGTCTTGGAAGGCCTCGACCAGGAGTCCCTCAAGAGTGGCGCGATGCCGACCCTTAGTAAGCTGGTCAGGGGAGGAGCGGTGACCTGGTCCGCAAGCGGCGTCAATCCGGCGCTCAGACTTCCAACCATGGCGTCCGTCGTCACCGGCATGCCGGTGGAAAAACACGGAATCACCTGGAACTTCTTTGAACTCAGCCGAGGCTATCCGCGCGCCCCCAGTCTGTTCGACTATCTCGACTTGAGCGGAGGTCGCGACAGTGCCATCTTCTACATGGACGAATCGCTGTACCAACTGGCGAGGCCGGAGCCTTACACCGATTATCAGCTGTGCGGGGCCTTGCGTCCGGAGTGCACTTCCGGGAAACTTGTGGTCTACATCCAACAGTATTTTCAAAAAGCGGCAAGCGGCCACGGATATGGACATGCGATCCTCGCCCTGCCGCACTTGTTGGTCGTCCACCTGCCGGAAGCCGGGCGTGCCGGCGTCGCGCACGGGTGGAACTCCAAAGCGTATCGCGATGGGCTGCGGGCCGTCGATACAGCCATCCACTCGGTATTGGACATCTTCAAACAGTACAAGCTGTCCGACCGCACTACGGTGGTGGTCACAGCGCTGAGCGGGAAGGGCACCAATCCGGGATCCGAAACTCCGACGACAGACCCACCAGTGGTCCCCTGGATTGTGTCGGGTGTCGGGATCAAGCCTGGACAGGTGATTCGCCAGCCGGTATCCATTATCGACACGGGCGCAACGGTCATGCGTATTCTTGGCCTGGAGACCCATACTGAGTGGGACAGCAAGGTCGTGGAGGAGATCTTCCTGACGAATGCGGTCGCGTCGGCTCCTCACCCGACCACGAAGCCTTGATCGATCATGCGTAAGGCGTTGTTGATACGGCACCGGGTCTTGATGTACGGAGGATTGTCGGCGGTCCTGGCGGCGATGCTTTTGGAAGCTGGAACCGGTTGGTCAAGCAGCCCGCCGCCCGCCCACATGAAGGAGCATGCGATCACGATCGACGCCACCAAGCTTGTACCTGCCTCGTGGTGGCAGGTGCCGGGGGTGACTCCGTCGATCTGGGCGTCCGACCCTGAATCGCTCGATGCCCCGAAGACCTCCGAGCGGCGCGATCTCCAGTTGAAGCCGGGGAAATACAAATTCATCAGCTTTACATTTGACTTCCCCTTTACTGTACAGCTCGACGGCACACTTGAATTCGCCAAGTCCCTCGATCAATGCATCGACGGACGCGGCACACAGACGCTCATCGTCCGGTGCAAACGGATGTACCCCCACGGGGGCGAGCGGGACAATTACTACGACCAAACACCGTGACCATGGCTCAGGCACTTGAAGATCTGCTGGACGCGCTGGAAGACGTGGACGACGCCACGCGTGAAGAAGCCGCGAAAGCCCTCGCGGATCGGGGCGCTCCTTCAACCTTAGATGCGCTGGTCGCCGCCTGTAGCGACGACTTCTGGTCCGTACGTGCCTATGCCGGCAACGGCGTGGCCAAGATCGGAGGACCGAAGGCTATCGAGGCTCTCGTCGGTCTCTTCAACGACCCCATTATGGAAGTGCGCAATCAAGCGGTGGATGCGGCGATCCAGATGGGACCGGCGGTGCTGGACCGGCTGATCGCCGTCTTAAAAGACGAGCGCTGGCGCGTCCGCGAACATGCCGCCAAAGCGGCAGGCGGGCTCAAAGATAAGAACGCCGTTGAGGCCTTGATCGCCGCCTGCCGCGACCGCGACGGCGCGGTGAAAAGCGCGGCGGCAGAAGCGCTCGGCAAGATCGGCGATGCGACGGCCGTCCCGGCCCTCATCAAGCTCTTCCGAGACTCCTCCAAAATCGTGCGCGAAACGGCGGGGACCGCATTGGTCTACATCGGCCAGCCGTCGGTCGATCCTCTGATCGAGAGTCTCAAGGACAAGGATTTCGTGGTGCGTTGTCACGCAGCCCGAGCGCTGGGCGGCATGACGACCGACTATCAGATCGGACGGACCTGGGTGCGGGACGCAAAAGTGGTCGACGCCTTGATCGCCGCATTGAAGGATCCGGATCGGGCCGTGCGTGAAGACGCGACGATCGCTTTGGGCATGATCGGCGACAGCCGGGCCATCGATGCGCTGATCGAAGCGATGAAAGACGGGGCGGTCAAGCGGCATGCCATCGCCTCGCTTGGCATGATCGGCGACTCGCGCGCCCTCCCGGCCGTGCTGGATGCCTTAAAAGGTAAGGGAATTAAACAAGAAGGTTCGCCGACTCCCGGGTGCATCGTCAGCGAAGACGCGTTCATCAAGGAGGCCGCGGCCACGGCACTCGGCCAGTTCCGCGATCCCCGCGTGATTCCCGACCTCATAATGTTGTTGAAAGACGGTGTGTTGCGGGAGAAAGCGGCGGCCGCCCTGGCGGTCATCGGCGACACGGCCATCGAACCTTTGATCGCCTTCCTCTACGATCCCAAGGCCTCCGAGGTGGAGATTGAAAAAGAGCGGGTGCTGTCCTATGCCTCAGTCCGGCTGACCGCGAAAGACGCGCTTCGGTTGATCGTCCTGGAGACCCTGGAGAAGCTCGATTGGGCGCCGCCGGCAGAGGAACTCGACATCAGCTCCAGCCAGGCGGACAATCTCCGGGTCGACCGGCCGTTGGGCGAGACGGGACGGTTCGGGCCGTCAGGGGATACGGCATAGCTAACCACATTATTCATGACAGTCTTTGGCGAAATCGCTTGAGCATTCGTTCCTCGTGAAACGTATCTCGTATCTCGCAATCAAAGATGTATGCCTAGTTCTCCCGTCCTGCGCTTCACGCTTCACAAGATACGAGTGACGCATGCATGAGTGGGGTAAGCACGAGCGTGTCATCGTCTTCGACGGAGTCTGCAATTGGTGCAATGTCTGGGTCAATTTCGCGCTCGCTCGTGACCCCCACGGTAAATTCAAGTTCGGCACGCTGCAATCCCCGCAGGCGCAACAGATCCTGAACGACCTCCGCCTCCCCGCCGACGACTTTGAGACTTTTTTGCTCCTTGAGCAGGGCCGTGTCTACACCAAATCGACGGCAGCATTGAGAATTGTGCGGCACTTGTCCGGTTGGTGGCCGCTCCTGTACCTCGGTATCGCGATTCCACCCCCTCTTCGGGACGCCGTGTACGACTATGTCGCGCGCCGCCGGTACCGTTTGATGGGTAAGTCTGAAACCTGCCGAGCACCTACTCCAGCCGAACGCGAACGGTTCGTGTGACCAAGCCGGCGGCTCGTTACCTGATTGCCGTTCCTTTGACTGTCCTTTACCAGAGCGAGAGGCCCTGCTAGGATAGCCCTCGTGAAGGAGACTCGCGCCCATGCTGGCCCAAACCTTTTGGAAAGTCGTCGTGGCGGATCATACTGACTTCCTTGACCGCCTTCTCGATGGACTGGCCGAACAAGGCATCCGGTTTTGTGTTCTCGGAGGGCAAGGAGTCAACGCGTACGTCGATCCGGTGGTCAGCTTGGATCTCGACATCGTCATCGCCGTTGAGCACAGCCGGCAGGTTGAAGACTGGCTACGACGCGAATTTCTTGTCGAAATGTTTCCCCATAGTCTCAACGTCTCGGCCACAGGATCGGATCTTCGGGTACAGCTTCAGACAGACCCACGATATGCCTCGTTTGTCACGCGAGCCACGGAACGGACTGTCTTAGGACGGCGCCTGCCAGTGGCCAGTCTGGACGATCTGCTCCAGGGGAAGCTGTGGGCCGCGCAAGACACGACGCGCCGCCCTAGCAAACGTCAAAAGGATCTGGCCGACATCGCTCGCCTGATCGAAGCGTATCCGGAACTGCGCAGTCACGTGCCTGCCGATATCCTGTCCCGTCTTATTTAGAGTTCATCTCTCGACAGACCACGGACACCCTGCAGACCACGACGCTGGAAGGGCAGCTGATCTCCATCCGCATACGTCATCAGAAAATCTGTCTGGCCTTATTTTCTCCTTCCTCAAACTGATCTCATCCCTCCCCTTTAGGCGGCAGTTTCCGGTTGGCTACACATCCCCAATGTATCCAGAATCTGATCACGCAGAGCCGATGCCGAAAATGACTTCCTCACCGGCACACGGAGCAATGGAATCCCAGCAACGCGCAGGACCTCATTGAGGAAGATGTCCCGCTCCTGTCTCTCCGGTAATTGATGCGAGGCGTCGTCCAGCTCGATCACCAGAGCTGGTGCAACGGTCTGTGGATGGCACAGAACAAAGTCCACATGCTTTGAGGCCACTCGGCCAATGTAGAGGGGGCGGTTTTCCATGTTGCCCGGCAGCCAGAGGAGATCTAGCAGTCTCACTTTGGCAAAAATCAAGTAACGGTTTCCCACCGCCTGGCGGAGTGCCTCATAAAAGTCTCGTTCAGCCGGAGACAGCAGGTACCACTTCTTCTGGTAAGGCAACGGCCCGATCGAGACAGGCTGCCCACCTTGTTGTCGGCGCATCGAGGTGAATCGATGTCGCCAGGGGGAGGGTTTGAAGCACTGATAGACGAAATAGCCTATCAGCGACCAGAAGATGATCCCGGCGAGAATACTTCCTACTGCTTCCATTTCATGCATCTCACTTGGAAGAGGCGCTGCTTACCAGATTGGTGCAAGATGCAAAAGTAGATTTCCCCGCCCTTCCGGGCGGGGGAATCTATTTGGTACTGGTGCCAACCTAATGCCCGATGATTCCACTCTCTCGCAGCATCTGACGGTATACAGCCTCCGCCCGGAATCTCGGTCCGTGCTTCTCGTAATGACACGCTTGACAGTACCACTCGACGTCAAAGGGCTTTCTGTAATCACGATGGTGCCCTTGTAATTTGTGCTTTGGGAACTTCTGGCGACAGCCTTGACAGCGGGATGGTTTCTTGACCTTGCCAGCAGCTACGGCCTTCTGAAGTTTGCGTTGGGCACTGTGACGATTTAAGAGGCTCTTGATCTTTCGTGGGCTGGCAAAGAAGGGTGCGCGGAAACTCATAAGTCAAGTATAGCAGCCGGTATCGGCAAGTCCTTGTGTAGCAGTGCGGTCAGAGTATTATTTCATTCGTGGACTATAGGGCTAAATCGTTCCTCACAATTGCACTCCGATCCTAATAGGTACTCCCGTCGCCGATGGGTTGTTAGCCAGAAAGAAACATTCTGATATCAACGGTGCGCTGACACCGGGTAGCTAGCAACTATCTTCCGAGACATTCTCCCATCAAGTCTTCCAATACTGTCCATACAAGGCCATGGGCCACTTCCGTTCGGGCGAACTCTTCCCTCATTTGCCTCAGGAACTACTGGGCAGTTTTCTCCTCATGCTGGCTCTGCGCAATGCGCGGCAGCAAGTCGATCTACCCGCAAACTCAGTGTAAATAAAAAACGATCCGACTCCCCTAAACAATCACCTTGTTGGTCACGCATGGCTCCAGCGAAGCCGTGCCTTAAGTGTCATTCGCTTAATGGTCCTGAGACCTCCCTCAATTTGCTTTTTGGTCACGAAGCCACCTGCTTCATGGTAGGTCTCTTCAGTGACACGCCGGATGATATCTATATCCGCTTTGCCGAAGCCATTATTCCCTGTGTTTTCGCCCCAGGTCATGTAGATGACAGCTAGAGGCCTCCCCGGTTTTCTTCCCCGACCGTCACCGGCGGTGTTCGCGTTCCCGACGCATAAGGCACCATGGGCTTTGAGCTTCTTCAGCACTTTGTTTGCTAACCCCTCTAACTTTGAGGCTCGGTCCGCCTCGCAGGTGAAGAGGATAGCCGCGTACTTGTGGCGGTGCTTCTTCCGAGCTTGCTCCCACCGCCCCAGCACCTGGGTGGGGTCATCAGAAGAGCGACCCAAGTACACTTCAAGATCTCTAAGTTCAAGCCTATTAAACAACGCATCAAGACCATGGATCACTTTAATCGCACGCTTGATCGCGCCGGCAACCTTCTTTCCATACTGAGGCGCAGCCTCAATCCCTTCCAGCACACGATTTTCATCTGCCTCCCCGATGATGTACGCCCAAGTGTAGTCCATACATTTCCCCTCGGTTCAGTTCACAGATTTGGAGTCCCCCTTGAAACCGTCATCCCACACACATGACAAGTGAATCATATCAACGGTTCTGTTGAAACCGAATCAATTTCACTGAAAGCGCAAAGTCATGGTGCGATAGCGAGGGAAAACGCATAGAAGATCATCAATGATACAGCTCATACGCAAGGTTGGTGGAGAAGAGGGAAGAACCTGAGGGTGAGGTCAGAGACATTCAACGTGGCGCACAACGTCTGCCACGGTCAACAATTCATGGAGCACCATGAAGGAACGCAATTTCCGTCAAAGTTGCTCTTGCTGAAGGAGGGAAAACACGAGATTGTAGAACAAAGGGATGGGTTAATCTTTTCTGACTGCCCAAGGCATCAGCTCCCTACAAAACGCGGGGTCGAAGGAAAGGAAATCATTTCTTCATGAGTCTTTCGGGACGCCCTCGCAGGCAGCGCGTGGACGCGAGCCTGCAGGACAACCCTGACGAGGCTCGCCCCATGCGGTCTGTAAGCTGACTGCTGAGAGCTGACAGCTTCGAGTTACTTCCTCACCGCGATCCCGTGCGCGTCGGCGGTTTCTTTACCCTCTTTCATGTTCGTGATGGCGGCTTGGCCCTTGTAGTGGCCGACTCTCCCTTCCGCATCGACATGAATCACGCCCACGCCAGGAATCGTACCTTTGGCGTTGTGCGCATCCTTGTCGTTGCCGGTCAGCGGAGTCTGCCCGCGCAGCGTCACAAACACATATTGCCCGTCCGGCGCCACATCCATCAGATCCGGAGCCGGGTCTGCGTTGGCGCTCGTTGTCAGATCAACCGATCCGACACTCAAGTTGCTCAGCGTATCGATGATCTCGACGTTGTTCCCAGCCCGATCCGCATTCCACACATAGCGCCCGACAGCGGCCATGCCGTGCGAGTCGGCGAATTGGTCGTCGCGCTGCGAGACAAGCTTGACCGAAATCGATTTGGGCAAGTTCGAGATGTCGATGGCATAGACATCGTAGGACAACGGAGCGACGGGCCAACCGCCTCCGGAATTGATGTACATCGTGCCGCCGGATTCGATGCCGCCGCATCCGGCCGGGTGGATTTGGTTGTTATCCAGCGTCGCCACGACTTTCATGGGTGTGACGGTTACGTCCACCACCAGCAGCCCGCCCCCACGAAGCGTAATGAAGGCATACCGGCTGGTTGATTCGGTGATCGGACAGATCGGCGAGGCATCCGGTCGCTCGCCGCCTTCGAACGAAACCAAATTGAGCACGTCCTTGTCGGGATCGAAGCTGAATTTATGGGCCGCATAGTCCGTCCAGATGCGGATGAACTTTTTGTCGGCAATGTTGGCGGTAATGGCCATCTTTTGGTTCGGCGTCGGCCAGGCGGCATGCGCGTTCTTGCCCATCAATAAACAGGCATCGGGCTTCTTCGTCGCCGCGTCCATGAACAACACGTGGCCGCTCAAAAACGAAATGATGACGTGGTCCTGTGCCGCGTTGAAGAAGACCATGTGCGGACGGCGGACGGCCTTCTTCGTTGCGTCTTCGCAGAACTTGCCGATCTCTCCGGCCAGATCGATGGTTTGGGCCGGTTTGGCCGCAGCAGGATCCGCTGCAAGCTTCGCGCCGTCAAAAATGTGCAGATAGCCCCCGCTTTCCTTGCCGGTATCCGATTGATCGGCCACCCAGACCTCATAGGCCTGGACGGCGGGCGCAGCCCCGATCAACACACCCAGCATTGCCGCCAGGCAGATCGAATATCCCTGTGACACGGTGGTTCTGAAGTGAGTCATGACGGCCTCCAAGATGGATGAACTGAATCCAGATCGTCGTCCATATTGAACTCTTTTGCGGCCTGTTTCCAGAGGGGCGCTTGTGGGCACACCCCGCGTTGACCCTGCAAAAAACCCTGTGTTAGGGTCATCGACTCCGTTAAGGATGGTGCCGACATGAGTGATCCTGTTGCCGAACACATTGCAGCCCTGCGGGACGACGATTGGGCCATTCGGGAGGAAGCTGCCACCCTCCTGGGCGGACTGAAGGATCCGCGTGCGGTCTCTCCGTTGGTGTCGGTGCTTCGGGACCAGGATCGCTCCGTGCGTGAAGCGGCCATCGGCGCCTTACGGTCGATTGGGTCGCCGTCCGTGATGGTCCTGGGCGCGTGCCTGACCGATCCGGAACTGTCGGTGCAAGAGGCGGCCTCGGCGGTCCTGTCCTCGATTGCAGATTCCCGTGTGCTGAATCAGCTCATACACGCCTTGCGCAGCCCGGATTGGATCGTCCGCATGCATGCGGCTAAGGCCCTGGGGCGCATCAAAGACTCCAGCTCGGTTCGCGCTTTGGCGCCGTTGCTGCAGGATAAGGTCAAGGCGGTTCGGGAAGAGGTGTCGTTGGCGTTGGCGGCAATCGGCGAATCCGCCATACCTGCCCTTCTGGAATCATTGACCCATCAGGACTGGCTGGTACGCCTGCATGCCGTGGAGGCCTTGGGGAAAACCGCTTCGCACGAGGCGGTCCAGCCGCTACTGACGACCCTGTTCAACGACACGGACTCCGCCGTTCGCGAAGATGCCGTGCGTGCTTTGGGCTTGATCGGAGACCCACGCGCCGTCGAATATCTGTTCACCGCGATGAACGAGCCAGCGCTTCGGACATTGGCCGTGGAGGCGTTGGGGCGCATTGGTGATTGCCGGGCCGTGCCCGTGTTGATCGAGGTCGTCCGAGGGACCAATCCTCCGGCGACCTCGCGGACAGTCGCAGGCTGCGGGGACGCATGGAGTGAGGAAACAGTTGCCCAAGCCTCCGCGGTCCGCGCCTTGGGTCTGATCGGCGATGATTCGGCGCTTCCGACATTGACGGGAGCGCTGGAGTTCACTGTCACAAGGGCGGAGGCGGCGGAAGCCCTGGCGCGATTCGGCGCAAAGGTGATTCCCTGGCTGCTTCCCTTGTTGACCACATCGCAAGACGACAATCTGCGTTACCATGTGAAAGAAACACTCGCCCTCGTCGGATGGAGAGGCAAGAACTCGAAATAGGAATGACTTGTAGATTGTGAGTTGCGGGTTGGCGGACGATGCCGAAAGAATCGATCGAAACGTTGGTTTCTGAACTGATCCATGAGGAGGATTGGCGCCGGATGCGGGCCACTGCCGCCTGTGTGGCCGGCGGACCTCGCGCCGTGCAGGCGCTGATCGAGGCGGTCCGTGCCGGCCCATCGGACCTCAAGAAAGAAGCGGCGGCGATGCTGGCCCGAATCAGGGACCCGCATGCGGGCGTGGCGTTGGTCGGCTTGCTCGAACACGAGGACGAGGCCGTCCGCAAAGCCGGTGCCACGGCCTTGGAACAGATGGCGGGTGTACTCGATACAGATACGGCCTCGGCACTGGTTGCCTTGCTTCCCACAACCCAAGAAGGTGCATCCAAGCAACTCTTGACGCACCTGATCGGCGCCATTCCAACCGCCGTCATCCCTCTCTGCGCCATGTTGAAACACCCGGACCCGGACAGGCAGATCACAGCAGCGTCGATGCTCGATCAGCTGTTGGACCCGCGTTCCATCGACGCATTCATTGAGGCGATGGGACAGCCGGCCGTTCGAGACATGTCCGTCGGGACGTTGAAAAAGCTCGGCGCCATCCGCGAGCGGATCGACGAGATGTTCAACGCTCTTCGCGCCGTCGAAGGGGCCAGCGAACGGGAAGAAGCCCGCATGGCAACCGTCATCAGTCTCCTCGGCATCGGAAGACCCAGCGTGGAAATTCTGATCGAATATCTGGAAGATGATGATTGGCTGGTGCGCGAGGCCGCGGCGGACTTGTTGGGGAAGATTGCGGACGTGCGCGCCGTAGATCCGCTGATGAAACGGCTGGCGCATGACAAAGACACCGGGGTCAAAGAACTGGCGATCAAGGCGCTGGGCTTGATCGGTGACGCCCGCCCCACCCAGTTGTATTTGGAATCGATTCCGATCCGTCCGTTGCGTGTCTATGCGATGGAGGCGCTGGCCAAGATCAAGGACGTGGAAGTGCTGCGGCCGCACAAGGATCTGTTCGACCGATTGAGGGGAGATCGCGACGGGTTGGTGGCTTACAACGCGGGCCTCATCGCTGATAAACTGGACGCCCTGGCCGGAGCGGCACTCCACGCCCAGGAAGGAACGGACCGGCATGAGTGACGACACGGCATCCGATCGGATTGATCAACTGATTTCCGCCTTGCGGGATGAGAACGACGCCTTGCGGGATCACGCAATTGCCAGCCTGGGCCAGACAGGCACGGATGCGATTCCCCGGCTGATCGGACTGATGGCGGACGAAGACGCGGTGATTCGGGAAGCCGCGACCAGCGCCGTGGTGCAGATCGGACCGGCGGTGGTGGAGGTCATGCTCGACGCCCTGCGGGACGACGAATGGGCGGTCAGGGAACAAGCCGCCTCAGCGCTCGGGAAACTCAGAGATCCGCGCGCAGTCGAGCCACTGGTCGCCGCGCTGAAAGACAGGGATGGCGCCGTGCGGACGGCGGCGGTCTGGGCGCTGGAGCGGATCGGCGACTCCCGTGCCGTCCCTGGATTGATCGACGCGCTTGGAGACAGCACGGTGCGGGAGGATGTCGCGCGCGTGCTCAAGAAAGTCGGCGACGTTCGGGCGGTCGAGGCGCTCATCGACGGGCTGCTGGGCGCCAATTGGATGGTCCGCCGCCATGCCGCGGACGCGTTGGGACGGATCGGTGATCGGCGCGGCATCGGCCCTCTGATCGAGTCGCTGAAAGACGAAGACTGGCTGGTTCGGCGCAATGCCGCCGAATCGCTCGCCCGGCTCGGCGCAGCCGAGGCGATTCAACCCCTGTTGCCGCTGCTGGAAGACGAGAATACGATGGTGCAAGAAACCGTTGAAGCCGTGCTGGCCAGCCTCGGTTGGACGCCCGCGACATAACGATTCACCCTCAACACAGAGAAGGATACAGTCATGGCAGATGATGCTCCGGTGAAGTTGATTCAAATCGGTCTCAAGGGCGGAGAGAAGAAGGACGGATTCAACCTCGTGACGGAACGGGTGGTGGCGGTCAATCCGGAGGCCAAGCAACTGGAGGTCGAACTGCTGGCCTACGACGGCAAGACAGTCGTGCTGGACGTGGCGGATGAGGCACTGGAAGATCTCAAGAAACTCAAAGCGGGGGACGGCGCAACCATCCGTGTCGTGGAAGAAGGCGGGAAACGCATCGCCAAGAGTTTCAGAATCCGCGCCAAAGATCCGAATGCAGCCAAAGCTGACGCAATGCTGCTGGATCTCAAAGATCCTCACTGGTTGAATCGCAAGTATGCGGCGGAAGTCTTGGGCGAGTTGAAAGATCAGCGGGCCGTCGATCCGCTGGTCAACGCGCTGACGGACGAGGTCGGCGACGTGCGGCAACGCGCCTACGATTCGCTGATCAAGCTCGGCGGGGTATCCGTTCCTTCGCTGATTCCCTTGCTGGTTTCGGAGGAAGATGAGATCAGGCAATCCGCCACGGAGATCATCCGAAAGATCGGTAAACCGGCCGTCGAACCGCTTGCGACCGCGCTCACCGACGCCGACGATCGGCTGAAAACCAGAATTCTGAAAGTCCTGGACCGGATGGGATATAAGCCGAAAACGAAGGAAGAGACAGCGACGGTCCTGCCCCGCCTGGCCTAGAAGCTCAGGCCTTGGCGGTGGGCCCCTGCGCCTGGCGCCCGACCGAGATGTATGTGAAACCCGCGGCAGCGACGCGTGCAGGATCGTAGATATTGCGCAAGTCCAGCAACACCGGGCTTTTCATCACGGCTTTCAGCTTCTCGAACTCCAAATTCCGGAATAAGTTCCACTCGGTCATAATAATCAGGGCATCCGCGCCCTCCGCTGCATGATAGGCATCCCGGCAAGCCTGCACAGCAGGCAGCACTCGGCACGCTTCTTCAAGTGCTTCAGGATCGTAGGCTCTGATGGCCGCCCCTTCCGCCGAGAGTTCCTCCCCGATCACCAGCGCCGGCGCTTCCCGTAGATCGTTCGTGTTCGGCTTGAACGAGAGGCCCAGCATTCCGACCGTCTTCCCCTTGAGCCCCCCGAGCGCTTCGCGGATTTTTGTCACCATCCGTTTCCGCTGTTCTTCATTCACTTTCGACGCGGCAGAGGCAATCTTCATCGGCTGGCCATGGCGCTCACCCGTTTGAATGAGCGCGGCTAAGTCCTTGGGAAAGCATGAGCCTCCGAACCCGGGCCCTGCGTGGAGAAACTTGGACCCTATGCGATGATCGAGTCCCATGCCCTTCGCGACCATTTGGACATTCGCGCCGACCTTCTCGCAGAGATTGGCAATCTCATTGATGAAGGAAATCTTCGTCGCCAGAAACGCATTGGAGGCATACTTGATCAACTCTGCCGTCGGCACATCGGTCACCACGATCGGGGTCTCGATGAGATAGAGCGGACGATACAAATCCTTCAGAATGGCGATGGCCTGGTCGCTGTCCGCACCAAGCACGACGCGATTCGGTCGCATGAAATCTTCGATGGCCGACCCCTCCCGCAGAAACTCGGGATTGGATACCACGTCGAACCGGATCGGTTCTTTCTGCGTTTGTTTGATGACCTCACGAAGCTTGTGTCCGGTTCCCACTGGCACAGTTGACTTGGTGACGATGACCTTGTAGCCCGTCATACTGCGGCCGATCCCCCGGCCAACTTCCTCGACGTAGGACAGATCCGCGGACCCGTCTCCACGGGGAGGGGTGCCGACAGCGATGAACAGGACCAGCGCTTCATCGACCGCTTTGGCGATGTCGGTTGTAAAGCGGAGTCGATTCTCCCGCAATCCTTTGGCGACCAACTCTTTGATGCCTGGCTCATAGAACGGGACGTCGCCTTTTTCCAGCGAGGCCACTCGTCGGGCGTCGCTGTCCATGCAGGTGACGTTCACGCCGAACTCGGCGAAGCACGCGCCCGTGACAAGCCCGACGTAACCTGTGCCGATGACACTGATATGCATATGCTGATCTCCCTCTAGGGTTCCTCGATCCGATGAAGTATAGCAACGGGGGGAGGCTCCGGCAATCATCCGAGCCATTTGATCCAACGCACTCCATCACCTATCGATTCATTGACTCCGTGAAAATCCGTTGAGTAGAATCCGGCTCCCTTTTGAACACCTGAACGTCACGCTTGCGGGAGACGTGCTCGGCATTACTTCCACCCTCTTAATGCGACGATTGCCTCCGGTCCATGGCTCATAACCCGATACGAATCCCCCGTTGGTTTCTGCTCTCCACCGCCTTCGTGACGGGAGCCATCGTGATGGCGTTGGAAATCTTGGGGAGCCGTCTGTTGGCTCCGGTATTCGGCAATTCCTTGTACGTCTGGGGGGCGCTGATCGGAGTGATCCTGGCCGCGATGAGCAGCGGGTACGCCTTCGGCGGCTGGCTCTCGGATCGTTACTCAGGCGGAAGGGTCTTAGCCGGCTTGCTCCTGTTCTCGGGCGGTTGGACCTTTCTGATTGCCTGGAGTAACCAGCCTATCCTGTTCGAAATCGAAAAGTTCACGCAAGACCCTCGCTGGGGGCCCTGTCTCGCCGCCACCATGCTCCTTGCGCCGCCGGCCTTCGGATTGAGCGGGGTGCTGCCGGCCATGCTTCGGCTGGCCGTGGCGGATATGGAACACGTGGGATTTCACGCAGGACGCATGATTGCCCTTTCGACAGTCGGTAGTCTGGCGGGAACATGGGGGACAGCATTTTTTCTCCTCTCCTGGATCGGCAGCCAGTCGTTGGTCGCCTGGCTCGGCGGCATCCAAGTCGGGCTTGCCATTCTGTGGCTGTTGAAAGGAACATCGGTTCGCCCCTTGGCCCTAGCAGCGGTCATCGTGTGCTCCGTAGGACTGGGAGCCGTGGCGCTGCATCCGCTTCAGCGGTTGAACCAGCCGGTCTATCAGGAAGACAGCCCCTACCAGCAAATCCGCATTCGTGACGATCAATTGTTCCGGTATCTGGTGTTGGACCGGACGTTTCATGCCACGATGTGGAAAGCCGACCCTCTTGCACTGTTTCTGCCCTATAGCCAGATGATGGTGTCATCATTGGCACTGGTAACCGAACCGAAGCGCGGGTTGATTCTCGGCCATGGCGGGGGTTCGCTGGCCAAGTGGCTGGCCCAGTTTCGACCTGAGCTGGAACTGGATATTGTGGAGTTCGACCCGGCGGTGGTTCGGATGGCGGAAGACTTCTTCGACTATCACCCCCCAGCCACTCACCATGTTTCGGTCAAAGACGGGCGCGCCTTCCTCAACGGAACGGATCACACCTACGACGTCATGTGGATCGACGCGTTTGCGCGCGACATGATTCCATTTCATTTGACGACCGTGGAATTCTTCTCGCTCGTGCGTGAGCATTTGAATCCGGATGGTGTCGTGGCGGTGAATCTGGCATCGTCCGGAAGGGAAGGAGATCTCGCCAGGGCCTCGGCGGTGGTACAGACCATGACACGTGCGTTTCCGGTCATTCAAACCTTTCCCATTGAAAGCCCCTGGAAAACTGACATGAGTCAGGCCAGAAATCTGATCTTCTTTGGAGGTCGTCCAATCGAAACTGCGTCGGCGGAGGATCTCCTCAGAAAAGTCACCGAGACAGCGATGAACCGGCAGTTGCCGATCGAAACACTCGCGTTGCTGAGCACGCGGCGGACGGACCCGTGGCCTCCAGGGATAGTACTGACCGACGATTTCGCGCCGTATGATCTGCTGATCGGCGGAGAAGGTCCTCGGGAACAGGCACACTGACGGTGAGGTGAGCCGCCGGTACGCACGACGTGCGATCACATTCACTGGAGGAAGTGAAATATCCCCGCGCATATCTTAGGCGGGGTCGCGCAAACGAGGTATCAGAGTTAGAAGCGCCGGAGGGTTTTATCCGGCGCCCACAATCACGATACAGCGATAAAGAGCGGGTGGTACGACCGAAATACGGGTCACGAAAAGAATTGACCTGGAAGCGTTATCCAGCGGCAATAATAAAATGTTGGGATCGCTAGGAACGCGGTTTGCTCAGGCGTTTGAGCTTCTGGATGTCACCCATGATGAGACTTTCCTTCTTCGCCGCACTCCAGCGCTTGAGTTGACTCTCCCGTCGAATCGCTTCCGCTTCAGAGCGAACGGTTTCCGAGTACACCAGACGGACGGGCCGCCGTTTGAGTGTGTACGTAGAGCCTCGCCCCTCGTTGTGGGTGCGCACACGATCACGAAGGTTTTGTGTCCACCCGACGTAATAACTGCCATCGACGCAGCAGAGAATATACACATGGCACATAGGGGGAATGCCCCTCGACAAGCTCGGGACACCATTCGACTCGTACGAAGGAGTCTAGCGGAGAGCCTATGGCCTGCCATGAGCGAGCGGGTTGTGCTGCCAAGATCACAACCCGCGAGTCGAATGGTGGAGGCGAGGGGAGTTGAACCCCTGTCCGAAGATCGTCAGTGCACTGCGTCTACATGTGTAGCCGATAGTTTGAGTTTCGCAGCCGTCCACGCCCATCGGCAGGCTTAGAACAGCCGCTAGCCCAGAATAGTCTCGTCCTCGGCCGCTGAGCACCGGCCTGGGACCAGCCCGCTGCATCGCGCCGTTCCACCCCCGCGGGCCTCAGATGGAACGACGTCTCAGCCTAAATTAGGCTGCGAGTGCCAGTTCTTGATTGGCAGTTGCGTTTTCTCGGACTTTTACGAGTTCCCGAGAGCTCGACATGCGACAGTGACCTCAGTATCCCCGTCGAAACCGGTCGCCCCCCTTTCTT
>DCZO01000007.1 GCA_002331335.1 Nitrospira sp. UBA2082 | reverse complement strand
TCGCGATTGGCGTTCACCGTTCCCACGACGACTTTGTTGCCCAGGACAAATCCGAGATTGATGCGATCCCCCGGCACCTCGACGGACCGTCCTCCACCCGATACTCCCGACAACACCAAGACGCCGTTTTTGCCGAGAATGTTCATCGCTTCAAAGACCAGCGACGCCGCGCCCGTGGCTTCGAAAATGAGATCGTACGGTCCGTGATCATGCGCGGCCTCTGAGAGGGAAAAATCCTTGGTGCTGTGATAACAGCCGCCGATTTCTTTAACGAGATCGGAGTTCACGTAGGGTGGTTTCGAGAGCGCGAACGTACAGACCCGGATGCCTTTTAGTCGCAGCGCCATAGTGGCCAGGAGTCCGATGGGCCCCGCTCCCAGCACCGCCGCCCGCTTCGGCCGCCAGACACGCAGGCGCCGCTGTATCTCATAGGCCTGGGCGATCCCCTTTTCAATGACGCTGGCCGGTTCAAGCAGAACGCCCTCTTCCTTCAACCCTGGCGGGACCTTCACGATATACTCCGCATCGTCCACATAATATTCCGTCAGGAACCCATGACGGAGATTGATGCCGCGTTCGAAATACCGGTCATCCGTCGTCATGTCGTACGTTCCGATCCGATCGTACAGGCTAGCGCCAGGACGGCGCACCGTCGCCACGACAAAATCGCCCGGCGCCAGATCCATCACGTTCGGGCCGATCGCCTCGACGACGCCTAAACTTTCGTGGCCGATGACCAGAATCTTTTCTCCCGGAGGCGCGGCGCCGTACTCGGCGGCGTTGATTTCCTTGTCTGTGCCGTCGACGCCGACACGCAACACTTTCACCAAGACCCCGCGCCCATCAGGAATATCGGTGAGCTGTGGCTTGGGAATATCAGCCAGGTGCGCGCTATTGGCCTGCCCGGGAATCACGGCAATCGCTTTCATGAGTTGCTCCTTCGCGAGAACAATATGACCGCCTGCCAACGGGATTGCGACGGTCACTCCTCTTTACTGTCGGGGTCGCTCGACATGGCCGCCGAATTGGTAACGCATCGCGGAGAGCACCTTCTCGGCAAACGAATGGTCTTGCCGCGAACGGAATCTCGTATACAGCGACGCGGAAAGGACATCCGCTCGCACCCCCTCTTCGATCGCCGCCATCACCGTCCAGCGCCCTTCTCCTGAATCCTCGACGGAGCCGGTGAAGTTAGACAAGTCTGGATTCTCCGCCAGCGCCGCGGCAGTCAAGTCGAGTAGCCACGATCCCACCACGCTGCCGCGCCGCCAGACTTCGGCGATCTCCGGCAAATTCAAGTCATACTGCATATCCTTGGGGAGGTTCTCCGAGTTGGCATGACGAAAGATGTCGAAGCCTTCAGCGTAGGCCTGCATCAGGCCGTACTCAATCCCGTTGTGGACCATCTTGACGAAGTGCCCGGCGCCGGATGGGCCGCAATACAAATACCCTTCTTCCGCTGTACTCGTGACCGTGCTCCGGCCAGGAGTGCGTGGAATATCGCCCCGGCTAGGCGCCAGCGTGCGGAAGATGGGATCAAGATGGCGCACTGCCGGTTCCGGCCCTCCGATCATCAAGCAATAACCTCGATCCAATCCCCATGTTCCTCCGCTGGTGCCCACATCAACGTAGTGCAGGCTCCGGTGCTTGAACGTTTCGGCGCGCCGGACATCGTCTTTGAAGTAGGAGTTCCCTCCGTCGATGACGATATCGTTCGGCTCAAGCCGCTGGCCGAGAGCCTGCACGGTCGTTTCAGTCGCCTCTCCCGCCGGCACCATCACCCACACCGCTCGCGGCGCTGTCAGTCGGCCGGCCAGGTCGTCCAGAGAATCGGCCCCGCCGGCGCCTTCAGCGACCAGCCGTTGGACATGCTCCGGATTCCTGTCGTACACGACGCACTGATGCCCCCCCCCGCATCAACCGCCGCACCATATTGGCCCCCATTTTACCGAGACCGACCATCCCAAGTTGCATAAGCCCTCCTCCTCCTGCGCCGACCTATCCGACGAGCTTGTGTCGCCAATGAACTGCTTGCATCACAGAAACGTGTCTCTGGATCGAGCCCTCTTCGGGACACGCTCACCGCGCGTTGCTTCCACGAGTGAGACGTCCTTCCACGCGAGCCTTCTTCCTCACGTGGTTGCCTGAATGATTCCGCCCGGCGGAGACCAGCGCGTACACGTCGTATTTCAGCAGATCGCCGATGCGATCCAGCGTGATATCCGCCGCCGGAAACGCTGCAATGATTTTAGAATTGGTCGCATAATGCCCCTGGCGAGGAAACACGGTCGTCACCCGTGGTCCCCAGGATTGCTTGACGGCCGTCAAGATTCGCAGCTTGTCGTCGACCAACACGTAATGGTCGGCGGGATTGCGGCGCTCGACTTCGTCCAGCTCTTGTTCTTTGTGAATATAGATCAGGACGTTGTGTCGGACCGCCTCGTAGAGGCCCGAGCGCTCGATCTTGCGCGGCTGGAACACCACGTCTCCATCGGACAGAATGACAGGCGTTCCCCATTCTCTGCACCGTTCCGCCACGTCCAGCGAGTTCGGATAGAGCCGGTTCGCGAAGGGATAGTTCACCAGGTACGACGAAATCGCCAACAGGTTGTGATCGTGGGCATGCTCGATCCGGTACCGTTGCAGAGCTCCGAGGTAGTCGGCATAGCCGAGTTCCGCGCGCAGCCGCTCGAAAATCATCCAGTACTGCCGCTCGCACGCAGGTCCGACTTCCTGTTTGAGATGCCGCCGAAGATCGGCCGCCACTCGATCGTTGTCGAGCAGGGTGTTATCGACATCGAGCAGGAAGACAACGCGCGGCGCCTTCGTCTTCTTTGCCGTTCCTTGTCGCGGTGTCTTCACCTTCAGATCTCTTTCTCCTCCCAGAGTCGCCGCTCG
>DCZO01000019.1:108580-163290 GCA_002331335.1 Nitrospira sp. UBA2082 | reverse complement strand
TTGGTCGTCGTTGAGACAGACTAAATCGATGTCAAAGTGGTACATGCCTTCAGCGTCCGTCAGGCAAAAATACAGGCCCATATGCTGGTGCTGAAACGGAAATACGGCGGCTTGAAGGTGCGTGAAGATGCCGATCAGGCTCTTCTTCCTTGTCAGGCTGTCCTCGATGACCTGATCGCAGACCAGGAAGGCTTGGACGCTGGGCTTGATGACGTCGGTCATGAAGAGAGTCTATAGAAGTTTCGGCAAACCCAAAAACGTTTCTCATGTTCTTGCACGACGATCATCATGCAGGCGGGCCTCCCGAAATGGTCACAGCGAGATCAGGGCACCATCGCACTTTCGTTTCCATGGCGGTCAGTGGCAGTGACGCAGATCCGCACAGGCTGTTCGCCTTTTGCGCGAACCGGCACGGTAATCGTCTGGGAAATCTGCCCTCCGCCCGTCGGCTTTGTTGCGGGTATGTCCTTGGCCGAGACGCGTCCGCTACCCAGGTCATAATAAATGGTTGTCTTGGCCAGATCGGTGAGGGGCCTTCCTTCGATGCTCACGGACGGTTCCGTGTAAGAAACCTTCACCGACTGTTTTGTCGCACTGACCTTCGTCTGGACCGAACCGGGACATCGGATCTGAGTCGGTTGAACATCCGTGAGGGCGGCGCACCCCCAGACCGCGCCGATCGTGCACAGAATCAAGAGCCTGAGAGTGCGTCGAAAGCATCGAGGTCGAATGAGCGAGGGATGGGTCCTCATGTTGCACACTCCTTCATGAAGAGGGATGCCTGCGAGCCCGATCACGTCCGTACATGTTCAACCAGCGTGTCAGTCTTATGGGCGAGGCATGGAGGAGTCGCAAGGCCGGCCCGGCGACTTCGTTGCAAAGGGAAAAGCGCTTATGCTACGGTCCAGGCATCATACGACCCGGATGGTCCCATCGTCTAGCCTGGCCTAGGACGGAGCCCTCTCAAGGCTTAAACACGGGTTCAAATCCCGTTGGGACCACCACACCTCGCTAGCGCGTGCCGTGCGTTCCTCTTCCATTGGACACGCACGGATAAACCCTCAAGTAGCTACCGTATTTAATCCCGCACTTCATGTGTGCCGCCGACTCACCAGGCGAAGCCACTCTTCATTGATGCCGGCGCATATCCCCCCAGTGATCCTGTACAAGCGCGAAGCGTCCGCCACGGACTCGAGTGTCTCCGCCGTCGCATAATTGTCTTGATCCAATCGTAGCACGATAGTACGATCGATCATCAATTGGTAAGGAGGCATGTCATGGCGACGACGACCATTTCACCGAAATTTCAAATTGTGATTCCCAAGGAAGTCAGGGAGAAGCTCCATTTAGCCCCTGGTCAGCGCTTACAGGCGGTCGAGAAAGGAGGGGTCATTACCCTGGTGCCTGAGGTGCCTCTTAAATCACTGAAGGGCGCGCTCAAGGGCATGTCCGCGACGGATCTTCGAGAAAAGAAGGACCGGGTGTGAAGGTCTTATTGGATTCTAGCGGGTGGATTGAATTCTTTACGGGTGGCCCGTTGGCCGACCGATATGCCACCTATCTCACCCCTCGATATCAGGTCATTACGCCGACCATCGTGCTCTACGAGGTGTATAAGAAGATTAAACGTGAGCGAGGCGAAGAGACGGCGCTATTGTTTGCGGGTCGACTCAATGCCACCGAGGTCGTTCAACTGACGGAATCGATCGCCCTGCTCGCCGCTGATGTGAGTTTGCGGCACGGGTTAGCCATGGCTGATGCGATCGTATATGCCACGGCAAGGGATCAGGAGGCTGAAGTGGTGACGGGGGACGCGGATCTCAAGGATTTACCGGGAGTGGTGTATGTCAAGTAGGCAGCAACGACATTTCTCTATTCTAGACTAACAAAGACTCTCCTTAATTCGGCCCGCAGTCAAATTTAAACACGGGTTCAAATCCCGTTGGGACCAAACAGCACTTCGTGCGTACCGCCGGCTCACCGGGCGAAGCCTCTCTTCAATTTGATGCCGGCGGATAAACACCCCCGGTAATTGTTCGCCTTATCCACTCGCTCGTTCCGGCGCCTCATCGAGCGAAGCTCATCTTCATTGCTGTCGCCGGATAAAACCCACCTGGATTTTGTTTTTGATCCCGCACTTCGTGAGAGCCGGTCGCTCTTTAGAGATGTATCGTCATTGTTGCGACGGGATAGAGTGTTCAACCCACTGGCATCACCGTTCACACCAACCTTCGGTTGAGCCGGTGCCTCTTCATCGTCGTTTTGAGTTTGTCGGCGCCGGATAGACACCTCCAGTGGTTGTTCGTTCTTTGTCCCTCGCTTGCTTGTACCGCCCGCTCACCAGGCGAAGCCTCTCTTCATTGATATCGGCGGATCAACACCTCGATCAGCAGCTGAATCATCGATCTGCATCGCATCCATTAAGCTATCTATTTGACCGTATAGTAGGAGCTGGGCTATCGTTCAGCGCGATAGTAGAATCCCACAAGATTTCGAGCGCAAGTCTTTTGGTATTCGGATGAATCATGCTCTTGTGATCCAGCTTTAACACTTGGCGACGGACGAAGATAAGTATGTGAGTGCGCGGTTCGAAGTGGTCGTTCGGGATCTCTTGAAGAAGTACCGCGAGGAGAGCCCCAAGAAAGGTACGGAGTAGAGGGCAGCCGATGGATAAGCGCTATCAGGTCTTTGTCAGCTCAACCTACGAGGATCTCCAAGTCGAGCGCCAAGAGGTCATGCAGGCACTATTGGAGCTCAACTGCATGCCTGCTGGAATGGAACTGTTTCCAGCTGCTGACGATGACCAATGGACGCTGATCAAGCAGGTCATCAACGAGTGCGACTACTATATTGTGATCTCGGCCGGCCGCTACGGATCACTAGGGCCAAACGGGCAAAGCTATACCGAGATGGAATATCGGTATGCCGTCGAGATAGGTAAGCCGACAATCGCATTTCTTCATAAGGACCCTCTCCAGTTAACGCAAGGCCGGTGTGAACAGACCGACGAGGCCAAAAAGAAGATCAATGCCTTTCGCGAGTTACTGCAACAGAAGGTGTGTAAATATTGGCAGACACCAGCTGAGCTCGGGGGCGTCGTGAGTAGGAGCCTTGTGCGCCTGATGCAGGCAGCGCCGGCGGTCGGATGGATTAAGGCGAATGAGGCAACTGAAGCGCTTGCTGCGCCAGAAATCCTTCGGCTCCGGAAGCGGATTGAGGAGTTAGAGGGGCAACTTGAAGAGGTACGCTCAACAGCTCCTCCAGGCAGTGCGCAGCTTGCGCAAGGGGATGACAAATATCCGATTATCTTCACTTTTAAAGTGAATGACTCCGAAGACCAACCATGGGAATGGAAATACATTCTCGAAATGGAGTGGGACGACATTTTCTACGACATCGGACCGCTAATGATCAATGAAGCCACCGAACACGAGATTTACCAATCGCTCAATGAGACCATAGGTCATCGATCGGAAAGGAAGCGCAATCTTGACGAGAAACTAAAAGGCTACAAGGAAGCACGGAATTTTCGAGTTGCTGAACATGACTTCCAGACGATCATAATCCAGTTGCGCGCCTTAGGGCTGATCACGAAGAGCCAGAGACTGAAAAGCATCAAGGACACAAAGACGTACTGGACGTTGACGCCGTACGGCGACCAAGTGCTAACGACACTCCGCGCCATAACGAAGGACAATCTAGTCGAGGATGATGCTCCAGAAAACACCGGGGATGAGAAAGATGAAAGCTAGCAGCACTTCCCACTTAAAGAAGTAGCGCGAGGAGAGCCCCCAAGAAAGGATAGGAGTAGGCAGGGCCATCATCGTGAGAATAAGGGGAATACACAATGCCCAAGTGCTCTGACTGCGGATTTCTGGCGGTATGGATGCGGAAGGATCACGTTCTTGAGGAGGCGTCAGAGTACTTTAGAGCTCACGGTTATCCTGAGCATATCCCGCAAGATGAGACGGTCTATCAAGTGAAGTGCTTTGTTAGGGCCCATGATCTTATTCTGGAATGCGACACTGCTCGGGAAAATCCTAAGGGAGGCTTGACGGAGCATGCGTATGCTCTGCACATCAGAAACGTTATCCAGGAACGCCGCACATGCCCTAGTTTCAGGCCGTGGGAGCAAGGCTTCAGTCCGAAAGAGCACGCCGACAGGCATTTTCAGGAAGAGCAATTAACAAAACAGCACAAGCATGAGAATCTCACCCTGTTCGTGGCCATGCTCGGTGTAGCCGCTTCAGTAGCCGGCATTGGCATAGGAGCATACTACAATCACGAGGCTGCGCAAATAGAAGCCGATGCAACCAGAGAAAGCGCACGGCAACAGATTGAGGCCAGCGATCGGCAGACGACCAGACTCATTGAGGCCCAAAGAGAAGCGACGCAGATGCAGATCGACGCGCAGAAGGCATTGGTGCTACCAGCGCCGGCCACAGCTCATCTCGGCACCAAACTAACCCCACCGGTGAAGGCCGAGCCGCACCCGTGATCGACGGCCATCGCATAAGGATGCTGTCGCTCGGATACGGTCTGCTACCATTCTGGCGTGCCACGGTAGACAATGCACAGGTAATTGAGCGGTGTCGTGTCTCGAAGTACTGCGAGAAGAAGAAAGAGCATCGATGGCCGATCCGAATAATCGGCAGGTGCTCTTCTTGAAAATGTGAACTTTACAGTCCGAGAAAAGGTTGCGGTAGGCACGTAGGGGGAGAACTCCTCTTAGGGGATTTGCAGGGAACAAATGAAAATCTCATTGCCAGAAGTGCGACACGATCAAGCCGGCTTTGAGGCTTTAGTCCAGCTCTTTGCCAGGACACAGGATTGTCTCCTCGGCAAGATCGAGATCGACATGGTGAAAACCAGCTGGTTCGACGGCGATATGTGTGCGGCATTTGGCGCCTTGCTCTATCGGCTTGGTAGTAATTTGAACAATGTGGTCCTGTCGAATATTCAGACGCCTGTTGAGCGAATCCTGTCAAAGAATGGGTTCTTGAGTAACTATGGGCGGGTCAGGATTCCCGACACCTGGGGCACAACCATTCCCTATCAACGGTTTGATGTGAAAGACGATCGCTTTTTTGCCAGTTATATTGAACAGGAGTTCGTCCAGCGCCCGGAAATGCCCAAAATGTCCAAGGGGCTGATCAAGAAGTTCAGAGAAAGTGTGTTTGAGATATTCAGCAATTCCGTCCTTCATTCGCGGACGGAGTTGGGCATCTTCAGTTGTGGGCAATACTTTCCGAAGAGACATCGTCTCGACTTTGCAGTCGCGGATCTAGGTATTGGGATGAAAAGGAATGTCAACGAGAGCCTTGGACTGAATTTGACGGCACCGGCGGCCATTGAGTGGGCGACCAGTGCTCGTAACACAACCAAGACCGGTTCGATCCCTGGCGGGCTCGGTCTCAAACTTCTCAGAGAATTCATCACGCTGAACAAGGGACGACTTCAGATTGTTTCGGATAATGGCTATTGGTGCCTGGATCAAGGGAACGCTGTGACAGCTGCCCTGCCGTTTGAATTTCCAGGTACAATAGTGGGTGTTGAAATCAACACGGCAGATAAGCGATCTTATGCCCTCTCTTCAGAGGTCGATGAGACAGACATTTTCTAGGGGCCACTGGAGCATTCCATCATGAGCAAAACGCTTACAATATCCCTTCTCGAAATTGTGGGAAGTCCGTTATGCGTTGCATCTGAGGATGGCCAGAAAGTGCATGATCGGATTTCAGGCGCAATGCGAGAGGGGAAAATGGTTGTCGTGTCGTTCTTGAACGTGACAAGCCTCACCTCCGCATTTCTGAATGCAGCGATTGGCCAGCTCTATGGGGAATTTAGTGCGGACGAGATTCGAGAAAAGTTGAGGGTTCACGATATTCAGCCTGATGACCGAGGGCTTTTAAAGCGCGTGGTTGAAACGGCGAAGGAGTACTTCAAAGACCCTGAAAGATTTAAGAGGGCAAAACGAGTTGCCATGGGCTGATGATCCATCGTGAACGTTAAACGGCTGTTACAGTATTCATTCAGCGCCTCCGATCGACTCTTCTTCGACACCAACGTTTGGCTTCACCTCTACGGTCCTCTTTCTTTTTCTCTGGATCCCCGTGCGAAGCCGTACTCTGCAGCGTTCAAGGTCATGCTCCAAAAGAGGTGCAAGATATTCCTCGATGTCTTGGTGCTCTCTGAATTCGTGAACGTCATTGCTCGACATGGATACAATGCGAAGTATCCGAACTTTAGCGGTCGCCCGTCATTCAAGGCGTATCGCAACAGCGCAGCTTTCAACGTGGTTGCCAAAGAAATCTCTCAAGCCTGCAGGAGGATGTCCTCAGAAAGCCAGTACGTCGATACCGATCTTTCTACTTTTGATGTAGAGGAGCTTTATAGGAAATTTGAAGGTGGAAGGGCGGACTTCAATGATCTTGCCCTATCGGAGCTTTGCACACGTCAAAATCTCAAATTGGTGACCGATGACGGAGATTTCCAAGGGCACGGTCTGACCATTCTGACTGAGAACCGCAGACTCCTTCCGTGAGAATTCGTTCGGGATTTTGTTTTTTTGATACCGCACTTCATGTGTGCCGCCGGCTCACCCGGCGAAGCCTCCCTTCGTTGACGCCCGCAGATAAACACCCTCGGTGATTTTCCCATCCCTCCACAAGCTCGACCTAGAGCCGGTAGCAATGTATCCGATCCGATTCGCCTGAATCTGATTGTATCCAGTCGTTTTGGATACAGCGAAACATCAGGACGTGCGGAGCTGTGATGTGTCGCCTCGAACGGATGGTGAATCAAACCAGTTTCCTGCAGAGTTCTTCTCTTGTTTCCCAGAGTCTCAGGGCGTGGGGGCATGAGCACGCTCCTTGCTGTAAGCGCGGGTTCATGCCGAACGTATGTACGTGTAACCTGTTCACTCTGAGATAGGGAGGTGCATGTGTGAGAAGGACTAGACGAGCATTGCAGCTCCTCAACGGATTCGGCCGTTCCTCCATGGTTTCTCCCCCCATTCATCCGACTGCCGGTCGGTGCCAGACGCAGCACAACAGGTCCTCCGAAATGATCGTGGGCCATCTCACGCAGCTCATTTCTGAGATCCACCGGATGATCGATGGCCTTCATCAAAGTGTCACACCGGAGTTCGATTTGGCCGCTGAACTCCGCGCACTCCAAACGGCGTACGAGCAGATCGGGAATCTACGGATAACACTGGTCCTTCACCCGGCGGCAATTGAGGTGCTGACTCAGCAAGAAGCACGAGAAATACTACAGATCGTGCGGGAGGCGCTTGATACCCGCGTCCGGGATGCCGGGGTGATCCACGCGACGGTGTCGATCCGAAAACGCGGTGCCCGAATCCGTGTGCGTATCTGCGACGATGGCGCCGGACTCGCGAGGGTGGACGGTCGGATTCCAGGCGATAGCATAGCGCTGATCACATCTCGCGTGCGGAAGCTCAGGGGCACACTGCGCATTCAAGCTGAGAGAGGCCGAGGTGCCCAGCTTCTCGTCGAGTTCTCGTTGGAGCCGATTCTTGTTTCCGTGTGACACGATCCAGTTCGATGATCCATCCTTCGCGCGACACGAATAGCCGCTGCGTTGGACGTCAGGGTCGGCGAGAGGCGATGACGATCTCTCTCACGCGGCATTCATTGACGCCCCTGGCGTCGGTTGTGTATAAGAAGTGCGGGTGTTCGCTTTCGTTCAACATTAGGGAATGGAGTGCTATGTCCGCTCGCGAATTTCATGACGGCGCGCAAGACGGATTGGTGGCCGTCGAGCCGCTGGATCCGTCGAAGATTTCCACTTTCAATGACCTGCTCGTCGCGATGGGCAAGACCGCGTTCGGCGGTCGTAAGCTGGGCGAAGCCTTCGAAGTGCTGTGGGCGATGATTCAGGATCCCGACTGCAAGGTCGTCATGACCCTGTCCGGCGCCATGACCATCGCCAAGATGGGCAAGATCGTCAGCATGATGATCGATCACGGCATGGTGCAGTGCGTCGTGTCCACCGGGGCGCTGATCGCCCACGGCCTTAGCGAATCCATGGGCAAGACGCATTACCAGCATCATCCGTCGATGAGCGACGAAGAACTGTTTCGCAAGGGGTACAATCGCGTCTACGATACGCTGGAAATGGAAGCGAATCTGAATTATGTCGAGCATGTGGTGTCGCAAACGTTGAAACGGATCGATCACGACCGGCCGCTCTGCTCGGCAATCTTGACGCGCGAGTTGGGGAAGACGCTGGCCGCGGAGTATGGCGGCGAGGGCATTCTGAAGAGCGCCTATCTCAAGAATGTGCCGGTGTTCATTCCCGCCTTTACCGATTCCGAAGTCGGCCTTGATGTCGGGACCTGGGCGATGGCACGGGAAATCGATCGGGCCCGCTCTCAAGCCGGCGGGAAAGGCGATCTGGCTGTTTTAACGGCGATCCATCAGTCCTATCCGTCATTCAATCCCTATCTCGATCTCAACAGTTATGCCGATCACGTGCTCTCGGCGAAGCGGCTGGGCATTTTTACGATCGGCGGGGGTGTCCCCAGGAATTGGGCGCAACAGGTCGGTCCCTATATCGAAATCGGCAACCTGCGTCTGGGGCTCAGCGTGAAGCCGCCGCGATTCCACTATGGAGTCCGGATTTGCCCTGAACCGGACTATTGGGGCGGATTGAGCGGATGTACGTACCAGGAAGGGCTTTCCTGGGGGAAATTCGTGACTCCGAAGGACGGGGGACAGTTTGCCGAGGTGCTGAGCGATGCAACGGTCGTGTGGCCGCTCTTGATGATGGGGCTGATGGAGCGAAAACGGAAGAAGGCTGATGGGGCCAGCCGTTCATGACGATGACGGGCCTGCGGGTCGCGTTATCGGTCGTCTTCTGTGGTCTTCTTTGGCCCCTGGCACTCTGGGCCGCGGACACGGCTGAGACTGATGGGAGGGTCAGAGGCCGGGCGAGTGCCCCAGTAACCCTGATCGAATACTCCGATTTTACGTGCGGCTATTGCCTGAAATTTTTCAAGGACACCTGGCCGCGCATTCAAGCCCGCTATATCGAGACCGGGAAGGTACGGTTTCTCTACCGGGACTATCCCCGTGCTGATCAGGGGCCCGGCGTCGATGCCGCGATGGCAGCGCGATGCGCCGGCGAACAAGGCAAGTATTGGGCGATGCATGATCGGTTGTTTGCGGAAGGTGGGCGGCTTCACAACACCGTCTACTTCGATCATGCGACCACGATAGGGCTGAACCGAGCCGCGTTTGAACGCTGCTTCAAAGAAGGACGGTACACGAAGTCGATCTTCGAAGATCGGCAAGAGGCCAACCGGTGGGGGTTTCATGGCACGCCGGGCTTCATCCTGGTGCGGACGAATAACGAACCGACCGACAAAGAGCCGGCGGTTGCGATCCCGGGGGCGTTTCCGTTTGAGATGTTTGCCGAGGAAATCGATCGGTTGCTGGCCGGCGCGCCGCAGTGATACACGATGGGATCGCGGTTGAGTCAGTCGGACGGCTCGGTTCGTGTTGGATGTCGGGACATATTCATTCTGTTTGTAGGAAGGTAGGACTGTCTCATGGCTTCACAGTCATTTTGGCCCGTCTCTCATCGGGACGACGACTTTTGGGTTTGCATGTCGTGCTTGGGAGAAGTCTTTTTTAGAAAAGTTCCGATGCCGGATTGCCCCTCCTGTCACGGCGTCTCGACGTATGAAGGGTTTACCCTCGACGCGATCCGTGATTGGGGCACCGAGGAACTGATTGCCAAGGCTGTGGCGGCGCAAGCAGCGTCCGCCGCCGCTCAACCTGCCACCGAATCCGCTGCGCCGGTCGAAGCGGCGGATTAATCATTGCCGACCCCGCGAGCGTCTCCGTGCAGGAACCGCGTCCCTTTCTCGTTCACGGCCAATGGAAGCACGGCGAGCGGACGGCTCGCGTCGTCAATCCATTCACCGGGCAAACAATAGCCGAAGTCGTGCAGGCTACGGAGGCCGATGTCGAGCAGGGCATCGCATCCACGGCCAATGCGGCGGTGGCGATGGGCAAGCTTCCAGCGCATGCCCGCTACAATATGCTCCAGCAGATCGCCGCGCTCCTCTATCGGCGGCGCGATGAGTTGGCCTCGCTGATCACGGCCGAGGCCGGCAAGCCGATCACCGATGCGAAGCGGGAAGTCAGCCGGGCCGTGCAAACCTTTACGGTCGCGGCCGAAGAGTCCAGGCGAATTCCCGGGGACGTGATTCCGCTCGATTGGACGCCCGGCACCGATTCGCATCTGGGCATCATGCGACGCGTTCCGATCGGCCCTATTCTCGGCATTACTCCGTTCAATTTCCCGTTGAATTTGGTGGCGCACAAAGTCGCGCCGGCACTCGCCGCCGGCAATCCGATCCTCATCAAGCCGGCCCCGCAGACCCCGCTGACGGCGCTGTTGCTGGGCGAGATCGCATTGGAAGCGGGGGTGCCTCCGGGCGGCCTCAACGTGGTGCCCTGTGACAACGTGCTCGCGGAACGGATGGTGGTGGACCCGCGGTTCAAACTGATGAGCTTCACCGGCAGCGCGGCGGTCGGTTGGATGTTGAAAGCCAAATGCGGCAAGAAGAAAGTCACGCTCGAACTCGGGGGCAATGCGGGAGTGGTGATCGAGTCTGATGCGGATCTCGACTTGGCGGCCCAGCGCTGCGCCGCGGGAGGATTCGGCTATGCCGGGCAGACCTGCATCTCCGTGCAACGGGTGTTCGTCCACCAGTCGGTGGTGGAGGCATTCACGACGAAGCTCTTGATCCAAGTCGCGCGGCTGAAGGCCGGCGATCCGACCGACGAGATGACGACCATCGGTCCTGTGATCGATCCGGGGGCCGCCCACCGTATCGAGAACTGGATCAGCGACGCCGTGGCCCAAGGTGCGCGGGTGTTGCTGGGCGGCAAACGGATGGGGTCGATCGTCGAGGCAACCGTGCTGGCGGACGTCACTCCGGATATGAAGGTGTCGTGTGAGGAGGTGTTCGGCCCCGTCGTTACGGTGACGCCGTACCGTCAGCTCAGTGACGCGATCGCCTTGCTCAATGAATCGGAGTATGGACTGCAAGCCGGCCTGTTCACGCAAGACGTGAACAAGATCTTTTACGCCTTTCGCCATCTGGAAGTCGGCGCGGTGCTGGCGAATGAAATCCCCACATTCCGCGCCGACCATATGCCCTATGGAGGGGTGAAAGATTCCGGTCTTGGGCGCGAAGGGATCAGTGCCGCGATCGAAGACATGACGGAGCCCAGGCTGTTGGTGTTGAACGTGAAAGAGCCGTCCAGCTCAGCATGAAAAATTTCATCGGTGGATATTGCGAAGCGGAATCAATCTTGATACAACAGCACGCCTTGTGCCCGAACATGATCTGGTCCGTTTGTTCGTGAGGCCTGTGTCGTCGCACGCCTCACCGACAAAGTAGAACACCAGGTCAACCATGCTGAATCAACCAGAGGAAAGGGACGACGATGGTACCAACGCGTATGTTCTTGACGAGAGGGGTGGGAATCCACAAGGAAAAACTGGCGTCCTTCGAGGAGGCGTTGCGCAGCGCAGGTGTGGCTTACTGCAACCTCGTCAGCGTGTCTTCCATTTTGCCGCCGAACTGCAAAATCGTTCCCCGGAAGCGCGGAGAGAAACTCCTGAGCCCGGGGGAAATCACGTTTTGTGTCATGGCCCGGTCCGAAACAAATGAGCGCAACCGGCTGGTGTCCGCCTCCGTCGGGCTGGCGAAGCCCACGGACCGCCAGGGCTACGGATATTTGTCGGAGCACCATGCGCACGGCGAGACGGACGAAGAAACCGGCGAATACACGGAAGATCTCGCGGCGCAGATGCTGGCGACGACGTTGGGCGTCGAGTTTGACCCGAATGTCGCCTGGAAAGAGCGCGAACAGGTGTTTAAGATGGGCGGCAAAATCGTGAAGACCTTGAATATCACTCAATCGGCTGTCGGCAAGCCGGGCAAGTGGACCACGGTCATCGCCTTGGCCGTCTTCATTCCTTGAGAAAATGTCCTTAAACGTTCCCGCCGCTGATCACGCCATTCCCGCGTCTATCGGGTTGAGCAAGCGGCGCGCATGATGGATGTCTCATGACGCTTCCGGCCGGCTGGGAAGGACCGGAGCAGAACTTTCTCGGACTCGAGGAGCCCTGGTGCCATCCGGACCGGGCCGGTGTCTATGTGTTGCCGGCTCCCTACGAACATACCTCCAGTTACATACTCGGGTCGGATCGCGGCCCCTCCGCTATTCTCGAAGCCTCCTGCCAGGTGGAGTTCTACGACGAGCAGCTTCGATGTGAACCCTATCGCGAATGGGGTGGTATCGCGACCGCGTCGGCGTTGGATCTTGGCGAAAAAGTCGATCGTGACGCCGTCGACGCCATCGAACGATTTGTCGCACCGCATGTCGGGACCGGCCGATTTCTCGTGACGTTGACGGGAGAACATACGGGAGCGCTGGGCGCGATCCGCGCCCATGCCAAACGCTATCCATCCATGTGTGTCGTACAGATCGATGCCCATGGCGATTTGCGCGAGGCCTACCACGGCAACCCGTTCAGCCATGCCAGCGTGATGGCGCGGGTGGTGGAGCATGGACTCCCGCTGGTGCAGCTCGGCATCCGGTCCATCAGCACCGAGGAAATCGCGCGCATCGAAAAGACAGAGCGGATCACCACATTTTTCGCGGCGAATATCCTGGATCCTTGCGGCCCTTATGAAGGACACGCGTCTCGATGGATTCCCGACGTGGTGGCGGCCTGTCGGGGGCCCGTCTATCTGACGTTCGACTGCGATGGGCTGGATGCCTCGATTGTGCCGGCATTAGGTACGCCGGAACCCGGCGGATTGGGCTGGTACGATACGCTCAATCTGGTGGCCGCCTTGGCGAATGGTCCCGGCATTGTCGGCATGGATGTGAGCGAAATCGCCCCCATCGACGGATTTGCCGCGCCGCAATTTTCCATCGCCCGATTGATCTACCGCATGCTCGGCCGTGTCAGGGCCGGCCGCCGCGTGCACTGAGCCGGATACCGGAACAAGCCGTCCGCGCCGTTCTCGCGCTAGACTGACCTCCCGTGGATCAACCTATCCGCATCAACAAATTCTTCACGGAACAGGGGATCTGCTCCCGACGCGAGGCGGATCGGTTGGTCGAGTCCGGGGCCGTCACGGTCAACGGCCGGATAGCCAGACTGGGCGATCGTGTGGGCCCGGCGGACGTCATCGCCCGGGACGGGCAGGTGATTCCCTGGGGTAAGCCGCCCCTCTATATCAAATATCACAAGCCGGTCGGCGTGACGACGACCAGCGAAGCCCATGTGAACCGGAATATTATTTCGGAAATCGGCCATCCGGAGCGGATCTTTCCGATCGGCCGGCTGGATAAAGATTCATCCGGCCTGATTCTTTTGACGAATGACGGCAACATCGTGAACGAGATTCTGCGCACCGAATTCGGGCATGAGCGGGAATATGTCGTCGATGTCGACCGGCCGTTCGATGATTCATTTCTGGAGCGGATGTCCCGGGGCGTGCTTGTACTCGGGAGCCAAACCAAACCATGCCGGACGAGCCGGGTTGGGCGCAATCGGTTCCGCATTGTTTTGACCGAGGGCCGCAACCGGCAAATCCGGCGGATGTGCCAGGGGTTGGGCTATCGGGTGACGAGTCTGCACCGAGTCCGGATCATGCACATCACGGTGAAGGGGCTGGGGGTTGGAGAGTGGAAGGAACTGACCAAACAGGAGCGGGATCAATTGTTGGACGCAGTGGGCCGCGCCGGAAATTAAGCGGGATCTGTTGAGCCGGTTGACCTGCGCTAGCTGTGCAATTCTCGCCGGGCTGCTTGGACGATGGCGAGGACCGCCGGATGTTTGAGCTTCCGCTCGGCGGTAATCGCATAGAAATAGTGCTTCACCGAGTCCAGGCGTCCGACCACCTGCACCTGGTACTGACGGCAGATTTCCTTCTCAATCGCGGTGGCGCCCGGAAAAATCCCGTATCCATCCTGCCCGAATGCCTTGAGCGTCATGCTGTCATCGAATTCGCCGACGATGTTGGGAGTCAGTTCGCGCTGTGCCAGCCATGGGTTCAGCAGCTGTCGGAGTATCGCATCAGCTGTCGGCAGAAGCATCGGGGCACCCTGTAACGATTGTGGAAAGCTGCGGCGATACCGCGCCGCCAGCGTCGCCGTCGCGAACAGGGTCACTCCGGACTCGCCCAAGAGGTGGTTATAGATTCGAACGTTGCTGTTTGGCGGGGCCGGGGCGTCGGAGATGACCAGATCCAACTCGTGCACGACCAGATCAGTCAACAGAAATGGCAGTTTGTCCTCTCGGCATATCAAGAGTGTCGACGGATCCACCTTCAGGGCTGATTTCAGAAATTGAGTGGCGAGCGGTTTCGACACGACATCCGCCATGCCGACGACCAATCGGGAAGGGTACCCATTCGTCCCGCGCCCCTTCACCGTGCGCAGCAACTCTTGTCCGGTTGCGAAGATGTCTTCCGCGTACTTGAACACCACACGCCCCATCTCCGTCAATGCGAGGCGGCGTCCTGTCCGGACAAACAGTTGTTCGCCCAATGCTTGTTCCAGAAGCATGATCTGACCGCTGATCGTCGGCTGAGCGAGACGGAGCTCTTCGCAGGCTTTGGCCACCGTGCCATGTTTGGCGACGGACCAGAAATACAGCAGGTGGTGATAGTTCAGCCAATCCATTTGAGCCCTCGGCGTCTAGGTAGGCCGCACACTATACATCGGATTAGCCGATAACTCCAATCCGTTTTATCTATTTTAAAAAATGAGCGGGAGATTGCTACTGTGGCGCCGTCTGCCACCCGCTCTGAAAGGAGCATCCTGCATGATCGCTCTGGTGCTGGCCCTCGTGACTCTCCTGCCAATGACTGCACTGGCGGAACCGGTGAGCGACTCGAAGACCGTGCAGGCTCAGTCGGCTCGCACTGAACCACTCACCATCAGCGAAGTCCTTGCCCGCATTGAGTTGACGCATCCGCTGCTTCGGGCAATGGGAACTGAGCGGGAAAAAGCCCGGGCCAAGATCCTGAAGGCACTCGGGGCCTGGGAACCGCAGATCAAGAACTATACACAGGTCGAACGGTATACGACCTGGAATCTCACCACGGCGTTCGACATTCCGAGTCAACATACGACCGGATATGCTGATAGCACCCTCCAGGTCGGGCATCCCTGGGGTTTCGTCGTCGAAGGCGGACTCCGCAGCGGCTTCGGGGATTCCGCCACGAACAACCGCATTGCGTATCCCCCTGATCTGCTGGGCACCTATCGTACGCAGCATTTCTACTACGCCGGATCGTTCCACCTGTTGCGAGGCCTCGTGATCAATGAGGAGAACGCCGCGTTCCAACGGGCCGAACTCGCGGTGCCCCAAGCGGAGATCGCGGTGGCGCAGAAACGACAAGACCTCTATCTCGCGGGCGCCGTGCAGTATTGGGATTGGCAGGTGGCGGTCAAGCAGGCCGCGGTCGTGAAGCAGATACTGGCCGTTGCAGAAGCCCGCGCCGTCCAGATTGAGGGCCAGGCCAAGGCCGGAAAGATTTCTCCCCTTGATGTGGCGGAAGTCAATCAGGAAGTGCAGCGCCGTCGGGCCGCCGCCATCGCCGCGCAACGGAAGGTGGAGTATGAACAGTACAAGCTGTCCCTCTTTTTCTGGGAGAACGGCGAGCCGGTAGCCCCACGGGCGGAATGGGCGCCGGAATTCCAAGGTGAAACGCCGCTTCCGACCGAAGAAGAGGTCTCAGGTTTTAAAGTGGAGGCAAAAGAGGCGCGGCCGGAAGTGCGGGACCTTTATATCCAGGCCAAGATCAACAACATCGATCTCAAGCTCGCCAAGAACAAGCTGCTCCCGACCTTGGATCTTGAAGGGGGGCCAACCAAGGGCGCCGCGGACTGGGTTGTGGGACTCGGGTATCGGGTCGGGTTGCACTCGGAGATCCCGCTGTTCCAGCGGGAAGGGCGTGGGAAGGTCATGGCTGCGGAAGTGGGCCAGTCGCAATTGGCCTTGAAGCAGCAATATACCGAGCAGCAAGTCGGATTTGACGTGGATAACTGGTACTCGGCGATCGTGCGGGCCAGGGATCGGGTGAGGGCTGCCACGGAATCGTACCGGTTGGCCAAGATCTTGGAAGAAGGTGAGCGTAAACGGTTCGACTTGGGGAAGACCAGTATCCTTTTCGTCAATACGCGCGAGCGTAACGCTGTCGAGGCGGCCTACCAGCTGTATCGGGCGCAGGCCGACTACGCCGTCGCGCGCGGAGGGATGCTGTGGGCGAGGGGCGCATTGTCGAAGCCCTGGCCTGAGAGCGAGTTGGTCAAGTACGGGAACCCGCTGACGGCGGCAGGTATGAACGGCCACCAACAACCGGGCCGCGATTAATCCGGCACAAGGAGCATCCTTCGATGGCCGCTCTCTTATTCGTGATTCTGATTTTCCTTCCCGTGGCAACATGGGCGGAGACGGTGAGCACCGTGCAGCTTCAGCCGACCCGCACCGAGCCCCTGACCATCACCGAAGTGCTCGCCCGTATTGAGTTGACGCATCCTCTGCTTCGGGCGAGTGGGACTGAACGGGCGCAGGCTCGGGCGAAGATCCTAAAGGCGCTCGGGGCCTGGGAACCGGTGGTCAAGAACATTACCGAGACCGATCGTTATCAATCTTGGAATTTTCTGGCTTTCGTGAATACGACGACGGGGGGATATAACGATACCAAGCTCGAGGTTGGGCATCCCTGGGGCTTCAAGGTCCATGGCGGCGTCCGCAGCGGCTATGGAGATCGCACCAACCAAGCCGCCCATGCGCTCATCGCTAATGATGGACTGCTCTTCTGGCAAAACCAGCAAATCCTCGCCGGTGGGGAGGGCCATCTGCTACGCGGGCTCCTGATCAACGACGAGTACGCCGACTATCAAAAAGCCGAACTCATGGGGCCGCTGGCGGAGATCCACGTCGCCCAAAAACGGCAGGACCTCTATCTCGCCGGCGCGATCCAATATTGGGATTGGCAAGTCGCGGTCAAGCAGGCCGAGGTGCGGAGGCAAAACCTGGCGGTTGCCGAAGCCCGTCTCGCGCAGATCGAGGGGCAGGCCAAGGCCGGCAAGATTTCGCCTCTTGACGTGGCTGAAATGGGCCAGGAAGTTCAGAACCGCCGGGAGGCCGCCATCGCCGCCCAACGGCAGGTGGAGTACGAGCAGTATAAACTGTCCCTCTTTCTCTGGGAGAACGGGGAGCCGGTCGCTCCGAGGCCGGAGTGGGCTCCGGAGTTCACGGGAGAAACGCCCTTGCCGACCGAAGAAGACGTCACCGCGGCCAAGGTCTCGGCCAAGGAAGACCGGCCGGAAGTGCAGTCCCTCTATATCGAAGCTAAGCTGAACAATATCGATCTGAAGCTCGCCAAGAACTTCCTGCTCCCCAAGTTGGATTTTAAGGGGGGGCAAATGGATGCTGCGTCGGACTGGAACGTGGGAGTCGGGTATCGGATGGAATCTTGGTTTGCGATGCCGCTGTTCCAACGGGAAGGGCGTGGGAAAGTCATGTTCGCCGAAGCGGACCAGCAGCAATTGATCTTGAAACAGCTGTATGCCGAGCAACAAGTGACCATCGATGTAGATAATTGGGTTTCGGCGATTGTCAGGGCCAGGGATCGAGTGCGGGCCGCCTCCGAAGCGTATCGGTTGGCCAAGGTGCTCGAAGAGGGCGAGCGTAAACGATTCGACCAGGGGGTCACCAGCATTTTATTTGTGAATAAGCGGGAGCAAAACGCCGTTGAGGCGGCGTATGAACTGTATCGTGCCCAGTACGATTATGTGCTCGCACGAGGTGGATACCTCTGGGCGCGTGGGGGCTTGTCGAAGTCAGTGGCAACTGACGTCCTGGCCAAGTATGGCGATCCTTCAAAGGCAGCGGGATTGCACGGCAACAAAGTCAAAGGACGTGACTAAGTGGGTTACAAGGAGCAGCCTTCTTTGATCACATTGGTGTTGGTCATGTTGACGGTGTTGCCGACCATGGCACTCGCGGAGCCCCCGGCCATCGAGCCCTCCGCCGCAACCGCCTCCGCTGTGCGAACCGCCCCCCTGACCATTGAAGAGGTGCTGGCCAGGATTGAGTTGACCCATCCCCTCCTCAGGGCAACAGGACTGGAGCGGGCGCAGGCTCGGGCGAGAATCCTGAAAGCGCTGGGTGCGTGGGAACCCAAGGTTCGAAATGAGATCGAGTTCGATCGCTATCAAACGTTCAATCTGACAAATGTCAGTGGTGTGCCGAATCACTTAAGCTCTGGATATGACGATCTCATGCTCAAGCTCGGACACCCCTGGGGATGGAATCTCTTCCTCGGGATCCGGAACGTCTTCGGCGATCATGCGACGCTCCTGGGAGACAACACGAATCTCCCAGTGCGTAATGTACAGAGCCCCGCGGTAGCGGTCCCTCAAGACTTACAACTGTTCTATCCGCAGCAAATGATGATTGTCGGCGGGAAGTTTAATCTCCTCCGGGGATTCATCATCAACGAAGAGTACGCCGAGTTCCAGCAGGCCGAACTCTCGGAGCCGCAGGCGGAGATCAAGGTCGCGCAGAAACGCCAGGACCTCTATCTGGCCGGCGCTATTCAATATTGGGATTGGCAGGTAGCCGTCAAACAGGCCGAGGTGCAGAAGCAAAACCTGGCAGTTGCCGAGGCCCGATTCACCCAGGTCGAGGGGCAGGCCAAGGCCGGCAAGGTTTCGCCGCTCGATGTGGTCGAGGTGGGCCAGGAAGTTCAACGCCGCCGGGAGGCTGCCATCGCCGCCCAACGACAGGCAGAATATGAACAGTACAAACTGTCCCTCTTTCTCTGGGAAAATGGCGAACCGGTGACTCCACGACCGGATTGGGCGCCGGAGTTCACGGGGGAAACCCCGCTGCCGACTGAGGAGGAGATCGCCGCAGCCAAGGTCGCGGCTAAGGAGGACCGCCCGGAGGTGCGAGCGCTCGCCATTGAACTTCAGATGAACAACATCGATGTCAAACTCGCGAAGAATGGTCTGCTGCCCAAGCTCTACATAGAGGGGGGGCCGGCGATTGGTTCGATCTATTGGGTGGGAGGGATCGGCTACCGAGTTGGGACGTTCTTCAGTATCCCGTTGTTCAATCGAGAGGCCCGAGGAAAAGTGGCCCATGCGCAGGCTGAGCAAGAACGCCTGACGTATGAACTCTGGAACAAAGAGCAACAGGTCAGCATTGATGTCGACAATTGGGTGTCGGCCATCGTCCGGGCCAGGGATCGAGTGAGGGCCGCGACGGAAGCGTACCGGCTGGCCAAGGTGCTGGAAGAGGGCGAGCGCAAACGCTTCGACATGGGGGCGACCAGTATCCTGTTTGTGAACATGCGGGAGCGTAATGCCGTCGAAGCTGCCTATGACCTCTACCGTGCCCAGTATGATTACGTGCTTTCTCGCGGAGGCTATCTCTTGGCGAAGGGGGCGTTATCGAAGGCCGTAGGCGCGAGTGTGCTGGCCAAGTACGGCGATCCGATTCATGCGGCTGGTTCTTCTGGTCAGCAAATTGAAGGTCGGGACTGAGTCAATTACGGGGCACTTTTTTTACTTTTAACTCTGGAACGGAGGGTTGTGATGACGGAAACACAGAGGACACATCACCCGAACCTATTACAGGCTTTGCTTAACCAGCTCTCCGTGGCCATGAAGGCTGAGAAAAGGATCATGAGTTTGATTTTTTCTTATGCCTTGGCCGTCGGATTCTTTTCGCTCATCATCCCGCTCACGGTCCAAGAACTCGTCAGCACGTTTTCCTATGCGGTCCAGCCCGTCATGATCTGGACGCTGACGAGCATCATGTTCCTGGTCCTGCTGTTTGTGGGCATGTTCAAAGCGTTCCATTTCTACGCGGTGGATGTCATCCAGCGGCGTATCTTCGCGCGCGTCGCCGTGGCCATGGTCGAGCAGCTTCCGCGCTACCAATTCCAAGGCTACCGGCCGGAACTTGCCAACCGGTTCATAGAAACGATCTTTATGCAACGTGCCTTGTCCACCCTCCTCATCGACTTGTTGAACGTCGTCGTCGGGGGGACGGTCGGAATGGCGATGTTGGTGGTCTACCATCCGTACTTCATGCTTTACAATGTGATGCTCATGGCCGGATTCGCGATCACGTTCTTTGTGCTCTCACGTGGGGCGTTGAGGACGACGCTCGACATGTCACGAGCGAAATACGACATGTTCCATTGGATCCAAGAAATTTCCCGCAATGTCTTGCAGTTGAAAGCCACGGACAGCCAGCCCTATCTCCTGCAAAAGACGAACGACTTGGTCAATCGCTATACCGATACCCGCAAGGCCCGGTTTGCCGTGTTGATCCGCCAATACGTCGGGTCGGTGTCCGGGCAAGCCTTGGCACAGGCAGGCGCCCTGGCCATGGCCGGATGGCTGATGTCGCAAGGCCAATTGACGCTCGGTCAGTTGGTGGCCGTTGAAGTCGTCGTAGGTGCCCTGGTTATCAATTTCGATTCGCTCATCAAGAACATGGGGCATGTGTACTATTTCTTCACATCGCTCACGGAACTCGATCACTTCTTCTCGCACCCGCAAGATTTGGTTCCAACCACCTCAACAGTGACCATGCCGACCCCGCGTGGTCAAGGTATCCGTGTCACCTGCAAAAACGTCGGGCTGGTCCATGATGGATATTCCATCTTTGACAACTTCAATCTGGAAGTGGCCCCGGGTGAGAAACTCGGGATTTATGCGAAAACCGCTGTCGCGAAACTTTCCCTCGCCCGAGTCTTGGGCGGTCTCGAAGCACCGACTAACGGGGTGGTTCAATACAACGGCGTCGACCTTCGCTACATGGACCCGGATGCCATCAACCAATGCCGGAGCGTGGTCATCGATTCACAGCTGACCCTCCTCGAAGGAACCATCGAAGACAATATCGTCGTCGGGCGGTCCTATGTCAGCTATGACGATATCGCGTGGGCTTTACGGTTTGCGGAGCTCGAAGAGGAGGTCGAATCCCTTCCTCGTGGAATCAAATCAAACATCCGGGAGCTGGGCGAGGTATTACCGTCCAGCAAAGTCGTCCAGATCTTGTTGGCGCGGGCCGTCCTCGGCCACCCGCAAGTCCTGGTATTCGACGGCCTGATTCACAGCATGGATCCGTCGATGAGAGAAACGATTTTGCGTCGCCTGTGCTCCAAAGATGAAACGTGGTCGGTCATTTTCGTCTCAACAGATCCCAATTTAACGGCGCATGCCGATCGGCGTATTATGTTGCACCATGCGCATGCCTGAACGGGTCAAACGGACGTAACCACAGTAAGTAACATCAACGGAGGCTTACATGGCTGGCCTAGATCGTGAACGCGGCAGTAATGAGCGGGCACTGGTTCCACGAGCGGCAGGATTTGAGGCGGTCGCTCTCGAGAGCGGAACGGCATTAACAAAGATGCCATGCTGGGAAGCGGTCAAAATTCCCAGGCGGCTGACAACGTCATCACGCGTCACCCTGACGCTGTTGATCCTGATCATCATCATGATCGACTTCGTGCCCTGGACACAGACCATCAGCGCGACTGGTAAGGTCTCTGCCTATACCCCGTATGAACGGCCGCAAAATCTCGAAGCGCAGATCACGGGACGTATCAAGGCGTGGCATGTCTATGAAGGCGTGAAGGTCAAGCAGGGTGACCTCATTGCTGAACTCCAAGATTACGATCCCAATTTCATGGCACCTGAACTGCTCGAACTTCTGGAACAGCGAAAAGTGGCCCTGCAGCAGCAGCGCCAGGCGGCATTAGCCAGGGCCGATCAACTGAACAAACGGATCGGGCAGATGAAGGCCCTCGTGAGAGCCGCCGTGCCGTCAGCCGATGCCCGTGTGGTCGAAGCTGAAAACAGGGTACGGGAAGCCCAACAGAAACTCGAGGCCGCCAAGATCGACGTGACCACTGCGCTCCTCAACGTTGACCGGCACAGGCAATTGGTCAAAGACGGCTTGGTCTCGCAACGCGAACTCGAATTAACGATTCAAACTGAGATCGCTACGAAAGCAGCTTTGCAGGCGGCACAGGCCAATCTGCAAGCCGCCGAACAGGCTCGCTCCGCCCTGTTCTTCGGTCGTGACCAAATCACCGCCGATGTGTGGCAAAAGCTGATCGATGCCGAAGCGGCACGCGACCAGGCAGTCGCGGATGCGTCCAAAGCCTTAGACCAGTTGGCGGATGTCTCCGTCCGACAGGAAAATGCTCAACAGCGTATCGATCGGGCTCGCATCGTCGCGACGATGGACGGAACCGTCGTAAAAATGTCCAAGGTTGGAGTCGGTGAGACCGTGAAGCAGGGTGAAACCATTGTGACCCTCTCGCCCACTGCGTCAGATACGGCTATCGAAATGACGGCGCAAGGGTTGGACTCTCCCTTGCTGGTTCCTGGACGAAAAGTCAGAATCTTGTTCTTCGGCGTTCCGGCTATTCCTCTTCCTGCTTGGCCTGAACTGATGGCGGGAACTCGTGGCGGGATTATTAAAGTTGTCGACCAAATCGACGATGGCAAAGGCAATTACCGGTTCTGGGTGGTCCCGGACCCCGATGATCCTCAGGCGTGGCCCGAACAATCAAGGGTACGTCAAGGGACAAAAGTATTGGGGTGGGTTGTGTTAAACAGAGTTCCGCTCTGGTACGAATTGTGGCGGCGGTTTAACTTCTTCCCGCCGGACTATTTTGAGAGAGATCCAAGCATATTCGAAATGTTTGCACCCAAGACAACCGGTCAGGGTCTCAAGTAGGCCGGCGCTGTTCTAGGGGGCTGGAAACATCTAGCTCGAGTGCGAGAACCGGAGGGGGTGGGAAACCACCCCCTCCGTATTTTCTGCTCCACTCCATCGGTACGACCACGATCACACAGCATTGAATCCCTTAGTTCTCACCGGTTCGTCTTCACCTTCACCGTCTCCGGTGGCCTTGACCCTTGCAGTCGGACACATTAAGGTGATGAACCTTTGCTCAGCTGTGATTCAAAATCTAGACATCTAAACAGGTCAGTTCGATATGGCTACCCAAAAACGGCGATCGCATCAGCGGAGAGCACGTAATCCAATGGCCGCAGGCAAACCGATTGTCGGGGTGCTCGGCGGAAGTAAATCGGACTTCCCTGTCCTAGAAAAGGCGGGGGCCATTTTAGGAGAACTCGCGATCGCCTACGAGCTGCTCGTCGTCTCCGCTCACCGCACCCCTGATAGACTGTTCGAATATGCAATGGCTGCCTCCGAACGAGGCATCGAAGTGATCATCGCCGGGGCAGGAGGGGCGGCACACCTTCCCGGTATGCTGGCTGCCAAAACCCATCTACCAGTCATCGGTGTGCCGATTCCAACAGAAAACCTCCGTGGCCTGGATTCGTTACTGTCGATCGTTCAAATGCCCAAAGGGATACCGGTCGCGACGGTTGCCATCGGGGGAGCCGAAAACGCAGGCCTCTTGGCGGCGCAGATTCTCGCAGGGCGCTATCCACGCATCGCGAAGGCTGTGAAGAATTACCGGGCAGCCCAGACCGACAGTGTCCTCAATTCCGCAGAAGCCCAGGGCATGGCTTTGGGCCATCCCGGCGCAGAGGAGACGAGTCGGAAATCGTGACGGCCCAGATCCTTGAGCCTGGATCAGTGCTCGGTGTGCTGGGTGGGGGCCAATTGGGGGCCATGTTTGCCAGCGCCGCGCGGCGTATGGGCTATCGTGTCGCCGTGTGGGACCCTGACCCTGATGCTCCTGCTCTCCAACTGGCGGACTATTCTTTTGCGGCGCCCTTCTTAGACGTAGAGACACGCGATCAATTCTCTGGCACCGTTGGTGCCGTCACCGTTGAATGGGAGAATGTACCGGCCGATCTGTGCGAATGGCTGGCACGTCATCATCCTGTCCGCCCTTTCGGGACCGTGCTCCGGATCCTTCAAGATCGCATTCACCAAAAGCAATTTCTGCAGATTCACGGTCTTCCTGTTGCGCCCTTCGCGATCCTCGAGTCCCCCGATCAATTGCCGAACGCGATCAGTGACATCGGGCTTCCCGCCCTGTGCAAGACCGCACGCTCTGGGTACGACGGCAAGGGCCAATGGCTCATTCAGAAGCCAGCTGATGCCGAACAGGTCTTCCCGTCGTTGTCCGCAAGTACCAGGGCCGGCCACCGCTGGATTCTCGAACAATTTGTACCCTTCGAGCGGGAATTGTCGGTACTTGTAGTCAGAGAACCGGGAGGACAATGTCGGACGTACCCCGCTGTGGACAATCGGCATGTGCATGGCATCTTACGTCTGACGGTTGCGCCATCCTCTCTTCCCGCTGGAACAACGACGCATGCATCGCACCTCGCCGTTCAAGCCGTCTCGGCATTGAATTCTCCAGGAGTCTTCTGTGTCGAATTCTTTCACACATCCGATGGTAATCTGTTGATCAATGAAATCGCGCCACGTCCTCATAATTCCGGTCACTACACTCTGGATGCCTGTACGGTCTCGCAATTCGAACAACAAGTTCGAGTCCTCTGCGGCGCGCCAATCGGTGACATCAAGCTCCTCTGTTCGGCGGCGATGGTCAATCTCATCGGGGATGAAGTCCGAACGGTGACATCGGGACAAGGATACAGGGAGGTGATGGCGATTGCTGGGGCTGTGCTGCATCTCTACGGCAAGCGGACCATACGGACAGGGAGAAAAATGGGGCATGTGACGTTTTTAGCTGAAGAACGTGAGATAGCAGAAGAGCGGGCTCGCTGGCTGATGAACCGGCTGGTTTAAGCTCCGTGTAGTCCTCTCATCGGCGAAATTGCCCCGGCGCAAAAAACGGCACCTCCGGCCGTTTGAAAAGTCCCACCAGCGCCATGCCTGCGACAAAACCTCCAATATGCGCGAAGAAGGCAACACCGCCACCCGTGGCGCCGACGCTCATGCCTCCACTGACCAGCTGAGTAACGAACCACATGCCCAGGACAATTCCGGCTGCCACGCGGGTCATCCCGACCCCCGGCAATAAGACCAGCACATGTGCGCGGGGGAAAAGCAGCAGATAGGCTCCCAACACGGCGGAGATGGCACCGCTGGCCCCGACCATGGGGATTTGAGATCCAGGATCGGTCAAGGCATGGCTGAGAGCCGCCAGTACTCCGCAGAGCACGTAAAAGACCGCATATTTGGCATGTCCCATGACATCCTCGATGTTGTTGCCGAAGATCCACAGGTACAGCATATTGCCCAACAAATGCATCCAGCCTCCATGCAGAAACATGCTTGTAAGCAGCGTCAGGCCAACCGGGATTGCGGCCACCGCTTCCTCCGGTAGCGAAGCGGAACCGAATACGACGGCAGGGATCGCACCATACTGAAATACGAAGATGTCACCGAGCTTCTCCGGGAGACTGTTCTGGTAGAGGAAGACGGCGATACACAAGACGATGAACAGAATGGTTACGAACGGGAATCGTTCGGTGGGATTATCGTCGTGAAGAGGGATCACGGTAAGGACCTAAGGGGTGCGCCGACGGTCGGTCACCGCACGTGGCAACAAAGGATTGGCGGGAAGAATTCCGTCAGTCCCCAAGGGAACCGAAAACCCAGCCGCGTGAGTATGCCCGCCTCCACCGAACGATGCGGCGATTGCCCCGACATCCGTGCCGTCTTGGCGGGAGCGCATGCTGAAATAACGCCGTCCGTCGCGATCATGCCAAATGATGCAGAATGGATTATGGGGCGAGAGGCGCTCGCCGATCTGGCTTGTTAAGACCGCGCTTTGCACGGACGGAACGATTTCGCCTTGAAACTCCACCATGACGGCTTGCGCCGCCAGTTTGCCGACCAGCTCATGTTCGTAGCGAAGAATCGCATGACCCTCCTGTTCGAGTTTGTCCTGGGAGAACTGATCCCAGAGTCTGAAGTCAAAGGGGTACGAAGCCAACGCCGCATTAATCTCTCGGCTGCCCGCCAAAGCCCAGGTCCAGAGATCCTTGTCCTGGACATACCGAAGCAGCCAGGGCGCAGTTGTCCCGTGGGCCCATTCCCAGCCGAGCACCGCCCCTGATTTTGTCTGGTCGAAATAGGCATAGGGCAGCCCCTGTAAGGCCTGCTCTGCCGTAATGTGATGGTCGAGGACGAGCAGCTCCTTGGCCTCGGCTGCCATGGCTTCTAGCGTGGGACGCCCATAACTGAAATCGACGATGACGATGCGGCGATCCGTGAGATCAGGCGGGGGCGGACAGCCGTGTTTCACCGGCACGAAGCGGGCATTGGGGAATTGTTTCCAAATGGCCCATGCGGCTCCAAATCCGTCCGAGCAGTCGGCGTGATAGAGGACGATCTCGGGAGGATGATGGAACCGGTGTGCGTAGGGTGAATCGTTCATAACGGTATGCGGAGAATACCATGGCCGGGGAGGGGACTAAAGGGTGTTTCTCACCGCCGGACCGGCCCGAGAGAACTGGCCGGTCAACGGGTGGGTTACAGCCGATTCAGATGGTCGATCAACTGACGGAGCCGACCGGCGCTCCGTCGGTTGAAATTGAAGACCAGCCGTGGGAGGTCCCGCAACGCTGGTTCATCAAGCTCTTCGTCGAGCGGGCCACGCAATTCGAATTGCCCGTCGGCCAGGAGGTCGCTGAACAGTTCCCGGGTTTGTTCGAGTTGTTCGCCGGAGATCGGCGATTGCAACCGCATCACCAGCTGTCGCCCAACGAAGCGAATGGAATGATACCGGCGATAGAACGTGAGGATATGGCTCACGGCCGCATCGGGCGAATCCATGATCGTGAAGAGACTCAGGTCCTCTTCATTGATCAGCTTTCGGTGTAACAGCTGGCGTGTGATGAAGGCTGACCAGTCATCCCAATAGTCGCACCCCGGTGCCTGCAGACAGACAATCGGCTGAGGATCACTCTTTCCGGTTTGCGCCAGCGTCAGAATCTCAAACCCTTCATCATGGGTACCGAAGCCTCCCGGGAACAGCGCGATGGCATTGGCTTCTTTTTGAAACATTAGTTTTCTGGTGAAAAAGTATTTGAACGTGATCAGCTTGGCATCGTCGGCAATGGTCTGGTTCGGCCCTTGCTCGAAGGGCAACATGATATTCACGCCGAAGCTGTTCTCACGTCCGGCACCTTCTTGGGCGGCACGCATGATGCCGTCCGCTCCGCCGGTAATGACCATGAATCCCTGCTGGACGATCGCCTGCGCGAAACGGTAGGCCAAGTGGTAATTGGGGTCATCCGAGGGGGTGCGTGCGGATCCGAAGATACTCACCTTTTGCCGGTCCCGATACCCTCGAAACACCCCGAACGCATGGCGCAATTCTTTCACCGCCCGATTCACGATTTTCACGTCGAGCAAGTCGAGATGCGCGTCGTGGAGTTTCAGAACCCCCGTTAACAGCTCTTTCATCAGGGCGACGTGTAAGTCGTCTTCCGGGCCACCGAGCATGGTGCCAATTTGGTGCAGGATCTCTTCTTTCGACAAGCTGGGCCGTGGTCGGAGTTGCTGTGGTCTGCTGGGTACGTTCATGTGTGTCCTCTCGCGTACGCTGACGAGAGATTCTATCAATGGATCACAGATTGGTCAAAGAACCTTCAAAGATGGGCGCGGCCTAGTATAGATCGGAAGATGTGGGCGAATGCTGGAGCACCCACGCTTTGATCGTTGACTGGTCCGTGGACGAGAGATCGACAAATTGGATATCGAACGTGGCGGCTGAGGTTCGAGACGGTGTTCCGGCCCCGCGCCTCCGGCCGTAATCGGACACGATCCGACCTCGAACCGTCAGCGGGCTTGCCAAAGAGGGGAGGGAAAAGCGTAACATGACCGAAGTGTCCGGGAGCAATGAGATCGAAGGCTCCACGAGTGCACCGACATGGCTGAGTTCTACGATCGTGGCCTGATACTCAGGTCCGGACAGGCTTCCGTCCGTTGCCCGAATGGTTGCCGGGATATTGACGAGACAACGTTTCGGCGCGAGGATCAAGTCTCGTGCCGTCAGGACACCCACCGGCTGATCCTGTTTGGTCACGATCAAGATCGGGACGCCGCTCGTCATCATCATCCTCGATGCGTCGTCCGCTGCTCGATCGTATTCGATAAATTGGACCGGTCGTGTCATGATTGTGCGCACTTCGATCTCATCCGGCTCCAGACCTTGCGCGACCACTTTCTTGACGATGTCGGTCGGGGTCATGAGTCCGAAGCAGGACTCCGTGTCCTTGATGAGCAGGCAAGGCATCTGCTCTCGTTCCAGAAGGGACGCCGCTTCGGTCACAGAAACATCGCCTGGAATCTGAACTACACCTGGTGTCATCATGTGTGCAACCACGGGGTTTTGGTGATTCGCAGCGGTTGACCGGGTCTCTTCGTTGCTCGACATCGATCAGCCCGGTCCTTTCTTCCGAAACAGCCGGGCGTCCGGCCCCTGCGATGTACGCCAAGTATAGCAGAAGGTATCGGGAGCCAATGATTTTGCCAAACCCTTGTCAGTCAACGGTTTCCAGGGATAGAATTGGGCGAAAATTTGGCCCTCGGTGAGAGCGTCTGCATGGCTACGCTGAACTCTGTGGAGCGGGAGTTCCTCCGTCGTCTTAACCTGATCCAGGTTCATGGCTTAGGCCTCTCCGTCGACGTGTATTCTCCTGACTTTACTAGCTTGCTCGGAGCACTGTACCGCCGTCAAGTACGACCGGCCTATCTGGAGGTATTTCGTGCGGCTCCAGCGGCGCTGGCGGTGGTAAAAAGCCAGGCCGGTGACGGCTTGCTGACGTATCATGGCGAAGGTTTGTGGGTGACACAGCCGGGAATCGCCGATGATCCTCTGTTCGCAGAAGAGGTTCGCGAGGTTGCCGGACATCTCCAGACGCTCGACAGTGCTTGGTTGAATATCGAATGTGCGACGAAATCCATCGCGGGGTATTCGTTTGGGACCTATCTCCCTCCGCTCTATACGGAGTCCAGTGCGTTCATGGTGGCCGAGAATACCCGGCGCGTACAAGAACTTCTCGACCGTCATTGCCGCCTCTCACACGGGGTGGCGCCGTTGGTATTGCTGGAGATGCCCCCGCTCAGCTATTTTGTGGCGGGGACGGTGGCCGTTCCACGATTTTTTCAGTTGGTTATCCAGAGCGCGCCGTGTGGGCTTGTGCTGGACATTGGCCATCTCTGGACCGTCTATCGGTATTCAGGCGCCTGGCGAGTGACCTCGCTGGTGCAATTTGTCCGCACGTTTCTGGACGAATTCCCCCTGCATCGCGTCGTCGAGATTCATGTGGCCGGACTCTCCATTCACGAATCGGGTTCGACTGTAGCGTCAGGGCCGGTCAAGCAGGACGGAGACGGTTTCCTGCCGGCGTGGATCGATGCTCATGCGGCTCCCATCCCGGCGGTACTCTTCGAGATACTTGATCAGGTTCTGAGCCATCCGGGTCTGACCAGTCTGCGGGGTCTGGCGTTGGAAGTTGATACCAAACCGGTCGAATTGATCGTCGAAGAATTTGCCCGATTTACCGAGCGCTATCGATCGGTTCCGTTTCCGGTGAAAGCCACGCCCGTGGTTTCCGACGACCGTACAGTCCGGCTGCCGGAGGCGGACCGGCTGTCTGACACGGTCGTGCGCGGGTTGGAGGAGGCCTATGACCGATATGCCCGCGTGGCGGCGGGCCGAGCCGAACCCATTGGACCGGAATGGATGAATCCCGCTGCCTGCGCCGATGAGCTTGACATGTATCGGTCCATCTACCTTCCCTATGAGATTCTCCACTGGGGGGGCGATGTGGCATCGATGTTCCCGGAATCGTGCCGCCGGCTTGTCGGGCGAGGCGTGCCGCTCTCGCGGTTTATTCCCTTTTGGTTCAGCCGGCCGAGGCCGCGGTCACGTTCCTACGACTTCTTTCTTGTCAAGATCGAGCGGTTTATGGAGTTTGTCCAGGACGAAGCGCCGGATTTGGGCGGCATCGCCGAACAAGAAGCCGACGAACTCAGACGGGCGTACGAGGTCGCCAACGAGCCTCCGGTCCAGACTGCGAGTGAAGGCCCATGAATTTTTGGCCGATCCTCCCTCGTCCGATCATCGGCCTGTCTCCGATGGACGGCGTTACCGACGCGAGTTTTCGTTCGGTGATCGCGCGGCAAGGCAAGCCCGATGTCACGTTCACGGAGTTTACGCACGTGCACGATATCTGCCATGGGCCGGAGAAGTTGCTGGAGACCCTGGTCTACGGTGAGATCGAGCGTCCGATGGTGGCCCAACTCTACGGGAATGATCCGGAGTTGTTTTATCGGGCTGCGCACGTGGTCTGTGAACTGGGGTTCGACGGGTTGGATATTAACATGGGGTGCCCGTCCAAGAACGTCGCGGCCTCCGGATCGGGTGCCGGCCTGATCAGAACGCCCGCCGTGGCTCGTGCGATCATGCAGGCCGCCAGACGTGGAATCGAAGAGTGGGCCGGCGGGAAAACACTGGAACAGGCGGGGTTCAAACCGGCCAGGGTGAGGGCCTTTGAACGGATGAATGAAAAGCGTGGAGGGAGCCAGCCTGCCGTGCGCCGTCCTATCCCCCTCTCCGTCAAGACGCGGCTCGGTTACGAGTCGGTCGTGGTGGAAAGCTGGATCGCGCATCTGTTGGAAGAGCGGCCGGCGGTGATTTCGCTTCATGGTCGGACGCTGCGGCAGATGTACCGCGGCGAGGCTGATTGGTCCGCTATTGCACGGGCTGCAGCCATGGCGAAGGGGACCGGGACCTTGTTATGCGGGAACGGAGATCTCCACAGCTTGGACGACGTGATGTCGCGTGTCCGCGAAACCGGTGTGGATGGCGTGTTGGTCGGGCGGGCCGTTCTTGGCGCTCCGTGGTTTTTCCGCTCGAAAGAACGGGCCCGTCTGTTCGCCCGCGAGCCGAATCGATTCTGCGTCGAGGGCTGTTCCGAGATCGGGATCTCGCTCGACCAGCGGTTCGCAGTGCTGCTGGATCATGCCCGCCAATTTGAGGCGTTCTGCGGCCAGCGGCAATTCCATCGGATGCGCAAACACTTGGGCTGGTATTGCAAGGGATTTCCGCATGCCGCCGCGTTGCGCGCACGGATGTTCCGTTTGGCTTCGGTGAAAGAGCTTGAAGCCGTGCTCGACGAGTATCGAGCCCAGCGGATTCGGGATTCAGCCGAGCCTGAACCGATCAATGAAACGGGTGAGAGTGAACCGATGCCGGCGTCACGATGCAGTTAGTGCTGGCCTCCACGTCGCCCCGCCGCCGCGAGCTGCTTGCGCTCTTGGGAGTGTCCTTCGAAGTTGACCCTCCGGCATTTGAAGAACATCCGCTCGCAGGTTTGTCTCCCCGCGAACAGGTTGGATACTTCGCCATGGAGAAAGCCCGATCCATTGCGGACAGGAGGCCGGGAGATCTTGTGCTGGGCAGCGACACCGTGATCGAGTTGGACGGCCGTCTGTTAGGCAAGCCGCGCGACCTTGACAAGGCGCGTGGCATGCTGACCGATCTCGCCGGCCGGCCGCATGAGGTTCACACGGCGGTGGCCCTGTGCAGTCGGATTCGAGCGGTCGATTCGGTCGAGATTGTAACGGCCACGGTCTATATGTACGCGGACATTGAGGACGCCATCGAGCGGTATCTTGTGAGTGGGGAATCGTTGGGCAAGGCCGGGGCCTATTCGATTCAAGGTGCGGGAGGCAACCTCGTTGAACGGATTGAGGGGGATTTCACCGCCGTGGTAGGTTTGCCGTTAGCGGTCGTGGCACGGCTGCTTGGGTCTGTCGGGTATCCCGTTCCGCGGGATGTTGAGGAAATCTATAGGCAGAAGCCGTATCCCAATTGGAGCCGGTTCGCCGCCTGATTGCATCGAGTGCGCCGTTCTCCTACAATGCGCACGCCGTTTTATCCACATGTAAGCATCGGCCGGGGGGGCGTCACCGGCTTCGGAAAGGAAGGCATGGTTTCGCGCAGAAGCAGCGTCTTGTGGGGTGTTGTCAGCCTGATCGGAATGTGTGCGGTCGGGATTGAAACGGCGTGGGCTATCGATGTGAAACTGTCCGCCGAGGAGGCTCAAAAGGCGTTGGAGGCCGGCCGGGTCCCGATGGAGAAAGCCACTCTTCCTGAGGATGTGAAAAAGGTCCTTCAACAGGCGTCCTTGGCCGCTCGTGTGGGTGCTGATCCGGAGAAGGACCCGTGCGGCGCCAGCGCGATCCTGCGCACCAAACGCTATCGCCTGGAAGCGTTCGGCCGACAGGAAGCGGTGGAATCGAAGAAGCGCAAGATCGACGTGCGCATGCCGGAAGAGTTCATCAAGAAAGTGATCGACATGCCCAATATGGAGGTCGAGGTCCAGCTTTGCGGCGAGGACGAGTATTTCGCCGAAGGGGCCGTCATCGAATTGCAGCAAGGATCAAAGCGAATCAAGCCGATCGATCTCGGTAAGGCCGAGCGAGGACGAAAGAACGAGAGCAACGGCCCGGCCTTTCGCTCCCGGTTTACGGCGCTCTTCGCCTACGAGCAGTTTGACCCAACGGCCAAATCCGTGTTCGTCGTGAATCTGCAAGACGGGCAAGAGGCCAGAATCCCCGCCGACTTCTCGAAAGTGAAGTAGTATCGCGGTTCGCTCCCGCCGACCCCAACCGGGAACAGACTTACGCGATCGGGTCATGCAGGCGGATAGTATAGAGGTAGTAGTATAGCCCCCGACGTTCCATGAGTTGTGTGTGCGTGCCTTCCTCCACCAGGTTACCTTTGTCCAGCACCAAGATGCGGTCGGCGCGTTGCACGGTCGATAACCGGTGGGCGACGACAAACGTCGTCCGCCCTTTCATCAGGCGATCCAACGCGTCCTGCACCAGCCGCTCCGATTCGGTGTCGAGAGACGAGGTGGCCTCATCCAACAGCAAGATGCGGGGGTTCTTGAGGATCGCCCGTGCAATCGCAATGCGCTGGCGCTGCCCGCCTGATAGGTTGACGCCTTTTTCACCGACGACGGTGCGATAGCCATCGGGAAGGCCTGTAATGAAATCATGGGCATGCGCGGCCCTGGCGGCTTCCTGCACCGCCGCGTGATCTGCATCGGGATTGCCATAGCGGATGTTGTCGAGGATAGTTCCGCCGAAGAGAATCGTTTCTTGGGGAACGAGCGCCAGTTGCCGATACCAGCTCTCGACGTTCGCCTGGCGCAGATCCTTGCCGTCGACGGTAATGCGCCCTTCAGTGGGATCGTAAAATCGGTGCAACAGATTAATCACGGTTGTCTTGCCTGCTCCCGTCGGGCCGACCAGGGCGACGACTTCGCCGGGTTTGGCCATGAAAGACAGGTGCGAGAGGACAGGGTGCCGAGGATCGTAGGAGAAACTGACGTCTTCGAAGCGGACGGCGCCGTCGACCAAGGAGAAGACGTTCGCGCTGGGCTGATCGTGAATGTCCGGCTCAACGTCAAGAATCTCAAACACCCGTTGCATGGCGCCCTGAGCCTCTTTGACTTGTGCGAATACGCGGGCCCCTGAACTGAAGGGACCAATCAGAATGCCGGCGAACAACACGAAGGCGAACAGATCGCCCGGCGTAACGGAGCCGTCGATAACTTGCCGGCCTCCATACCACATGACGGCGGCGGCGGCTGAAAATGTGAGGAGGCTGATGGAGGGGATAAACAGGGCCATGATCCCTGCGCGGCGCATGGTGAGTTGCAGCGTGCGGTCGATCTGGGCCGAGAAGCGTGTCTCTTCCCGTTTGGTCTGGACGAACGATTTGACGATGCGGATACCGGAGATCACTTCCTCCGCCAGTGTGCTGAGCGCGGCGGTGTGGTCTTGCATGGACGTGGAGAGCGCTTTGAGTCTGCGTCCGAAGATCTTGGCGACCACCACCAGCCCGGGCAGGAGGAGCAGGATCAGGAGGCAGAGCCGCCAATTCATGGTGAGGAGAAAGGCAATGCCCCCCACGAAGGTCACAAGCTGCTTGGCGCTGTCGATGGGGGTTTCTGTCACGACGGTTTGAATCACAGTCACATCGCTCATCAGGCGCGAGAGCAATTCGCCGGTACGGTGGCGCGCGAAAAACCGAAGATCGAGCGTTTGTAGGTGAGAGAAGAGGTGTCGGCGAAAATCAGCGACGATGCGCTGGGAGACCCAGGCGGTCAGATAACTGTGGCCCATCGAACAGAGACCTTGAAGGAGGACCAGACCAAGAAAAATTGCGATCAGCTCCGTCATTCGCTCGGCGTCGTGGCGCACCGTGATGACGTCCCAGAGGAGACCGGCCAGGCGAAGCAGGGTAAGGTTGACCGCCGCCACGCCCATGACCAATAGCCCGGCCACAATCATCCGTGGCAGGTACGGCTGCACGAACGGCAAGAATCGTCTGAAAATCAGCATGGTGGACAACAGGCGATGGTCACAGGCCGGTGCGGATGTTCGGTTGACGGGGGCATGCAACAGAGGACAACGGAAGCGGCAAGGACGGCGGCGGTCAAGGGCGAGCTAGAGTTGTACGACAGACTCGATGAGGTTCTTGTTGATCGCCACAAAGTCGGACCGCTCTTTGTCGTCGATGACGACGTCGGTCAGGCTGATGAACAGACGGACCTCTTCGTTGATCGCGTCCGAGACACGATTGCGCATCGGAGGAACCAGGAAATCGCCTACATACGTGCAATTGACCGTCCGGATGCGGATTCGGACCTTCTTTCCTTCGGGCACAGCCTCCTCCTGCGTGACGGACTATGGCTAGCTCTTGCGCCGAAGGAATTTTTGACGCTGGCGCAGCTTCTTATACTTGTGCTTGCGCATTTTTTTTCGACGTTTTTTCAGTACACTCGACATGTTGTAGTTCTCCTGGGGGGCGGAGTCTAGAGGCTTTCGGCGCAAAATGCAAGCGAATGGCGGCAGTTTGCCTGGATCGAACGTCGGGCTGAGGAGGCCTCCCTTGACCCCTCGTTTGTCCACTTCCTATACTGCATGCATGAATCGGTGTTGGATGTCTGTCTTTCACTCACGTTGGATATTCGCCGGATGGATCGTCCTGCTCGTGGTGGCGGTCGGCGCCTGTTCGTCCAAGTCCCCTCCGTACCCGGCGGATCATGCACGCATCCAGCGAATCGATCGGGCGGTGGAGGCGTTACGAAATGCCTACCAAACAAAGGATCATTCCTCCTTCAAGTCCCTCATGTTGCAGGAGGAGTCCCTGGATGTACTCCGACGGAACGTCGAGGCTGACTTTGAAGCGTTTCACTCGATCTCCCTTGAGTTCAAGATCGAACGGATCATGATCGAGGGCGAGAACATCGACGTCTATCTCCGTTGGCAGGGGCTCTGGAAGAAGACCGCCGAAGACCCGGGCACACGCCAGCGAGGCCATGCGCGTTTTCAGTGGAATGGGACCGGTACGATTCTGCTCCGCGCGGCTCAGGGCGATCTGCCGTTCGGCATGAAGGCCAAGCAAGCGTTGTCCGAGTCCCTTCCTTCCCAACCCGGTTTGCGGTAGCGAACCAATGCGACGTCTTCCTCTACAGGCGGATTTTCTCGTCATTGGCAGCGGGGTTGCCGGTCTCCGTGCGGCGCTCGAACTCAGCCGTGAAGGCCGGGTCGTGATGCTCACCAAGGGCCATCCGTTGCAGAGCAACTCCATTTTTGCGCAGGGCGGAGTGGCAGTGGCATTGAGCGAGGAAGACGATGTGGCGATCCATCTGACGGATACGATGAAGGCCGGCCATGGACTGTGTCGGCGCGAGGCGGTGCGGGTGTTGGTCGAGGAAGGGCCGGATCGGATTCAGGAATTAATTCGATGGGGGGCCAAGTTCGACAAGACAGGTGGAAAGTTCGCCTTTGCGCGGGAGGCGGCCCATAGCCGCAGCCGGATTCTCCGTGCCCGCGGCGATGCCACGGGTAACGAAATGGTACGCGTCTTAATGGCGCAGGCCGGTCGGCACAAACGGATTCATCGATTGGATTACCATTTCACCGTGGATCTGGTCGTAGAAGAAGGCCGGTGTTGCGGAGCCGTCGTGCTGGACGAGAATTCCGGCGAACAGATCATTGTCCCTGCCAAGGCGGTCGTGCTTTCGACGGGGGGAGCCGGCCAGATCTATGCCCGAACGACGAACCCACCGAATGCGACTGGGGATGGCATGGCCATGGCTTTCCGGGCGGGAGCGCAGCTGCAAGACATGGAGTTCGTCCAATTTCATCCAACGGCGCTCTATGGGCCGTCGAGCCCGCCGTTTCTCCTATCGGAAGCGATGCGGGGTGAGGGAGGCCAGCTGCGCAATCATAAGGGCGAGGCCTTCATGCCGCGCTATCATCCGTTGGGTGCCTTGGCGCCCAGGGATATTGTGTCACGGGCGATCTGGGCAGAAATGGCGGCGACCAAGGCGCGCCATGTGTACCTCGATGTGACGCACCTCGGAGCTGATTTTGTCAAACGGCGATTCCCCACGATTTACTCGACGTGTCTTCGCTACGACATCGACATTACGGAGGAGTGGATTCCGGTCTCTCCGAGCGCGCATTACATGATGGGAGGAGTCTGGACCGATCTCAACGGCGCGACGACGTTGCCCGGCCTCTTTGCCGCCGGCGAGGTTGCCTGCAGCGGGGTGCACGGTGCCAACAGACTGGCGAGTAATTCCTTGTTGGAGGGCCTGGTGTTCGGCATGCGGGCCGGCGTGGCCGCCGTGGCCTGGGCCTCCAACCGCACCCAGCCGGATCTGGCTGTGCAGGTGACGGCACTCCGACACGCGCAACGGCATCGGCTGGAGGATGCGGAAAAATTGCGGAACTCGCTCCGCCGAACTATGTGGGGACACGTCGGCATCATTCGCTCTCGTGAATCGTTGATTCGCGCCACGGCTCAACTCTCACGGTGGGCACAGCTGGTATCAAGGCCGTTTGCTACAAGGGCCGATCTTGAGGTGAAGAACATGGTTCAGGTGGCGCACTGCGTCGCAGAATCGGCGCTTTGGCGGGAAAACAGCGTAGGTGCCCACTTCCGATCGGACTTCCCCGAAGCCAAGCGGTCAGGCTGGAAGCAGCATAGCCAACTTTCTTTGGGAGAACCGGCTATTGAACGGGAGAGGAGGAGAGGCCGAGGGATAGTGGTGGCGCTGCGGCCTCCGGTGGCGCGATGACGTGGCCAGTCGCAGCAAGGTCTCGCATGAGGAAGGTCCGATAATACCGCAAGACCTTGCGAACGTACTGCCTGGTCTCATCGATTGGTGGAAGTGTGCGGTACCGGTCTACGACATGCTCCCCCGCGTTATAGGCAGCCAGTGCGAGTGGAAGATTCCCACGAAATCGGTCGAGTAGTTGTCGGAGATATTTTGTGCCTCCGCCGATGTTGTCTTCAGGATCGTATAGATCTCGCACCTCCAGCCTGACGGCGGTCTGCGGCATGAGCTGCATCAGACCCACCGCCCCCGCCCTCGATACTGCGTGAGGGTCGAAGTCCGATTCTGCTTTGATGACGGCCCGAATGAGCGCCGGATGCAGTTGATGCTGGCGTGAAAACCGGCTGATCATCGGCGCGAGCTCTTGTTCCGAAATCATAGAGTGTAATCGATTCGGGACGATGTCGACCCGGCGATAGCGTGCATCGGACGGCACGTTGGTGAGTGAAATGGTCCCTTTGGCATCGATGTATTGATAAATTTCCGCGTGAGCTGTCGATATGGCCAGCAGAAGACATCCACCGGCGAGGAGGCCAATCGTTGGGGACCAGGCTAAGCAGCCGGACTGTGGCGTTGATTGCGGCATGGTCAAACGATAACAGTCTTCAGTCTCCTGTCAAGGAATTGCAGATCCTGTGCCGCGCAGGTGACAGAGAAACAGGAAATGAAACAATAGGTTATGAATTTACTGCAAAGAGGCTGGTTCCAAAAATCGTTCCCGTGCTCCGGAAAACAAGCTGCGAAGCGCCCGGGTCAGAGGGCCCGGTTTTCCGTCCCCGATCGGTTTGCGATCAACGGAGGTCACCGGCATGATTTCCATGCTGGTATTGGTCACGAAACTTTCGTCTGACCGATAGAGCTGCGTTGGTGTGAAACGTCCTTCCGCGACCGTGATGTTCTGTTCCTTCGCCAATTGCATTACGATCGACCGCGTGATGCCGTCGAGGAGACCGCATTCCAGGGAGGGGGTGTGCAGCTGCCCATCTGTCACAAAGAACAGATTGCTGATGGTGCATTCTGTCAGGTGTCCTTCCCAATTGAGCAAGATGCTGTCGAAGGCTCCGACGGCGAGGGCCTCGCGCTTGGCGAGAATGTTATTGAGGAAGTTGAGGGATTTCATCTGAGGCGGCAACGCGCTGGGCAAGTTCCGTCTGGTCGTCGCTAGAATCACATCGACCCCTGTTTCATAGAGCGCCGCCGCCGGTGCGACAAGCGGCTTCGCCATGATCACGATGGTTGGAGACGGGCAGAGCCCCGGATCCAGTCCGATGCCGCCGACTCCACGCGACACGGTGATCCGCAGATACGCGTCTCGCTGAAGGGTCCCCACGTCGTTGCGCACCATCGATTCATGCAGGAGCTCAGGCCAATGCTCGCGGTGAATCGGAATCGTCAATCCGATCGCCTCCGCGGAGCGGAACAGACGCACGACATGCTGTTGACACATGAACAGGCGGGATCCATATGAACGAAGCGTTTCGTAGACCCCGTCTCCATAAAGAAATCCATGGTCGAAGACCGAGACGACGGCCTCTGCTTCACGTACGAACTTGTCGTTCAGAAAAATCCACATACGGGAGAAAGGCACTACGCAAATGCGCTCAGAAAGGCCTGGGCCTTGTGAATCGTTTCCTCGTATTCGCGCGCCGGGTCTGAGTCGGCTACGATGCCGGCGCCGACCTGGAGGTAGGCTCTGCCGTTCGTCCGTACGAGCGTGCGAATCACAATGTTGAAATCTAGGTCGCCGCTCCAGCTGAGGTAGCCCATCGAGCCCGTATAGGCGCCTCGGCGGACCGGCTCCAACTCCTCGATAATTTCCATGCAGCGGATTTTTGGAACGCCGGTAATTGTTCCCCCTGGGAAGACGGCCTTGAGCAAATCAAAGCCGGTGGCATCGTATTTCAAGGTTCCCGTGATATGGGAGACGAGGTGATTGACATGGGAATATTGTTCCAGGGTCATCAGTTCGTCTACTTGGAGGGTGCCGTACTCGCAGACCCGACCAAGATCATTCCGCTCGAGATCGACCAACATGACATGCTCGGCCCGCTCTTTCTCGTTGGTGCGTAGTTCGGCTGCGAGCCGCTCGTCGGCGGCGGTGTTCGCTCCACGGGGCCTCGTTCCGGCAATTGGACGCGTATCGGCCTGACGCCCGCTGAGTCGAACGAGCCGTTCAGGCGATGAACTGATCAGGCTGACTCGATCGAGCCGGAGCAATCCAGAAAACGGTGCAGGATTGAGCGCACGCACGCGGCCATACGTGAGCAGATCGGACTGGAGATCGGGCTGAGGCGGCAACAGGTCGCCCGTGACGGTAAATCGATGGGACACATTGGCCTGGTAGATGTCGCCTGCCGCGATATAGTCCTGGCAACGACGGACTCGATCCATGTAGGACGATCGGCCCTGGTCCGGCGAGAACGTGAGGCGGATACCCGTTTCGTCTGTTGCTGCGGTCACGGGAGGGCTGAGCAGTTGTGCGTGCAAGGCGGTCAGCCGGTCGCAGCCCTCTCGATATAATTTTTCACGCGTTTCGCCCAAGAATCGTTCGAGCGGGGGGCAGAACATGAGTACCAGGGAGTTCAACTCGTGGTCGATCGCCGCGACGAGGTCAAAGAACGCGAACTCGAAATCTGGCGTTGTCAGGTCATCGAGCGCTCGTGAAGGCAATCGTTCGAATCGGCGGGCGAGGTCGTAGCTGAAATACCCGATCGCTCCGCCAAAAAATGGCGGGGCGTCGCGAGGACGAGCAATCGACGAAGTGCCCACGAGCTTGGTGAGGTACTGGAACGGGTCCGGCCCGGACTCTTCCTGGCCCTGCAGCGATCGACGAACATACCGATCGGCTGATCCACTCAGGGTTTGATAGGGGTCGCTGGCAAAGAACGAATATCGCCCCATCGTGGTCATGCCGCTGCCGCTCTCGAACAGGAAGGAGGGGTGTCGAGACGATGCGATTCTGGCGTAGAGGTCAAAAGGATCGCCCAAGGGGCGGGGGTATGTCACAACGAGAGGCGACGGGGGGCCCTGGAGGAAGGTTGTGGGAGGAGATGTCATCCGCGGCATGGCCATCACACATGTTCTTCAAGAAAGTGGATCACTATACCGCAGCCACTTCCTTAGAAACAGGCCCATATCAGCTTGACATTCTGAACAAGGCTCTGCTTAAATTGCACGCCCATTATCGGCAGAGTTCTGCTGACGTGCTCTCGCCTTCCGTGGGTTTGGGATGCCCCCTCCACAAGATCCTTTATACGCGGGGCTCGGACAGGCCGTTCGAATTGGAACGGAACTGCTGGCTGCGCTGATTGTCGGAGGCGGGCTGGGGTGGGTGTGTGACACATATCTCTTCGACTCCACTCCCTGGGGGATAATCGGGGGGCTGGTGTTGGGTGGTGTGACAGGAGTCAGGAATGCCTATCGGTCCGTGCAACGGTGGACAAAGGCGTAACGTGACACTAGCAAGAGCATAAGATCGCCATGGAAGACAATCCACTTCATCCGTTCGAGCTTCATGACTGGATTCCCATTGCCCTTGGTGGACTGGATATTTCCATCAATAAGGCCGTCATTTTTATGTGGATCGCCGTGTCCCTGGCAGCCGTGGTCATGATCATGGCGGGATCGTCACGCAAACTGGTTCCCGGCAAGTTGCAGAACCTGGCTGAGATCATGGTTGATTTCATCCGTACGATGATCATGGAGACGATGGGCAAAGAAGGGATGCGGTTTTTCCCCTTCATCGGGACCTTGTTCGTCTTCATCCTCTTCTGCAATCTTTTGGGGATGATTCCCGGTAGCTACACTGTCACGAGCCAGATTGCCGTAACTGCCGTGTTCGCATTTGTGGTGTATGGGATTAGTTTGGTGGTGGGCTTTATGTTGCATGGCGTGAAGTTTCTTGGCGTTCTTATCCCGCCAGGCACGCCAGGATGGCTGGTTCCGTTGATGATCCCGATCGAGATCATGAGTCAGTTGGCGAGGCCTATTTCGTTAGCGGTTCGATTATTTGCCAATATGACGGCTGGCCATGTGTTGCTCGGCGTGCTGTTCGGCATGGCGATCAGCGGTGGACTGTTGATCGGGTGGTTGCCTTTTGTCTTCACGGTGGGAATCAATGTCCTGGAAGTCGGAATCGCGTTCATTCAGGCTTACATTTTTACCATGCTGAGTTGTGTTTATTTGGGAGACGCATTTCATTTGCATGGCCATGATGACCATGCGCATTAGCGTGTGCGAGTTTAGAAAAGGGAGGAGTACGCCATAATGGATTCAGCAGCAGCAGGGTTGATCGGAATGGGATGTGCCGCAGCGGGGTTTGCCGGGGCCGGCGTGGGGATCGGCTATATCTTCGGAAAGATGATCGAAGTGGTGGCACGCCAGCCTGAGGCGGAAGCGCGCGTCACGAAGTATATGTGGATCGGGTTCGCACTGGTGGAAGCCATTGCGCTGTACGGCCTGGTCATCGCCTTTATCATCATGGGCTTCCGCAAGGGGTAGGAGCAGGCTCAGGTTTAGGTCAAGGCCGAGGATACGGATTTCAGCCTCAGCCTGAATCTCAGCCTCCCTGAAAGAAACCATGCCACAGTTCGAATCTCACTTTTTTTCTTCCCTGATTTTCTGGGAAGTCGTGTCGTTCGCGATTCTCTTTTTCGTGCTCTACAAGTATGCGTTTCCCGGTATCTTGGGCATGCTGGAAGAACGGGAAAAGAAAATTAAGGACAGCCTTGATCAGGCCGAACAGCACCGATCGGAAGCCGAGCGCCGGCTCAAGGACTATGAAGCCAAATTGAGTGCGGCGGGGAAAGAGGCAGAGGCGATCCTCGCGGCGGCCAAAGAACGTGCCCAGCGCCTGCTTGATGAAAACGAGCAACGGATGACGACGGAGGCGGAACGGATCAAAGGCGACGCGACCCGCGCGATCGAGCAAGAGCGGCGGCGGGCCATTCAAGATATCCGGACGCAGACGACCGATTTGGCGTTGATGGTGGCCGAAAAAGTGGTGCAGCGCAGCTTGACGGATACCGATCACCGAAAATTTGCCGACGACGCGCTCGACGCACTGTCAAAATCCTACCAGCGGTAACATCTGAACGGCTGGGTGGAGCTTAGCCGAGGCTGACTCCACCGGGCCGGTACCCTTCCAGGTCCACGGTAACGAACCGGAATCCCAACTTCTTGAGCCCGGCACTGATTCTCGCGCGCCGCTCGCTGTCCAGGAGCCCAGACATTTCCTCCGGTGCGACTTCAATTCTCGCGATCTCACCATGATCTCTGACCCGAACGTGACGGAGTCCCTCGCGATAGAGCAGCGCTTCCGCTCCTTCGACCCGGTTCAGTTTTTCGATCGTGATCGGCATCCCACGTGGGATTCTCGACGATAGGCACGCTGCCGCTGGTTTATCCCAATTGGAGAGACCGAGGTCTCTGGCAAGGTGGCGAATGTCGGCTTTCGAGAGTTCCGCTTCCACCAACGGGCTGCGCACGCGCCATTCTCTTGCAGCTCTGATTCCTGGGCGGTCATCGCCCAGATCGTCAAGGTTTGTGCCATCCACGATATAGGCGGCATTCCCTGTTTGCCGAAACGTTTCCAGAAGTTGGTAGAGGTCGGTCTTACAGTGGAAGCAGCGGGCCGCGTCGTTGCTGACGAATTCCGGTATCTCCAGTTGGTCTGTCTGCACGATTTCGTGGCGCGCGCCGATCTCTTGGGCCACCTGTTTGGCGGCTTCCAACTCGATCGATGGGAATGTTGGCGAGACGGCCGTCATGCCGACCGCTTTTTCCCGGAGTTGTTCATGGGCGACCTTGAGGACAAACGTGCTGTCGATTCCGCCTGAATAGGCAACCAGCACCGAGCCCATGTCCGAAAGCAAGGTGCGAAGTCGGTCGAGCTTATGCTGAAGAAGGGCCGGTTGCATGGACATTGCTGCCTCTGGGTATCCGTCTAGTGCCGAACTTTTGCCTTCGCAAGGTTGCCAACGACCACGAGGGCGTAGTGCTGGGGATTGAGGTATTGTTTGGCGACCCGCTGCACATCCTCTTTCGTCACGCGTTCGATCCACTTGGGGTACTGGCTGAAGTACTCGAATCCCAGTCCGAAAAACTCCACCTGAGCCAGCACGCCGGCCAGTTTGGCCGTCGAGTCCAGCCGCAACGGGAAGCTGCCCATCAAGAACGATTTCGCTTCGGCCAGTTCCTGATCGGTGACCGGGGCCTCGCGCAGGCCTTTAATCTCGGCCAGCACGCCGGTGATCGCTTGATTCGTGGTTTCCGTCTTTGTTTGGAGATTGATCCAAAACGAGCCCGGCATCGCCCTCGCGTCGTAATGGCTCATGATGCCGTAGGCAAGTCCCTGTTTATCCCTGATGGAATCCATCAAGCGCGATGAAAACCCTCCGGCGCCCAGGATGTGATTCATGACGGTCACGGCATAAAAGTCAGGGTTGGTCCGGCTGATTCCGCCATGGCCCAGCATGATGGTCGACTGGGTCAGGTCTTTTTCAATCAACTGCACAGTCTTCTTCTCGATCATGGCCGGTTTCTTGATCGATCTGACTGGTGGGACGCCCTTTTTCCAAGACCCGAAGTGCGTCTGGACAAGCGCTGTGGCTTGCTCCATCGTGATATCACCGACGATGGTGAGGATGGTTTGGTTGGGGAGATATTCCTTTGAGTAGAAGTTCTGCACATCCACCAGGGTAATCTTGCTGAGCGTGTCGTCGGTGCCGTATACAGGCCATCGATACGGGTGATGAGAAAAGACCAGTTGGTTGAACGCTTTCATGGCGACTTGACTCGGGTCATCATTGTCGCTGACGATTTCCCCCAGAATCTGGGAGCGTACCCGTTCGAATTCCTGCTTGGGGAAGGCGGGGCGCAGCAGGATGTCCGCCAACAGGGTAAAGCCGAGGTCCACGTCCTTCCTGAGGGTGCGTGCCGACGCCGTCGTGAAATCTTCGCTAGCTTTGACCTCGAGCGAACCGCCGACAAAGTCGATTTGCTCCGCCAGTTGTTTAGAGGATCTGGTTATCGTGCCTTCGTCCAGAAGGCTGGCCGTCAAATTGGCCAATCCTGCTTTCTCCGGCGGGTCCTGGGCTGAGCCTGCCCTAATCAGGGCATGGACTTCAACGATAGGAAGGAAGTGTTGTTCGAGCACCACGACCGTCATGCCGTTTGCCGTTGTGATTTTAACCGGCGCCAGGTCAGCGGCTGAGCCTCGATCAGCAAAACCGACCAGTGCGACCAGCAGGGCCCCCACGACAAGAACGGCCCGATTCCGTCGGCAGCGGTGTCCGGAGAACCGGTACTGGCTGGCGGTCGATGGGGTGCACATGGGTTACGCTACGGTTTCCCTTGATGAGCCGCAGGCGGAAACTCCGGCTGTCTTGATGGTGTCGGCACAAGGATGCCCACGGTCCGGTTGTCTTGGGTCAGATACTGCTTGGCAACGCGTTGAATGTCCTTGGCGGTAACCGCCTGAGTACGTTCCAAGAACTGATCTACCCGACGCCACCCCGCGCCGATAGATTCCGATTCCCCCAGCAACATGGCGTGGCGAAAATTGGAATCCTGTTCAAAGACCCGGGAGGCTTCCACTTGGTTCTTCGCCCGTTGGAGTTCTGTCTCAGAGGGCGGCTCACCTTGAAGCCGCGTGATTTCGCGCTGCAGCGCCTCTTCAACCGCTTCGACTTTTGCGTCGGGGCTGACCAACGAGTAAAAATAGAACAGACCGGGGTCGGTCTGCATCAGGCTGTATTCGGCCCCGACCGCGAGGGAATTTTTCTGGTCATAGACCAAGCTCTGATAGAGGCGGGAGCTTTTCCCGCGCGACAGAATCGCTTCGAGGAGATTGAGGGCATAGGAATCGTCGCTGGAATAATTGGGAACGCGAAAGCCCAGCATCACGAATGGTACCTGCGCCTCGCGCTTCAAGAGGAAGCGCCGCTCGCCCCGCTGTTCCGGTTCTGGCATCGTGGCGTGCTTGGGGGAAGGGCCTTTGGGAATCGGCTCGAAGAGATTCTTAATCGTCGGGAACAGAGTCTCCGCCTTGATATCGCCCACCACGATCAGCGTGGCGTTGTTGGGAGAGTAATAGGTGTCATAGTGGCGCTGGAGGTCTTCCAGGGTCATCGCGTCGAGGTCAGTGAACCAGCCGATCACGGGCCAGTGGTACGGGTGGCTCAGAAACGCTTGTGCGTACAAGGTTTCGACCAGCGCGCCCTGTGGGTCATCCTCGTTTCTCAGTCTCCGCTCCTCTTTGACGACTTCGCGTTCAGTCTGAAATTCGTTGGGGTCGAGCGCGAGGCCCTGCATGCGGTCGGCTTCGAGTTCCAGGGCCAGTTCTACCCGATCCGCCGCCAGGTTCTCGAAATAGGCGGTAAAGTCTTGCCCGGTAAAGGCGTTGTCGATTCCGCCGTTCTTCCGAATGAGTCGGGAGAACGTGCCCTTGGGATACTTCGCCGTGCCTTTGAACATCATGTGCTCGAGCATGTGGGAGAGCCCGGCCCTGCCCATCACTTCGTTCCTGGACCCGACCTTGTACCACACTTGCACGGTCGCCACCGGCGCCTTGGGGACTTCGACCAGTAACACTTTCATGCCGTTCGACAGCACGAACTCAGAAGGCCCGACGGCGGCCGCGGGAGCGGTGTGGAGAAGAAGCAATGAAACGAGGAAGCACGTCGGTGAGAAACGATGGATAGCCGGCCAAGTCATGATGGAATGAAGGAAACGGAGCATGCTAGCAACGAGATTCGATGAGTGTCAAGGCAATCGGGTCTGGGCGTCCCGGCGGTTCTCCCAGTTGTCCGCATGCTCCAAGCACGTCGCGTCCCCGGCTCTTGCGGACGAACGCATCGATGCCGGCATGGCGGAGCGCGGTTTGAAATTGGAGGATATCGCGATCGTGCGGTCGGCGGAAGCGGCTTCCGGGAAATTCATTGAACGGGATCAGATTCACTTTGCACCGGATGTTCCGCAGCAGGGTGGCCAATCGTTGGGCGTCGGAGGGAAGATCATTCACCCCCGCCAAGAGGACGTATTCGAACGTGAGACGGCGATTCAATGCGAGGGGATACCGGCGGCAGGCGGCGAGCAGGGATCTGAGCGAGGCGAGCTCGCTGGCGGCAGGCATCAGGTCCCGGCGCTGTGCGTCCGTGGTGGCATTGAGAGAGATGGCCAGGTTGACGCCGAGTGCCGCAACGTGCTTCAGCCGGGACGCAAGCCCCGCTGTCGACACCGTGATACGTCTCGGCGACCATCCGAGACCCCATGATTTATTCGTGAGGCAGGCCACGGCCGCCTCGAGCGCATCCACATTTGCCAATGGCTCTCCCATCCCCATGAAGACAAGGTTGGTGATGCGCTCACCGGCATTCAGCCGGTCTTGGGCTGCCAAGACTTGGTCGATGATTTCGTGGGGCTTGAGGTTGCGTTTCAGCCCCATCGTGCCTGTGAGGCAAAATCCGCAGTCCAACATACAGCCGACTTGGGTGGAGACACACAACGTCAGCCTCTCGTCATCCGGAATCAGCACGGCTTCGATCGTCATGCCGTCGTCGAGTCTCAACAGCAATTTGCGTGTGCCGTCTTGGGACTGGAGGACCGTGCAACCGGTCGCGCGCGTGATCCTCGCGGACTCGGCTAGTGTGGCCCGGTCGCGCAGAGACAGGTCGGTCATGTCGGCAATGGTACGCGCGCGCCGCTGGTAGAGCCACCGGAGAATCTGGGTGGCACGATAGCCCGGCCAACCTTGGGCACGGATAAACGACACCATCTCAGGCTCTGTGAGCGCCAGCAGGTTGATGGGGACATTCGGTATCGATGAGGTGGTAGTCATTGAGAGAGCCTAACATAAATACGATCCGGACCAACATGGGTCCAATGGGAGGGTGAAACCGCGGTGAAACTTCTATTCTTGCAGTCCGCACGGTATATTGAACGGCTATGAAGAATCTGAACCACTGGTCCGATCCTGATTCGATCCTCGCCCGCAGGTTACCACTGGTGTCGCTGGTGGCGGCTCTGATCCTCGTCGGCTGCGTGTTTCCCCGGAGCGCCTCTTCGGCGCAGGTGGTTGGTTCGGAGTTGCAACAGGTGGAAAACTGTGGATCGCCGGAGGAATGTTTCGCCGCCGCCGTCTGGCCGAAGGAACGGCTCGGCAATACCTTGACGAAAGACCAGGTTCAGGCGCTCAAGTTGGAACGGCTACGCCGAGTGATGGAACGGTTCCCCGATTCGATGTGGGCCAAACGGGCCGGTTTGTTGTCGGGCGTCATGCTCATTGACAAGAACCCGGCTTCCGCCCTCCCCTATCTGCGGACAGCCCAGCAGGAATTCCCTATCCTCGACGATTATGTCCGGTTGTGGATAGGTGAGGCTCAACTTCGCCAGGGTGAGGCGAAGGAGGCGGCGCTGGTGTTCGGGGGGATTTCACAGTCGGTGCCGGACTCCAATCTCCTCGGTCTCGTGGCCCTTCGCGCCGGAGAGTCCTGGTATCAAGCCTCCAGTTGCCCTGAGGCCGTGGCGTGGCTGACCAAAGCGGTGAGCTTGAACGACAAGGACGCTGGGGCGTCTCAAGCCTGGCTGCGGTTGGCCGATTGCCATCTCCGAAACGGTCAGCAGGCCGAGGCCAGGGAGGCGCTCAAAAAATTGTGGGTGAAGTTCCCGCAGACGAAGGAAGCGAAGGAGGCGGAAGCGCTGCTGGCGACCAACATCGGCGGGGAGGCCTGGACTCCCCAGCCGGACGACATCTTCGCCAGGGCCCAGGTGTTTCTCGGACAGGCGTTGCACGCGGAAGCGATTGACGAGCTGAATAGGTTTCTCGCGGGTGAGCCATCTGCCTCGCGGCGCGCAGAGGCGAAACTCAAACGGGGCATCGCCCAGGTCCGATTGAAGCTGTATGACCAGGCGCGGGAGACTTTTCAAGAACTGGCCAGAGAGCAGACGGCCAACTCCGATGAAGCTGTCGTCTGGCTGGCTCGGGTCTATCTCCGGCAGGGACTGGGGGAGAAATTGCTGGAGCTGAGCCGGACTGCAGTCAAGCGGTCGTTGTCTCCCGAGCAGAAGGGCCAGATCAATTTGTTTGCCGGGATCTGGTTAGAAGATCAGGCACAGTTCGACGAGGCGATCGCAAAGTATCGGCAAGTCACGAGGTTCGGAGAACCGGCATCCCAGCGGGCTGAAGCGCAATGGCGGGAAGGCTGGGTGCTCTATCGAACGGGCCGATATCCTGAGGCCATCGGGGTGTGGCAGCAGATTGTCGATCAGCGGGACAGCGAGTTTGAGCCGCAGGCGCTTTATTGGATCGCCCGGTCCTACGGGCGTAACGGAAGGGCCAAATCGCGGGACCTCTTCCAGGTGCTCTGCAAACGCTATCCCTATACCTATTATTGCCAATTGGCTCAGGGGCGGACGGATCTCCCGATCGTCGTCTCCTCGGAAACCGCCAAGACCCTGGAGGAGCCTGTGGCCGTGGCGGTTGCAGATCCATCGCCCGTGGATCCGGACCAGGAACCAGTGCGCCAAGAGGAGCGCCGAAAGGAAGTCGAGCAACAGTCGGCCTATCAGCGGGCGGTCGAACTCAGAACGCTCGGCCTTGAACAAGATGCCGCAAGAGAACTCACCGCGCTGACGGACCGCTACAGCCAGGATCCGAATGTGTTGACGACGTTGTCCATGCTGTTGAATGAAGTCGGGGCCTACCATCATGCGCTCCGGCTTGTGCGGACCCGATTCCGCGATCGGTTGGAACGGACCGGTGGGCCCGTCGCGGACGGCCTTTGGAGCGTGGCCTATCCGACAGGACTGCTTCGGACGATCAAAATGCAGGGTGTTGAGGGAGTCGATCCATTTCTTGTCGCGGCGATCATCCGAGAAGAAAGCCAGTATGATCGGCGGGCGGTGTCCCGTGTCGGAGCCATCGGCCTGATGCAAATCATGCCGGCGACCGCCAATGCGGTCGCCCAACGCCATCGCCTTCCCGGCGTGGTGCGGGAGGATTTATTCGATCAGGACACCAATATCCAGATCGGAGTGCGGTACGTACAGCAGTTACTTGCGCAGTTTTCGGGCAATGTGGTGCAAACCATTGCGGCGTACAATGCCGGTCCGATCGCCGTTGAGAGTTGGGCGACGGTGTATCGTGGACGGAGCGAAGACGAATTCGTCGAGCTCATCCCGTTCCAAGAGACCAGACAATATGTGAAACGGGTGCTCCGCAGTTACAAAGAATATGTCCGGCTCAACGGCGCCGCAAAGCCGGTTTCTTGACAAGATTTTGCGAAGTTTTCTATAGTGCGTCCTACCGGATTCACTCGTGAACGAAAGCGGGATTGTCATGGCGTTGGACCGTCTCGATGTGCTGGAGACTCGGATCAAGGACTTGGTGAAGTTAGTTCAAGAGCTCAAACGGAAAAATGCGTCGTTGGAAGATGAAGTCAAAGCGGCCCGTCAGCAGATAGTGTCTCAAGATGACGTGAACCGGCGGTGGGAGAAAGAACGTCTCGATATCAAGTCGCGAATCGAGCGGGTCATGAGCGAGATCGAATTGCTGGAATGTGCGGACGACTCCAAGGAGGTGGCTCTTGACTAGGATTATTGATGTCGAGATCTATGGTCAGCGGTACGCGATTCGCGGCGAGGCCGACGATGCCTATATCCGGCGGCTGGCCCACTTCGTCGACGATCACATGAGGCATTTGGCTGAAGGGATGAAGACGGCAACCCCCTCGAAATTGGCGGTCCTCACGGCCATCAATCTGGCGCATCAGCTCTTTGAGTCCGAGAAGAAGCGGGCACAAGGAGAGGCGGATGTCGAGCGGCGCATGACTGTGCTCATGGACTCCATTGATGAGCAGATGCCGACCTCCCTCTTTCGCTGACGCCCTTCGTTGATTCCCTCTCGGTACGAAGCAAGTTTGACCTTGCTTTCAAAGAAGCCCTTTGTTATCGTGACCTCAGAAAGTGAATTGCGCGAGTGGATTTGTGGACAAGTCGGCCACGAGGAGTCTGTACTCAGGATTGTTGACTCAACTGGAAATCAGTGTTGTGAGAACGAGAACCAATCTGTGGATGTGGATGTACGAGACGGCAACCCGGTGGGTGTCGGTCGGAGGAGTCATTCCCATTCGGCGATTCTGGATGCGCGTGTGGGAAGAAGGTATAGGGAGATGGCCGGGTGGTGATGACAAGTTAACGTGTGCTGTTCCTGTCTTCGGCATAGACGCTTCAAGAAGGGCGGGCTCCATAACTCGACGAGCCTTCCAATCACGGAAGAGATATGCGGAGAAGGATCTCACCAGTGTCGTACAACAAGCCAGATGGTCTCGTTTGTTTCCGGGCTGACCCGTCAGCGATTTTCTGAGCCGCTCCCCTTTGTGCCGCTTTCTCGAATCCCCCGCAATCTGTTCAGGATGCATATATGAACCAGGCTAATGCCTGGTCATTCCGACAAGGGGGTGACTCCCATTTCAACCTCAATTGTGTTGTCCATCGTATGCGGAATCATCGGCGCTCTCCTCGGTGCCGGGGTGTTCGAGGTGGTGCGCCGCAACATGGCCGCCTCGAAACAGGCCGAGCGGGATGGGCAGGCCAAGCAGATTGTCCTAAACGCGCAGCGTGAGGCTGAGAACCTGGTGAAAGAAGCCAGGCTTGAAGCCAAGGACCTGGTGTTCCAGGCCAAATCCGAGCTTGAAAAGGAGCAAAAGGCCAAGCTCGTGGAGTTCGCGGCGTTGGAGAAACGTCTGATCCAGCGGGAGGAAGGTCTCGATCGGAAGCTCGCCGCGGTAGAAAAACGGGACAGTGAGTTACAGAAGCGCGATCAGGATTTCGTGCGACGAGAGGAGGGGCTGGCCGCGAAGCAAGCCGCCTGCGCCAAGGCTGAGCGCGAACATCGTGAAGCGTTGGAGCGTGTCGCGGGGATGACGGCGGATGAGGCCAAGAAACACTTGATCGCCGAAATGGAATCGCAGGCCCGGCTCGATGCGGCGGGCATTGCCAAGCGGACCATCGAAGAGGCGCGTGAGAACGCCGAACGGGAGGCCCGCGAAATCATCACCAGCTCCATTCAGCGGGTGGTGCGTGACTACGTGTCGGAATCCACGATCTCGGTGGTCCAGATTCCGAACGATGCCATGAAGGGCCGGATCATCGGCCGGGAAGGGCGAAATATCCGCGCGATCGAGGCGGCCACAGGGATTGATTTGATCATCGATGAGACGCCGGAGGCCGTGATCATATCGGGGTTCGATCCCTTGCGGCGCGAGATTGCCAAGGTATCGCTCGAGCGGTTGATGCACGATGGGCGGATCCATCCCACCCGCATCGAAGAGATTGTCGAGAAGGTGAAGGTCGACATCGACAAGCTGATGTACGAAGAAGCCGAAAAGATTATCTTCGAATTGGGGCTCGCAGATTTTCATCCTGAGTTGATCAAAGTACTGGGGCGGCTCAAGTATCGGACGAGCTACGGACAGAACAATCTGTATCATGCACGGGAAGCGTCGTATATTTGCGGCATCATGGCGTCGGAACTCGGCTTGGACGTGAGGTTGGCGCGGCGCGGCGCCTTGCTCCACGACATCGGCAAAGCGGTCAGCCACGAAGAAGAAGGGCCGCATGCCATGCTGGGGGCTGAGATCGCCAAAAAATACGGAGAATCTCCCAAGATCGTCAACGCGATCGCCGCCCATCATGAACAGGTGGAGCCGATTTGTCCGGAGAGTGTGCTGGTGGCGGCAGCGGAGGCGCTATCGGCGGCCCGGCCTGGCGCCAGAAGAGAGGCCCTGGAGTCCTACGTCAAACGGCTGGAAAAGCTTGAATCGTTGGCGACGGGACAAAAAGGCGTGCAAAAGGCCTATGCGATTCAAGCGGGGCGAGAGATCCGCGTGATCGTCCGCCAGGAGGACATCACCGACGCCGAGTCGTTTCAGCTGTCACGCGAACTGGCGAAAAAGATCGAACAGGAATTGACATATCCCGGCCAGATCAAGGTGACCGTCATTCGGGAGAGCCGGTACGTGGAATATGCCCGATGAAGGTCCTGTGTATTGGCGATATCATGGGTGAACCGGGCCGGCGAGCCGTGTCCCGCGCAGTGCCGCGCCTGGTGGCGCAGCGGCAAGTCGATGTTGTGATCGGGAACGGTGAGAATGCCGCGGGCGGATTCGGTATTACGCCGGAGCTGGCGGACGAATTATTCGAACTGGGCCTCTCGGTGATCACAACGGGCAATCATGCCTGGGACAAGAAGGAGGCCCTTGAGTATTTCCCACGCCAATCCCGTCTCCTGCGCCCCGCCAACTATCCGCCTGGTGTGCCAGGTAGAGGGAGTGTGGTCGTGGAAACCGCCGGCGGAGAAAAGTTGGCGGTCCTTCAGCTGATGGGGCGGGCCTATATGCCGACGATCGATTGTCCGTTTCAAACGGCCAAACGCGAAGTGTCGAAATTGAAACAGGAAACGTTGGCGGTAGTCGTCGATATGCACGCCGAGGCCACATCGGAAAAGATGGCCATGGGGCATTATTTGGACGGCGAGGTAACGGCGGTGGTCGGGACCCACACGCACGTGCAAACCGCCGATGAGCAGATTCTTCCGAAAGGCACGGCGTATATTACTGACATCGGAATGACCGGGCCGCTGCACTCGGTGATCGGTGTGAAAAAAGAGCTGGCGATCGAAAAGTTCCTGACGGGCATGCCCAAACGGTTCGAAGTGGCGTCCGGTCCGTCGGTGTTCTGCGCGGTGCTGCTTGAGTTGGACGCGCGTTTGGGCAAAGCCGTCGCCCTTGAACGAATCCGCTTGATCGACTGAAGGAGACTGTCCACGCGCCGCATCCCATCCACCCCGCTATTCTCCGATGCTCCATCGAGACAGGTGTTCACTGTCTCCGAACTGACCGGATTGGTTCGAGCCTCATTGGAACGCGACTTTGTCGAGGTGTGGCTCGAAGGGGAGGTCTCCAATCTGCGCGCGCCGGGGTCCGGCCACCTCTACTGCACCCTCAAGGACGATTCCAGTCAGATTCGGGCCGTGATCTTCCGGCCGACCGCGCTACGGTTGCGGTTCGGTTTGGAGGACGGCCTCCACGTCATTGTGCGGGGACGTGTGACGGTCTACGAGCCGCGCGGCGAGTACCAGATTATTCTTGAGTATCTGGAACCCAAAGGGCGCGGCGCGCAGCAACTGGCGTTCGAACAGCTCAAGAATCGCCTCGCTGCCGAGGGCCTCTTCGATCAGGATCGGAAGAAACGCTTGCCGGCATTTCCTCGAACTGTCGGGATCGTGACCTCGCTGTCGGGAGCGGCGGTTCGAGATATGGTGACCGTGCTGCATCGCCGCTGTCCCATTCTTCACCTCATCCTGGCACCGGTGTCAGTGCAGGGAGAAGGCTCGGCGGAACAGATCGTCGCAGCCATCCGATCCCTGGCGACGGTGGGCCATATCGATGTGATCATCATCGGTCGGGGCGGTGGGTCATCTGAAGATCTCTGGAGCTTCAACGACGAACGGGTCGTGCGTGCAATCGCCGAGTCACCCATTCCCATTGTATCGGCCGTGGGACATGAGACGGACACCACCTTGGCGGATTTTGCGGCCGACGTGCGGGCACCGACACCGTCAGCCGCTGCCGAAGCGGTCGCCCCGGTGTTGAGCGAGGTGCTGGACCGTCTCGGTGAATTGACAACACGCAGCCGACGAGCGATCCGTCGGCATTGTGACGGCACACGCAGCCGGCTCGATCTCATGGTCAGCTATCTGGCGAATGTCCGTTTCCGGGTGTTGGAGGACATGCAGCATGTGGATAGTGCAGTGATTCGGATGCGGCAGGCCATGCAGGAGATGCTGAAACGGGGATGGGGTCAGGTCCATGCATCCCAGCGCGAATTGATAGGCCGTAGCCCAACCGCTCGAGTACGGCACGGCACAGCCTTGGTGCCCCAGCTCCTCTCGCGTCTCCAACAGGTGATGCGATACGGCCTGGATCGGCGATCACACGCGGCGCATGCTTGCCTGGCGCAGCTGCACGTGCTGAGCCCGCTGGCCATCCTCGATCGAGGATACAGCATCGTGGAGACGGTGTCCGCGCGTCGAATTGTTCGGGACGCCCGCCAGGTTGTGGTCGGCCAGGAAGTTGTGGCTCGGCTTGCCAGAGGACAGCTCCGTTGCACGGTCAATGAAACCGTGCCAGAGGGATCAGTTTAAATGGCGGCCGTGTCCCGCTATAATGGCCCATTCCTTGTCGGAGAGGAGACAACTGTGGCCGGGGTGAAATTCGAACAGGCAATGGCGCGCTTGGAAGCCATCGTAGGTGAATTGGAAAAGGGTGACTTGCCCTTGGATGAATCGTTGAAGATCTTCGAAGAGGGAATTCGCCTTTCCAAGAACTGTCTCAAGGTTCTGGAAGAAGCCGAACGTAAGATTGAAGTGCTGGTGCAAGATAAGAATGGGAAGCGACAACTCAGAGCCTTTTCTGCCGATGACGG
>DCZO01000019.1:43298-108508 GCA_002331335.1 Nitrospira sp. UBA2082 | reverse complement strand
TCTTCCAACGAGTTCATGGTCTCCACGACGCGCGCTGAAAAAACCCGGCTTGACCAATGGCTCGTGACACGGGGGCAGGCGCCTAGCCGCGAAGTCGCGGCCCGGATGATCCTTGCGGGGGAGGTCAAGGTCAACGGGGTGACGGTCGACAAGCCGGCCAAGGCCGTGTCCGTGGGCGCGCGAATCGAGATCGTCAACCAGGCCTCCCGTTTTGTCAGCCGAGGAGGGGAGAAGCTGGCGGCTGCTCTTGAGGCCGGTTCAATCGATCTGCGTGGCGCCGTCTGTCTCGATGTCGGCTGTTCGACCGGAGGGTTTACCGACTGCTTGTTGCAGCACGGCGCGGCCCGGGTCTATGCAGTGGATGTCGGGTACGGCCAGTTCGACTGGAAGCTCAGGCAGGACCCTCGCGTCGTGCTGATCGAGCGGACCAATATTCGCTATCTCGAGCGGTCCGCCATCCCGGACTGGATCGGACTGACGGTCATCGATGTCTCGTTCATCTCGTTGACGAAAGTGTTGCCCCCGGTCTTGCAATTTTCCAAACCAGGAGCGCGGGTGATTGCGCTCATCAAACCCCAATTCGAGGTGGGGAAGGGGCAGGTTGGCCGGGGAGGAGTGGTTCGTGATGAGGCCCAGCGTCAGGAGGTGCTGCAACGGATTCTGCGATTTGCGGAAGAGTTGGGCTTGCGAGTGGTGAAATCGATGGACTCTCCGCTCAAGGGGAAAAAGGGGAACCAAGAACAATTGGCAATTTTTGAGGTCGCGGCGCCATTTCGTGATATGTAAGGGGTGGCAACGGCATCAATCGACCGGAGGGATGATGAAGGTACTGGTGACGGGCGGCGCAGGATTCATCGGGTCTCATATCGTGGATCGGTTGGTGGAGGAGGGACATCAAGTTGTCGTCGTCGATAATATGGCGACCGGATCGCGGAGAAATGTCAATCGCGCGGCCAACCTGTATAAGACCGATATTCAAGGCTGGCGTCTCGAGCGGATCTTCCGGAACGAACGGCCCAATGTCGTACTTCATCTGGCAGCTCAGGTCAATCTGAGGCGCTCGGTCGAGGATCCGGTGTTTGACGCCCAGGTGAACGTGCTTGGGACGATGAACGTGTTGCAGCAAGCGGTCCGGCATGGGGTCAGAAAGGTCGTGTTCTCATCCTCCGGGGGGGCCATTTACGGGGAACAGGAATTGGGCCCTGCGTCTGAGTCCCATGCCACGAAACCACTGTCACCCTACGGCATCAGCAAGCTCTGCGGCGAACACTACCTGTTCTATTTTCAGCGACTCAGCGGAATTCAGGTCGTGAGCCTTCGGCACGCCAACGTGTACGGCCCTCGACAAGATCCAGATGGAGAAGCCGGCGTCGTGGCGATATTCATTCGACAAATGTTGAATAACCAGCAGCCCATCATCAACGGAAACGGCCGCCAGACCAGAGACTTTGTGTATGTGGACGATGTGGTCGAAGCCAACCTGGCCGCGATGGGGCAGGACTCACAAGGAGTCTACAATGTAGGGACAGGTACCGAGACGTCGGTCAACGAATTGTTTCGGATACTCTCGGAGCTGACCGGGATGGGTTGTAAGGAAGTGCACGGGCCGGCTAAAGCAGGCGAACAGACTCGCAGCGTGGTCGATCCGTCCAGGATCAAGCAAGAACTCGGATGGGAACCCAAAGTCGATCTGACCGAAGGGTTGAAGAAAACCGTGGCCTATTTTCGGGAACACATGGGGTAGTCAGTACCGGGGCACTTTCCCATCAACCTGGAGCGACCAGGCATCGATCCCGCCGATCAAGTTTTTCACATTCGAAAATCCCTGCTGGAGTAGAAACCCTGTTGCGTCCCCGCTCCTCATTCCATGGTGGCAATAGGCGATAATCTCGCTGTTCTTGTCCAACTTGTCGAGAGATTGCGGTAACGTGCCGAGCGGGATCAGCGTGGAATTGTCCAGCTTGGCGATCGCATGTTCCCACGGTTCCCGGACATCCAAGAGCACCAACGGATCCCCTTTGTCGAGCCGGGCCTTTAGTTCTTTCACAGTGATCGTGAAACTCATGTGCCAGCCTCCTTCTGCACGGAAGGAGATCATAAGCGACGGAAGAAAAGGCTGTCAAATGCCGGGTTGGTTTAGGTCGTGTCGAAGGCCCACTGCCCACGGCGATCGGGGAGTCTCATGGCGTCAGACAGCCGGGCGATGAAGTCACGACGGGGGATGGCTTCGGCGCCGAAGCGCAGGACGTGCGGCGAGGATTGCTGGCAATCGATGAGGCGGAATCCCCAGGCGTAGAGTTGGCGCACCAGAGTAACCAGTGCCACTTTCGAGGCGTCATCGACGCGTGTGAACATGGACTCGGCAAAAAATGCTCCGCCGAGGGCCACCCCATAGACTCCCCCTACCAACTCATTGCCGATCCAGGTTTCAGCGGAATGGGCATAGCCCAATTCATGCAAGCGCGTATACGCTTCGGTCATCGCCGGTGTGATCCAGGTGCCGCCGTCCGGATATTGCAGACGGGGTCCGGCGCACCCTTCCATGACGGCGCGAAAGCTGGTATCGAGCGTGACTGTAAAAGGACGACGGCGGATCGTCCGATGCAGGCTGCGCGGGATATGGAGTTTATCCGGGAAGAGTACGGTGCGCGGATGGGGCGACCACCAGAGGATGGGCTGGTCGTCGTTGTACCAGGGGAAAATGCCGTGCCGGTAGGCTTCAAGTAGCCGTTCTGGACGCAAATCGCCGCCGACGGCAAGCAACCCCTCCGGCGAAGCCTGCTCGACCGACGGGAAGTGAAAATCCCCTCCCCTCACACTCAAGATGACCATAGCGGGCCAAACGATCGGGCCGGATCACAATGAAGAAGCATCGCAATCACCGAGCGCGGGCTGCCGCCAGGATCTTCTCGCGCATGCGGGCCCGATCATCCGGTGACAGGACCGGGGCCGGACTCCGGCGGCACAGGGACACGGTCTGGCGGAGAGACGCCACGAACTCTTCGCAACGCGGGCACGCGCCCAAGTGCCGGCGGATTTCCCCGCAGATGTCGTTTGACAGCTCATCGTCGATGAACGCCGACAATTCGCGAAGAATATGGAGACATCGTCCGGCCTCATGTCGATGGGATGTGTTTTCGGGGCGTCTTCGACGCTTTGTGACGGCTCGTTTGACCATGACGCGTCTTCCTTTGTTAGATGATCGACTTGCCCTGATGTGGGACAGTGTCTTCGGCCAACCCCCTCGCGCTGAGTTCGCGGCGGACAAAGAGACGCGCGCGGTGCAGCCTCGATTTCACGGCCCGTTCGCTCAGCCCCATGATGGCACCTACTTCCTTGGCGCTGAGACCTTCCATGTCACGCAGGACGAGCGCCATCTTGTACTTCTTCGGCAATTTGCTGATGGCGGTATCGAGTGCTTCCCGCAGCTGCTTGTTCTGGAGCGCGTCCTCCGGGTTGAGTCCTTCGACGGGAATCTGCAAACGGAACTCACCGTCCGAGGTGGGAATGAATTCATCGAGCGACAGCTCCCGCTCCGGCGCTCCTTTTCGTCGACGCCGCATGCGCAAGCATGCCCGTGAAGCGATGGTATAGAGCCAGGTCGAAATCTGCGCATCACCGCGGAAATTCTTGAATCCGCGGTAGGCATTTAAGAAGGTTTCCTGCACCAAATCTTTTGCCGCTTCAGTTTCGCCGCAGAGTCGGCTCGCATAGCGGTACATCAAATCTATATTGTCCCTGTAGAGGGCGTCGAAGGTGTCGGCTTCCCCGTGAGACGAGGCCGGATGGCCGTCAGAACTGTGGGATTGGCGTGAAGGAGCCATATGCCCCGGCAGTCTACGAAGGGAGGGAAAAGAGAGTCAAGGCGGGTGGCGAAAGTGGCCTAATTCAACCGGTAGAAATCGACCACGGTGCCGTCTCCGGTCAGTTCGACGGTGATGGGGTTGCCTTCCCTGACACCGGCCAAGGCTGCCTTTCCCCGATCGGTTGGGTACACCTGTTCCCCGTTCGGGGTCCACAGTCGGATGCTGGCGCGATCCGGTGAGGCAAAGGCGAGTGGGCCGGTGACAAAACGACGTGTCACAGCCGTCGCGTTCGGAGCCGCCAGATCGGCAACCACACTTCGCTGGCGCATGTGCAGCGTCAGAGTCTGTCCCACCTTCGCATCCTTGATGCCGATCTTGGCGTTGACGTTGATGACGCCGATCGGCGTCCGGAAGAAAATAAAATTGGATTTCAGTTTCGAGACGGTGCCGGTCAGCAAGAGATGGGCGCTGGCTCCTTCGACTGGAATCTGTCCAATCTGAAGATCGAACTGAAGGTCGTGCACACCGATCACGACACCTTTCTCATCGACTTCCACAGTGACCGGATTGCCTTCCCGGAGAGCGGCGAGCGGCCGTTCGTGGGCGCCGAAGTCAAACGACTGGTCTCCTTCCGGAGTCCATCGCCACAGCTTGTTTTCAGCCTCGTCGTGTCGTTTGAACGGCCCGCTGAGATATCGATGAACGAGCGACCCATTGCTCCGATTTCTAATGTCGACGGCAAGATGGGCATCATGAAGCCAGAATGAGACATCATGAGAGGCGCGGAAATCTTTCAACGTCGTCTTCGAACTCAGCGTGAGCAAGCCGACCGGCGTTTTCAAGAAGACAATGCCGGGCTTGGTCCGCCACAGGTGGCCTTTCAGAATAATAGAGGGATTCCCGGTTTCCGGGCGGGCATGAGACTGGACCGGACTCGGTTGAACGGGAGCCTCCGAAACTGGGCTCTGCGGAACAGAGTCTTGGGGAGTGGGACTCTCTGGAACGACATTCTGCGGAGCGGGAAGCTCCTGAACAGATTGCTGATCGTCAGATGCCGGAGGTGCCTCCCCGGCGTACGCGGTCGCAGTAGCGAAGACAACGCCGGTCACCGCGAGGGCTTGAAGGAACCACTGGCCGGTCGAACGTCGTGTCATCATGGTCGAGGCCTCTCGGTCGAGGATTGCAGGGACGTGAGGACTGGTCTTGCCGATCTGGCTCAGCAGCGTGCCACGTCACATCGCGGGGCACATCTAATGTCTATGCGAATAACACGTGCCGGTGCGTGAGTCAATTTGAAAGCGGGTTTGGTCCGCTGAGGCCGAGTCGTCTGAGTGGAAACGCGGGAGGACGGTTACTTTTTTCTGACCAGCAAGCGTAGCGGCGTCCCGGTGAACCCATACGACACGCGCAGTTGGTTTTCCAGATACCGCAGATATGCGGGAGTGATGTCTTGGGGGTGGCCCACGAACAGGGCGAAGGCTGGCGGCTTCGTTGTCACTTGGGTGATGAAGGCGGATTTTGTCGTTTTTGACGGTTTGCCTTTGCGGACCGGCAAGGGGTGCGACGACAGAATGTTCTGCAGCCACACGTTCAACGCACCGGTGGGGACCCGTTTGGTGAACATCGCATAGACGTCGTCGATCTGGGCGAACAACTTGGAAGCGGAATCCGGCTTGAGGGCCGAACCGTACAGCACCGGCGCCCAGGTTAAAAAGGGCGTGCGGCGCTGGAGTTCGAGTTCAGACTCTTTCCGGGCCCCGGGGTCGCCCATGCGCAGATCCCACTTATTGACCCAGAGGAGACAGGCGCGTCCCTGCTTGAGGATGGCCCCAGCGATCTTCGTGTCCTGCTCCGTCACGCCTTCGGCTCCATCCAACACCAGCACGGCCAGGTCGGATCGGCCGATGGCGCGGAGCGAACGCATGACGCTGTAGCCTTCAATGCCGCGATCGATTTTCCCGCGTCGACGGATGCCGGCCGTATCGGTGAACAGATACCGCTTGCCGTCACGTATGACGAGCGAGTCGATTGGATCGCGGGTCGTACCGGGAATATCGCTGACGACGAGCCGCTCCTCGCCCAGCAGGGCGTTCACGAGCGTGGATTTCCCGGCATTAGGCCGGCCCACCACGGCGATTCGGGGCGGGTCCAGGACGTCGCCGGTGTCATCAGACGCCGGGAGCAGCGGATAGATGGCGTCCAGCAACTCGGCGACACCAATCCCGTGTTCGGCGGAGACGGGATACAACTCGCCTGTCCCCAATCGATAGAAATCAGCGAGCAGGGGTTCGGCCTTCGGCGTATCGATCTTGTTGATGGCGATAAACACCGGCTTGGTGACCCCGCGTAGCAACCGGGCGACATCCTGGTCGGGAGGGGTCAATCCAGCACGCCCATCAAGCAGGAGGATCAGAATGTCGGCTTCCGCGATGGCCAATTCGGATTGGCGGCGGATCAGGGCCGGCATACCGTCCGATGCCGAGGGGTCAAGTCCCCCCGTATCGACCAGGCGAAACTTGCGGTCCCGATAGGTCGCATCCGCATAGTTTCGGTCGCGGGTCACGCCGGGCACATCATCGACAATGGCGGTCCTGGAGCCGAGGATCTTGTTGAAGAGCGTGGACTTGCCCACGTTCGGCCTGCCGATAAGGGCGACCAGCGGAAGTGCTGAGGATTGAGTGCTGAGTGCCGAGTGTGGAACCATCTGAAGCCATCACCAATGAACAAAATAGGATGCGGGACCGTAACACAGCGATTTTCAGAAAGACAACCGTCTCGTCTTCTTCTCCGAACTTCCAGTATACTTCCCTCATGACTCAACCCTCAGCTCCCAGCCCTCGGCACGTCATCGATTGGGGCCAAATCGACGACGTCCTGCTGGACATGGACGGCACGCTCCTGGATCGGCATTTCGACAACTTCTTTTTCGAAGAGGAACTGCCGCGCCGCTATGCCGTGTTGCGCGGTTTGCCGTTTGAAGAATCCCGCGACCGCTTGATGGCCATGTACCGGTCGGTCGAAGGCGAGCTCGCCTGGACCGATTTGCACTATTGGACCAAGCGGGTCGGTATCGACGTCGTGGCCCTGCACAAGGAACTGGACCATATGATCGGCTTCCTGCCGGGAGCGGAGGAATTCTTGCATCATCTCCGGTTGCTGGGGAAGCGTGTGACCATCATCACGAACGCGCATGAGGCCGGTGTGTCGGTCAAGTCCGCCAAGACGGGCCTCGATCGCCTCGTGGACCGTATCGTCGACGCCTTCGAAGTCGGCTATCTCAAAATGCGGCCGGAGTATTGGCCCAGTTGCCAGCGGTTGTTGGGATTTGATCCGGCACGGTCCCTCTATATGGATGACGATGAAGGATGTCTGATTGCAGCCAAACGGTTCGGCGTGGCGCATCTCGTGCACAGCGCCAAGTCGAGCTCTCAACTGCCGCCCGCTCCGCTCACCGAGTTCTGTTCGATTACGGGGTTCGCCCCGCTCCTGAACGGTCGCCCGCCGCGCTAGCGCGGTCTTTCCGTCAAGACAGCTGTAGGGTCCCATTAGCTGCGCGCAGTATATCAAAACACGGCGTTGCTATGGGCCGACCATGTTGTTGCGTCCAAGAGGTCTATGCTAGATTCCCAGATTCGGCAGTCAGACTGCGGCTGTCGGCGATCAGCGGGTGTGAGGCTGGGAGCCGATGGTTGAACCCGATGTGGCGAGACAATGAGCAACACCTACGATCACCGCGAAATCGAGTCGAAGTGGCAGGCGTACTGGGAGGAGCACCGCCCGTTTCGGGCGATGGACGACCCGTCGAAGCCCAAGTTCTATTGCCTCGACATGTTTCCCTATCCCTCAGGGTCCGGACTCCACGTCGGCCACCTTGAGGGGTATACAGCGACCGACATCGTGTCCCGCTATAAACGGATGCAGGGTTTCAATGTCTTGCATCCGATGGGCTGGGACGCGTTCGGCTTGCCGGCTGAACAATACGCGGTGAAGACCGGCATTCACCCCGCGATCACAACCGCACAAAATATCGCCACGTTCAAGCGCCAAATGAAACGGGTGGGGCTGTCCTACGATTGGGACCGGGAGCTCAGCACCACGGACCCCGACTATTATCGATGGACCCAGTGGATTTTCTTGAAACTCTTCGAGCGGGGCCTGGCCTATGTGGCCGAGGTGCCGGTGAACTGGTGCCCGGCGCTCGGGACAGTGCTGGCCAATGAAGAAATCATCGACGGCAAGAGCGAAGTGGGCGGCTTCGATGTCGTCCGCAAACCGATGCGGCAATGGGTGCTCAAGATTACCGCCTATGCCGACCGGTTGCTCGAAGACTTGAAGCTGGTCGAGTGGCCGCCGAGCACGCTGGAGATGCAAAAGAATTGGATTGGGCGTTCCATCGGGGCCGAGGTGGACTTCGCGCTGGCCGACCGGAAGGGGGCGATCCGCGTGTTTACCACCAGACCGGACACGCTGTTCGGCGCCACGCATATGGTGCTCGCGCCGGAACATCCACTGGTCGATGTTGTGACCACTGCCGAGCAGAAATCCTCCGTTTCAGCCTACCGTGAAGCGACCGCCAAAAAGAGTGATCTCCAACGGCAAGAGCTGGACAAGGACAAAACCGGCGTGTTTACAGGCGGCTATGCCGTCAATCCTGTGAATGGCGAACCGCTGCCGATCTGGATTGCCGACTATGTCCTGATGAGCTACGGCACCGGCGCGATCATGGCAGTGCCGGCGCACGACGAACGGGATTGGGCCTTTGCCCGTCAATACCGCCTGCCGGTCCGCGAAGTGATCGCCGGAGGCAAGATAACGGAGGCGGCCTTTACCCAGACCGATCGGGGTACCGTCATCAATTCGGCGACGGCGGACGGGAGCTTCTCGATCAACGGGATGACGCCGGCTGAGGCCATTCCCAAGATGACGGCGTGGCTGGACGCGAAGGGGAAGGGCAAGAAGGCGGTCAACTACAAGCTGCGAGATTGGCTGTTCGCCCGCCAACGGTACTGGGGCGAGCCGTTTCCAATCACCTGGGTGGAGGGGGAAGCGCGAGCGATTCCCGAAGAGCAATTGCCGCTCAGGTTGCCCGAGACGAGTAATTTCAAACCGTCGGGGACCGGCGAAAGTCCGTTGGCCAATCTCACCGACTGGCTGTCGACAACCGATCCGGTGACCCGGAAACCGGCCCGGCGTGAAACGAACACCATGCCGCAATGGGCTGGCTCCTGCTGGTATTATCTTCGTTTCATCGACTCCAAGAATCCCGCGCGACTCGTTGATCCCGCGAAAGAACGGTATTGGATGCCGGTCGATCTGTATATCGGCGGGAGCGAGCATGCCGTGTTGCATCTGCTGTACGCCCGCTTTTGGCACAAGGTGCTTTTCGACATCGGGGTCGTGAGCACGCCGGAGCCGTTCAAGCGGCTGGTGCATCAAGGCATCGTGCTCGGCGAAGACAATCAGAAAATGTCCAAGTCACGGGGGAACGTGGTGAACCCGGACGACATGATGGATCGATTCGGCGCGGATGCCGTCCGATTGTATGAGATGTTCATGGGCCCGCTCGAAGCGACGAAGCCGTGGAGCACCAGAGGAGTGGAAGGTATTACACGGTTCTTGGAACGGGTGTGGCGTCTCATGGTCAATGACGAGGGGCGGCTGTCCGATGCCGTGGCTGCGGAAGCGCCGACCTCCGATCAACAACGCCTGCTTCATCAAACGATCAAGAAGGTGACGGAAGACATTGAATCCCTACGGTTCAACACCGCGATCTCGCAGATGATGGTTTTTACCAACGAGATGACCAAGGCTGAACGGCGCTCGCGGGGCGCGCTCGAGCCGTTCGTGCTGCTTCTGGCTCCCTTTGCGCCGCATCTGGCCGAAGAGTTGTGGAGCAGGTTGGGCCATCAGCCGAGCGTCTCGCAGCAGCCGTGGCCCCGATTCGACCCGACCCTGACGGTCAGCGACCGGCTGACGATTCCGATCCAGATCAACGGCAGGCTACGCGGAAAAATCGAAGTGGGTGCCGAGGCGACACGCGACCACGTGGAAGCCTTGGCCAGGGTCGAAGCGGCCGAATGGCTCCAGGGCAAAGAGCCCAAGAAGATCGTCTATGTCGAAAAGAAGCTGATCAACTTTGTAATCTGATATGCGTGAGGGGCGCGACGTGCGGGAAAAGCGAGACGGAAGAGAAGAGCGTATTGTATGCGGTCGGTCGTGGTTGTGTCGCGCAAGTCTCGCTTGTCTCGCGGCGGCGAGCCTTGGGCTCGCCGGGTGCGGTTACCAATTCCGAGTGGAGGGAGCCGGTCCGACCATTGGCGGCGGGCAACCGTCGGCGTCGCAGGAGCCGCCGCCGCGTCTGATCGTTCAGACCTTGGTCAACAGGAGTTTCGAGCCAAATCTGGAAACCCGCTATACCAACTATATACGCCATGAATTTACGTCCGGCAGTGGAGCGCAAGTGGTGCCGGACTCCGAGGCCGCCGATCTCATTTTGACCGGTGAGATTCTGTCGGTGACAGCGCCGACGTTGAGTTTCAGTCAGACGAGGACATTGGAAAGCCGGGCTGAAATTGTGGTCCGAGTCCAGATTGAGGAGACAAGAACGAACAGAGTCGTCTGGACCCAACTGGCGAGAGGCGCCTCTGAGTTCTATGTCACCTCCGATCTCCAATTCAATCGTGCCCTGCAGAATCGCGCGCTGGAACAGGCCGGCCGCCTGGCCGCCGCAGACTTGGCGGCGCGGTTTTTGTTGCTCGTCGAATCGGGCGGATTGGCCAAGCCGGCAACGGCGACGCCGTAACTATCTGGTGGGTCCTACGATGGCATCGACGGTGAGTCCGTTCCAGCTCGAAGCGGCGTTGAATCAGGGAGCCCCCAGCCCTCTCTACCTGGTCGTTGGAGAAGAAGATCTGCTGAGGGATCACGCACTCGCGGTGCTCAAGGCCAAGATTCTTGGGGACGGCGGGGAGTTTAATTACGATCTGTTGTATGGAGACGAAGCCGGCGGGTCGGATATCCGAAGCTGCGCGGCCGAAATACCGGTGTTCGCCGAGCGGCGGCTGGTGGTGGTGAAAGCGGCGGACAAACTGCCGGCGCGAGAAGGCGAGGCGCTGCTCGACTATGTCAAAGAGCCGGTGGAGACCACCACGCTGGTGTTTGTGGGCCCGAAGATGGACGGCCGGATGAAATTTCCCCAAGCCTTGGGGCGCGCGGCTGTCACGGTCGATTGCGCTCCCTTGCGCGAGGCGCAGCTGCTCCCCTGGATCGCGCGCGAGGCCGAGCGGCTGGGCCTCCGGCTGGATGAACCGGCGCGGCACACCCTAAAAGAATCCGCTGCTGGTTCGCTCTATGGATTGCGCCGTGAATTGGAGAAGCTGGCGTCTTACGTGCCGGCCGGCCGGGATGTCACCGCTGCCGATGTACAGGCGCTCCGGGGAATCGAGCCTGACGCGTCGGTGTTCGATTTGACGGTCGCGATTGCCGCCGCCGATCGTGGGAGGACCCTGGCTATTCTGGCGCGCAATCTAGAGGCGGGTGAAGCCCCCCTGCGGATCTTGGGCTCGCTGGCCTGGCAGTATCGCCGCCTGTGGAAGGTCAAAGAGTCGCTGGCGGCCGGTGGGCGTGAAGGCGAGGCAGCTCGAACGTTGCGGATGGACCCGATGAAGGTGCGGCCGTTTCTGGGCCGATTTTCTGACGAGCAGCTTCTGACGGCGTCCCGTCTGTTTCTCGATGCCGATGGGGCGCTCAAAGGCGGCGGCAACAGCCGTCCGAAGATCGTGCTGGAGCGTCTGCTGCTGCGGCTGTGCGATGCTGTGAAGAAGTCGTCTGTGGAACCGCCGCCTAGGCCTTCCGGGCCGGCAGGGCGGGTTGCGGCTCGTCCTGTGTCGAATGTGCGAACGATCAGGAGCGGGAGCCGGACAGGGCGTTGACACGCAGCGTCAAGCGAGACACGCGGCGGGACGCGGTGTTGCGCTTGAGGGCGCCTTTGGACACGGCTTTTCCGATCGCGGCGACGGCTTCGCGCAAGGATGTCTTGGCGTCCTCGAGTTTTTTCTCGGCCAGGGCCGATTGGACCTTCTTGACGACCGTCTTCACAGCGTTCATAGTGGCCCGATTCCGGTCATGTCGGCGCTCAGCTTGGCGAGCCCGGCGGATTGTGGACTTATGAATCACAGGCATTGTCTTTTCCTCCAGAAAGGAATGTGATTTTTATCATAGGGTGTCGCGAGTCGTCAAGGATCGGAAGGAGGAGGAGCCCCCCATGTCGAAAATCGTGGCGCGTGACCGGTTGATCTTTGCGCTGGATGTGCCGTCTGCCGCCGAGGCGGAGCGGCTGTTGGACCGGCTCCATGGCCATCTGTCCTTCGTCAAGGTCGGGTTGGAGCTGTATACGGCCGCGGGGCCGGACATGGTGAAGCGGATCGTCGAGCGGGGGATGCGAGTGTTCCTCGACCTGAAGTTTCTCGACATCGAAGAAACCGTCCGACGGGCGACGGCGCGGGTCGCGTCGATGGGTGTCGATTTCCTGACCGTCCATGCCAATCGCAAGGCCCTCACGGCGGCTGTGCAGGGCCGGGAAGGTTCGACGCTCAAGTTGCTGGCTGTCACAGTGCTCACGAATTTCGACGGCAACGATCTACGTGACATGGGCATCCAGCGGACCGTCCAGGACTTGGTGACCGCGCGGGCGTTGCTTGCGTCCGAAGTCGGCTGCGACGGTGTGGTAGCGTCCGGTGAAGAAGCAGCTGCCCTTCGCCAGAAAGTCGGGCCTCGGTTCACGCTCGTGACGCCAGGCGTCCGGCCGGCCGGCAAGGGGGTAGACGATCATGCCCGGGCAACCACGCCGACACAAACGATTACTGCCGGTGCCGACTATCTCGTCATCGGCCGGCCCATCCGCGACGCAGCCGATCCGGCCGCGACCGTGGCCGACATCGTCGCCGAAATGCAGGCGGCGTTCGACGCCAGGGGATAGGAGACGTTAATCGTCAACCGTCATTCGTTATTCGTGGAAGAAAGCCAGGGCTGAAACGTTTCACCGTTCACGATTGACGCATGACGTATGACGTATGACGCCATCGCGTGCCGCCGGTTGCAGCAGCGAATCCCCCTTTGCTAAGATCCTTCCTCCTCAGTGACTTCTCCATGGTGGGTGTAGCTCAGCTGGTTAGAGCGCCGGATTGTGGATCCGGAGGTCGCGGGTTCGAAACCCGTCATCCACCCCATTCATTCTTCAGTTCATTTCAGTTTCGCGTAAAACCAGCCGGATCAGTTGGATCTGTCGCTCGCCTTATTACAGACTCAGTAGATTCTATTTGATTCCCTCACGTCCTGAGTTGTGGTGATTTTGGTGAGGAAAGAGAGTATTCTTCTTCGCCAAGGCTGCTGCGCAAAAGGTCTGTCGAAAGGGTAGCCTATGTCCTGGGTCGCTCCTTCCAAGTCACAACACGGCTCTCGGGTGGACGGCCGGTAGCGGGCAGACTGAACCGAGTATATAGCCATCGGCGGAGGAAACATTCCCGTTAGTCCGGTTTCACCTCAGAAGCGGTGGGTGGTACTTGCTCGCTCTGCGCGAACTGCAGTTGTCATGCTTACAAGGTTATGTAGAAACTTTCGCCGAACTCGCGACCTGCTGCTCCCGCGGCTGTTGTCGGGGCGAGCTGCTATCAGAGAAAGAGGCACTGCAATATGAAGAACTTCGATTCAAGAACCTATAGCGTGAACGATTTCCGAGAGTGGAATGACCGAAAGGAATTGCAATTACAGCCCAAGTTTCAACGACGGAATGTTTGGAGTGACAAAGCTCGATCGTACTTGATCGACTCGATTATTAGAGGAAAACCGATCCCGAAAATCTTCATCCGGCAAGACATTGACCCAAAGACGAAGAGGAGTGTGCGCGATGTCGTAGACGGACAGCAGAGGCTGCGCACGATATTTAGCTTCTTACAGGACGGATTCAAAGTCAGTAAGGCGCACTCCAGCGAATATGGTGGCAAGTCTTACAGTGAGCTGCCAGAGGAAGTGCAAACGGCCATTTTGAAGTATGAGCTCTCCGTGGATCTGCTGCTTGACGCACCCGATAAGGAAGTCTTGGATATCTTTGCACGTTTGAACTCATATGCAGTGAAGCTGAACGCTCAAGAGTTGCGCAACGCGACGTACTTCGGAGAGTTCAAGACTCTCACCTATTCTTTGGGGTTTGAATACAGTTCATTTTGGACAGAGAACCGCATCTTCACTGACGCCCAGATCCTGAGAATGCACGAGGCCGAACTGACTTCTGATCTTCTCATTGCATTACTTGATGGAGTAAAGAGCCGTAAAGCCATCGACGCTTACTATAAAAAATATGACGACACACTGAAGGACAAAGCCAAATTATCACAATATTTTCGTAAAACGATGGATGCTATCGGAGCATTGAATGCTGGGGCTCTTGTGGAGAGCCCCTTCAAATCGCCAGTGTTGTTTTACTCTCTGTTTTGCGCAATTCATCATCACCTGCATGGGCTCCCTCGTCTTACGACGGCCCGTAAACCGTTCAGGGAAGCACAGTATTCTAAAGTCTGGAACGCTCTTGAGTCGGTTGATGTAATCATCAAGAAGGACGACCCAGAGGGTGCCGAAGCCGTATTCATAGATTCGCTGAAACGCCACACGACAGATGAACCGGTACGGTTGGCGCGCACGGAATTTCTCGTGAAGCTTATTGCTAACAAACTGTAACTTGCCTGACATGGCCAGAAGAACGCCGGGCACATTGTTAGCACACAGCGTGAGGGAGTTTGAAGGTGCAATTCAACTTACGGCGCGTGCCGGTGTCTGGCAAAGACATCTCCAGCAGCTTCAGTCTGCGAGATTCAAGAATGAACATTACACACAGATTGTGGAACTGGCTTTCATGAAGTCATTTCTGACGTGGGAGGGGTTTCTGGAAGAAGCTTTTATTCTCTATCTGCTTGGTAAAAAATCGCCTACTGGGTACGCACCGATTCGCCATGCGATCCCAATGAATCGCCAACACGCTGTTGAGTTACTGACATCGGAGACAGCGCACACTGACTGGGCTGCTGCAGATCGAGTCGTTAGACGAGCAGAGCGTTTTTTTAAAGGAGGGCGGCCTTTCTTTGACGTGATACGGCCCCAGACCAATCTACTGAATAATGTGAAGACTATCCGTAATGCCCTGTCGCATAATTCCAAAGAGGCAGTGGAAAAGTTCGAGGCACTAGTGAGGAACGAGCTAACTTTTCTTCCTTCGGGGATGATCCCAGGACAATTTCTGTCGAGACTTAAACCGAATTGCAATCCGCCGAAAACCTTTCTTCAGTTTTATGCGGAGAATTTCCGTTTTATGGCGGAACAGATTATCCCGAAGTAATTGCCTTCGATATGTCTCTGCCCTACATGGAAGATGAGTCCATTGTACGGTCTGCAGCTCAACTCATCGCCAAGATGGGGAGGGAGAGAATGCCGCGGATGCCATTCAGTGTCAGGTCTTGCAATCACACATCATCGCTTTGAAACGGAGAGGTGCAGGCCTGCCTCATCTTCCTTGTCGATTCCCGCGCTATACTCGGAGGAGAAAGAGGTGCCAGGAGCCAATATCGGGATAATTCGTATCAAAGTCATCAATCTGTACGGCAAAGAAGTGCTGAAGGTGTTGGAGGTCTCATTACCGACTTTGCGCGATATATATGAGGCTCAGGAGTGAGCCGGTCTGACGTTCGGGAGCTACACCACATTGTCTCTTGAGATGACGAATGGCCTAAAAGTAGGGTAGAGTTTCAAGGTTGTCAGGAGGCTATCCATGGCAGAGCAAAGGGCCGCTTCCATTCCTGTTCAAGACTCCATCCGTGAAATGGTACGGCGGATTGCTGCTCAGTTTCACCCAGACAAGATCATACTATTCGGCTCGCATGCGCGTGGCCAGGCTGGTCCAGACAGTGACGTGGACCTCTTGATCGTCATGCCGGTGGAAGGCTCGAAACGGCGGAAGGCGACCGAAATCGACGGGACTTTGTCCGATCGAACGATCCCCGTGGACCTCATTGTGGTGACTCCGGAGGAGTTTGAACGGGCCCGTCATCAGATCGGGTCGGTGTTGCGTCCTGCGGCACTCGAAGGGCTGGTCCTCTATGACCGAGCCGCGTGATCCGGCCCGACAGGTTCGTCAGTGGATCGAAAAGGCGGAGCATGATCTGCGCAATGCCGAACACACTCTCACCATTCGTGACGAGGAGTGTCCCTTCGATACCGTGTGCTTTCACGCCCAGCAGTGCGTAGAGAAGTATCTGAAGTGTTGGCTCACCTCCAAACAGCTCGATGTTCCACGATCCCATGACCTGGTTGTCTTGCTCAACCTGGCGCTGGCTGCCGGGTTTCGAGGTGCGACTCCCCAGGATGTGCAGCCCCTGAATCGCTATACCATCGAAGCGCGATATCCTGGCGATTGGGACCCGATTGACCGACCAGAGGCAGAGCAGGCCGTTGCCATGGCACGACGTATACGAGAGACCATGCGGTCATTGTTGCCGCGAGAGGTACTTCAAGGAAAAGGCTGATGATGTTCGAACCGTGGTTCAAAGTCGCGATGTCACGACCCGCTTACATCCATCCTCGCAACTGTTCCGCCAAGGTTTTTGCCACCGATTGCAAGTCGAACGGCCAGGCATAGCGAAGATCGATGTCGGGGTGTTGTTGTCGGAGGCGCGAGAGCGTTTCGGGGATCTCGATTTCTGAATGGGAGCCTCCCGGGAGAACATCTGGCCGGATGCATTCAAATACGCAGGTTCAGAGAGCCTCATTATGGTGCATGCAGTGTAACTGGGAGGCCGCCTTGACAGGTGTACCGGCACGCGGTACAGTCAGGCCGTGCTGAAGACGTTTGCCCATAAGGGAGTCAAACGCCTGTTTGAGCACGATGATCCGAGCGGGGTGCGTACCGATCAGGTCCGGCGGATTCGCGCGGTATTGGCGCATCTCGATGAAGCGGTCCAGCCGCGCGATCTCGACCTGCCGGGCTATCGGCTGCATGCCTTGAAAGGTGACCTGAAAGGGTTCTGGAGCGTGACGGTCTCGGGTAACTGGCGTATCGTGTTTCGGTGTGAGAACGGCGATGTGTATGACGTGGATCTCGTCGATTATCATTAAGAGGAGGAGGATCCCATGCCGATGAAACACCCGCCGCACCCTGGGTTGTCCGTGAAGGACGCGTGCTTGGACCCGCTCGGCCTCAGCGTGACCGACGCGGCCAAAGCGCTCGGCGTGGCGCGGCACACGCTGTCACGTGTCCTCAATGGGCACGCGGGCATTTCCGCCGACATGGCGATTCGGTTTGAGAAAGCCGGATGGTCGAATGCCGTGCACTGGCTGCGATTGCAAGCCGCCTACGACCTGGCCCAAGCCCGCCAGCATGAACGCGCCATCAAAGTGAGACGTGACCAGCTGCAACCCAGCGCGTGACCGGTGACTTTGCTGCCGTCTGAGGAAGTAAGGTACGGTACCACCCTGCTCGTGTGAGCGGTACGGCTCAGTTTTCTCACCATTCTCCAGGCATAGCGAAGCTTGAGATCGGGATACAGTGGCCGGAGGCGCATGAGCATGTCGGGGATCTCGATATCTGAATGGGAACCTCCGGGGTGAACATGGTGGTGGCCACGGTAATCCTGGTGGTTCCTTGTTGGATCAGGTCCTCGACATCCCCGTCCTACAAGCACTATAAGAGCGACTTATGCAATACGTCCATCTCGGCCGTTCGGGTGTCAAGGTCAGCCGGCTCTGTCTCGGCACGATGAACTTCGGGCCGGAGACCAATGAAGCCGACAGTTTCGCGATCATGGATCGGGCGCTGGAGCTCGGCATCAACTTTTTCGACACAGCGAACGTCTACGGATGGAAGCTGGGTGAAGGATGGACCGAGCAGATCGTCGGGCGGTGGCTGAAGCAGGGTGGGCGGCGCGACAAGGTAGTGCTTGCGACAAAAGTCTTCGGCCGGATGGGCGAGTGGCCGAATCAGTCGCGGCTTTCGGCCTTGCACATCCGGCGCGCCTGCGATGAAAGCTTGCGGCGGTTGGGCACCGACTACATCGATCTCTACCAGATGCACCATGTCGATCGGGAATCGCCCTGGGAAGAAATCTGGCAGGCGATGGAGCAGTTGGTCCGCGAAGGAAAGATTCTGTATGTCGGCAGCAGCAATTTTGCCGGCTGGCATCTGGCGCAAGCCCAGGAACTGGCAAGGAGCCGTCACTTTCTCGGACTGGTCTCCGAACAGAGCCTCTACAATCTGGCGGAACGGACGATCGAGCTGGAAGTCATTCCCGCTTGCAAGGCGTACGGCATCGGCCTGATTCCCTGGAGTCCGCTGGCGCGCGGGTTGCTGGCAGGGGCGCTCAAGCCGGCGTCGGTCGGGCGGCGCGCGGACGAGGACGTGAAGAAAGAAATCGACCGACACCGTCAGAAGCTGGAAGCCTACGAGGCGTTCTGCCGCGACATGGGCGAACGGCCCGCCGACGTGGCGCTGGCGTGGCTGCTGCAGCAACCGGTGGTTACGGCGCCGATCATCGGGCCACGCACCATGGACCAATTGAACGGCTCGATGCGGGCCTTGACGCTGATGTTGAGCAGCGATCAGCTCAAGCGGCTGGACGCGATTTTCCCAGGGCCGGGCGGGCCGGCACCGGAGGCCTACGCCTGGTAGATCGCAAGTCAAAGGGATAGGCACGCCCATGAAGGACGACCAGCCTGTCGTCCCGGCTACAGTCACGCTCCCTGAAATCACTCTCAAAGCAGTCGTTCTGTCGATCCTGCTTGCCGCCGTGCTCGCCGCCGCCAACGCCTATCTGGGCCTCTTCGCCGGAATGACCGTGTCCGCGTCCATTCCGGCTGCGGTGGCGTCTATGGCGATCCTTCGCTTGTTCCGCCGGTCGAACATTCTCGAAAACAACATTGTTCAAACCGCCGCCTCTTCCGGCGAAGCGTTGGCTGCCGGGGTAATTTTTACCATTCCCGCGCTGCTGCTGGTCGGGTATTGGTCGGTGTTCGACTACTGGCAGACCACGATGATTGCCTTGGCCGGCGGGTTGCTCGGGGTGCTCTTTACCATTCCCTTGCGGCGGGCGCTGATCGTGACGGCGCGGCTGCGGTTTCCCGAAGGCGTGGCGACGGCGGAAGTGTTGAAGGTGGCCGCGTCGGATCGACCCGGTACCGGCCAGGCTGAGACCGGACGGGATTTCCGAGCGCTCCTTTCGGCGGCGCTTGTGGGTGGGGCGGTGAAGTTCGGCGAGAGCGGTATGCGCCTCTGGACGGACTCCTTGGAAGGGGCGATGCAGGTTGGACGCACGGTGCTCTATGCGGGTCTCAATCTGTCGCCGGCGCTGCTCGCGGTGGGGTACATCATCGGCCTGCACACGGCGCTGGTCGTGTTTCTCGGCGGAGTGCTTGGGTGGATGATTCTGATGCCGGCCTACGGACTGCTCAATGGATTGCCTCCGGATCGAACCGGACTGGCGGCGGCTACGGCGATCTGGAGCGGGCACGTTCGCTACGTCGGCATCGGCGCGATGCTGATCGGCGGATTATGGACGCTGACGCGATTGCGCGAGCCGGTATGGCAAAGCCTGCAGGCGCTTCGGGCCACGGTGCAGGATCAGGGAACGGCTCGATCCGCTACGTTGATGGCTCGGACCGAACGCGATGCGCCGTTGGGGTGGATCGTCGTGCCGTTTGTTCTGTCGTTGATCCCGATGGCGTGGATCTACACCACGGTGGTGAGCAGTCTCGTGATCGGCCTGCTCATGACGATCGTGATGGCGCTGGCGGCGTTTCTCTTTGCGTCGGTTGCGGCCTACATGGCGGGGTTGGTCGGAAGTTCCAGCAACCCCGTGTCAGGCGTGACGATAGCCACGATCATGCTGGCGTCGCTGCTGCTCGTGCTATTCATGGGAGCGGGCCATCCGGCAGGACCGGCGGCGGCCTTGGTGATCGGGGCGGTGGTCTGCTGCGCCGCTGCCATGGGCGGGGATAACTTGCAAGATCTCAAGACGGGTCATCTGGTCGGCGCGACACCGTGGAAGCAGCAACTTATGCAGGTGGTCGGTGTGGTGACTGGCGCCGTGATTCTGGCGCCGGTCTTATCGCTGCTTCAGGCCAAGTACGGGATCGGAGAGCCGACGACCGTCCATCCCCATCCGTTGAACGCGCCGCAAGCCACGTTGATGGCCGGACTGACGCGGAGTGTGTTCGGCGCCGGACTGCCTTGGCCGCTGGTGGGACTGGGCGCGGCAATCGGGGTTGCCATCATTCTGATCGATCGGCGGCTGGAACTGCGTGGCGGCGAATTTCGGTTGCCGGTGCTTGCGGTGGCATTGGGCATCTATCTGCCGCTGAAACTCTCGGCGGCGATTTGTATGGGAGGTGTGATCGCGGCGCTCGCCAAGAATACGGTTGGGCAGACGCCTAAACCGTCGCGGCGTGGGCTTCTGTTCGCTGCTGGTCTGATCACCGGTGAAGCGTTGATGGGCATTTTGCTGGCGCTGCCGATTGCGCTAGTTGCCCTGTGGCCGGCCTTCAGCGCCGATCCGTTTACCCTCTTCGATAGGCCTCCGTTGGGCGGCTGGCCCGGTCTCGTGATCGTGACGATGGTAGGAGCGGCTCTGTATCGCGTCGCGACCGGATCTCCGCGGAATCGGTAATACCGTGAAGAGGTATCCGATATTGGGCTAAAACCGGCGGTATCCGATCGCAGGCAAGAAGCCTGGATCGCGAAGCCGGGTTCACTGCCACGCACGCCGGCCTTTTTCCAACAATGCGGTGAATTTCGGCTTGAGGCGCGCGAGCACGTCGTGGCGGCGTTGGCGCTGGCGTTCGACCATGCGTCCCGCCATGAATCCGGCGCGGACGCTGGTTGACTGTTTGAGGAATGCGCGGATGTAGGTTTCCGCTATAAATGAATCTTGGTAGCTTCCCAGGAGGTCCTGAACCGCTCGCGCTTGCTTCATAAAGCGTGTGGCCCGCTTGCCGACCGACCACATTGCCAGTTCCGCGGCATAGCGGGCGCGTTTCGTTTTGATGCGAATCTTATGGAGTGCAGCCTGATTCGGCGACGAAGGCAGGCTGTGGATCGCCCGTCGCAATTTCTTGAATTCCCGCTTCGCAAGGTCGTGCAACGTCACGGTCGTGTCCACGATGGATGGATCACCGGCGGCCTGTTGAACCCGCCGCACCAGGTCGAAATAGCGGGCGCTGTTCAGTTCGCTCTGCACCAGCTGCTGGACCCGCTCCCGTTGGGTCCGGAGATGGGCGATGAACTGTGCCAGCGGCTTCCGGTCCCTCGCGTCCAGACGCGAAGACTCTTGCTCAAAATAGGCGAGTTGCACGTCGAGGTCACGGGCCTGGGCCAGGAACTCGCTGAGCCAGGCCAACTCGTTCTCGAGGGCCCGGGCCCAGTCCGGCGCCAGCACCGGTTCGGCGGCCCGCAGGACCGCGCGGAGCCGCCTCGTGGCGACGCGCATCTGATGGAGGCTCTCGCTCTGCAACCCCAGCCTGGTGCCGGGGTCATGCGCCAGCAGCCAGCGGACGTGTTGCGTCAGCGCCCACTTCACGTGGTCGATGATCGGCGCATCCGTCTCGGGCGGCCGAGCCGGTGCGGGCGCCGGCAACGAGAGCGCGCGAAACAATTTCGGCCGCCCGTCGTGGTCTCGTGCACCGGCCCGGCGGAGCCGCTGTTCCAGATCCTGCACCGCTCGGTCGTCGTCGGCGAGTTGCTCGATTTCAAGTTCACGGAATCGCTGGATGACCAGACCGTTCTTCACGACCGACACATGGTCGAGGACGATCTCGGCAACCGGACTCCGCCGCTGTCGTACGCGAACGCCCGTCCGCCAGACCCGCAAGGTCGCAATCGGGGCCAGTTTGCGTTGTCCCACGTGAAGGACAAGCAGATGGCAAAGCGACGCCGGTGGACGCTGGTGTTGGTCGACCACCTCGACCTCTTGTCGGTCCGCACACAAGGGAAGCTTGAGCTGCCACGCGTGCTTCCCTTGCTCGACTCGATGCCGGAGGGTAATCCGCGCGTGGGTCAGATCGTGCGAAGCGGTGTCGTAATAGGTGGAGGTCAAGAGCTTTCTCGGCAGCGGAGTGCCGAGGCGCGGGGGCAGTCGGAAGTCGGCATCGACGGATAACTTGATTTCGCGTTCGATCGTGGATGACACGGGTTGAGGACGAACGGCAGCGGGGCGGTCGGATCGAGGCATCGCAGGGGCGCTCCTGATGACCAACGTGTGAATACAGATTGATGATACCCTATCGGTCCGAGATTGTCATAGGCGGGAAGACGCACAGCAATTCGAGAGCGCCCTTCTCGGGGTTCGCCCGCCGGCGCGCCACCGACAGATGCACCCAGCCGCAACTGCTATACAAATCAGCGGGTATTCTTCGCCGGCCCCCGGTAGTGGAATTTGGCCACCCGAGATCCGTTGATCACCAAGAATGCCTGTTCGACTTCATGGGAGTGATCCTGTTCCTTGGTGGTCTTAATAGACCTACTGGTTTCAGCGCACCGGAGTTTCTGGTTTCTTAATCGTGCAGTGATCTCCACGTAACAGTTGCTTTGTAGATTCCTTCCGCCTCAGCTGTGACGAAACCATCGGCGGGTGACGCGAGGGCCATCGGTTCTTCAAGAGCCGTTCGCTAGACGTGATGCCGAAGGTCACCTCTATTGGCCGCCATCCGAGCGCGAGATCGAGAAGGGTTTCTGGACAAAAGAAGGCCTGCGAACGATCTTTCAATGGGGCCTAGTTTTAGAAATATCTCCGAGCCTAAAAAAGATGTCCCAAGCCCAGCGTCTTCTCATACGCAGGCAAAGGTTGAGGAAGCTTACGCTTTGTATCTGAAAGGGCAATTGGCGCAAGCGCAAACACTCTTTCAGGAAGTTCTCAACGCATACCCCGATCACTCTTACGCTCTTCACTTACTGGGCGTGATCGCATTTCATGCAAAAAACTATCAGACAGCCGTTCGTTTGATCGATCGAGCAATAATAAGCCAACCCGATGATGCCACCTTTTATTCAAACCGCGGCAATGCGCTCCAGAAACTAGCGCAACTTGACGCGGCGGTCGCAAGTTTTGACAAGGCCATTGCACTCAGGCCAGATTTTGTAGATGCGTACTACAACCGCGGGAATGCGATGTTTGAACTGACGCGACTGGATGCAGCGGTGGCCAGTTATGATACAGCCATCGCTCTGCGGCCAGATCATAATGAAGCTATCTTTAATAAGTCACAGGCGTTGCTCTTAAGGGGAGACCTTGTCCGTGGTTGGGAGTTGTTCGAGTGGCGCTGGGCCAGCGAGCAAATGAAGCCCATGAAACGGACCTTTCCTCAACCACTTTGGCTGGGCCAGGAATCCTTGGCGGGCAGAACGATCTTGTTGCACAGCGAACAAGGCTTGGGCGATACGATTCAGTTTTGCCGCTATGCAAAGTTAGTTTCGGATCTGGGTGCGCGAGTGATTTTGGAAGCGCCCACCCCCCTCGTGGGTTTGCTGAGACCACTCCAAGGAGTGTCTGCTGTGGTGGCCAAAGGCAGTCCCTTGCCTGCCTTTGAGTACCACTGCCCACTGCTGAGTTTGCCGCTCGCGTTCAAGACGACCGTGGACTCCATTCCCTGTCCGGTGCCATACTTGAGGGCGGATTTCAGCAAGCTGACCTATTGGGCAAGCAAGTTAGGCGATCGGCAATCACCCAGGATTGGGTTGGTATGGAGTGGCCGCTCCGACCACAAGAATGACCGCAACCGCAGCATCGGATTGGCGGCGTTGCTGCAACAGTTGCCCGCTGGTTTCGAGTACGTCAGCTTACAAAAGGATATCCGCGACAAGGACCAGTCGGTGCTGGAATCGCGGCCAGACCTCTTGCACTTTGGCCCGGACCTCAATGACTTTGCCGATACGGCCGCACTGTGCGAGTTGATGGATGTGGTCATCAGCGTCGATACCAGTGTCGCGCATTTGAGCGGCGCCCTGGGCAAACCGACTTGGGTGTTGCTGCCGTTCACTCCGGACTGGCGGTGGTTGCTGGATCGAGACGATAGTCCGTGGTATCCGAGCGTCAGACTGTACAGACAGCCGCGAATAAGTGATTGGGACAGCGTGTTGAAGAAGTTCAAGGCTGATCTGGCGTTGTTTCGACGCTAAATCTACGCGCACGGCTATTGCGTCCTTCTAAAGTCGTCCGATGGCCTACAAGATTAAACATATCCCCAAGCTGGCACACGTGTGGCAGCCTGTCGTTGCCAAGTCGCAAGCAAAGTTCCAACAGGCGTATACGCTCTATCAGATTGGGGAATTGGCACAAGCACAAACGCTTCTCGAAGCGATCCTCAAAAAGGATTCCAAGCACCATGACGCGGTTCAATTGTTGAGCTTCATTGCATTTAGGACAAAACAATACCAAACCGCTCTTCGTTTGCTTGATAAGTCTCTAAGAATCTGCCCCGACGCGGATGCCTACTCCAATCGAGGGATTGTGCTCTACGAACTCAGGCAACTGGAGGCGGCAGTGGCCAGTTATGACCAGGCCATCGCGCTCCGGCCCGGCAATGCTGAAGCCTACTCCAACCGCGGGAATGCATTGAAAGACCTCGGGCAATTAGACGCGGCGGTGGCCAGTTATGACCAGGCCATCGCGCTTCGGCCAGACATTGGAGAAGTCCGCTATAACAAGTCGCTGGCCTTGCTCTTGGGTGGAGACCTTGTAGCAGGTTGGGAGTTGCATGAATGGCGCTGGGCTACGGAAAAAATGAAGCCCATGAAACGGATCTTTCCTCAACCACTTTGGCTTGGCAAAGATTCCATCGCGGGCAAGACTATCCTATTGCACAGCGAGCAAGGCTTTGGCGATACGATTCAGTTTTGTCGCTACGCGAAGTTGGTCTCAGACTTGGGCGCGCGAGTAATTCTGGAGGTGCCAAAGCCCCTCCTTGGGTTATTGAAACAGCTCAGTTGGGTGTCTGATGTCGTGGTCGACGGCAGTCCCTTGCTCCCCTTTGACTACCACTGCCCGTTGCTGAGTTTGCCGCTTGCGTTCAAGACGACCGTGGACTCCATTCCCTGTCCGACGCCATACTTGAGGGCGGAGCCCGGCCAGCTCGCATATTGGACGAGCAGGCTGGGCGAGAAGAAAGCGCCACGTATCGGTTTGGTGTGGAGCGGGAAGCCTGATCACACGAATGACCACAACCGCAGCATCGGGCTGGCGGCGTTGCTGCAACACTTACCCGCTCGTTTCGAGTACGTGAGCTTACAAAAAGAAGTGCGCGACAGTGATAGGTTGGCGCTTGAATCGGGTCCACACGTCCTTCACGTTGGCAATGAGCTTGACGACTTTACGAATACGGCGGCGCTGTGTGCGCTGATGGACGTGATCATCAGCGTCGATACCAGCGTGGCGCATCTGAGCGGCGCTTTAGGCAAACCCACCTGGGTGTTGTTGCCGTTCAGTCCGGACTGGCGCTGGATGCTGAATCGGGAGGATAGCCCGTGGTATCCGAGCGTCAGACTGTACAGACAACCGAGGGTTGGTGATTGGGACAGTGTGTTTGACAGGGTCAAGGCCGACATGACGTTGCTTGGATGTTAAACCAAGGCGCTCGGCTACTGCGTCCTCATAAAGTCGTCCGATGGCTCACAAAATTAAACATGTCCTCAAGCCAAACCATAGATCAACCTCGGCTGCCACCCACATGCAAGCTAAGGTCCAGCAAGCTTCTGCACTCTATCAGATTGGGCAGTTGGCACCAGCACAATCGCTCCTTGAAGCGGTCCTCAAAAAGCATCCCAAGCATTATGACGCGCTTCAATTGTTGAGCGCCATTGCATTTCAGACAAAACAATACCAAACCGCTCTTTGTTTGCTTGAGAGAGCTCTAAAAAACTGTCCCAGCGCAGACGCCTACTCCAATCGGGGCATTGTGCTTCACGAACTCAGGCAGCTGGAGGCGGCGGTGGCCAGTTATGACCAGGCCATCGCGCTCCAACCGGATAATGCTGAAGCCTATTCCAACAGGGGCAATTCACTGAAGGAACTCGGGCAACTGGAGGCGGCAGTCGCCAGTTATGATCGGGCCATCGCGCTCCAGCCAACCGTCGCAACGATCCACTACAACCGTGGCAATGTGCTCAGAGAACTCGGCCAGCTGGAAGCGGCAGTGGCCAGTTATGACCGGGCCATCGCGCTCCGGCCGTCCTATGCCGAAGCCTACTCCAACCGCGGCATGGTGTTCAGAGAACTCGGCCAGCTGGAAGCGGCAGTGGCCAGTTATGACCAGGCCATCGCGCTCCGGCCAGACGTTGCAGACGATTACTGGAATAAATCGTTTGCGTTGCTCTTGGGCGGAGACCTTGTCGAGGGTTGGAAGCTGTACGAATGGCGCTGGGCTGCGGATAAAATGAAGACCCAGAAACGCAACTTCCCTCAACCACTTTGGCTCGGCAAGGAATCCCTCGCGGGCAAGACCATCCTGTTGCACAGCGAGCAAGGCTTGGGCGATACGATTCAGTTTTGTCGCTACGCTCAATTCGTGACTGACTTAGGCGCCCAAGTGATTCTGGAAGCGCCGAAGCCCCTCGTGGGTGTACTGAAACACCTCAGCGGGGTGTCCGAAGTGGTGGTCGAAGGCAGTCCCTTGCCTGCCTTTGAGTACCACTGCCCGTTGCTGAGCTTGCCGCTCGCGTTCAAGACGACCGTGGACTCCATTCCCTGTCCGACGCCATACTTGAGGGCGGAGCCCGGCAAGCTCGCATATTGGACGAGCAAGTTGGGCGAGAAAAGAGCCCCCCGAGTCGGGTTGGTGTGGAGCGGGAGGCCCGAACACACGAATGATCGCAATCGCAGCATCGGGCTGGCGGCGTTGCTGCAACACTTACCCGCTCGTTTCGAGTACGTGAGCTTACAAAAAGAAGTGCGCGACAGTGATAGGTTGGCGCTTGAATCGGGTCCACACGTCCTTCACGTTGGCAATGAGCTTGACGACTTTACGAATACGGCGGCGCTGTGTGCGCTGATGGACGTGATCATCAGCGTCGATACCAGCGTGGCGCATCTGAGCGGCGCTTTAGGCAAACCCACCTGGGTGTTGTTGCCGTTCAGTCCGGACTGGCGCTGGATGCTGAATCGGGAGGATAGCCCGTGGTATCCGAGCGTCAGACTGTACAGACAGCCGAGGGTTGGTGATTGGGACAGTGTGTTGAAGAATGTCAAAGTCCAGCTAACGGAGCAGGATCAGAGGGGCCGGGGCGACCGAGCAGCTCAAAACTGGTAGGACACGCCGGCGACCGTATGGATGGCCTGGTAGCTTCCGTTCAAACCGAAGACGGGATCGAAGTTGCTCAAGTAGGAGAGGTTATACCGCCCCTCGATGAACAGCCCCCATTGCTCCGTCGCCAAAAGTTTGAGCCCGCCCAACCCGCTGAAACCAGGCGCGAATTGCTGGCCTCCGAACTGCCGGCCTTCGAACTGGCCGGAACCGGTGAAATAGAAGACGCCGCCTCCCACGCCGACATAGGGCTGGAACCATTGGCCCGGGTACCGCACGATGACGTTGGCCGTCAGCGCAGCCACGCGCAACGATGACTCTCGAACGTTCAAGCTGCCGTTGTTGACGCCGACCTGAGGACATCGCGTGCCGAGGTTCAAGCACTCGGTGGTTGAGCCCGGAGTGAACGTGAACTCTTGCCTGGTCGAAAGGTTCTCCTGCTTCTTGATGTCGGGTTTCGACGTGAAGGCGTCCAGTTCGAGTCCCAGCCACGAGTAGCCCTCGCGGGTAAAGAAGTACCCGACCTTGGCGCCGTAGACGGCGGAATTGGCCAGTGAGAGGTTGTCGGTCTTGAAGCTCTGTGTGACGGTGTCGCCGGTATTGGGGATCAGCACCGACGGGAATTGCTGTTGAGCGCGACGCAGGCCCTCATCGGGCATCGACACGTTGTGGAGCTTGTTGCCGAACGACAACCCCCCATATCCGGCTGCGTACCATTCTGCCGAGGCGGGATTGATGGTGAGCAGGCACAAGAGTGCCGCATACACGGCGATAATCCGGATGTGATAAGAGCGATAGGTTTGCAAAGGCAGCTCCAAAAGTAAGTTCAACGTTTGGGATCACGACATGTGACCGGTGGACATTACCCTTTGCGCCATCACGCGCTGGTTACCGACACATTAACTTCCAGTTAATTCACCGGGGGACGGGAGAGCAGGAGCGGTGATGCATTAACGAATCTCGTAGGCAAACGTCTGCCGCTCGCTTCCACGGATCAGATCGACTTTGACGAGGCGCTCATGCTGGATTTCTTGAAGGAGTCGCAGCATGGTGCCGGGATCGACGACGGGGATGCCGTTGATCCGCAGCACGACATCACGCTGTTGAAGGCCCAGTTGATCGAGGATGCTCTTCGGTTTGATCTCGATGAATTGCCAGCCTTCCAGCTTGCCGTTATTCGTCAAGTCGTAATAGGGCATCGCGCGGGCCTCTGTCATAAGCTTTGCGACGTCCGACAGGTTCTGCTGGAGTTGCCGCCGGTCGAGGAGAGTGGGAGTGGTCGGTCGTTTGGGCGCGGGAGGCATGGCGATCGAAATCGGCATCGGCTTCGCCGCCTCATCGGCCAGCGGAAGGTAGCCCTGTCGATTACCCTGCGTAATCGTGACTCCGTCGCGGGTGATGACCGCCAGTTGGCCGAATCCTTCGATCGTGTCTTGGGAAAAATAGAGGGCCTGCTTGTGATCTTGGAGATGTTCAATCGCAGCAGAGGAGCGACCGCCGACTCTGATGGCAGTTCCCAGCAATTTCAGCTTCCCTGCCAATTCTATTGGCGGCGGCGGCGGCGGAGCGGAGGGGCGCTCCGAGTCAGGGTCGAGCGCAGAGAGATCCGGAGGGACGACGAACAGGCCGGAAGCGAGAATGGCTTTGACATGCTGCGTGGGATCGGACGGAGGCGCATCCGTGATCGGAACGGCAGGGCCGGAGTCAGCGCCGGGTACCGGGGGAGAGACATCCAGCAGGAGATGAGCCAGATACCCGTTGACGCTGTCCGCGATCAACCAGCACGACAACGTCAGCGCGAATGCAATCGAAGCGTGACGCCGGGACACAGCCATGGATCGTCGATCTCCTGTGAGCATCTGAGAAGCACTGCGCACTCTAGTCGCTGCGCGGAAGGCGCGCAAGGGGAGCCACGCCTGTTTCCAGAGAACTAACAAAAGACAAATCTTTCGGTAACGCCACCGTAACAGCCTGTCGATACATCCTTCTTGGAGAGTGACTCCCGAAGGACTCGGTCTATCACGGTCAGAGTTCAAGGCCGTCCATGAGAGATCATGGGCGAAGGAAGAAACGGAATGGTCGGCGTGAATCTCAATAGTCGCCGGTCGGAAGCACTGACGTGGCATGAACAGCCAACTCGTTCGGCATAATGTTGTGGTGTGCATGGTCACGGCATTGATGGGAGTAGGGATAGAAACCGGCTGGGCGGAGCAGCTTCATCGACGAGCTGTCCAGGTCCCCACCCTGCTGGCTCAAGCAGGGCCGGCTCAATCGGACAGGGATAAACCCGTCGAGACCAAGCCCGCTCCACCCGCGGAAGTTTCGGACGAGCGACCAGGATTCGAGATCAAAACCTTTGTCGTAGAAGGCAGCACCCTGCTTCCGCAGGAGAAGGTCGAGGAGGTGCTGGGAAAGTATAAGGGCCAGAGCAGGCAAATGACCGATCTGGAGCGTGCCAGAGGCGCATTGGAAAAAGCGTATCAGGCGCTGGGATTTCCGACCATTGTCGTCACGATTCCGGAACAGACGATCGACGACGGCACGGTGCGCATGCAGGTGATCGAGGGGCGGCTGCTCAATATCAGAGTGACCGGCAATCAGTACTATCCCCGCTACCAGATCCTACAGAAGCTTCCATCGCTCCGGCCCGGAAACCTGATTGAAGAGAAGATCTTGGTCAAAGAGCTCGATGCCGTCAACGCCAATCCGGATCTCAAGGTGACCCCGGTGCTCAAACCCGGCAGCGAATTGGGCAGCGTCGATCTGGAATTGAAAATTAAAGATCGGTTGCCGCTCCACGCCAAATTGACCGCGGATAACAAGGGACCGTTCACGACGCCGGCGAACCGGCTGACCGCGGAAGTGTCGTACACGAATCTCTGGAATGCGGACCATATCGTGTCGGTCCAGACGATTCAGACTCCCACGGATTGGGGCGCTGTCCAGGGCTATTCGGGCACCTATGTCGCGCCCATTCGCGGCCCGCAGAATGCGCTGGCTTTTTACGTATCGAAGGTCATCAGTAAGTCGATTCTGGGAGGCAGCACGTTGGCGATCAGTCCGGGGAATGTGTCGGTGGCGGGGAATGCGACCGTGGCCGGCGTCCGCTACTTTTTCCCGATTTTCGAAGGAGGCGCCGCCGCGCATTCACTCACGTTCGGCGCCGACTACAAGCGATTGGAAAAAACGGAAGCGACCTTTCCCGGAAACCTCGGGACCGCGGTGGTGCTGAGCCCCATTCAGTATCTGCCGCTCTCGCTGGGCTATTCCATGGTCCGTCCGGACCCACTCGGTGTGACGCTGTTTTCAACGACGGTGAAAGGCTATTGGCCCATTCTTCCGGGAGGGAAGAAAGAGGATTTTACCGGAGATCCGAACGATCCGTTCGGCAAACCGGGACAACGCCGTGGGGCGACCGGCAAATTCGCCGTGGTACAGGCCTCGCTGGATCGGCCCCAGGCGCTTCCCTACGGTTTCAATCTGTTGCTCCATGCGGATGGACAATGGGCGAGCGAGCCGCTCGTGCCGGCGGAATCGTACTTTGCCGGAGGCGCGGATTCGGTGCGCGGGTACGTGCAAAGCGAGGCGATCGCCGACCATGCGCTGCGCGGCCGGGCTGAATTGACCACCCCCAACCTGATCGACGTTCCGCTGGACGTGATCTGGCAGCGGCGCCGATCATCCGAGGTGAAAATCGAGTGGAAACTCGCGGCGTTCTATGACGTCGCCCAATTGTGGATCGCCAAGGCGCCGATCGGGCAGAAGGATCAGTTCCGGTTGGAAGGCGTCGGGGCCGGAATCAGAGCGCAGCTCGTGCCGTACAACCTGGCCTTGCGGCTGGATCAGGGCTGGGCCTTGCGCGACGCGACCACGACGAAGCGCGGAGATACCTTCGTTCATTTCATGGTGACGGTCGCCTACTGAACGGCGTGGAGCAGAATATGGAACACCCCTCGTACGCGGTCACCGGATATCTCAAGGTCAACGGCGCCGTCTTGGCCCGCGCGCTCCGGCGGTGGCAGAGGGGTAGACGGCTGATCGTGGTGGCCGTCGCGATCGGAGGCCTCCTGTTCAGCGCGCTTGGGTCTGAAAGTGTTGCGAATCCGGTGGATCCTGCCGTGGTGGCGGGCCAGGCGTCCGTGTCAGGACTCGGGACCGATGTGGTCACCATCACACAGGCCTCACAGCACGCCATCATTCATTGGGGGCAGTTCAACATTGCGCCCAACCAAGTGACCAGTTTCCTGCAGCCGGTCGGCGGCGTCGCGCTCAATCGGATCTATGATGCGCAACCCAGTCTCATCAACGGCATGCTGAATGCGACCGGGACCGTCTTCTTGCTCAACCCAAACGGCATCCTGTTCGGCGCCAATGCGCAGGTCAACGTCGGAGGACTGGTGGCATCGACGCTGCATATGAGCGACGCGGATTTCCTCGCTGGAGCCTATCGGTTCGGCGGAGCGTCGACTCACTTCGGGTTCGCTGAAACTTCTCTGACTGGCATGGTGCGCAATGAAGGGCAGATTACGGCCGGTCCCTTCGGGGCGTATCTGTTCGCGCACAATGTGGAGAATGCCGGCATCATCCGAAGCGACGGCGGGCATGTCGCTCTTGCGGCGGGGACCAGTGCCTATCTCAGCAACCGTCCCGACGGTCGCGGACTGTTCGTCGAGGTCACGGCCCCAACGGGCCAGGCGACGAATCTCGGAGATTTGATCGCCGACGGCGGACACGTGAGCCTGTTCGGCAAGGTCGTCAATCAGTCCGGGCTGATCCAGGCCAACAGCGTGCAGCAGAAAAACGGCCGGGTTGAATTGATCGCATCCGACGCCGTGACCTTGGCCGACGGCAGCAGAATTTTGGTGAAGGGCGATTCGACAGGGGTGTCCGACGGCGGCACGGTGATCGCGAAAGCCGATTTGACGAAGGGGCAGACCGATTTCAAGAAAGGCGCGCTCATCGATGTGTCCGGCGGTGCGCAAGGGGGCCACGGCGGATTCATCGAATTGAGCGCGAGCAAGGTCTCATGGGAGGGCGCCTTCCGCGCCCATGCGCTCGCGGGGTTCCGCGGCGGTAAATTGCTCATCGATCCGATCTTCGATGGAAACAGCCCTATCACGACCTCCATGCTCGACAACTTAACCGACCAGATTCTTACCAGCGGCCTGAACGACGTCGAGTTTCAATCGACCGCAGATATGACCGTCACGGCCCGCTTTGACTTATCCGCGTGGCTGTTGCCGCAAGGGCAAACAGGAACGCTGACATTCAACGCAGGCCGGAATCTTCTGTTCAACAATGCCCGTATTACGAACGGCGATCGCGGGCAAGGAGACGTGGGCAGCCGGTGGGACTACAAGCTGCTCGCGAATGAGCATATCGAGATTCGAGGGTCAACTATCTCCACCGGATCGGGTGGTTCCATCGTCGTGGACGCGGGGCGGAGCCTCACGGCGTTCGGCGACATCCGGTTGACACAACTCACCGTGAATGCTCCTGGCCAACCGATGCTTGAAACCTTTGCCGGTGGAGACATCACGATCACGACCGACCGGGACTTGATCGCCCCGAGCGGCTTGGTGGGCGGGTTCGTGACGGGAATCAGGCTGAACCAACTCGGGAATCTCACCCTGAATGTGGGCCGGAACTTCCTCGGCGGGTTGGTGGGCAACTCTCAGGTGGGTCCGGGCTTTCTGCTCGGCAATGGGACTGCTACCGTCAATGTGGGAACGAATGTGGGTCCCGGCGTAGGGCAGCATCCGACTGGCGGCCATGTTGGATGGGACGGCACCGCCACTGCGCCGCTCTACGCAAATATTACCGTCGGCGGAGGCAGAATCGATGATTCCGGCCTGGGGAAACTTACGGAAGTGTTCAAGACGACCGTCAACATGAACGCGCGCGGTAATATCTACTTGGGCCTCGTGCAGGACAGAGGGCTGGTGGAAGATCTGTTTGAAACAGGCGATCCCTATATCACCGTTCATCAAGACAGCAGTGTATCGCTGTTGTCGTCCCTGGGGGATATTTTCTTGAAGCCTCAGCTTGCCAATTCAGCGGGAGGCCTCAACTCCGCACGTAGAATTTACCCGGCTTCATTCGATGCACAGGCTCCGGAGGGTAGGATCCTGATCGAGTCGGACCTGAATTTCTGGCCGTCGGTCACGGGACGACTGAATTTCTTCGCTAAGTACGACCTGGCGGGCGTGGTGAGACAAGTCGGGACCAGGAGAGATCCTCAATACAAGCTGGTGTTCGTCGGCGACGATGAAAAGACCGGGAGCTGGCAGTTGCTGTACCTGCCCACCGCCTCGAAAGATCCTAAATTGGGCCGGTTCATCGCCAGGCCCGAGAATCTGCTCTCTCAGCCGACCCTTCTCAAGAAACCGAAGGAGCAGGAGTTCAGCGAAGCGCAATGGCCGTCGATCCCACAGTTTTCAGGTGCGCCTGTCGTGACTCAACGTCAGGGCGATCTCAAAGTGTTGCAAGGCATCTTCTCGGACAAGGCTGTAGAATTGGTTCAACCGCTGCCTCAAGGCGTCGATCCCACTCACCAGGTGCAGGAGGTGAATTTCAAGAGTGAGACGGGTGGGATCTACTCGTTGGTGCTCAATCTCTTATCGCCGGTTTTCAGGAAGCAAGTGACGGTCGAGGCCGGCAGGGATATCGGTGTGATCGTGGATCCGACCACCGGAGCCCGAACGGGCGGAGAATTTACATTGATCACATCCGTTCCCGAGGGAGTCACCGCCACGGTGAAGGCCGGGGGGAACATGGGATTTAGCCGGAATTGCCCCACTTGCTTCGAGACCGGCCTCGAATTTGTCGGCAGAGGCATCGCCAAGGTGCGGGTCGGGTCATTGGACGCCACGGGCAACCCGGTTCCAGGAACCGGCAATCTGGATCTCGGCGACGGTCGGGGCATTCAACATCGCAGCTTGGAATTCGGTGAAGTCAATGGACCCGGATTGATCGATATCGGGGTGGGCAAAGATATTGTGATGACCCAGACTCGCATCGTGAGCCATAACGGCGCTGATATCTCGATTCATGGATTGGGAACGAAGCCGGCCCTGAATCCTGACGGCAGTCCGACCAATCAGCTGGTGCAGGGTGTGGTGCTGGCCAATATCCTCACGGTGGATGGGAAGCCCGTCAAGGTCGATGGGGTCCCGATTGTTCTCGATGGGACACAGCCGGTTATTTCTCAGGGTACAGTGGTCCTCGATCGGCCCGGCCAACTGATCAACGGCAAGCCCTTTACGCCGGTGCTGGCCAAGGGGAAGCCGATCATCGTGGACGGGAAAATCGTCCTGCTGATCGACGGGCAGATCCAGCTGGCGGATGCGTCCCTGGTGTCGATTGAACAAGCAACCGGCGGCAAACTCACGGTCGGCACCTTCGGGTCGAATCCGAATTCCGGGATTCTCTCGATCCGTGGCGGCGACATCGATATCAAGACGACCGGCGACGTGGATGTGTTCCAATCCCGCATTGCCACCCTCACGGGCGGCAACATCTCCATATACTCCACGGAAGGCGATATCAATGCGGGCAGCGGCGGGAGAAACGAGTCGATTGAGTTCGTGATCGACCAAGGGAAGGACGAATTCGGGAGAGACCGCCCTGATCTGGTATTTCTCGTGCCCGGCAGCGGCATTTTCACGCACCACGGGAGTGATCCGAAGTTTCCGCTGAATTTCCCGAAATTCGACACGCCGGCAATCGAGGCGCTGAAGGGCGAGATCGTCAAGCAGAATTTTCTCGGCCGGAACACGAGTGTCCTGGAAGACCGTCTGGCCGACATGGTGGCGGCGCGGGAGCCTGTATACCGGCAGATCTTCGAGCGGTTCATCACGCAGAACCCGGACAAGGGAGGGTTGCCTCTCGAACTCGGCGATATCAATCTGAGGGCGGGACGTGATCTGGTGGTCCCTTCGGCCGGCATCAGAGGGCGGCGCATCAGGATCTTCGCGGGCCGTAATCTGGATCTTCAGGGCGGCACGATCGAGGGTGATGTCCAGTTCGATGTGGAAGGGGCCGTGAAGGGCAACCTCTCCTCATTTGTCGGCGCGTTTTCCGGAACCGCGGCCATCGGCGGGAGCGTGAGCGGCGGGTCCAGCGCCGGCGGGTCGTCGTTGGGCGGAGGATTGAGCGGCGTGACAGGCACCGTCTCGGCGACAGCGTCGGCGACATCGAGCACCTCCGTGACGGCGTCCAAGACGGTGGAAACAGTTCAGGAAAAGACGACGGAGTCATCCACGCAGCAAGCGCGCGCCACCGCCGAAAAGCAGGTGGTGGCAGCAGGCACTGACGCCAAAGACGGCAAATCCAAGGGGCCGCAACTCCCTAGAATGAAACGCGGCGTGGTCATTCAGGTGGACGTGAAACCGCAGGCGCAGCCGGGCAACTGACGAGAAAGGACAAGGCAGCATGGATATGAGTTCAGGCGGTGTCGCATTCGCGCTGAGTCATGCGACGCTCGAAGGGAAAATTACGATCGCGGTGTTGCTCTTCTTTTCACTGGTCAGCTGGACGGTCATCATCAATAAGTTTCGCCAATTGGGGAGAGCCAAGAAACGGAACGCCGCGTTCTTGGGCCTCTATTCGAAGGCCAAAGGCCCGCTGGCTTTGTTCGGGAAGGGGCCGGACAAACAACTCCAGGGTTCCCCCATGTACGACCTCTATTACGGCGGATGTGAGGAACTGAAGGCGCAGCAGGAAAAGTACGGGACGGAGAAGATCCCCCATCACGGCATGAGCGCCGTGCGGATCGCATTGGAGCGGGTCCTGGGCGAAGCCGCGGTCGGGCTGGAGTCCGGCATGATCGTGCTGGCTACCGCCATCAGCGGCGGGCCGTTCATCGGGTTGCTCGGGACGGTGTGGGGCGTCATGGATACCTTTTCCGGAATCGGCCGAGCCCAGCAAGCCACCCTCACGACGATGGCCCCTGGCGTGGCCTCGGCCTTGATTGCCACGGTGGCGGGACTGATGGTCGCGATCCCCTCCCTCTTTTGCTACAACTTCCTCGTGACGAAAACCAAAACCATTACGATGGAATTGGATAACTTCGCGGCCCATCTCGAAACCGTCTTCATGACCGAGTATCTCCGGGACAAAAACGGAGCTGCGTCTGCGGAGGAAGACCTCGAAGACTATCGCCCCGGCGGTCACCGCCAAGAGGCGGAACCGTCCGGCGCGGCAACAGGGCATTAAGGCGAGACGAGCGGGACTGGCGAGAGATGCGAGACGAGCGAGTCGCGTGGCTCCGGCTAGTCCCGCTACTCTCGCGGCGACGAGGCACGAGGAGATTATGAGACGGTTTTCAAAAAAATCACACGGCGCAGTCTCGGACATCAATATCACGCCGCTGCTTGACCTGGCCTGGGTCTTGTTGGTCATCTTCATCATCACCACGACAGCCATGGTGCAGGGGATCGAGCTGAAGCTGCCGGAATCGACGCCGCACGAAACCGAACTGGAAAGCAGCACGCCGACGCTGTCGGTGAAAAAGAACGGCGATGTCTACATGGATGAAGAGCGGGTCAAGCTCAACGAACTGGAAAAGCTGATTCGCGATCTCAAGGCGGCGAAAGGCGGCAAGCTGCCGCTGGTGCTGCGCGGCGACGCCGGCGTCGAATATAAACATGTCGTCGCCGTGCTGGATATTCTCCAGCGCATTCCCGTCGAAGAACTCGCCATCGCAACGAAGCCGTTCAATGAACCCTAAGGACGTAAAACGTGAATCGTAAAGCGTGAAACGTCCCGGGACGAGATACGAGATACGCTTCACACTTCACGAGGTACGCTGAGTTAGGAGATGTCCGGCTATCGCGGATTCGAAAAAAAGAAGAGCAAGCTCGGTACGACGCTGTTCATTGTCGGGCTGGTCCACATCGGCCTCGGGGCCGGGCTCTATTGGGTCTCGCAGACCGAGTGGGGCCAGGATCTGATCAAGGTGTACAAGCTGACGGCCTTCAAGAAGGAAGAGCCGCCGCCCCCGCCTGAAAAAGAACCGGAACCGGAACCGGAGCCGGAGCCGCCCAAGCCGGAGCCGCCCAAGCCGGAACCGCCGCCACAAGAAGCCCCTCCGCCTCCTCCGCCTCCCCAGGAGGCGGAAGCGCCCCCGCCTCCCAGGGCCTCGGATGCTCCCGCTCCGCCGCCGATGAGCGCCGATCCCTTTGCCATCGGCAAGAAGAGCCGCAACCGCTTTTCCGGGTACTCAGATATTCTGACGGCGATGATTCAGGCGCAGTATCATCAGCCGCCCTCGCTGCCGGAGGATCTTGAGTACGCGGTGCTCTGCGAGCTGGTCATCGATGATCAGGGGCGGGTGCTGCAATATCGCCTGATCAATTCCTCCGGCAGCCTGTTGTTCGATCAGTCCGCCCTCGATGCCCTCTCCAAAGTGACCCAGGTCCGTCCGCCTCCGGAAGGCATGGATCGTACCGTCATTGTGAAGTTCTTCCCGCCGGTCTGAGCATGCTCCGGCTCGGATCGCTCTCTACGAGCGGCCTATCGGCGCGTGTTTCTACCCTCCGTAAGATTTAACACGCCATCAATCGTCCTCCCCCCTCATTTGTAACGCTGCCGGGACAGAGTACCGCCTGAACGTCGGCCTCAGCGCGGGACGCGCGATTGTTCTGCAAGAGCCCCATGGGTCCCCGCCTTAACGCAAGATTTACCTGATCTCAATGATGTCCGTATCCGGAAGTAACACCGGACTTTTAGAACGAAGACGTGACACAGAGCGGACGGGACATCCAAGGAAACCACGGTAGAGCGAAAGACCACGGCGGAATCACATGGCCGAAAGGAGGTGGGTCGGCAGTTCGATGGCAAGGCATGCCGAAGCAACGAAGAAACAGGGAATTGGGCAAGGAGAGTGCGATCAGGAAGTTCACTATCAAGGAGGATGTGTAATGAAGTCAATGAATCGAATGAAAAAGGCAGTCTTGGCTCTTGCGGGAGCAGCGATCATGGTGACGGGCGCGCTGAGCCAGCCGGCTCAGGCGGCCAATTTTCAACAAGGCGACTTGATCCTCGCCATCTACGGGAACCGGACGGCCGGTGAGGGGACCGAAGCGATTATCAATTTGACCGATCTCCTCGGCACGAACAGTGGCCCGAGCATGAACGTGTTAAGCAGCAACCCCGGTACGACCTACACGTTCAATCTGTCCGCCTATCTGAATGCGGCGGGCATCATCGACCTTAACCCCGCAAGCCCGGCTTACCCCGTTCGCTACACCATTCTGGGATATCAGGACGATATCAACACCGGTGGAGCTTCTTCCCTAGGGGGAACGTCGCTGTCAAACCAAGTTGGGACGGTCCATCCGGCCATTGGAAATTTCTTGGTCGGAATGATCAACTGGTCCGGCGCCCTCACCGACGCGAACGCACCGAATCTGATCACCGGTCAAAACGGTGCGGTACTTGCTTTTACCAATGCGAATTCCCCCAGCACGAGAACGGGAACCGCAGAACGCTTGTTCAACGCATTCAACGTCGCCATGGCGGCCAATCTCGACCAGCTCCTCTACCTGGTCCAGGGCGATAGCGAACTCGTCGACAGTCCGCTGCTCGGCAAGGGACAGGCCAGGCTCTTCGCTGATGGGACCTTCCAGATCTCCGGCGGGCAGCTTGCGGCGATTCCGGTGCCCGCAGCGGTGGTTCTCTTCGGTTCAGGCCTGATCGGCCTCGCCGGCATGGCCCGTCGGAATTTGTTCCGCCAGGCAGCCTAAGAGGATAGAGAACGACAGAGTACCAAGGCAACAACCAGTCACATTTATACAGGAGCACTCATAATGAAGACCAATAACCTTGCCGCCATCGCGGCTGCCGTCCTCGGCCTCGCCGGGGCGGCGTCCAATGCGGACGCGATCGATGTCTATTCGGGAGGATCCTCCGCGGGCCGCCAGTTCATCAACGAAGTGCCTCTCTCGGCCTGTGACCACACGGCCGGGACCATCACGCATTATCAATCCTCGAACAACAACGTCCACCTCTGGCAGTGCAAGTTTGCCGGCCAGGACATCAACTTCAACTATTCTGCTCGCGGCTCTTCCGACGGCGTCTACCCGGTCGACGACACGACGGGAGGCGACCGTTCCAAGGGCAAGTACAACGGCAAGGGCTTCATGGGCTACATCGATGCGACCAGCCCTTCCACCAGTGGCTGCGGAGCTTTGACCATCGGTGTACCCAAAACGTTCTACGATGTGGATACGGCAACCACTGTGACTATCAACATCAACGAGAACAAGACCTGCACGAATCCACCGAGCACCGTTACCACGGATTATCCCACCCCGACCTTTGTGCGTCAGCCGATGCACTTCGGTTTCTCGGACGTGCAGTTTACCTCCTTCGGTCAGACCTCTCCGGCCGGCACGGAGCCCGCGGATCCGGCTCCGAACGTGACAGAAAACAAGCTTATGGTGTTGCCCTTCAGTATCGTGGTGCAGAACAGCGTGCGCCGGGTCGATTCAGCCGGCAACAACATCGGTCCTGTCCAGAACCTGACCCAGACGGAAATCGAACAGATCTTTACACGGGGAGCGCGTGATTGGAGAGAGCTAGGCTATGCGGTGACGAACGATGTGGCGGGAACGGAAGCGGTGCCCTCAGGTCCGCACAACATCCGGTTGTGCATGCGGGAGTTCGGCTCCGGGTCGAAGGCCACCTTTGATCAAGTGCTGATGAAGGAGGAAGCGAGCGAGTGGAACGCCGCCACGGCCAACATTGCCTTCTACAGCGCGTCCAGTTCAGGTGTGAAGACCTGCTTGGACAACACCGGCGCAGGCGTGGGGCAGTTCGGCAAGATCGGCTACATCGATTCGTTCGAAGCGACGGCATCGCCGGCCTACATCACTCCGGCGACGGCCGCGATTGCCAACGCGCATGTCGTGAACATCAACGGGTTCCGTGGCGTGGATGCGACTGTGGCCGATCCTGTCAAGGCGACGGCCCGTCCGAAAGTGTTGCAGGCTCTGCGCTGCGGCAAGACCGAGTTCTGGGTGAATCTGGAAGCCTATACCAAGACCGCCGGGACCGGCGATGCGACGCGGGATGCCTTCATCGCCCGCATGGTCTCCGATGCCCAGAATACGACGGTGATTGAGAATCTGCCGGCGAATTGGGCGTTCGAAGCGACGCCGAACATTCTCGCAACAAAGACGGCGGACAACGTTGCACCCGATCACGCCACCTATACGACTCGATCGGGCGAATACGATGCACAGTGCCGTGGCTTCTATGCCAGCCCGAATCCTTGAGGGATTCCTGTGAGCGTCGGCCTTGAGGTCGCATCCGCGATTTCGTAGGCAAACCGAGGGGCCGGAGGATTTCCATCTTCCGGCTCCCGGCAAGACACACTGCATACAGGATGAGCGTAGACAGTTGAGTTGGGAGCGGAGGCAACGATGACCACAATAGGAACTCGCGCGACAATAAGGAAGAGTGTGATAGCTCTTCTAACGGCGTCCGTGCTGTGCCTCTTCACGGCGCCGGCCAAGGCATCGGAAGTAACGCAGCTGGACATCACCGGCGGATCGATCACTCTGAATTTTGGAGTCTTGGGGACCGTCTCCGGCGCATTCACCGCCGATGGGCAGATCTTCATGAATCAATTTCAGCCTCTGCCGAACATCTTCGATCCGGTCACGATTTCCCACCTCACGTTTTCCATCTTCAGCAGCAGCGGCGGAGCGCTCAATCTTCCTGCTCCAACCGCGCAGACATCCGGCACAACTATGACGGCGGATCTTCGGTCGCTCTTTGCCGGTGTGACCAGCAGCGGCTGGTCTTGGATGAATACCAATCCGATCATGTCTTCCTTGAACATCGGAGGGATCGCCACCGGATCGTTCAATGACACGACGAACGCGTTCGATATTGCATGGACCAATCCGTTTAATCTCACTCTCACAACGCTGCCGTTTGCCGGGCCGATTGTCTTGACCAGTGGAAGCTTCTCGCTGCAGGGGACGGCACAAGTGGCGGCCGTGCCACTACCGGCAGCAGCGTGGCTCTTCGGAAGCGGTGTCGTTGCGCTTGCGGGCCTCGCTCGGCGGAACGGCCTGTTCTGCGCGTAACCTGCACTGGGATTTCAACGGGACTGGCTCAGGCATAGGCGCCAGAGCCAGTTCCCGTTACCTCCCTCTCTCGGTTTGTAACAGCATCTTAACAATCCCGTCCTTGACACCATCCCAGCCCCTTCTTTAGGCTCCAGCAGCTCCGATTGGCTTCGTTCTGACGGGTGACCTCCGTGGCTAAGCTCGCAGTGATCGATATCGGGACCAATTCCATCCACCTGGTGTTGGCGGAGATCCTGCCGGATGCCAGCTACAAGATTCTCGATCGCTTCAAAGACATGACGCGGCTGGGCGACGGAGCCTTTGCCACCCGGCGGCTTTCCGAGGCAGCCATCGTGCGCGCCTTGAATACCCTGAAAACCCTGGTCACCCTCGCCCGCAACAAAGGGTTCGACCGCATCGTGGCCGTGGCGACGAGCGCGGTGCGCGAGGCCAGGAATGGCGGCGAATTCGTCAGCCAGGTGGCGGAACAGACCGGGCTGACCGTCCGGGTGATCAGCGGAACCGAGGAAGCCCGCCTCATCTTTTTGGGGGTCAAGCACAGCATCGCGCTTCCGGAGGAACCGGCCCTCGTCGTCGATGTCGGTGGGGGCTCGGTGGAACTGATCGTAGGAAACCGGGAGGCCATGCTGCACGCGAAAAGCCTCAAGCTCGGGGCGATCCGCCTCCTCGATCAGTTTCTGGTCAAGACCCCGCCCCCGCCGTCGATGTTGCGTGCGCTCGAAGAGGCGGCCACCGGGCAACTCAAGACGGCGCTTGAAACCTTCAAACCCAAACGATTCGACTCGATCATTGCCACGTCAGGCATGGCCGGCAACCTGGCCGACATTATCTGCCTGAAACAGACCGGGCGGCCCCTGCCCCAACAAAACCTGGCCAGGGTGGCATTGAAAGATCTGCGTCTGCTCGAAACCGAGCTGGCCCGCTCGTCGTTGAAGGCCAGGTTGGCGCTCCCGGGTCTGGATCCCAAGCGCGTGGATACCTTGCTGCCCGCGGCCGTCGTGCTCCGGCGTCTGTTGGAGTTGACGGGCCAGGAGGAAATGACGCTGTGCGACAAGGCCATTCGTGAAGGCATCATCTATGATTTCATCGTCCGGCACCGTGAAGGGCTCAAGGCCGAGAACGAGATCCCCGACGTGCGGCGCCGGAATGTCATCGGGCTGGCTCGGCGCTGCCAGGCTCCTGAAGTCCATTCCCTGCATGTCGCCGCCTTGGCGCTTCGCTTGTTCGATCAGACCAAACGGCTGCATGGGCTCGGGCAGCAGGAGCGCGGCTGGCTCGAATACGCCGCCATCCTGCACGATATCGGCTATCTCATCAATCCCCGGCAGCATCACAAACATGCCTATTACCTGATCATGAACAGTGATCTCGGCGGGTTGACCGCGGACGAGATCGAGGTCATCGCGAATGTCGCCCGGTATCATCGGCGGGCGGTGCCGGGGCTGAAACACCAGGGATTCGAGAGCCTCACGCCCCGCATGAAGCGCGTGGTGCGGATCCTGTCCGCGCTGCTGCGCATCGCCGATGGGCTTGATCGAACCCACTTTTCGGTGGTGCGGACGGTGAATGTGAAAGCCGGAAAGACCATGACCATCGAAGCGACGGTGACGGGTGACGCGGAAATGGAGCTCTGGGCGGCCAAGAACCGGGCCGACTTGTTTCAGCAGGTGTTCCGCCAGCGCGTGGGGTTCGCCGAAATCGTGGATGAGAAGGAGTCGCCATGACCGAGTTGCACGGCGCCAAGGGCGCGCCGCATCCCTATCCCGGGAAGCTCATCATCGTTGAAGGCATCGACGGGTCCGGGAAGAGCACGCAATTGTTGCTGCTGCACAAGTGGCTGGAGTCCAAAGGGTATAAGGTGTTCTTCACGGAGTGGAATTCCTCCGACCTCGTCAAAGACACCACCAAGCGGGGCAAGAAAACGAAGAGCCTTACGCCGACGACGTTCAGCCTGCTCCATGCGACGGATTTCGCCAGCCGGCTCTATCACCAGATTCTGCCTCCCTTGAAGGCCGGGATGCTCGTGCTCGCCGACCGGTACATGTATACCGCGTTCGCGCGCGACGTGGTGCGCGGGGTATCGCGCGATTGGGTCCGCAAACTGTACCACTTTGCCATCAAGCCGGACATGGCGTTTTATTACCGGGTGCCGATCGAAGTGGCGATCTCCCGGCTATTGCGCGGCACGCGCGGGCAATTTAAGTATTACGAAGCGGGCATGGACATGAATCTCAGCCCCGACGTCACGGAGAGTTTCCGGTTGTTTCAGTCGCAGATCCTGGCCGAGTACGACAAGATCGTGGAGGAATTCGGCCTCTTGACGATGGACGCGACCCTGGATATCGAGACGCAGCAGGAACAGATGCGGACGCTAGTGCAGGACGCGCTCCGCGGCTACAAACCGAAACGAGGGACTTATGGCCGACGGACGCTTTTTTGGCGACGGTTTGACATACCTCGATCCGAGTGACCTGAAAGGGAAACTCATTGCCATCGAGGGCACGGACGGCGTCGGACGATCGACCCACATCGAGATGTTGCAGGAATGGCTCGAGGTGCAGGGCTACGGCGTCATCACGACCGGCTGGACTCGGTCGAATCTCATGTCCAAGACGATCGAGGTGGCGAAGGCCGGCAACATTCTGGATCACTGGTCGCTCAGTCTGCTCTATGCCACCGACTTCGCGGATCGCCTCGAGCATCAGATCATACCCGCCCTTCGCTCAGGATTTATCGTGCTGGCCGACCGCTATATCTATACGGCATTCGCGCGGGATTTCGTGCGAAGCGGGAACCGCACCTGGATTCGCGACGTGTTCGGATTCGCGTTGATCCCGGATCTGGTCTGCTATATGCGCATCGATGTGGAAACGCTGGCGCTGCGGGTCATCGAAACCACGGGCATGAATTATTGGGAATCCGGCATGGACCTCCGGCTGGGAGCCGACCTCTATGAGAGTTTCAAGAAATATCAATCGTTGCTGATCGAAGAATTCGACAAAATGGCGGAAGAATTCCGCTTCAATGTCGTCGATGCCAGAAAGTCTCCCGAAGAGATTCAGGAAGAACTTCGGGGGCATATCTTGCCCGTCCTGCCAGGCCATAAACGCGCGGGGGCCTCGGAACAGGTCCCGGCCTAAGCACCGCCGTCCTCCTCAGTTTCCGTGGACATTTTTTTCCCCAAGACCCGCAACTGCATCGGCTGAAGCCACCACCGGAGTACCCCTTGGCCCGGCTTGGGCCCGTCCGGCAGGTGGATGAGCGCCGCTCCGGCTTTTTTCAGTGACAGGCCGGTAATCGGTTTCCCAGCCAGCAGGACACCCGCCACGGCTCCCAGCAGCGGTTCATGGCCCACGCAGACCACGGTCGATTCCGCAGGCAGTGAGCGGAGCCATGCCATGACCTGTTCCGGCGACGCGTCGGCGGCGAGTTCCTCGCGCGTCTCGACCTTGAGTGTCGGACAGACGGCGGCGCGCACCAGGCGGGCCGTGTCATAGGCGCGGACCATCGGACTGCTGCACAGACGGGTCGGCTTGCACCCCAGCACGGCTAGGCCGGCAGCCGCTTGGCGGACACGCTTTTTCCCCTTTTCGGTCAGGGGCCGATTCTCTTCCGAGCCGTCCCACTGTTCGGCTTCGACCGCGATTCCGTGCCTGACGAGCAAACACTCCATCAACGGCTCCGTCTGGTGTGTGTAAACAGGTGACGGCGATAGTACGTTTTTCAATCGGCCATGACAAGATGGGGTGCCTCTCCACACACCGGGAAGATCGAAATCTTGAGCCGAATTTAATCAACTCCAAACACAAATGTTACACCGATGGTCTCCATGGCCTGTATAAATGGCCGGGGCTGATTAAGGACGTGTAACTGAATGCACGGATTGTTACGGCGGGAGGTGCTGCGATGAGGAAGCGATGGGGTTCTCTTTCATGCGGGCTGATCGTCGTGGGTGTCTTGGCCGGGTGGGCCGTTCCCGGACATGCCATGACGGTGACGGCGCTGGACATCACCGAGGGCAGCGTGAACTATAAGGGGCGGTTTCATCATGTGCTGGACCGTCTCTTGGACCAGGGCGGTGTCGTGCAGATGGGCGAGTACCAACCGATCGGGGACATTGTCCCGTCGATCACCAAAGGCCGCACCACGTTCTCACTCTTTACCGCCGGGTTCAATGGGGCGCCTCCCCCATCCGCCACCGTCGACGGGTCTTCCATGACGGCCGACCTGTCTTCGCTGTTCTTCGCGGTGAGCCGCGGAGACTCGATCAGGCTCTGGAACATCGGCGGACAGGCCGCCGGCACGTTCGATCCGGAGACCTCGCAGTTCACGCTTTCATGGAAGGACCAGGTTCCCGGCGTCTTCGGGAAGCGGCTATGGGGTTTCCGGCCTTCTTGGGAACGCTTTATCGAGGAAGGGTGGAACGGGGAGGGAGCGCATGAAGGGAAGGGGGCCTACGCCCGGAAAGGCCTGTGGCGGCACGGGGGCTCCCGTGAAGCCACGTTTGTTCTGGAGGGAACGGCAATTGTCGGCGGGGCCCCGACTCCGGTGCCGATCCCTGCAAGTCTGGCCCTCTATGCCACGGGCCTCCTCGCGCTGATCTCGTGGGGGTGGCTCACTCGGCAGCGGGTTAGCGTTGTGTGATGCCTCGCGGTGCCGATGCTGTTGCAACAACTTCATCCAGCGAAGAGCAGAAAGTAACAGGCAGCTGCGACTTTAACCAGATGAAGCGGATTCTGGTCGTCGATGATGAGAAACCCATTCGGGTTTTGCAACTGCCTTTCATGCTTAACGGCTTGCCGGACGTGGTGCAATTGCAGCTGGCCGGAAAACCAGCCGGTTAGGCAGCTGACCCCCATGGAGGCGATGAGGCCTTCTGGAGGTTCACCGACACCTTGTTTGCCAGACCCCAATCCAAGAAGCTCCACAAGCAGCATTTAACGTTTCGTTAACAGAACTTTAATTCAGACTTGGCCATAGCTCAAGACAGCATGCGGTAGAGTTCAAGTGATCAACCGGTCGTCTGTCAGCGACCGCCGGACAGAGGTGGAGGCTCAGGGCTCCGCCGGCCTGTCATTGCCAGGGTCATCTGCATGATCGAACTCGTCATTCTCCTAACGGTCCTCATCCCCATCACGCTTGCCTTGATTTGGCCGAACGGCCTCGCGATAGCAGCACTCTTGACGGGCATGCTTCCCTTGACCCTAGGGCGTGAAGGCATGATGGTCACGGTATTGGGGCGCATGGATCTTTCTGCTGTTCGCCTGCTTGGCCTGTGGATTGCTTCACTGTTGGTGATCATGCCTAATTTATGGCGGGCAGGAAGATATAGCCTGCGATACCGATGGCATTTACTCTTTCTGGTCTTTGCGATGCTCTCCTTGGTGTGGGCCCCCAGTGCGGCGTACGGGTCCCGCATGATCGTCAAACTGACGGCCCCTTTCCTGTTTCTGCTTCTCATCCTGCTCACCTGCTCGTCCTGGCAGGATTTGAGGCGTCTCCAGCACACGATGGTGCTGAGCGGGATCCTGGCTACCATGGTCGCCGTGCTTGCGGTGCTTGGAGGATACAGCTCCTTCAGTCCTCAGCTCGGACTGGGGGTGCCGGGCTTGGGACCCGCAGCTACTAGTGCGAACCTTGCGGTTCTGACTGTGCTAGCCCTGGCGTTTCTCCGTACGTCCCCGGGCTGGAAGGCGGCCGCCCTGATCGGAGTGTTTGCCGCCGCGTGTGTGGCTGGATTTACACGCATCACGATCATCGGATTACTGCTCGGCTTCACAGCCGTCTTATGGGTGTCCTGCAAAGGATTGATCCGTTGGCTCACTCCGCTGGCAGGTGTGGCCTCGGTGCCGACTCTCTTTCTCTTCAACGACATTTTCCGGCAGCGCATGTTTAAGAATGGTGGAGATATCTCGCTTGATCTGCTGCTGAAGAATCCGGCAGCCGCGCTCGATAACATCCATGGCTCGGGGCGGTTTGAGGCCTGGTCCTATGTGTTGAACAACTTCTTCAAACCGAACCCATTCTTCGGGTCGGGTGTAGGGACGACCCAGAGCTATTTCTATACCCATGCGACAGGACTCAATGTGATCCATTCCGAGTACATTCGACTGCTCGCTGAGGTAGGCATCGGGGGGGTCGCTCTGATGGGCATTGCTGTCGCGGCGTATATGATCCGGTTGGTCAGGACGTGTCGAGCGTCCTCGACCCGTGAAGGGAGGGCCTATTCTTTGGCTGCGCTCGGGGGGCTCGTGGTCTACGTCATTTTTATGGCCACGGACAATGCCATCGACTATGTCACCAGCTGCGGGATTTTTGTCTTCGCGCTCATCGCAATGAGCGAAAAGGCGAGTGAACTCGAAGCCGTGGATTCGCGCGCGCGCGCCCAGGAAACACAGGCCTCCGTCCCGGCAGCACTCCCGGTGGAGGGTATAGGATTCGGTCCCATGCCGTCCCGTCGCTTCCCGCTGGTGTCCTGGAGGTAGAAGACGGTGGAACTCACGCGACGGCAGTTTGTGTCGGCCCTGTCCTTCGCAGTGGCAACACCGCTGTTCCCGCGGCTGGTGAGCGGGACAGCAGCGGAGTCTGTTGGTGAGAGTCGCGCAATCTTCGATGAAGGGCTGAATTGGGCCTCGAAATCATCGGCGGCGATCGTTTGTGAGCGGATCGCACGGGCTGGGTTCAATGTATTCATGCCTTGTGTATGGCACGGTCGAGGGACCATCTGGCCGTCGACGCTCGCGCCATGGGACAGCGCGGCCGCACGCATTCCCGGGTTCGATCCACTGGGCCACCTAATTGAGGTGGCGCGCCGATTCGATTTGGAAATCCATCCCTGGTTTACCGTAGTCAGGCGCGACCGTGAGTTCTTTCACGACTACTATGATGCTGGAGCGCCCTCTGAATCGTTTGATGTACATCGAGAAGGGTTCCGGGATTTCATTGTCTCATTGATCCTGGAGGTCGTCCGGCAGTATCCGGTACACGGCATCAATCTTGATTACATTCGTGCGGGGGGAATTTGTGTCAGCCCATCCTGCGCCGCCGACTATCTTGCGCAAACCGGACACAATCTCCTGGTTGACCGTGCCAAGGCGCTGTTCCCAGGCGGAGCAAGTCCTGAACTCCTCGCCTGGCAAGAGCGGGCCGTCGAGGATATTGTCCGTCGGGTGTCCGCTGGGGCGCGAGCGCTGAACCAGAAGATTGTCATCAGCGTGGACGCCGTCCCCGGGCATCCTATCGACCTGACACAGGGAAGAAACAGCGTGAAGTGGGCCGATAGCGGCCTCGTGGACGTAGTGTACATGATGCACTACGAGGTCAATCCAGACTGGGCCGCCTTACGTCGTCTGCAACAATCGATGGCACGGCCCGAAGCGCTGGTTGTGCTCTGCGGGAACTACGAAGATGTGACGGTACCGGTGAAGTCGGTTGTCCCGCGGGATGCCGGGAAGGTGGCGACGTTGCTTTCGGAGGCACGGAAGTTTCAACAAGGCAACGGGCTCGGACTGTACCTATACAGCAGACTCAGCGATCAGCAAGTTGCTGAGTTGTCGGCACAAACTTTCGGGGCGAAAGCCACGCCTAGCTGGAGTCGCGGCGTAAGGCCCCGCAGTTAGCCCATTGGGATATCAGTGGATGAACCCTGTGATACTTATTGATCAAGAGCCGGTCACAGCAGGCGAGGGCAAAACGCTGAATGGCTTAGGGAGAGCGTCCCGTCTGCAGGGGCTCTTTGAGGGCGGGAGTACGCTGTTGCTCGCATCGATATTTGGAAACGGCATGAACTATCTGTTCATGATGTTTCTCGCCCGCCAGCTGGGGATGGAGGAGTTCGGCCTCTATGCGCTTGGCATCACGGTGTTCAACACCCTCCTCCTTCTCCTGACAACCGGAGTCGATTCCGGAACAGTGAAGTTCGTATCGGATCGCCTTGCGTTCAGCGATCATGTGGCCGCTCGCCGCATGGCCGTGGGGGCGTGCCTCGTCGCTGCCGGTGTGGGGCTCATTCTGGGAATCGGTCTGGCTTTTGCGGCCACTCCAGTGGCCACGTACGCCTACAGGAAGACGGGATTGGCTCCGATTCTGTTCCTCTTCGCCGGGGCACTTCCATTTGCCATGGTCACAACCCTGCTGTTGGCTGCGATCCAGGCGTACCAATCGGTACGTGCGACTGCGTTGGTGAAATATGTGTGGGAACCGCTGTGCAAGTGGGGCGCAGCAGTTCTGGCCGTAGCGGCCGGATGGGGACTCGTCGGGGTAATTGGGGGATTGGTGGTGACGTTTATCATCAGCACATTGTTGGCGGCGGTGATTCTCGTTCGCGTTGCACAAGTTCCTCTGCATGCAGTGACGACGATGTCGCAGGACGACGCGCGAACATTCGCAGCCTTTTGTTTCCCCTTGCTCGCCGCCAATCTGTTCGGTGTTGTTGCGCCAAGAATGGACGTGATGTTGCTTGGCTACTGGGCTTCGAGCGTAGATGTCGGACGGTATCTCATCGCGTTTCAAACCGCGGCGGTGTTGGCGCTCGTGCTGGGCGCATTCGATGTCGTGTTCGCTCCGATGATGAGCCGCGCCTGGGCCAAGCGCGATGAAGCAGAGCTGGGTGACGCCTATCGTGCGCTTCACCGGTTGACTGCAATGGCCACTGTGCCGGTCTTTGTCATCGTGATCATTTTTCGTGAGGAAGTGCTTGCGCTGTTCGGAGGAGGCGCGGGTGAAGCCTCGGCGGCCTTGGCCATCCTCGCAACCGGCTACCTGGTCAATGCGCTGTTGGGAGGTGCCAGCACGGTGCTTTTAATGACTGGGCGCTCCCGCATCGTCCTGCTGAACACGATCGCCTATGGGATAGGGCTGGGACTCGGAGCGACGCTGTTGATCCCCCCATGGGGAATGGCCGGGGCCGCAGTGGCTGCCTCGGCGACCCTGGTCGGCGTCAATGTTCTCCGGGCATGGCAAGTGTGGCATTGCCATGCGATGTTTCCTTGGACATGGCAAACACTGAAGCCGCTGGCAGGCGGTTTCACTATGAGCTTGTTGCTCTGGCTCGCGAAACCCTACCTGGACCCTCTGTGGTTCGTTCCGTTGGCGGGCATTGGGGCGATGACATATTGTGCCTCGCTCTATTTGCTGCGGCTGGAGAACGACGATCAAATGATGGTGTCCGCGACGCTGACCCGGTGGCTGCCGGTGAGAAGCTGAGAGCAGGCGGAATTCTTTGCGTTCACCTGGTTGAGGCGAGATCACAGACGAGTGGAAGTCTCAAACCGATGAAACTGTGCATCGTAACCAACATCCTGACTCCCTACCGAGTGCCTCTGTTCGCCAGACTGGCGCAACGGCTCGACAGTTGCACGGTGCTGCTGATGGCGGAACAAGAAGAAAACCGCCAGTGGCAGATCGGTCCGGTGCCGTTCCGAACGGAGATATTACCGGGTTGGCATGTCCGCCCCAAGGGCGCAGAGGTCTCGCTGCATTTCAATTACGGTGTAATGCGACGGTTGCGCCGGATCAATCCGGACATCGTCCTGAGCGGAGGATTTGCGCCAGCACATCTGGCCGCATTCCTATATTGCAAGGGTACTCGCACGCGCTACGTGCAATGGGGTGAGTTTACCTTGCGGGACGGCGCGCAGTCGTCACGCCTTCGGCGATGGTTACGACGGACGATGATCGGAGGTGCCGATGCCTGTATCGCGTCTTCCAGCGAAGCGCGAGAGGCGTTCATGCATTATGGTGCGAATGATCAGCAGATACTGACGGTCCCCATGCCGATTGAGATCGAACGGATTCATGATGAGGTGACTGCGATCAAGCAGACGCCAGAACATGACGCGCGTCGGCGCAGCTATCCGGGTCCTATATTGCTGTCGGTCGGTCGACTGATCGATGCGAAGGGTTGCCGCCAGCTGTTGGATCTGTATGGGCGATTGTACGAGGTCCGTCCCGATGTATCTCTGGTGCTCGTGGGGGATGGCCCGGATCGAGCGGCGTACGAGTCTCTCTGTCATGAACGAGGCTGGCAACGAGTCCACTTCGTTGGGCATGTCGAGCCGTCCTCGCTCTGCCGGTACTTGGCATTAGGAGATGTGTTCGTCTTTCCGACCCTCTCCGACACGTTCGGGGCGGTGCTCAGTGAAGCGATGGCGGCGGAATTGCCGGTGCTGTCCTCGATCCATGCAGCCGCAACCCAGGATCTTGTGCGAGACGGCCTGAACGGATGGGTCTTTGACCCGCTGCAGCCAGGTTTGGGAGCTGCGCGTGTGCGGGAGTTCCTGACTGCCTCTCCCAAACAGCAACGTACCATGGGGCAGGCTGCCTATCAGGCTGTCCGCCATATGGACATTGTGCCTGCGGCAGATGAGATGGTGCGCTTTCTTGAATCCGTCGCCGTGCCTCACCCGAAGGGTGGCATGAATAGGCCTGAGCATGGCTGTGAGGCCGGGAGGGATCGAGTTCCGGTATTGATTGTCGGCCCGACACCGCCCCCGTATCATGGTGTCGCAATGGCGATAAAGACGCTCCTCGACCACAAGCTTCATGAGTCGTTTGAGGTGCATCACCTGGAACTGGCGGATCGGCGGGGGATCGGTCATGTCAACAAGCCTGATCTGTACGATGTGGTTCTGTTTGCCTTTCAATGGTTCGAGTTGCTCGAGCTGTTATTCCGGCGTCGGCCGCGTATCGTGTATCTCGTGCTGTCGCAATCGACTGTAGGTGTGTTGCGGGACAGTCTCTTCGTATGGCCGGCGCAGCTCTTCGGCGCGAAGGTCGTGGCCCATCTGCACGGAGCCGGTTTTCAGCACTGGTACGCGCACCGATGGTTTCCCATGCGATGGTATACCCGTGCGCTTATGCGGACAGTCACGCGCGCGATTGTGCTGGCAGAGTCTCTGCGGAGTCAATTTCAGGGCTTGGTCGCTCCCGAACATGTTGCCGTCGTTCCCAACGGCATTCCCGACTGCGGCGTTGGGGGTGTCAACACACCCAGGCTGCGTAGGCGCTGGCAGGTGCTCTATCTCAATACACTCAATAAGATGAAAGGGGCGTTAGTTCTGCTGGAGGCGATTGCTCTGGTGGTTCAGCAACGGGCAGATGTCGAGTTTGTATTTGCGGGGCCATGGTCGCACGATGAACATCGAAGAGAAGCGGATGCGTATATTGCGTCACACAAACTTTCGGCCTTTATCACGTTTACGGGACAGGTGGCGGGCGAAGAGAAACGCGCCTTGCTTCATTCCGCAGATCTCTTTGTGTTTCCGGGAGTTCAACAGGAAGGGCAACCGCTCGTTGTGCTGGAAGCAATGGCCGCCGGACTTCCCATTCTCTTCACGAATCGCGGCTGTCTCGGTGAAACATTGCGAGATGGCGAGAGTGGGATCGAGGTGCCGCCCGGTGATGCCCGTGCGCTCGCGGGTCGGATTCAACGGTTGCTCAGCCGGCCCGATGAAATGCGTCGGCTGGGGGCCAACGCCCGGATCAAATTTGAACAGGAGTACACGCTCGATCGGCATCTGGGTCGCATGATCTCCTTGTTTAAAGAGGTTGCGTCGTCTTCGGGCCGTTGCAATCGGGCACCGGTCGTCGAGGTCGTTGAACGGGAAGCTTCGCTGTAAGGTGCCTTGCCATCGTCCTTGATCAGCCGCAAGAAATGTTTCATGGAGTCGAGTCCGCAAGAATTGCCTTAGGTAGCCTGATGGAATCCCCCCTGCCCATCCTCTCACTCCCATGTATGGTTCGCCATCTACTGGTCTGAACGGTCGCCCATCTTCCGGTAACAATTTGTTAACACAAAATTGAGCCTCCGATGGCCCACTGAGGTAGGGGGAACGGTACACTTGGCTTCCACAATCTTTGACATCCGGCGAAGGGGTGTCCCATGACGGCTGAATTAGCAGGTAGCGAACGTCCACTGATCCGGCAGATCCGTATTCTGGGGACCCCCGTGCACATGGTTCAGCTCCCGGATGTCGTCGGGCTTATGATGCAGTGGGTGACTGGCGATCGAGCCCGTCCGTATTGGGTCGTCGTTGCCGACATGCATGCCATCATCGAGGCCTATAAGCGACCGGAGTTCCGATCAAAGATTGAAACGGCAGACCTCACGGTGCCTGACGGCATCTCGCTGATCAAGGTGGCGCGACGCAAGGGGATTCGTTTGGAGAAACGCGTGGCCGGGACCGATCTCATGAAGGCCTTCTTTGCGGCGTCCAAAGAGCGGGGTCTGAGACATTGTTTCTTCGGAGATACGGACGAGACCCTAGTCCGGCTGCGCGAGAAGTTGGCGCAATCGTATCCCGGAATGGTGATCGCGGATTGCTATTCACCCCCGTTCCGGCCGATCACTCCCGATGAGGATGCAGCGATGATTCGGCGCATCAACGAGGCCAGGCCCGACATTTTATGGGTGGGACTGGGGCTTCCGAAGCAGGAACAATGGATCTATGACCATCGTGCCAGACTGGATGTGCCGGTGGTGCTCGGCGTGGGCGCCGCCTTCAAGTTTTTGGCGGGAACGGTACAGCGCGCCCCGGATTGGCTCGGCGACCTGGGGCTCGAATGGCTCTGGCGACTGGCGCATGAACCCCGGCGCCTGTGGCGACGAGTGATGATTGAAGGGCCGCAGTTCCTTGGGCACGTCGCCTTGGAACTCAGCGGGCTGAAAAAGTATTAGTAGCGGGGAAGGCAGATGTCGAAGCCGACGGTCGTGTCGATAGCGGATTTGGAGGGAGGGCGGGAGGCACCGGCGGAAGCCAATTGGCTGCGCGGATCGTCACTGCTCGCCTGGGGCTTGCTGGGGCTGGTGGCCATCGGGTTACTCGGCTTCTTGTACCGGAATAGTTTCTCCTACCTGTTTCAGGAATGGATGGAGAATGAAGACTACGGGCATGGCATCTTCGTCCCGCTCATTTCACTGGCCCTGATCTGGTGGCGGCGCGATCATATCCTGGCAGTTGGACTGGCGCCGACCTGGTGGGGCGTCGTCCCAGTTGTGTTTGGAGCCGGGCTGTTCGTCGTTGGAGAACTGGCCACGCTGTATTTCCTGCACCACCTCTCATTCTGGTTCCTGCTCGTCGGGCTCGTCCTGTCGTCCGTCGGCTTTCCGGCTACGCGTCGGATGATATTTCCGCTCGGATATCTGCTGGCCATGATTCCCCCGCCGCACATGCTGCAGCAGAGCCTCTCGTCTTCGCTGCAACTCATCTCCTCGGCGCTCGGCGTCGGGTGCCTCCAGATTATCGGGGTGACTGCGTTTCGGGACGGCAATGTGATCGATCTGGGTCCGATTCAACTACAAGTGGTCGAGGCCTGCAGCGGCTTGCGGTATCTCTTCCCTTTGCTCGCGTTCACCCTCCTTTGTGCCTACCTGTTTCAAGACCGGCTCTGGAAACGGACGGTGCTCGTGGCATCGGCCGCTCCGTTGGCCGTTGTACTCAACGGCCTCCGAATCGGTCTGATCGGCGTGCTGGTGGAGCAATTCGGCAAGGGGGCCGCCGAAGGATTCATGCATCTCTTCGAAGGGTGGTTCTTGTTCGTCCTGAGTTTGGCGCTATTGAGTCTTGAGTTGTGGCTGCTTGGTAAGATCGGACCGGTCACCTCCGGTAAGTCAAACTTTGCTGTCCCGCATCGGGCTCCCGGAGGCGCATCTTTGGCACCGCCGCTTCCCTTGATCAGTGGGCCGGTCATGGGCTGCGTCGCGCTCCTTCTTGCCACACTGGCTGTCTCGTTCCAGATGACCAGTCGAGAAGAAACAACGCCGCCGCGCCAGAACTTTCTTGAGTTTCCCATGCGCCTCTCGGAGTGGCATGGGGAACCGATGGCGATGGAGCGGCAGTATGTCGATGCCCTGCGCTTCGACGACTACTTATTGGCCAATTATCAGGGACCCGGCGGACCAGTCAATGTTTATGCGGCCTACTATCGTTCTCAGAGATCCGGGCAGGCCACGCATTCTCCAAAAACTTGTATTCCCGGCGGGGGGTGGGAAATTACGTCGCTCGACGAAGTGCTCGTGTCCGCCGATTCGGGGGTGGGGAACGGATTTCGCGCCAATCGCGTCGTTATTCAGAAGGGCGAGCAGAAGCAAGTGGTGCTCTATTGGTTCAAGCAGCGGAACCGCCTGGTAACCAGCGAGTACCTGGTGAAATTCTTCTTACTGTGGGATTCCCTGACCGTGCAGCGGACCGACGGCGCTTTGATCCGGTTGGTGGCGGCTGTCCAGCCCGGCGAGACAGAGGGGGCGGCGGATCAACGTGTAAAGCAGCTGGCGGCAGCTGTCCATCCGCTCTTGCCGGCCTATGTGCCCGATTGATGGCGATGATGTGGGCCTGAGATGTCGACTCACTTATTCTTCAGCTTTATCGCTTCTCTCGTGATCAGCATGGCGTTGATTCCCGCCTTGATGGCAACGGCGGGGCGCCTGCAGTTCATCGACATTCCGGGGGGCCGGAAAATTCACCCGGCGCCGATCGCCAAGGTCGGGGGGCTGGCCTTCGCCGCCGGCACGTTCGCCGCCATGCTGCTCTGGGCTCCCAAGGATCAGATTGTCACGTCGAGCCTCCTTGGCGGAGCCATCATTCTGCTTTTTGGCGCGTGGGATGATCGCGTCGGGCTCGGATACAAGCCCAAGTTCCTGGGTCAACTGCTCGCCGCGATCGTGGTGGTGGAATTCGGCGGCATCCATCTGACGACGACTCCTTTTCTTGGAGACTCGGTCCTCCCGCTGTGGGCGGCCGTGCCGTTGACTCTCTTCCTCCTTGTCGCCGTCATGAATGCGCTCAATCTCGCCGATGGCCTGGACGGTCTGGCGGGCGGGCTGTCGCTGTTAAGCCTGGTCGGCATGGCCTATCTCGCCTATGAGGCGGGAGACTGGGTGGTACTGAGCATGATGGTTCCGGTCCTCGGCGGGTTGTTGGGATTTCTGCGGTTCAATACCTACCCCGCGCGGATCTTCATGGGGGACGCCGGCAGCCAGTTTCTCGGTTTCTATCTCGGCATCTGCGCCATCGTGCTGACGGACCCCACGCGAGGGCCGTACAGCCCCGCGCTGGTGAGTTTGATCTGGGGACTTCCGATTCTGGATACGGCGGGGGTGATGATCCAGCGTTTGACCGAGAGGCGGTCACCGTTCACCGCGGACAAGAATCACGTGCATCACAAACTTCTGGGCATCGGGTTCTCGCATCGCGAAGCGGTCCTTGCGATTTATGGAATTCAGGCCTCGCTGGTCGCGCTTGCCTACCTGATGCGGTGGCAGTCCGACGCCGTCGTCCTCGGAGTCTACGGCGTGTTCGCCGGGGCGGTTCTCTGGTTGTTCGTCAGAGGAGGCGGGCGCGCTTCGATTTCAGAGAAACGGGCCGAGTCGGCTGAGACTTTGGAGGAACGTCGTCTTGAGGACGGAGGCTGGCACTCGGCTTTGCCGGTGCGGTTGATCGGTCTGTCCGTGTCGGTGTTCCTCGCTGCCGGGGTGCTGCTTCCGTCCAACGTCCCGGCGGATCTCGGATATCTCGCGGCCGGACTGTTCGTGCTAGTTGCAGCAGGCGGGGTGCTCATCCCTTCCGCCAGGCCGATGTTGATTCGTGCTGCGCTCTATGTCGGCGGCACCTTCGTGCTCTATCTGATCGAGCAGCCCGGTTCCGGCATCGCCGCCGCGTTCCACACTCCGCTCAACGTGTTCTTTCTCGTCTTGACGGCGCTCATCATGCTGGCCATCCGATTCGGCGTCCAGTACCGGTTTCAGATCACGCCGCTGGACTATCTGCTGGTGTTTCTGGCGTTCGCGATCCCGTTCCTGCCAGAGATGCGCGTCGGTGAGATCAATATCAGTATCCTGACCGCGAAAATGATCGTCATGTTTCTGGCCTTCGAGTTGATGCTCCATGCTCTTGCCAAACGGCTGCCGCAGTTCGGTTTGGTGTCATTGTGGGTTCTGTTTATGCTCGGTCTACGGGCCTGGTGGTGAAATCGGGCCAAGGAGAATGGTCATGAGTCCTCGCAATATCCCATCAACCATGCTGGTGATCGGCCTTTTGGCGGCGGTCGTCGGTTGCGGAGGCCCCGAAGAGAAAAAAGCCGGCTATCTGGCCAAAGCCCAGGGCTATATCCAGGAGGGTAATCTTCCCAAGGCCCGTGTCGCGCTGCGGAACGTGCTCAAGATCGATCCGAAGGATGCGGAGGCCTACTACTTGTTCGCCGAAGTCGAAGAAAAGGAAAAGAACTGGAAAAATGCCTTTGCGAACTACCAGCGGGTAGTCGAATTGATACCGGATCATGATCGGGCGTTGATGAAGCTGGCGAAGTTCTATCTGGAAGTCCGCACCGCCGACAAGGTCTTGGAGTTGACCGGGAAAGTGTTGGCGAAAACACCGGGGCATGTCGAAGCTCAGGCCTTAACCATTGCCGTGCAAGCGCTCAACGGAGATCGCACGCTAGCCTTGCTTGCGGCGGAGGCGTTGGGGAACCGGAATCCGACCGATCCGGATGCCGCCACGCTCCTTGCCACCTTGTACCTGGCTCAAGGACGCAATCAAGAGGTCGAGCCTGTGATGCAGCGGGCGGTCGAGGCGAATCCCGGCAATCTGCCACTGATGGACTCCTATGCCTCCGCGTTGATGCGCCTGGAAAAGTACGATCGCGCGGAAGAGGTGTTGAAACAGATCATCGAGGCGGAGCCGAAAGTTTTTGACCGCCGCCTCCGGTTGGCGGGTTTCTATGATGAGCGTCGTGAGTATGACAAGGCGGAAGCTCTCTTGCGCGAGGTAGTCCGTCTGGATCCTGAAAATGAGCACCGGTACATCGGACTGGCGAAATTCCTGGTTGCCCGCCGCGGGGCGGCTCAAGGGGAGGTGGTCCTGTCGGAGGGACAGCGCGCCCTGCCTCACTCGCCGGCGATCCGGTTCGCCCTGGGGGAACTCCACCAATTGAACAAGCAGCCGGAGAAGGCGCGAACGGTGTATGAACAGGCGCGGGAAGAGTTTCGCGGCAAGCCGGCCGCGTTTGAAGCGATGGTGAAACTGGCGGGGCTCGATTGGATGGGCGGCAAGCAGGAAGAGGCGGAGAAGCAGCTGGCGGAGGTGCTCAAGGAGAATCCCCGTGCTTCCGATGCCCTGCTGCTTCGAGGCAGGATCGCGCTGCAGCGCGGCAACGGGAAAGACGCGATTCAGGACTTGCGTACCGTCCTTAAAGATCAGCCGGAGCTGGCGGAAGTCCATACGCTGCTTGGACAGGCCTATCTGATGACGTCCGAGACGGGGCTGGCACGAGAAAGCCTGGAACGTGCGCTGGCGCTCAATCCACGATTGACCGATGCGCAGATGGCGCTGGTGGCTCTCGACACCTCCTCCGGAAAACTCAAAGAAGCCCGCGCACGGGTAGACGGTTTGCTGAAGCAGGACCCGAACAATCTGCAAACCATGAGCGTCCTCTTGAAGCTCCAGGCGGCTGAACGAGATTGGGTGGGGACCCAACACACCATGTCCCGCGCCCGCGCGGTGGGGGCGGACAGCGCGATGGCCGATCTGGTCGAAGGCCGCCTCCATCAGGCGCGTGGAGAATGGGAGCAGGCGCAGGCCTCGTTCGAACGCGTGCTGGCGCGCCATCCGGAGGCTCCCGAGCCCCTGATCGCCCTGGTGCAGCTCGATCTGCAACGGAGCAAGTCGCCTCAGGCTAAACAGCGGCTTGAACAGGTGCTCGCCCGCCGTCCCGATCACCCCTATGCCTCCGGCCTTCTCGGAGAGATCGCCTTGCTCGGCGGCGATCAGTCCACAGCGGAAAACCGGTTTCGTGAAGCGATTCAACGAAAACCGGACTGGGTCCAGCCGTGGCTGCATTTAGCTACACTCAAGCTGGCACACAAGAAGTCGGAAGAGGCTCGTGAAATCTTGGAAAACGGTCTGAAGGCGATCCCCATGAGCGAGGAAATGCATCTGCTGCTGGCCACCACCTTGAGTGAATCAGGGGAGGTCGACCGGGCCATCCAGGAGTATGAGGCGCTGCTGCGTCTGAATCCGCGCGCGCTGGTCGCGGCCAATAACCTGGCGTCGTTATTGACCGATCAGAAGGGCGATCAGAAGAGTCTTGAGAGGGCCTTAGCGGTTGCGAAGGACTTCGAAACCATGGCGCCCAATCCCTATTTCCTCGACACGCTGGGCTGGGTCCATCACAAGCTGGGGAATTCTGGCCAGGCCGTCCACTTTATCCAACAGGCCTTGGCCAAGGCGCCGGACCATCCAGTGGTGAATTATCATCTAGGCGTTGCCCACTTCAAGGCCGGCCAGACGGCGGAGGCCAAGACGCACCTTGAGAAGGCCGTGGCGGCTCCGAAGCCGTTTCCCGGACTTGATGAAGCCAAGTCCGTGTTGGCCCAGTTGCAAGGATGAGTATGACACGGCCGACTCTCATCGCTCGACGGACCATCTGGTGCCTGCTGGCCTGTTGCGCATTGCAAGGCTGCGCGGGGATGGCTGCGTCTCACACCGAGACTGTCGAATCGAAGCCGTTTCCTGAGGCCACGTACTTGCTGGGCGCCGAGGATGTGGTGAAAATTTCCGTGTGGAAGGACGAGCACCTTACGCAGGAAGTCGTCGTGCGTCCAGACGGTATGATCTCGTTTCCTCTGGTCGGGGACGTACCCGCGGCCGGCAGAACAGTCGAGGAGGTCCGTCTAGATTTGGTAAAGCGCCTCAACAAGTTCGTGCCGAATCCGCATGTGTCGGTCCTGGCCGTCAAGCTTCATAGTTACAAGATCTATGTCACGGGGCGGGTCAATAAACCGGGTGAATTTCTGGTCGGCCATTATACCGACGTGTTGCAGGCCTTGAGCCTGGCCGGCGGACTTACCCCCTTTGCTGCTGAAAACGATATCAAAGTGATGAGGCGGGATCAGGGAGAACAAAAAGTGTTTCGGTTCCGGTATGGCGATATCCGCAACGGAAAGGGGCTTGAGCAGAACATCCTGTTGCAGCGGGGAGATGTGGTGGTTGTTCCCTGATTGCGCGAAGGAATCACTCTCTCGCGATACCGGTGAGGAGTCAGGGAACCACGATGGTGAGACGAAGGACCGTTCTCTTGGGACTGATCGTGGGAAGCGTCATGGCCATAGCCGATCGAGGAGCGATACTGGCGGCGGAATGGTCGATGGAGCCCTCGTTGGGGATCAAGGGAGAATACAACAGCAACCTCATTCTGACTGCGGCGCCCCATGAGGCGACGTACGGACACTGGGTTTCGCCGACACTCAAATTTTCCGGGGCAACCGAGAATCTCGACATCAGCGGGAAGACCGCGGCGGATTTTGTGGGCTACTACGGTGGGGTCGAAAGGGGATTAACGAATCTCTATTTTCCGGCCTCCGTGCGGTATCGGATGGACAAGCATACCCTCTCGTTCGACGGGGGATTCACGAGGGATAATACGCTGAGAGGGGAATTGTTGCAGACTGGTGTCGTGCTCGGTTTTACGCAGAGGAACCTGTGGACGCTTGCGCCGTCATGGACTCATGCCGTTACTGAACGGCTATCGCTTCAGGGAACATACAATTACTCGAACGCAAGTTATGAGAACGGAGGCCGATTGGGGCTCCTCAACTATGAAGTTCACGGAGGAACTCTGGCGATGTCCTACCAGCTGACTGAGAAGGATCGGATGCAGGTGATCGGAACCTACACAAATTTCAGTGTTCCGGCGGCCAATGCGCTTCGATCCAATATCGGTGGCGTTCAGATGTCGCTCGCCCATTCGTTTACCGACACGATCACAGCCACCGTCACAGGTGGGCCGCAAATCGTAACATCCGGTATCCAGGTTAGAGCGGTTCATCCCCAGGATACGCAGGTGGTGTGGGTGGCCAGCGGCAACATCAGGAAACAGTGGGCCGATGGCTATGTGGAACTGGTCGGCGGGCGGCAGATCAATCCCAGCGGATTCGGACTGCTCATTCGCACGGATCGGATCGGGATCAATATGGCCAAGGACCTGACGGAAACGCTCACAGTTTCACTGAGCGGGCAGGTGTTTTTTGCCTCATCGGTTACGTCGAGTGTCGCGCCGATCCCCCTCCCCACAAGTCGCTACGTGAATATGACTCCCATGCTCAGGTGGAAGTTCGATGAGTGGTGGGCGGTCGACGTGGCTTACACCTACGGGCGTCGCGATTTGGACAGCCTGGATCAGACCGGCATCGCGCATGCGGCGACGTTCATGCTGACTTATTATCCACCGAAATTGGCCGTGGGGCGATGAGGAAAGGGATGCATGTCTGTTGTAAACACTCCTGTTCCTGTTGAGCGATCAATGGAAGCGGTGAAGTCCTTGCGAGACCTCTGGCAAATGTTCCGGCGTCGTCGTGTGCCGATCTTTCTCACGGCGATGACGATTGCGGTGGTGGGGATTGCCACGGCGTTTCTCTGGCCTGCAGCATACCGGTCGAAGGCGACGATCCTGATCGAAGAGCAGGAAATCCCCTCGGACATCGTCCGCTCCGCGATATCGAGTTATGCCGACCAGCGGATCGAAACGATCAAGCAGCAGGTGATGACGCGGGCGACCCTGTGGAGAATCGTCGAGCAATATAGCTTGTATGCCAAGATTCGGCAGCGCCACCCGGCGGAGGAGGTCCTGGAGCAGTTTACCAAAGACATCCAGGTGGATGTCATGAATGTGAAGGTCATCGACAAGCGCACGCAAACACCGACGCAGGCGACGATCGCGTTTACTCTTGCCTACGACGGAGAAAGTCCTGAGATTGCGCAGAAGGTCGCCAATGAGCTCACGAGCTTGTTTCTTGGCGAGAACCTCAAGACGCGCGAGCGCCACGCGCAGGAGACGAGTGCCTTCCTGAAGAAGGAATCGGAGCAACTCGCTGGCCGCATTCAACAGCTTGAGGTGCAAATGGCCGCTCTCAAGCAGAAGGCGGATGGAGCCCTGCCTGAGCTGACGTCGCTCAACATGACGATGCTCAGCCAAGCCGAACGGGAGTTGCTGGATGCCGATCGGGACATCCGCTCGTTGGAAGAAAAGAAAACGTATCTGGAGGGGGAACTCGCCATCCTGAAGCCGCATACCCCGATCATCGGGGCCGGCGGAGAACGGATTCTGGATTCGGGCGAGCGCTTGAAAGCGCTGCGGGCTCAGTATGCCAGCGCGATCGGCTATCTGTCGGCGGAACATCCGGATGTGCTCAAGATGCAGAATGAGATCATGGCTCTGGAACGGGAGACCGGTGAGCACGCCTCCCCGGATGAGTTGCACAAGAAATTGACGGGAGAACGTGCGCGCCTGACGACGTTAGTAGATCGCTACGGAGAGGAGCACCCCGACGTCCTCCGCTCACACCAGATCATCGCCTCTCTGGAGCATGAGCTTGCGCGGGTGCTCAAGACCGGGACTCAGAGCGCCGCGGTCAAGCCCGAAAACCCGGCCTACATCAGCATCCACTCACAACTTTCTTCAGCGAACGCCTCCCTCCAATCGCTTCGGAAATCACGGGAGGGCATCAAGCGCCGGGTGGATGAATATGCGAGGCGTCTCGAACGAACGGTCGAAATCGAGCCGGCTTATCTGGATCTCCACAGAGATCGTGAAGAGTCCGTCCGAAAACACATGGAGATCATGTCGCGCCTGCTGGAGGCGGACGTCTCGAAGGAGCTGGAAATCCAGCGGAAGGGCGAACGGTTTTCGCTGATCGACCCTCCGGAGCTGCCGGAGAAACCTGAAAAGCCGAATCGCCCCGTGATCCTGATCCTGGGCATGATTCTGGCGATGGGAGGCGGAGCGGGCAGCGGTGCTCTGTTTGAACAGCTTGATCGCTCCATTCGTGGAGGTGAACAGCTCGTCAAGATCGTCGGACTGCCTCCGCTGGCCGTCATTCCCTATGTGCCCAATCGGGACGACCTCCGGCGCCTCGTGCGTCGCAGAGTCCGCGTCGCGGTAGCAGGAGTCGGTGTAGTAGCGCTTGTGATGATCTCGATGCATGTAAGGGGGTACCCGCTCGACGTCCTTTGGTATGCTGCCATGAGAACACTGGGTCTGACTTGAGCGAAAGGCGAGCACATTTACGATGATGGACCAATTGCAGAGCGCGATGAGTCGTTTCAAGGCGCAGCAGGCGACGCAGACGCCTCTCGGATCGAGTCCGCCGCATGCCGCCGCTCCGCCGTCCATTGTGTATTCGAGAACCAGGTCGATCACGATTCAGGAGGAGGTATTGCGGCAGCGCCGGATTCTCACTGGGCACGGTTCGCCGTTCGCGGATGCCTACAAGATTCTCCGAACGCAGGTCCTTCACCGGCTACGGGAAAACGGCTGGAATATGCTGGGGGTGACCAGTCCGCGGGATGGCGAGGGCAAAACGCTCACGGCGATCAACCTGGCAATTGCCACCGCCGCTGAACCCACGCAAACGGTACTGCTTGTTGACGCGGATCTGCGGGCTCCGCATGTTCAGGAGGAATTCGGGTTGGAGCAGGGTCCGGGATTGACCGAGTTTCTGCTTGAAGGCCGGCCGATCGAGGAACTGCTGCTGTACCCCGGTCTCGGCCGGCTGATCATCCTGCCGGGAGGGCGCGGAACGGAACAGTCCGCCGAGGTGCTGGCCTCTCCGCGCATGGCCGCTCTCGGGAAGGAATTGAAGCATCGGTATGCCTCCCGTGTCGTGATTGTGGATCTCCCGCCGGTCCTCGACCGAGCGGACGTGCTGGCCTTCAGCCCTCAGCTCGACGCGCTGCTTCTGGTCGTGGAAGACGGCAAGACATCGGAACCGGATCTCCGGCAGGCCCTGCACACGCTGAAAGGAAGCGCATCCATCTTGGGAACGGTCTTGAACAAGGTCGGGCATGATCAGCTGAGTGCCTCCAAGGTCAGGCGCTTCGTTTCCAGGGACATCAAATCATCAAGGTAAGCTGGCCATGTACGAATCGTACTATCAACTCCGTGCGAAGCCCTTTTCCCTGTTGCCCGATCCGGAATTTCTCTTTCTGAGCGGACGGCACAAGCCGGGGCTGAATATTCTGGAATACGGGCTCCTGAACCGCGCCGTGTTCACTGTGTTGACCGGAGAGCCGGGGACCGGGAAGACAACCCTCCTCAACAAGGTGCTCGATGAGCATCGAAGCCGGTTTGCCGTGGGCGTCATCGGGACAACGCACCCGAGCGACACCAATCTCTTGCCTTGGGTCGCGGACGCGTTCGGGCTCGATACGTCCGGACGTGACACCGTCGGCTATTTCCGCCTCCTCACGTCATTTCTCAACCAGACCTTCGCCGCGGGGCGGCAGGTTCTGCTGGTCGTCGATGAGGCTCAGAATCTCAATCTTCAGATGCTGGAGGATCTCCGGCTCCTGTCCAACCTCAACGACGGTCGCCAGATCGGCCTGCAGATCGTGTTGGCGGGGCAACCGAGTCTCCGTGCCATGTTGACCCGCAACGACATGCGTCAGTTCGCGCAACGCATCGCCGTGGATTATGCCCTGGAGCCGCTCGGCGAGGCCGACGTGCGGGCCTACGTGCGCCATCGATTGGCGGTTGCTGGGGGCGACCCCGATCTCTTTACGGAATACGCGTGTTCCACGGTGTCGCAGTTCAGCGGAGGATTTCCCCGGCTGATCAATCAACTGTGCGACTTGTCCATGGCCTATGGGTTTGGCGAAGGCGCGGAACGGATTTCTGCTCGGATCGTGCTGCAGGTGGCGTCGGATCGAGCCGCCGGCGGCATTCTGCCGTCCATCGTCGATCCCAGGACCATTCAACTCGATCCGGAGCGGGTTGCCCGCGAAGCGCCGGTTCCGCAGTCACCTCCTCCCCCTGTGCCTCAGGCGTCTGAGGCCCCACACACTCGAACAGACTGTGCATCGTTTCGGGAGGACCTTGATCCTCAGCTGTATCAGGCGGGCTTGGATCTCAAACAAGCCGGACACTATGTGGAGGCCCTGAAGAAATTCGAAGCGGCAGGAAAGGATCCCGCTCGGCGGTTCATGTCGACAGC
>DCZO01000019.1:0-43226 GCA_002331335.1 Nitrospira sp. UBA2082 | reverse complement strand
GCGGTCAACGGCGCCAAGACGGCCGATCTGTTGAATGTCCGTTACCTTCTTGCACAGACGCTCGACCACTTGGGACAGAACCAACAGGCACAGGAGCAGTACCGTATGATTTATCAGGTCGATCCGTTATTCCGCGATGTCGCCGACCGGGTTGCTGAGAAGGTTGAGCCAAGTTCGCGATCGTATAGTCGCGGGACGTTCCTTTTGCCGATGCAATGGATGAAATCGCTCAAGGAGCGATGGTTCTAGCCCACGCTTCGTCGCTCGTTGTTTGTGAAGCACATCGGCCAACGGTTTCATGTTTCAGGTTTTTGGCTTCCGCACAACGTGCAACTTTGAACTCCCCATCCCTACGAGTTAACCCACACCGGACTCTGCCGTAACGCGCCCGTAATCGCGTCTTCATATTCTTCCCCTGTTACGAACTGACATCTCTTGCGCGAGGAACAGATGAGAATTTCAGTTGAATTGCGGGGGTGGGTCTGCGCCGTGGCGACGTTCGGGATCGTCTTGGGAGGAACGGAGTCGTTCGCCGGCAAGCTGGAAGATGTGTTGCTGGAGAACAAGCAGATTACGGTTGAACAGTGGATCCAGCTCAAGGCGGATGAGGAAAAGCGGCAGGCGAAGCAGCTGGAGGAAAGCCGAGGCACCAGCGACCTTCCTCTGCGAGAGCGGTGGTATGAGAAGATCAGCATCCGAGGGTATACACAATTTCGGTACAACCATGCGATCGACAACGAACTCTTGCGAAACCCCGGTGATCGCTCGATCGCGGGCAACAACGAATTTTTCATCCGGCGCGCTCGGCTCATCATCAGCGGTCAGCCGCATGAGCGCGTGTTCTTCTATTTTCAACCCTCTTTCGAGGGCTTGATCGGCGGCGTCGAGCAGGCCGGTGTCGTGCGCGATCTCTATGCTGATCTGTTTCTCACACAAAACAAAGAATGGCGCATTCGGGCCGGCCTCTCTAAGGTTCCTTACGGGTTCGAGAACATGCAGTCGAGTCAGAATCGACTCGCGTTCGACCGCAATGACGCGCTGAACAGCGCGGTGCCAATCGAACGGGATCTGGGCGTGTATCTGTATTACACGCCGACGGCGGTGCGGGAACGATTTAAACGACTTGTGGACAGCGGGCTTAAGGGATCGGGCGATTACGGCATGTTGGGGATCGGAGCGTATAACGGTCAGGGTAACAATATCCGTGATCGAAATAAGAACAAGCATGTAGTTTTTCATGCCATGTATCCCTATGAGTTCCCCAACGGCCAAATCATCCAAGTAGGCATGGATGCGTATACCGGGGAGTTCAATGTCGGAGCATCACCGGTGGTTCCGGTCAGCCCCGCTCCGGGAACAAACGGCGCGCCGATCGCCCCGCTGCTGCACAACGGGGGCAATTATCGCGATGAGCGTGTGGCGTGGCATTTTGTGATTTTCCCCCAGCCGTTCGGGCTGCAGGGCGAGTATACGATCGGCCGTGGCCCGGAACTCAATCAGGCCCGGACAGAGATCACGAGCGGAAGTCTGAGCGGCGGATACATCCAGCTGTTCTACAACTATCGGTGCGACAGTTTTTGCCAGAACATCGTCCCGTACGTTCGGTATCAGGAGTATTTTGGAGGCAGAAAATCCGAAGCGAATGCTCCGCGGAATTCCGTGCGGGAATATGAATTCGGCGTCGAGTATCAGCTCAACAAAGCGTTCGAATTCACCGTCGCCTACGCCTGGGGCCAACGGACTTCTAATGATGCGTCGACTGTTCCGGCCTCTTGCGCCAATATCGATCTGCCGGCGCGGCCATCCTGCACGCTGTCTCCCTATCAACTCCAGACCGGCAATCTCCTGAGATTCCAGGTGCAGTGGAATTTTTGAGCGGGCTAGGGAGTAGACGGTCGCGGGACGGTCGGTGTCACAGGCAGCCGGCTGAACAGAATGATCAGTTCCCGCTTGTCCCAGTGGAACAACACCGCCAGGCCGCCATCATCCGGCCTGACCTGGAACTCCGGCGGCTCAAAATGCAGGGTCCCTTTTTGTGGGGCCAGTGAGCGCAAGGGGGTCAGCCGATCATCCTGGTTGTCGGCCATGCCGCTGTCGCCGATGGCATTCGTTCCCGATCGATAGTTGCTTAGTACGACGTGCAGCCGGTCTCCATCTACATACACTCCGCCGGACGTGACCTCCCGATTCGTGAAGGCAAGCAGTTTGGATTGGTAGAATGTGACGACTTCTTCGGGTGTGGCCTTGTTCAAGCCTCGGTGGAGCAACGGTGCCAGGAATGCCACCTCCTCCTCGGTAAACGCCTGATGGCGGCGCGGAATGCTGAGGTCATCGTAGAGCGGCAATCTCGTCAGTGGCTCTTGAATCATGATCCCTCGTAGCACGGCCGCCATTTGTTCGGTTGAGACGTCGGCCGGATGGCTGTGCCTCGATGCGTGCCCAACGGATGGATCTGTCTGGAGACGGACAAAGGAGTGCGGGGTCTCGTAAATAGTATGAGTCGGGATTGCCGCGTGCGTACACCCTCCGAGAAGCAAAACCCCGGAGAGGCACCAGGTTCGTCCGTAGGAGAGTAGCAAGAGCCTATGCACCAGGAAACCGGTTCTTCATCAACACAATCACGAACCTGATGGAGACTCGATCGGACTCGACTGCTTCGTCCGAGCCGCTTTCACAGATGAGGACCATTTGGACACGACACGCGCATATTCCGGCGGCGAAAGCGGAAAATATCCGAAATCGAGCGCCAATTGCTGGCCTTGCTGGCTCAACGCGAAGCGAATGAGCTCCGTCGTTGCTTGGGCGGGTGACCCTTTCGGAGGTTTGGCGACGTAGAAGTACAGGTTCCGCCGCAATGGATAGGAACCATCCCTGGCCGTTTGCACGGACGGGGCGACATAACGACCGCCTTTCACCGCGGCGATCGGGACCGGTTTCACCTCCGAGGTCTCGTAGCCTACCGCGCTGAACCCAATCCCTTCAGGATCGCCGCCGATATCCAGCACGACGGAAGCCAATCCCTGGCCGTCCGTGAGCCGGCGATGCAGCGAGCCGCCTTTGCACACCTCGTCTCGAAAGAAGTGCGCGGCACCGGATTTCCCGTTCCGGCCGTATAGGCGAACAGGAGCGTGAACCCATTCATCCTTGACGCCGACCAGACCCCAGGAGTCAATGGTATGGCCCACACCACGCCGCCGCTCGCTGCAGAACATGGCGTCCAGTTCCTCCAAAGACAACCCTGTAACGGGGTTGTCCTTGTGAACGAAGATCGCCATCGCATCGGTGGCCACCGGAACCTCGGTCGGCTCGTACCCGTATTCCTTCACAAACTCGGAGATTTCCGGGGCAGTCATGCGGCGGGCCAGCACGGCGATGTCTGTTCGGTGTTCCAGCAACGCTGAGAGCCCCGTGTCAATTCCATCCGACAAGAGTGTGATCTTCAGCCGGGGATGTCTCAGCGCCAAACCATCCGCCCAGGCGCGCAACAAGGGCTTCATTGTTTCGGGCGCTGAGACGGCCAGCGCGCCGGATGCGGATTCCTGATAGGTGTAAGACGTAATTTCAGGGTCCAACGGCGGACGAACCTGTCCCCACGTTGCGGGAGGGAGCGATGCCACAAGGGCGAATAAGAAAACGTAAACAACAAGGACGATGCGAGAGAAGCGCATGATCCTCACCTCCGGTCTCAGTCGAGCGCTCTGATTCTCAGAGCTGAAGTCTATGGATCGTGCGTTTCATCGAGGTCACTGATTCATTAACTTTGTGTTAACTCCAGGACCCGAAAAGAGCTGGCGATCAGGGGCGCACGAGTGTTTACTCACAGTTTACACCGCGCAAACGACCATTTTCGCATTCGAGGTCTATCATCACGCACCTATGATGACGACCTCATCCCCAACATCGGCGGGCGCGAAGGGATCTATTCTTATCTTTCTACAGTCGGGTTCCTTTGCGCAGCTGCTGAAAAAGGCATTCGAAACGAGCGGGTACCACATCACGATCGTGACGACCGAACACGACGCCGTCACTACGGCAAAGGCTTCGCCGCCCGCGCTGATTCTGATGGGACGCCAACCTCGAACGGCGACGACTCTGCGAAGTCTGCCGTTGATGAGCAGGGTTCCCATCGTCGCAGTGGAAGATGGCCATGTTCCCTGCACCGAAGAGGAATGTATCCAGGACTACGACCGGGACGTTGATCTCGTTGTCTGCAGTCAAAGTCCACGGGAACTCCTGGCGCGAGTCCGGGCCATTCTCCGCCGCCGGGAACCGCGCGCCGAATCGGGCACCTACTATCGCGTCGGAAAGATCCACATGGATTTAGACCGGCATGAGGTGACCGTGAATGGACGGTTGGTCGAACTGACCCCGAAAGAGTTTCAGATTCTCCGCCAGTTCCTGGAGTCACCCAATCAATTATTTTCTCGCCAGGAGATGCTGAACAAGGTGTGGGGTGAAGGATACGCGCTTGAAGAGCACGCCCTTGACGTCCATATTCATTCACTCCGCCAGAAGATCGAGCTTCAGCCTGCCCACCCAAAGATGATCGTCACAGTGCGTGGCATCGGCTACAAGTTGCGAGACTAGCCCGTATTGTTCTTGCGCCCTACTGCTGCATCGCGAATACAATACGTCGGACGATATGAGTCAGTCGCTGTTGGTGAAGCCTAAATCCAGGATGGTGAAGACGCACGTTGCGGCTGGTTGGGCAGGCCCCTCTCAGCCGGAGTCAATGGCAGGACTGCTCCGGCGAAAGGATAGGGAGGGAAGGACCTTAAAATTCGTCGACCGACACGGGATGAAGCAGGTCACGAACGGACAGGATACCCACCATTGCTCCGTTCTTGGTGACACCGAGGTGAATCGAGTGGTGTTTGTTCATGAGATCCGCCGCCTCCGTGAGCGGACGGCGTTCTTCGATTCCGACGACCGGACTGCTCATAATCTCTTCCACGGGGATAAAATAGGGGCTCCGGTCGGAGCCGATGACCTTCTTCACAATGTCCGATTCGGTGACGATTCCGACGATCCTTCCTCGCTCGAACACGAGCACGCCCTCGGCATTGCAGGTTTTCATCAGTTTGGCCACCTCGACCACCGAGGTGCCGGTATCCACCGAGATCAATTCTCTCTTCATCAATTGCCCGACTGTGACCATACAGGACCTCCTTTTTATATAGATATATGTAATGTCACGCACGATTCTAACTCCACGGTATTGCCAGGGTGTTAGAGAATTGTTTCTCGACCGTAAAATCATCAACTTGCCCGCGACTGCAAGCTACGAAATGATACCGCCTGTTCGTTTGAGACTCATTCGTGGACGAGCTTCGCTGCACCCTGGGGCACGACGTTAAGTTCGTTATGCACCCGTATTGTCCGATCCGCTTTTGACCCAGTGACCTGTCGATCTGGGAGGAGGAAAGCCATACCCAGCAGGCATGAGGGTAATGGCCCGAACTATGCGGATGGAAAGGCTGTGATGTTTCCGAATCACCCTCTGGGCTCGGCCGCGATCTGGGCCGTGGGCGATCCTCACGTCCCACGACCGAGCCCCTCCTTCGTCAGAGCGGATAAAGCAATGCCCCCGCCCTACTCGTCATCTGCTACATTCATGGCTTGAAACAAAACTCCCAGCACGGCGCTCACAGCCAGCATGCCGACGATCAACATCATCATCCCGAATCACCTCCCTTCATCATGATTCATCGCTTCCATCATCATTCCAATGTGAGCGGTCTACAAACGATTAGCCCGTACTTGTTACAAATTGGTCGATATGCTGTGCAGCAGCGGTTAAATGTGGATCACGAACGCATGAAGAGCTGTCGTGAGAAGAGAGGAGGCCCTGAACGCTTAAACGGCCAGCTTTAACGGAGGAGTGATTTCCAGTCAAACCTTGGCCCCTCTACCGAGTTCGCTCTCCGGATCACCGGCTGTGGCACTGGCGAGTACTGCCGCTCCGGTGCCTGTACCCGCTGCCTTTCTCCTGTTTGCGACCGGTCTTGCGGCACTCGGCGCCGTGACAATGAGAAACAACCAGTACGGCATAGAAAGAGCGCCGTTTCTCGCTGTGGTGTGCCAAACAATGACTCCCCCTTTGTCCCTTCTAAGTTTCGTGGCGCGTGGGTTCCGGCGATGGCACGTGCGGCGAGTCGAATTGCCCTGTGCGGACCGTGACATGATTCCGTACTGCCGTTGTCACGGTTGAGGTTCAAGGACAGGACAGGCTGCGGTCAGGAAACGAGACGGGCGATATGCACGACTAGCCGGAGCGGCCCGCCGTGTGACACCCAGTGACGCATCTCTTGACGGTGGCTCGCGACCCAGCTCCGAATCGTCTTTCTCATGAGTCCCTCCTTCGATGAAGAGTCCTCAATTAGCGTCCTAGTTCAGAGTGTAGACGGCCCCTGCATCAAACCGATCAAGTTCCTGTTTAGAGTTGGTAAAGTATTCGTTAACAATCGCCTGCAAAGAGAGCGTCGAACGAGTAATTGGACGTGGGCAACCCGGGGCTGATCCGGGGAAGCCGCCCCTGAGTGGAAGGGGCGGCCAGCGCGGTCATGAAGGGCGAGCAACAGGCGTATCAGACCGCTCGCGTCTTCATGAATGCCGTCGCGTCGTCTCGTGAAAGGGCTGTTGGGCAGCCTCAGTTCAATCTGACGATCCGTCCTTTTGCTGTGTCACTCCCAACAACTGTGCGAGTGCTTGCGTTTCGGCGGGATAAGTATTCGTGAGGTCGAAGCCATCATCCGGGGTGCCGGCATGGAGAAAGAGCGTTTGTAGTTCTGCTTTGGTCGCATGACGAAAGCCTGCAGCATAATAGGGGCCGGTACGGACTTGATCATAGGTCTGATTGACTGTCTGCGTGACATCCAGCCAATCCAGCTGTGACATCTTGTCGCGCGTGATTAGCCCATCTCCCCGTACCTTGTAGTCCAAGCTAATGAGGGTTGCCGGCTCTGCTCTCTCGTCGTCCTCGTCCCCGTCATCCTCCCGATCGCACTCAATCTGGAAAATGGTTACGGTGTTGCTGACTTCGTGTGATACCACCAGAAGCGGTTTGCCGTTCGGGCTGTCCTTTCCCTTGATAAAGAGTAGGCCTTCGGGGGCCAAGTCGGTCGGCGCGGTGTTGGCGTAAGTGACGAATGTCGGAGATTCGGGTCTGGAGATGTCGTAGACCATAATGCCGCCGGTCCGTTCAAGGCCGATGAAGGCATAGGTCCTGCCGGCGATCTTTCCCAGCACAAGCCCTTCAGGCTCAGGGCCTTTATTGTCGCTTCTGGTATCGAAGGTGTCGGCGGCGCCATTGGAGTTGAAGATCGTCGGAACTAACGTAGCCGTTCGCTGTTCCAAGTCGTCGCCGCTGTCGTAGACCAATGTGCCGTCGGCCTTGCGTATGCTGAAGGAGCGGGCACCGAACGCGTAGAGCCGTTCGAACTCTGTATCCCCGTCGGTATTGCCCAGAGTATTGGTGACGGTTAGCCGGCCGAGATTATCATTGTTACGCAGGCCGTCGGTGCCGTTCGTGACATCCGGAAATCCCTGTGCGGCAAAGGCCGCGGTGTCGAGCGAAAGCGTGCCAACCCTCGCTTCTTCCGCAAAACCGGTGTAATCACGGGCATCACCTTCATTGGCCATGACGAGGTAGGTCTGCCCCTTGACCCGGTAGGACGCGATGCTATCGGGCTGATACATGCCAAGCACCGGCCAATTCCGTATGTTGATGATGCCGTTATTACTCGATCCGGGCACGTCTCTGTCGCTGGCATCCAGCTTGTTGGGGGACTGGAGATGGTCCTTGAATCCGAGCCCGACGATCTTTGTAAATGTGGCGGAGGGAATGTCTAGAACAGCCATCGCGTTGTTTTCTTGCAGTGTGACCCAAGCTGTCTTCGAGTCGTGGGATACGGTGATATATTCCGGTTCGAGATCTGTTGAAATCGTCGCATTCGGACCGAAGATGCGGATACTGGAGGGGTTGTCCTGCGGGATCGAGCCATTGAATAAGGCCGTCCGCACATCCGATTGAGCGAGCGATGTGATGTCGCTTCGCAAGTTGATGATGCTGACCGATCCGTCTGGATCGATGGAGTTCGCCTGGTTGTAGTTGTTGGGTTCCCCCTCGTTGGCAACCAATAACCACCGGCCGTTCGGCGAGAAGACCAGCATGTCGGGCAGCGCTCCGACGGTCAGCTGCTTGAGGAACGTCCCGCTCGCAGTGAAGAACTTGACGCTGCCGGGATCGGTTTTCTGCGCGCCTTCCACGGCGACGGCGACGATGCCATGGTGAACGGCCACGCTGTTGGGCTTACCGCCGAGTGCGACGCTCTGGACCGGTACCGGCGTCTCCGGCGCACTTAGATCGAGGATGTCGAGTTGGCGCAGATTGAGATTGATGCTGAACAATCGCTTTGAGGCCGGGTCAAACGCGGTGATTTCGGCTCGCGGCTCGTCTGCGACGGTGCTGGGTCCGGCGCTGTAGCGACCGATCTGTGTCAGCGTGATCGAACGAGAGTCCTTCGCCTCTACTTCGACCGAAGTTCCCGTCAAGCCCAGCAGACTCACTGCCATGAGCAGCAGTTTTGTCTTCATGATGAATGTCCTTTCCACGCGATGTGTGAACGACTCCAAATGCTGCAAGGGAACGGCAATATGATCGCCCGTCGTTACTGAACGATCAGCTCACGGTGAAGATTTCGTAACGCCTGGAAGGGGGATTAGATGAGGGAGGGGACTGGCACACCGGCCGCTCGGTGCCAGCGGATACGAGTCTACGGATGTCGGGACATACGGGGGCTGTGACCACTCGGTCGAGATGATGTCTGGAGCCGTTGAATGAGGTTCAAAACCCGATGAACCTCAGCCGGGCGCCAGGACTCCTGATGGAAGGCCAGGCGCACGTCAGGCGCGATGTCTCGTATGATGAGCGGGAACCCAGAAGCGCGGGCTGGGGCAGGTGTGCTGTGACGGCTCAGGGTCCTTCACTGTGCCGGCAAAGCTCGGTCGGCTCAATGAAAACCGGTTCGGCACAGCCTGAGCCTTGGGTCTGCATCTCTCGAAATTTCTTGGTCGCTGCTTGCACGGCGAGTTGCAGAAACGCTTGTTCGGTGACGGCGACCGGAACACGAACGTCAACATGGACGACAGGGTGCGGGACTGTCATGAAGGCCTCCAAGACCATCGAGCGGACAACACCTGAGGAGCATAGGATACAGGAGTAACCGACATTCTCGATTAAGGAGCCGTCAAGGTTCGGTAAACTCCCTGGAGAAATGGATGCGTCGTTTGCTCAAATGATTCCCGGCCAGCCAAGATATTACACATTCATAACTCACTCCCAACAAAGTTGTGATCTGGACGCCGTAGCCTGGGTTTCATCGACTATAAGGCATAGTCGCCGATGGGCGGTGAAAACCGGTTCGGTCGACCGAGCCAAGGGAGGTGAACCATTATGATTACCGATCTACGAGGCGGGTTTGTCCTTGCGGCGGCACTTGGTTTCTTGCTGCTCACCCTCGCCCTGCTGGCGCTCAGCTCGATCCTCCGGCCTGGCCGGTGGTGTGAACGGGTAAGACCGGTTGGCTGAGCGTTCGAGGATGGTCCTTTGCATTTGGAGCAGGAGCGATGGAACGCCACCTTGATACTGAGCTGAACGATCTTAAGGCAAAGATCTTGCTGATGAGGGGCTTTGTCGAGTCCCAATTGCGGGACACCCTGCAAGCACTCACCGCGCGCGATGCTTCGCTAGCAATGCGAGTTATTCAGAACGACCAGGCGGTCGATAAGCTCGACATCGAAATCGATGAAGACAGCCTTCACCTGCTCGCGCTCTACCATCCGACAGCCGGGGACCTGCGATTCATTACGACGGTCATGAAGATCGCCAGCGAGTTGGAGAGGATGAGTGATCTCGCTGGGAACATCGCTGAACGGACGATCGAGCTGAACGACGAGCCGCAGCTCAAGCCCTACATCGATATTCCCGCGATGGCGCAACGGACGATCGGCATGGTGCGGGAGTCGCTTGATGCGTTCGTGAACCGCGACGCTGAATTGGCGCGAAAGGTGTGCCGGGATGATGATTTTGTCGATGACTTGACGGAACAACTCTTTAGAGAACTCCTCTCTTTCATGTTGGAAGATCCTCGAACCATCACGCGGTCGGCCCGCCTGACGTTTATCGGCAAATATTATGAACGGATTGCCGATCACGCGACGAACGTCGCCGAACTTGTCGTCTATATGGTGGAAGGCAAGATCATCCGGCACATGGCGGTGGAGCCCTGAGAGCCGAGACGGTTGCGGTCGATCCATGCTCCAGGACAAGGAGGCTCCACTTGCGGCGGCGCGCGACGCTCATGCCTGTTGTTCGGTTGCGGTGGCTTCTATGGGGATTTCTGGCTTTCCTTTCCGCGTGCGCGTTTGTTCCTCATCAGACCGAGTGGATTGCAGTCGGTCACACAACGAGGGAAGAAGTGATCGACGCCTATGGCGAGCCGGATCTCGTCATGGCTGCAGCGGAAGGTGAAACAGTGGTCTATCGGCCGATGAATTTGAGCCGTTCAATCCCACCACTAGAAATTCCTACAGTACAGGCGGGCCCCCGTGGGATGGTGGCGACCAAAATAGAGCCGATTAACCGCGGGCCAAACGCCGCAGCGATGTCTCCAGCGCTCAGAAAAAGACCGGACCGTGACCTGCGCATTCGTTACGATGCGTACGGTATCGTGCGGGAAATCATCCGGTAGCCGGTTCGGCGATCTCGCTTCTTGCCTTGCCGGTTGATGACCCTCTCCCGCGTCTCGATTGTCCTTCGTCTCATCCCCGGCGGACTTCATCCGTTATCTTGTCTCCGTCGATCGACGAGCCAGCGGCCTATTAGACTGCATCGTTACGAATTCTTGAGCGATGCCAGACCGGCGTGTAACCGATCGATGTGAAGCTGTGGCTGTTTGCAGGCAATGGATGGGTGTCCCAGTGATGGTATTCACAATGACGGGAAGGAGATTGTCATGTCGATCATCGACGACGAAGGAGTCAGTAATGAATCGGGGAATGAACATTTTCAAGACGTCTTGGACGCGCGTCTCTCTCGACGCGGCTTCCTGACCGGCGGCTTCGCGACGGCTGCGGCTGTGTCCCTCGGCGGTGTGGAAGCGCTGTTGAAGGCAGTCCCCGCGGCTGCTGAGGAGGGCGCTGCAATAGCTGAGGAGGGTTCGGCGGAAGGATGGCTGGGCAGAAGACCGGTGCTCGGATTCGAAAGTGTGCCGGTCTCTTCTGCCGACGAGGTTGTGGTGCCGAAAGGGTATACGGCGGAGGTATTGATCGCCTGGGGCGATCCGGTGTCGAACGGCCCGGCGTTCAAACAGGATGCGAGTAATACCGCTGCCGAGCAGGCACGCCAGTGGGGCATGCACAATGACGGCATTGTGTATTTTCCCCTCGTGGGATCGCAGCGCGGTCTTGTTGTACAGAACAATGAATATACCGATGACGGCCTGCTGTTCCCGGACGGCGTGAACAACTGGACTCAAGAGAAGACCAACAAGTCGCTCAATGCGCACGGTGTGTCCATCATTGAAGTCACGAAGCGGACGGGATTGTCTTGGGACTGGCGCCGCAGGCGCGGGAAATGGGATGTGGTCCGGCCCTCTCCGTTTGCCCGTCGCATCACCGGTATGACCCCGATCAACATTGGCGGACCGGCAGCCGGCGATCCCCGGTTCGTGACCAGCGAGGATCCGACAGGGACACGCGTACTGGGGACGCTCAACAACTGTGCCATGGGCTATACCCCCTGGGGCACGTACCTGGCCTGCGAAGAGAACTTTAACGGCTACTTCCGCAAGAACGGTCCGCAGACGATGCTGGAGCGTCGCTATGGTATCACCGCTGCCGGATTCGGGTATCTCTGGCACACCACCGACAAGCGCTTCCGCGTGGACGAGGAGCCCAATGAACCGAATCGGTTCGGTTGGGTGGTCGAGATTGATCCGTTCCGCCCCCATTCGACGCCGGTGAAGCGCACGGCGCTCGGACGGCTCAAACATGAAGGCGCGTGGGTGCAGGAAGCCCGGAACGGCAAAGTCGTCGTGTACATGGGCGACGATGAGCGCAACGAGTACATCTATCGCTATGTGTCCAATCTGCCCTGGAGACAGGCGCGCGCGCAGGGGGTCAATCCCCTGGACGACGGCATTCTCTACGTCGCCAAGTTCCATGCGGACGGTGTGGGCGAGTGGCTGCCGCTGACGCCTGACAATCCGCGTCTCGCTGGTTGGTCGTTGAACGATATCCTCATCAACACACGTGGTGCGGCCGACGCGGCGGGCGCCACGATGATGGATCGGCCCGAATGGATCGACACGTTTCCACGGAATCTGACGGCCATCGCGACGTTAACGAATAACAACAGGCGCGGCTCAAGCCCTCCGTCGGTCAATAATCCCGACGGGTCTACGGCCTCCGGTTCTGCCCGTCCGCCGGTGGACGCGGCCAATCCTCGCGCCATCAACAACTATGGTCACATCATCCGCTGGTATTATCGCCAGGATTGGACGGAACCGACCTTCGGTTGGGATCTCTTCGCGCTCTGCGGCGATCCGGCGAACCCGGCTCATGGTTCCACGATCTTCGGGGACAAGTACGGCTCGCCGGACGGCATCTATGTCGATCCCAGCGGATTGATTTGGATCCAGACCGATATCTCGACCAATACCATCAACAGCGGCAACTACGCCGGGTTCGGCAACAACATGATGCTGGCCGCCCATCCAGAGACGCGGGAAACCAGACGATTCCTCGTCGGGCCGAATCAGTGCGAAATTACCGGTGTGTTCATGACTCCGGATCGGCGGGCGATGTTCGTCGGTATTCAGCATCCTGGAGAACGTCCAGACGACTTGCCTGGCGACCCGCTGAATCCGAAGCAATTCAGTTCCTGGCCTGATGGCCCCGATGGCGGGCGCCCGCGGTCGGCTTTGATCGTCATCACGAAGGATGATGGCGGGATAATCGGAAGCTAGACAGCGAAGGGAACATCTGCAATGGCGTGCGCGCCTGCCACGCAGGCGCGCACGCATGACAGACATGGAACCTCACCGGACGCAGCCGTTCGTCACACCTTTGGCCGATCCCGCCCTCGAGCTGCGCCTGCAGATTCTGGTCACCGGCCTTTTCAAGCATGTGGCGGAAGTGCAGGCCATTGAGGACGGCTTCGCGTTCAGGTTCAAACGTTCGACCCTGCTGTCGAAACGCATCGCGGAATATCTGTTGTTCGAAGGCCGGCATTCTCCCCGGCTCACGTTCATGTTTGTCGTCGAGCCGGACGGAGGCGCATTCTGGTTGCAGGTGCGCGGAGGCGAGGAAGATCTGAAGCGGCTCAGCGGAGCCTACTTCCAGGAAGCTTTCGATCGATCTTGGGACAAGAGCAGGTCAATGCCCTTCAGCCGGTTGTTCCCATAGACGGGCGTCCTGGGTCGCCTTGGCTGGGCATGCCGGCGGCGCAGCCGATTGTGGGCGATGATTCGATCGAGAATATCGCCGCAGTGAATACAGCGCCACGCCACTCTCCTGAGCCCTCCCTCACTGATGATCTCTGGAACAGTCATCCCTGCACAACGGACGCATTGCATGGTCGACCTCCTGTTGATGTGAATGGCGCCGGGGGGTGTTTCGCCCGGGGCTTGTTCCTTCTCCTGGCAGGAAGGAACAAGCGCGGGGGAGCCAGGTGCTGAAGGGGGGCAGCTGGTCTCCGAAGGGCGGGATAAGCAAAGGGTGCCGGGCATGGCATCAGTTCCTTGCGGCCCCTTGCTCGATCAGCGTGAGGCAGGGGACACAAAAGAGCGCGTCCGGCTTGACCGAAAGACGCCCGAAAGGAATTTCCCTGTGGCACTGGCGGCACCGGCCGTAGTCGTTGGTCTGCATCAGGCGCAAGGCCTGTTCGATGTGGCGCAGCTTGTCAAAGGCCCGGACTCTGACCTGAATGGCAAGCTCCTGCCCGAATTCCGTGGAGGCTTGGTCGATGGGGTCCGGGTGCATTTCAGGCTCCTCGTCGGTGAGCAACGAGAGGTGGGTATTGGCCAGTAGTATGGCCCGTTGCCTCGTTAATTCTGTCCGGAGTTGGACCCGCTGTACCGTCGTCGCCGGCTCTCTGCAGGTCCGGCCGGAATCTTGTAGGAGAGGACTGCGACGAGGCTGCCGGGATTGCGCAGTGATCGACATGGTCGCTCCTTTCTCTATGTTTCCATGGCGGAACTGTAGCGAAGTTGAGTGCCTCTCTTTGTCAGGATGTGCTCAATTCTCTGTAACAGACGTCTCAAGTTTGGATGGAGGGAATGCAGACACGGGCTTGATCAATCAATAATCATTGATGTATAAAGACAGGGTGACAACGCTGGCATCGAGAAGCCGGGGGAAAACAGTCCGTCTCTTCCATGCGCTTTCGGATGAAACACGGCTCCGCATTCTGGAGCGATTACGAGAAGGAGAGCAGTGCGTCTGCGAGTTGACGGATGTGTTCAAGACCGGCCAATCCAGATTGTCATTTCACTTGCGGGTCTTGAAGGATGCCGGTCTCGTGACGGATCGCCCTGAGGGCCGGTGGATCTACTATTCGCTGAACCGTGACGCCTTACGTGAGGTGGAAGATCTCGTCGCATGGCTCACGGAATCGCCTTCGGGGAATATGCCGGGGCATCGCTGTTGATCGGAGTGTTTTTTTGCTCGTATCAATCAACGTATGTTGATGGGTAGTGGGTGAAAAGGGACTGTCGGTAAAGCGGTTCACCAAATGGGTGGACAGTAGGCAAAGGACAAAATCGATGGACAATGTCATAGCGCAAGCGCATGAGGCGCAGTCTCCTGCAAAACGGCTCAATCTGTTCGAACGGTATCTCACGTTGTGGGTGGCTCTCTGTATGATCGCAGGGGTGCTCTTAGGACGGGCGGCACCGGATATGGTCCGGGAATTACAAGGTCTGGAGTTCGGCGAAGGCAGCCACGTGAATTTCCCCATCGCGGTCCTCATCTGGCTCATGATCACGCCCATGATGATGAAAGTCGACTTCACATCGCTCCGTAACGCAGGACGCCGGCCGCGAGGATTACTGGTCACCCTTTTTGTGAACTGGGTGGTCAAGCCCTTCTCGATGGCGTTGTTGGCCTGGCTGTTCTTCCGTGTGGTGTTTTCCGCCTGGATATCTCCGGCTGAGGCAGACCAGTACATCGCGGGCTTGATCATTCTGGCTGCGGCTCCCTGCACCGCCATGGTTTTCGTCTGGAGCTATCTTACGGACGGCGATCCGGGCTATACGCTGGTCCAGGTCACGGTGAACGATCTGATCATGCTGGTTCTCTTTGCTCCGATCGTGGGATTCCTGGTTGCCGGCGCGTCGGCGCTGACGGTGCCCTTCGCCGTCCTGCTGTATTCAGTCGTCGCCTTCATCGTCGTCCCGCTGCTCCTGGGCGTGGTGCTCCGGCACTGGTTCATCGCACAGCATGGCCGGACCTGGTTCGAGACCTCCCTCATGTCCCGCTTTGTACCCGCGACGATTCTGGCCTTGCTGGCGACACTGGTGCTGATCTTCGCTTTTCAGGCCCACAATATCACGGGCAAAACCTGGCATGTGGCGCTCCTGGCCGTTCCGATCCTCATCCAGGTGTATTTCAACGCCTCACTGGCCTACGGATGGATGAAATGGTGGAAGGTGCCGCATTCGGTGGCCGCGCCCGGTGCGCTCATCGGCGCGAGCAACTTTTTTGAGCTGGCGGTGGCAACGGCAATCGCCTTGTTCGGCCCGGATTCCGGCGCGGCCCTGGCCACGGTGGTGGGGGTACTTGTAGAAGTTCCCGTCATGCTGTCTGTCTGTGCGGTCTGCAACCGGACGCGCGGTTGGTTCCCGGAGGGGTCGCAGGTATGAAGCCGGCCGTGCTGTTCCTCTGCACTGGGAATTCCTGCCGCAGCCAGATGGCGGAGGGTTGGCTGCGACATCTAGCCGGAAGCCGATTTGAGGCACTGAGCGCCGGAACGCACCCTGTGGGTCTCAATCCAGGGGCGGTTCAGGCAATGGCCGAGGCGGGCATCGACATCTCCCGGCAGCGATCGAAACACGTGAACGACGTGCTCCTGCCGCAGCCGGAGTATGTCGTCACCGTATGCGATCGGGCGAAAGACACCTGTCCGGTGATTCGCGGAGGAACTGCGACGCTTCACTGGAGTTTTGACGATCCGGCCGACGCAGAGGGATCTGATGAAGATCGCGCAACGGTCTTCCGTCGCGTGCGCGACGAAATCGCCGAAAAGATCAGACAGTGGCTGAAGACAGAGAGCCGATTGCCGTAAACGTCGGTTGTCCGGCGCGTGGTTATCGGCAGGCCGTTCGTTCCCAGCGCTGTGAGCGCTGCTCCTCGTCGAAGTAGACACGGTACCCGACGCAGCGGGAGTTTCCTGCCAGAAATTCGTAGTCCCACACTTCGTTCCCAAGGGGAAGTTTCTTGAGCCGCTGGGGATAGCCGAACCGGCGAATCAAGTCGTCCTGTGCGATCTGGCCGATGCTGTTCTCAAACGCTTCGAGCCTGGGCTGGTGACTGCATGCCGGAAGCAGAGAAAGGAGGCAGCTCGAAAGAGCCAGACACCACTGCAGGAGGCGCGTCATGGCTTCACGGGCGGACACGAAGGCCCCCTTAACTAAGGGCCGGGGCCTGATCCGAGAGCTTATACCCCAGCGATTTGATCGAAATGATGGCGTCATTGAGCAGCGGTATCTTCAGCTTCAGCCGGCGGATGTGCACATCCACGGTTCGCGTCGTACCATAGTAGTCGTATCCCCACACAGTGTTGAGCAGCACATCGCGGGTTAAGACGCGCCCCTGATGACGCAACAAGTATTCGAGTAGGCCGAACTCCTTGGCGGTGAGCGACACTTCCTTGCCATTCACCGTCACTTCGTGTCGGGACAGGTCCATGGCAAGCGGGCCAAAGCTGAAGGATAATCGTTGGTCACTGGTCTCCCGGTCGAGTCGGCGGAAGAGGGCTTTCACCCGAGCAACCAGCGCTTTGGGACTGAATGGCTTTGTGACATAGTCGTCGGCGCCGAGCTCCAACCCGACAATGGTGTCCGACTCTTCTGCCTTCGCGGTCAGCATGATAATGGGGAGTAATGCGGTGTCCGGGGCGTTTCGAATCCTCTTGCAGACCTCAATGCCGTCAATTTCCGGGAGCATCAGGTCGAGAATCACAAGGTCTGGACGCTCGGATTTCAAGAGTTTCAGGGCCTCGCCCCCCGACTTCGCAACGCTGGTACGAAATCCCTCTTTCCCCATGTAGAGGTTCACCAACTGCGCGATCTCCGGCTCATCTTCGACGATCAGGATTTTCGTGAGAGTTCGACCCGACATGTTCCCACCATGAAACCGGTGTGGCGCATCAAGACCGGCTGATTGGACACTCATTCCGCCAACATAATACCTGCCGCATGTTACGGTTTGATTACGATTGTGTAACGGATTGGGGCTATGATTGAAAGATGGCGGATCGCACGTCAGGCCACATGGTGCCCTCTTCGAGGTCCGAGGCCGGCAGCGGCTCTCCCCGCCAAGAAGCCCGTGGTCCAGGCCCATTGGAAGTTGAAGCCGCCGATGCGCCCGTCACAATCGAGGATCTCGCCGACGAGATACAAGCCGGGCACAAGCTTCGACTCCATCGTCCGGTAGTCGATCTCTTCCAGCGGCACGCCGCCGGCCGTCACTTCCGCGTAGTTCCAGCCGCGCTCTCGTTCGATGGGCAGCGCCAATTTTGTGAGCGCGGCAATCAGCCGTTCTCGGTCGGCTCGGCAGACTTGTGCGACGGCCTGTTGCGGGGAGCATCCGGCGTGCCGGCAGAGTACTTCGGCAAACCGTTCGGGGACACGCAAGGCCAACGTGTTGACAAGCGATCGGCGTGGGCGATGGGAAGCCTCATGCACGAACCACGCACGCACCTGCTCTGGTGTCTGGCCAGGCAGGAAGTTCGCGTGGACGAAGGCGTCCTCTCCTCGCTCACGAGCGAGAGTCCAGAACCGGCTGGCATCCATGACGACGGGACCGCTAATCCCGAAGTGTGTCCAGAGCAAACTGCCGCTCCGCGTATCAGCGGTGTGTCCATTGACGGTCGTCGTCATCGTGATCTCCTGCGAGAGGCCGGAGAGCGATTGGTGAAACATTTGGGCATCGAGCACCAGCGGCACGAGCGCTGGAACGGTGGTCGTGACAGAATGGCCAAGCCGACGGGCCAGGCTGTATCCGAATCCATCGCTTCCGGATCTTGGAATCGACCGGCCGCCGGTCGCCAGGATAACGTTCTTCGCGTTGAGAGAGCCATGGCTGTGCCGGAGGACGAAGCCAGCGCTCACGGACTTCTCCAGACCTGACACGCGATGGCCGGTCCGGATGGTGATGCCTAGCGTGCGGGCTCGCGTCACCAGTGCGGTGAGCACTGTTCTGGCTGTGTCGGTGACGGGAAACAGTTTGCCGGTGTCTTCGCGTTTGAGCGTGACGCCCATCGAGGCGAACCACTCGACGGTGTCTGCTGCGGAGAATGCAGCCAGCACGTTTTTGATAATGCGGCGATTCCCGAAGTAGTCGCTCGGCGTGACGGCGTCATGTGTGACGTTGCAGCGCCCGCCGCCCGAGACGAGGATCTTCGCGCCGATGCGGTTCGCGCCGTCCAGCAGCACGATGCTGCGTCCCGTCTTACCCCCAGCACGTTCTCCCGCGACAATCGAGGCGGTCAGCCCTGCCGCGCCAGCACCGACGACAGCGACATCGCAGGCACCGGATGCCTCCACATTAGACACTTTTAACTGCCTGTTAACACGGGTTTAATCTCACGATGTTACCGTGCCCTCCATGTTCAAGGGGATTCAATAGCATGAGCCATGGGAGCAGGAGGTAATCCATGACCTGTCAAAAGTGCAGAGGCCTTATGATCGAAGAGCGGCAACCGGAACTGTCGCCCGGCACGATCATTCATCGATGCATCAATTGCGGACTGATCCTCGATCCGTTGCTGTTGAAGAATCGCCTCAATCATCTTCGGGAAAAAGCTGCGGTGCTCCAAGCTGCGTAAGGCATATGCGTTGTGTCGGTTCCGTCCGATCACGGGCATGGTTAGGCGTGTGATCGGATGGGGCGGGGAGTGGGCGTCGCGTGCGTGGTCAGATCGAAAACTCCGCCCAGAGAAAGGTATGATCTGAGGGGTCTTTTGCTCGCCGCGGCCCGACGTCCACATCAGCCCGCACACATTTCTCCGCCAGCGGCCTTGTCGAGAGAATGTGGTCGATCCTCCATCCTTTGTTGGCCTCCAGCGAACCCGGCGCCCGATAGTCCCAGAACGTGTATTGTTGCCGTGTCGGATACAATTTCACAAATACGTCTTGGAATCCCCACGCAAGCGTCTGTTCATACGCCTTACGGGCCGCTTCATGGTAGCAGACGTGGTTCAGGTGTTTTTCCGGGCTGTGCACGTCCATTGGCCGAGGCGCTACGTTCATGTCTCCGCACCAAATCGCTGGCGCTTGTGGTACAAGGTGCTTGTCGAAATATTTCCGCAACCGGTCGTACCATTCCAATTTGTAGGCGTACTTCGGCGAGTCGATCTCAAAGCCCTGCGGCACGTAGGTATTCACGATGGGAATGCCGTCGATCACGACTCTGAGCAAGCGGGCGTCCTCCGGTTCTCCTCCGTCGTCGAATCCATAAAACACCGCCTCGGGTTTTTTGCGACTGAGAATGGCCACCCCGTTGTACGACTTCATGCCGCGGTAGGTGATTTCATAGCCGGACGGTGTCAAGGCCAGTAGCGGAAACTCACTATCTTGCACTTTCGTTTCTTGGAGGCAGAGGACATCGGGCTTCTGGCGGTCGAGCCACTCCAGCACGATGGGGAGGCGTTTGCGGAGCGAGTTGACGTTGAACGTAGCGATTTTCATGTGAGGTTAGGCGAGCGCATCCTAGCAAAAGCGGGAGAGGGCAACAAGCGGGCGTGCCTCAGTGCGTCACCATCGTCAAGCCGGGTATCTTGAGCGCGTGGACGGCATCGCGAATGGTGTCGATGACGCGGGGCCGTGTGAAGCCGCGCCGCCAGGCGAGTCCAATTCGACGACCGGGCACTGGTTTCGCCAGGCTAATGGCGACCAACCGAGCGCTGTCGTATTTCGGCGTGAGGGCGCTGGAAGGCATCACGGTGATGCCCAGACCTGAAGCGACCATCTGCCTGATCGTCTCCAGAGAATTGCCTTGCCAGCCTTCGGCGTCCGATCGGCTGAGTTCGGGACAGGCGTCCAGAACCTGTTGCCGAAAACAGTGGCCTGCGTGCGGCAGGAGCACCTTTTCTGATCCCAATTGCCGTGAATCGATCAGTTTCTTTTTCTGCCAGGGATGCCCGGTCGGAACCAGCACTTTGAACGGTTCGTCGTACAGGGCCTGGGTGATGATTGCCGGCTCGTCGAAGGGCAGAGCGATCATGATCACGTCCAGTTTGCCGTTTTTCAGCATGCCGGTCAAATTAAGTGTCAGGTTTTCTTCCAGCTCCAGCGGCATTTTGGGTGCGCGTGCGCTCAACTGCGGAACCAGGTCCGGCAAGATATAGGGCCCGACGGTCGCGATGACACCGAGCCGCAAAGGGCCGTTCAAATGATCTTTGCCTTGAGTCGCGAGGAACTTAATTTGTTCCGCTTCTTCCAGCACGCGCTGAGCCTGATGGACGATCTGCTTCCCGATCGCCGTCAGTTCGATCCGGTTTTGGCGCCGATCAAAAATTGTCAAGCCCAACTCTTCCTCCAGCTTCTTGATCGCAAGACTCAGGGCCGGTTGTGTGACAAAGACTCGCTCGGCCGCACGGCCGAAGTGACGTTCTTGAGCCGCTGCGACGATGTATTGCAGTTCCGTCAGAGTCATGTCCTGCCTCTCAGGCAATAAGATGTACTTATGATTGAGGCATATAATATTAATTGGACTAATAGTCAAGGGCCGGTTACCTTTGGAATGAAGCGCGCGGAGATTCGCGGCATGTCTCTAACAATATGGAGGATGTTATGAGTGTTGCGTGTCGGGAGTGCCGGCGCCAATACGATCGCGTTGCCCACAAAAGATAGTAGTGGCCTTTCCAGGGAGGAACAACTTCGAGATTACCTGCCGATTGAGTCAATGGTAGGAGTCATGATATGAGAAGATCGGCAAGCTAGGAAACGGGGCTTTGCCGAAGGAAGGAAACCATGGGAAAAGCAGGAAGTACGGGAAAAACAGGGGGCGGGAACGGTCTGCAGATCGATCTCGGAATCGAACCGGCACAGCGGAAAGCAATCGCCGAGGGGTTGGCGAAGGTGCTGGCCGATACCTATACGCTCTATCTCAAGACGCATAACTTCCATTGGAATGTCACGGGACCGATGTTCCAGACGCTTCATCTTATGTTTGAGCAGCAATACAACGAGCTGGCGCTCGCCGTGGATTTGCTAGCGGAGCGCATTCGGGCCCTGGGACATCCGGCGCCGGGGAGCTATGCCGAGTTTTCGAAGCTGTCGTCCATTGCAGAAGCCTCGGGTGTGCCTCGAGCAGAAGACATGATTCGCCAACTGGTCGATGGACAGGAATCGTTGGTGCGAACCGCACGGAATGTATTTTCGACGGCCGAAAAGGCTTCCGATCAGGTGACGATCGATCTTCTCACTCAACGTATGCAGGTACATGAGAAGACGGCGTGGATGCTCCGCAGTTTACTGGAGTAGCGGGTTTCGGTTAGGAGGGCGTCATATCCTGTCAGACCTAGTAAGTGCGGCAGGATAAAGAGGCGGTCAGGACATCATATACATACGAATGCCGAAAGGGGGATGTGATGAGAGAATACAGGAAGGTTGGGCGTGTAAGACGGATCGGGATGTTAGGGGTGTGTGTTGCGGTGGCCCTGCCGCTGCTTTCGGTCGGCGAGACGCGAGGGGAAAATTATAAGCTCAAGATCCCTTTCGGCCTCGAAGAGTCTGCCGTCGTGATCCCGGCCGACAATCCTTTGACGAAGGAAAAGGTCGAGTTAGGCAGGCTGCTGTTTTTTGATAAGCGGCTGTCGCAGGACAACACGATAGCCTGCGCGAATTGTCATATCGCGAAATTCGCGTTTACGGATGGCAAACCAGTCTCCACCGGCATCCGAGGCCAGAAGGGTGGCCGCAGTGCACCGGCATCTTTCAACAGGGTGTTCAGCAGCGTTCAATTTTGGGACGGCCGGGCTCCGACATTGGAAGCCCAATCGGTTGGTCCGTTTACCAATCCGATCGAGCACGGCTTTGCGAACTACGATGTGATGAATGCGAAGATGATGAAAATGCCAGGCTACCGGAAACTCTTCAAGCAAGTCTTCGGCGATGATACCATCACAACGGAGCGGGTGGGCATGGCCATCGCCAGCTTCCAGCGCACGGTCCTCTCCGGCAACAGTCCGGCAGACCGGTTCGATCAGGGAGGAGAAGCAGGAGCCATTCCAGAAGCTGCTCAGAGGGGCCTCGTCCTTTTCCGTGAGAAGGCGCGGTGCACCAAGTGCCATTCTGGCTTCAACTTCACCGACGAGAAGTTTCATAATCTCGGCATCGGCTGGGATGACAACAAGGTCGATCTCGGTCGCTACCTGGTAACCGGCAATGCGGAAGAGATCGGGGCCTTTAAGACTCCGACCTTGCGGGAGATCGCTCGAAGCGCGCCCTACATGCACGACGGGCGCTTCAAAACTCTTGCAGAAGTCGTAGATTTCTACAACAAGGGTGGCGTCAAGAATCCGCACCAGGACAATCTCATTATCCCGCTGGAGCTGACGGATCAAGAAAAGCGGGATCTGGTGGAGTTTCTCCAGACGCTGAACGGCGAAGGGTGGCAGCACGTGTCCGCGCCCAAGTCATTCCCGAAGTAAGCAGGCGCGGGGTTACGCGATCCTTCTAACGGGGCTCCCCTCGATCAGGAATAGAGGGGAGCCCCGTTTCATTTGTCAGGCTCGTGCGTGTCATGCCTGGCTGAGAGGAACGAAGTCTGCTCGGTAAGATACCGGCGCAGGATCGCCTGTTCGATGCGGGATCGTCCGCGATCAGGGGCAGGGAAGCGCAACACCAACTGCATCTTGCCCGGCTCCAATAGTTGGATGGTAATGCGCGGTTCCGGCGACGGCGCCTCGAGCAAATTAGTTTGTTCCAGCAATTTCATCTGGCGGACCGCTTCTTCCATGAAGGGTGCGCATTCTTCCTTGGCGGCGTGCAGCAATGTCTGTTCAGCGTGTTGCCAATTGTTGTCGGTCTTGATGGGAACGGCCAGTGTGTATAAGCCATACTCCTGGTCGGGATTCTCTTTGACCAGGGGATGCGAGAACAGCAGGCTATTCGGGAAGATGGTGACGCGGCCGGTGTAGAGGTGCGCCGTTTGCCCCGGTCCGATTTCCAAGAGTTTCGTCGCGAAGACGTCGTGATCGAGGACCACGCCGCGATGTCCGGCGATTTGCACCCGGTCCCCGACAGTGTAGACCTTTCCGCCGACTCGTAAGGCCGCGCCGCTCCAGCAGAGAATAAGTTCCTTGGTGGCCAAGACCAGCGCTGCCGCCAATGCCACCAATGATACGGCAAACGCCTGCAGTTCGTGTGCCCAGATACTGACGAGCCCGATGAGAAACGCAAACACGATCCAGTTTCTGGTGGTGACAACCCATCGGCGCTTGGCCTCCATCGAGAGCGTTGGATTTCTGGAGATCCACCGCACCACCAGGGTCCGGGTGATCAGAAGGGCGATAAGGACGATGAGCGACTTGAGAATGTCGAGGACAACCGCACTGTCGATGTTTATCCAGCCAACCTGTGGTTCCATACGATGTGTACGCTACACCGGACCTCGTCACGGCGCAACTGCGCTCGCACAATCTGCACCTACATGTTCTGGCGCGAACGTACTGGATTTGTCCGTTGGGTTTCGGTACCTTGAAAGACCGACGGGGTTGGTTCGGTTGTCCTTCTCAGCGGGAGACTGTCGGGAATGAACAGGCATGTTCGGCAAGCCATTCTCACCGTTCTCATCATCGCGTGCCTTGTGTCGATGTATCCGTATCTCGCTCTGGCACGGGAAAGCTGGCTGGTCAGACAAGGGCCTGCGCCGACGCCGTCGGCAAGAATGACCAAGTCCGATTCGCTCACGGCTCCACATAAATCACGCGCGCCTGAGGGAGAGTCCAAATCGGTCGACAAGCTCAAGCCTTCGGGAAACGGGAGTGGGGCTCACCATCCGGCTCCATTTCCTCACGAGATTGTGGGAAAGGATGGAGCGCCGATGGTCCTGGTGCCTGCCGGTGAGTTTACAATGGGAAGTGATAAGGGGGATGAAGACGAATTCCCCGTGCATCATGTCGTACTGAATGCCTTCTACATCGATAAGTTTGAAGTGACAAACGGGCGATTCGCCAAGTTCGTTGAGGCAATTCAGAGTGAGCCGCCTTGGGGTTTTGCAGACAAGGACACGCCCGTGGTGCATGCCGATCGGCCCGTGCGTTGGGTCAGTTGGATGGACGCGATGGGGTATTGCTTGTGGGCCGGCAAGCGGCTTCCAACCGAAGCGGAATGGGAAAAGGCTGCGCGCGGAACCGATGGGCGGGTCTATCCCTGGGGCAACGATCTACCGACGCCGGTTCATGCGGTCTATGGATTAAAAGAAGGCGGCGAAGAGACCATTGCGATCATCGGCGATCGTGATAAGGGGCAAAGTCCCTATGGTGCATATGATTTGGCGGGGAATCTGTACGAGTGGGTGATGGATTGGTATGGCGAAGATTACTATTTGAATTTTGCCGGGAGTCCTGCGATGAACCCGCGTGGACCTGTAGAAGGCACGGCCAAGGTGCAACGCGGCGGCTCCTATATCAACAGTCCCTACCGACTGCGATCCTCGTTTCGAACCAAGGGCGATCCCAATGAGCAAGACCCGAATGTCGGCTTTCGTTGTGCGCAGGATGTTCCAAAGCAACCGTAGGAATCCACGCGCGCGTCATGCGATGGCGAATCGCGTCGGCATGGAGAACGTCCTGAGGTGATGCTCACGCCTCGGTGGCGGAGCCTGCCCTGCGAGCTCTTAAGGGGGAAGCGTGAAAGGATATTCAGTGAAGCCGGGCAGGGAGCTGTTGCTGAAGCAATACGATCCAGATGACACCGGCGACTACAAGAAAAGCGAACAAGGCAAAGAGCAGGCGAAGGCGGAAACGGCCGCGCTCATTGCCGAGCTAGCCGGACTTCAAGAGCGTCTGTATGCGAACGCAACACGATCGCTTCTCGTCGTGCTGCAGGGTATGGATACGAGCGGGAAGGATGGGACGATCAAGAGCGTGATGTCAGGCCTCAATCCCCAAGGCTGCAAGGTTGTGGCCTTCAAGGCTCCCTCCAAAGATGAGTTGGCCCGCGACTTTCTGTGGCGCGTTCACCGGGAGGTTCCCGCGAAAGGATATATCGGTATCTTCAACCGATCACACTATGAGGATGTTCTGATTACGCGTGTGCACGGATGGGTATCCGACAAAGTCGCGAAGCGGCGGTTCGAGCAGATCAAAGAATTCGAGGAGCTTCTGAGCGAAAGCGGCACCGCCATTCTCAAGATTTTTCTCCACATATCGAAGGATGAGCAGAAACTTCGATTGGAGGCCCGCATCGCCGATCCGGAAAAGCGCTGGAAATGGAATTCCGGCGATCTTGAGGAGCGTAATCTGTGGGATGACTATCAGAAGGCTTTCGAAGACGTGATTTCGGCCACGAGCACCGAGCGAGCGCCTTGGTATATTGTTCCGGCCAATCGAAAGTGGTACCGCAATCTCATCGTGGCAGATCGCATGGTCGATGCCTTGAAAAGTATGAAGCTCAAAACGCCTCCGGCTCCGGAGGGTGTCGACTTCGCCAAGTTGAAGATCGTTTAAAGCAGTGGACACTGAGCGCATTTGTAAGATGGGCGCTCGCATCGTCATTGGGGTGGTATGTCTAGCTTCTGCCCTTGGGAAATCGCTGGATCTTCGGGGTTTTGTCGAGGTACTGGCCACCTACCAGCTCTTTCCCGATCATATGCTCTGGCCGATCGCATTTGGCCTCACCGGTCTCGAATGGGTGCTGGGTGTGTGGATACTCGCCGGATGGTGGATTCAGGCTGGTGCCTCTCTCGCATTGATCCTATACGGGTTGTATGCTGCGGGGCTGGTCGTCACCCTGTTTCGCGGGATCGACCTCCCCAACTGTGGCTGCTATGGCGTCTTCTTCCCTCAACCCTTGCGCTGGTATTCGCCACTTGAAGACATGGTGTTGGTTGGCATGTGTTATGCGTTATGGCGCTCAGAAAAACCCACGCGAACCAGTTGACACCTATTTCTAATGGGCGTAGGAAAACAAGTGCGGCCCCATATGTCCAGAAGAGCGGGAGATCGGACAGACCGCGCGGCTGTTATCCAGGTCTCTCGTTGACTTTACGCGGAAAGGAGGGTTGAGATGGAAGACTCGACGCCACCTGGTCCGTCAGGCCCGCCGATGCAAGGGCGGGTTTCTCGTCGGTCATGCTGATCGTGCTCCAATGGCTGTGCCGTCTCGGCACGTGAGGCTTACCAGCCTACAGTTGCCTAAGAGGTGGATGTCACTCACCAGCATGAGGACCACCGGCACCCGGGATTGACGAGGTCTCCCCCGATTGGAAATCGTGTCTCTCCGGCATCGTACGGGTCGAACGGGCCGTGACAACCGATGATGAACAGCGGCGTCATAAGCGCCATCCTCCGGGCGGCCTCCCACCGTGTGCAAGGCCGCCCGGGGTATATTTGAGCCACTGAAACTGCCTGCAGCTTCTCGTGCCTCGCGCGTCTACAATCTTCGATCACTCAATTTCTTCTGATAGTTGTAGAGATGGCTTGTTCTGGCCGAAACTTTCTTTTGATGTAGGACTGCCCTATCATAACCCTGTGGCGGAGAAAACTCCCAAGAAAACGTCGCTGCCAAAGGGAGCCAAGCGGCGGAGGAAATCAACCGGGACGTCGATCGGACTCGCTGCGACGGAGTTACAAGCGGCGGCACCGACGGGCGATGTCGGGGAGCTCCATCGGGCGATCGAAGACGACGGGGGCAAGGTCCTTACGGTTTATCGTGAGCCGTACGGCGGACGCTGGCTGGTGCTGGCGGCGTTGCCGATCGAACTGGTCGAGCCGACACCCTATCAACGGAACTTGTCCGACACGCATGTGCGAAGACTGGAGACAGTGATCGGCAAGATCGGCCGGTTTCTCGACCCCATTATTGCCGTCCGGCTGCCGAAGCCGGATCATACGGCTCGGTATTGGACTCCAAATGGGCACCACCGCCTGTCGGCGATGAAGACGTTGGGGGCAAGGAGCATTGTGTCGATCGTCGTGCCGGAGGCAGCCGCAGCCTATCAGATCCTCGCGCTCAATACGGAAAAAGCGCACAACCTGCGAGAGAAAGCGCTGGAAGTCATTCGCATGTATCGGGAATTGGCGCGGCTCGATGCGGGGAACGAAGAGACCTACGCGTTGGAGTTCGAGGAACCGGCGTTCATCACGCTGGGTTTGTGTTATGAAGCGCGGCCACGGTTCAGCGGCGGGGCGTACCATCCGGTCTTGAAACGAGTGGAGGGGTTTCTCGCACAGCCGTTCCCTGATGCGATAGCTATTCGGCAGCAGCGGGCTAAGACTCTCTTGGAGCTGGATGACGCAATCGTCCGGCAAGTCGAGGTGCTGAAGGCCAATGGCCTGACCAGTCCATATCTCAAGAGTTTCGTCGTCGCCCGGGTGAATCCCCTCCGATTTCGCCCCAAAGACGCCACCCCTCTGTCGTTCGATGACGCCCTTGATCGCATGCTGCAGGCAGCGCAGAAGTTCAATCCGGACACGATCAAGCTGGACGATCTGGCCAAGTCGGGTGGAGTGCCTGACGAGTCTGAGTAGTAGTTCGCTGCCTTGTTTCTCCTGCAGTCGTCCATTTAGAATGTTGCCTCTGTGCACTAGAGAAGGAGATATCTCATGGGCTTGGCCGATAATACATGCGTTCCCTGTCGTGGCGGGGTGCCCCCTTTGCCGGCGGATCGTACTCACGCGCTTTTAAGGGAATTGGATCGGGGCTGGTCGTTGAACGCACAGGGCCATCTGGAGCGGCTCTACACCTTCAAGGACTTTGCCCAGGCCCTGGCCTTTGTAAACAAGGTAAGCGCGATCGCGGAAGCCGAAGGCCACCATCCTGATCTGTATTTGGCTTGGGGCAAGTGCAAGGTCGAGATCTGGACACATAAGATCAGCGGCCTCACAGAAAGCGACTTTTATCTCGCGGCAAAAGCCGACCGGGAATTTGGACCCTTCCGGGCTTCCGCAGGCTGATCGTCGACCGGCCGATGCTCTTCATGAAATCGGGAGGGAACAGATGAGCGGCGAGGCACGCGTCGCGCTCGTCAACATGCCGTTCAGCTACTCGAAGTATCCTTCGATCCAGCTCGGCACACTCTCGGCGCTGCTCAAATCGCAAGGCATCCCGGTCGATTGCCACCATTTGAACGTTCGGTTCGCCCACCTCATCGGAGTGCCACTGCACGAACTCATCTGCGAAAAACGGGCGCTCTTTGGCGAGTGGCTGTTCTCATTCTTGCTGTTCCGAGACAACCCGAAGCGAGCCGAGTATCCGCGCGTGTTCAAGCCGGTGTTCGAACAAATTGCGGAGCAGAGCGGCCGGCCGATCGGCTATTTCGAAGAGATGGCCACACGCATCGCGCCGCAGTTCCTCACGCACATGCTCACTGCTGTCGATTGGGGTCGGTACACACTGGTCGGATTTACGTCCACCTTCGACCAGAACGTCGCCAGCCTCACCATGGCGAAGCTGATCAAGGATCTCTATCCGCACGTGAAGATTGTATTTGGCGGGGCCAATTATGACAGCGAGATGGGGCTGGAGTATTTCCGTGCCTTCCCTTTTATTGATCATGTGGTGGTGGGGGAGGGCGAAGAGGTCTTCCCACGGTTGGTCCGTTATGTGCTCGATGAGAAGCCCAGCACGCTACCACCCGGCGTGACGGCACGCCAGGGCTCTGACATCCTGTTCACGCCAAACCGCGCACTCTTCTCCGATTTCTCGAAAGCCGGGCCGCCTGACTACGACGACTACTACCATCTGCTCGCGGAGTTGGGGCAGGCCGCACAGGGGCTTGACCGGATCCTGTTGTACGAGGCGTCACGAGGCTGTTGGTGGGGAGAGAAACATCATTGCACGTTTTGCGGGCTCAATGCGCAGAGCATGGCGTTTCGGTCCAAGTCATCTGAGCAAGCCGCGAAAGAAATAGCGTTTCTGTCCCAACGTTATGACACGGCGAGGTTTCGGCTGGTGGATAATATCATTGACATGAAATATGTGGACGAGCTGTTCGGGAAGTTCGCCTCGGACCATTGTGACTTGGACGTGTTCATTGAAACGAAGAGCAACCTGCGCAAGAGCCAGATCCGGACGTTGGCTGTCGGTGGTGTCAGGTGCATGCAGCCGGGGCTGGAAAGCCTGAGCCTGAATCAGCTGAAGGCGATGGACAAGGGTGTGACACCGATGCAGAACCTCGTCTGCCTCAAATGGAGCGCCTACTACTGGGTTGCCGTGTCATGGAATATGCTGTTGGGGTTTCCTGGCGAGACAAACGACGACTATCTGCGGCAGATCGACCTCATCCCCTCGCTGCTACATCTGCAGCCGCCAGAATCGGCTGGCCGGTTCTGGCTGGAGCGGTTCAGCCCTTATTTCACCAGACCGCGCGACTATGGTCTACGCATCACTGGTCCCGACATGGCCTATGAGTATGTGTACGATACTCGGCAAGTGGATGTGAAAAAGATCGCATACGACTTCGAATATGAGCTCGACCAGTGGCTAGTGGACCCGCATGTTTATCAGGATTTGATCAAGGCGGTTGAACATTGGAAGCAGATGTACCAGTCGAACGACCGCCCGTTTCTGTTTTACTCGAAGGCCCCACGCTATGTAACGGTGTATGACGGGCGGAACCCTCAAGCACCCACACGGCAGCGATACGACGGTCTGGCTGCTTCGGTTATCGAGATCTGTAACGAGGCAGGAAAGAGTATAGAACAAATCCATGCTGCAGTAGCTGAACGCATGGATGGTAGCGAGTCGGCATTGGTCTCGATATTGAACGACCTCGCCAGCAAACGAATTCTCTACGAAGAACGAGGCAAGTACTTCACCCTGGCTCTCCCTGAAAACCAGTATTTGTAGCGGATACCGTTACATCGAAAGTTTGTCCGCCACGTTTCGCATCTGTATACCGTGTACCAGCGAGGCTCCTCCACGGATAGCACAGGCGACATGGACCGCTTCGGTCATTTCCTCGATGTTCGACCCCTTTTCGAGGGATGCTTGCGTGTAGGCATCGATGCAGTAGGGGCATTGAACGGTGTGGGCCACAGCTAACGCGATCAAGGCCTTTTCCCGTTCGGACAGCGCGCCCTCCGAGAACACCGCATTGTAGTACCCGATGAATTTGTCCCATAGTTCCTTGTTTCCCTTCCCCATATCGGTGAACTTGCCGAGATCATGCGAATGGTAATACGAGTCCATACCTGCCTCCTGTGTGGATTCTGACGATAGTTAAAGGCTGGCGCGAAGAATGAGGGGTCCCGGGGGACGGGTCAGGCATGGCCAGAGGAGGCCGACTCGGCTTTTGAGAGTACTTCGGAAAACCGGCGGCCGACGATGTCGGTGGCTTTGGCCATAAGATCCGTAACCTCGTTCCATTCGTCCGGTAGCAGGTGGTGTTTCAGTTGGTGGTGGATTGCCCATTGAGCCTCGACCTGAGTTCCCGTTCTGCTGACGAGGACGCGGAGCAACTCGACTTCCCGCGTAGCCGGGTCGCTGGTGCATTCACCAGAAGAGGTACCACCTGTTTGGCCTGGGGGCGAGGGTGTATGTGCCATGTGAAACCTCCAGATACTTCCACAGCATACCGCATCTGCACGTTGATTATCTATTAAGTGATCGACAGAGAGGGGAGGCCGCGACAAGGTCATTCACCCAGGAGGAGTCGACCGGGCTGGTTCTTCATGTAAGACTGTGAGCATGGCCTGATGGATATGACCGTTGCTCGCAACCAATTCTTGCCCGTAGATGGAGAGATTGGTCCCGGAAAAATCCGTAAGTTGCCCTCTGGCCTCCCGAACAATGACAGATCCGGCGGCCATATCCCATGGATTGAGGCGCACTTCCCAGAATCCGTCGAAGCGTCCGACTGCGACGTAACACAGGTCCAGGGCCGCAGACCCCGTTCGTCTTAAGCCCTGGGCTTTGAGCGCGAACTTGGCAAAGTGATCGAGATTGTTTCTCGGAGTCTCTCTGATGTCATAGGCAAATCCGGTGACGAGGAGACTTTCGCCCAGGGTGGCCGTAGACGACACATGGATAGGGCGGCTGTTCAGTTGTGCGCCAGCCCCCTCTATCGCGGTGAAGAGTTCGTCTCGTGACGGATCGAAGACCACACCTAGGATGCAGTGCCCCCGGTACTCTAACCCGATTGAGACGCAATAGGCGGGATAACCATGTGCAAAATTCGTAGTGCCGTCGAGCGGATCGATGATCCAGAGATACGGCGAAGGCGACTGTTCGACACGCCCTTGTTCTTCAGCAAGAAAGCGGTGTGTCGGAAACTGAGCTCGAATATGACCGATAATCAGCTGTTCCGCCGCACGGTCTGCATCGGTGACCAAATTTATGGGACTCTTGTGGTGGACGCGAAAACCGGACTGAGCAAATCCCAGTAGTAGTTTCCCCGCTGCTCGCCCCGCGTTAACGGCTGTCTCCAGCAGGACGCCAGGATCGATCTGATCTGGAGAGGTAGTCATGCCGGATATTAACACGCCGGTAAGTGTGAGAGGTGCTGAGAGAAAGAATTCAGCTTGATTGATAATTAGGGAATCAATCAAGGCTTTGCAAAAGGCAACCCATTGAAATTATTGAACTAGCAATAAACGATCTTGCATGGCAAGGCTTCTCATCATGAATCATGCAATGATTACTTGCGAGCGTAATGTCAGAATGGTAGCGCAATGTATGAATAACTTTTCCACACTTGACAATTAATCAAAGCAATGCTACAAAGCAAGTATGCTTGCATCTGGTGGTATGTGGAAGAATTAACGGACATACTCGTCGGCCTTGAACAGCGGATCAGCGCCTACAAGAACCGATTCCAGGAGCTGCAGAAAAAACGTCGGCGCCTGGATGATGAAATCGCCACGATTCAGAAATATCTCGAACTTGCAGAAACCTTGTACCGAGTAGAGGCGGATAAAGCCAAACTTGCGAGTCTTTCCAATCAACTCATCACGGACGATCAAAAGGGCGTTCGTCCTCTTCCGGTCATGGATGTGACCGACCAATCACGGGAAATCCTCTTGGGCCGTAGTAAGTATGTTGGGAAAAGTGTACCTGAGGCAGCATATGAGATCCTGCGAGAGTCGAATCGGCCTATGCATGCCAAAGAGCTTGTGCAGCGGTTAGTCGAAGGTGGATTGCAGATTAAGGGGAAAACCCCACTTACATCGATTGCGACCTCGCTGAAGCGCGATAAACGTTTTAGGAAGGTTGGCCCTAATACCTTTGAAGCATTGAACGACCTACTGATACAGGCTGTCTAAACGTGTCAATCGCAATTCACTCAAACATACATGGCGAAGGGAGGTGAGAGTCTTGGCAACGAAGAAGGCAGCGAAGAAGAAGAAGAAGTAATCCTCGCCGAGAACCATACGTCGAGAGTGAGGCTACTCACTCTCGACGTAGTTTTTCCCGCAGATGTTCCGCCGAGTCACCCTTTTCACGGGTAAGACGAGCGTCCTGTATGAAACGGTAACCCTCAGATTTTCCGCACGGTCAGATAGGCCAGTGGGCAATCAGGAAGCTTGAAGTGCGACCGACGAAGACCGAAGCCTGGCGATGTGGGCGACGGGACGTGTCTCTTCCGCAAGAGGCTCCATGTTGAGCAAAACCCACTTTTCAGGCTGTTCAAGAATCTGTCGAACCAGCCTGGTATGAAGCGCATGCCCGGATCGTTCTGCAATAATATGGCCAATGAAGGACATGCCGAGCAGAGAAAAATCGCCGATGAGATCGAGAATCTTGTGGCGAACGAACTCATTTAGGAATCGCAAGCCAGATTGATTCATGACTCCGTCTTTCGATAACACAACAGTGTTATCCATGGTTCCACCTTGACCAAGACCGCGAGCCCATAGGGCTTGGACCTCGTGGAGAAACCCAAAGGTCCTTGCCTCAGCAATCTGCTTCTCGAAAGAGTGCGCAGAGCAATCATGCACATAGGTCTGAGTTTTGATAAGCGGGTGCTCATAGTGGATCGTATAGGTGATACGGGAGGTGGCAGATGGTTCGATCCGCACACGCCGTGACCCTTCGGAGACTTCAATCGGAGCCGTGATCTTCAGAAACGGCTGCTTCCGATCCTGGGCGATAACCCCAACAGATTGGATCAAGTGGACAAACGGAGCCGCACTCCCATCCATGACGGGGACTTCGCTGCCCGTGACGTCGATATAGACATTGTCGATCTCGAGGCCAGCCAGTGCCGACAGCACATGTTCAATAGTCTTGACTTGGAAGCCGTTGCCGTTGATGGCGGTACATAATTCAGTAGGTACGCAATGTTCAATCGATGCCAATAAGGACGCAGTGGCGTCCCCTTTTCTATTGACGAACACGACACCGGTATCAGGTGGGGCGGGCCTCAGCGTCATCGCCACAGGCTGGCCGGAATGGAGTCCTACTCCTGAGCAGGTCACCGCCGCTGCTAGTGTTTGTTGATTCCTCACCTAAATCCTCCCTGTGTTCCATGGCTTGGGCAAAAATCGAGGCCAAAGCTATTGACCAATATGGGCATAGCAATTCGTATGCCATTAGTTAATCACTGTAAGCCTTTGACTGTGCAAGACAATTATTCATGCAATTCCTTGAACTGTTGTGTCCTATACGACACAACTGTGGTTTTCTCTAACAACAACAAGAAAGTACTCCTATTTATCTCGGCAAGAACAGGATTGTCGAGTTCCCAATATCCGGAATGAACCACCCTGCATCCAGTAGCATCGTTGAACTTGGTCAAAGAAGGGTGGTCCAGCAGAGCGAGCATTAAACACGCAAACTAACACCATCGACTCCGACCAAACTGAAGATAAGCCCACTGCTGTAAATGCCGAAAAATGATGACATCTCGTGGCAGTGGGGTAAGCTCACTCAGCGTCATCAATGCATCGCATGCGGTTCGGTCAATCATCCAAAAGGTACCACTCTGCTTGCAGGGGATATGTCACATAGGCAGGGTCCATCCCGTATAAGCTGGAGAAACGGAATTGGGTCTCCAGGGAATAAGGTTGGTAGAGGCGCGAGCAGCTGGCCTCTGACGGCCCTCACGATTCTTCTGTTTTCCGGACTGAGCGGGTGTGCCATCACACCAATCCCATTAACGGGAGATGACGTGAAGTCCCGGGTGAAAGAAAACAGATCCGTCCTCACCAGGGATCAAGAGTCCCTCTCCGGTCCCATGGACCTCTACGAAGCCATGGCGCGGGCCCTTAAGTACAACCTTGAAGCCCGCGTCGAATGGATGCACAAGATGCTGGCACAGACGCAACTCGATCTCTCCCATTACGCCATGCTGCCGCGGCTGGCAGCGAACGCAGGGTTCGACGGCCGCAGTAACTTCGCAGGAGGTGTCGCGCAGTCTTTGCTCACTGGGAGGCAAGTGCTTGAACCCTTCACCTCGGCTGAAAAGAACATTTTCTCTGCCGACCTCTCGTTGAGCTGGAATGTATTGGATTTCGGTCTGTCTTACATCAGAGCAAAACAGGCGGCGGATGACGTGTTAATTGCGGATGAGGAAAGGCGGCGTGTTGCTAATCGTGTGATGCAGGATGTGCGGGCTGCCTACTGGCGTGCTATCAGCGCGGAACGGATTCTTCCGTCCCTCAAGCAGTTGGATGAGTGGGTCAAGAGTGCTCTTGAGCAGGCCCAGGCCGTTCAAGACGAAAAACTCAGTGCGCCGATGGTTCCCCTACAGTACAAGCTCGATCTCCTCAATACGCAGCGCTATATCCAACAGCTGTTCAGGGACTTGAGCATCGCGAAGCTTCAATTGGCTGCATTGATCAACCTCCCGCCCGGCCAGGAAAAAGACATGGTGCTCATGGTGCCGGAGAGAGAGTCCAACACCATAAGCTTGCCGCCCGATATGGCCTTGCTGGAAGATCGCGCTTTGGAGGCGCGTCCGGAACTGAGGATGATCGATTATCGCCGCCGCATCAACTCGCGCGAAGCCAAAGCGGCGATTCTCGAAATGATGCCCAGCTTGAATCTGGTTGTTGGCGAAAACTACAGCAGCAACAAGTTTCTCTTCAACAATCACTGGGGTGCATATGCCGCGCGGGCGAGTTGGAATTTGTTGAGCCTGATCCGGTATCCGGCCAGAGCAAAGACGATCGAGGCGCAGGAGAAGGTCCTGCACACGCAGAATCTTGCTCTGACGATGGCCGTCATGTCACAGGTCCACGTCAGTGTCGCACAAGTGGCTCATGCGAAGAAAGAAGTGGCGACGGCGATGCTATACCACAACACACAGTCTCAAATTACCGAGCAGGCGCGTCTAGCCTGGCGGTCCTCCAAGTTGAGCGAACAGGCGATGCTTCGCGAGCGGGTTGCCCAGGTGGCGGCGCAACTCCGATACGATGCCGTGGAAGCAGAGCTTCAAACGGCGTGGGCATCGTTGTTGGCCGCTATCGGGGAGGATGTGTTGCCCAATGAGTTGACTCAGGAACAAAGCGTGTCTCGTTTGGCGATGCAGTTGCGTGTCCGATGGGCGAAAAGTAAGGAGTTGACCAAATGACCTACCATAACAAGCCGCTCCGCCGCGCCGCAATTATTTGTGCCTGGTGTCTGTGTCCGGCGGCAGTTGTGATCGCGGCCACCAAGTCGGACCTCAAACCCGCGAGCAGCGCAGAAGAGCTCAGCACGATCCGCGGTGTAGTAAAGGCGACCGCGCAGGCCACTTTGGCCAGTCAGGTCCAAGGTCGAATCAGTCAGCTCCCCTACAAGGAGGGGCAACGGTTCAAAAAAGGGGCACTGCTAGTCGCCCTGGACTGCTCGAAGTACGAGGCTGAACTAGACAGTGCCCAGGCGGAACATCGGGCCAAGAAGAAAACCCATGAGAACAATCTCCGTCTGGCTCAACATCATGCCGTTGGCACACTCGAGCTCGAAATATCAGAAGCTGAAGCCGAAAAAACTTTGGCCGCAGTAAAGGCGGCACAAGTCAATGTTAACGGCTGCACTGTGCGAGCTCCCTTTCCTGGACGGGTTGTCAAAACGATTGTCAACGAACATGAAAACGTCTTCCCTAACGATCAACTCATCAGCCTGTTGGACGACAGTCTCCTCGAGATTGAGCTGATTCTGCCGTCGAAAGCTCTTGCTTGGCTCAAGGTTGGCAAGCGATTTGACTATGCCGTCGATGAAACAGGACTTCAGTATCCTGCCGTCGTTGAGGACATCGGTGCCAATGTCGATCCCGCGAGCCAAACGGTGAAGGTCAAAGGGCGGTTTCGCTCCAAACCGGCGAACGTTCTAGCCGGGATGAGTGGGGCCGCTATATTTGCTGAACTCTCGCGGTAACGTATGGCCACAGCAGAAGTCACTTCGCTAAGTCCGCCACAGAGGAACACCTCGTTTACCATGTTGCTCGTACTGGAGGGCATGGTACGGGCCGCTCGGACCCGGGAAGAACTGCAATTTTTCTTCGTCAATGAAACCCGCCGTCTTGTTCCCTATCAACAAGCCATCTTTCTGATACCGCTGACGGCATCGTCGCCGCGCTCCGAAGTGTGTGCCGCCTCGAGCGTGCCTGTCGTAGACCGCACAGCGCCATTAATGCAGTGGACTGAACGATTGGTCCACTGTCTGCGCGAGGCGTCGGCGGGTCCCGATATCCGTCAAGTGTCGGAAGCGGATTGCCCTGTAGAGTGTAGGCCTGACTGGAATGAATTTACACCAGGTCGTGGACTGTGGTGTCCCCTCAAGCATCCGGATGGACAGATCCTCGGAGGCCTATGGCTCACGCGGGATCAGCCATGGGCGGACCACGAAGTCACGGTACTGCAACGAATAGGCGAATCCTATGCGTATGCATGGCGAGCGGTGGGACAATCGAACAACGTGCGATGGCAATGGGGGCTGAGCCGAACCGCGACGTGGATCCTTGTCGCCATAATCATGGGTGCTCTTGCGATTCCAGTCTCCATGTCCACCCTGGCTCCCGCAAAGATCGTCGCGAAGGATCCTGTAATTGTGAGCGCCCCAATCGACGGGGTCATTGCAGAAATCCTTGTCGCGCCCAATACCACGGTCAAAGAGGGCGAGGTGTTATTTAAGTACGAAAACACGACGTTTAGGAGCGAATACGAAGTAGCGGAGCGCAATCTCGACGTGGCGCTTGCGCAGTACCGCCGTGCGTCACAAGGTTCGTTTGTGGAGGCCGAACACAAAGCCGATGTGCCGCAGTTGAAAGCCGAAGTTGAGCTGCGGGAAACCGAGCGGAACTATATGTATGAACGGTTGGCAAAAGTTGATGTGAAGGCGGAGCAGGCGGGGCTTGTTCTGTATACAGATAAATCCGACTGGATCGGAAAGCCGGTCGTCGTAGGGCAGCGCATCATGGAACTCGCGAATCCGCAATCGTTGGAGGTGCGTATCGATCTGCCTGTGGAGGACGCCATTGTGTTGCGCGAAGGCGCTCCGGTGAAGCTGTTCCTGAACGCCACTCCCTTTTCCAGCGTGTCCGCTACAGTGAGCCATGCGAGCTATCACGCCGAAGTGTTGCCGAACAATACGCTGGCCTACCGGGTGATGGCGCAGCTTGAGCAGGGATCGGCGGAGTTTCGCATCGGCTGGCAGGGAAGTGCCAAGATCTATGGGGAACAGGTGACATTATTCACCTATCTGTTCCGCCGGCCGATTTCTGCTCTCCGACCCTGGATTGGGCTATGAGTGAGCCGACGCCTCAGGGGCGAGAAAAAGTTCTGCCGCCGTTGCGCGAAGATCTTCGGTTTGTCGAAGGCACGTCGAGTGCCGACGGTTCGCCCACCTGGGTAATCGTCGATCCGGTCCGCGGGAAATATTTTCAGATCGGTTGGGCTGCCTATCAGATGCTGTCCCGCTGGAAAGGGCGGTCGGCGGAAAAGGTGTTGTCCGAGATCCATGCGGAGACGACCTGCCGTGCCAGTCGTCAGGACCTCGATGATCTGCTAAAGTTTCTGTACGTGAATCACCTCATGCGGGAGCTGCCGCAGGGGGGCTACCGTGCGTATGCCAACCATGCAGAAGCGGCGAGACCGCAATGGCTGCTCTGGCTCGTACACCACTATCTCTTTTTTCAAATTCCCCTGGTCAAGCCGGACCGGTTCCTTCGCGCGACGCTGCCCTATGTAGAGCGGCTGTTTTCACGAACCGTTGCCTGGCTTGTCGTGATCATAGGTCTGGCGGGACTTTATTTGGTTTCACGTCAATGGGAAACCTTTACCTCCAGCATGCTGCATTTCTTCACTCCCCGCGGGGTCGCGTTGTACGTGGTCTGTTTGGTCATTGTCAAAGTATTCCACGAATTGGGGCATGCCTACACGGCGACACGCTACGGTTGCCGGGTTCCCACGATCGGTATCGCCATGATGGTCATGGTGCCGATGCTGTATTCGGATACCTCGGATGCGTGGAAGCTGACTTCCCGCCGCCAGCGAGCTGCTATCGGCGCCGCCGGAATGGTTGTCGAATGTTCCCTGGCCGCCGTGGCGCTCTTCGCCTGGAGCTTTCTCGACGACGGCGTATTGCGGAGCCTCGTCTTCATCGTGGCGACGACCAGCTTGCTGATGGGGGTCGCCATCAATCTGAGCCCGTTTATGCGATTCGACGGCTACTATGTCTTGTCGGATTTGCTCGGCGTGCCCAATCTGCACGATCGAGCCTCCGCCTTCGGACAGTGGCAGCTACGCAGGCTGCTCTTCGGTCTGGATGCGCCGATGCCCGAGGCGGTGTCCCCTGCGCGCTGTCGGTTCTTGGTTTGGTTCGCCTGGGCGGTGTGGATATATCGGTTCTCGCTGTTCGTCGGTATCGCAATCGTCGTGTATCACTACTTTTTCAAAGTGGTTGGAATCATCCTGTTTGCGGTGGAGATCGGGTGGTTCATCCTGCTGCCGGTCGCGCGTGAGTGCAAAACGTGGTGGAACCTTCGACAGATCATAGGGAAACAGCGAAGAGCATGGGTATCAGCCGGCGTCATGGTGGTTCTTGCTGCGGCGTTGTTTGTGCCCTGGTCTGATCGCATCAGCCTTCCCGCAGTGCTGGAATCGACACCCCATGCCACCATTTATGCGCCAGCGCCTGGGAGGATCGTCAGCCTGGCGATCGAAGAGGGACGACGGGTGGAGCCAGGAGAAAGATTGGTGGTGCTGGAGTCGCCGACGCTCGAAAAAGACATTGCCTTGACGCGCAAACGGATTGAAGTCCAGCGCTTAAAAAGCCTTCGTCAGTTTTCCGGTCAGCAAGAATTAGCAAAGCACCAGGTGAGACTGGAAACTTTAAAGGCGCACCTCTCGCAATTGGAGGGCCTTCAGCAGCAGCAGGAGAACCTCTCCTTGACGGCTCCAATCGCTGGGATCGTGGCCGACCGACCGGAAGCGCTCCATATGGGGCGGTGGATCAATAAAGAACTGCCTCTCGCCTATATCATTGCTCCGGCCGCTGAAGAGCTGCATGCGCTGGCGCCTGAAACAGAGGTTGGCTATCTCCAGACAGGACAATCGGCTCGGTTCATTCCAGAGGGGGCGGACCGGCCGAGCGTGATGGCTGAGATCGTCGAGATCCGAGACATCGACGAGAGCAGTTTTACCGTGCCCTACCTCGCGTCGCTGTACGGCGGTGAAGTTCCTGTTCGAGAAGACGCCGCGCACAAGTTGAAACCAGAAGCTTCCGTCTATCGCGTCACCCTGCATCTGACCGAGGCACCGCCACAATGGAACCAGGCGGTGCGTGGGACGGTGTTGGTAGAGGGCCCTCGTATCAGCATCGCTCGACGGGTGTGGGAGCAGGGTGCCAGAATCTTCATTCGAGAAAGTGGCGCGTGAGCACTCCAGCGCCGCGTCGATTCCGCAAGTTCTGCCCACCTACACTTACGCTCTTAGATCAATAAAGGATGCAATGAGACGCAATTTGTCTCCGATGCCGTCCTTATCCGAACGCGCTCATATAAGTCATTGACAAAATAGGGGTAACTTATCTCGCTCGGGTGGCACTGGCTTTGCAGTCTCTCTGGTGGATTTCCTAGGTGGCTCAAGGACTTATCGCGTTCCGGCCCCGATTATGAGAATTCTTCGAAGAAAGAAAAAGCCAGCGGGCCATAAGCCGCGAAGCCAGCATTATCCCGCCGCAGACAAAGGAGGTACTCGACCACCCGGCTCTGTTCTTACCAGTTCATTGCTGTCACTTGAATCACGCATCATGTTTGATGGTGCCGCCGTGGCTACGGCTGGTGCAGTGGCTAGCGAACAGCTCGCACAAAGTCAAGCCGAGCCGGCCTTGTCTGTCGATGACGGCGCGACAGGCGATACCACTCCGTCCGCCCCGACCGGTGAGCCTCAGTTCACAACAGACGAACAAGCATTGTTCGACGCGCTGGCGGCATACGATGCTTCCACGGCTCGCCAAGAAATTGTGTTCGTGTCTTCGAGCGTGCGTGATTACCAAAAACTCCTCGATGGAATCAGTCCCAATGTCGAAGTGCATATCCTCGACTCCTCCCGCGACGGTGTGCAGCAGATGTCAGAGGTGCTTGCAGGCCGCACCGGGATCGACGCCATCCACCTCATTGGCCATGGGAACGAGGGCGAGATGGAGCTTGGATCAAGTCTCCTGACCCAAGCTTCTATCGGTACCCAATATGCCGCGCAGTTTGAACAGATCAGTCAAACCCTCTCGGCCGACGCAGACATCCTGATTTACGGCTGCAATTTTGGCAGCGGTGAAAGCGGACAAGCGGCCATTCAGGCGTTGGCCATGTTGACCGGCGCGGATGTCGCGGCCTCCACCGATGCCACGGGGCATGCGGAGTTGGGGGGCGATTGGGATTTGGAAGTGAAGACCGGTTCGATAGAGGCTGGAGTGGCGATCGATCAAGCCGCTCAGGATAACTGGAGTGATTTACTGGGCGTGGTGGACTGGGATGCCGTGACATGGACGGGTGGTACCACTGCGCCGGCCAGCCAAGTCGTCACACTCGGTGACGGCAGTACCGTCACGGTCAGTGTGACCGAAACCGGGGCCGGCACGTTGACCGGCATTACAACGACCAACACATATACCGGTGGGCTATCTCCCGTGCAGGATGCGCTGCAGTTTGGAATGACCATTAACCCGACTACGGACACCATCACGGTCCGGATCGACTTCAGCAATCAGCTTGGCGGCAGCGTCAGTAACGTGAGCCTTACCCTGTTTGACGTAGATAATAACGAGTTTGCGATCTTCAACAGTAATGTGGGGAACCCAACGTCGGCGACAACCAGCACGACCAATACGTTCAATGGAACCAACACGGTTTCAGGGAATGGCGCTGGTGCAAACCAGACCACCGGCGCCGGGAACACGACGGTTACATTTGGAAAGACCGGTATTACGTGGGTGGAATTCACCTATGGCAGCACCAGCAATGCGAGCCCGGTCGTCGTGCTCCACGACATACTCTTTAACAGCACAACCGCCGGCGGGCCGACTCTGGATTTAAACGACAATGATGCCAGCCAGAGCGCGAGCGACAACTTGGATGATACGGCGCCCTTTACCGCTGCGTATAATAATGCCTCCGGAGGGGCTATCCCCTGGTCCACGAATTGGATAGAGGTGGATGGTGTCGGAGCGGCTCAAAGCGCGACAGCGGGCGAAGTGCGGATTGTGGACGTGGATCCCACTGCGGGAGTTGATGGAGAAATACGCATTGGCCGCGATACCGGTGCGGCGTCCAGCATTCAACGTTCGGTGAACCTCACCAATTATATCAACCCGACCCTTTCGTTCAATTACAACACCAGCGGCACGTTGGAAAACACAGACACGTTGGTGGTCGAAGTGTCCAAGGACGCCGGGGTGACCTTCACCACGTTGCAGACGTTTACAAACGATAGTACGGGCGTGGCGAATCTGAATCTATCTGGATATGAATCGGCCGATACCGTTATCCGCTTCCGTGTGACCGGTGGGTATACCGCTGCCGATGAGTTTTTCTTTGTCGATAATGTGACGATCTCCGCAGAACCCACAGGGCATACGGCTGCGTATACCGAAAACGGAAGCGCCGTAGGAATCAGCGACACCGATGTCGTGATCACCGATCCTTCCAGTGCAAATATGAACGGTGGGACGGTGACCATTGCCAGAAACTTCACCGCCGGCGATACGTTGACGTTCACCAACATCGGGAACATCACCGGCAGTTATAACGCGCTGACCGGCGTGCTCACGATTAGTGGCGTAGACACCAGAGCCAATTACCAGACGTTCATTGCCTCCATTCGATATAGCAGCACCAGCGATGATCCCACCGCGGGTGGAACCATGACCACTCGCACGATTTCCACCGTCGTCCGCGATCAAACAACCCAGTTGCCCAGTAACACGGTGCTCACCACCATCTCTGTGACCGCCGTGAACGATGCGCCTGTGGTGAGCGGGGCGGGGGGCACGCTGGCCTACACCGAGGGGGATCCGGCGACGGTGATTGATGGGACGCTAACGATCACCGACGTGGACAGCGCGAACATTACCGGGGCGACGGTGAGCCTCACGGGCGGGTTGGTGGCGAGCGAGGACGTGCTGGCCTTTACCAGCGCGTTCGGAATCACGGGCAGCTACAACCCGGGGACGGGGGTGCTGACGCTGACGGGGACGGCGACATTGGCGCAGTACGAGCAGGTGCTGGAGAGCGTCACGTACCAGAACACGAACGGGGACAATCCGAACACGGGCAATCGCACGATCACGTGGGTGGTGAACGACGGCAGCGACAATTCGGCGGGGACGACGAGCACGATCACCGTGACGAGCGTCAAC
>DCZO01000024.1 GCA_002331335.1 Nitrospira sp. UBA2082 | reverse complement strand
ATTCCCCTCCGCCGCCACCCCCACCTCCGCCCCCTCCGCCTCCCACGGTACCAGCGATTGGTGCGGCGCCTCGCACCCTCTCGTTTATCACCCAACAAGGGGACATCGATCCGCCCTCTCAATTGCTGACAATCAGTAACGTCGGAGATGGGACGCTGACGTGGACCGTGAGTGACAATTCCAACTGGCTCACACTTACCCCTGGATCAGGAACCGGAAACGGAACTGTGACTGTGAGAGCTTTGGCGGGAACACGAGCGGCAGGAACTTATAGTGGAGCGATCTCCGTGACGGCCACTGGTGCGTCGAGCGTCATCGTTCCCGTTACATTGACGATCACGACCGTGCCGATTGTGCGCCCCCCGACCCCAACGGGCTTGCGGTTCTCCTCACAACAATAGATCGGCTGACCTACATTACGATGTCCGTGCCCCAGGGGCTGTCCACCAGGAACAGCCATCGTCCATCAGGCTGACGCCGTAGAATGCCGGAGGAGCGGCCGCCGAGTTTCACGGCGGTGCCCGTTGGGTCGATGCCGTTGAGTCTCCATCGACCGCAGTACTGTGCAACATCGCCCGCCTCCACAAATTGCTGCGCCTCGATCGTCAACGCCGGCTTCAGCGCCATAACCCCTACCAAGGCCTGACGAATTCCGGACGGAGCGAGATCGCCCGGAGTCCCTTGTCGATTTTCGAATGGCGCCACGACTATCCTATGTCAGCCGGGTGTTAGATCTCACTAACTGCGGGAGGCCACGATGAAATACCTCTGCCTTGTCTATCTTGAAGAAAAGACCTTGAATGCGTTCCCAAGCCACGAACGGCGCGCCATCTCGGATGAAGCGATGTCCTACTGCGAAAAGTTACAAAAATCTGGCCAGTTGCTTGCGGCCTCTCCGTTGCATCCGGTGGAGACCGCCACAACCGTGCGAGTTCGAGAGGGCAAGATCTCTACCACCGATGGACCCTTTGCCGAGACAAAGGAGCAGCTAGGCGGGTTTCTTATGATCGATGTCCCAGATCTGAATGACGCCATTCGCGTGGCCGCGCAGTTTCCTGCCGCCCGTTTCGGCAGCGTGGAAGTCCGCCCGATGAAGGAATTGGGCTGCGCGGACTAACGGTCACCATGAACGATGAGTCGACAACAGGAGCCCGCGGCAAGGTTGATAATGTCTACCGTGCCGAATCGCGGCAAGTCCTCGCTACCTTGATTCGGCTGCTTGGTGATTTCGATGCAGCGGAGGAAGCCCTACAGGAAGCCTTTGCGGTTGCAACGGAGCAATGGCCGCGTGATGGCATCCCAGCCAATCCACGTGCCTGGCTTGTCTCCACCGGACGGTTCAAAGCCATCGACGGCATGAGGCGACGCGCCCGCTATGATGCATCGTTAACCGAGCTCGCGAAACACATCGAGACCACCACCAGCGATCCATTGGAACAGTCAGACGAGCCCATCGACGATGACCGGCTTCGGCTGATCTTTACCTGTTGCCATCCGGCCTTGTCACCGGAAGCGCAAATCCCGATGACACTCCGCGAGGTCTGTAATCTGACAACTGAAGAGATCGCCCGCGCGTTCCTCACCAAACCGGCGACCATTGCTCAACGGATCGTGCGTGCCAAAGCTAAGATCCGTGATGCGCGCATCCCGTACGAAGTTCCGGCGCCATTCGAATTACCGGACCGGCTGGATGCAGTCCTCCGAGTCGTGTATCTGGTGTTCAACGAAGGCTATTCGGCCTCGGCCGGCCCCGCGCTCACTCGCGCCGATCTCTCAGGTGAAGCCGTCCGCCTTGGGCGACTCCTGGTGCAGTTGCTGCCGGAACCGGAAGTCATGGGACTGCTCGCCTTGATGCTTTTGCATGAATCACGGAGGCAGGCGCGCACGTCGGCCAGCGGCGACCTCGTTCTCCTGGAGCAGCAGGATCGGTCATTGTGGAACCGAGACCAAATTAGGGAAGGCCTTGCTCTCGTTGAACGGGCACTCGCATCGAAGCGATTCGGCCTCTATGCCCTGCAAGCGGCCATCGCCGCCGTCCATGCGGAAGCCCGCAGCGCAGGAGAAACGGACTGGGCTCAAATCGTCGCCCTCTACGATCTCCTCATGCGGTCAGAACCATCGCCCGTCATCGCGCTGAACCGGGCAGTCGCCGTGGCCATGCGTGATGGGCCGGCTAAAGGCTTAGAGCTGGTCGATGCGCTTCTGGAGCGCGGAGAGTTGGCCCAGTATCATCTGGCCCATGCCACGCGAGCCGACTTATGCCGAAGACTCGGCAAGCACGCGGATGCCCGCGTCTCATACGAACGTGCGCTGGCCCTCGCGAAACAAGAACCGGAGCGACGGTTTCTGGAACGAAGATTGGCAGACCTGCAAGAATGACACTTCACACCTCTACTTTTCTCTTCACCATCCCACCTCACCCAACGATAGCCCAAGCTGGTTTCACAAAGTAAAATGCCCTCATTCCTAAAAGAAACTGTTGTAATAAATGTACTTCAGCCGAATATTGCCAGCGGCACAAAACCGGGCCAGAGTGACAAGCACAAAGATCCTCTTGACAACGATACCTACCTACTGGTAGGTTTGCGTTATGATTAAGGGTGACACCAAGACAGCGATTCTCGATGCGGCGCAAGAATTGATCCAGCGCCGCGGTGCAAACGCGATGAGCTATCAAGACATCAGCGAAGCCATCGGCATACGGAAGGCCAGCATTCATCACCACTTTCCAACCAAGGATGCGCTGCTCGATGCGCTCATCCAACGATACACGGCCTATTTCCTCGGCCTCGTTGATTCGGTTGTTAAATCAAAGAAGGACCCTGCCGACCAACTACTGGCCTATGCCAGCTTGTTTGAAGCAACCCTGAGTGAAGGTAAGCAGGACAAGGCTTGTCTCTGCGGTATGCTTGGCGCGGAGCTGTCGAGCCTCGGCAGCCCGGCAGCAGCCGGCGTCAAACGGTTCTATCGGGAGAACGAGGCACGTCTTGTTCGGATACTCGAAGAAGGAAAGGTGCGGGGACAGTTCCACTTCAAAGGAGACGCGAAACTGGTCGCAGCGATGATCTTCTCGCTGCTGGAAGGAGGGGCGCTTGTTGCCAGAGCGGAAGGCGGGCATAAACGGCTGCATGCGATGGCAGAACAGACACTGAAATTGCTGCTGAAGTGACAGCGTGTTTTTTGTCTTAATGACCTACCTACTAGTAGGTATATTTTCCATATCGTAACCATAAAGGAGGACACCATGAAAACAGTCGGTATCTTGGGAACAGGGCGAATGGGCGTGCGTTTGGCGGAGGCATTCGCGAGGGCAGGTGCGCGGGTCCTGCTCAGCTCGCGCGATCCGCGGCGAGCCGAGCGGATCGTCGAGGGGTTGAGCGTGCATGGCATCACACCGACCGGCTATGAGCAAGCCGCGCAAGCGGAACTTGTCTTGCCGGCCATGTTTTTGCGGGACGGCATGATTGAGACACTCCAGCCTTATCGTAAGCATCTGGCAGGAAAGATCGTCATCGATATTTCGAATCCATTTAATGCCGACTATACGGATTTCATTCTCCCCTGGGACACCAGCGGAGCGGAAGAACTGCAGCGGCACTTCCCGGAGTGGAGAATTGTCGGCGCATTCAAGAACGTCTGGTGGGAAGTCTTCGACGCTCCGACATTCGACGGAACCGTGACTGACGTCTTCGTCGTTGGGGACGACTCTGCTGCCAAGCAGGATTTTCTCACGATTGTCCAGCCAATGCCGTTCCGTTTCGTGGATGCAGGCCGACTGGCCAATGCGCGAGTGATTGAACGGATGACCCTCCTGAGCGGAGAACTTGGCCAGCGCTATGGCTACTTCCCACGCATGAACTACCGGTTTATCGGCGAGCCCTGGACACCAGGTAGCGCCGACCGCTACGCACACCTTCTTGCTCCTGCTGTGGAAGGAGGGGTGCGATGACCGTGATGCGACGGTTGCGGGAACTGCAGCTGCCCTTACCTGAACCGCCCAAACCGCTTGGGACATATGTCCCGGCGGTGGCGGCAGGTGGCATGTTGTTTCTCAGCGGCATGCTGCCGGTAAAGGACGGGCGTCCGGCCTGGACAGGGCGGGTTGGAATGGAGCTGTCTCTCGATGAGGGTCGCCAAGCCGCCAGGCTGGCGGCCCTCAATGGCTTGGCAGTCGCGCAGGCTGAGCTTGGCTCACTGGATCAGATCAAGAGAGTGGTTCGCCTGACCGTTCATATCGCAGCGGCACTGGACTTCAGCGACCACGCTGTCATCGCCGATGGTGCATCCACGTTGCTTGCGTCGGTGTTCAACGAAACGGACGGTCATGCACGGCTAGCGATCGGTGCTTGCTCGTTGCCTGCGAAGATGCCAGTCGAATTGGAGATCATATTCGAACTTTGTTGAACGGATGTGATCGAAGGAGGACAAGATGGATCGATTGATGCATCCTGGATTTCGAACGATGTTTACCGGAGGGCGTCTGACACTCGGCCTCTTTGTACCTATTGAAACCTACCAGGGCAGCATCCCTACGATGCGTGACCACCTCGCGCGTGCGCGGCGGGCAGAGCGGCTGGGGTTCGCAGCACTCTGGGTGCGTGACGTACCACTGTATGACCCATCGTTTGGCGATGTGGGGCAGATCTATGACCCTTGGGTATATCTCGGCTATCTCGCGAGGCACACGCGCCGTATCGCATTGGCAACTGGTAGCATCGTCCTACCGTTACGGCATCCATTGCATGTCGCCAAGGCAGCCGCCTCGGTCGATCAGCTGTCCGGTGGCCGCCTCGTGTTGGGGGTCGCATCGGGCGATCGCCCCGTGGAATTCCCCGCGTTTGGGCTCGATGCAGAAGCACGAGGCGAACGGTTTCGCGATTCTTTCGAGGTGTTGCGCCAGGTTTTCGAAACACAATTCCCCGGAATCGAGAGTCCCTTTGGTTCGTTGCATGATGCGGACGTCCTACCTAAACCGCTGTCAGGCACCTTACCCCTGCTGGTTACGGGCAGCAGCCGTCAGCCGCTGGAATGGATCGCTACCCAGAGTGACGGCTGGATCACCTACCCACGCTCCCTCGCTGCCCAGACCGATGTGATCGCAATGTGGAAACAGTTAGCCGCACAAGCATCACCTGGGCGCTTCAAACCCTTTGCACAATCGCTCTATATCGACCTGACGGACGATCCCCATGCCACGCCGACGCCGATCCATCTCGGCTTTCGCTTAGGCCGCACTATGCTCATTGAGTTGCTCAAAACGCTGGAGTCCCGTGGCGCCAACCACGTCATTCTCAACCTGAAGTACGGCTCGCGACCGGCTAGCGACGTGTTGGAAGAGTTGGGAGCTGAAGTCGTGCCGTTCTTCCCAAAACAGGACCTGACCGCGCCTGCGAAAGCGTCAGTGGAAGCCAACGAGCTGTGCAAACCAACGTCGGTCGGTTGAATCGGCTGCCTCATTCTATCGCCGTCTCACTAAAATCGCGCCAATGTCATCAGCCTGCTGTCCAATTCGGTTCCCCACAGCGCAGAATGGAGAAATCCGCAGCGATCGTTCTCTGAGTCAGAGCCTTAAGGGGTCCTCATACCATATGTCAATGTGCAGATAATCAAGGGCGCCACCAGAGCACAGAACGCTCAACTGGTTCGAGAAATCACGGATTCGTTCATTCGCATACTCAAAAAGAAATCCGAGCACACTCACGTCATGATTCAAGAGATTGCAGAAGCAGACTGGGGTTTCTCCGGGTTACTACCAGGCGACTGGAAGAAGCGGCAGTTCCGCAAGTCAGCGAGAACTACCTATGCGCGAAGCTGATACTGATGAACCATGCCGTGACGCGGTCGGACCTCTGTCGAAGCCTCCCGGCGAACGGTTGAAACCCGCGCCTTATACCAACGCGCGCTGGCCCTCGCGAAGCAAGAGCCTGAACGGAGGTTTCTAGGAAAATGTTTAAGAGAGCTGGAAGATTGAAATGGAAAGTCTCACAAAGCTCAGGGCTCAAATCCAATTGCGAGAGAACGGCTCGCGTCATGCGAGCTCCCGCGATCTCAATAGCACTGACCCCTATTTCCCACACACAACGACGCGTGACAAACCAACGGGAGCTTTCATGGCCGTCAGACTCCAGACCATTCCCCCATTCTACGGTTGGTGCCTACTGGAAGATAAGGTAAGATCAGGGCAATCCTCATCATTTTCCCGCACACTTAGGATCAAGATCGAGAGTTATTCGTCTCTCGTGGAACCTTTTTCATTTTTCTCGCTCTTGCCAGTCGCTTTCAAGGTACCCCCATCGCGTTCTCTCAAACCAGCCGCGCATAGTCCGGCAAGTCAAGTTCTGTAGGTCTGCAAGCTGACCAGCGCAAATCTCTTGAACGAGTCCGATCTCATATCGGCACCGACGGAATGCAGCTCAGGACATAAAGGGCATCGTATAGAATCGGCGAAGGCCGACTTGTTCGGGGGCGGCGTATTGTTCAAGCCCGATCCGAACTTCCTCCTGCCGAACCGGCAAGGAATAGGTGTGGAACAGCCGGTCCCACGCTGAAAAGATCGTTCCAAAATTAGAATTGTGGTGCGTGGGAAGTTGTGAGTGATGAATCCAATGCATGTGTGGCGTGATGATTAGCAGCCTCAGGCGTTTGTCGATCAGTTCCGGCAAACGAAGGTTGCTGTGTTGAAATTCGGCTGCGGCGACCAGCAGAATTTCGAAGGAGAGCAGCCCGATGACTGGAATCCCCAGGAGTGCGATGGCGACCGCCTTGAGGAGGACCGAAATAAGCACTTCGCCGAGGTGAAATCGAAAAGCGGTCGTGACGTCTAGAACCAGGTCGCTATGATGGGCTCGGTGGAACCGCCAGAGGAACGGGATGATGTGATTGGCTCTATGGAAACCGTAGAAGGTGAGATCGAGTAGGACAATGGACGCCACGACCTTGCCGAGGGACCCTACGTCAAGGTAATGGAGCAGCCCCCACCCTTGTGCTTGATGACTTACGAGCACCAACGTCCCACTGAACAGAAGGTTCACCACCACAGCATTGCTCCCTGCAATGGAGAGGTTGGTGGCAATATGGCGGAACCTTGACCGGATCGATGTCCGGAACGGGGTCCATGACTCGAGTACCAGGAGAATTGCCAGAACGCTGAGGACTGTTGCCGGTCGCAAAAAGGAAAGAGTTTCCACGTCCATTCGAACTCCTGTTGCTTCGCGTCCGGTGTGTCGGTTAGACCGGACTTCGGACAGAGAACACTGCTCGATCCCTTCAAGCGGTCATCGACATGCGCGCGGCGAGCATGAAGAATCCAAGGGATTGTTCATGAACTCAAAGGAACACCGTCACGCGCAGGAATGTCGCCGGGATTGATGTGCTGCCATTCGCGCTGGTGTTCTGGGCATGTGCCAGCTCCACCAGTTGACGGTGGAGGTCCTCCACGTTCCCATTCTTCTCCGCTGCCTCGAACGCATTCATGGTCGGGCCATAGAACCGCCGGAATGATTCGATGAGTTGGGTCGGACTTTTGTCGGGCGACATGAAGTAGAACGTGTCCTTCACCAAAGATATTCTCTCCTTGGGCACGCCGGCCTGACCGAACCGCTCGACAATGTGCGACTCCACACCCCACGTCATCGGACTAATAAAACCTTCCGGCGGCGGAGGTGTGAATGATGCGCTGATCTTCAACAACTGCGATACGAATGACGTGGGATCGTTTGGAATCCAGTTGCCCATCACGATCCGGCCGCCTGGTTTTGTGACCCGGACCATCTCTTTGGCGACATCGTAAGGCCTGGGAGCGAACATGGCGCCGAAGACCGTGAGCGTCAGATCAAACGAATGGTCACTGACCCCTTGCAAGCGGCATGCATCGCCCTCCTGAAAGGTGAGCCGGGTGAGACCCGCAGCCTTCGCTCGTTTATTCCCGGCATCTACGAGGTTCCTGGCAATGTCGATTCCGACAACCTCGGCGCCTAGCTGTGCGAGGGGCATCGCCGTCGTGCCATCTCCGCAGCCGAGGTCCAACGCCCGAAGCGGCGGCGCGATGCCAAGCGACTTGACGAGGGCTTCTCCCGATTGACGCATCAAGGCCGCGATCTGTGTAAAGTCGCCCTTTTCCCACAGTGCTTTATTGGGATTCATGATGATTCTCCTCTCAATTGACTACAGAGTTGGCCTGGCTAAGCGCCCGGGCTCAGCGGCGGCGTGACGCGCCGTCCGCTGAACCGGTTGCGAGGCCGCATTCTCTAAGATCGTGTGCTATTGGCGTTCGTACACCCTGACCTCTGGATCCGCCGAGAGGTAGGGTTTCAGCTCTCTCACGACATCATTTCCGAATAGCGCGCTCTTCAAGTAGCTTTCTGCTGAGGCGCGTGAATCGAACCCGTGAAGCACCTGCACATCCTCGTTACGGAGGAGAAGGTCTTTGGACTTGGCGCCCGGAACCGTCGTGAGAAACGTCGGTTTGTACTTGGCGTACACCGCGCCGGCCTTCGAGCGATCCTCGCCGGACACCTTCATCGTGATTTCGAGATATGCGTTGATCATGTTTGCCTCCTGTCGGCTTGCGCGGAATCGCCGCGCCGAACCTCCCACAATGGGAGTGTGCCGACAATCTGACAGGTCTAACATGAGGTGTCTGTTCTCTAGATAACAGTGCCGTGAACATTCAGGCGTCGATCAGCTTGTCGATATCCTCAATCCGGCGAACGCACACATATTCACGGTTGTATCCGAGCACTCCCTGGTCACGAAGTTTGTTGAGGATCGTACTCACAACCGGCCTGCTCGCTCCCACGAGATCGGCCAACTCCTGTTGGGTAAGGCGAAGGTGTTGTCCGAAGCCATGTTCGCAGCGAGTGGCGAAGCCTCCTGACAACTCTCGGAAAGTCTGGGCTATCCGCGCCTCGGTTCGTTTGAACGCGAAGCTTTCGAGCCTGCGTTCCATCTGGCGCTGGCGCAACGCGAGAAGCGAGACAAATTCCCAGGCGACGGCGGGGTAGTGCAGCAATAGGCGCCGCAACTCGTCGATCGGCGCTTGCCATATGGAAACAGCTCCCTTCGCCCTCGCCGTGTCTTCGGCTGCAGTGGCGCCGCTCAGAGCGGGACCGAAGAAGTCCCCCGCCCCCAACGCCGCCGTGGTAAGCGTCGCGCCGTCAGAGGTGACTCTCGCGATGGTCACCTGACCATCGAGCACGCAAAAGACCGTTCGCCCGGGCTCGCCTTGCCGGTAGATCGTGCCACGGTGCCGAATCGCTACAATCCGAGCCGTCGGACAGTCGCGATGGAGGTCTTCTGGTGGAATACCTGCCAGAAGCGGGCACCCCTTCAGCTCATTCGGTTTGTTCATTGGGTTGCCGACTTTCCCTCATGTTCTCCGTGCGGCAACTGGCAGCTTCAAAGCCATAACACGCGACGAATGTTCACACAGCATACGCCCTGTGTGTCGTCGTTTCCACGAGCTGTTACCACATGAATATTCTTCACGGGTTCTTTTTCGGATCGGCGCAATGCGAGAGCCCGGAGCAGAACACATTTTTGAGAGAAGGGCTCACGTCATTGAGCCTCGGCAATCCGCAAAACACTTTGATCACGGATTCCTGGAGATCCGATCCAACTGATACACGAAGCAATCATCAGCGCCGAATCGGCGGCGCTCAACAAACTGAAAACCGGGCCGTTCATAGAATCGGTGGGCGCGAGTATTGCTGGCAAGGGGATCAACGAGCACACTTGTCACAGTTGGATCGGCAAAACAACGGGCCAGCGCCAGCTGCATCATCTGTGCCCCATAACCTTTTCCGAGATCCCGCTCCTCCCCGATCCAGATATCAACCGCTCGAAGGCCGGACGGAACGTTGCCCCAATAGCGACTCTCCTCACGAGCTGGATCGAGAATCTGGACGAATCCGATGGGATGATCATCGACGTCTGCGATCAATTGTTCCTGCCAATCCAGTGCCTTCTTCAACTCAGTTTCCCAACCCCAATCTTCTTGACCCTTCGCTGCGATGATATGCGACTGCTGGTCCCAGTGACGCAGCAACCTCACATCAGCGGGCGTCGCAGGACGCAAGATCGCATGTCCTCGCTCACGTTTGGTCACGATCCCATTCCATTCTCGGTACCGTACGTTAAAGGCTCTACCGGTACCCCGTCGCATCGGCCGGCTTCCCGGCGTCATGCACTTCCGGGAAGTAGCGCCAGCAATCTGGTTGGGAGCCATCCAGATCGGTGAAGCCATAGGCTTTGGCAAGCTGGCCACTCGACAACGACTGACCAGCCCAGCGTGCCACATCTGAATCTCCGGCGAGGGCAGCGACAGCCCGTCCGACATACCGCGGCGATTCGCTGATAACAAAGTGCGGCTGCTTTGCAGTCGCGTCGCGCCAGTTGGCTTCAGTGACACCGTAAATATCAAGCATTAGCTCCGAACGCAGCCATCCAGGTGTTACGGCAACGGCTGCGCAGTAGTGAGCCCGGAGTTCCTGGGCCAAGGCCCAGGCCATCCGTGTAACAGACGTCTTCGCAAGATCGTAGAACAGCGAGACCCTATAGTTCCTCTGGTTGTACTCCGCTGTACCGTCCGTCATCTCCACGACCAACCCGCCGGGGCACTTGATCAGGAGCGGCAAGGCAAAGTGACTCGTGATGAGATGGGTGTCGATCGCAAGCCGTAACATGCGAAGACCCTTTTCTAGCGAATGCTTCCATACCGGTCTCTGCCACTCGATTAGAAGATCCGATCCCCATACATCGTTGACCAGAACATCCAAACGGGCTTGTTCGCGCTCAATCCGCTCCACCAGAGTCTGCACTTGCGTCTGGTCTAAGTGATCGACTTGCACAGCGATCCCGTGGCCGCCGGCTTGCCGCACTAATTCGGCCGTCTCCTCGACGGTTTCAGATCGGTTCATCTCCGACCGCTGCGCGTGCGTCGTTCGACCGGTGCAATACACTGTCGCTCCAGCCGCCCCTAACTCGACGGCAATGCCACGACCTGCCCCGCGTGTGGCCCCGGCAACCAAAGCCACTTTGCCCTTCAGTACCCGGCTCATCACGCACCTCTCGATCGTTTCCATTCGCACAACAATAGTTGTTCGTTGAGGAATATCACGCTCTTAGGCGAGCTTGTCAATCGCGCAGCTTGATGAGGAGAAGTCGATGTCGATTTTAGCCCAGGACGACGACTATCTTATGTCAGCTAGCGTTGAGCCATTTAAGGGAGGAGGCACCATGAAGTATCTCTGTCTTGTCTACGTCGAAGAAAAGATTCTCAATGCGATGTCACGGAACGAACGGGTTGCCGTTTCGGACGAGTCCATGGCTTACTGTGCCACCCTGCAAAATCAGGGACAGCTCATTGCGGCCTCGCCTCTCCATCCGGTGGAGACCGCAACGACCGTGCGGGTTCGGGATGGCAAGACGACCACGACCGACGGGCCCTTTGCCGAAACGAAGGAACAGCTGGGCGGGTATCTATTGATAGATGTTAGAGACCTGAACGACGCCGTCCGGATCGCCTCAAAGTTTCCCGCAGCCCAGTTCGGGAGCATTGAGGTACGGCCCCTTAAGGAAGGCGGCTGTGCGTAAAACCAAATATTGATGTTCAATGATGAATTGGGAGCGAGTGCCATGAAGTTCATGCTAATCGTGCATCACAACGAAGAGGCCTTCCAGAATATCGAGAAGGAGAAGCGGCAACAGATGCTCGCCGAATCCATTGAGCTAACACACCAGTTGCATGCCAACGGCCAATATATCAATGCATCGCCGCTGCAGCCGGCGGCAACGGCAGTGATGGTCCGGGTGCGCGAAGGCAAGCCGCTCCTGACGGACGGTCCCTTCATCGAAACCCGTGAGCAGATCGCCGGTTATTTTCTCATCAACGCACGGAACCTCAACGAGGCGGTCAGTATCGCAGGCCGAGTGCCGGGCGCGCGGATTGGAACGGTTGAAGTACGGCCGTTGATCGAAATAACAGGGCTGCCGGATGAATAACCGAGTGCGCAACGCCTCACGAAAAAGAGGAAGGAGTCGGCTATGAGCGGAGTGCGAGTGCTGGTCGGAACCAAGAAGGGCGCGTTTATCCTGATATCGGACGGCAAGCGGAAACAGTGGACCGTCGATGGTCCTCATTTCGGCGGCTGGGAGCTGTATCACCTCAAGGGCTCGCCGGCTGATCCAAACCGGATCTATGCCTCACAAACCAGTAGTTGGTTTGGACAAGTGATCCAACGATCGGATGATGGCGGCAAGACCTGGAATCCGCCCGGCACGAAACCAGAAGATCTGATGGGGGCGGATGGCATGCCCAAGGGCGAGAGCAATATGTTTGTCTACGACGCCTCGGCGGAAACGGGCCAGCCGCTGACCACGCACCAACATTACGACGGTTCACAGCGCCCGTGGGAATTCAAGCGGGTGTGGCACCTCGAACCGTCGCTAACCGATCCGGATACGGTCTATGCCGGGGTGGAGGATGCGGCGATCTTCAAATCCACCGATGGCGGCAAGACGTGGCTCGAACTTGCCGGACTGCGTGGCGCCAAAGGGCCCCTGTGGCAGCCGGGTGCCGGCGGCATGTGCCTCCACACCATCCTGTTGAATCGCGGACAGCCGGACCGCATGTTTGTGGCAATCTCAGCTGCGGGCGCCTTCCGCAGCGATGATGCAGGCCGGACGTGGAAACCCGTCAACAAGGGATTGGTTTCGAAGTATGAACTCCCCGATCCTGATGCGGAAGTGGGCCATTGTGTGCACTGCATCACGATGCATCCCGCCCGTCCGAACGTTCTGTTCATGCAGAAGCACTGGGATGTGCTGCGCAGCGACGACGGCGGAGCCTCATGGCGGGAGATCAGCGGCAACCTGCCGAGTGATTTCGGATTCCCGATCGCCGTGCATGCGCACGAACCGAATACCGTCTATGTCGTCCCCATCAAGAGCGATTCTGAACACTACCCACCGGAGGGCAAATTGCGCGTCTACAGAAGCACGGCCGGTGGGAACGAATGGGAGGCGCTGACGAAAGGACTGCCCCAACAAGACTGCTACGTCAACATCCTGCGCGATGCCATGACCGTCGATCAGCTCGACCCCTGCGGCATCTATTTCGGCACAACCGGTGGACAGGTCTATGGGTCGGCCGACGGTGGAGACAGTTGGGAACCGATCGTGCGGGACCTCCCGGCGGTGCTGTCGGTGGAGGTTCAAACCTTGTCATGATTCGAGTCCTGTTGCCGCAACATCTACGAACACTGGCACACGTGAATGGCGAGGTCTTGCTGGACATTGCCGGTCCGGCAACAGTGGGCTCGGTGCTGGATACCTTAGAAGCTCATTATCCAATGCTGCGAGGAACCATCCGTGACCATGCGACAAAGCGCCGCCGGCCATTCATCCGTTTCTTTGCCTGCGAACAAGATTTGTCGCATGAGCTGCCGGAAGCGCCGCTGCCTGAGGCTGTCGTGAAAGGAGTCGAACCGCTGCTCATCGTAGGCGCCATGGCAGGAGGCTAGCAGGGAACATCGATTGCCATCCGCTAACAGTCAATCGAGGAGTACGAACATGCAAAGGATTACCCCCTGTTTATGGTTCGACGACAAGGCTGAAGAGGCGGCGAAGTTTTACGTCTCCGTGTTCAAGCACTCGAAGCTCGGACCGATCACCCGTTATGGAGAGGCCGGCGCACAGGTGTCGGGGAGACCGACAGGGTCGGTCATGAGTGTGACGTTCGAAATTGAGAGGCAAGAATTCGTCGCGCTCAATGGCGGTCCGCTCTTCAAGTTTACAGAAGCGGTCTCCTTTATGGTGAAGTGCGAAACGCAGGCCGAAATCGACGAGATGTGGGGCAAGCTTTCCGAGGGCGGAGAAGAAGGACCTTGCGGCTGGCTGAAGGACAAGTATGGTTTGTCCTGGCAGATCCTTGTGCCGGCCTGGGATGAGATGCTGAGGGACAAGGATCCTGCGAAATCGGAGCGGGTGATGGCAGCGATTCTTCAAATGAGGAAACCCGACATGCGGCTTGTCCAGCAAGCTTTCGAGGGGGCCTAGCCCCTCGGCAAGTGGCCCTCTTGAGCCACCCCCGTCTATAGGCTCATACTAGGCAGTCATGGAACCGTCGCCTTTCGCTCTCTGTGAAACGATGGAAGAGCGGTATCGCACCTTGCTCGAAGTAGCAGAAGCGATTTCCGCGCATCGCGACCTGCACGATCTGTTTCGCGATCTCGCTCAGCGTCTGCCCCGCGTGGTCCAGGTCAATTTCGTGGGCCTGTCTTTGTACGATGCGGGTCGCAACACGATGCGTTTGCACACCATTCAAGCCAACGTGCCGGCTGACCTTGTGGGCGGCCATGAAGAGCCGGTCGAAGAAACCCCCGCCGGATCGGTGTGGCTGACGCAACAACCGATCCTCGTTCCCGATCTTGTCGAAGAGCACCGCTGGCCCACTGTCACCGAGCGCATGAAGCAGGACGGCATCCATTCGTTTTGTTTCGTCCCGCTCACCACCGCCGTGCGGCGTATAGGAGCCATAGGCTTTTCGAGTTTGCAGAAGGCGGCTTACAGTGAAACGGATCTGGCATTTCTCCAGCAAGTCGGCCAATTGATCGCGGTCGCGGTGGACAATGTACTTCACCACCGGGACCTGACACTGGACCGAGAGCGGTTGCGGCTTTTACTCGAGGTCTCGGAAACGATTACCGCCCATCGTGACCTCAAAGTGCTGTTCAATGAATTGGGGAAGCGGCTTCCTTCCGTGGTGCCGTTCGAATTTATCGGCCTGATCTTGCATGATCCGCTGCGCGATGTGATGAGAATTCACGTGCTGGCCACTGACCGGACCGAGCGTGTTCCGGACGGCTCGGAGCTGATGATGGAAGAATCCATCTCGGCGTGGGTGCTCAAGAACCAGCAATTAGTCGTCATGCCGCGCGTGGATGAGGAAACCCGTTTCCCCAAGGTCGTCGGGATGCTGCAAGAAATGACCGTGCGGTCCTGCTGCTTCCTTCCGCTCACCACGGCGGTGCGCCGACTGGGTGCGATCGGATTTGGCAGCGTGAATCCTTGCGCCTTTGGGAACTCGGAGGTCGACTTTCTGAATCAAGTGGCCAAGCAGATCGCGGTGGCCGTGGACAACGTCTTGAACCATCAGGAAGCGGAGGCTGCGCAGAAGCAACTCGCGCTCGAACGGGACCGGCAGCGTCTCCTGCTCGACATCAACAACGCCGTCGTCTCCAACCTGGATTTGCGGGACTTGTTCGCGTCAATCACAACGTGCATCCGCCGGGTGATGAAGGCGGACGTGATCAGCTTGACCCTCCTGGACCGGGAGACCAATCAATTGAAGCTCTACGCCCTGGATTTCCCCGGGGGGAAAGGGTTTATCGAGGAAGGCACCACCTGCACATTGTGCGGTTGTCCGTCGACCGCCGCCATCGAACAACGGCGAGCTGTGGTGCTGGGATCCGAAGATCTTGAGCAATCCGAGAGCACGGTCTCCAAGCGCCTGGTGGCCGAGGGAGTCCGTTCCGCCTGTTGCGTTCCTCTGCTCTTGCACGACCGGACCTTCGGATCCTTGAACCTCGGCAGCCTCAAGGACGGCGCGTTCACGGCGACCGATGCCGACATGCTGAGCGAAGTGGCCGCACAGATCGCCTTGGCCGTGGCCAATTCCATGGCCTATCAGGAAATCGCCGGGCTGAAAGACAAGCTCGCCAAGGAAAAACTATACCTGGAGGAGGAGATCCAGACGGAGTACAACTTCGAGGAAATCGTCGGCGACAGTCGCGCGCTGCGAGCAGTGCTCAAAGAGGTCCAGACTGTCGCCCAGACGGATTCCACCGTCTTGATTCTGGGTGAAACGGGAACCGGCAAGGAACTCATCGCCCGTGCCCTCCATAACCACAGTGACCGACGGGACCGCACGTTCGTCAAGCTCAACTGTGCTGCGATCCCTACCGGCTTGCTGGAAAGCGAGCTATTTGGACATGAAAAAGGTGCGTTCACCGGCGCCATCGCCACCAAGATAGGCCGGTTCGAGTTGGCCGACCGCGGCACGATCTTCCTCGACGAAGTCGGGGAAATTCCCCTCGAACTCCAAGTTAAATTGCTCCGCGTCCTCCAAGAGCAGGAGTTTGAACGCTTGGGCAGCACAAAGACCGTGCGCGTCAACGTCCGGGTGATCGCCGCCACCAATCGTGACCTCGCGCAGATGGTCGCAGAGCAGAAATTCCGCAGTGACCTGTATTACCGGTTGAAGGTGTTTCCGATTACTGTGCCGTCACTGGGCGAGCGTTCGGAAGACATCCCGTTGTTAGTTCGGCACTTCGTCCAGAAATTCGCCCAACGGATGAAGAAACGCATCGAGACGATTCCGTCCGAGACTATGAAAGCGCTACAGAATTATTCCTGGCCCGGGAACGTGCGCGAGCTGGAAAATTTTGTTGAGCGGGCGGTGATCCTCACGCATGGGGCGGATCTCTACGTGTCTCTGGCCGAATTAAAACGGGCGCCAAGCCATTCGGAAAATTCCGGGACGGCCACCCTTGAACAGGCCGAGCGCGATCACATCGTCAAAGTCTTGCGCGAAACCAACTGGGTCATCGGCGGCGCGGCGGGCGCCGCTGCCAAACTCGGCATGAAACGCACCACGCTTATCTCCAAAATGCAAAAGCTGGGGATTACTCGTCCTCGGTAGTGTCGACGTCTCGCCAGACGCCGAGATATCAATAGGCGTCTTCTGTCACCAACCTCTCGCTGCTTTCTACTGATTCAGTCCGATCGACCGAAAGCCACAGTGTTTTCAGCACTGGAGCGCGACTCCTCTTTCCACCGCCCCTTGGGAAGATCGTGGCCATGATATAGCCCATATGTGTTTCACTTGACTGAAATATCGCGTCGACATTTCGACGCGTGTCGAACTGACGGCAGGCACCGCATCGGCACTCCATCGTCGTTTCATTCAAACTGCCGGCGGCATGTGGAAAGATTCCGTCGTTCTATTGACTGGTTACGCGCCTTCTCCAATGACGCCGCGTTCCTGGAACGTTCATTGCTGTACCCCTCGCTCAGATTCACGCCGGTGCAGGGGTATCCAGAACATTCTACCGGCATAGACAGGGGGGTATGGGTCATGAGTCGTCGTGGGTGGTTCGGAGCTTTACTGTTACTCGTCATCATCGCCTTCGGAGCGGGTCTGGGATTGTGGAAGTACGAATCCATTCAAGCCAGCGCCGAGGCTTCCACCAGCCAGCCGGAGCCGATGGAGTCTGTGATGGTTGCTACGGCAAGGGAAATTGAGCATCAGCACACCACCACATCAATTGGGACAGTTTTGGCAGTACGTTCGGTCCTGCTGAAGAACGAACTCGCCGGGACGGTCCGAGAAGTCCGGCTCACTCCGGGACAGATCGTCGAAGCCGGCACCTTGCTGGTGGCGCTCGATGTCTCCGTCGAAGAAGCTGAACTCAAGGCAGTGGAAGCACAAGCCGCTTTAGCCAAAACGGTGCTCAGCCGTCGCCAGACCCTCACTCAGGAACTCGCCGCGACTCAGGAGGAAGTCGACCGTGCTCGTGCGGATCTGGATATTGCCCAAGCCCAGATCGCTCGTACCAAGGCGATTATCGCCAAGAAGACCCTTCGCGCACCGTTCCGGGCACGCATCGGTATTGCCGATGTCCACCCCGGCCAGTACCTGCATGAAGGAACCTTGCTCACGACGCTGCAGGGCATTGGGGACGCAGTCCACGTGGACTTCACGGTCGCTCAGCAAGTCGCTGCCGCCCTGAAGGAAGACGGCAGCGTCGACGTATTCGTCGCGGGTCAAACCGCCCCGATCCCTGCCAGAATCGTCGCCCTCGATGCGCGCATAGACCCAACGACCCGCAACGCGATGGTGCGGGCAAGGATCAAGGGAGCAGAGCAGGCGCCAGCTCCGGGGGCCTCAGTGCGCGTTCAAGTTCCGGTCGGCCCCTCACGCACGACCATCGCCATTCCTGTCAGTGCCCTGCGCAAAGGACCGGGAGGCGATCAAGTGTTCGTGATCCAGCCGGACGAACACGGCAAAACGCGCGCCCATGCGCGGCTGGTGGAGAGCGGCGCCATGGTCGGCGATGAAGTCATCATTCACACTGGGCTGTCGGCCAACGAAATGGTGGCGGCGTCAGGCTCGTTCAAGTTGCGCGACGGGGTGCTGGTTGCAATCGCCGGTGAACAAGGCAAAGGAAACCAACTGACCCTGTTGATGAGCAGACGCTGAACCACCCGACAAATACCAACAAGGATATTTATATGCGCTCATTCACCGACATCTTCATCAAACATCCGGTACTGGCGGTGGTCGTCAACCTCGTGATCATCCTTGCCGGCTGGCGAGCCTTGACGGCCTTGCCGGTGCAGCAGTACCCCCAAATCGAGAGCTCATCCGTGATCATCACGACAGTCTATTACGGAGCGAGCGCTGAAACGGTTCGCGGATTTCTCAGCACCCCCATCGAGCGGGTCGTCTCTGCGATCAGCGGCGTCGATTACGTTGAATCGACCAGTCGGGCCGGTATCAGCACCGTCACGGTGCACCTCAAACTGAATCACAACAGCACAGCGGCGTTGGCCGAAGTGACGGCACGGCTTCAACAGGTCCGGTCGGAACTGCCGGCGGAAGCGGAACCGCCGGTGATCGAGCTGCAGCGTGCCGATCGCCCCTATGCCTCGTTTTACCTCAGCTTCGCCTCCAGCGAGCGTACCGTGCCAGCGGTCACGGATTGGCTGCTGCGCACACTCCAGCCTCAACTATCCACACTCGCCGGCGTGCAACGAGTCACCATCGAAGGCGGCCGCCAGATCGCTATGCGCATCTGGATCGATCCCGACCGTCTCGCCGCCTTTAATCTCTCACCGGGTGACGTGCAGGGAGCTCTTCGGCGCAACAACTATTTGGCTGCGGTCGGACGAACAAAAGGCAATGCGGTACAAATCAATCTGCTCGCGAACACCGACCTGCGCTCTGCCGCCGAGTTCGAGGAATTGATCGTCGCCGACCGCGGAGGCGCCATCGTACGCCTGCGGGACGTCGCGCGGGTCGAGCGGGGAGCAGAAGAAGCGGATATGATCGCCAAGTACAACGCAACCGAAGGCGTATACCTCGGGATCTGGCCGGTACCGGGGGCGAATGAAATCGAGGTGCAGCATCGATTGCGCGATGAGATGGAACACATCCGACCGACGCTGCCCTCCGACATCGACATGCAGCTGGTGTGGGACGGCACGATGTTTATGCGGAGTGCGCTGACGGAAATCACGAAGACACTGTCTGAGACCATTTTGATCGTGGCCATCGTGGTCTTCCTCTTTATGGGCTCGGTCCGGACGGCGCTGGTTCCGCTCGTCGCGATGCCGGTGTCGCTGGTCGGCGCGGCGGTTTTCATGTTTGCGTTCGGCTTCAGCCTCAATCTGCTGACCCTGCTCGCGATCGTCCTGTCGGTCGGGCTGGTCGTCGATGATGCGATTGTGGTCGTCGAAAACGTCGAGCGGCATGTGCGACTGGGCAAATCGCGCATCGATGCGGCGTTAATCGGCGCCCGCGAGTTGCTCGGTCCGATCATCGCCATGACGATCACCCTGGCGGCGGTCTACACGCCGATCGGATTCCAGGGTGGGTTGACCGGGTCGCTCTTCTTGGAATTTGCCATCACGCTCGCCGTGGCAGTCGTACTGTCGGGCGTCGTGGCCGTCACCCTGTCGCCGGTCATGAGTTCCCGGTTCGTTCACCCACAAGGGAAAGAGGGTCGGTTGACCGGCTTTGTCAACCGACGGTTTGAGGAGGTGCGCCGTGCGTACGCCCGGTTGCTCGACGGCGCGCTGACCATGCGTTGGGGAATCGTCGCAGCGGCGTTTCTGATCATGATCATGGCCTGGCCGCTGTATCTGTTTTCTCGCCAGGAACTGGCGCCGGTGGAGGACCAAAGCCACATCAGCCTATTTTTCGAAGCAGCCCCGGACTCGACGTTGGCCGCCAGCAATCGCGAGCATCTGCAAGTTGTCGAGGCTATCACATCCCTTCCCGAAACGAGGTTCACCTGGTCACTCACGACATCCTGGGGCGGGTTCGGCGGCTTGGTCGCGAAGGATTGGAAAGAGCGTACCCGTTCGACAGAGGAAATGTACGGCGAGGTGTTTGGCAGGGTCTCGCAGGTGCCGGGCCTTCGAGTTTTCCCGCGTTTGGACCCGCCCTTGCCGACGCCGGGCCAGTATGACGTCGAGCTGCTCTTGCAGAGCGACCTGCCGATCAATCGACTCCTTGAGACGACAGGAGCGGTCCTCAACGCCGGGTGGCAGAGCGGCATGTTCCTGTACGTGGACACCGACTTGAAGATCGACTTACCCGAGGCACGTGTCGTGCTGGACCGGGAGCGTCTCGCTGATCTTGGACTTGACCTGGCCGGTGTCGGCCGTGAGCTGGGCACCATGCTCGGCGGAGCCTATGTGAACCGGTTCAATTACTTCGATCGAAGTTATAAGGTCATCCCGCAGCTCGGGGACGAGGATCGCGCTACCGTTGGTCCGTTGCTTGATTTGAAAATCAAAACCCCGGGCGGCCAACTCGTCCCGGTATCGACCTTCACGCACATCGAAACGAACACCGCACCACGCACCCTGAACCGTTTCCAACAACGGAACGCCGTGCGCATCTTCGGTGGTGTGAAGCCGGGCGTCACGAAAGATCAAGGACTGCGCGTGCTGGAAGAGGCTGCCGCCAAGGCGAGCAATCCTCCCGTCGTCCTCGACTACGCAGGCGAGTCAAGGCAGATCCGCCAGGAGGGCGCTGCACTGACCGTGACGCTGGGATTTGCCCTCGTACTTATCTATTTGGTCTTGAGTGCACAGTTTCAGAGCTTCCGAGATCCACTGATCGTCCTGTTGGGCTCAGTCCCCCTCGCGATCTCCGGTGCGCTGGTTTTTAGTTTCCTGGATCTCACAACCATCAACATCTACTCGCAAGTCGGCCTGATCACGCTGGTGGGATTGATCGCAAAAAACGGCATCCTCATCGTTGAGTTTGCCAACAAACTGCAGGCCGGCGGGCTTTCAAGGATCTCCGCGGTACGTGAAGCGGCCTTGACCAGATTGCGGCCGGTACTGATGACCTCCGCGGCCACCGTCTTCGGACATTTGCCATTGGTGCTCGTGTCCGGGCCTGGCGCCGCGGCCCGCAACAGTATCGGGATGGTATTGGTCACAGGGATGACAGTCGGCACACTGTTCACGTTGTTTGTCGTGCCGGTGTTCTACTCACTGATCGCGGCCCAGCATCAACTGGCTTTGACACGCGAGGATATCGCAGTCATCGACGAGGATCTACTGCTCACGGGAGCAAAGGGGTGACGTCATCGGGGCTGATCCAGTAAGCAAAGAGCTTTCAACATGCTGAAAATCACTTCGGACAACAGTCAGAGTTCAACGCGGTTGATGTTGGAAGGCCGGCTGGCCGGTGCCTGGGTCAAGGAACTCGAACAATTCTGGCGACACTTGCCAGCATCGGAACCAGGATCCTTGATCGTGGACCTAAGGGGCGTGACCTTCATTGAAGAGACCGGCAAAGCGCTCCTCGCAGAGATGTGGCAAGCTGGCGCGGAGCTGATTGCCACAGGATGCTGCAACAAATCTATGATCGAGCAAATCACCTGTTCCCGACCACGCTCGAGCACTGATCAACGAAAGAGAAGATAGGAGCATAGCTCATGCGCACACTCAGTATTGTTCTCACAGGATTTCTCTTCCTCACCGCCTGCGCGGTCGGGCCGGATTATTCCCGTCCGGATCTCGCGACGCCAGAAAAGTTCAGGATGGCCGACGCCACACAGGAGACCGCGTCCTTCGCTAACCTTCCTTGGTGGGATCTCTTAAAGGACGAGGAACTCCAGCGACTCATTCGGATTGCGCTGAGCGAGAACAAAGACCTGAAACGTGCCGTGGCGTCTGTTGAAGAATTTCAGGCCCGTCTGCTTACCTCAACGATGGACTTCGTGCCAAAGGCCGATATCACAGCCAGTGCGCCGTCCTTCGGCCGAAAGGCGAACTTCCTGTTTCCTGGATTTCCCAATGCCTTCAATTACTACCTCCAGGGCAATCTTGCCTGGGAATTGGACATCTGGGGACGCATTCGCCGGTCGCACGAAGCAGCGCGCGGTGAGCTCTTGGCTCGTGAGGAGTCCCGGCGGGCGGTTGTGCTTCAGCTCGTGAGTGGTGTCGCGGAAGCGTACTTCGATCTGCTGCAGTTCGATCTACAGCTGAACGTCGCGAAGCGTACCCTGCAATCGTGGGAAGAATCAGTCAGAATCGCCCAGGCTCGGGTGCGACAGGGTGTGATTACCAAAATCGACGCGGATCAGTTCATCGCCGAACGGGCGAATGCCGCAGGACGCGTTGCAGAACTAACCCGACGGGTGGTGCAACAAGAGAATCAGCTCAGTGTGCTGCTCGGGCGCAATCCCGGCCGCATCCTGAGAGGACAGTCGCTGACGGAACAAGTGCTGGCACCAGAAGTCCCGCCAGGCCTGCCTTCGGAATTGTTACAGCGTCGGCCGGATCTGGTACAGGCTGAACAGACCTTGGCAGCGGCAACAGCACGAATCGGTGCCGCCAAAGCGGACCGCTTTCCCAAACTCAGCATCACGGGTATCCTCGGTGTGGCGAGTCCCCAGTTCTCCAGACTTATTGCAAGTGAGACCGCATTTGGCGTCATCGGTCCAAGCGTGGCCGGCCCCCTGTTCAATGCCGTTGCGTTAGGATTTCAGCAAAGGGCAGCCGAAGCTCAGGCCCGAGAGCAACTTGCCCAGTACGAGCACGCGGTCCTTGTCGCCTTTCGGGAGGTTGAAGACGCCTTGGTGGCCGTCTCGACGGCTCGCGAACAGCGCACGGCCCAGGCCGAACAGGTAGAGTCCCTCCACTCGGCTCTGCAGCTGGCGAGTCTCCGCTACAAAGGGGGGCTCGCCAACTATCTCGACGTGCTCGTCGCACAGCGTAATCTCTTTGAAGCCGAACTGGCATTGGCCGGGACCCATCGATTGCACCTGGTCTCGGTCGTTCAACTCTACAAAGCTTTAGGGGGCGGGTGGCATGCCTACGGCACAGCCCTCGGCTCCCCCACACCGACTACACCCATTGCCGAGCAGCCCGTGGGACCCAGCTGATGCCAAGCCATTGAAAGATCAGGAATCACGCCTCTGTCGATTTCCTAGTGGCCCATTCGACAAAGAGATAGAGTTGGGGTTCTTCTAGCAAAACGCTGGAAGCCACATCGATAATCATCCTGATCGAGGAGGAATCGCATGCGATTCATGGTCATTGTAAAAGCCACGAAAGATTCGGAAGCAGGCGTGATGCCGAGCGAGCAGTTGTTGACGGAGATGGGAAGATACAACGAGAAACTGATGAAGGCCGGCGTGATGCTGGCGGGTGAAGGACTCCAGCCGAGCTCGAAGGGTGCTCGTGTCACATTCTCAGGCAACACGCGCACGGTGATCGATGGACCGTTCGCCGAGACCAAGGAACTCATCGCCGGCTACTGGCTCTGGAACTGCAAATCGAAGGAAGAGGCGATCGAGTGGGTCAAACGGTGCCCCAATCCCATGCCGGGAGAATCCGAGATCGAGGTTCGACAGGTCTTCGAGGCAGACGACTTCGGCGCGGAGTTCACACCGGACCTACGGGAGCAGGAGCAACGAGTGCGTTCGCAGGCTCAACAACAGAAAAAGACGGAAATACCCTAGCGTTGGGAAATGCCTCAAGGTTTCTACAACCCTTTCACTCACGACACGAAGGAGGCCGCCATGCGTTTCATATCTTCTGCCGTCATCACATTGTGCCTAATGCTGACCGTCTCGCCGGCCTTGGCCAAAGACAAGAAAGGCGGAAAGCCGATGGACAACGAAGCGATGATGGAACTCTGGAAGCAACTCGCCACACCTGGCGAGCCGCACAAGCTGTTTGCCACCCTCACCGGCAACTGGACAACCACAACCAAGGAATGGATGGAACCGGGCAAGCCGCCGGCGGAGTCGACCGGCACCGCAGAGATGAAAATGTTGCTCGACGGACGGTTTCTCTATCAGGAATTCACCGGCAACATGATGGGCCAGCCATTCAACGGGATCGGCATCGATGCCTATGACAATATGACCAAGAAGTATGTGACCGCCTGGATGGATACGATGGGAACCGGCATCTTCATGATGGAGGGCACGGCGAGCGCCGACGGCAAGACCATCACGCTCAGAGGATCACACCCGGAGCCGGGCGGAGGGAAAATGTCCCATCGCGCGGTCTGGAAGATCGTCGATCATAACACCCAAACCTTTGACATGTATGGGACACACCACGGCGGAAAGGAAATGAAAGTGTTGGAGATCACGTATTCGAGAAAACAGTAGTGCACGGCCTACGAGACAAGACTTCGCGCACGATCCCCGTGCTCCCATAGGGATGGGAGCTGACACTCATTATTGACTGATCGTTCCAATATGTGTTATCTTGGCGTCCAGGTTAAGAGTCCGGGAAAGTCCAGATGCCCCGTCCGAAAGAGTTCAACCCCGACGACGCCGTAGAGAAGGCAATGCAGGTCTTCTGGCACAAGGGCTACGAATCCACGTCAATGGAAGACTTGCTGGGCGCGATGGATCTGAATCGAGGTTCGCTCTATGACACGTTCGGTGACAAACGCCAATTGTTCCTAAAAGTGGTGGATCGGTATTGTACCACCGTGGTCGGCTCGAAGTTTGCCCTCCTCGATCAACCGGGGCCGGCACTTCCAGCACTCCGCGGATTTATCCATGGCATGCTCGAGGGCGCATTGGCCGACCCACAACGGCGCGGTTGTCTGATCGCGAACACGGTGATGGAGCTGGGCCCGCACGAAAAGGAGATCGCGGGCACGCTCCGTCAGACTTTGAAGATGCTTGAAGACGCATTCTTTCGAGTCTTGGATCGAGCGAAACAACAGGGGGAGTTGAATAGTCAGAAAGATTCACGCGCGCTGGCGCGCTTTCTCACGACGATGATGCAAGGGACGATTGTGATGATCAAGTCAGGCGCAGCAGCAGAAACGGTACGGCAGACGACCGAGACCGCCCTGTCGATCTTGGATTGAACCGATTTCTTTTTTTTGGCTCGATTATGGAACATTCGTTCCAACATGGAAGTACCAGAGGGGTCCGGCAAATGAGGTGCCCCATGACATGCCGATGCTGCGATGGACTGATGGTTCAAGAACGGTATGACGATCTTGCGTTGGGCTCTGCTGCGGGCTACGAAGTCTCCGCCTGGCGTTGTCTCAATTGTGGGGACGTCGTCGATCCAGTGATCGCGGCGCATCATCACACCTCCCGCAAGACCGCCCCGGCTCAGATATGACGGTGACGGCTGAAGGACCTAGACCTGGCTCTAAAAAAAGGATTCTCACCGTTACAAGGTCTACGATCGGTACGCGCCGCAGGCACAACACCCTCATGTCAGAAAGGAGATGCCGATGAGACTCAGGAATAAAGTGGCTATCGTCACAGGGGGCGGAACCGGCATCGGAGAAGCGATTGCGACTGTCTTTGCGCGAGAAGGCGCCACAGTCGCGATTACAGGGCGACGGAAATCCGAATTGGAGCGGGTCGTTAAGTACATTCAGCAGCATGGGGGCCAAGCACTGGCGATTCAGGGAAGCGTGACTGCTGAACCGGATGTACGGAACGCTGTCGATGCCACGGTCCGCACATTCGGCCGTCTCGATGTCCTCGTAAACAATGCGGGCAACCTGTTCCACGCCGGCCCGCTGCATGACACGAGCGATGACATCTGGGATGAGACCTTCGCTATTTTCATGAAGGGCACATTCCGATTCATTCGGGCGGCAATTCCCCAGATGTTGAAGCAGGGCGAAGGCTCCATTTTGAATGTGTCGACGATTGCAGGGATGAAAGCCATCTCCGGGTTTCCTGCCCATGCGTATCAGGCCGCCAAGGCAGGGGTGAATATGCTGACCAAGACGGTGGCCGTCGAGTACGCAAAGCAGGGCATCCGATGCAACGGCATTTGCCCCGCCGGGGTACTGACCCCTCCTGTCCAAGCGATGCTGAACGATCCGAACATGAAGGCCTTTTTTGAAGGCCTGCACCCGATGGGACGACTGGGCCGACCTGAAGAGATCGCCGAAGCGGCGATCTATTTCGCATCCGACGAATCCCGCTGGACAACCGGCAGCATTTTGGCTGTGGACGGGGGCGTTATGGCCGCATGACCGTCGTTCGAGACGGGGACATCGCCGTATCCATTGCGCAAGCGGCTCCTGCGGGGCATTGGCTCGCGGCAGATGTGACTTCAGCGACGCATGCGCAGGACGTCGCGTTCCCAGAACCATCACCCTTTCACCAAGGAGGATCTCACCATGACAGCGATAGACATCGGTAAAGCAGTGGCCGCATGCTGCAAGCAGGGGAAGAATCAGGAGGCGATCGATCGCTTTTACTCTCCGAATATCGAGAGTGTCGAAGCCTGTGCCATGCCGGGCATGGAACAGACGCAAAAGGGGATCGCAAAGATCAAGGCGAAGAATCAGTGGTGGGTCGACAACCATCAAATTCACGGCGGCACAGTTGACGGGCCGTATCCCAACGGCGACCGCTTCATCCTGCATTTCAAGTATGACGTCACCCCGAAACACACAGGGAAACGCATGACCCTAGACGAAACGGGTCTCTACACAGTTCAAAACGGACAAATCGTCAAGGAGGAGTTCTTCTACTCCATGTCAAAGCCAGAGGGCGGGCAGTGTTGACCTGAGTCGGAGAACGTGCTTGACTACAAAAAACCGTCCCGCGTATCTACGGAGGTCTGCCATGAAATGGTTCATCACCCTCTTTCTCGCATGGTCTCCTCTCGTGATACCGTTACAGGCTTCGCCAGCGGATCACTCGACCGCGCCCACCTTCGGCCCCCTGGCTTTGCTCGTCGGCGAATGGCAAGGCAAGGACCCGGAAGGAAAACCGATGGCAGTGTCCTATCAGTGGACCGGCGGCGGCACGAGCCTGGTGGAAACGATGACGAAGGCTCAAACGCCGGTCATGATGACGATGTATCACGCCGATAAGGGCGGCCTGATGCTGACGCATTACTGTAAGCTCGGCAACCAGCCGCGTATGCGAGCCGATGTGCCTGACAGCGACGCCAAGACGTTGGCCTTTCACTTCGTCGACATCACGAATCTCGCCAACCCGACAGATCCACACATGCACAAAGTCTCGTTTCACTTTCAGGATCACGATCATTTCACCCAGGAATGGATGCTGAGCAAGGATGGGAAGGAATTGCCGCATCGGTTTGAATTTACCCGTGTGAAGTAGAGACCCTGTCATTCACCTAACCATAAAGGAGGAGGAGACCATGGCGACGAAACAGTACAAACAACTGGGCTGTCTGGATGTCCAACCGTCTGGCGGCTGCGGATTCCAAGTGCGGGCGGAAACGGAAGCGGAGTTGATGCAGCTCGTGGCCACCCACGCCAAGCAGTGCCATAAGCTGGACTCGATTCCGGCTGAGATGGCGGCGCAAGTCAAGGCAGCCATCAAGACGGTGCCGGTCACAGTGTAAGAGACCTTGTGCACGAAGGAGACATCCCCGTTCAGCACGTTCTGAGTCGGGGATTGTCTCCGTTTCACCCGATGAGCATTCATCCATCTTCAATCGGGAGGTTGCCATGAGAACTGCCACAGGACTTCTTACTCTGCTGATCCTGTCGAGCACCCTCAGCGGATGCAGCTATCTCTTTTATCCCCATGCCAAGGAGTTCGCGGCAAAAGCCAAGGATTCGAACGACATCCAAACTCTGATCAATCTGACGAACATGATGGAGGCCACCGCGAAAACAGCCAGAAGCGGCAAGGGCGTTGATCAAGCGCTGGACGATCTCCACAATCAATTCCATGCGTTCGACGACAGTCTCTGCTGTGTCGATAAGGCAATCCGGGACAAGCCGGCCCACGCGCTCGCGGTGACGCACAATAAGGAATTGTGGGCGATTTTCAAACGCGTCTGGAAGTTCAAGAACGACCAACCTCAACGGGAGCAACATCTCGATCTGTTCGCAACCGAGGTCAAGGAGTTGCGGGAGACCTTGCACACACTCAAGTGACAATGCGAAGTCATCGGTCATAGGTCATTGGTCAATAGGAAAGAACCTCTCATGGCTCAGCAACAAACACAGGATCAGATCATCGATGGTCAGCGCCAGGACTGGAACCGCGTCGCCGGCGGGTGGGAGAAGTGGGACCGGTTCTTCGACGAGCAAATGGCGTTTCTGAATCACCGGTTGGTCGCCGATGCCAGGCTTCGGACGGGATTCCGAGTGCTCGATCTCGGATCGGGCACCGGCTATCCGGCCTTGCTAGCGGCCCAAACGGTCGGTCCAGGCGGCTCCATCCTCGGCATCGATTTGGCCGAGCAGATGCTCGATGCCGCAAGGCGAAAGGCCGCCTCCCTCAAGCTGTCGAACATCTCATTTCAAACGGGCGACGTCACGACACTGCCGTTCGAGAGCGCCTCGTTCGACGCCGTCATCAGCCGTTTCTGTCTGATGTTCCTGCCTGAAATTCCGAAGGCTTCCGCAGAAATCGCGCGGGTGCTGAAGCCAGGTGGATGGCTGGCCGCCGCAGTCTGGTCCGCACCGGAGAGGAATGCCTATCTGACGACTCCGCTCGCCGTCATCAAGCAGTTCCTGGATCTGCCGCCGCCCGATTCGACCGCACCGGGGATTTTCCGGCTCGCCAAACCAGGCGATCTAGCGGGAATGCTGGAGAAAGCCGGGTTCACCAGTGTTACAGAGGAGGAATTTCTCGCTGAGGTGCGCTTTCCGTCGGGCGAGGAATACTACGAGAGCCTCATGGACATTGCCGCACCGATCCAAAACCTCTTTGCGAAGCTGTCCGAGCAGCAGAAAACCGAGGCGCGCCAGCGGATCGTCAGCTCTATCGGCCAATTCCGAACAGTGGACGGCATTGCCCTTCCGATCGCCGTCCGCATGGTCGCCGCGCGCAAACCCCTCGGCTGATTTGATGCCGGCCAAGCACGACGGCTTCAAAGACTTTGTGCTGGACCAACTGACAGACCTGCGCGGCCTGACGTGCCGCGCCATGTTCGGTGGCTACGGCCTTTCGTACAAGGGGACCTTCTTCGGCATCATTCACAAGGGCCGGCTGTACTTCAAAGTGACTCCGGCGACGGTCGAACGGTACAAAGCCCACGGTATGAAACCGTTCCGCCCGAATGCAAAACAGACGCTCAAATCTTTCTATGAAGTGCCGGTGGATGTCGTCGAGAACGCCGAAGAGCTGACGAATTGGGCTGCACTCGCCGAGCAGCCGTCCAATAGATAAACCCTTTTCTCCCTCTCCTTTTCTGCCGAGCAGTTCTGCCAGCCGAATCCACCCCCTACTTTCTGGTTAGTAGATTCACTTGAGCGCGGGCGATATACTCCAGCCGCTTCACCTCGATCGCAACACCGCTCCGCACCGACTCATGAGGCAGAGTCATGGTCCGCGAGCAGCAGGTCCTCGATCTCATCGGCCGGATCTATGACGCCGCCCTCGAAGCGTCCCATTGGCCCGCTGTCTTGCAGGATCTCGTTCGACTCACGCACAGCAACACCGGCAATCTTGCGGAGCTGGATCTCACCAGCGGCGCGACAACACCGATCGCCGCCGTTGACCTGCCGCGCAAGGGCTGCTCCGACTACGAAGCCTACCATTCACAAGCCGACGCAGCGGACGATGAACACCATCCGCACGCAGTTGGAACAGGTGCTTTAGAAAACAGGCACCAGCCGTCAGGCCCACCTCGTTCGGCTGGAGCTACAGGCGGAGGGTCAGAACCATTTCCACGTAGCGCCCGACGGTCGTTCCGACAAACAGTTCTTGCCCCCTTCGCATCACCCAAATGGGGGCTTTCCAGGGACAACCCCCATGGGACAGTCCAACGAGAGAACAGGGCTTGGGTACGTACGAACAGAAGCCCAGCCTTTTGTGAAGTGGCAGGAGAGCATCATGATCCCAAACTTCTCCCTTATTTCTCCTGAGACTCTTCATGTTCACACTCGCACACTCATTAGACCATCCAACCTGAATTGCTTTTCGCCTGCAACAGGTTCCCGGGTGCGTCGAGGTCTCGGAATAGTCTCCACATTACTAGCTGTCTTAATAGCTCCAGGCGCTTGCGACCTCGCCTACGCAGATGTGACTGTCCGCTTCTCTGATACGGTAGCCAAAAACTCCGGTCTTGAAAGTGCAGAGGACCTCCAAAAGGTCATCAATGCCGGCCTCAAGAAAATGGCGGACAAAGGGCATCAGGGCGCGAAAGACCTCCTCAATAGCAACCAGACGATCAAGATCATCTGTTACACAGAGGAAGAGGCCAAGCGATTTCCAGAGTTTGCTGGTGGTGGGTCAGGGGAACTAGGAGACCCCGCAAGAACCGTTGGAGATTTCGATGAGGCTGGGAAGCCCACATCTCGAGGTACTACTACGATTGCGGTGGATTGCAATGTGCTCAATGCACAAGGATGGTTCGGGAGAGAGATCAAGACGGTGTACGGCGGCAAATCCCAAGGACTTTGGGAACCACTCGTTCATGAGCTTCTCCATGCCACGCACCGCGACCGAAAACACCCTCCAGACGATACGAGCCTATACGAACAATGGGTGGTGGACTTCAATCAAGCCATAGCTCCCAACCTTGTACAATTAACTGAGACGGTCCAGCGAAGACAAGCGTTGAAGGCAGAGATTGAAGGCATTCAACAACGTCTGGCTAAGGCTGCGCCCGAGTCGGATAGACAAAAACGGCTTCAGCAACAACTTGAAGACAAGCGAAGAGAACTGAACCAGATTGAGCCACAAAGCACATCGACCCCACCCGCTTCCTCTGTTCCACAGCCAGGTCACGAGCAGAAAGGTGGACCAGCGCGAACCGTAGGCGAGAAAGACATTTGCCCGCTTCCGCTAGAAGATGCAGTCCCGCCGGGAAAAACCGGAATGCTCAGAATGGACTTTCGTTTCGGTGGCGGGATGACCCAGATCGACCCGCCTCAGACCAACCCTCAGACAAAGACCTTTTCCGGGAATTTCGTAAAGTTTCCGGAGGGTGTCGTCCCCAGACATGTAGACGTCATGGACGCTTCGGGTCGAACAATTCGCCTGACAGTTGAGCCCGATGGCAATTTCCAAGGCCAACTTCCCAATGATTTTGTACCTGTGAAACAGACTCTCCACGTAACAGGGATTGACGGTAAGCCTTATATTGCCAACTACGAATTGATCGACGGTCAATTTCGCCCCGCTGGAAAATTCCAGCCAGCTCCCGCCGAAGCCAAAGCTGGCACATCGGGGTCATCCGGTCAGTCGACGACCGGCGCGATGGCGCCGAGCACCGGCGTCGGCACGAAATTTACTGCGTCTGTCAGTGGAAGCATCGATTATCGACCCACAATTCTCAGTCAGCCCCTAGATGGCTGCGTCAGCTTCGCCTTTGGTGGGAAATGGGAAAAACCGGACAAATGGTTGCTTAATTCTGAATACGAATGGGATGCGTTCGACAGCCGGTCACCCAGCTTGGAGCTGGTTCATCAAGACAGCACCTATACACACAATGTGCAACTTAGGTGGGATGATCTCCGATACATACAGGACCGCTACGAGATGATTGACGTATATGGCATTCGCTCCCGCGCAGGCGATCGCAGCTATTTCGGCACACAGCATTATGTGATTCCGCAATTTCCTCTGCTGTTCAATCCTTCACCCACGAACGACCGATACCCATTTCCTTTGGGTGAAGTGAGGGCGACCGCTCAACACTCGATGCTTGGGCAATTCAAGCGCAACGCCAATGCCTGGCGCGTCGGCAAGGATCTTGAGGACGCAGGGTTTCCTGGCTGGGACTCGTGGACAACATGGACAAACCCGTCGGAGTCCAACATTTTTCGCTACGATGTTTACAGCATCACCGATTCGGTTCGATTCGACCGATTCAACCTGATGCTGTCCCCGCATGTAAATTATATTGAGCGCAACGAACCCCGAAACGTGGCGCCTGCACCGGGGTTGTCCCCCCGTGACTGGCCTCGCGTTCACGCGACAGCGCTGCCGCATTGGTCAATTACCGTAGAGAGATCCTCCCGATGAGACCGTTCGTGGTGCTCTTCCTATTGTCCGTTTTACCGGGAACCGTCCTGGCAGACTCTTCCGGGCCGAACGATCCCTTCTTCGCCTCGAGCGGTGCCTGGGGGCAACCGTTCGCGGACCAATGGGCGTTGCCCAGAATCGGGTTCACTGCGAAAGGAAGCGGCACATCGGCATGGGATGTTGAAACCGGCGAAGGCAAGCCGGTCGTTGTCGCAGTTCTGGACACCGGGCTCGACTATTACCATCCTGACCTCAATCGCTCATCTATCTGGCAGAACCTCAAGCCCGCCAAGAAGGGGGCCGATCCGAACGGCTATGAGAACGACCTCATGGGCTGGAACTTCGTCGACGGATCGAACAACCCCTGGGACAACGACGGCCATGGCACTTTCGTCGTAGGCCTGATCGCCGCGGCGGCTAATAACGGACACGGAATCGCCGGCGTCAACTGGGGCGTGCGGATCATGCCACTCAAGATTATGAACGTCTTCGGCAGAGGGCACGCCTTCGACGTAGCCCGCGCAATCGTGTACGCAGTCGATCACGGTGCAAAAGTGATCAACCTCAGTCTCGAGGGTGCTCGGTTCACGAGAACCGAGCAGATCGCGATCGATTATGCCCATCAACAAGGCGCATTGATCGTCGTCGCCGCGGGCAATCAGGGACTCGATACGGCTGAACGAGCCCCTGCGAGTTTCAACCATGTGGTCCCGGTGTCGGCAACGGATATGAACGATAAGCGAGCGGCCTTCTCCAATTGGGGGAAATTCGTCAAACTGGCGGCACCCGGCGTTGATATCCTGTCGCTACGCGCCAGACGGACAGACTTCATGCTGCTCACTGGAGCCGAACACTATAGGCCGGGCGATAGTTTTGTGGGACGGCAGAACCAGTATATGCGATCCTCCGGCACGTCGTTTTCCGCCCCGTTCGTGTCGGCTGTCGCTTCGCTGATCTGGGCTAAGTATCCCAACCTCACCAATGTCCAGGTCGAGCGAATGCTGCTGGAATCCGCCGACGACGTGGAAGAACCGGGCTGGGATCAGTTCACCGGCGCCGGTCGGCTGAATGCGATCGCGGCCCTCAAGGCCGACCCGG
>DCZO01000027.1:7426-14392 GCA_002331335.1 Nitrospira sp. UBA2082 | reverse complement strand
TACGGCGTGAACCAGATCAGCATCGTCTGTGCGCCGCTGCATGTCTGCGATGTGGCCTTACAACCGGGCGAACACGTCAACTCGGTCAATGTCGGCGATAACGTCCGGTGGTCGATCGAGCCCGCGTTGACCGGGAGCGGAGCCGAAGAAGTGCAGCATGTGATCATCAAACCGCGTGAAGTTGGGCTGGAAACCTCGTTGGTCGTTGCGACCAATCGCCGCGCTTATTATCTGCGGCTGCGGTCGCATAAGACGCGCTACATGCCACAAGTCGCGTTCAGCTATCCCGAAGATTCGGCGGTGAAGTTCGAGATGCTCAAAACGCGCCAGCAACGAGAGATCAAGGAGAAGACGATTCCGCAAACCAGTGACTATCTGCCCAAGCTGTCGTTCGAGTATGACGTGTCGGGGCACGCCGCCTGGAAACCGGTACGAGTCTATAACGATGGCGCCAGGACGGTCATTGAAATGCCGCTGTCGATTGCGCAGACCGAAGCGCCCATCCTGTTGATCGTCCGAAAAGAGGGGGGACTGTTCACCGATGCCGAGGAAGTGATGGTGAACTACTCGCTGCAAGATCGGCGGTATATCGTCGATACCGTCTTTGAGAAAGCGGTGTTGGTCGCAGGGGTCGGATCGAATCAAGCTCGGGTGACGATCCAACGGAGGAAATGACGATGCGACGGCTGTCTGTTGTTCTCGGGTTCGGACTCCTGCTCGCTGGCTGCCTCAGTCCGTCGCCCTATGGCTATCTGGTGGGTGGAACGGTTCCGCCACAGATGCCGGAACGGCTGGCCCAGGAGACGGTCACCAGGATGGAGGCCTTGTACCCTCCTGCCCACACCCGCCTGGCGTTGACCCATCCCGCCACAGACCCCTACGGCCTGGCGCTGATCGAGGCGTTACGGCGAAAAGGGTATGGGGTGATGGAGTCTCGCGTGAACACAAGAATGTACCCGTCCACCAGAGACGACATGCCTGTCGCAGTCCAGCCGACCGTGAGTCCCGACGTGGGCATTCCGTTTCGCTATGTGGTCGATGGTCCGTTCGAGCCTCGCTTGTACCGCATTACCGTCTTCATCGGGAATCAATCGTTGAGTCGGGTCTATCGCATGGATGAGCAGGTGATTGCACAGGCAGGGGCCTGGGTGCGGAAGGAGTAATGGGACGTGAGTACCTCCGCCAATCCTCAGATGTCTCCTGAGCGGTCGCCGGGGTCCATGCCACCCGGAGCTGGGGTTCGTCGCGCCAATAAACTTCCGCTCTATCTCGGGATCGGGCTGATCGCGGTAGTCGCCCTCGTCGTGGCGATGGTGGCGAGTGATCGGGCCAAGAAACAAGATCAGATGTTGAAGTCAACCACAGGGCCGTCTCCACAAAGCAAAGGGGGTGGGACGCTGGCGCTCGCCGATCGGATCGCGGGATCGCATCTGGGCGGCGTGATCCCGCCAGCGCCCTCGAAGCCTCTCATTCGCAATGAACGCACTCAGCCAGAGACCGCGCTGGTCGGGGCGGGGAGTCTCGAGGCGGAACGAAACGTGAACGCGAATATCCTCATCGCACGGCCTGACGATCTCGATGCGCCACCGATGCCGAATCGAGCCGGAGGGCTACAGCTGGTCACCGGCAAACCGCTGTCGAGGACCGCATCGAGTGAGGAGCAGGAGGCGATCAGACTCGCGAAGATCCAACAGCTGCAGGACGCGCTCAAAGCGCCCTCCACCGTGAGCTTTTCGCTCACGCGGAGCGAGAGGCCAATGCCGACCATCGAGAGTAAGCCGGAGCCTGTGTCGTCAAGCGACCAGCGCAACCGCTTGGCCGAAGCTCAACGACAGGTGGCTGATGCGGCGCGGAGTGACGACCCCACGACGGCCTATCAGGCGCAACTCGCGCAATTGCGGCAATCCGGTATGCTCGGCCCGTTCGACGGAGGATCTGACTTGTCACCGGCTGCGAAGCTGAGCGCGAAGAGTGGGACCACGAGTCCAGCAGCAAACCCGGCGGGAGGAGATCGATGGAAGCACGACGGACAACAGCTCCCGCCTCGTGCGGAGTTCGTGATTCAAGCCGGTGATGTGCTCCCGGCGCTCATGATGTCGGAAATTGATTCCTCGTTGCCGGGTCAGATCATCGCGCAAGTGTCGCAGCATGTGTACGATACGCCTACGAAGACACACCTCCTGATTCCCCAGGGCACCAAACTCATCGGGACCTATTCTAGTGATGTCGGATACGGACAGAAAGCCTTGCTGGTGGCCTGGCAACGCTTAGGGTATCCCGACGGAAAAACACTCGATCTCGGGTCCATGCCGGGGGCAACCGGTTCCGGGGCATCCGGCCTCACCGATCTGGTCAATAATCACTACGTCCGTCTGTTTGGGTCGGCCCTCTTGATGTCGGCGGTGACAGCCGGCGTCACGTTCAGCCAACAACAAGCGCAAGGGGCGGGCATTCCCGGTCAAGTCGGCATTCCCCAATACAATGCCGGGACGGCCATGAGCCAAGCCCTCGGCCAGCAATTGGGACAGGTCACGGCGCAGCTCATCGCCAAGAATCTGAGCATCGCGCCCGAACTGACCATTCGTCCCGGGTATCGGTTCAATGTTGTGGTCGTGAAAGACCTCGTGTTGCCGAAACCGTACCAAGAGTTCGATTATGCAGGAAAGGAGACGCCATGACGAACATGAGATCTTGTTTTGCAGCCCTCGTCTTGTCGATCGTGTTGCTGGCTTCCGGGACATCTAGTTATGGCAGCGGCATTCCGACGTTCGACGGCGCGGTGCTGGCCCCGTCCGTGACGGGGGCGATCTCGAACATGGCCCAACAACTGAAGCAAATCGAGCAATATCGGCTGCAGCTGCAGCAATATGTGAACATGCTGCAAAACACGATGAACCCCGGCTTGTTTATCTGGGACAACGCGCAGGACACAATGAACGATCTGCGCTACATGATCGATACCGTGTCCTTCTACCGACAGCTGTATGGGACGGTGGCCGGTTTTACCGGCAACTTTCATGATATGGCGTGGTATCGCAATGCCCAGTGCTTCAAAGAACCGGGCTGCTCCCCGAGTCAGTGGGGCCTGATCTTGGAGAACGAAGTCATTGGGGCCCAATCGCAAAAGAAATCGATCGAGGCCCTGTTCCGGGGATTGGAACGCCAGTACGACACGCTGAATCTCGATTCGCGACGCTTGAAGCGGCTCCAACTGGCCGCGCAAACGTCGAATGGGCAAGCCGAGGTCATGCAACACAACAACATGCTGACGAGTGAGGGCGCGAATCAATTGATGCAGATTCGGGCCGCGCTCTTGGCACAACAGAATATGGAGGCCACGCGCCAACAAGCCCAGGCGGATCGGGAGGCCATGCAGATGGCCGCAGACCGGAATTTTCGACAACCTGCGTATAAACAGAGTACCGCCCGTACATGGTCTGTCTATGGTCCACGGTAACGAGAGGCGGACAATCCAACGATCTTCACGGAGACGTATGACGATTCAGAGATGTTCTCAAGTTACTGTCAGCACATGGTTGACCTGTGCGGTGTTCCTCAGCGGCATAATCGCACTAACCGGATGTACGAAAGAAGCTCTTGAGCCTGTCCACACCGTCGAGTGGTACAAAGCCCATGAAGCAGAAATGACCGCTATGGTCAAGAAGTGCCACAGTAACCCTGGACAACTCGCCTCGACACCGAACTGTGTGAATGCCCAAGAGGCCATGAGCCTAACGGTCCGGGGCCTCTAGAAAAATTCCGTTGATGATGATACGCGCACGAATGGTGCAACACCTGCATAGCCGATGTGCCGTCATTTGGTTGCTGATGCTCCTGATTCTGTGGTGGTGGCCGCTTGACGTCTATGCGGCCATCGATTCAGGAAATCTCCTCGACAACGCACTCCTCAAATTTCAGACGGCGGCAGCAGGATGGGGACTGTACATCCTGGCACGGGCAAGCTGGCTGTTCTGGACCCTCGCCACGATCTCCTTGGTGTGGACGATGGGGCAACTGGCCTTGCGCCGTGCGGAGATCGGAGAGTTTTTTGGTGAATTCCTGTCATTCACATTGATGACGGGGTTTTTTTGGTGGCTGCTCACCAATGGCCCGACCTTCGCGCTGCAAATCATCGATTCCATGCAACGAATTGCCAATAACGCGAGTGGGCTAGGTTCCACCACCTCTCCATCACGAGTCGTCGATATTGGTTTTGATCTCTTACATCGGGTGCTGACGCAGTCTACAATCTGGTCACCAGTGGATAGCATGTTTGGCTTGATGATGAGCAGTATTGTCCTTGTAGTTCTGGCGCTTATTGGGGTCAATCTCCTGGTGCTCTATGTCAGTACGTGGATCTTGGCCTATGCCGGGATCTTCTTCTTGGGGTTTGGTGGGTCACGGTGGACGTCCGACATGGCCCTTGGCTATTACCGCACGGTCTTAGCGCTGGGGGCACAATTAGCAGCCATGATTTTGCTCATCGGGATTGGCTATTCGATTATCACCAATTACTACACCCTGATGCGATCGAATGTGTCTTTGGAGGAAGAAGCCGTGGTGCTCGTTGCGTCGATCATGCTGTTAACCCTGGTCAACAAAATCCCGCCTCTCATTGGTGGTCTGGCGATGGGTGGTGGGGTGGGGGCGCTGGGGTCGGGCGTGTCGTTAGTATCAGCTGTCGGTACTGCGGCGGCCATGGCCGCCGGGGTTGGACTCGCGGCGAACATGGCGCGAGCAGGAATGGCGGGTGGGGCGGCTGGGTCTCACGCGCTGATGCAAGCTGTGTCGAACGGTAGCGGGAGTGCGCCTCCCCCAACACATATGATCACGGGCCCGAGTGGTGGCCCAAGTGGAAGTGGGCCGAGTGGAGGGGGCCCAAACAAGACTCCTCCAAGCGGGAGTCCAGCCGGGGCCATGCCATTAGCGGCAGCTATGGATGGCGTGAGCCCAGGCCCGCAATTTACCGGTCGCTCCTATCCCAGTGTCACTAAAAACCATCCGGACACGTCAACGTCGTCATCGGAACCCACATTCGGCGGCGAGAGCTTATCGAAGGGCAAGACCGACAACACGGCGTTTGATCCGAAAGAAGAAATTGCCGCGTTTCGTGATCGAAAAGAGCCGCCCACCGTGCCGAAAGGAGGAAAAGCATGACCATCCCGTCCACACGAGTGTTCGTAGTGGTTCTCGGTCTTTCGTTCTTCTGTCTCAGCACCTCAACGGTCCTGGCAGAAAGTCCAAGTGCTCTCCCACCGACCACACCTAGCGTCCCAACGTCACCAGCGGTAACCCCTGTGCTCTCTGGGATGAGCCTGTCCAGTGGAGCCTTGTCGCTCCTCACAGGTACAGCTCGTGACGCCTGCGAAGCCATGCTTTGTCTGTCCGCGATTGGGTCTGCTCCCGCCGAGTGCGCCTCGTCATTAGCCAAATACCATGCGGCGCAGATGTTTGGCGGCGGCCCCGCATTCTTAGCGGCCTGTCCGCTGGTGCGCTGAGGTCAGCAATGATTGCTGCGGATCTGCCACCTCAGGACCAGGAACGGGTCGTCTGCTCGATCATGGCTGCGGTGAAGTATGAAGTTCCGGCCAACATCGTCCTCGCGGTTGCGGAGAAGGAAGGGGGCAAGCCGGGGCAATGGATAAGAAACACCAACGGCACCTATGATGTGGGCCCTATGCAGTTCAACACGTCCTATCTGCACCACTTGAAGCCGTACGGCATTACGGCTGCGGATGTTGAGCAAGCAGGCTGCTATCCCTATGACTTAGCGGCGTGGCGGTTACGGCAACACATCCTCAATGATCAAGGGGATCTCTGGACGCGCGTCGCCAATTACCATTCGCGCACCCCGACACGAAATGCCCGCTATCGATCCAGTGTGATGCGCAAAGCGGCGAAGTGGGCCGAGTGGATCTCCGCGAGATTTACGACCGTTCGGTTTGTCGATCATCTCAGCAAGAGATAGGGGCATGATCGCTCCCGATCATCCTCCCTGAATGATGACGACGACAGGATGGTGCGAGCCGCCTTGTATCCGAAAAATCCTTCCTCGTTGAGAGGCAACGCGATGGCTCGCTCCATTCGCTCTATGAATTTCTGTCATCGATTATGACAAGCACCCGTTGTCGGCGAAGCTGTAATGGCCGGATTCGCCGATGATGACGTGGTCCAGCATCCTGATGCCGAGGATGTCGGCGGCCTGTTTCAGGCGGGTCGTGAGCTGCCGGTCCTCGCTGCTGGGCGTATGATCCCCTGAGGGGTGGTTGTGCGCGCAGATGAAGCCGGCGGCATTCATGAGGATGAGAGGCTTGCACACCTCGCGCGGGTGAACGATGGCCAGGGTGAGTGAGCCGATCGAGACGGTATTCATGCCGATGACGGCATTCTTCGCGTCCAACCCGATGACGATGAAATGCTCCCGGTCGAGATCCTGAAGCATGGGCCGCAGGAGCCGGTCGGCGTCCGCCGAGGATGAAAGCTTTTGCTCTGTGTAGGTTCCGCGCGTTTCGCGGACGAGCGAAATCCTGAAGCGGGGAATATATGTTGTCCGGTGTTGCATCTTTCTCTCCTTTTTGAAGGTGGTGTTGCTCTGTCGCGGAGAGTTCAAGAGCAAAACCACCCCGGAGGAAAAAGGAGAGGAGAAGGCGGGCGTTGCCGGCGGGACGGAAAGCGAGCCGCATGACACGACCGATAGGTGGCGGGCGTCGCGCGGTCATGCCGGGGCGGGTTACGTCCACCGGTGCAACACCGGAAACATGATCGATTGCCGGCGGGACGAGGCGTCATCCAGCGTCAAGATCTACGCACCTGAGCTTCATGAAGCATTCATCCTCGGCGCGCTGCTTCGCGGCGGGTACCGCCCATTCGAGACAATCTTCCTTGGAGGTATGGCCGAAGCGGCAGCCGGGTGGCGGTGGGGCGTCACGGGACCAGCAGGCAGAGACGGCTTCGAGACAATGCTGC
>DCZO01000027.1:6718-7341 GCA_002331335.1 Nitrospira sp. UBA2082 | reverse complement strand
TGAACTGGAGCGCCGCAGCGAGAAAGCACGTTGCGTCCTGTTTCAAACCGTGTCGCAGAATCTTATCCGGACGAAAGGAGGGAGCCTGCCCGCCAGAATGCCCTGGGGACGCGTGAAGACATTAGCCGAGGACGCGTCGCCCGACTTGCCTGTTGACCACCGATGAAGCGGCTCCGGCACAACCCGGAACGGCTTCCGTTATGCCATCCCCAGGCATCTGAGGATTTTCAGGGCGGATTCCAACGTGATGGTCGTCCGTTGCTGCTCGAAGTCGTTGACGGTCGGCCCGCTGACGCCGGCAAGCACGGCCAGCTTCTTCTGGCTGAGTTTCTGTTCCTTGCGACGCTTTACCGCTTCTTCGACAAGGTCTTGCCAATCAAGGCGAAGGTTCCGTTCCATCGCTTTTCCATATGGGTGAGAATTTCATCCTTTAATGACGGGCTCCCGATCCTGCCTTTCATCAAGGCTTCGCGGGCGGCGTGCCGACGCTTCTCGAGCTGGTCTGCGGCCATCGCGATGGCCTCCGCCGACAATCCGAATTCCTGCCCCAGCTTGATCAGTGTCTGCGGCTTCAGGTTCCCCAATGGAATGTTGTCGGCTCCGCCGATCGAGAGGGCGATGGT
>DCZO01000027.1:5813-6645 GCA_002331335.1 Nitrospira sp. UBA2082 | reverse complement strand
GCAAAGTTCTTCAGATGCATGTCGGTATTGCCGAGCAGGAGTCCGGCCAGAATCCGCAGGTAGAGCCTATAGATTTCAGCGGGTAGGCAACCTGGTGTCTCGCGGATAAAATCCGCCATGCGTTTGTGGCTTCCGCCATATTTGGCGTCGGAAGGGTAACCCAGCAGCTGGTTAAACTCCTCGAAATGGATCCGTTGCCCGTCCGCCGTCCGGTCAAAACGCTTGATGATGAGCGCCTGATCGGTCAAGCCCTCTATTGTTCCCATGTGCAGATCAACAATCCTATCGTCGGGTAGCAGCGCCTTGAGCGCCATGGTCGTCAGGAATTCATTCGTTGTCAGATCCTCATGACGCGGCGATGGAAACTTTCCGATATGCGTGCTCAATTCGCGCGCGCGCGCCGGACGGAATGTTCCATCCTGCTCGATCAGGGCCAGCTTGGGCTGGATACCCGAGAGCGAGGCCCGCCCGGCCATGACCGCCATGTCCATAGGATTGTCGGGTTTGATGATGCCGCGCTCCTGCGGTTCCGGATCGATCACGGAGACGGCGCCCGCGCAGTCCTGACCGAAGGCCAGCAGCAGTTCGAAGCGCGAGGCCCGGCGCTTGGCCAGCAGACGCGTCTGTGCTTCTTCCAGCCAGCCTTCGGCGACCAGATTGTCAAAGAATGGCGGCAGGCCGGACTCAGATAGGAATGGCGCTGCCTGAAGAGGAAGGGTATGGGCTATGGACGGCTGACCTGATGACAGGTAGCTGTCATGGTAGGTAAAGGACGTCCGGTCCCCCGGTTCCTGGCGCAGGGTGCCGGCGAAGTGATCCTTATAATAGATAT
>DCZO01000027.1:0-5649 GCA_002331335.1 Nitrospira sp. UBA2082 | reverse complement strand
ACGCCGTCGGTCATGGTCGGGCGCGCGGCGATACGTCTCTGTAAGTGTCTCTCTCTGGAGTCATGCCGAGATCTCCGAATATTCGATCACATCTCACGAGGGAGGAGTCCACGGTGATGCGGACCGCGATGTGACTGCCAAGAGGCTGATTCAAGTCTGCTGCGAACTCTCGATACATGTTCATCGTGGATCTCCTTTCATATGGCGAAGGGACGCCCCCGGCGCGAGGGCCGAAGGCGTCCGATATCCGGTTAGTTCCTGGCCTGCTCCGTGATCCACACTTTCGCGTGGCCAAGGACGACCGTGACCGCTTCCAGATCGTTCAGGCTGAACGAGTCGGAGCGCTTCCACCCATCCGCCGTCTTATAGGAGCGGGTGATGGTCACGTTGTAGAACGCGCCCTTCTCCCCCTCGTTTTTCCAAATGCTCGCGGTAATGCTGCTGCACTTGAACTTCTCGACCGGCTGAGGTTTGGGTTGTTGATCGTGAGGTGCCATGGACTGTCTCCTTTAGTTAGAGTTGATGTGCTGACCTCTCACCAGGCGTGGAGGTCACACAGCGACGACAAAGGAGACAACGAGGACGAGGCGACCTGGCGGACCGGCGGGCGCCCAGCGGAGGAATGACGGCGGAGCAGGCGTGATCGACGCAGCCCACCGGGGAAAGCCAGGGCCGAGGACGCACCCGCACAGGCACCACACGTCACGACCCAGGCCGGTCCCAAGTAAGCAGCTGCGAGCGGATCGCGGACACGAGGGAGAGATATGTGGAGTAGAAGACGATCCCATTCGTCACTCGCACGGATGGAATGGGACCTGGTAGGCGATCGAACCGGCCTGGCCATCAGTGAGTGTGGCCGTCGAAGACCAGGCCTGGATTCATAGGAGCGGTGGGCAGTGACCCGGAAGGGACTGCTGCTTGGAGCGGCGTAAGAGGAACGGCGCGGGCCATTCACGCGGATCGACCACCGAGGATCCAGCCCATTATTCGAACAGGTCGGCGTGCGTTCCCGTCTGTTCGAGAATGAAGAACCTGGAGTCAATTCTGTAGATGAGGAGATTGGCCCGCGCGAGTGTCGCAAGACAGAGAAGAAACGTGACCCAAATGTCGAGGAGGCGTTTCATCTTCTACCAAGACGGTCATGTTGAAGCAGAGCGATCAAAAGACACTCAGGAGAGGGTCGGTGGGGGATCACTCGACATTCGTGTTCAGGCAGTGTTGTGAGACAGTGTCTGTAGGCTGAGCTGTAAAAACTAGAGTTCCATCTTTCAGACAGTGTCTGATTCTTGAGTGAGCCCGGCTGTTGAAATTTCAGAGTTGCCCGTCTCAGCTCTGGGGTGACAAATGCGACAATCCCCTTAACTCAGGGGCCGGAATACGGCAGGCCGCTGTAAGGATGGCACGAGTTGGAGTGATTGAGTCTGAGGTGACGTTTCCGATGAAATCTGACACTGTCTGACAGATCAAGTCTTGAGTTCTACAGCTGAGCGGACGATGCTGTTTGTACAGGATCGCTTTCGCTCTCCGAACCATGGTTTGTCCCAGCGCCGTGAGTCGTAGCTTCACGTTTCGTCAATCTCGTTCGTCCGTGCTTTGTGAATCCGCCGTTTCCGCTTAGCAGTTAGATAGCCTCGATCATCGTCGAGCTTGCCAACAGAGCGCGTAGGCGACCTCGATTAGCTTGCACTGAGGATGCTGCTCAAGGAACATCAGAATGCCGGCTTGCATCGGAAACACGTGGAACGGCTGTAACAGATGGCGGTACCGGCCGTGAAGTTGGAGGACTGTTTCCAGAGCCGGAAGCGCATCATTGTTTCATGGAGCAGTGATGCAGAAAGCGCTGCGGTAAAGAGGCCCCAAGGAATAGGCTGGAATCACAGCGGACCCATGCAGAATCGTCTCAACCCACGGCTACTGTGAGTTCGGGATGCATGGGGATGTGAATGGGTATAGACTTTTTTTTCGCTTTGATAGTGGGGAATTGTGAAGAGACTCGACTGAGAATCGTGGCGGGGTCAATGACCTTGCCTTGCTCAATGAGCCACATTTCATAGAGACTCCGAATGAGGCGGTCATTGGCCACACCCAGGTTTTCTTCTCCCGTCTCCCATCGAGAGACCGTGGTTGGAGTGACGCCCAGGACGAGAGCGATATCTTTGGCTTTCTTCCTCATCTCTTTCCGGAGAAAACGAAATTCAGGGCCACTCAGGATGTAGGGCTTCCGCAACAAAAACTCGGCGATTTTTGCATGAAGACCTGGCACATTCTCGATCTCAGGAAACTCTCGCTCGCAGGCTGAACAATGGAGGCTCAGCATCCCAAGCAAGAACACATTCTTCAGGCCGGATTCCGTGTAGTGATAGGGCTTTGCCTGTGCCCGCGTCGCCAGTGTTTCACCACAGTTTGGACAACACTCCATTACGGTTCCCTTCTAAAAAGCGGTCACCAGCACAAGACCCTGTTTGGAGGGAGCCACTCGCACCGTTAACTCATCTCCGTTGAGATCAATCCCGGCGATATCGTAATTCCAGGATTTTGTCTTATCGTTCCAAATCGGCGCTGAGCTTACGGTGCCCGTATGGAAGACTTCAAGAGCGTCCTGAACAGAAAAATCTCGTTCACGACTGCGTTTCTTGAAATGATCCGTCGGGATGAGCGAACAACTGCCCTCGAGAACTGCGCGTGCTAAGGCGCTGATGTCTGTGACGGACAATGCAGGGGGATTCTTTCCCTCATCGCTTTCCTGATCACAGCGTACCATAACTTAACACCATGTAAAGTCAGTCCGTCAAGCTCTTTTTGACGTGAATCAACTTCACTCGCAAGTCATTGTATTTTCAAGAGCTGTATAGAGTCTCGTTTCATGCGGCCCGCGATTACGCAAGTGCGCCGGTTCCTTCGTCTCTGTTGGCAACTTCAGTCTCATGTCAATGATGCGGCCCAATCGCTCAGTAGACTACATGAGTGATGAGCGCTCAAGCCGTTCTTGTTGAGCGAGGCTGAAAGTAGGGTCGCCGATTTTCGGCGACCCTACTTCATTGTCCATACTCGTAGCGAAGGAATGCACCGCTGACGGTGCCCATCGGAACATGACGCATTCTCGTGTTTGGTACGCAGGACTAGCCCGAATGACCGCAATGGATAAGAGACGAGGCGACCGAAAATGTTGGGATGACTCTCTCTCAAGCAGCTTTCCCTCCAAGGCCTTCCGCTTCCTCGACATCAGTGGTGAAATCCAAGACGACCTGGATGGGTGCTTGCTCAGAGTGTTTATCGTTATAGACATCCACATCTGTCTTCAGCTGCAAACAGTCACCGACGATTTGCTTCCGCCTCTGCGCAAATGCCTTCTCCATGAAGGGCCGATCAGAATGATCCATTACGCCCCAAAAGGTGTACTGCACCCCGTGTTTCGTCACGCGTACCGCATGGTTTACACGATAGCGCCGCCCGTACTTGTCCTTTCGATACTCTTNNGTACCGCATGGTTAACACGATAACGCCGCCCGTATTTGTCCGTTCGATACTCCTCTCGCAGGGCCGTCGACATATCTTCAGCGAGCCGGTCGAGTGGGTCTATTTCTGGAATGGTCAGTAAGCCTCGTGCCACTCCCCATGCCACGGCATCACGAGCAGAAGTTGGAATATCACCGTTCTCGGCCTGATACCGATGCCAGATATGTTGCAGATCGTCATGATATTTAGACATTGCGATCTCCTTACAGAGACACAGGAGCGATTTGGCCCCACCCATCGACGACGGCGCCCGAAAGTGCATGATTGCGAACCCTGACCAACATTTTTGAAAAGATCGACCATTTATCGAGACGCCTCCTAAGTTGCCCCGCCACAACACCAGGATGGACCTGGAGCCGCTTGGCCAGTCCTAAGATATCGCGATCCGAAAAAAACGGNNATAGACATCACGATCCGAAAAGAACGGGTTTTTCCGTTTGATGAAAGAGTCCATTTCGTGTTCGGGTACGCAGAATTCGCTTGCTGCAGCATTCGCTATCCGTTCTTCAGGCGGATTCTTTCCATCAGGGCTGGCTTTTTCCCCTTCAAGTTCGGCATCAATGATTTCCCTGTCTCGCCCGTGGGATTGGAGAACATGCTCGATCTCATGTCGAAGCACGAACCAATAGTTATCAATACGATCATAACGAAGGGACATGCCGATCACCGGAGTTTTTCCTAACCAAAAGCAAGCGCCATCGATTTTGGCCGTTGGCAAAGATTCCACGATCACATAGCGAACTCCAACTTCAGCGAGAATTCTTGGAACATGCCGTACCTCTTCAGGGTCATACATGAGTTGGCGCAACTTATTCAGGGCCTCGCGCAGCGCCTTCTCTGAATAGTGATGCTTCAGCGGCATCTCCTTCGCTATCTGACGAGCACGGTGAAGCCATGCTAATTGGGCAGGAGTTACGTCATCGTAGGTGGACTTTTTTGCTGCGTGAGCCAAGTAGGGAACGTCGTCGAGACTGGGCACGTCAAAAAACTTCACGACTTGAGCCTCGAGGAGAGCGACATTGCCATCAGTCAGCCACCCTCGTTTAATCATTTCGCGAATGGGATATTGGGATTGCAAGCGTGCCTTGCGTACGACGTTAGGATCAGGATCTCGTGCTTGAGACAAATCATATGCCTTCTGAAGATTGGCAAAAAACTCAGGAGAAACGTCGAATGCGCCGCCAAGAGCCTTCGCCATATCGGCAGTAATACCTCGCTTCCCAGAAATGATCATATTGACCGCCTGCTCAGGCACCCCGAGAACATACGCAAGATCACGCTGGCTCCAGTCGCGTGCCTCTAGCTCTTCCCGAATGAAGTAACCAGGCGGCGGTACATCAGTAATATTGTCGATCATCTGATTTCCCTCCGTCTTAGTCATGATAGTCGCATACTTCTATAATGTTCAGAATGGGCGGCACTTGAGATTCATCGAGCGTGAAAATCATTCTGTACTGGTCGTTGATTCGGATTGACCGCTGGCCCTGTCTATCGCCCTTGAGTTTTTCATAACGCAAGCTCTTCCAGTTCCTCAGTGTTCGTTCATCGGGTGCAGCTTCCACGACAATAAGCTTGTCTCGACATGCCTTAATGACTCCAAACGGCAGCTTCGTCTCGAAGGCCCGGTCTGTCCGTATCAAAGCAAGACGAGAGTCTTGAAACTGGATTTTCATGTCGTCCCTGAATCACGAGGCAATATATAACGAATGTGAGAACTTGTCAATATACCACTGAACGTTAGTGTATAAGTTGTAATTTATTCTGTCACTAAGTATTCCAACACCTTATACGGAACAGAGCCTGTACCAGCTAAAAAAAGGCGTGAAATATTCATGTTCAAATAGTATGATAAAGGACGTTATCATACATTAATATTCAGGTAGGGGACAGCATGAGACAAGAAATTCAGCTCGCGATTTCGGGCACCCGCAAGCTCCCGGCCCTCTTTACACCGACGCCGAACACCGCGAAGAAGTTCGTCGAATTCTTTACAGCGAATATCCGCAATCCACATACACGCAAAGCCTATACCTGGGCGGTGGCCGAATTTGCGACCTGGTGCGAACGCCATGGGATCCTCTCGTTGCAGGCCATCGAGCCGGTGCATGTGGCCACCTATATTGAAACGTTGCA
>DCZO01000022.1:2114-4219 GCA_002331335.1 Nitrospira sp. UBA2082 | reverse complement strand
GTGACGATCTCGGAAGGATTGTCTTCCAAACTCCGTAACCAAGAGCATCATGCTCTTGTACTGCTCACCGGTTCCTTTGAGGACAAGCTCTACCTGAAACTGTCGAAGGATTACGAAATGGTCAAAAGACCGACGGCAGGGACAATGCTAATCCAGGTGGCGATCACACATCCGGAAGAAAGTTCGACGACGTCGGCCTTATGGTCCCACGCGGCCCAAGCACTGCAGGCTCTCGCCACGATCTATACCCTCGCCGGAACACCTCCATTCGCCGGAGAGTTCGCGACTGAATTCAAGATCCGTGACGCGCAGACGGGCGAACTCCTGGCTGCAGGAGTCGATCGGGTTGCGGAGGAGCGGCATCGCAATGGGAAGGAAATCTCCAGCTCCTGGTGTGATGTCGAGAACCGACTGGAAGCCTGGACGGACCTGTCCGTATACAGACTCTGTGTCTTGCGTGGTGCATCAAACTGCGTTGCGCCAGCGGTTCTGGAATGAGCGGTTAAGCAGCAGTTCATTCACATCCGGGATAACCGGTGAGGAAAGGGAGGATCGCATGAAACAGGTGAACAACGAGCGCGCCTTGTGGTCGATCATCTTGGCCGGTGGTGAAGGGACGCGTATCGGGTCCTTCGTGCAGCGATGGCTCGGCAAGCAGAAACCGAAACAGTTTTGCACCTTTGTCGGCACGCGATCCCTACTCCAACATACCCTGGACCGCGCGGCTCGCCTCGCACCGGCAGAGCGTTCCGTCCTCGTGGTCACTCAGACCCATTGTCAGGAGGCGATGACTCAACTGAAAGAACACGAAGTCGGGACCCTGTTGTTTCAGCCGGTCAATCGGGATACGGCAGTCGGCGTGTTTCTGCCGTTGACCTATATCCGCGCGCGCGATTCTCACGCGACCGTGGTCATTTACCCCTCTGACCACTTCGTCTTTCCGGAAGATAAGTTCCTCGACCATGTCCACCACGCTGTGCTGACAGCCAAGCAGCTGAAGCATCGTATCGTCTTACTGGTGGTCGCGCCGGACCGGCTCGAGTTGGATTGCGGCTGGATCTTGCCGGGCAAACGACTTGTTCATTCCGAAAGAAAACCGGTTCAGACGGTTCTAAGGTTCTTGGAGAAACCGACAGCGCCACAACCCGATGAGGCGCTGTCGCATCACGCACTCTGGAACACGATGGTGATGACCGCAAAAGTGGATACCTTCTGGGATCTCGGCTGGCAATGTTCCCCGGCCTCATGGAACGATTCGACCGTCTCGGTTCGGCCATCGGCACGCCGGAAGAGGCGCGAGTTCTGGACCTGTTTTAGCGCGACATGCCGGTTAAAAACTTCTCCGCCGACTTCCTGCAACAGGCGCCTGTCCGGGTGGCAGTAACCGAACTCACAGACACGTTGTGGAGCGATTGGGGCAGGCCGGAACGTATCGCCGAAGCGCTGCGGCGGATCGATCGCACCCCGGCCTTTCCATTGAAAGCCCTCGACAGTCCGTTTGCACCGATTCTCGATGACAAGAACCCCCTCTCTGCGAGGGTCTGCGAACCTGGCTGATTCAGAAGAGGGCTGAGCCTGTGACGCACGGAGAGACGGAGCCGGACATTTCATGGCGTGTGACATCCTTTTGAACAGGCTCACGTGCCGTCAGAAGACCCTGAGAGGTAACAGGACGCGACCGCTGGTTTCGTCACGCCGATGATCTTGGCAAGAGACCTGAGCAACGTCGGTCACTTCGACACAGTTTCCCGAAAGTGTGAGGCGCGTTACAGCCACGGGGTTGCGATAACTGTTAAAAGGTGATCGACGCTAGACAGGTCGAAGCAATCAACCATAAGGAGGGACCATGGGCAAGGACAAGAAAACTCACGAGGCCAAGGAAGAACATAAACCTGGGACGGACGGCAAGGCGGCTGAGGAAGAAATTCGCGTACTGGCGTATCAGCTTTTTTGTGAGCGTGGATATGAACATGGACATGATGTGGAACATTGGCAGGAAGCAGAACGGCGGGTGCTCGTCCAATCAAAGAGCGGTCTATGAAAGCGGTCCGTCATCGGATTCCTACGATCCTACCCGAAGTGAAGACCATAAGGATGACATGATG
>DCZO01000022.1:0-2041 GCA_002331335.1 Nitrospira sp. UBA2082 | reverse complement strand
ATGGATGCCGTCCAAGCCGCGAACTCCGGCCATCCCGGCACGGCGATGGCGATGGCGCCGGTGGTGTACTGGCTCTGGCAGCATTATCTACGCTTCGATCCTGACGATCCGATTTGGCCCAATCGCGACCGGTTCGTGCTCTCGATCGGCCATGCCTCCATGCTGCTCTATTCCATGCTCCACCTGTGCGGGGTGAAAGCCGTCAATCCGGCCTACGAAACGGTGGGGAACCTCTCGGTCACGCTGGACGACATCAAGAAATTCCGCCAACTGGACAGCAAATGTCCCGGCCATCCGGAATATCGCTGGACCTCCGGCGTCGAAACGACGACCGGTCCGTTAGGACAAGGCGTCGCCACCAGCGTAGGCATGGCCATGGCCGGCCGATGGATGGGCGCCTATTTCAATCGCCCTGATTTTCACATGATCGATTACGACGTGTATGCGCTGTGCGGTGACGGCTGCATGATGGAGGGAATCTCGAGCGAGGCGGCCTCCCTAGCCGGGCATCTCAAGCTTTCGAACCTCTGTTGGATCTACGACAGCAACAAGATCACGATTGAAGGACGCACGGACTTGGCCTTCACGGAAGATGTAGCGACCCGCTTCCTTGCTTACGACTGGAATGTGACGCGAGTCAGCGATGCCAACGATCTGGCGACGCTCGACCGGGCATTCCGCGTCTTTAAGCATCGCGAGGACCGACCGACCTTGATCATCGTCGAGAGCCATATCGGCTACGGCGCCCCGCATAAGCAGGACAGCAGCGCGGCGCACGGCGAGCCGTTGGGCGAAGAAGAAATCGAGCTGGCAAAACGCCAGTACGGGTGGCCGGAAGAGGCGAAGTTCCTCGTCCCGGACAGCGTGCCCGAACATTTTCAGCGCGGCATAGGGGCCCGCGGCCGGACAGCGCGCGACCAATGGATGGCGCGATTGACGGCGTATGCGTTGCAGTACCCGGAATTGGCGGATTCGCTCTATCGGATGCAGCACCGGCAGCGACCGGAAGGCTGGGAGAAAGATTTGCCGGTTTTCTCGGCGGACTCAAAAGGCCTGGCCGGCCGGGATGCCTCGGCGCAGGTGTTGAACGCGGTTGCGCGCCGGGTGCCGTGGCTCATCGGCGGCTCGGCGGACCTCACTCCCTCAACCAAAACGCGACTTACATTCGACGATGCGGGCGAGTTCTCCTCTGCCGACTATGGTGGGCGCAATCTGCACTTCGGCGTGCGCGAACATGCCATGGGCGCGATCCTGAACGGCCTCTCCCTCTCGAAGGTGCGGGCCTTCGGATCCGGCTTCCTGATCTTCAGCGACTATGCGAAGCCGGCAATCAGATTGAGCGCGATCATGGAGATTCCCACCATTCATGTCTTCACGCACGACTCCATTGGAGTGGGAGAAGACGGGCCCACCCATCAACCGATCGAACAATTGGCTTCGCTGCGGGCGATCCCCGGTCTCATCGTTCTCCGGCCGGCGGATGCCAATGAGGTCGTGGAAGCCTGGCGTGTGATCATGCGGCTCCACCATCAGCCGGCGGTGCTCGTGCTCAGCCGTCAGGCTCTTCCAACGCTGGACCGTATGAAGTATGCCTCGGCGACAGGCTTGGAAAGGGGCGCGTACGTGCTCGCAGACACGCATGATGGGACACCGGATGTCTTGCTGCTCGCGACCGGCAGCGAAGTGTCGCTCTGTCTCACAGTCTATGAACAACTGGCGACAGAAGGCGTTCGAGTTCGCGTGGTGAGCATGCCTTCATGGGAACTGTTTGATCGGCAGAGCCGTGCCTATCGAGATCTCGTGCTGCCTCCGCAGGTCACGGCTCGAGTTTCCGTCGAACAAGCTGCGACAACGGGCTGGGATCGTTATGTGGGTTCGGCCGGAACGACCATCGGCATGGACACCTTCGGCGCCTCGGCACCCCTCAAAGCCCTACAGAAGAAATTCGGGTTTACGCCGGAACGAGTGATGGCGGCGGTCAAAGAGCAGCTGGCACAAGCGGGAACAAGCTACCTACGAAGATGAAAGAGAGGATCTTATG
>DCZO01000030.1:3426-4204 GCA_002331335.1 Nitrospira sp. UBA2082 | reverse complement strand
GACAATCCTTCCGAGATCGTCACAGGTTCCAACATGACTTTGCCGTAGGCCGGCCAATCGGCCATCGGATTCCTGAACCCTGGCAACACTCGACCGTTCTGACCTCTCTCAAGCAGAGAGCGATAGTGATCGACGTTGCCGGAATGCTGAACATCTTTCGCCTGGAGAGTCGTTTCACAGGGGAGGGATAGTCCTGAGAGTCCAATCACGAGAGCAATCTGAACACTGCCCATTGTGAGTGTTCGCTCTAACACGGTTTGGATATGAAAGACTCCCTTCATAGGCCACCCTATTTTCTCCGGTTATCCCGGATGCAAATGAACTGTCGTTCACCTCCGGCTTGGATCTGTCGGCTCGAACCCGTCGAACGGGTCGTACGATTGCACCCCTGCTTCGGCGTCAGGATGGACTCGACCTACCGCAAACTTGGTCAGGCCTGCGATGCCCTCCACAAACATTTGCGATTCCAGACTGACCAGCGCCGTCCTCATCAACTTGTCGCCCCTCTCGTGTTTTCGGAGGAGCCACCCCGCGCCGATCAGCGCCGCATTCGCACCTAAAATAGTGCGGCTGAACCCGATGGTCTCGAAGGCCTTCGCGATCTCATCGGTCGTGTCGGTGCGGTTTTCTTGAAAGGCCCGTTGAATGGTCTTGTCCGCCGCCATGAGGCTGCCGATCCCGGCTCCGATCGCGCCCACGATGAGCGCGCTCTTCCCGTCGATCCGAAGAGGCGAGGTGAACAGATACGTGGCATCGTCTACGACCTGCGTTCCGAGCG
>DCZO01000030.1:2014-3181 GCA_002331335.1 Nitrospira sp. UBA2082 | reverse complement strand
GCGTTACCTTTGGCGTTTTTCAAAAACCCGTCGTTCTGCCTCCAGCCAATGCTCGATGTCGCGCCCATGGGCGCATCCACACTCACAGAAGAGTTGATAGGCGAGAGCGCGGATTTCTTCTTGAGTCGCCTCACGGTTTGTCTCGGACGAGTTTCCTTTGTTGGCTTCTTTTTTTTCTTTGCTCATACCCCCTCCTTCTTGGTGTCGGGTGGTCGGGATGTTTCCGCTTACCTATCTTTTTGCCAGCTTTTTCAAGCCACCGCTGTAAGCCACCTCACAACCACCACAAGATTTCACCAACGGAAGAGTTCGGTACGCGCATCGAGGTGGCCTGCAGAACGGTTTGCCGAATCGATGGCTGTCGGGGGCGGGGTGTGCAGAGTAGGGAAGCGCCGACAGTGGAGAGGGGCGAGTGTAGTCAAGGACTGTCTGATGAAGCAGGAACGGAGCCCACCGACAACCTTAGCTCAAGGGTCCTCCGCAGGAGTCGCATCGTGAAGAACTGTCAGGACCAGAAGTTGCTGGCTGAGCGGGAAGAATGGGGAGGGGTGTCGCAACCGGCATATCGCCACGCAAGAGACGAACCCAGCGAGCGGTGGGGTATCGAAGGACCAGCTTTGGGACGAGCAGGAACACGACCACCATGCCCAGGCCCAGCACGATCAACAGCCACTCCCCAGAGATCACGGTACTGCCTGCGTAGGTCAACGCGAAAGTCGGTGGAATCATCCCAGCGAAAGTAACCAGGGCGAATGTCCTAAGAGACATGTTCGTCAAGCCGGCACCGTAACTGATCAGATCAAAAGAAAACAGCGGGATCAATCGAGACAAGAATACGAAGATCGCCAGATGGCGGTCCGAACATCGTTCGCAAAACACAACATTGGCGCGCAGCAGTTTGGTTAGGATCTCCTGCCCCAGTGTTCGTCCGATGAGAAAGCTTACGATCGCGCCGATCTCCGCGCCGATCACCGAATAGGCCGTTCCCATTGTTGTCCCGAATGCGGCGCCGCCGGCGATGACCAGGGGCAGATCGGGAAGCGGGCTGATGACAACGGCGGTCACCATCAGCGCCATGAACAAGATCGGCCCGAAGGGGCCGGCTTTGCGTAATTGGTCGGCTACCTGCTCCGGCTTCAGCAGTTCTCCGAGGTCAAGCCAGGATGC
>DCZO01000030.1:0-1863 GCA_002331335.1 Nitrospira sp. UBA2082 | reverse complement strand
TCGCCAAGATTGGCGTTGGAAATGTGGTGTAACCGCACGCCCATGGTCCAGGTGATCCGGTCCGTCAGGAAATAGTGCACCCCCGGGCCGGTCTCTAAGACAAATTCAAACTGCGTGCTCTGTTCCGGAATCCTCGGCGCCAGATTGGTCCAGATCATGCCTGCGCCGACATCCCAGAACGGCACCCATCGGCCGAACGAGAGAAAATTGTATTTCAGGAGGAACGACCCTCCTGCCGCTTCCGCCGCAAACGGCTCGGTAAAGCGGGCGAACACCGGTTGAACTAAGAATTCGACGTTGCCTTGCCACCAGCTGCTTCCCAGGGGATCGGTCAACACCACACCGAGACGCGGCATCACAAAGACAGCGCTCCGGTTCGCGGAGGGGCCGTTCCCAACCACCGTCGTGCCCTGCGCATAGCCCAGCGCCCCACCGAGTTCGACCGTGCCTTTGGTCATCACATTGCGCGCTTCGAAGGAGGATTGAGCTACGGCTCCACTGCTCTCGATCCAGAGTACTACGATCACGAGTGTCGATAGTAATAAAAAGGTGCCGGTTTGTGGCCGCTCATTTCTCAGCATTTCGAAGCTCCTCGTGCAGCCACATGGTGGTTCGCGTCATTCAACGCTACCTTTCTTCGCATGACTATTCTCGCCTACTTTTCATCCCTCACTGGAGGATGGCATGTTACAGCGCACTCATGCCGAGGTCTGTGATGTGTCTTACAGAACAGGTGTAGCCAGGATTGAGCCGCGTCCGGCGAGGGCGTGTCACTACCGGCAGATCAACGGAACCCAGAAACCCTTTGCGAATGGATTGACATAGGACAGTCCCAGACGACGATACGTCTGTTCGGGAATGCCGATGTCGGCCAGGAAGAGCTGTCCAGTGCTTTCAGGCAGCAGGCCGGTCTTGGGAAGAGCCAGAGTCATGGTCCAACGGGGTTGGATGTAGTCTCCGGGCCTATGACCGGTCGTAGAGTTCAACCCCGACGGAACGTCGAGCGCCAGAATCGGCGCTCCTGTGCCGTTCGACCACCGAATCAACTCAGCGACGGGACTTCTCGGGGCGGAACGGAGTCCGTAACCGATCAGGCCGTCGAGGATCAGATCGACCGGTTCCGCGCTTAAGAAGGCTGCGTCGATTTCTCTGCCATGTGTGGACCGGAAGATTTTTCGCTGAAATGCCGGAGCTTCTTCAAGATGGTCGGGCTCGGCGAGACAGAGTTTGACGTCAATGCCGCGATTGGCCAGGTGACGAGCGGCGCAGATTCCCCCTCCTCCATTGCCTCCACTCCCGGCCAGCACGACGATGCGCGAAGCCGTCCACTTCTCGCCAAGCACCGCCATGGCGAGCAGCGCCAAATTGCGCCCGGCGTTCTCCATCATTTGGAAAAGGTTGGGCCCGGTCTCTTCACTGGCGATGCGGTCCACTTCCCGCATCTGCTCAGCTGTCACCGCGGGAACTTCGACTCCCGTGTCCGTGAAGAATCGCAAGTTGTTCGTTGTAACCATCATTCGGTATAGATCAACAACTGCGCGCCGATGATCAGGATAAGGATTCCCCAGGCTCGTGTCATTCAGATACCGCCGTTTCCGCAGAGATCGTCTGCCGCGTCTCTAGGAGATACATAATGGCAACAGCACCCCTCAGTAGCCCTCCGTTCCAACGACGAATGAGACGAAGATAATTCACATCCCCATAGCTAGGATCCAAGCGAATCGCCTGGCGGTAGTTTTGGAGCCCCTTGTCGACCGAGCCAGAGGAGAAGCATCCTAGCCCCAGGCCAGCCCAGGCACTGGCGATGGAAGCATCCTGGCTCACTGCGGTCTGCCATTGCACGATGGCAGACTCCAATTCCCC
>DCZO01000025.1:19774-75843 GCA_002331335.1 Nitrospira sp. UBA2082 | reverse complement strand
TGAAGCCTGGCGACGAGAGTACAATGAGGAGCGGACACACAGCTCTCTTGGGGATGTGACGCCCCTAGAGTTCATTCGCACCTATCAAACTAGGGCCCAGCTGGCACAGGAGTGCACTTCCTCAGCCGTGGTGTAATAAACGGGGGAAGGTCAGGTTCATTGCTCGACTGTGCACCACGGCGCGCCGTTGGACCTGGCCGCTCACAGAGTGAGATTCATTTTTCATGAGCTGATTTCTACTTCTCTGAACGAATGGGTCGACTCGTATCCAGGGAGTTATTTCGTGCATGCAAGTTCTTCAGAGGGAAACGCAGAAGAAATACGTTGGAGAGGTAACCTGGCGACACTGATCCGGGAGCTGTAGAGAAGCGTCTCTAGTAGGTTGCGGAAAAACTCACGAGGGCTCCTGAAGCCATCATATGTCTTGGTGGGTGAGAAGCCAGCTCACAGCCATGCAGGATGCTCAAAATGGCCGTCCAGCGCGGCCGCAGCGAGCGAGGAGGCGAATCGTACTCTGTGCCGTAAGTTGAGCCTCTGAGCGAGGCGAGAACAAAGCTGGCAGAATTTTTCAGCATCCTGCTAAGAGCGATAGCTTGCGTTGATGCGGACATAATCATAGGAGAGGTCGGTGGTCCACATATGCGCGTGGGCAGGGCCCTGCCCCAAGTGAACGGAGATCGTAAATTCCTTTTGCTTGAAGACCCGGGCGATCTTCTGTTCAGCTGCAAGCCCCACCCCGACGCCTCGCTTGACCATGATGACGTCGCCGAAGCGCACCGTCACTTTCTCGGGATTGATCGGGACGCCAGACCGGCCGATCGCGCCCATGACGCGTCCCCAATTGGCGTCTTCTCCAAACAATGCGGTTTTCACAAGATTGGACGTCGCGATCGTGGAAGCGACCCGCTTCGCGGCCGAGACCGTCGTGGCTCCCGCCACCGCGACCTTCACGACTTTTGTCACACCTTCGCCATCGCGGCAAATAGACAAGGCGAGCTGTTCTGCCGCTTCAGTCAACAGTCGCACGAATCGACTATAATTCGGAGTCCCTCTCCGAATCGGAGCATTCTTGGCCAGCCCGTTGGCAAGACAGAGGACGGTATCATTGGTGCTGGTGTCGCCGTCCACGGTGATGGAGTTGAACGAGTGATCGACAGCGCTTCTCAGTGCTGATTGAAGGGCTGACGGTGCGATCGCGGCGTCGGTTGTGAGGTAGGCCAGCATGGTGGCCATGTTGGGATGGATCATGCCGGATCCTTTGGCCATGCCGCCGATCGTCACCGTCCGACCGCCGATCTTTCCGCGAATGACGACAGTTTTGGGACGGAGATCGGTGGTAAGAATCGCCTGGGCAGCCTGTGGTCCGCCTCGACGGCTCAGCCGGGCGATCAAGGTCGGCAGGCCGGTCTCGATGCGATCGATGGGCAACACTCGGCCGATGACGCCGGTCGATCCCACGAAGACCTGATGCACAGGAATGGAGAGGCGCTGCGCGACGGCAGTGGCCATCGTCTTTGCCGCGGCGAGCCCTCGTGCGCCGGTGCAGGCATTGGCGTTTCCGCTGTTGATGAGAATCGCCCGTCCCTGATGCTGGCGGAGGTGAATCCGGTCGAGTAGGACGGGCGCAGCAGCCACGCGATTTTTGGTGAAGACCCCAGCGATGGGGCCCGTGATATCCGATATGACCAGTGCCAGATCGGGAATTCCGGGTTTCTTGATCCCGCAGTGCATGCCGGCTGCTTGAAAGCCGAGGGGCGCGGTGACGCCGCCTGTCTGATCGTGGTTCATCATGTTGTGTCGGCTGGCGTGCCCGATGACGTGGTCGTCAGCAGTCGAGTCCTTACGGGTAGCTGCTTGGCATGGTGAGGCCGCTCTCTTCTGGAATACCCATCATCAGATTCATAGCCTGGATGGCTTGGCCGGCCGCGCCTTTGACGAGATTGTCGACGGCGGCGACTGTCACAACCCATCCGGCCCGGGGATCAGTGTAGACGCCCACATCGCAAAAGTTGGAGCCCTTGATGTACCGCGGGTTGGGGACAATGTCTTCGTACAGGCGGACGAACCGTTCGCTCTTATAGAACTCTTTGTAGAGTGCACGCAGATCGGCAAGCGGCACCTGCTGCAGGAGTTTGCAGTAGGCCGTGCTCAAGATGCCACGATTCATCGGCACCAAGTGAGGCGTAAAGGTGACTGTGACGGCGCACCCGGTTACGTGTGAAAGCTCCTGCTCAATTTCTGGAATATGGCGGTGCTGTCCGATCTTGTACGGTTCCAACGACTCATGGGCTTCCGGAAAATGATAGGGGAGGGCCGGACTCCGTCCCGCTCCGGAGATTCCGGATTTTGCATCGATCACGATAGTATCCAGCTGGACTAAACGTTTGGCAATCAACGGGGCCAACTGCAGGATTGCTGCGGTCGGATAACACCCGGGTGACGCGACGAGCGTCGTTTTGGCGATCGCGTCCCGGTGCAATTCCGGCAATCCATAGACCGCTTCCCGTAGCAAGTGCGGATGGAGGTGCGGGGTCTTGTACCAGGTCTCGTAAGTCGTGGCATCCTTGAGCCGATAATCGGCGCTCAGGTCGACCACCAGCTTGCCGGCTTTGAGGCAGGCGGCGACCGGGTCTTGCGACTTGGTGTGGGGAAGCGCCAGAAAAATTGCGTCCGCTCGTTCGGTCAACGCTTCAGGGGCCAGGGCTTCGAATCGGTGTTCGACAATGCCTGTCAAGCTAGGGAAGACGGATGCAACCGACTGACCGGCGGATTTCTCAGAGGTCACCGCTGTGATTTCATAATAAGGATGGGCGGCGGCGAGCCTGACGAGTTCGGCTCCGGCGTATCCACTGGCACCGGCAATGGCAATGCGAAACTTCTTGGTCATAGCGTGACCTGCGTGTGTGTGAAGGCTCGAAGACCGCTGCGATCGGACATGAAAAAGGGAAGGCGAGGAGCCTTCCCTTTTCTTCTGTCGACTCCTGTGAACCCTTCCCTTACCGTTTCGAGTACTGGAAGCGCTTGCGGGCGCCCTTCTGTCCGTACTTCTTACGTTCTTTGACGCGAGAGTCTCTCGTGAGCAGCCCCTCTTTCTTGAGGGGAGGCCGCACGGAAGGCGTCATAGTCACGAGGGCCCGCGCAATGGCATGCCGGAGTGCACCGGCCTGGCCGGTCGGTCCACCGCCGTGGACAGTGGCACTGATCGAATACTTCCCCATGAGCCCGGCCATTTCGAGCGGGAGCTGGATGATTTGCCTTAGGGTGAGGCGAGGGAAGACCTTCTCCAGAGGCTTGTCATTAATAGTAATCTCACCCGCAGTTCCGGTGACCCAAGCCCGGGCCACCGCGCATTTTCTTCGACCTGTTGCGTACTGTGTGGCTGTTGCCATTTCGATGCGCCTCCTTACGTCCAACGTCTGATACCTAGAGAGAAATCGGTTCTGGTTTTTGTGCCTGGTGCGGATGGTTGGGGCCGGTGTATACCCGCAACTTTTTGGCCATGCCGTTACCAAGCGGATTCTTGGGGAGCATGCCTTCGATTGCCCGCGTCAGCAATTCCGTGGGATCCTTTCGGAACAGATGTTCCGCCGAGCTGGTTTTGAGGCCGCCGGGATAGCCGGTGTGGTGCCGGTAGAGCTTGGTCTCCATCTTGCTGCCGGTCAGCTGAATTTTTTCTGCATTGACGACGACCACATGGTCACCCATGTCTACATTTGGGGTGAACGTCGGGCGGTGTTTACCCCGTAGGATACCGGCAACACGGGCTGCCAGGCGTCCCAGTGTCTTTCCTTCGGCATTCACCAGATGCCAGGTTTCTTTCACGTCGGCTGGTTTTTCGAGATACGTCATGGCACAGTCTCCACCTCTCGCAAGAATGAATTGAATGACACCTACACTTCTTGGGTTCCGATATTCTTCGTGTCAAGTTTCGACAGCCAGGCATCCAGATTCTGCCCGCTACGCCGTTTCCAGACATCCTGAGTGACATAAATCGGTGCCTGGCAGCGGAGTGCCAACGCAATCGCGTCACTGGGCCTGGCATCAATGGTTCGTGTCACTCCATTGCTTTCAAGATAGACGGTCGCGAAGTAGGTACTGCTCTTCACATCCGTTAAGACCACTCGCTCGGTTTTCACTCCGAAGTGTTCGCCGAAACTCTTGATCAGATCGTGGCTCATGGGCCGTGGCGTGACCGACGTGTCCAAGGCCCGCCGGATCGATTCACCTTCTGCTGCCCCGACCCAGACCGTGAACAGTTCGGTTCCGCCGTCAATGCGCGACAATACGAGAATCCTCGTGTCGGTATTCGAATCTTCAACGACCCGATCGACGGTCAGTCCGATCAGCGTCCCGGCAGTATGAGATGTATGTTCCGGCATGGTGTACGGGGTCAGGAGTCCAATTTCCCAAAGTCTTCAGGTTTCAAGTTTTCAAGCCATTGATCGAGCTCTTCAGAAGTTTGCTTCCGGATGACCGATTCATTCGCAAAGATCGGGGCTTGTGATCGGAGCGCCAGGGCGATCGCGTCGCTTGGCCTGGAATCCACGGTATATTCGGAGTCTTCATAGGTTAAATGGATCTTGGCGTAGTAGGTGTTCTCATTCAAGTCGGTAATGACGACACTGATGACTTTGGCGTTGATGGCATCGAGGTAGGCCTTCATAAAGTCATGTGTCATGGGGCGGGGAGGCGCGACGCTCTCCAGAGCCAGGCTGATTGAACTGGCTTCCGATTTGCCGACCCAAATGGGCAACATCTCCGACTGGTCCTCATCTCTCAAGATGACGATGTACGCGTTATTGTAGGGGTCAAACATCAACCCCTTCACTTGCATCTGCGTAATCATATTCGAATGGAATCCTCTATGCTCCTCTTGCCCTTAAATAAGGCCAGAGCGAGACAACGAAAACAGTACTATGTATCACTTCTGAATTCGTCATGTCAACGAACCCGGCGACAACACAGGGAAAATCTTTTCAGGAAGGATACGGCTCAGGGATGTGACATGCTGTGATTCGTCGGTTCAGGCGCTCGGCGGGCGATAGTTCTCAACGATTTTGGAGGAGTCAGCCTGTTCGCCCAATTTCAAGAAGGCCTTCATTTGCTTGCGGACCAGATCGCGCCCGCTTTCGTCTCCAAGATTGACTTGGTACTCATTGATGACCATGACGCGCATCCCTTCCCACTTCTTCCAGCAGCCCGTGCACACCTTGGCTTTTACCTCCGCTTCGAGCTTGCCGAGAAATAGGGGAGCGATAATGGCTTCTCCCGTTTGTCCGCAGGTCACACATGCCACTTCCGCCATGTCCGCGCTACTCCTTTGCTCGTGTCGTTAAGAAGACGTTCAACCACCGGCGCATTCTATCAGACCGGTCTGTTCGAAGAAAAGAGGTGATGCCGATTGACCCTCAGCAGGAGGCATGCTAGAAAGGCACACTGCAGCATGTCGGTATGCAGTACGCCCGGATGGCGGAACTGGCAGACGCGCCGGACTCAAAATCCGGTTCTCGCAAGAGAGTGGGAGTTCGACCCTCCCTCTGGGCACCAGGCGAAACTGAAGATGACATGTAAATGAGGCGAGCGTCCTGTGCAGTATGGACAAGGCGAGGCCTCTTGACAGGATACGGCGGTTGTCCTAAGTTCTTGAAACGGTTCGATTCTGAGCACCGACGCATTTGGATATGCACGCAATGCAGATAGTCGTCTTTGCACGTTGTACGTTATTATTTACCAGCGCGTTATCTTCTAACTCACAAGGAGGCAGCACATGCATAAGGTGTTGGCACTGGGAGCCACAGTTCTTTTTGTCGGCTCTGTGAGCGTTGCAGCAGCGCAAGAGCGCCTGCAGCAATCATCTGGCGGATCGTCCCTCGGTGTCGGGACCGGTGTTGGCGACGTGTCCGGCAACGCAAATCGCGTTCAGGCGTTCGATCGGAATACGTTTCTCGACCGTCTGTCCCAGCCTGAGACCGTGATGGGTCGTATCTTCGCGCTTGATTTGCCCCAGCGGAAGCTGATGATCGAGACCGGTGGAGCCGGCCGCATGCAGGATGAGGGGCAGGAAGGCAAGGCGGGTTACGGTGCCCGCACGGTCATCCCCTTGTACTTGTCGGATCGGTCGAATATGCAGGCGATTCGAGAACTCAATGTCGGCGATGAAGTCACGGTCCAAGTGGAGGAAGAAACCAGCAAGGACCAGCCATATGGAGTCGGCAGGAAGATTGTTCTGGAAGTTTCCGTAACTAACGTCGTGGCGACGCGAAAGGGATTTGGAGGACTTGGCCAGCGTCCGGATCCGTACAATGATCGTGCGCTCCGCGTCAATGGCGGCGGTGTGACCGGTGGGATTCCTGGAGCGGTATTGCCGGGCAAGATCTCGGGCGCGATCGATACGACCATCGGCGAGTTTACGGGTGCCGCTCCGTGCTGGAACTGCGAGCCGCAGCCGGGGTGGGGATACCAGGCACAGACCAAGTCGGACTATGGTTCTGATGTCAATAAGCCAAACCTTGTCAAGGGCGCACAATAAACACATCGTTCGAAACCTGTTTTCACACGGGGGCGGCTTCGGCTGCCCCCTTTTTGCATATACAGCGTAGTCCGTCGCACCTACGCGAAGCTGAGGATCGATCAATGAATGAGCAAGGGCACGAGCAGTCAGCTCTTACTTCCGATGCGGAGCTGGACCTTCGAGGGGTAATTTGTCCCTACAACTTTGTCAAAACAAAGCTCAAGCTTGAAACTATGGAAGAAGGCCAGGTGCTGTCCGTGTTGTTGGACGAGGGGGATCCTATTCGGAACGTGCCCCGCAGTGTTGAAAACGAAGGCCACACGGTCTTGGCTCAAGAGCGCCTTGAACAGGCCTACCGCGTTTTGATCCGCCGAGAAGATAACTGACCATTTCCTTGCCTGTTCTTTCGTTTAGCAGGTTCTGTCGTATTCCGTTTCACCGGTCGTCCACCTTTCAGAATGAGGGTGGTGTCCTGAGCCATCACAGCCTCATCCAACTTCTGTAGCACGTGCATCGCTGTCCCCTGGATGATCCGCTCGTCCGGCTTTGTGAGTTCACACACGAGCGTGATGTGCTCTCGAGGGGCGATGGCCGCAAGCGTACGCACGGCGAAGACAAGTGATCTAGCTGAGCAGAACGCAACAGTGGGAGTCTTGTCTTGGAGCCGAGTCTGCAACTGGCGCCGCACACCGGATTTCGTTTCCGAGAGTCGTCCTTCAAAGAAGAAGGAACTAGAAGACAGTCCCGCAGCTGCGACTGCTGCTGTCAGGGCTGAGGGGCCGGGAACAGAGACAACGTGGATCCCGTGGGCGTGGGCGGACTCCACAAGCAGGGAGCCTGGATCCGCAATCACAGGAGATCCCATGTCAGACACCAAGGCAACGTGCGCTCCCTCCCGTAACCGATGAATGAGCACCGCGACTTTTTCTTTGATATTGGAGGGGCCGTAACTGGTGATGTTGGCGGTCAGTCCATGATGGGCCAATAGTCCTTGTGTGGCCGCCGGGTCTTCCGAGGCGATGACGTCGGCTTCGGCGAGTGTTCGGAGCGCACGGACGGTCAGATCGTCAGGATGCCCGATCGGCACTCCGACAATCGAGAGAGTTCCTGCCCTTCCCGGTGGGCCAGGAGAAGCCCCTGATCTAGCGGTGGTTTGTTGACTCTGTTCTCGTCGCATCTATATAATTTATTGTTTATCTTATCAGCCCCAGTTCTTTAACCGTAGCAGGGACCGCCCCGATGGCAGCCGTCTGTTTTATGATTACGATGGCCCTCTATTTTGCGGCCACCGTGTCGTTTCTTGCTTATCTGCTGCGGCGATCCGAAGCCCTCTCAAAAGTATCCTTGGGAATCACAGCCGGTGGATTTCTGGTTCATACAATCGCTCTGGGGGTGCGAATGGCCGGGGCCGCTTCGCCGGCGCAACCGAGCTTCTACGAAGCCTTGTCCTTTTTCTCCTGGATGATCATTCTTGTCTTCCTGGTAGTCGAGTTTCGCCATCGTATTCACGTGTTGGGTTCGTTCATGGTTCCCTTGGCCCTCGTTTCCCTGGTGTCAGCCGCGGCATTGCCTGAGACGGTACCTACCCTGCAGCCGGTATTCAAGACCCTGTGGTTCCACGTCACGCTCAGCATGCTGGGAACCGTTGGGTTTACCGTCGCGTTTGTCGCCGGCGTGATGTACCTGATTCAGGAACGGTTGCTCAAGTCGAAACGGTTTAACGTGCTGTACAGCAAGTTGCCGGCCCTCGACTTTCTCGATCATCTCAATCAGCAATCCATCGTGTTGGGGTTTCCTCTGCTGACATTGGGGATTGTGACGGGCGCGATCTCCGCTGAGTTCGCACAGGGATCGTACGTCAGCTGGAATCCCGAACAGACGGGGGCGCTGATCACGTGGCTGTTCTATTTTGGCGTGCTGTTGGGACGGTTGACGGTCGGCTGGCGGGCCAAACGGGCCGCCTATTTGACGGTGGTCGGTTTCGCCTGCGTCATTCTGACCTTGATCGGCGTCCTGCTCAAAGACCGCGGAGTTCTGTCGTAATATGCACCTGATTGTCGTTGGATTGAGCCATAAAACGGCGCCGGTCGAGATTCGCGAGAAGCTGGCCGTGCCGGAGAGCCGTTTGGGAGAGGCGCTCGGCAGACTCTGCACCTATCCCGGCATCAGGGAAGGGGTGTTGCTTTCCACCTGCAATCGCGTGGAAGTGTATTCCGTCGTTGATGATGTCGAAGCCGGGTACGGACGGATCCAAGAATTTCTGGCTGATACGCATCTGTCGCTGTCCTCCGAGCAACTCACGCCGCATCTCTATTGGCACACCGGCGATCGGGCGATCGCCCATTTGTTCCGCGTGGCCGCCAGCCTCGATTCGATGATCATCGGCGAGTCGCAGATTCTTGGACAATTGAAGGACGCGTTCGAGGTGGCGCTGGGGCACAAGACGACCGGCGTGATCATGAACAAAGTGGTTAAAAAAGCTATCTCGGTGGCCAAGCGGGTACGGACGGAGACGAAGATCGCCGAAACAGCTGTGTCCGTGAGCTACGCCGCCGTGGAGCTGGCCAAGAAAATCTTCTCAAATCTGGAGGAGAAGACCGTCCTGTTGGTCGGAGCCGGTGAAATGGCAAAACTCGCGGCACGGCACCTGATCGCGCAGGGTGTCCAGCACGTGCGCATTACGACGAGGACCCCACAGCATGCGGTCGATCTGGCCGCCAAGTTCGGTGGGACCCCAGTGCCATTTGAGCAGTTCAAGAGCGAGATGGCCTCGGCGGACATCGTGCTCGTTTCCACGGGGGCCGCGCACTACATCATCGGGGCGGAAGATGTAGAACGTGCGGTCGAGAAACGCGGTAATCGCCCCATGTTCCTGATCGACATCTCGGTGCCGCGGAACATCGATCCAGCCGTGCGGCATGTGGACAACGCCTTCTTATTCGATATCGACGATCTGACGCAGCGTGTGGAACAAAACCGCGCGGAGCGGTTGCAGGAAGCGGAAAAGGCGGAGCGGATGGTGGTGGAAGAGGTCGGGGCGATCATCGAATGGATGAAATCGCTCGAGGTGACTCCCACGATCGTAGCGTTGCGGAACCGTGTCGAGGACATCAAGCGGGCGGAAGTTGACAAAGCGCTCGGCCGCCTCGGCCACCTCTCCCAACAGGACAAGGAATTGGTTGAAAACCTGGCGTCATCGATCGTCAATAAATTGATTCATCGAACGATGGTCACGCTCAAAAGCGAGGTCAACTCGTCGAACGGGCCGGCATTTGTCGAAGCAGCCCGCCGATTTTTTCATCTCGACCAGTCCTCGGTGGAAGGTCCAGAAGCAGGACGATGCGTTGATCGGGCCAAGTATCTCGATTCGGTCTCCGAGGAGTCCGAGCACCAAGAGCAGGAATCGCCGCTGCGTAAACGCGGTCGGTGATTCGCGCTCGGTATGAGTCGGAAAGGATGTGCCCGTGTCTTTACCCAATGGCCCGCGCGCGACCCTGATTTTGGGAACCAGGGGAAGCAAGTTGGCATTACAGCAGAGCCAATGGTTTCAGGCGCGCCTGCATGAGGTGGCGCCCGACGTTCAGGTGACGTTGCGCAAGATTCAGACCTCCGGTGACAAGATCATCGATGTACCCTTGGCAAAAATCGGCGGGAAGGGGCTGTTCGTTAAAGAAATCGAAGAGGCGTTACTGTCCGGCGAGATTGATCTGGCCGTCCACAGCATGAAGGACGTTCCGGCACAGTTGCCGGACGGGTTGGAGATTCTCTGCGTACCTCCCCGCGAAGACGCGCGCGATGCGTTGATCAGCCGGGATGGGCGCCGGTTCATGGATTTGCCGCAGGGTGCACGGATCGGCACGGCAAGTCTGCGCCGGCAAGCGCAGCTCCTGAACGCCCGTCCTGATCTCTGCATCGACATGCTGCGGGGTAATTTGGATACGCGGCTGCGAAAGCTCAAGGAGGGGCAGTTCGACGCCATCGTGCTGGCCGCCGCCGGATTGCATCGGTTGGCCTGGGCTCAAGAGATTACCGAATACCTCGATCCGGTCGTCAGCTTACCTGCGATCGGCCAAGGAGCCTTGGGCATCGAAGGGCGTGGCGAAGACCACTTTGTGCGGTCGATCCTGGATCGTCTCAATGATCAGACGACCGGGACGGCGGTGACGGCGGAACGGGCCTTCTTATATAGACTGGAAGGGGGATGCCAAGTACCGATTGCCGCCTATGCAACCCTGTCCGACGGGCAGTTGACCTTGGACGGTCTTGTGGCAAGCGTCGATGGCAAGACCATCATTCGTGATGAGATCCGGGGAAAGAGCGGAGAGGCCCATGCGTTGGGTGTCCAGTTGGCTGAACGGTTGTTGGCTCGAGGCGGCGACAAGATTCTTCGCGAAATTTACGGAAGGGCCTGATGAGGCATCAACATTCGATGGGCAAGGTCTATTTGGTTGGGGCTGGTCCGGGTGAGCCTAAGCTGCTGACCCTTCGCGGGAAGGAATGTCTGGAGCAGGCGGAGGTGGTGCTCTACGACTATCTTGCCAATCCCGCACTGCTGGCCCATGCATCAGATCAGGCAGAGCGTCTGTATATCGGGCGGCGTGGCAGAGGGAAGTACCCTGCACAGGAGGAGATCAACCGGTTGTTGATCGAGCGGGCGCGGGAAGGAAAGACGGTCGTTCGATTGAAGGGCGGCGATCCCTTTGTGTTCGGACGGGGCGGCGAAGAGGCGGAAGCGCTGGCATCGGCCGGTATCGAGTTCGAGGTCGTCCCAGGCGTGACGGCGGCAATCGCGGCCCCGGCGTATGCCGGTATTCCCGTAACCCATCGGACCTTGGCCTCGACAGTCACATTCGTGACGGGGCACGAAGATCCGGACAAACCGTCCACAGGAGTGGAATGGCCGAGGCTCGCCACGAGCCATGGAACACTGGTGTTTCTCATGGGGATGAAAAATCTCCCGTCCATCGTTGCCAATTTGACGGCGGAAGGGCGGCCTTCCACCACGCCGGCGGCGGTCATTCGGTGGGGGACCAGGGCCACACAGCAGACCGTGGTGGGGACGCTCGCGGATATCGTTGAGAAAGCCGAAGCCGCCAAGATGGAGCCGCCGACCGTGATTGTTGTAGGCGATGTGGTGGGGCTCAGACCTCATTTGAACTGGTTCGAGCAACGGACGTTGTTTGGCAAACGCATCTTGATGACGCGGGCGAAAGAACAGGCTGTGGAATTGGCGGAGCGGCTGGCCTCGTACGGGGCTGAACCGGTCGAAGCGCCGACCATTCAGATTGTCCCTCCGGTTGATTGGGCTCCCGTCGATCGGGCGATCCGCACCATGAGCACGTACGGATGGGTGATCTTCACCAGTGTCAACGGCGTGGACAAATTCATGACCAGGCTTGGGACCAATGGGTTGGACTCTCGTGCTTTGGCCGGGAAGCGGATCTGCTGTATCGGGCCGCGTACGGCACAGGAGCTTGAAAAGTTCGGCGTGCGGGCTGATATTGTGCCTGCGGACTATCAGGCCGAGGGGCTACTGGCGGCGGTGGGCACGCAGGATGTAGCGTCTGCCCGTATCCTCATTCCCCGCGCCGAGGTGGCGCGGGAATTGTTGCCGGACGAACTCCGCGCCCGTGGTGCCCAGGTCGATGTGGTCGCGGTCTACCGGACGATCGTCCCTGATGCGAAGGCAGAGGGATGGCGTCAGCAACTGATCGAGCGGCAGATCCATGCCGTGACGTTTACGAGTTCATCCACGGTCCGGAATTTTATCGGGATGCTCGGTGGTGTGGATGAGGCCCGACTGCTTCTGGAATCCGTTGCGGTGGCCTGTATCGGGCCGATCACGGCGCAGACCGCAGGAGAATATGGTTTGACGGTCTCGATCATGCCGGGAGAAAATACGATCCCGGCGCTGGTCGACGCGATCGTCCGGCATTATGGGAGCCGCGAACAGGTTGCGGCGGGGAGTCGGTAGAAAGAACAAGGTCGTAGGGCTGGAAATCATTTACGGTCCCAGAAGGAGGGAGATGACATGGTTCCGGTGAAGTCATTCATGATTCCGCGAGAGAAGTTCGTGACGGTACAGAGGGATACGGACGCGCAGACCGCGGCTCGTGTGATGCGCGATAAGGGGATCGGGAGTTTATTCGTGACCAACGGTCGGGAGATCATCGGCATTTTGACCGACACGGATATGATGCGGCGGGTGGTCGCTGCCGGATTGGAGGCGACCAAGACCACGGTGGAGCAGATTATGTCCGCGCCGATCGTCACTATTGAAGAAGGCAAAACATTGCTGGATGCCAATGATTTGATGGCCCGATCCCATCTGCGCCATCTCGGCGTCAGCCGCGATGGCAAGCTGGTCGGAGTCATCTCTGTCCGCGATCTTGTCGTATTCTTGACGAATCTTCCAAGGAAGAAGTAGGGCGGTATGGCATTTCCAGTCCAGCGACTCCGTCGGCTTCGTCAACAGGAGGCGTTACGGCGGATGGTCCGGGAAACGACGGTGTCGCCGGCGGATTTTATCGCGCCGCTTTTCGTCGTCGAGGGGAAAAACCGGCGCGAGGAAATCGGGTCGATGCCGGGGCAGTTCAGGTTGTCGATCGATCTGCTGATCAAGGAGGCTGGCGAAATCCATACGCTGGGGATACCGGCGATCATCTTATTCGGCATTCCGGCGCAAAAGGACGAGCGAGGCAGCGCTGGTTTGGATCCGAACGGCATCGTGCAGCGGGCAGTCAAAGCAGTCAAAGAATCTGTCCCGGAGCTGGTCGTCATTACCGATGTCTGTATCGATGAGTACACCAGTCACGGGCATTGCGGGATCGTCAAGGACGGAAGAATTCTCAATGACGAAACGCTGGCTTGCCTGAGAACCATGGCGCGCACCCATGCCGCAGCCGGTGCCGATATGGTCGCCCCTTCAGATATGATGGATGGCCGGGTGGCCGCCATCCGAAGCGAGCTGGATCAGGCCGGATTTCCCGATCTGCCGATCATGGCCTATGCGGCGAAGTTTTCCTCCTGTTTCTATGCGCCGTTTCGCGATGCTGCCTATTCCAGCCCTCAGTTCGGTGATCGGCGGTCTTACCAGATGGATCCGGCAAATGGGCGGGAGGCGCTCCGTGAGATCGATCTCGACATCGAGGAGGGCGCCGACATTGTCATGGTCAAGCCGGCGTTGCCGTATTTGGACATCATTGCAGCGGCTCGGCAGCGGACGCTGTTGCCTGTTGCCGCCTATCAAGTGAGCGGGGAATACAGCATGATTAAGGCTGCCGCCACTGCCGGTTGGCTCGACGAATCGCGCGCGATGCTGGAGTCGCTGTTGGCGATCAAGCGGGCGGGTGCCGATATCATTCTTACCTATTTCGCCAAGGACGCTGCACGACTCCTGCATTGACCATCCCATGAAAGTGACTCGCGGATATCAGGGCGAGGCGGTTCGGCCCTATCCTGTTGCGACGATCGGTAATTTCGACGGGCACCACATCGGGCATCGCGCACTCTTGCAGACGGTGGTCGAAACCGCGCGCAAGGCTCAGGGCACTGCGTTGGCGCTCACGTTCGACCCGCATCCAGTGAAGATCTTGGCACCCCAGGTAGATCTTCGGTTCCTGACCAGTCCAGAGGAGAAACTTGACCGATTCCGCGATGCGGGGATTGATGAGGTCGTGTTCTTGGAATTCGATCGGGCCTTTGCCGCCTTGTCACCGGAGACATTTAGCGAACAGGTGTTGTGTCAGGCGCTCAGGCTGAAAGAGATTTTTGTCGGAGAGCATTTTGCGTTCGGGCACAAGCGGGCGGGAAAGATTGCGGATCTTGTAACGTTGGGAAGCCGGCACGGCTTCGCCGTTCATCCGGTGGCACCGGTGACGGCTCATGGGGGCATCGTGAGTTCCACACGCATCCGGCAGCTGATTCAAGCTGGGGATGTCAAGCAGGCGGCGCTTCTGCTCGGGCGACGGTACGCGGTCTCCGGAGTGGTGTCTTCCGGCGCTCAGAGAGGACAGGAGCTGGGATGGCGGACGGCCAATCTCCCGTTGCCGCCCGATCGCGTGGTACCGTCTGATGGGGTGTATGCGACGATGACGACCTGGAACCAGCGGCGATACAATTCCGTGTCTTATATTGGAACGAGGCCGACGTTCGATGCGGGAGAGCGATTACTGGAGGTGCATCTGTTGGATGAATTGCAGAACCTCTACGGCCAGCGGATCACCGTCGAGTTTGTCGAGTCGGTTCGCGGCGACAGGCAGTTTGCGGGAACCGATTCGTTGAGCCGCCAGATCGCGTGTGATGTGGAGACGGCTCGAACGATGTTGCGAAACTGTCACGAAGTGACGGGAGAGCGATGACGGCTACGGCGCCAGTAGTAGTTCAAAAGGGTGGCCGGAAAACCTGGCCTGCCCTGCTTCACCGGGTGGTGCAGACTGTTCGATCGCGTGGCCTGTTTGATCGTGGACAGCATGTGCTCATTGCTGTGTCGGGAGGGCCCGATTCGATCGCGTTGTTGTCTCTCCTGCATCGACTCCGCCTGTCCTGGCGCCTCACCTTGACGGCGGTGCATTTCAATTATGGACTGCGCGGGGAGGAATCCGATGCCGATCAAGCGTTCGTCGAAACGATGTGCAGGCGATTGGATATTCCCTTCCAGACAATGCGGCTCGATGTGCGCAGGCGTGTCCGCGGTCTGTCGCTGCAAGCAGCGGCCCGTGACCTGCGGTATCGTGCTATGAACCAAATCGCACAACAGTGCAGGGCGGATCGAATCGCAGTCGGGCATACGGCCAATGATCAAGCGGAGACGGTTCTTCTCTGGATGCTTCGAGGAGCAGGACTGACCGGTCTCTCCGGTATGCCTGCATGTCGAGATGGCATCGTCGTCCGGCCATTGTACGAGACGAGGCGAGACGAGATCCTTGCCTATCTCTCCCGTGAAGGAGTGCTGTTTCGGCAGGACTCCAGCAATGACAAACCGGTCTATCTCAGGAACAAAATCAGACAGGACGTAATCCCGGTTTTACAACGGCTGGTGCCATCGGCCGTGGATGCTCTCTGTCGGCTGGCAGATCTCTGTCGAGACGACGACCGGTATCTGGGGGAGCACGTTCAGGCGCTGTGCCATCTCTGGGTCAGACCACTTCCTGAAGGTGGGTGGGCGATTGACCGGTCGTTCTTGCAGCAGGTTCCCGTTGCTGTGCAACGGCGCATCGTGAGGGAGTTGTTACGGCGAGGGGAGTCGCAGCGCCGATCGCCAAGGCGTGACACTGTTGAGCTGGTGCTCCGGGCTGTCGCAAAACAGAATGTCGTCTCCGAGGTTGCCATCCCGTCCGGCTGGGTCGCTGTGGGAAAAGACTCCGTCCGGTTTGTTCAATTTAACGATGCGGAACGATCTCTTCACTGCCAGCCACACCCTGCCATCATTACCGTACCGGGAAGTATGACATGGGCTGGAACGGGACAGCAGATTCAGGTACAAGAGGTGACGCGGCAACAGATTGCTTCAATGGTTCCAGCGAAGGACCGCATTGTGATCGATGCCGGCCGGATTTCTCAACCGTTCGTGGTCCGGGCCTGGCAGGCCGGAGATCGGTTCTGCCCACACGGTATGAAAGGACGATCAAAAAAAATCCAAGATTTGTTTATGGATCTAAAGCTATCCCGTGCCGACCGAAGTCGGATCCCCCTGGTTGTCGCTCCAGAGGGGATTGTGTGGGTGGTTGGCTATCGGCAAGACGAACGGTGGCTGGTGACGCCGGACACGAAACGATATATGACCTTGACAGTGCATCCAGCGCGGGCAGAGAAGGAGAGTTAGCGGAATGGATCGTATGTTTGGAAAGCCGATCGTGACGCAGGAGCAGATGCGGACCCGCATTCGCGAGCTGGGCCGTCAGATCAGCGCTGATTATGCCGACCATGATCTGGTCCTCGTCGGTGTATTGAAAGGCGCGTATGCTTTTTATGCCGATTTGGCCCGCGCGATTCGAATTCCGGTACGGGTCGATTTTATCGTGGTCACCAGTTATGGATCACGGACCAAAAGTTCCGGGAAGGTCAAGGTGGTGACCGAGCTGACCGAGGAGATTAAGGGCAAAGACGTATTGCTGGTCGAGGATATCGTAGATTCGGGTATGACCGCGCAACATCTGCTGAAGACACTGGCAAGGAAAAAGCCGAGGAGCATCAATGTCTGCGCGCTCTTGGCCAAGCAGGAGCGCCGTGTCGTCAACGTGCATGTCGAATATGTCGGGTTCACGGTGCCGAACCAATACATCGTGGGGTACGGACTCGACTATCGGCAGAAATATCGAAACCTTCCTTATCTGGCGGTGCTCGATCAGAAGGATCTTCAGGATGAGTAAGAGCGTGAAGGCAAGAAACCAAGTAAGATAACGGAGCGTGGTTGTCAACCTAAACGTGGCTGTGTTAACATCACCAAGGTTTCTAATAGGATCTGTTCCATTCGGTTCACGTTAGCACGAGAAGGAGATCCGGATGAATTCCAGGGTCAAGAACTTGCTTTTCTGGGTCGTGGTCGGCTTGTTCATGATTCTGCTGTTTAATCTGTTCAGCGTTCCGACCCACGCACCGGAAGAAGAAGTCATTTTCAGCGACTTCATGGCGAAACTCGATAAGGGCGACTTCGAGAAAGTCATCATCAAAGGTAACCATATCAGCGGGGTCTTGAAGGACAAGACGCGTATCCGCACGTACGCAGCGGACTATCCGGATATGGTGAAAATGCTTCGCGAAAAGGACGTTCAAATCGAAGTCAAGCCACCCGACGAAAGTCCGTGGTATATCACGTTCCTTGTCACGTGGGGACCGTTTATTCTTTTCCTTGGCCTCTGGTTCTTCCTCATGCGACAGATGCAGATCGGTGGAAATAAGGCGCTCTCGTTTGGCAAGAGTCGTGCTCGGATGCTGACGGAAGAGCGAAAGAAAGTCACATTCTCCGATGTTGCCGGCGTTGATGAGGCGAAAGAAGAGGTCCTTGAGATTATCGAGTTCTTGAAGGACCCGAGGAAGTTCCAGAAGCTTGGCGGACGTATCCCCAAGGGTGTGCTGGTCGTTGGCCCCCCTGGAACCGGCAAGACTTTGCTCGCCAAGGCGATTGCCGGAGAGGCGGGTGTCCCATTCTTCAGTATCAGTGGGTCCGATTTCGTTGAGATGTTTGTCGGCGTAGGGGCTTCACGAGTACGTGATCTCTTTGAACAAGGGAAGAAGCATGCCCCCTGTATCATTTTCATCGATGAGATTGATGCGGTAGGTCGCCTGCGTGGCGCCGGGCTCGGTGGCGGGCATGATGAACGGGAACAAACCCTCAATCAATTGTTGGTTGAAATGGACGGATTTGACACGACCGAAGGAGTAATTTTGGTCGCGGCCACCAATCGTCCCGATGTGCTTGATCCTGCGTTGCTGCGGCCGGGCCGGTTCGATCGACAGGTTGTCGTGAATCGGCCAGACCTCAAAGGCCGTTCTGAGATCCTGAAAGTCCACACGAAAAAGGTTCCCATCGCAGGGAATGTAGAGTTGGAAAAGATTGCCCGAGGGACCCCAGGGTTTTCCGGTGCCGATCTTGAGAATCTCGTCAATGAAGCGGCGCTATGGGCCGCTCGTCAAAACAAGAAGGAAGTTGAGAACATCGATTTTGAGATGGCCAAAGATAAGGTCATGATGGGTGCGGAACGAAAGAGCATGATTCTGACCGATGAGGAAAAACGCATCACGGCGTATCATGAAGCCGGCCATGCCTTGATGGCGAAGATGCTGCCAGGCACCGATCCTGTCCATAAGGTCACAATCATTCCCAGAGGCAGAGCATTGGGGTTGACCATGCAGTTGCCAACCGACGACCGGCATAATTACTCGAAAGAATTCTTGTACAATACGTTGGCGATTCTCATGGGTGGCCGGGTGGCGGAGGAACTGGTGTTCAAACACGTCACCACCGGCGCCGGCAACGATTTAGAGCGCGCGACTGATCTGGCACGAAAGATGGTGTGCGAATGGGGCATGAGCGAAAAGCTGGGCCCCCTGACGTTTGGACAGAAAGAGGATGCCGTGTTTCTGGGCCGCGACTTTTCAGCCAAACGGGATGTCAGCGATCAAGTGGCGTTGGAGATCGATCTGGAGATCAAACGTTTTGTTACTGAGAACTATGAACGCGCGAAGCGTGTCCTGACCGAGCAGATGGCTAGCTTGAAGGCGTTGGCCGAAGCCCTGCTCGAAAAAGAAGTGTTGGACGCGCCGGAGATCGATCAAATTCTCATGCAGTCCTCCTCTCAGACGGTCCCCGTCTGAAACGATTCATTACGCAACGGTTCCCTCGGGCAAAGGAACCGTTGCGTCACAGGAATTCTGATACCAATCCATTGATGCGGGGATGATCTGCGCCGTGCCTGTGACGGTGTGGTGCTGTGTGTTCTATGGAATCAGTAGAGGCAGGGGAAACAGTGGATGGAGCAGCGGTGGAGATGCGTGCTCGTAAGGATTGGTTCCTCGCCGGCGGTCGAGAAATCAGATACAGCCGGCCGCTGGTCATGGGGATCGTGAATGTCACGCCGGATTCATTCTACGATGGAGGGCGCTACAATCTTCCCGAACAGGCCGTTGCCCGTGCACTTGAACTGGTTGATCAAGGGGCGGATATCCTCGACGTCGGGGCTGAATCGACCAGGCCTGGGGCTTATCCTGTCAGCCAGGAGGAGGAACTAGCTCGGCTGATTCCTGTCGTCACTGAACTGGCCCAGCGGGTGACGGTTCCGATTTCAGTAGATACGAGGAAGGCCTCCGTGGCACAGGCGGCTCTGAACGTGGGTGCCTGCATTGTCAACGATGTCAGCGCACTTCAGTGGGACCAGGCGATGGCCTCAGTCGTGGCCCGATCCGGTGCAGCTGTCGTGCTGATGCATATGCGAGGGACTCCTCAGACGATGCAGCAAGCGCCGCAGTATGGCGATGTGGTCAAGGAAGTCGCATCTTTTTTTCATGAGCGGATACAGGCGGCTGGGTCGGCGGGGATTTCAAAGACTCACATCATCCTTGATCCAGGTATCGGTTTTGGTAAGCTACTCGAACACAATCTCACACTCTTGAATCGCCTTTCTGAGCTGACAATTCTGGGTTGTCCCGTGCTTGTGGGGCTTTCTCGCAAAGCATTCATCGGTCAGCTGCTTGACCGGCCTGTCGAGCATCGGGAGTGGGGAACAGCTGCGGCAGTCGCGCTTGCGGTCGATCGTGGAGCCGCAATTCTTCGAGTGCATGATGTGGCGATGATGGCGGATGTCGTCAAAGTGGCGGCCGCCGTGCACGCCTCTCTATCGCAGAGCAGACAGGAGCATGATGCGTAAACTCTTTGGAACGGATGGAATCCGCGGCGTAGCTAATCTCGATCCGATGACCAGTGAGATGGCCATGCAACTGGGACGGGCCGCCGCACATATTTTCATGCGGCGGGCCGGACGGCATCAGATCGTCATCGGCAAAGACACGCGTGTATCTGGCTATATGCTGGAGTCCGCCTTGACCTCAGGAATCTGCTCGATGGGCGTCGATGTACTGCTGGTCGGGCCGATGCCGACCCCGGCCATCGCGTTCTTGACGCGTAGCCTTCGGGCCGACGCCGGCGTAGTGATTTCGGCTTCGCACAACCCGTATCAAGACAATGGGATCAAGTTTTTTTCGAGTGATGGATTCAAGTTGCCCGACGACGTTGAGGCCCGGATCGAACAGTTGATCGTGTCGAACGAAATCAGCCATCTCCGGCCGACTGCGGACCTGATTGGAAAAGCCTATCGGATCGACGATGCGGATGGCCGGTACATCGAGTTCACAAAACGGTCGCTGCCGCGGGACCTGGATTTTCAAGGGATGAAGCTCGTCATCGATTGTGCCAATGGTGCCGCCTATAAAGTGGCACCGGCGATTCTCAGAGAGCTGGGCGCCAAGGTCGAGGTTATCGGCAACAATCCGGACGGCATGAACATCAATGCTGGCTGTGGAGCCGTCCATCCCGAACAACTGCAGGACGCCGTACTCCGACATCAAGCCGATATCGGGATTGCGCTAGACGGGGATGCGGACAGGGCGATCTTCGTCTGCGAACAGGGGACAATTGTCGACGGCGACCACATCATGGCGGCCTTGGGACTCGACCTCCACCGCAATGGGCTACTGGCCAAGCAGACACTGGTGGGGACCGTGATGAGCAATTTCGGTCTGGAATTATCCATGGCGAAGGCGGGCCTCAAGCTGGTCCGAACGCCGGTGGGTGACCGATACTTGCTGGAGCGGATGCAGGCGGGAGGATATAACTTCGGCGGGGAGCAATCAGGCCATTTTATTTTCCTCGACCACAACACAACGGGAGACGGACTCATTTCCGCCCTCCAAGTGTTATCGCTGATGAAGCGAACGAAGCAGCCGTTGTCGGAACTGGCCAAGGCAATGTCCGCGGTTCCTCAGGTCTTGGTGAACGTGAAGGTCACGCGGAAGCCTGAGCTGGAGTCAATTCCTGATGTCGCAAGGGCGATGCGGGAAGGCGAACAGAGCCTGAATGGATCCGGACGGGTACTCGTCCGGTATTCTGGAACGGAGCCCCTGTTGAGGATTATGGTAGAGGGAGAGAAAGCCTCCATGATCCGAGAGGTGGCCGAACGGCTTGCAGGCGTCGTGCGGACTCATCTCAGCTAGGTATCGTCGCTGTACCTGAGGGGCCCATGCTTCCGTCCCTCACCGCCGCATTTCTTTTCGGGCTTCTCTGCGGTTCACAGGTTTCATTTTTCCCGATCAGCATCGTCGGTTTCTTAGCAGCCATCGCCGGCGGATTGAGTCTGCTTGAACGGGCCGACCTCGTCGATTCGCGGCAGGCGCTCTCCCTGTACGGAGCAATGCTCGCAGGAGTGCTCTATTGGAGCCTGGCCACTCCATCTTCCCATCCGCACCGTGATTTCTCAGATCCCAGCCACAGTTCGTACGCTGAGCTAACGGGACGTATCGTGGCTCCGGTCCGGCATGGCTCTGGGCGTCAAACGGTCCTCATCCAAATCGATGGGCCTATTTCAGAGTCAAACCTCGTCCGTGTGGTATGGCGAGACCCGGATCAAACATTGCTCCAAGGGGATCATGTTTCACTTCGAGCAAAAATCCATCGACCGAGAGGCTCATTGAATCCGGGCGGATTCGACTATGCAGCATATCTGGAGCGCCAGGGAGTTGATTCTGTGGCGACAGTGACTGGGGCTGGCGGTGTATTGGTTCTGGAATCGGGTAGAGAAACGTGGCGCTGGGGCATCTGGAACCGGATCGATCGCTGGAGAGTAGTGATTCAAGAAGCAGCAGCCCATACTTTATCGCAACCAGCGCTCGGACTATTTCTCGGGATAATCATAGGTGAACGCGGGTTTATTCAACCAGAGCTTGAAGAATGGTTCATGGCGACGGGCACGGTACATCTGTTGTCGATCTCCGGGTCGCACCTGGGGCTCGTTGCCCTCGTGATGTTTTGGCTCGTGAAGCAGACAGTCCTCAGGTTGCCGGGAGCCGTATTATTGGAGCTGTCTCGGAGGATCACTCCGTCGAGGGTTGCCATTCTGCTCACCTGGCCTGCCGTGGCCTTTTACGCGTGGCTGGCCGGAGCCGAACTGGCTACCATTCGCTCGCTGACCATGATTACTCTCGCAATGGTCACATTGTGGTTGGGATATGAGCGTCGGCTGCATCATGCGATAGCCGCTGCTGCGCTGCTTATTGTCTTTCACGACCCCCGCGCCATCTTCGACATTTCGTTTCAGTTGTCCTTCCTGTCGGTCTTTACATTAATCCAAACCGCGGAATGGTTGCGGCAATGGGCCGGTGAGCCTATCGCGGCGAATCGCAGCATAGGCGCGACGGTTACCTCGTATGGCCGTGATGCGGTGGTGATGAGCGGAGCGGTGACTCTCGCCACCTTGCCCATTGTTGCCCTGTACTTTAATCAAGTTTCGTGGATGGGTTTAGTGACAAACCTTGCCGCCATTCCCTTCACGGGGTTCGTCTTGGTGCCGGCAGGACTACTGGCTTCGCTATGGACGGTGCTGACAGGTACCGGAGAGCTGACGATGGGCTACGGGCTGGAGGTGCTCCTGACCTGGATGGTTCAAGCACTTCACTGGTGTGCCGGGATTCCGGGTGGGGAGTGGCACGTCGCTGCCCCATCTTTTCCGACGATCATATTGTTTTATGCCTGCTTCGTCCTTGTGGGCCTCAGTATGTCTCCGCGATGGGTTCGCATAACTGGGGGCACGTTGGTTCTGGTCCTATTATGTTGGTGGGTCTGGTCTCCTCGCATTGGGGGAGACGGCGATCGCTGGCGTGTGACGTTTCTTGATGTAGGGCAAGGAGATAGCGCTGTCATCGAATTGCCCGATGGTCAGACGGTGTTGATCGATGGAGGGGCTCGCTACGAGCGCTTCGACATGGGGCGCGGTGTTGTCGCGCCGTTCCTTTGGAACCGAGGGATTGCTCATCTCGACCATGTGGTCGGAACCCATCAACAGCTTGATCATGTCGGCGGCCTGATCTGGATTCTTCGTCACATGTCTGTCGGACGATACTGGGGAAATGGTGTCGAACGGTCAGAGCGATTCGCCACAGACCTTACGGCTACGCTGAATAGCAGGCAGATCCCGCAGTCGGTTGCCGTTCGTGGGCGAGATCTGTTGCAGTCGAGCCCCTGTCGGGTCAGGATTCTGAACCCATGGGAGGAAGTTTCGATTGGACAGGGACGGGCCCATGCAGATGGGACCACGCTGAATAACCAGTCAATTGTGTCGCGATTGGAATGCGGTGGGCACACCGTTCTATTTGCAGCCGATATCGAAATTGACGGTTTGCGTCGACTTGGCGAGGATGGGCGGCGGCCCGTGACGGTCGTGAAAGTTCCCCACCATGGAGCAAAAAGTTCATTTGACCGCGGGTGGATCGGGGAGATCCGTCCGCAATACGCGGTGTTTTCCGTCGGACAAGGCAATTCCTATGGACATCCGGTGCCTGCGGTTCTTCACGCCTACGAGGAGGAACGCGCGGCAGTCTTTCGAACGGATCGCGACGGGGCAATCTGGGTCACGGGGCGGCTTTCAACGGTCGAATTTGCGGTAACCCGCATGCGAGATCTGCTTCCGCAGTCCGTCGTTAGTTTACAGTGTCCGTGGCGTTGCGAGCAGGAGAATTGGCGTCGTGTGTGGGCGCAATTTCTCGACCGCTCGATCTGATCAGTGATGGCATGGCGGTTGAGAACGAGCTCCGCAAGAAAGGCTTGCACTCCGCTTCCGTTCAAGCTAGAAGATCCCTCCATGGTACCGACCGTTGAATGGAAAGATGGGGCTGTTTGCCTGCTGGATCAAAGCAGGCTTCCCGCAGCCGTCGAATTTCTTACCTGCCGAACATACCAGGATGTAGCGGACGCAATTCGCCATCTGAAGGTCCGTGGCGCCCCGGCTATTGGAGTTACCGCGGCTTTGGGGGTTGCGTTGGGCGCATCGTCCATCGACGCCAAGGAGTATGCCTCGTTCGCCAAGACCGTACTCGCAATTTGCGATCAGCTGGCCGCAACCAGACCTACGGCTGTGAATTTATTCTGGGCCATCGAACGAATGAAGCGAAGACTCGAAGCCTTGCACGGTCAGCCGGTTTCATTGATCAAACCGGCACTGCTTGCAGAAGCTCAAGCGATTCTTGATGAAGATGTTGTACTGTGCAAGAACATGGGGCGTCATGGCGCTACGCTTATTCATGATGGACAGACGGTATTGACGCACTGTAACGCAGGGTCGCTCGCCACGGCCGGTTATGGAACCGCATTGGGGGTCATTCGTGCCGCATGGGAGCAGGGGAAAAAGATCCAGGTCATTGCCGATGAAACGAGACCGGTTTTGCAAGGAGCGCGGTTGACTGCTTGGGAGCTGATGCAGGATCACATTCCGGTAACCCTGATTACGGACAATATGGCCGGGACTCTGATGCGGCAGGGGAAGATCCATCTCTGCATCGTCGGAGCCGATCGGATTGCGGCGAACGGGGATGTGGCCAACAAGATCGGCACCTACTCAGTGGCGGTATTGGCGAAAGCCCACAATATTCCTTTTTATGTGGCGGCGCCCTATTCAACAATCGACTTGAAGACCAGATCAGGGGAGGATATTCCGATCGAGCAGCGCAACCCTGCGGAAGTGACGACCATTCATGGGAGTCACCCCGTCGCTCCCGATGGAGTCGCCGTCTACAATCCGGCTTTCGACGTGACCCCGGCCGAGCTGATTACCGGCATTGTTACCGAACGAGGGATCTTCAAGCCGGGCGAACTGGCCAAGCAGTTTCAGTCGTAATCATACTCACGCCTCATCATCAGGCGTCATTTCTTCGTGTCCAGAATGCTTCCGAGCAAATCGTCAGCCGTCTTCAACGTGCGCAGGTTGGCCTCGAAGCCTCGTTGCGCAATGATTTGGCTCACGGCTTCTTGACCGAGATCCACGTTTGACAGTTCGACTTGTCGTGGGCCTTGAGCCGTGTCTTTGAGAACAGCGGGGCCGGCCGAGTTGTCTTTTTGAACGACAGGAAGTACCCCGCCGCTCTGTGTTTCAACGAACTCTGTCCGGGAACTCTTAAAGCCGTCGGTATTTACGTTGGCGACATTGTGCGCCGAGACCTCGAGTTGTTTGCCGAACGCGCTCAGCCCTGATAGGGCGGTGTGGATGGCGGAGATCATAATGCACCTCCAATATGAATCGGCAGCTATTTTGAGTGTAGCAGGCACTGGCCGGCAGCAGCCGGAGCGGATGGACAGCAACCGGCACGATCGGGGTGTAACGATGATCGGACCTCCCTTTTCCCAGTGGATTCCATGTGAACATTTCAGTAAAGTGGCGGCATGAGCCGTGCGAATGATTCGTTTCTTCTCTACAGTGATTTCAATTGCCCGTTCTGCTACGCGCTGCACGAACGGTTGCACGAGTTGAATGTCATCGACCGTTGCGAGTGGCGTGGGGTACAGCATGCCCCTCACTTACCCCGCCCCATGAAACCTTGGAGCGGTGCATTGGGGGCAGAACTGCGGCATGAAGTGGGAATGGTGCAACGGCTGGCGCCGGGGCTGCCGATCCAGCTGCCCCCTGGGAAGCCGAATACACGGCCTGCTATCGAACAGGCTATTGGATTGTTACGCGAGGATCGCACACGAGGCATGGACTTTGTGAGGAGAACTTACCGCGCATTCTGGTGCGAAGGGAAAGATATTTCGGATCCGTCTGTGTTGACTCTGTTGGCCGACGGGCACCTGTTAATTGGTCAGGATGGAAACAGCCAACAGACAGCTCAAGAGTGGGAAGGGGCCTGGCACATGACAGGCCAGGCCGGTGTTCCGCTGATTGTCTCGCCCGATGGTGATCTCCTGGTCGGCTGTGTGCCGGAAGAGCGGGTCCGGCGGTTTTTCGCATAACCGGCGGTCAGCCTCCGATTCGGCTCTTGAACGTCAGTTCGGCCACTGCCGACTTGTCCAGGTCACCCTTTCCTGCTTCGATCAAGCGACGATATTGCGTCAGCGTGGCCTCGGCAACCGGGAGTGCGAGACCGGCACGGTTCGCCAAGTCCAGCGCGATGCCGGAATCTTTGGCTGCATGGGCGACGGAGAAGAAACAATCGTGGGCCCGCTGCTGCATATCTTCCCCGTCGGTTTCCAGGACACGGGAAGCGGCGCCGGTTTGGCTGAAGACTTCACGAAGCAGCGTCAGATTGATCCCCAGTGCCTCGCCTAAGCCGAGCCCTTCGGCAAGAGCCGCCGTGTTGCTGTTCATGACCATATTCACCAGAGCCTTGATCTTGGCAGCTTCTCCCGCCTTACCGATGTAACGCAGCTGCGCACTTATGGCCTCAAGGATCGGTTTGGCCTGTTCAAACACCGCCCGTTTCCCGCCACACATCAGGTAAAGTGTGCCTTGCCGTGCCTGTGTGATGCTGCTTGCCATGCAGGCTTCGAGACTCGCACCGCCATGCCGTTCCACCGCCTGCTCGATCTCCATGTGGATCGCCGGCGTGATAGTCGCGCAGTTAATGAACAATCTGCCTTTGGCATGGGACAAGAGACTCGCGGGGTCGTATTCGGCATAAATCTGGCCCATCGCCTCGTCGTCCGATACGACCGTGATCACCGTGTCGGAAAGTTCCGCTACACGCGCCGGCGACGCTGCCGCCTCACAGCCCAATTCGTGCGCCAGCGATAGCATGCTCGCGGTATGGCAGTCCTGAACGGCGATGATGCGATAGCCGCACTCTTTGAGTCGCCGGGCCATGTTCGCGCCCATACGGCCCACACCGACGAATCCGACTCGTATGCGTGGCTGGTCCATCAGCTCGTCTCGACCTCAAGATGGGACGAACTTCAACGCCACTCCGTTGATGCAGTAGCGCAGGCCGGTCGGCTTGGGGCCGTCCTTGAACACGTGCCCTTGGTGACCTTCGCAGCGGGCACAGTGGACTTCGGTACGGGGCACGAACAGTTTGAAGTCCGTGCGGGTTTCGACCACTTTGGGATCGATGGGTTGCCAGAAGCTAGGCCAACCGGTGTGACTGTCATACTTGTGTTCCGACGAAAAAAGGGGCAAATCGCAGCCGGCACAGTAGTAAATGCCCTCTCGTTTGTTGTCGTGGAAGTTGTCGCCGAATGGGCCTTCGGTGTCTTCATGCCGGAGGACTCGATAGCTTGCGGGTGACAAGAGTGTCTTCCATTCCGCATCCGTTTTTGTGACCTTGACGATCGGACTGATTTCGATTTTCGCGGGCATACGGCACCTCCTTCATCCGCGCGCATGCGCTGTACAGTGGTCGAACAACGCACAGCATCCTTACATACCCTCGTCCGTGAGGGCAAGGTACAGAAAGGGGAGGTTGGGTATGCGTGTCAACCCATCGCCGCCCAGATTTTCTTGGCATTCTCGCCGGTAAACGTCATGTCATCCTGGGCAGATGAACTGCGTTCGAAGTACAGGTGCAGCATGCCCCCACCGAAGTGCGCTTCCCGCACGAGATCCAGATTGATCGCGACCTCCCCCTTGCGCTCTTCATCCTGGACTTTAATGAACCGCATCGTATCAACCTCCGTATGCGAATAAGATAGTGATTGCCGGCATGAAGAAAGAATATGCCGGACGAATTGGATTGGGGCAAGCGCTGTGCGGAATTGCGACGGATTCTCGCAGCGGTGTGTCGGCGGGTGCAGTTGAAGCGTTCATGAATAATGTGGCGAGGGGAGCAGCCAGGCCGTCCTTCTTGCTCGCCGAACGCGCGCCCTGAGAAGGGCCTCGTTCGATGCGCGCAGTGAACGACAGCCTGGCCGCTCTCTTTTTTTCTTTTGAGGGGAGTGAGGAATAGAGAATTGATGCGTGTAGTTCTGGATTCATCCATGCCGCGCTTGGGAGAAGGGAGAGTGAAGAATTAGTGCTCAACAGCTGCAAGGAGATAAAGGTAGGTGTTATTCAGAATAGGGAGAGGTAATGTTTTGGCTAAGCGGTGCGCCGGTCTTGTGTGCTTGCCTCGACGCGGTTGTTAGTCCTGTTTAGCCTCAACATATTTCGCGCTTCCTTTGCATCCAGTAACCTTATGTTGTGTACATCCCCAGAATGGTTTCCATGTGTCGGTTGGCCTAGGTCGAATAATACGCATCGCTGCGCCACACTTAGGACATACCGGTTTCGACGAGTCTTGATCAAGGCGTTCCTTATATTCTTTGCGCTTCTTTGTTGCGCGGCCACCTTGCCACGCACCCCATACAGCACTTTTCCGTTCAGACAGCATGTCCCATCTGACTTTCCAGCGCCCTTGATTGCGGGTAACTCGCAACAGCTCCGCCAAGCGAGGGCCAGTCTCTTCGGTAAGTTCTTGTGGTCCTTCTACTGATTTGGCACAGGTTGGACATTCGATTTCAACGGTGTTCTTTCCTTTATACAACGTGAATTTGATGTGGGTATTCCCGCATTGGGGACAACTGAATCCATACGTCTTTGTCAGTTCTCGCAGTTCTTCCAATGTAACAAGTTGCAAGCGTCGGAGATGGGCGAGAACGGTATGACTACCCAAGGTGGCTCTGTTGGAACGTTCATGCTCACACACGAGCGTGAAGTATCGCGTCTTGATGCTCCCCCAAATTCGCTCATGTCCCTTTTCAGGTTCTAGAGCATGATGAAAATCACATAGCGAAACCAGATTACCTGGGCTGTGCTCACCACCTTCTGATACGGGTTTGATGTGATGAATGTGGAGTTCGAGTCGCGAGGGACAACCAGATACTTGGCAACGCCCACTGTCTTTTTTTAAGACCACCTCGCGCAAATATCCCCAGAAGGGTGGATAGCCGGGCCAGTGATTGAAGATGTAAAGTGTTTGCTTGTCTTGAGTAGTTAGTTCAGCGGACGGGTCGTGGAAGTGGCGCAATAGAGGCTCAGGTGGTTCTGGGTAGCGCGTATCCCATTCGTTCAGCTTTTTGTTGTGTGCTTCCTTAAACTGCTTGGCGATGAAGAAGATGCCAGCTGTGAGCGCGATAAAGCCGATGTGAATAAAGCAGAGAAAGAAGGAAAGCCAGAACGCAGTATCTGCGATCTTCTTGTTCTGTAGTTCAGGGCTGCTCTTGATCAGCGCTTGGCGCGCTTGGTTGCGCGCCTCACGAGCCAGCAAATGCTGGCGTCTTATCTCTTCATACTTTTCGGGGTATTGAACAAACGAGATTCGATCGAAACATTGCTTACAAAGGTACGATCCTTCGTTCAGCAGTAGCCCCGGTGCAGTAGAACTACCACAGGATAGGCACGGCTTCCCAAGTTTGTTAATGCGATTCTCGGCATAAGCATCATTTCGTTGAAGTAGTCGCTCGACGTTAATTGCTTTCAAGAACAACTGCGGATTAAACGCGTGATGCCAATTCGATTCCATGGAGCCTCATGGCATGGCTAACGTTCAAAGTCAGAGGCGTTGCGTGTTTTTATCGCGTAGCGTCCCTTATATCGCAGTGTTTCCCTCTAGCCGTGACGAGAAAGCCACCACCGACAAAACCTGGAAATGAGTTTCTTCAGGTCAATGCTGAACCCGAAGGCACCCGGCTTCATTGAAACAATTTCTTCTTTTATAGAGCCAGGAGCAATGAGCTGCGAAACCGAAAGTTGCGAATACAGCGGACATTCGGAGTAGTGCATGGGGCTCAACCATGCCCATTCGTGATGCCAGTCCTTGGCGGAAGTGCGCCTATCACCGAGCAGCTGATTCACCACGTTTTCACGGTCGGCCTCGTTGGCGTAGCGGCAAAGTGACGAGGCAAACAAGCCAAAAGTATCGAAAGCAACTTCCGGACAAAAATTCGAGAACTGGCTCTTCTTGCCGTCACTGCCGCTGATTGATGTGGCCTGTTCCGCAAGGGCAGGCCATAAATTTGTTTTCTTCCATTTTGCAAGTAATTCCATATCTGTATCGGGATCGAGTGTCGTGGTAATGCCAGACTTGCCAAGAAGCGCGTAGCTCTCATAATAGCGCGGACATCGATGCATATTTGCATGAGGACACCTTATGGCCAAACTTTTGTCATGGCTGCGTGAGATGTTCCAATCCATGTCGGGATAAATATGTTCCATGCTGAGAGATCTAACGTCGTGTTGAGCGGTGCGTGGCTTCGATCGTGTCGGTTCGTGAGTAAGTTACACAACACATGCTGCTACGTTGTTGGTCATGAAACCGTCGTCTTGGCATCGATGTATCGGTAGAACACCGGAGCGCCGTGGCGGCGTGCTGTACCAACCAGCATAGTTGTGGTATTGCCGCAAAAGGTCCAATTCTTGAACCAGCGCATCTGTTGAACTGCGCGCATATACTCTTTGCCGTTCAATACATGCGTGTTGAGCATGGCCGTTCTGGGAAAAGCTGCGATATTCTACTTTGTCTAGTATGGAATGGAAAGTACGTGGAGAGATACTTGGGAGAGCACCGCGCTGTCCATTGCCGGAGGAGTGCGGCTCAACGTGCGGAGTGTGTTGTGGGAAACTACCGGGCGACGATGCTGACTTGTGCGGAGTAGCCGAGTTGGGCAAGGAGTTGTTCGCAGTCTTCCCAGGTCAGGCCGAATGCGCGCACGTCGGCGACGCCGATCCTCGCTACAACGTCGCGAATGGTCGGAAGATAAGCTGGATCGAATTCACCGTCCATCATTGCCGATTCTGCCCAGGCTACTAAGCTGTCCAATGACAGGTCATGTCGCAGATGGGCAGCAAGCTTTTCAGCAACGGTCTTGCAGGTGATAACTTCCATGGTTCCTAAACCTTTCGATGTCCCAAGTCTACCGGATACTTGTCATGCACCTCAACTAATTGGCCATTTTCATCGTAAATTTCCTGATAGAAACGCACAGTAACCTCATTTGCATCGACTTCCTTGACGTACCGCGCTCTCCAACCTGATCGGCCGAGAACATCGAGCCAATAGCGTCGCCCACCGTCCAGCAAGCCATGCCAATTCGGGAACTTCCGTTCGTTTTGCTCCTTTGTGCTCATTGCGACCGCATAGTCCGGAATTTCTCAGTAGCTGTCAAGAAAGCCAACGCATAATCATCGCTCAATTGACTCTCTTCCGACCCCTTCATATAATGCGGCTCGCTGGCGGTTTCCCTTGTCTGACAAACACTTATGCCATTGCCCTCCAAGGTCCGCGTGGCTCAAAAGCTGGCTCAACTTCAAGCCGGTTTCCGCCATGCGTTCGCCGTCCGGTCCGATTCCCAGCCCCTCTCCATGGAAGATGTCGAACTGATGGAGCGTGTCGCCGATGTCATTGCAAAACGCGGGATGGCGGCGCCGGCGACGGTGTTTTTGGAGTCCATGGGGCCGATGAATTTTCTGGGAAGCCAGGCGCTGCATTTTTTCACCCCGATCATCGAGTGTGCTTTCAACGTAAAGGAAGTCGAGCAAGTGGCCCGGTTGCTTGAACGCCGCGAGACGATTCCCCAGCTGATTGCCATCATCGAAGCCAAGTCTGCTCCCCGCGCTCCACAAGGAGCGTCGGCTCAATGATCTCTGCTTCGTCCGGCCCGCCGAAGGTCGATCACTCGTTGAACGTGATCGTTGCCACTGACTGCGGCAGCACGACGACCAAAGCCATTCTCATCGAAAAAATCGGGGATGAATACCGCCAGACCTATCGCGGGGAGGCGCCGACGACGGTCGAAGCGCCCTTCGAAGATGTGACACGCGGGGTGTTGAATGCCATCGCCGAAATCGAGGAGCTATCCGGCCGCAAGATTCTCGATGGTGACAAAATCATCACGCCTTGCCGGGATGCCAAGACCGGCGTCGATATGTACATCTCCACCAGCAGCGCAGGCGGGGGCTTGCAGATGATGGTGACGGGTGTGGTGCAGAATATGACGGGCGAGAGTGCGCAGCGGGCCGCCTTGGGCGCCGGAGCCATCGTGATCGATGTGCTGGCTTCCAATGATGGCCGTCTGCCGCACGAGAAGATCGAACGCATCAGGACGATGCGGCCGGATATGATTTTGATGTCCGGTGGCACGGATGGCGGGGCAGTCACCCATGTGGTGGAAATGGCCGAGTATATTGCGGCGGCGGAACCCCGTCCCCGGTTTGGCGCGACGTACAAGCTTCCGCTGATCTATGCCGGCAACAAGGATGCGCAGCCGCAAGTGAAGAAGATCCTGGGTGAAAAGTCCGCGTTGGTGGTCACCGAGAATATCCGGCCCGTGTTGGAAAAGGAGAACCTCGCGCCGGCGCGCCACAAGATCCACGATCTCTTTCTCGAACATGTCATGCAGCAGGCGCCCGGCTATAGGAAATTGATCGAGATGGCGGGCGCGCCAATCATGCCGACGCCGGCAGCCGTCGGCGTGATTATGGAAACGATCGCCAAGCGCGAACACTTGAACCTGATCGGCGTGGATATCGGCGGAGCGACGACCGACGTGTTTTCGGTCTTCGAAGGGGTGTTCAATCGGACGGTCAGTGCCAACCTGGGCATGTCTTACAGTATTTCCAACGTGCTGGCCGAAACCGGGTTGGCCAACATTATGCGCTGGGTGCCCTTTACGATCGATGAACAGACCCTGCGCAACCGGATCAAGAACAAGATGATCAGGCCGACTACCATTCCGCAGACGCTCGATGAACTGCAAATCGAGCATGCTATCTCACGCGAAGCGTTGCGGCTTGCGCTCATCCACCACAAGTCGTTGGCCACGGGCCTGAAAGGTGTGCAACAGGAGCGGACGATTTCCGATGTCTTCGAACAGCAGACGTCCGGGAAGACGCTGATCGACATGCTGAAGCTGGATCTGATCGTCGGCAGCGGCGGCATTCTTTCCCATGCCCCGCGACGGATTCAATCGATGGTGATGATGGTGGATGCCTATGAGCCGTTGGGGTTCACGAGGCTCTCCGTCGACAGTATCTTCATGATGCCGCATCTCGGGGTCTTGTCGACGATTGATGAAAAGGCCGCGACGGATGTCTTTGTCCGAGACTGCATGGTCTATCTCGGCACCTGTGTTGCGCCGATCGGGCAGGGAAAAGACGGAGAGCGAAGCGCCGACTATGAGATTGTGTTCCCTGACGGAAGGACTGTGACGGACCAGCTGAAATTCGGCGACCTGCGGCTCTATCCGCTTGAGCTGGGCAAGAAGGCGACGGTGACCATGCAACCGGCCAAGGCGATCAACCTAGGGGCGGGAGCCGGTGGCACAGTGACACGCGAGGTCCAGGGCGGGGCGGTCGGCTTGATACTCGATGGGCGGGGCCGTCCGTTGCAATTACCGGCTGATCAGCAGGCACGTATTGCGGCGCTCACGAAATGGTTCAGCGCCGTCGGGCTGTATCCGAATGAGAGCAGATAGCCTATGGCGTAGAGCACGAAATTAGAAAGACTGAAGCTTGTGCCATTAGCCATGTGCCATCAACCGTTTGCTCTGAGGTCTTAGAGTATGGCCCATTCCTATACTCCCGGCCTCACTGTCACCGATTCGACCGTCATTCGTAGGCGGCGGATTCTACCGCTCCCTGGCACGGTACTGGTGAATGTGGGCGACCGCGTCCGATCGAATCAGCCGGTGGCCCGCGCTGAGTTGCCCGGCAAGGTCTACCCGCTGAATCTCGCGAATCAACTGGGCGTCGCTCCGGATGAGATCAAAGACTACTTGATCAAGAAGGAAGGCGACGCCGTTCAGAAGGACGAGATCCTTGCGGAGAACAAGCCGCTGATCAAGTGGTTCAAGACAGAAATCCGCTCGCCGGTGACGGGCAAGGTGGAGTCGGTCTCCACCGTGACAGGGCAAGTGCTCCTACGGGAACCACCGCGCGTCCTCGAACTGCTCGGTTATGTCGATGGCGCGGTCGTGGAGATCCATCCTCAGCAGGGTGTGACGATCGAATGCCTGTGCAGCCTGGTTCAAGGGATCTTCGGTATCGGTGGAGAAACGTACGGGGAGTTGGTCATGGCCGTGGCTGCTCCCGATGAGGCGCTGACACCGGATCAGGTGAAGCCGGACATGAAGGGGAAAATTGTGGTCGGCGGCTCATTCTTGCCGGCCGATACGATGGTGAAGGCGAAAGAAGTCGGCGTGGCGGGCCTTGTGGTCGGCGGAATCCATGACAAAGATCTACGGGCGCTCTTAGGCTATGACTTGGGTGTGGCGATCACGGGATCCGAACAGGTCGGGTTTACGCTGATCCTCACCGAGGGGTTCGGCACGATTCCAATGGCCCAGAAGACCTTTGCACTGCTTTCCGCCCATGCCGAATCCAAGGCGTCGATCTCAGGCGCCACGCAGATCAGAGCCGGTGTCATTCGCCCTGAGATCATTATTCCTCAAACGGAAACACAGGCCGGTACAATCACGCAGCCGCAGCGATCGGGAATTCGTATGGGCGATCTGGTTCGCATCATCCGTGATCCGTTGTTCGGTAAGATCGGCGAGGTATCCGCCTTGCCATCGGATCTCACCAAGATTCCTACGGAGAGTGAAGTCCGGGTGCTGGAGGTACGGTTTCCAGATGGGCAGGTTGCGGTGATTCCACGGACAAATATTGAAGTGATTGAAGGCTGAGGGCGCGAAACGTTAAACGTGAATTGTGAAACGCAAGAGGGACTGAAGAAGACGTGAAACGTGAAACGCTACACGTGAGATGGGGGGGCAGAGGGGAACTGTTTGCGTGTGTCCTGCTGTCGGTGCTCGTGCATGTCGGGCTTTCTGTTCCAGCATCGGCGCAATCGACGTTGCCTGCTCCGGTTGAAGTGCAAGTGATCGATACGCCGAACGACGGCGGCGCAAGTCTGACCGTCCTCTGGGCGCCGAGCGGTTCGGACAGTCCCGATGCGCGGTATCAGATTCTGCTCGGCAATGGAGGCGCCATTGATCCAGCATCGCTGAAAGTGATTGCGGAGTTTCCTGCCGATACTCGATTCGTGAAGGACGTCAAATCCGCCTGGTGGACGAGGGAGGCAGAGAAGACCTGGCACCAGTATGTCATCCGAAGCGGGAAAGATGCTGAGATACAGGACGGCACGGCGTATACGGTGGCGGTAGCGTTACTCAAGAGGGAAGACCGGGCCATGAGTTCATTGGTTCAGGCCACTCCTGCCCCCAATTGGTTCAATTGGAACCAACTCAATAACCTGATCCTGGCCCTGTCGTTCGGTGGAATAGTCTTCTACGCGATCAGTCATGCCAGGCGGAATGAGATCTTTCTACGCCGGATTCCCGGTCTCGACGCAGTCGATGAGGCCATCGGCCGTTCGACCGAGTTGGGGAAGCCGATTCTGTATTTGACCGGCGCGCACGATATGAGTGATCCCTCGACGATCGCCGCGGCGGTGATCCTGGGCCGAGTCGCAAAGCGCACCGCAGCCTATGAGACTGAGCTGATGGTGCCCCATCGAGACCCGATCACGATGGCCGTCTGTCAAGAAATCACAAAACAGGCCTACATGGAGGCCGGTAAGCCTGACCTCTTCAAGGAAGACTCGAACTTTTTCATCACCTCCGATCAATTCAGTTATACGGCGGCGGTCGACGGCATCATGCTTCGCAAAAAGCCTGCGGCAAATTTCTTTATGGGTTCCTATTTCGCCGAATCACTGCTGCTCACCGAGACCGGCGCGAGCACCGGCGCCATTCAGATCGCCGGGACCGATTCGGACCACCAGCTCCCGTTCTTTGTGACTACGTGCGACTACACGTTGATCGGCGAAGAGCTCTACGCCGCCAGTGCCTATCTGTCCAAAGAGCCGGTTCAGATCGGTACCCTGCGCGGGCAGGATATCGGGAAGGCCGTCATCTTGAGCGCCATCGTCATCGGCACGGTGTTGGCGACCATCGGTGCCGTCACAGGCGCGCAGTGGCCGTCTCTGTTTCTGGACTTCTTCAAGGATGTGAAATGATCTTCCTTCGCCGGCAATTGCCACTGCTGATTACGATGATCACCGGGTTGCTCTTCGCCGGGCAGTATTACGTACCGCATCCGGCTTCTGAGCAATTACTGACCTCCGCCACCAAATGGCTTCAGATTGTCGGCGGCTTTGCACTGGTCTTGGGGGTGACGAGTTTGTTCCATCAGCATGCGGCAAAGATCAGAAGGAAGGAAGAGGGCTGGGGCTATAGTCTCGTGCTCTATGCGGGGATGCTGGGGACCATTGCGGTTGGGCTCTGGGCCAACGGGAAGGAAAGTCTCGAGGGGGCAGCCACCGCGTTCGGCTGGGTCTATTCCTACATGCTGGTGCCGCTCCAGGGCACGATGTTCGCGATCCTGGCTTTCTTCATCGCCTCCGCCGCCTATCGATCGTTTCGAGCCAGGAGCCGTGAAGCTGCGGTGCTCTTAATTGCGGCGGTGATCGTCATGATGGGCCGTGTCCCGCTGGGTGAATATCTGATTCCGCTGAGCGGCGATGTGTCCCAATGGATTCTGAACGTCCTGAACGCCTCGGTGCGCCGCGCCATTCTGATCGGGGTGAGCCTCGGTGCAGTGGCCTTGTCGTTCAAAATCATCTTCGGCGTTGAACGGTCGTATCTGGGGGGAGGAAAGGAATAGTGAAAGCTGGCAGCAATCAGCCGCCGGCTTTCAGCATCGGAAGGATTGGACCAGCTGACTGCTGATAGCTGAACGCTGTAAGCGGAAGAAGTATGCTTCGTTTATGAACTTTTCCGAAAGAATGCTCAAGATCGACCGGCGGATCATCTTCCTGGTGATCGGTCTCTGCACGCTGTTGCCCTTGCTCTATCCGGTGGGTCTTCCGATCAAGATTTCCTCTGAAGTGCGCGGCGTCTATAACCATATTGAATCGTTGCCGGAACGGTCCGTTTTGTTTATGTCGCTCGATTTCGACCCGGCTTCGAAACCGGAATTGCACCCGCAGGCGATCGCCCTGCTTCGGCACGCCTTCCGGAAGAATCTGCGCGTCGTGACCATGACGCTCTGGGTATCCGGCACCGGCTTGGCCGATCAGATCGTGACCCAGGTGGCGAAGGAGATGGGGAAAGAAAACGGCAAGGACTATGTCTTTCTCGGCTGGAGCCCAGGCAACACGGCTGTCATCATCAATCTGGGCCAGAATCTCTACAATACCTTTCCCAGCGATTATGGCGGCAAGCCGACGAAGGGGCTTCCGGTGCTGGACGGTGTGCAGAGTTTGAAAGATGTGACGTATATGGTCAGTCTGGGCGCAGGCAATCCGGGAGTTGAAGCCTGGTACGTATTCGGCAAGGACAAGTACAAGTTTGAGATGGGGGGCGGTTGCACGGGGGTCATGGCGCCGGGGTTATATCCCCTATTGAGAAGCGGGCAGATCAACGGTCTGATCGGCGGCCTGCGTGGCGCAGCAGAATACGAAAGCCTGATCGATCAGAAGGGCAAAGCCGTGGCGGGGATGGATGCGCAGTCGGCGACGCATGTGGCGATCATTGTCCTGGTGATCATATGCAATCTTTTTTACTTCAGCATGCGACGAGCGGCACAGCAGCACAGCCAGGTTGGTTCTTAAGGAGCACGGCAGCCGATGGATGCAACGGTACTTGGAGCGTGGGTGGCGACAGGGTTGACCCTCTGTATCTTCTCGTTCCTGTACAAAGATAACCCCTTGTTCAAGCTGGCGGAACATCTCTATGTGGGTGTGTCGGTCGGCTACACCATCGTGAAGGCCTACGACACGGTCATCGTGCATTTGATCGTCAAGCCGATTGTCGAACAGGGCGAGATCGCCCTGTTGATTCCTGTGGCTATCGGCATGCTCATGCTGACGCGCTACGTGCCGAAAGCCGCCTGGCTGTCCCGCTACGCCTTCGCCTTTATCGTGGGGGTCGGATCGGGACTCGCGATTCCACGCACGATATCATCGTTTATCCTGAAGCAGGTTGAAGATACCGTCAGGCCCCTGCTGTCGTTGGCCGGCGGTGATGGCATGACCTTCTCGATGAATCTCCTCGACCCGTCGAGCAGCATCAACGTAATCATCATTTTGATCGGTGTGATCTCAGTGCTGTTCTACTTCTTCTTCTCAATCGAACACAGCGGGCCGGGCAAGGTCGTCGCAAAAACCGGGGTAATGTTTTTGATGATCGCGTTCGGCGCGGCCTTCGGCTACACCGTGATGGCCCGCATGTCGCTGTTGATCGGTCGCCTGACCGACCTGATCGAATTCTCCGATGCGTCGTATGGCCGACCAACCCTCTGGCTTCTGATAGTGACGATTGGCATGCTCATCGTTCTTAGTCGGCGCACGCAAGGCAAACCGCCTCAGGAAAGTTAAGCCACCCCTTCCGGTTAGTTGCAGCATCCCAAGCCCGTCCCCTACAATATCGCTGCCATGACGACACGCGCCGCGAAAGACCCCAAACAATATCCGGTTCTACGGAACCTCCAGTTCTCGCCGATTAAACAGGGCGAGGAACAGTACATCGTGCTCTGGGACCCGACCGGCCTGGGGAAAGAAAAGCTGGTTCTGCCATTGAACTATTTTTTCATCGTGCAGCATTTTGACGGTGAACACTCCCTCATGGACATCAGCGCGTTGTATCTCAAGCGGTTCGGCGAATTTCTGATGCCGGGTAAAGTGGAGCAGCTGGTCGCCGACCTCGATCAGAAACTGTTTCTAGAAGGTGAGCAGGCTGAGGCGGCACGGGTGCAGGTCAGGAACGAGTATCGGCAGGCTCCGCTTCGGCCTCCTCTATTCGCCGGCCGCAGCTATGAAGCTGATGGGGCCAAACTGAAGAAGCAGATCGACGGATTTTTTACGTCGAGCGAGGGGCCGGACTTTAAGCCGTCCGAGAATGCGGGAAAACTTATCAAAGGGCTTGTCGTGCCAACGTATGATCTTAAGCAGGCCGGGCCGGTCTATGCCTGGGCGTATAAGGAATTACAGGAGGCTGCACAGCCGGATGTCTACGTGATCATTGGAACAGCCTATGCCGGGTTGGCCAAGCTGTTTGCCGTGACCGACAAAGACTTCGAAACACCGCTGGGGGTGGTCCGCACAGATCAGCCGATCATGTCGCAGCTAAAGGACCGGCTTCCGGCATCGTTCGAGGAGGATGTCTGCCATCAGGCGGAGCATGCCATTGAATTTCAACTGCCCTTTCTCCAGCACGTCGTCGGAGACAAGCGACCGTTCACGATCGTGCCTGTTCTCTGCTCGTTCTCAGCACTCGATCTTTCAGAAGGGGAAGCTCGCGTTGCCATCGACGCATTCCTGGATGGCTTGCGTAACATCATGGCCGGATGCGGGCGGAGCAGTTGCGTGATTGCGGCGGGCGAGTTGGCGCATCTCGGTCTGCGGTACGGCGACAAAGAGCCGCCGACGGATTTTTCGTTTCACCGGTCCATGCAACATGATCTGGAAATGCTGAAGCACGTGGAGGAACTTAACCCCGGTGCATTCGCCGCCTATATTCAGAAAGAACAGGACCGGCGCCGCATCTCCGGTTTTGCTCCCATCTATAGCCTGCTGCGATTGATCCAAGCGGGCAAGGGGGAAGTTCTTCGCTACGACCGAGGTATTTCCGACCAGTACAACTCCACCGTTACCTACGCCAGTATGGGCTTCTTCTGAAGGTTCGCCTTTCGGAAAGTGAAACACAATGACGGAGCGTTCATGAAGCCGTTACGACTGATCGTTTGGATGATTCTGGTATGGGGACTCCTCGTTCCGCCATCAGGACAGGCAAGCCAACCTCGATCGGGGCAGGGAGGAGATGCCTCCCGATTTGTCTTCCAGTACGCCACCGCGTTGACAAACGAGAACGTCGAGGCCTGGGCTGTGGCGGATCTCGGTTGTTTGAGCCGGGACAGATCCTTGTCGCCCGGCAACCAGCGTGTACGGTTGTCGCCTGAATCCGTCCGTCGGTGTTGGGACGACACGCTCAAAGCTCATCGAGACATGGTGGCGCAACAGACGGGGTCGGGTGGCTCCAGCGCCGTCGGCCGCGGTGTCGGGTTTGGATTGTTGCATGACCGCCACCGCGAGACGGAAAACTGGAAGGAATATCCACCGGCGGTGTTTCTATCTCCGACGATCGTTCGGCAGGACGGCGGGCCGGTGCCGGCGATAACGCCTGTTCAGGCCAGTTCAGTACAGCCGATCGCCCTTGCGGGTTTAACGGGACCTGAGCCGGTGACAGTCCGTGGGCAGGCCGTTGACGTGAAGATTGTGTACACAGATCCGCTGTCGGCGCCTCTGGCTCTACGGCCTGAGGAGATCTGGTGGGTCAACGGCGCGCAGCGCCGTTTTGGACCCGTTCGTGAAGTGGTCGTGCGGTTTGTTCTTGTGAGCGGCCTGAAGAAATATGGATTCACCGTAGACCAGGCGGTGTTGAACGAGGCACTGTCGGGCGCGCCGCGCATTCCGACCACCTACTACGGGCTTCGTCCAGATGCGGGGCGGCGATTCGATCACCCCGATCCCGCCCACCGTCTGATAAAGGGCGAGCTGATTCCCGGTTCTGCCCGATGGTGGGAGCGAACGGATGTGGAGCCGCTCGTTCGTGAGACGCTGGAACGGGTGGTGCGCCTGTCTCCCGCTGAGCGGGGTCCGTGGCTGACCAAACTGCTCTTGCTGGATCCCAAGCACGCTGAAACTCATGGGCTTCGAGGAGACGATGCGTATGACGCGTTTCTGAAACAGGGAACGGAGAAAGGCCGTTTGGCAGCCGATGGGGCGGCGGCGCTTGAACGAATGGCTGAACTCTATTGGAGCATTCAAGCACAAACCTGGCGGCAGGAATTAACGGCGGTGTCGGAAGAGCATGAGCCGGCGGCGGAGGCGCTCTATCAAGCGCTCGCATCCTATGAAACGATTGAAAAACAGGAACGAGCAACTCTCGTGCAGCGGCGGCGGTTAGGCGCCCTTTCGCGATGGAATAATGACCCGACGGAAGCCGTCCTCATTCATGAACGGCTGCTGAAAGAGGTCGCGCCAGGGACTGTTGAGTATGGACGGGTGCTCGCGGAGCTCGCCTGGGATCGTCTGCAATGGGCATCCTGGGAACGGCGGTATGACCATCCTTGGCTTCAGCAGGCAAACCGCGAAGCGGAAGAAGCTGCTCGGTTGCTTCAGCAGCCGTATGACCGGCTGTATGCCGTTTATGTTCAAGTGGCCGTCGAGTCTCTTCTGGTTCCCCGCAATCCGGAGCGGTTTCATGACCGGTTGCGGAGAGTCAGACAGGAACTCGATTCCATTCCCGGTGTGAAGGGCTTGCCGGAGCAGTTGCTGGCCAATGATCTCGTCAAAGCGCTTTCACCGGAGGCCGCCGCCATTGTGCTGCCGAGCTCGCCGCGCTCTCCTGAAGTGCTCGACGTCGCCATTCATGCCAAGCCCCCCAAGCAAGACATCGTGTGGCAGTGGAATTTCGATCAGGATCGCCCGGGTTCCGTTCCCTCCGGATTCGTCGGCCTCAATCGTCCGGATGGGGGCACAGCCGGATGGGAAGTGACGACTGACGGGGAATCGCCATCCAGCACGCGACAGATCATTCGTACAGCCGCCTGTGCGAAGCCGGCTTGCGTGCGCCTGCTGGTTGCTGAATCTGTTCGGACAACCTATCCTGATGTGACGGTGCAGATCAAAGCATCGCGTGATGGCGGAGGCGCTGAGACTGGTGTCGCATTGGCGGTGCGTGACGCTGACAATTATTATTCCGTTACATTGCAGGCGTCGACCGGGGTTGTGACGACGAGGCACGTATTAAACGGCACGTCGACGATATTGGGGCAGGTGACTGCGCGCCTTGCGGCAGGGCCGTGGCACACGATCCGCGTACAACGGATCAATTTTCTCCATCTCGACAAAGGCCGGCTGGCGGTGTATGTGGATGGCGCTCAAGTCGCGGCGGTGGAGGACGTGGTGTTGCCGCAGGAGGGGCAGGTTGGCATGATCGCGATCGGGTCCTCTGAGGCCTATTTCGATGGTCTTCATGTGTTGGATTTAGTATCGAACCGGACATTCTCGAAACCAGCAGCGTACTAGCAACACGGGGTCCGTCATTCGCACACTACCGGTGACGAAAGGAATGCGTGGGAAGCAGAGTGCTATGGGGAGACCGACCGGAATCGATTCGTCTGGCGGCAGAGATCATCAGGGCAGGAGGGCTCGTCGCCTTTCCGACGGAAACCGTATATGGACTCGGTTGTGATGCGCTGAATCCTGACGCGGCGGCGAAGGTCTTTGAAGCCAAACAGCGACCAACCTTTGATCCTCTGATCGTTCACCTGGCTGATCAAGCGATGATAGAGACGGTTGCAACATCTGTGTCACCGGTGGCACGGCGGCTCATGGATGCATTCTGGCCCGGCCCGCTGACATTGATTCTGCCGAAACATCTGTCCGTGCCAGATCTCGTCACTGCGGGGTTGCCGACGGTGGCGGTCCGGATTCCAGACCACTCCGTTGCCCGGGCCTTGATTCGAGAAGCCGGAGCGCCGGTCGCGGCTCCCAGCGCAAATCCATTCGGTTACGTCAGCCCGACGACCGCGCAGCATGTCAGTGATGGACTTGGTGACCGGATTGACCTGATTCTCGATGGAGGGCCCTGTCTGCTCGGAGTGGAATCCACCATTCTGTCTCTGGCCGGAGCGAGGCCGGAGTTGTTAAGACCTGGCAGTTTGACGCTTGAGGCGATTCAGATGGTCATCGGTCCCGTAGATCGAGCCACATCGTCTCAGGAGACAGCCCACGTGCCTGGACAATCGCCGCGCCACTATGCGACGCGCACGCCTGTGACGGTATTGCCGGCGCCAAGAGTATGGCCTGTCCTTCGAGGCTGTGAGCGGGTGGGATTGTTGGCCATGTCTGAGCCACGTGATTTGGCCGGACAGTTTCACGCAATCGAAGTGCTGTCCCCGTCCGGAGATCTTCGAGAAGCCGCTCGGCATCTTTTTTCGATGTTGCGAAAGCTGGATGCGCTGGGTCTTGACCGCATTTATGCCGAACCCTGTGCGGAGCAGGGGCTCGGACTCGCCATCATGGATCGGTTGCGACGCTGCGCAACTCCCTCCTGATGGGATCCTGGATCATCGGGCCAAGGCAGTTCACTGACACATTCCCTGCACGCGGGATCGTTACTCTTTCACCGTCACGGTTATTGTGATGGGCTCCAAGGGGTTGTCGGACTGATCCCGTGCGGCGGCGGCGATCTTGTCGATGACGTCGATTCCACGAACGACTTCTCCGAACACGGTATAGCGACGATCCAACCCGCTGTTCTCCCCAACGCAGATAAAGAATTGCGAGCCGTTGTCGTTGAAGTCGCGGGTGCTGTTGCTTTCGCGTGGCATCTTGGCCATGGAAACGGCGCCGCGTTTATGTGGACGATCGTTTGGCTCCGGGGGAAGAAAGTAGCCAGGACCTCCGGTGCCGTGAAGCGAGCGATCCGGGTGCTTGCTCAGAGGATCGCCACCTTGAATAAGGAAGCCCGGTACGACACGATGGAAAGTCGTGCCGTCGAAAAATCCCATCTTGGCGAGACTTACGAAGTTTTCGACGTGGCGTGGTGCATCATCGGGATAGAAGCGAATGGCGATGTCGCCGAACTTCGTCACGATCGTGGCACGGGGATCTTTCTTCTGAAACTGGATGGCCATGGCGCGCACTCTATCAATGGAGCGATTGTGACGCAATCGCTTTGAGCCAGTGCTGAGACTTGAGTGCTGAGAGTGAAACTCCCAAAACTCTCAACTCAGCACTTCTTTATCCTGATGAAGACCTTTCCCCGGATCGATTTTAAACCACAGGATACCGCCGATAAATGCAATGAAGGCCGCGGTTGCCAAAGAGACCGGCCAGCCCCACTGGTCCGCGATCCAGGGAGTGATGGTGGGAGAGACTGCTCCTCCGATGTTCGCTCCCATATTCATCAAGCCTGAAAGGCTACCGGCGTGGGTTCGAGACAGGTCGCTGGTGGAAGACCAGTAGGCCCCCACAGAGAAGTAGAGCCAGCCCGCGCCGAGCGACAGACTGGCAATGGCGAGATAGGGCGATTCCATTAAGGCGCCGAGCGCGATAAACCCTGAGGCTAAGACCATCCCTGCGAGGCCGATGAACCGTCGTCCATGGGTCAGTCCAAATCGAATGGCAAGACGGTCCGTAGCCCATCCCCCGAGCGGACAGGAGACGAGGATGGCGAGAAATGGCGCAGCGGCAAAGTATCCACCGCGCAACATATTAAATCCGCGCACATTCACGAGATACAGATAGAACCAGGACATGTAAACATATGCAACATAGCCCAGACAGGCATAACTCAGCACCAGCCACCAGACCGTTGGCGTGTTGCGCAAGGCGGTCCATGGGATTGCAGACGACGAAGCTGAGGCATTGTCAGGGACCTCGGCGTGGCGTTGGGTAGGTTCCCAGGGATGGTCGGCCGGACGATTCCTGGCGAATAACCACCAGATGAGTGCCAATACTAGACCAAGAGCCGCCGCAAGATAAAATGCGCTCTGCCAGCCGTAGTTCACCATGATCCAGGCGGTGATGGGTGGGGTGATGGCCGAGCCAACGCCGATCCCCCCAATGGCAATGCCGATGCCCAATCCCCGTTCATGGGCGGGGAGCCAATCAGTCACGGCACGGTTGAAGGTCGGGAGTGCCACCGCTTCGCCAATGCCGAGTAGAAAACGGGTCAGCGCCAGTGCACCGACGATGCCCACCGCACCGACGAGTGGTGAAGTGGCTGCTATGGCAGTGAGCGCGGTGAAACAGGACCACCAGAGCAGACCGATGGTAAGCACGACTCGCGCCCCCCATCGATCACCCAACCATCCCCCCGGGATTTGGAATAGTGCATACCCGATGACGAAGGCGGAAAAGACAAACCCCATCTGCTGATCGGTGAGGCCGAGCGCCGGCATCATCTGGCGGGCCGTAACCGAAATGTTGACGCGATCAATGTAGGTGACAACGCTGATGGCAAAGAGAAGGCCAAGAATCAGCCAACGAGTGCGAGGAGGATCGGATGACGGTGGGTGAACTGAAGGGGTCGTTTCGGTCAAGTTTGCAAGGAGAAGAACGGCCGCCTTTTTATTAAAAAGGCGGCCGCGCAGAGGCTATTTCGGGCTGTTCTCTTTCTGGACGATTTCCAATAACTCCACTTCGAAGATGAGCGTGGAGCCCGGCTTGATCACCGGAGGCATGCCGCGCTCCCCATACGCCAGATTCGCCGGGCAGACTAAGCGACTCTTGCCACCGACCTTGATTTGTTGAAGACCTTCAGTCCAGCACTTGATCACTTGGTCGAGCGGAAACGTCGCGGGGTCGCGCTTGAGCGAGCTATCGAAGACCGTTCCATCAACCAAGGTCCCGTGGTAGTGCACCTTCACCGTATCGGTGGTCTTGGGAGGTGCGCCTGTACCAGGCTTGATGGGAGTGATAATAATGCCAGACTCAGTCTTGGTCGAGCCTTTTTCGGCTGCGGCTTTTGCGGCGAATGCAGCCCCGGCTTTTTTCTCGATCTCAGCCGAGGCGGTTAAGCGGGTCTGCTGAAACTGTTGAATTTTAGGGCCGTAGGTCTGGAGATCAACTTTCGGGGTGCGCTTCAAGACCCCGTCGGTCATGCCGTTTCTGACCATATCAAGTTCAGTCTCGTTCAGGGAAAACGTAGCAAGCGATTGGCTGATGGCCAATCCCAGAGCATAGAGGGTCTTCTGCTCTTCCGTTCCAGGTTCTTGTGAGATAGCCGTCGCCGGCGCGGCGATCAGGAGGAGTGAGGCTCCCACACTGAGGATGAATGTACGCATCGAAAATCCTTTCTTGAAGATGGGAGACACGAAAACTGTGTTGTCCGCATGCAGAAAGCCACGAATGTGGCACCGTGCGGGTGTGGGTACAATACGATACAAAGGCAGATCCCACAAGAGAAATCTCCTGTCACAGAGCAAGGGTTGAGGGGGCTATAGACCACACGTGACAGGGTTGGAGTCCGTACAGTTCAGTGGAAGCACCAAAGAAATCCAGCATCCCTCAGCCGTCACCTTCGCAGACGATGCCAAGGAGTAGCAGTTAAGCCGGTAGTGGATTTATCAAAAACTCTCGCCTTTTGTGATTGATAGAATTGTTATCGTCTTCCATTCCTGTAGAACAGGGACTTCAAGAGTGTCCCCTTTCAGGTGTCCTAATAAATATTGCCCTGTGTAATAGTGGTCTATGATGAACTTATTGGGGGCCAGTTTAATCTCCCTTAACTCTCCAGGCCGGTCGTTAAACTCATAGGTAACCGTGTCTCCTCTCTCAACGTAGGAAGCCGTGTTTAATTTTAGATGGTGAGTCATCATGCGCTTTCTCCGGTATTATTATGCGGGAAGTCCCCTACACTCTTTTGTGCGCGCTCAGTCCTCGTCTCAGAGGACTTGGATGGTAGACGACAACGACGGACACGTCTTGCAGAAACAGTCTGCATTGCTCTTTCTTTCTGATACGAGAGCGCGCTTGCACCAACAATCCACAGAGGAGTCGGCCTCGCAGGTAAACGGTGAGCTGCAAATGGTGCGTACTTACAACGCCCCCTCTCACATTACTGCCAATCGACTTGACCATCTTTGCCCAGCGGATAGCCTGGTTCAACCAGTTTAAACAGAGTCTTCGCTTCCTCGCCAGACGTGGGTCGGCTATCGACTCTGATTGCCGTTTTCCATTCATCGCCGACCCGTCGCATTCGCAGCAACTCGACGAAGAAGCCGTTACGTGCGCCAAAGAACAGGTTCCATCTTATAGGCTCACTTCCAATTTGAACGGTATCAAGTACTCGTGCTTGATTTGGCCCAATGTTGCCGATGTTTTTTTGATCCTTTGTTAAGTCATCGAGCGAATAGTGCTTATTTTCTTTTTCCATTTTGACCAAATCAACGATTCTGTAATCAAGTTCGTACAACGGATACTTTCCTTGATGGATGAGGGTGAGCCTTGGCGTGGTATCGGCCCGCCCGATGAAAACTAGTCTTATATAGGCAAAGCTGTCCCCACCAGTGACAGCCGCCACTATCTGCTTATTTAGTTCGACGATCTCTTCGCTTTTTAGTTTCAAGTCTTTTTGCGCCTGAACGATCTCCTCGCTTTTCTGCTGGTTTTCATGTTGTGAAATGGCCTGCTGCCCGGATGCCCAAAATCCCCCTGCGATTGAAAGTGCAGTTCCAAGGAAAACCAATGCCTTGCGTGACTTCCCGTCAGGCAAGGCAAAAGATGACACTGCTGTAATGGATGCACCAATAACCACAAGCAAAGCTGGCGCAGTTAAATAATCCCACATCACGAACACCTCGCAAGAAATCGTAATTGTAGAGGGACACGAATGAAGGCGCAAGGGGTCGGACGGAGCCGCTGGGAGCTTTTCGCTGGACACTTGCTTGTGAACGGCCAGGGAACGGGGATAGAATTCTGGTGCGTGATAGCAATCCGATGCACCGGTTCAAAGTTAAACAACCATGACGCCATTCTTCATCCGTTGGGGGACAGTGGCTTTAGTCACGGTCCTTCTAATTTACTCATGCGACGGGGATGACGGGAAGATCAGAAAGCTTCGAAGGGATGTTCGTGAACTGAAAGCCGCTTCCGTTCGTCTCGCACCTGGAATGGATGGATATCAAGTCATTCGTCACGACCTTGGCTCTACAACCCTTAGCTTGAAAGAAGTAAAAGCTCATGACAAGGGTAGTGCCATAACTTTGGAGATTGGAAATCTGATCTCTGCCCACATAACAGGAGCCACCATGGAGATCGGACATCAAGCTCCGTCAGATAGTTCTCTTGAGGTCTCTTCCAAATTTGATGTTCAACAGGCGTTGGAGGCGGGCAAGGCAACGAAGGTTACACTGATCCTGGAAGGCCTGAAGCCCTCGGAGGTTACTTATATCCGTGTTTCAGACTTTCAACCAAAAGGTATTCGGCTAACCCAGGCAAACTAAGTGCCATACGAAAGACCAATCGGTGTCTATCGCGCCGCCTAACTTTTCTGCAAGGCATCAACCACTTCATCGGATCGCAGCTTCTCCAAGACCTCCCTCAACGTCTTCATACTAATCAATGCTCGATACTCGTACTGGGAGTGAACATTTCCGCTGCCATGCGTGTGTTTTGGCTGAGCGGGTGGTTGATGTGAAGGGGCTGCTGGGGATGCGCCTGATATTGCGAAAGCTTATCCCTGGGGCGATCATCTGCACGCCGTTCGACGATACACGACGGGGGCGTGGGTATGCGATCTCGGCTACCGGCACGTATGCGGGATTACTGGGGGGCAAACCGGTGGGTAAGTATGATGGCGGAGAGGGAGGGATTTGAACCCTCGGTAGAGATTTTGTCCCTACGACGGTTTAGCAAACCGTTGCCTTCGGCCACTCGGCCACCTCTCCGTGTCACTATGCTTGGATTGGATTCTGTCCGCAGTTACGGCAGACAACGTCGTGAGGTGGGATCACCGCCGACGAGGCGTGATCTTACCTCAGCCTCTAGGGAAGGCACAAGGGATCAGGCGTATGTCTGAGCGATATTAGGATGCGGCAGGTGACTCGTGCGGTATCCATTGAGGCCGGTGCATGCCCTGAATTGGCGATTGAGAAAATGATTCAGAAAGAGACGGGGCCATCCGTTCGATGTCGGCTGATTGAGCCTCTGGGGCGATGTGTGCGCCACTGATTTTGATGAGAGGAATCGAATAACGCAATTCGACATCACTTGGACGCACAACGCCGCTGAGGGCGAGCATTTGTAGTGCTTTCCGTGTTTGCTGTCTGTGTATGCGTCGGGCACGCCAGGCCGTAAATGACATTGAAAGAGTCCTCCTCCCCTGTGGCATCACATCCATAAGATCTGCCCAAAATCTTCGTCAAATCTTCGCGGATGCTGACAGTGCGAACATCGAGCAAAAATCCCGGATTCGTCCGTGGCGGATGCTGTCCGGAGTACGAGCTGGTAGGTGTGCCCACCACAGAACGGGCAGGGCTTCCCATGCACTTCTCGTCTGATGGCCCCGATCTTACCGAGCTGCTTCTGCATGGTTCGCTTCTCCTTGCTAGAGAGTCCAGACTGTTCAGGGTCAGCAGGTGACAGAATACCCTTGAGGCGTGAGCTCTGAATATACCGTTGAGGTAGCAGCAGCTAGACGAAAGAGGGATATCGAAATTAGGGATGGCCGATCAGGCGGTTTAATAAAACTGGTTAGAACCGAATAAGAACCTGTTGGCTGGTACGGTGTCCGCGGGAGGAGGATCGCTGTAACGATTTGAACTGATTGAGCCGGGCCTGATTCTCTGGGGAAACCGATAACAGATCAACTTTGAGCCAGTGGCTTTCGATCCATTCGACTTCGGCCAAGTCGACGGCAATGTGGGCGTCTTCATCGGGCAGCCACAAGCGAATCTTCACATAATCGCCTGTCCTGAGTTTGTCAGGCGCGGACAGTTCCCGGTCCGGCGCCGCCATATCATAGAGGCATCCTTCTCCTTCCAGTCCAGCGCGTCCCCGGTTCAGAATGCAATTGATGATCATCCGAGAGAGCGGCGCGGTAGGCATATACTTTCCTCTCGTGGAAGTATCGTCAGGATGGGCGGAGGATAGTACAATTCGCGGGACGTTTTCCACTCCCCAAGACAGGTGGCTGCCCCACCGAAAGTGGTACGACTGGAATGTAAATAGTACAGTTGGGGCAGGAAAGACTTACCAAAGTCCCGCTTCTCCTTCCGGACAAGTTTTTGATGGGGGGAGCACTTGATAGGGCGACGTGTCAGCCTTGGGATTCGGTGCGTCTTCAGAGAGCCTTGTAAATACGAGAGTTTCATCCGTTGTCTTATCGGCATCGGTTCGTAAGACTCCCTCCCGGTTCAAAATCTTCACCGCGTTGGTTCGAGAGACGATAGGCGGATATTCCCGAAACTGGTCTGCCGCGACAAACGGTACTTGAATAGTTACCGTGCGGCGGTCCACGTAAATAAATTGGCGAAGTGGATCATCGATCGGAGTTTTCAAACTAAGGACGAGGGAGCCCCCAGCGGCAATGGCGGGAATGGAAACGAGATAGAAGCGGCGGGCGTCTCGCGCAGGCGTTTCCATGTGGCCTGTCGCGTCGATATGTGGTGCCGTCAACAGTTGGGTAGCCGGACTCAGGGCGGGCGATCTGACACCGATGCGGAGGTTGGTAATATTCTGATCTGAGGGATTTTCCAACAGTAATTTGAGGACGACCCAGGATTGTGCATGAGGGGGGATGGCGCGTTCCTTGGGGAGTGGCTCCTCAATCTTCCGGAGGCTGCAATTCGTCACGAGGTTCCGCTTTTCGAAAAAATACCGTTGGGTCTTCCCATCTGAGAGGGCTGCGCGTTCATAGGTATAGAACGCCACTCCCACCTTGATAAGGGTGGGTCTGAGCCAGGCGACGACTGTCGGGAGAAAGAACGGCACGACTACGGCAAACAGCCCGAGTATGATGATCTTATTCAGCCGGCTTTGCCGCCAAAACCATTGCCAGCACTGCTGCAAGACCTTCATGCAACTATGCTCCTAGAGGGGCCGGCAGGACTGTACGGTATCTCGATGAACTACGGCAAGAATGGATCGCACAGCACGTGGAATATGGCGGAGGGGGCGAGATTTGAACTCGCGGATGAGTTACCCCATCTCCGGTTTTCAAGACCGGTCCGTTCGGCCGCTCCGGCACCCCTCCAAACCAAGCTTCGGTTGACCCGCTCGCTAATTATTGCTGTATCGTATTTGAAGCGAGCGGATAAACACCATCGAATGCATTCTTGTCCTGATCCGAAGTAACCCAACCTTCGGTTAACCCGCAGGGTCACTCTTTCACAATGCGTTCTTTTCCACCCATGTAAGGCCTCAGCACGTCAGGAATCACGACTGACCCGTCCGGCTGCTGATAATTTTCGAGGATCGCCACCAGGGTTCGGCCAACCGCAAGGCCTGATCCGTTCAGCGTATGGACAAAGTCTGGCTTGGCCTCTTTCTTCCCACCGCCTGCGCGATACTTGATGTTTGCTCGTCTGGCCTGAAACGATTCGAAATTGCTGCACGACGAGATTTCACGATATTGCCCCTGCGAAGGGAGCCAGACTTCGATGTCATAGGTCTTCGCGGACGAAAATCCCATATCGCCGGTGCACAAGGTGACGACACGATAGGGCAAATTCAAGTTCTGCAGGATGGACTCGGCATGGCCGGTCAATCGCTCGAGCTCGTCATACGAACGATCAGGGGTTGTGAAGGCCACGAGTTCCACCTTGTTGAATTGGTGCAGGCGGATGAGGCCGCGGGTGTCTTTGCCGTACGAACCGGCCTCTCGTCTGAAGCATGGCGTACAAGCGGTGTATCGGATGGGGAGGCGGTCTTCACTGAGCATCTCCTCACGATGGAGATTGGTCACCGGCACCTCGGCGGTGGGGATCAGAAACCAGTCCTCATCACGCAACCGAAAGAGATCCTCCTCGAATTTGGGCAGCTGGCCGGTTCCGGTCATCGTCTGCCGATTGACCAATACGGGCGAAAGAATTTCTCGGTAGCCGTGTCGGTTGGTATGAAGATCGAGCATATAATCGATCAAGGCGCGCTCCATTTTGGCGCCGGCCCCGCTTAACACAGCGAACCGAGCCCCGGCGATTTTCGCGGCCCGGTCGAAATCGAGAATTCCCAGGGCTTCCCCGATCTCCCAATGGGGTTTGGGGGGGAAGGAGAAGCAAGGGATGGTGCCCCACCGGCGCACTTCGATATTCTCTGTCGAGTCGCTTCCCTGCGGAACCGTGTGATGGGGGAGATTGGGGATGCGTAGTGCGATGCTGTTCAACGTCTCTTCCGTGTCACGCAGACGCCCTTCGATTTCCTTGATCCGCTCTCCCACGTGCTTCATCGCCTCGATGGCCTCGTCCGCAGGTAGCTTAGCCCGGCGGCGTTGTGCCACGTCGTCGGAGCCCTTCTTAAGCTCGTGGCGCAGCTGCTCGACCTGTGTCGTCAGGGTACGCCGTTCGTCGCTGAGCCTCTGGATGGTGTCCCAGGGGACGTCCCGCCCGCGCCGTTCCAGCGATGTGCGGATCAAGTCCAAATTGTCACGAAGATATTTGGGGTCGTGCATGGCGCGTCCTTGCAAAGGCGTGTGGAATCTAGCATTCGAGTTATGGAGAGTCAACGAAACCGGTGCGTGCTGAGCCGGATGGCGCCGGCGACGACGCCGGGTGAATTGACAGCGAGTGGGAGCAAGGAACAGGATGGAGCATGCGAACCGTTTCTAATCCGCCCAATCCGTTTGAATCCCAATATCGCGAGCTGTTGGAGCCGGTTCGCACGGCCAAATTGACGGTCTATGAAGACGAGACACGCGAAATTCTGAGCCGGAACGACAGCCCGGACCTGCCTTTCCGATGGAGCGTGAATCCCTATCGGGGATGTTTTCATGCCTGCGCGTATTGTTATGCGCGGTCGTCGCATGAGTACTGGGGGTTTGGCGCGGGAACGGATTTCGACAGCAAGCTCATCGTCAAAGACGATGCGCCGCGGCTGTTGCGGCACGCATTCAACCGGCAGTCATGGGGCGGAGAGCTGATCGTCTTCTCAGGGAACACGGATTGCTATCAGCCGTTGGAGGCGACGTATGGCCTCACCAGGGCCTGTCTATCCGTGTGTGCGGAATATCGCAATCCCATCGGCATCATTACGAAGGGCGTGTTGGTGCTGAGGGACATCGATATCTTGAAACAACTGAGCGAGGAGGCCTGGGTGCGGGTCTACCTCAGTATTCCTTTTGCCTCCGACGATGTGGCCCGCAGGGTCGAGCCGCATGCGCCGTCGATCACCAAGCGGTTCGAGACCCTGAAGGCACTGGCGGATGCAGGGATCGCCACAGGAATCTCCATTGCCCCCGTGATTCCCGGGTTGAACGAGGACGATATCCCTGAGTTGCTGGACCGCGCGCATCAGGCCGGCGCACGCACCGCCTGTGCGGCTCTGCTCAGATTATCCGGCAGCGTTGAGCCGGTTTTCTTGGAGCGCATGACGGAGGCGTTTCCAGACCGAATCGGAAAGATCGTCAACCGATTGCGTGAGGTACGGGGCGGCACACTGACGGAGAGTGAATTCTTCCGGCGGCAGAGGGGGCAGGGAACATATTGGAATGTGATCGAGCAATTGTTTGCGTTGGCCAAGCGGCGGGCCGGATTTGTCGAGGAAGACGCCGGCGCCATGCCCCGGACCTTTCGGCGTCCTGGCAGTGAACAGACGGTATTGTTTTGATCTGGAGGGATGATGATACACAATCCGGGGTTCTTGCGGTTGGTCGAGCATGTGAAGCAGCATGTCAAGGAACAGACGGTGAGTGAGGTCATGGCGCGGCTCAATCGGGGAGAGGCGTTTCATTTTATCGATGTGCGTGAGGATAGGGAATTCGCAACGGATCATGTGAAGGGAGCGCGGCACTTGGGGAAGGGAATCATCGAACGCGACATCGAGACAGTGATCCCGGACAAAAAGGCCCCGATCGTCCTCTATTGCGGCGGCGGATTTCGGTCGGTGTTGGCCGCCGACGCCTTGCAACAAATGGGATACGGCAACGTGGTCTCGATGGCGGGAGGGATCCGGGTCTGGCGGGAGGCGGGCTATCCTCTGGACAAGCCGTCTTCCGCTATGTGAGGGCTACTTGTTCGTCAGATCAAACTCCTTGATGACCTGCTCCGTCAAATCGATCGCATCCTTATTGTAGATGACGATTTTCACGGTCTGTTCGCTGCCCTTGTCCACGACGAGCGAAAACCCGCCCTTCTCCGCGGTGGTCTTGGTGGCCGCCGAAATCTTCTTCATGTACTCGTCGACCAGTTCCTTTTGCTTCTTCTGCAGCTCCTGGTTAAAGTCCTGCGCACGTTTCTGGAAATCCTGAACCTTCGTCCGGAACTGCGTCTCTTTCTCTTTCTTTTCCGTCTCGCTCATCTTCGGCAACTGATCCTTGATCTGCTTCTCGTAGTTGCGCAGATCTTCTTCGTCCTTCGATAGGAGTTTTTGCCGAACGGTCACATATTCTTTCAGCCCGTCGAGGGCTCGTTTGCCGGCTTTTGATTTTTCCAAGACAGTTTGAGGATCCACGACGCCCATTTTGAAGGAGTCGGAGGCATAACCGGGTAGTGAACACAGCACGAGCATCAAGGGAGTCAACGACGCAAAGCGCACCATCCACCGTACAGCGATTCGCATGGACACTCCTTCTACGACCGTTGGTGAAAGAAGAACCTCGGCAGAATAACCGCGCAGGACTGCTCTGTCAAGCAAACGGCTACCATGTATCAAAGGTGATGGATTCGACGCTGAGGCAAGCCTCCACGCCGTACTTCCATTTCAATCGTCGAGCCACCGCCCGCAATGCTTGCTCATTGACAAGGTCTGGGGCAAAGGGGTCCTGGACTTTCCTGAGACGCTCAGATGACAGGGCGGGCTTGTATCCTAATTCTTTCATGGCGAGTGCCAGCACATTCAGCTGGGTCATGCGCGAGGCTTGGTTCAGGCCGGCCAACGCGGTTTCCGGAGACATGCCGGGCGAACTGATATTTTGCAAAAATTGGATCGCCCGGGCTTTCAATTCTGCACGCTGGGGATCCGTGAGCGTCGGCAAGGTCAGCTCAACCAATAGGGCGTTTGTGGATCCGGCAAACGACGGAATACCAAAGATCCGACCCAAGAGACCCATGTCATCCTCGTTGGCGCAAAAATAAGTGATTGTTACGACCGCGGGGCAGTCTACTCAAACCCACGAAGGTTTTCCACCATACCGCGCTCCCAATCGTCTCGATGGAAGATCGTCGATCTCTCATCAGCCGGCAGTTGCTGTCTCAATGGAAAGTCTTAGCACTCCAACCATTTTTCGTAGTTCCACCACCGATGTGGACAGCGGCGGGATCAGCACGAGCACATTTCCGATTGGTCTGATGATGAGGCCTCTGGTCCGTGCCGCTGTCGCGACGCGATGGCCGATTCTGGCTTCAAGCGGGTATGGCTCTCTGGACGTACGGCTTTTCACGAGTTCGATTCCCGCCATAAACCCTTGTTGCCGAATGTCTCCCACATGCTCCATGTTTGCCAGGGGCCGAAGGAGGCGGGAGAAGGCTGCGATCTTCGGACGCAGCTGGGTGAGAGTCCGCTCCTTTTGAAAGACCTCCAGATTGGCCAGGGCTACGGCGCAGCCGAGCTGATTGCCGGTGTAGCTATGGCCGTGGAAAAAGGTCTTGAACTCCTCATATTTCCCCAAGAACGCGTTGTAGATCTCCTCGGTCGTGAGGGTTGCGGCAAGCGGCATGTAGCCGCCGGTCATGCCTTTACTGATGGCCATCAGATCCGGTGTCACATGCTCGTGGTCGCAGGCGAACATCTTGCCCGTACGACCGAATCCGGTGGCGACTTCGTCTGCGATCAACAGAACGTTGTACCGCGTACAAAGTTCGCGGATTCGTCTCAAATAGCCCGGAGGATGGGCAACCATGCCGGCAGCGGCCTGTATCAACGGTTCGATGACGAATCCCGCCAATTCCCTGTGACGGGTTTTGAACAGCTGTTCAATGGGATCAAGGCAGGCCATGCGGCAGGAGGGGTATTCCAATTTCAATGGGCAGCGGTAGCAGTAGGGCGGCTCTGCTTCCACGGTCGGAAAGAGCAAGGGCTTGAAACGTGAATGAAAGAGTTCGATATTACCGACACTGACGGCGCCGATGGTGTCACCATGATAGGCCAGTTTCAAATGAAGGAACGTATTTTTCGGACCTGCCCCCGGATGCTGTTGCTGCCAGTATTGCACGGCCATCTTGAGTGCAATCTCAATAGCGGTCGAGCCGTTATCCGAATAGAAGACACGAGCGAGACCCTTGGGAGCCCTCCGAATCAACGCACGGGCCAATTCAATCGCCGGTGGGTTGGAGAGGCCCAGAAAGGTGGAGTGGGCGACTTTCCCGAGTTGCTGTGTGAGCGCACGGTTCAGAGCCGGATGCCCATGCCCGTGGAGATTGACCCAGATCGACGAGGTGCCGTCGAGGTAGCG
>DCZO01000025.1:0-19710 GCA_002331335.1 Nitrospira sp. UBA2082 | reverse complement strand
TTCCTGTTCCCATTCTTGCATCTGGGTAAAGGGATGCCAGAGATATTGTCGGTCCCAGTCTGCGAGTTGTCGCGTTGTCGGTTTGTGTGCCATGGTGCGTTATGCGTCAACCGTCATTCGTCAATCGCGGGGAGGGATCCGATTGCTTGCCGGTTGACGTGTGACGCCTGACGATTGACGAAGCCCTGTGCGGCGCGGATTATACGGGCGGGCGATTTCTTTGACAACCCGGAGGGCAGTTACTATAATGTGCCGATTTATAGAAATGAGCTAGGATTTGCAAAGCCTTATACGCAATTTCTCGATCATCGCCCATATCGATCACGGCAAATCAACCCTCGCTGACCGGTTCCTCGAAGCCACAGGCGCAGTTACGGCCCGAGAGGCCAAAGAGCAGATTCTCGACGCCATGGACCTTGAACGGGAACGTGGCATAACGATCAAGGCTCACGCGGTGGCGATCCGGTACAAGGCCAAGGATGGGAAGGTCTATGCCTTGCATTTGATCGATACGCCGGGGCACGTCGATTTCACGTACGAAGTCTCCAGAAGTTTGGCCGCCTGCGAGGGGTCGCTCTTGTTGGTCGATGCGACACAGGGGGTGCAAGCGCAGACCATCGCCAACGTCAATCTGGCGATGGCCAACAAGCACGTGATCATTCCGGTGATCAACAAGATCGATTTGGCCAGCGCGGACGTCGAAGGCACCAAACAATCCATTGCCGAAGTGTTGATGTTGGATGACACCGACGCGATGCCGATCAGCGCCAAGGAAGGGCGCGGCGTTCCGGAAGTCCTAGAGGCAATCATCGAACGGATTCCTCCGCCGTCCGGCCGTCCGCAGGCGCCGCTCAAGGCGCTGATTTTCGATTCCTGGTTCGATAACTACCAGGGCGTGATCGTCTTGATTCGTGTCGTGGACGGGGCTGTGCGTCCGGGTATGAAGATTAAGGTGATGTCGAACGGCCGCGTCTTTGAAGTGATGGAGGTCGGCCAGTTCACGCCGAAGCGGGTGAAGAAGACAGAGATCTTGACCGGTGAAGTCGGGTATCTCTGCGCCAACATGAAAGAAGTGGCGGACGTGAAGATCGGCGATACGGTGACAGACGCCGTGCAGCCGACGACCGAACCGCTTCCCGGTTATAAAGAGGTAAAGCCACTGGTCTTTTGTGGACTCTATTCGACCGACACGGCGAAATATGAAGACCTGCGCGATGCACTTGTGAAGTTACGGCTCAACGACTCGTCCTTTGTCTATGAACCGGAAACATCGCTCGCGCTCGGCTTCGGCTTCCGGTGCGGCTTCTTGGGCCTGTTGCATATGGAAATCATCCAAGAGCGGCTGGAGCGGGAATATGGGCTGACCCTCATCACCACGGCGCCCACCGTGGTTTACCGAGTGACGACGACCAAAGGAGAAGTCTTGGAGATCGACAACCCCGCTGAACTGCCGCCGCCCAGCAGTATCGAGCGGTTCGAGGAACCGTTCATTCTGACGACGGTCATCACGCCGGAACGATATATGGGGGCCATTCTCCAGCTATGTCAGGAGCGTCGGGGTATTCAACGGAGTATTCACTTCCTCGATCCGACCCGGGTGATGATCAGCTATGAAATGCCGTTAAATGAAGTCATTCTCGACTTCTACGACAAATTGAAGTCGCGGACGCAGGGGTATGCCTCGTTGGACTATGAGCTGCTCGGCTATCGGGAGTCCGATCTCGTGAAGCTCGATATTTTGCTCAACGGGGAAGCGGTGGACGCGCTCTCGTTCATTACTCATCGTGAGCGCTCTTATCCGCGCGGGCGCCAGTTGGCGGAGAAAATGAAGGAATTGATCCCCCGGCAGATGTTCGAGATCGCTATTCAGGCGGCCATCGGCAACAAGATCATTGCGCGCGAGACGATCGGGGCGATGAAGAAGAATGTCACCGCCAAATGCTACGGGGGTGACATTACGCGGAAACGCAAACTGCTGGAAAAACAAAAAGAAGGTAAGAAACGGATGAAAGCCGTTGGCAGTGTTGAAGTCCCGCAAGAAGCGTTTCTCGCGATTCTCAAAGTCGGTGAAGAATGAGCCTCGATCCGAACCAGGCAAACCTCGATAAGCTTTCCGGCTCCTCAAGTGGTGGTCCGCCGGCCGCCGGGCCCGAGGCGAAGTTATCGGAACAGAGCACCGGCCAGGCCGGAGCGAAATCGATCATCCGCGAATATTCGGAAGCGATCATCGTCGCGTTGTTATTGGCCTTTGCGATCCGCGTGTTTGTCGTGCAAGCCTTCAAGATTCCGTCCGGCTCGATGATCCCAACGCTGCAAATCGGGGACCATATCTTGGTCAGTAAACTCTCGTATGGATTGCAGTGGCCGGCTGATTGCAAGTTGCAATGGAACTTCCCCCCGGTGAATTGCTATACATCCAAGACAGTGATCGAGTTTGGGAAACCGCAGCGCGGCGACATCATCGTGTTCCGGTTTCCTGAAGACGAGGAAAAGGATTTCATCAAGCGCATCGTCGGCACGCCGGGCGATACGGTGCAGGTGCGCAACAAGGTCGTACTGGTCAACGGGCAGCCGCTCGACGACAAGGGCTTTACACAACGTGTCGATCCGGGCATGATCGACGGCACGATCAATCCGCGCGACAATTTCGGGCCGGTCACGGTGCCGGAAGCCTCGTACTTTGTGATGGGTGACAACCGCGATCAAAGCCTGGACAGCCGGTTTTGGGGGTATGTGCGGGAAGAAAAAATCCGCGGCAAAGCGTTCCGGATTTATTGGTCCTGGAGTGGGCAGGGGAATTGGACGGAGTGGGTCCGGTGGGAACGATTCGGCAAGGCCATTCAGTGAAAAAGCAGGCGAAATCCTCCATGTCGGCGGGTGACTTGAGCAGCCGGGGGCAGCTGTCGTCCCCGCAGGCGCTCAAGCAATATATTCAGCGGTTTCCCCAGGCGTCGGTGCTTGTCGTGGGGGATTTGATTCTTGACCACTATGTCATGGGAAAGGTGAGCCGGATTTCGCCGGAAGCGCCTGTGCCGGTGGTGCACGTCGAATCCGAGTCGCTGCGGCTCGGCGGCGCGGCCAACGTGTTCAACAATATTCTGGCGCTGGGTGGGAAGGCCGATCTCTGCGGGGTGATCGGTGCGGACGAAAGCGGCCGGCTCTTGATGAAAGAGCTGGGTGCAAAACGGTCAGGGCGCGGCGGAGTGGTGATCGATCACGATCGTCCCACGACCAGGAAAAGCCGGGTGATTGCGCATCACCAGCAGATCGTACGGTACGATGTCGAGGGAAGACACGAGCTCAAGGCGGCGTTGCAACGGCGTATTCTTCAATATATCGAATCGCGCCTGCGGGAACTGACGTGCGTGGTGGTCTCTGACTATGCCAAAGGTGTGATCTCCGCGGGGTTGATGTCGGAACTGACCAGGCTCGCTGCCTTGCGGAAGGTTCCCGTCATTGTCGATCCCAAAGTCGAACATTTCGGCTACTACAAGGGTGTCACGGTCATTACGCCGAACCACCTTGAGGCGACGCAGGCTTCCGGTGTGCATGGCGATGATGATCAAGCCATCAACGAAGCCGGCGCCATGATTCGCCAGCGATTGGGATGCCAGTCCGTGCTCATCACGCGCGGTGAGAAGGGCATGAGTTTGTATGAAGCTGACGGCGCATCCTGGCATCTTCCGACCCAGGCGAGGCAGGTGTATGACGTCACCGGCGCCGGCGATACCGTCATCGGCACATTGGCCCTGGCGCTCTCGACCGGCGCGAGCATTAAGGACGGGGCGATCCTGGCCAATCACGCGGCCGGTATCGTGGTGGGCATGGTCGGTACAGCAACGGTGTCTCCCGAACAGCTGTCCGAGGTGCTGGGAAATGAGTAAGCCCTCGCGTCCAGTCATCGTCGTCATTCCGGCCCGATACGGCTCGTCCCGCTTTCCCGGCAAGCCGCTGATCTCGATCAATGGCAAGCCGCTGATCCAGCATGTGTATGAACAGGCTGCGGCCTGCAAGTCGGTCTCGGACGTTCTGGTGGCGACGGACGACGACCGCATCAAGGAGACGGTTGAACGGTTCGGAGGGCGCGTCGTCAGGGCCGAGGGGAACTTTAGCACTGGAACCGACCGAGTGGCTGCGGTGGCACGTATGTTCGCGGGCGAGTTCTTCGTGAACTTGCAGGGTGACGAAATTCCACTGAACCCGCAGCTATTGGCCGATCTTATTGATCCGTTTATCAAGAGCGGAGCCGAAATGGGCACGCTGAAACGGGTACTGGACACGACGGAAGAATTGCACAATCCGGCCGTGGTCAAAGTGGTCACGGACTCCCGAGGTTCTGCGCTCTATTTTTCGAGAGCGCCGATTCCGTTCGTTCGCGACGATCCCGACCACCGCGCCATCGGCGGACTGCACTACATCCATCTGGGCGTCTACATGTTTACGAAAGAGACGCTGCTGAAATATGCCGCGTTGCCGACCAGTCCGTTGGAAGAGGCTGAAAAGTTGGAGCAGCTCCGGGCGTTGGAGAACGGTATGCGCATGAAAGTCTGGGAAACCAGGCATGCATCCCTTCGGGTTGATCAGCCGGAAGATGTGCCGGGTGTTGCCGAGAAACTGCAGCAATTCAACGTTCTCAAGCGTGAGCTCAAAGGGGTGGTGTGGGCTCGATGAGGATGTCATGCGGATTAGAGTTGTCAGAGCTCGGATGGTGGAGGCAGCCATGAGCAAGTTTATATTTGTCACGGGCGGAGTTGTGTCGTCGCTGGGAAAGGGATTGGCCTCGGCGTCTATTGGGAATCTGCTCGAAAGCCGCGGCTTGAAGATTACGTTTCTGAAGCTGGACCCCTACATCAACGTGGATCCCGGCACGATGAATCCCTACCAGCATGGTGAAGTCTATGTGACGGACGACGGGGCTGAAACGGATCTTGACCTCGGGCACTATGAACGGTTTACCTCCTTGTCTCTGACGAAAGAAAACAACTACACGACCGGACGGATCTACCATTCCGTCATTACGAAAGAGCGGCGCGGAGACTACCTGGGCGGAACCGTGCAGGTGGTGCCTCATGTGACGGATGAGATCAAGCAAACCATCATGCGTATTTCCAAGGGCATGGATGTCACGATCGTCGAGATCGGCGGTACGGTGGGCGACATTGAAAGCCTGCCGTTTCTCGAAGCGATCAGGCAAATGCCCTACGACGTGGGGCGCGACAATGTTCTGTATGTCCACCTGACGTTGGTCCCCTATATCGGCGCGGCCGGAGAATTGAAGACCAAGCCGACGCAACATTCGGTCAACAAGCTGCGTGAGATCGGCATCCAGCCGAACATTCTCCTGTGCCGCACCGACCGCTATCTGCCCCCTGAGCTCAAGGGCAAGATCGCCATGTTCTGCAACGTGGAGAAGGATGCCGTCGTCACGGCGAAAGACGTCGATACGATTTACGAAGTGCCGATCGTCTTCCGGAAGGAAGGATTGGACGAACTGATCGTGCGGCAGCTGCACTTGGAAGCCGGGCAGCCGAATTTGCGTGAATGGGACGCAATGGTGCAAAAAATCAAGCGGCCCAAGCATGAAATTTCCGTGGCGCTGGTCGGAAAATATGCCGGGCTCAAGGAGTGTTACAAAAGTCTTGGCGAGGCGCTTGTGCACGGGGGGATCGACCATGAGACCAAGGTGAATGTCAGCTGGATCGAATCGGAGGATGTCGAGCGGCAGGGCACCGAGCGGATTTTGCGCGAAGCCGACGGGATTCTGATTCCGGGCGGGTTCGGAGCGCGGGGGATCGAGGGGAAGATCGCAACGATCCGATATGCGCGGGAGCGGCAGGTGCCGTTTCTCGGACTGTGTCTGGGTATGCAGTGTGCGACAATCGAATTCGCCCGTCACGTTGCAGGGTTAGCCGGAGCCAACAGCTCGGAGTTCGACGAGTCCTCGCCCCATCCCGTCATTCATCTGATGCCCGATCAGCACGGTGTGAGCGAAAAAGGCGGCACCATGCGGCTCGGGTCGTATCTATGCAGACTCGGTGAAGGCACGCTCGCCCAGAAAATGTACGGGGTGAGCGAGGTCCGTGAACGCCACCGGCATCGGTTTGAATTCAACAATGTGTATCGTGAGCAGCTGACGGCCAAGGGCCTGGTGTTGAGCGGACTGTCTCCGGACGGCCGGTTGGTCGAGATCGTGGAACTCAAGGATCATCCCTGGTTCCTGGGCACCCAGTTCCATCCGGAGTACAGTTCCCGCCCGCACCGGCCCCACCCGCTGTTCAGCGGATTTGTGGGAGCCGCGTTGCGTAAAAAGTTGGGACATTAAGCGAGATGCTGAAACCGACTTCCAACTGCGTTCTCGGCTCATCGAAATCCTCAACGTACCCCAGAGGATACGCCTCCGGTTTCGACTTGCCTGCGGCCTTGTTGGACAGCCGGTTTGAGCATCTCATATACAGGCAACTCTAAAACCATGGCACAGCTCGTTGACATCGGCTCTTTCAAAGTCGGCCAAGGGCAACCTCCGTTTTTGATTGCCGGCCCATGTGTGATTGAGAACGAGCAATTGGTCATGGAGACGGCTGGCCGGATCGCAGACATCGCGAATTCGCTCAATATGCCGTATGTGTTCAAGTCGTCGTTCGACAAGGCGAACCGAACGTCGATCACGTCATTCCGTGGCCCGGGCATCAGACACGGGCTTGAAATCTTGGCCAAGGTAAAGGCGCAGATCGGAATCCCGGTGCTGACCGACGTGCATACGGAAACGCAGGCGACGGAAGCGGGCACCGTGGTGGATGTGCTCCAAATTCCGGCCTTTCTGTGCCGGCAGACGGACTTGTTGATTGCCGCGGCGAATACCGGGAAGGTCGTGAATGTGAAGAAAGGCCAGTTTCTTTCGCCGGCGGAGATGAGTCAAGCCGTCAAGAAAGTTGAGGAGTGCGGCAGCCGGCGGATTGTCCTGACCGAGCGAGGCTCGTCGTTTGGGTACAATAATCTGGTCGTGGATATGCGGTCGTTTCCGATCATGCGGAGTTTTGGGTATCCCGTCGTGTTCGACGCGACTCATAGTGTGCAGTTGCCGGGCGGCGGAGGCACCAAGTCGAGCGGGCAGCGGGAGTTCGTCGAGCCGCTGGCTTGTGCGGCGGCCGGTGCCGGCGTCGACGGATTTTTCATGGAAGTCCATCCGAACCCCGATGAGGCTTTGTCTGACGGGCCGAACATGGTACCCTTGCACCAATTGAAATCATTGCTCGAACGGATCTTGCGAATATGCGACGCGGCAAAACAGAAAAGATGAAGCTCTCCGTTCCGTCATCGCCCAAAACCGTCAAGGGACTGGACAGTCTCAGCGACGGAAAGCGCGTCCTCGAAATCGAAGCACGCGCGGTCCTTGCCTTGATCGACCGGCTGGATGAGAAATTCTCCAAGGCGGTGGACCTGCTGGTCCGGTGCAAGGGGAAAGTGGTCGTGTCGGGGATGGGCAAGTCCGGCCTGATCGGGCAGAAGATTGCCGCGACACTTGCCAGCACCGGTACGTCGTCGTTTTTTCTTCATCCCGCCGAAGGGGTGCATGGCGATCTCGGCATGTTGGCCCGCCGCGATTTGCTGATCGCGATCTCCAACAGCGGAGAGACGCAGGAATTGTTGCAACTGCTTCCCTATGTGGAGCGGATGGGCATCCCGGTGATCGCCTTGACGGGACGGATGGATTCCACGCTGGCGAAGAATGCCAACATCACCCTGGACGTGTCGGTTGCGGAAGAGGCCTGTCCATTGGGGCTGGCGCCGACAGCGAGTACGACGGCAGTGCTGGCACTCGGCGACGCCTTGGCGGTGGCCTTGCTGCAGAAACGAGGGTTCAAGGAGGAGGATTTTGCCTTGTTCCATCCCGGCGGCACCTTGGGACGCCGGCTGCTGGTGAAAGTGAAAGACCTCATGCATGCCGGAACGGAAATTCCGATGGTCTCGGAAACCGTCGGTGGCATGGCGGCCATGCTCGAAATGACGGCCAAGAAGCTCGGGATGACGACGGTGGTCGATCATGACGGATATCTGGTGGGCGTCATTACGGACGGGGATGTCCGCCGGTTCATCCAACGAGGGACGGATTTGGCGGGCGCCACGGCGAAAGAGCTGGCGACGCAGCACTCCAAGACCATCGGTCCGGATGATCTGGCGGCAAAGGCCGTGGAAATGATGGAACGGTTTTCGATTACGACGCTGGTGGTGACTGAAGATGGCCGGACCGTTTTAGGAGTGGTCCATCTGCATGATCTGCTCAAGAACGGTATCGTCTAGAGGACGTAGAGGACGATGAATCGCGTACTGGAAACCTGGAAGGAAATCGGGCAGGACTCCCTCAATCTGCCGAATTTTCTGACGCTGGTCCGCATTTGCCTGATTCCGGTCTTCGTCGTCGTCTTTCTGGCGCCAACCCCGGATCGGTCATTGGTGGCCGCCGTGATCTTTACGGTGGCGGCGGTGACGGACTTGTTGGACGGCTATATCGCCAGACGCACCGGGCAGGTCACCAAGCTCGGCAAGCTCCTCGATCCGATTGCGGACAAGCTGCTGGTACTGTCGGCGCTCATTCTCTTGGTCAATATCGATCGAGTGACCGCCTTGGTGGCGCTCTTGATCATCGCCCGGGAACTGGCCGTGACGGGGATCCGTGCGATTGCCGCCGGCGAACGGCTCATCATTGCGGCGGAGACCACGGGCAAGTACAAGATGGCCTTGCAAGTTGTGGCGATCGTCTTCCTCATTCTCGAAGGGACGGATTTGGCGGAGTTTGGCAATCTGCATTTGGCGGGCACGGCGACCCTCTACTTGTCCTTGGTGCTTGGTTACATCTCGGGCGGACAGTACGTCTGGAGTTTCTGGAAGCAGGTCGTGGCCAAAGGTATCTGAGAGCTTACCGATTCGACCTCACCGCTGTGGGCAAAACCACGTTCATTCTCCGCATCCTCGTTTGGATTAGTCTGTTGTCCCCGCTCACGGCCTGTCGCGATACTGGGCCTCCGCCACTGGCAGAGTACGACTATGCCAACGCCATGGTGACAGGCCGGTGCGAAACCGGCACCAGGGCTGGTCAAACCGGCGTCAACGACGGCGAAGCGGCAGGGGATGGCATGCGCTTTCACGTGCGCACCCCGGCCAATTATGATGCGACGTTCGCGCACCCGCTCTTGGTGGTCTATGCGGCGGCAGGTCAGAGCGGCCTGGCATTGGAGCGTACGACCGGACTGACGGCTGCAGCGACCGGGGCAGGATTCGTGGTGGTATACGCCGATCATCGCCCGCTTGGGATTCCCTCCATTGAGCAACTGGCAACGATTCCAGGGGTAGTGGCAAAGAAATGGTGCATAGACGAGAAACGAGTCTCTGTCACAGGCCATTCGGATGGCGGAACCGTGGCGTTGGCGCTCGCCGTGCTCGATCGGACCAGGCAGGTGCCCGCGGCGATTGCGCCAAGCGCAGCCGGGTGGACCGGCAAGGACCTGGAAGCCTATCAATGTCGGGCGCCTCTCCCGGTTATGGTGATGCACAATCGGCAGGATAGTGTGTTTCCCGGTTGGGGCGCCCAAACGGCAGCCTGGTGGGCCACCTGTAACCGGTGCGACAATGCAAAAAAGAAATCACTGGAGGGCGGGTGTCTGGCCTATCAACAATGCGCCGCCGGCGGAGCCACGCTCTACTGCGAAGGCAGCGGCGGCCATCGGGACTGGCCCAATTTCAATCGTGTGCTCATCGAGTTCTTGTCGCATCCTGAGAAGTTTCTGTAAGGCTACTTTCCACTGGATAGAAGTCGAAGAAGATGGATCTGTCAGGTCTCACCGGCGTCCTGGTGCTGCTCGGCTATCTCGTCGGGGGGATACCGTTCGGTGTCGTCGTGTCGAAGGCGATGGGTTTGCCTGATCCACGGACGGTCGGCAGCAAGAACGTCGGCTTTACCAACGTGTTGCGTGTCTCCGGCAAGAAAGCCGGTATCCTCACCCTGATCGGTGACATGGGGAAGGGGTGGGTGATGGGTTATGTGGCCACCCAGATCTACCAGACGGAATGGGCTATTCTGCTTGTGGCAATCGCGCCGTTCATCGGCCATCTCTATTCTCCATTTCTAAGATTCACAGGGGGGAAGGGAGTCGCGACGGCGCTCGGTTCCGTGCTCGGGGTGGCCCCGCTCATCGGTCTCCTATTGCTGCTGGCTTGGATTGGAGCCGTAGCGGTCTGGCGATACTCATCAGGCGGCGCACTCACGGCGTTCGCACTCTTTCCGGTCATCGCGGGCTTTGTTCGCCCGACAAGCGGATTTATGATCTTCTCCCTCGTCATCAGTGGGCTGATCGTGATCAAACACAAGGGGAATATCGAACGGCTGTGGAAGGGGACGGAAAGTAAGATTGGACAGAGCCGGTCCGGTTAATTGCATACTGAGCGCTCAGGATGTCCGCAACTGGTGTCGGTGCAACCAGCCTAGAATCTCGGCCGTGACAAGCCGGGGTTCATCGTGATGCACGAAGTGTCCTGCCTGTTCAAGCGTCACAACGGTTAAGTCTGTCACGAAACTGTCCAGACCGTCCAGATTCTGTTTTGCAAGCGCCTGATCTCGCAGCCCCCAAATGACAAGAGTCGGAAGATCAATAGCTGGATATCCCATCGTCCGTTGGCGGGCGGCGCCGCCGCCACGGATGGCCGCACGATAGTAATTGAGCATCGCGGTCAGGGCGCCCGGTTCACAAGCCTGCTGCCGGTAATGGCGGACGAGGTCGTTCGGCAGATACTCTGAACTCACCCGCATGCGCTCAAAGATCGCTCCAATGAGGTGCGCCCCGCCTGCCGCCAACACGGCTTCTGGAAGCCAGGGAATCTGAAACACTGCCATGTACCAGGATCGACGAAGTTGCCGCCAGTGGCGTATCTCCCGCTCAAAGCAGGCAGGATGTGGTCCGTTCAAGACAATGAGCGCCTCTAGCTTCTCCGGCCGGCGCATCGTGTAGTACCAGGCAATGACGCCTCCCCAATCGTGACCGACTAAGATGACCCGGCGGGCCTTCGAGATGTCGATGAGCGCGTCGACATCATCCAGCAAGTTTTCAAGACGATAGGCATCAAGGCCGGCTGGTCTGGTCGTGCCGCCATACCCCCGTAGATCGGGTGCCCACACTCGATATCCGGCATGGGCCAGCGGCGCTATCTGATGGCGCCACGACAAGGAAGATTCGGGAAACCCATGCAGGCAGAGGACCAGCGGATCGCCTGATCCTGCTGTCGCCACCTTGAATTCCAGCCGGTTTGCGTGAACGCGCAAAAACGAAAGTTGTTGCTCATCGTCCGACGACTGCGCCATGGGTATAGGCTCCGATGGGTCCAGGAGGATCCGGTGTCACCGGTCGACAAAGAGGCCTCCTGGACTCCGAGGAATCGTGTTGCCATCCGAAAGTGGAACCGGTGTCGCCGCCAAAAATGAATAGCTGTCGCTGCCTGCTAAGTCAAAAAATCCCGCGAGGCTTCCCTCTGATGCCTCACCGAACCCCGATTGAGTTGTGTACCGGTCGTGCCCTCCCTCATCGACGAAGATCGCCCATCCCATGTGGTTGGCTTTTCCGAGGCCGGTAGAGGCATCGAAGGCATAGAGATCGTCGCCGCTCCCTCCATCGATCGCGAGGCTGACCCCATGATCCCAGGACACACCCATATTGTAGTACGGACCGGTGGATCGGTAGTGATCGTTTCCTTGATAGTCGAGGTGCATGCCGACGCCGTAATGAGCGGAGGCCCCCTGGCCATATCGCGCGGCGTGGTACTCGTCGTCACCCTCGATGTCGAGGAAGGTGCCGACTCCCCAAAAATATCCCATCCCTTGGGAGAAATTGGCGCTCTGGTAATGATCGCGTCCGCCCATGTCGAGGAGCAGCCCCCAGCCTCCGGCGAGACTCAGAACCTGCTGTGCCCGCTGTTTGGAAAACACGCGGAGTCCGGACCCTGTGCCGAGGCCAAAACAATCGTACTGGAACGATGGATCGCCCGGTTTGGCTTGTGGAGCCTCCGATGCATTGTAGGCGCTCGGTAATCCATTGACGCATTGATAGTGGTCGTCACCCCCTGCATCGATGGCTGCGCCAACTCCCAAGGGTCCACCGAAGCCGAGCGCGAAACCCTGACCGGCATACCGGTCGTTCCCTTCCAGATCCAACAACAGCCCCAGTCCTCCAATGGCGGCCCCCTGCGTGAACCGTTCCCCCGTGTAGATATCATTCCCCTGCCGGTCGAGCAGAATGCCGACACCGGCGAAGGCGACGCCTCCGCCTCCTGATTGCAGCCGGTATACATCATTGCCGGCGTAGTCGATGACCAAGCCGACGCCCAGCCGGCCAGTCGCGAGGCCGAGCGGAGCAGCTTCGTACGTATCGTTTCCCGATAGATCAATGACGGCGGCATTCCCATGGTCCTCGTCGCCCGATGCGCCGATCAGCCCGCGATACAGATCGTCCCCACCGAGGTCGATGACCAACGCAACCGGCTGATCCAGGTCATAGGTATTGGGGCCGGGACCGCCGATCACGATGAGGCCATGTGCAGTGTGGTGGATCAGGCGCACATCGCCCGTAATACCGGAGGGGATGTCCGCAGAAGGGATTGGTCCTGGAAAGGCCTCCGGCAGGTGGCGCATCCATCGCTCATCCGCGAGATGCACCAGCACCTGTGCCGAGGCCATCAGAGCGCTATAGTCCATCCGTTCTCTGAACAGCGCGGCGAACCGGGCGGTGGCATCAACGGACGCGAGCTTTTCTCCGGTGAAGCGAGACACTTGCGGCGTGAATTCATCGGCGAGGACAGCACCGTGCCTGAATAGGAAGCGGTATTCTGATTCCGTGAGGTCGGCCAGAGCCCGGTTGCGATACGCGGATGCCTGGTCCAAACTCTTGACCATGAATTCGACAAGATCCTGGGGATCGCTGCCGGCAGGAAACGGAATCTCGCTCTCGTGGTGGGAAGGATGCCCCCAGCTGGACTCAAGGACGTCTAAAACCCTCTGAAGATTCGAGCCGTCGCTGCCGACGGCCCTGGTGACCAGAAGCGCCCGGGTCTCGAGATGAGCCAAACCTTCCCAGGGGTCCTGTAGGGGTTGAACAGCCAATCGATGTTTGAAGCGGCCGGGAAGTGTGTCGATGGCGTCGTGGGCCATACTCATCGTCGCATGGATATCTGAAAATGCGGGATGGAACCATTCTCGAATGTGGTGCTTAATGCGCGGAATGACAGGATCGGGTGGTTGAGAGATAGGGGGGGGAGACGGAACCGGACTCAGATTTTGAGTTGCGGTGCATCCGGCGACCACGAGAAACAGCAGAACCGCGCCAGTGGGTCTCCAGCGAGGGCTCATTGTCGTGCCACTGACAGCACTGTTACTTGCACTCCTTCCCGTTGAAGTACAGGCACGTCGATTCTCCGGATTTGACCTTCCAGGTCTTGAGCACGGGCATTTCGTTTTCGCCTTTGACTTCCACCACGAAATCGACCAGGCCTGAGATCGGCAGCTTCTCCATATGAGGGCGAGCGACCGGCGGGACATCGATGTAGAATACGCCGCCGAGTTCGGAAATAAGGATGCGATGGTTCTCGACGTCGATATAGATGACGGGGCTGTAGTAGCTCTTGTCGACGGCATGACCGGTGCTCACCTGTGCCACGCTCAGGAGGACCGCGAGCAGAATGATGCGCATGAGATCGCTCCTTCCCCAAAAACCGACAGGCGCGCCATTATCGCATTCGAGCTCGAAAGAAGGAAGCCGTGAGAGCAGGAATCAGCGGACGGTGAAGGGGGCGGGAGAGACCTGGCCGGAGGTGATCCAATAGTTCTTGACGTCCGGTGTGGAATGCATAAGCGAGATCAAGAGATACGTCGGATTGGGCAGATTGATCTTCGGCCAGATCTCTTCGTAGTCGGTCGCGATCTTGATGTCGGTGACGGACGGGCGGGCCGGGTCGTGTGGATGGGAATGGTAGACGACTTGAAGGTCGAGTCCGTGAGTGCGCATGTCTTTCTTGGCGGTTGAAAAATCCTGCATGTCCATGACAAAGGCAATCTCCGCCCGTTCAGCCGGCGACAGCCGCTCCAAGTGGGCGACTTTGGCGGGATCGAATGAGGAGAGATTCTGTGCGCCTTCCATCGCAACGATATTTGTGATCCGGTACATTCGGCTGACCACACCGTGGGTGCCCGCCAGGAGCCCGCAGCATTCATACGGCGCGAGTTCGCGCGCGTGGGCGATCATGTCGTCGAGAATGTGCTGAGGGATGACGAGGTCTGCCACGTTAAATCGTGCAGCTGACGGTGTAGTCCATGCTGAGATCTGTGATCTTCGGGTTCGGCCCGCAAAGCGGGCAGGCCGGATCCTTGGGGCGTCCGACCTTGCGGAACTTCATGTCGAGCGCATCGTAGATCAGCAGTTTGTCGGCGATGGTTTCGCCGGTGCCGAGAATCTCTTTGATGGCCTCGGACGCCTGCAAAATCCCCATGGTGCCGGCCAAGACTCCCAGGACACCGGCCTCCTGACAGTTGGGAACCAGTCCGGCCGGAGGTGGTTCCGGATAGAGGCAGCGGTAGCACGGGTAACCGGCATGGGGCTTGATGGTCGTCAGCTGTCCTTCGAATCGGAACATGCTGGCGGAAATCAGGGTTTTCCGGGCAAAGAAACAGGCATCGTTCACGAGAAAACGCGTCGTGAAGTTATCCGACCCATCGAGCACAATGTCGTATTGGGAGACGAGGGAAAGGATGTTCTCGGCATCGACCAGTTGGTGATATGTATTGATGGTAATTTCCGGATTGATCGCCGAGAGCGTCTTCTTGCCTGACTCGACCTTCGGTGTGCCCAAGGTCGCGGTCGAGTGCATGATCTGCCGCTGTAAATTCGACAGGTCCACAACATCGCCGTCGACGAGGCCGATGGTCCCGATGCCGGCAGCCGCCAGATAGAGGCCGGCCGGGGAGCCGAGACCGCCGGCGCCGATCAAGAGGACCTTGGCGCGTTTCAGCTTGAGTTGGCCTTTGCCGCCGACATCCTGAAGAATGATGTGGCGACTGTAACGTTGAATTTCCGATTCGGTGAGTTCCATAAACTCTGCTGACAGGCTGACATGAAAGCGAGCTGACACGAGGGAGGGTCCCATCCACCTGTCAGCTCGAAACCCGGTATCTTGTCAGCCTCCTTCTATTCTATTCCACCACGTTCAATTCGATCGGATCGACGACGCACCCCTTCTTGCGGAGGCCTTCGAGCGCACGCTCGATCTCCGCTGTCTCGCCGGAGAATTCGACATCCGCCCAGCCTGTGGTGTCTCGCACGTCTGCGCGTCTGACATCCGTCACCACGTTATATTCGCGTCCGATCTGATAGATGATCGGCTGTCGAATCTTGTCTTCCGGGAAACGGATATGGAACCGCAAGTGTGACGTGTGTGCCATGATCAGCCTCCCGCGATCGCCGGCACGATCGATACTTCGTCGCCGGTCTTCAATGCGGTGTCTTTCCCCTTCAGAAAACGGATGTCTTCTTCGTTGACGTAAATGTTGACGAACCGGCGCAACTCGCCGCTGTCGTCGCAAAGGCGAGCTTTGATCCCGGGGTAGGAAGCTTCCAGCGTGTTGACCAGGTCCGCGATGGAACCGGCGGCCACGTCGACTTCACCCTGGTTCTTCGTCAAGGGTCTCAGCGGAGTTGGAATGCGGACTTTAATCATGCGTCACCACCACCATTTTTCCCGAGCTTGAAGGTTTTCTCAAATGCCACGAGGCTCGGTTGAATGCGGGTCGGCCGCCCGACGGCATCAATGACCGCTTCCTGCGTCTTCAATCCGTTGCCCGTGATATAAGCCACCGTGACTTCGTTCTTCTTGATGATACCCTGTTTAACCAGCTTCTTGAGCACGCCGATGGTGACACCGCCGGCGGTTTCCGCGAAGATGCCTTCGGTTTGTGCGAGCAGCTGGATGCCTTCCACCACTTCTTCATCGGTCACCATGTCCATGGCGCCTTGGCTCTCGGCGGTGGCCTTGAGCGCGTAATAGCCGTCGGCGGGGTTGCCGATCGCAAGCGATTTGGCGATCGTCTTCGGCTTCACCGGCTTGAAGAAGTCACGCCCTCCCTTAAAAGCGGTGGAAATCGGGGAGCAACCTTCCGCCTGGGCGCCGTTGATCTTGGTGCGAACCTGGTCGATCAACCCCACATATTTCATCTCGTGCAGGCCCTTCCAAATCTTAGTCAAGAGCGAGCCGGACGCCATTGGAATAACAACTTGATCGGGAGTCTTCCATCCCAGCTGTTCCACCGTCTCGAACGCGAGAGTCTTGGACCCTTCCGCGTAGTAGGGGCGGATGTTGATATTGACGAAAGCCCAGCCATGCTCGCCGGCGATTTCGCTGCACAGCCGGTTCACGTCGTCGTAGTTGCCTTCCACTTCAACCACGTGCGGCTTGTAGATCAGATTGCCGAGCACTTTGGCGGCTTCGAGGTCGCCGGGGATGAAGACGTAGCAGTGGAGATTGGCCGATGCCGCGTGGGCTGAGACCGAATTTGCCAGATTGCCGGTCGAGGCGCAGGCCACGGTCTCGAATCCCAGCTCGCGGGCACGGGTCAAGGCAACGGCTACCACACGATCTTTGAACGACAGGGTGGGGTGATTCACCGTATCGTTCTTGATATACAGCTCGTCCAGGCCAAGATAAGCGCCGAGATTCTTCGCGCGCACCAGCGGGGTGAACCCGGCATGGGGGCCGACGAAGTTGGTGCCTTCGACCGGCAGCAGATCAAGGTAGCGCCACATGCTGTGCGGGCCGTCCGCGATCTTCTTGCGCGAGATGGTCTGCTTGATCTCGTCGTAATTGTATTTGACCTCGAGCGGGCCGAAGCACATCTCGCAGACGTGAATGGCCTTGGTCGGATATTCCTTTGCACATTCGCGGCACACCAGCGCTTTCATTTTGCTCATCGTCGCACCACCTTCTCAAATCCTATGCGGATGGACGCACGGCGCATCCGGCATACGGGTCCCCATCGTCGAATAGCTCGGTGATCGTTGGATGGTCACCGCAGAGAGCGCAATTGGGATTGCGCCGGACTTTAATTTCGCGGAACTGCGTTTTGCGCGCATCGAAGTCGAGCATGCGATTTGTCAGCGGCCTGCCTATCCCCAGGATGATTTTCAACGCTTCTGTCGCCTGGATCGTCCCGATAATGCCGGCCAGGACACCGATCACTCCTGCTTCCTGACACGAGGCCACCAAGCCGGGCGGCGGCGGTGTTTTGAACACGCACCGATAACAGGCCGATTGTTTGGGGATGATCGTGGTGACCCGGCCGTCGAAACGCAAAATGCCGCCATGCACGAGCGGCTTACCGGCAAAGAAGCAGGCGTCGTTGATCAAAAATTTCGCCGTGAAATTATCGACACCGTCGATCACCACATCGTAGTCGTTGAAAATCTTCAGGGCATTGCCGGCGGTCAGCCGTTCTTCGTACATCGACACGTTCACGTCTGGGTTTAAGGCCTGGATCTTTTCTTTTCCCGACAGAACCTTGGGCCGTCCGACATCCGGCGTATGGTGAAGGACCTGACGTTGCAGATTGGTCAAGTCTACAACATCACTATCGATGAGACCGATGCGGCCCACACCCGCCGCAGCCAGATACAACGCAGCCGGGGACCCAAGACCGCCAGCCCCGACGAGAAGAATGCGGGATTTGGCAATCTTCTTCTGCCCCTTGCCGCCGACTTCGGGCAGGAGAATGTGGCGGCTATACCGGTTTATCTGCTCGTCGGTGAATTCCATGGTTTCTTGAAAAACGCTGACAGGCTGACAAGCGTACAAGTTTCAGGTTATGCGTTCCGCTGCTTGTGTCAGCTTGCAGCATGCAAGCTCGTCAGCCATCTAAATATTAAAATACTTCTCGATGCTGATGTAGCGCTCGCCGGTGTCGCACAGAATCGTCACGACATTCTTGCCGGGCCCCAGCTCATCGGCAACCTTCTGAGCGGCACACACGTTTGCGCCGGCCGAGATGCCGACCAGCAACCCTTCTTTCTTCGAGAGCTGCTTGGCCGTCTGATAGGCTTCGTCGTCCGTCACCGTAATGACGCGGTCGAGAATCTTGCGATTCAATACTCTGGGAATAAAGCCTGCCCCGATCCCTTGAATCTTGTGCGGACCCGGATCACCGCCGGAAAGCACCGGGGACGTAGCCGGCTCCACGGCGATGACCTTGATGGCCGCGTTCTTTTCTTTGAAGAACTCGCCGCATCCCGTGATGGTGCCGCCGGTTCCAACCGCAGCGACCAGCGCGTCGATTTTTCCGCCCAACGCATCCCAGATCTCCACGGCCGTGGTCATTTTGTGCATGGCCGGGTTAGCCGGATTGGAAAACTGATCCGGCATGAAATACGACGGATTCTGCGCCAGGATGCTTTCCGCTTCCTTGATCGAGCCCTTCATGCCTTCCCAGGCCGGGGTCAGCACCAGTTGTGCGCCGTACGACGACAGCAGGCTGGCCCGCTCCATACTCATGCTTTCCGGCATGACGAGGATCAGCTTATAGCCGCGCACGGCGGAGACCAGGGCCAGTCCGATGCCGGTGTTCCCGCTGGTCGGCTCGACAATCGTGCCGCCCGGCTTGAGCTTGCCCTGGCGTTCCGCCTCATTGATCATATTGAGGCAGATCCGGTCCTTGACGCTGCCGCCGGGATTAAAAAATTCAACCTTGCCATAGATCGTCGCGGCACCGGGCTTCGAGAGCCGGTTCAACCGGACAAGCGGAGTGTTGCCGATGAGCTCAGTAATTTCCTTGTGGAGCGACGTCGTCACCGGCCGCCTCCCATGTAGAAGAGGAACTCGACCTGGTCTCCGTCGTTAAGGACCGTGGTGGCAAGGTGGTTCCGATCCAGAACTTTGTCGTTTACCTCGACGGCAACCATCTGCGGTTCAATCTTCTTGCTGTTGAGCAAATCGAGGACCGTGCCACCCGGTACTTCCTCTGATTTTCCGTTGATCTTGACCTGCATGAATTCTCCCAAGTTGGCATAGAGATTAGGGATTTTGCCAACGTAACAAAGGCGCTCGACCCTTGTCAAGGTAACCGTGAGGTCCGTTAGAGCCATGAACGGAAGATTGGATTCATTCCGCCCGGCATGCGAGGCAGATCCTGTTACCATTGAAGCGGCAAGGATTGTGGCGTATTGTTCGTAAACAGTAGCAGTGTGTTATTCCAACAGAACATGGCGAATCCGGCTCTTATGCGTGTCGACCTAAACGTTGTGACGTTTCATGAAAATCGGAGGTAACCACCATGAGTACGAAAGATCTGCTAGCCGAGGCAATGAAACTGAAGCCAGAGGAACGGTTCACCTTGGTTGAGGGGCTGATACAGAGCCTGGATGAGCCGGATAAGAAGCTCAATGAAATATGGGCGACAGAAGCGGAAGCAAGACTCAATGCCTATCGGGATGGAAAACTTGAAGGCATCCCGATGGAGGACATATTCAAGAAATAATGATGCGCGTCATATTCACCAGAATAGCGAGGCAAGAACTGGAAGACGCCGTCCGCTTTTATGAGCTTGAATACTCAGGACTTGGGCGCAGATTCAAAGAGGAAGTGAGACGGGCTGCATTACGAATTGTGGGTGAATAAACAGGGACACCTATGAAAAAC
>DCZO01000003.1:57865-67828 GCA_002331335.1 Nitrospira sp. UBA2082 | reverse complement strand
GAGCCTTCGAGATGGGCGACCCCCTTGGATTGCGACAGTTGATGAAAGCGCCGCTCGAACTTGTTACGAAAGGATGGTCGGAGAGCCAAATCGCCGAAGCGAGGTAAAGGCAATTGGCATATTGCTGACTTCGGCCCACGACAGTATCGCCATCTCTGGCTCCGCCCCAAGAAAAGATTGGAGTAGCATGAAGACACCGAAGACAAGGGCAATGATGCCGGGCCAGATCATCGAGAGAGCACCGAGAACGAACATGACCGTCATGGCCTCTAAAGCATGCCGGCCTATCTGGCTTTTGGGTCTGGTCATAGGGCCCTCCCTGGTCTGCTCTCTGCCAATTGCATGAAAGGCGCTGATGTAGACTGGCAGCATGATGCGCCTAAGGAGCCCACTTAGCAACCGGGCAGGGGACCTAGAAGCAGGGGGCATGAGACCCAGTAGCAACCGGGCAGACTCCCTATCAAGAGTTGGCCTGTTAGCGGTATATCACAATGGCAGAGTGTGAGGTCAGCGCTCGATAATTTGAAAGATGATCCCCGCCCGCCGCAAGTACTGACCCAAGCCCGCGAGCGATTCCGCGCAACTGCGCTCGTTTCTGATCTTGAATCGCGTGAGTCGGTAAGCCCGAGGAGCAACAATCGCAGCCGCGCACCTAACCAAAATATGCTGTTGCGGAAGTCCTGCGGACGCCGTACGCGGCGGTGCACGTCGATCAGGCCGGGGTCGAACGGCTCTATTCGTACTGGGCTGAATTGGGGGAAAAACGGACGCGGCTATCGGGAATGCATGAGCGTAGCGGATCTCATGACGGTCGCCGCTAAGCTCTCAAACGAACAATCCGGTGGCGGAGAAGGCGTCCAGACCTCGTAATCAAACCCTCGGCGGCGCACACTGATCGCCCCCTGTCGGCTCAGCGCATCCACCCCCAAGAACACTTGGTTCCAGGTCGAGCCTGGAAGACAGGACAGAAGTTGTTCAAGCAAGATGTGTCCTCGTTCGTGAACAATGGCCACAATTCTGGCTTCCGTATGTGCTGCGGTCGTAGTCATGTGTGACCTCCCTCGTTGGTGTGTGCCATATAAGAATAGGCGGACTGTTTCATCTGCGTGGGGCTCCATCGGACGACCATCACGCGAACGATGCCGAGAATAAGCAGCATGCCGCCGAGCGCCGACAGTGCCTGCCAATCTCCGCCCTTGAACCATTGAGAAATCACCTCCGTCAGCATGACCACCAGGATCGTGTCGACGATGAACGTCACCTTGACACGGCCTTCGCTGAAATAGGTCACTGTCGTTTTGAACACTTCGACGAGTGCCAGCAGCATGAGCATGTCGATGATGACCTGCCGCAGTACGACTTCGGCTTGATGGTCGGCCAGCATCCAAAGGCCGAATAAGGTCTTTAAGACTCCCCCTGTGAGCGCCGCCAGGAGGGTGACGATCATCAGGCTGAGCACCCCTTTGATGCCCCACGTCCACACCTCGATCAGGTCGAGGCCTCGGAGACGGCTCCAGGCAGGGCGATCTGGAGACAGGTGTAACCAGCTTGGAGCTCTCCGTAAAATACTAAAAGTCATCGGTCGAGACCGGGCGGAGAAGATCCCGAACCGAAAGGACTCCGACCACAGCGGCTGCCTTACAGACCATCAAGTGCCTGGTGCCATGTCGTTGCATCAGATCGGCCGCTTCGGTGATGGGCCGCCGTTCGTCGATCCCAATGACCGGCGCGCTCATGATGGTGGCGATGGGAAAATGGGACGGTTCCTGATCGGTCCCGACCACCTTCCGGACGATATCCGATTCCGTCACGATGCCGACGATATGGCGGTCATGCTCCACAAGGACGCTCCCGATCTTGCGATGGGACATGAGTTTCGCCGCATCCACGGCGCTCATTGTTCCTGGCGCAGTCACCACGTCACGATTCATCAGTTGTCCGACAGTGATCATCTTGCTTCCTCCCGCTTGAGGTCTCATTCGTTGTCTTTTCTATCGATAGGCAGAATACGGCAGGAGAGTTTCAAATCGATAACAGGCGTGTAAAACCTGTGTTAATCCCAGTCCGCGATTCTGGCGTAAGCAGGGCGTGAAGACATTACACGTGATCGGTCAGGTGGGGGCAGAGGAGGACAGACACCGAGTCACAGCCTGCACGATGCGGAAGGGCCTGGCAGTTCTTTTCAGAAGGTATGGGAGGGGATCAGCTAACAGCCAGGGTGGGATAGTCGCTGTAGCCGTCGGGGCCGCCCCCATACAGTCGATCGGAGTTGATGTCGTTGAGCGGAGCCTGTTTCACGTAGCGTTCGACCAGGTCCGGATTGGCGATGTACGGGCGCCCGTACACGATGGCATCGGCCGCTCCGCAAGCCACTGTCGCGTTGCCGCTTTCACGGGCGTAGCTCCCGTTGGTCATCAAGACACCGTGGAAGTGCCGACGGGCGACTGCCAGGATAGCCTGTTCGTGAGGCAGCGCGTGGTTCTCATGCCGGATTTCGAGAAATGCAATGCCTCTACCGCTCAATTCTCTTGCCACATAGGTCACCAGCGCCTCAGGCTGGCTTTCGGTCATGTCATTGAACGGAACCAAAGGAGAAATCCGCACCGCGACGCGTCCCGCGCCCCAGACGCCGATCGCGGCATCGGTCACCTCTAGTAGAAATCGCGCGCGGTTTTGGACGGAGCCACCATAGGCATCCGTGCGCGCATTGACGCCGTCACGGAGAAAGTTATCAATCAAATAGCCATGGGCACCATGAATCTGCACCCCGTCAAATCCGGCCAACTGGGCATTTTGTGAAGCGAGCCGGAACATGTCCACATATCGTGGGATTTCATGACTACGAAGTGCGCGAGGCACTTCGTAGGGTTGGAGGCCATCCTGGGTTTGGGTCTTACCGTTACGAATTGCGACGGCGCTGCTGGAGACCGGTTGTTCGCCGTCGTTCAGCAAGGAGTGTGCGGCCCGGCCGGGATGCCAGATTTGCATGAAGATGCGGCCGCCTCTGGCATGCACCGCGTCCGTCACGCGGCGCCATCCGGCCACGTGTAAAGGGCTGTAAATGCCGCCTTCGCCCATGAACGCACAGGCATGGGCATCGACCATGGTGCACTCGGTCATCATGAGGCCGCTTGAGGCCCGTTGAGAGTAGTAGTCCACCATCATGCCGTTGGGAATGTGTGTGGATCCGGCCCGCGCGCGGGTCAAGGGGGCCATCACGATGCGGTTGGGCAACAGGATGTCTCCGACTTGAAGCGGGGTAAACAACGTGGGCATGGCTGTTCCTTGCGTAATGGGTGAATCGTGCGCGAGCCAACTTAAAGGCGAGGCAACCGGTGAGTCAAGGCGACGGAGTGAGTGGCATGGGGAACACCTGCGTGAAGTCACGAGTCATGCCTGCCCCCGAATACTTGCCGGACACGTAGCCTAAGCGCAGGTATCAAGTCGGGGCGTGCACAAAAATGCGTACGGGACTAAATGAAGGGGAATCGGGGATTCGTATGCCCCCACTTAGATCCAGAACCTGACGAGAGGCTCTCGAGTGACGAAAGCGCCGTTCGAACTCGTCATAAAAGAATCGCCGGAGGATCAGATCGCCGAAGAGAAGTGAAGACCATCGGCATATTACTGATTTCGGCCCACGACAGCACCGCGATCTCTGGCTCTGACATGAAAGATTGGAGCAACAGGAAGATGCAGAGGATGAGGGCAATGATGCCGGGCCAGATCATTGCGAGAGAGCCAAGAACGAGGACGAACACCATCGCTGCCAACGTATGCTGGGCGAGTTGGTTTTTGGGGTTGATCATGGGGGCCTCCTTGGTCTGATCTGTGCCAAAGAGATGAGTAGCGTTGATGGAAGTTGGCCGCATGATAGGCGGAGGAGACCTAATTAGCAACTGGGCGCACTACCTAGTAAGAGCTCAGATAGCAAGGCCAGCCCCATGCTCACTGCTCATGTTCCAAGAGTTGTTCAAGAAGGCGGCTTCGCGAGCGGCGTGAGATGGCAGGGTGGCATTCTGTTGTCAGCAGAAGCAGCTTGGTGGGGAGACAATGTCCCTGGCCAGGTTGTCCACGCGTAAGTGCCTCGGCAGAGAAGATAGCTAAGATGACAAAGCCTGGCCCCGAATCTGCCTCTCCCAGTTGTTGTGGCTTATCATCAGGCCAATTCGTTTTTGTTTGAAATGCCTGCGAACTCGTCAATTATGCGGATAGCCGTAGCTAGTGCTATCAAAGCAGTTGATCTGGTGCACTTTTCCCTTGTGCGAATGGATTTGCCTGGATGGATAAAGTTGCGAAAGTCTTTGGTTAAGTTCGCTTGAGCCTTTCCCTGATCTGAGATCAAACCAAGGCTGCTCGCTACCGTAATGTATTGCCATAAATCCCAGCTCTCTAGTTGTGTGAAAGGTTTCAATCTCTGTGAGCTATCCTTCATGGTGCTCAGCATTGTTTCTATCTTGCTAGGGGCTTCTTTTCTTAACTTCCATAGAAGCAGGGCCTCGACAATGGATCCAGCTAACACCGTAGCCGCTTTCCATTCACTATTATTGATCGCTTGTTCTGTTGTCTCCAGGTCGAGGCGGAGGCTGGTGCGGAACTCATCATCATCAATGAAAGCAAGGGTAGATGTTTTGGGGGAGGGGTATTCGTCTGGGCAGTTTCTAAGCGCTTTTAATAGTGTGGTTAAGGGGTTGTCATCTGTGAGTCCTTGTATACGGACGAGATTCTGTCCCCACCCCCCGTTGGATGCCCACGATTCGAGAACGTTCAAACTTGTCACAAAGTAGAGATAAGATTCTGGCTCAAGAGTTATCAGATGTTCAGGTATTGCCTTTGTCATCTCAACGATGGAGGCAATTCTCGGTGCTGCTCCAGGTTCTACAATAAACTTTGGGGCTTGAGGATTCCTTTCTTGCCGTGAGGCATCGGGAAACATTTTTTCAATCAAGGAGGCAACGTGGCTTGGAAGGATAGCTTTCATGCCATTCTCTCTGAGGGCAGAACACGGTGACAGGCTACTTTTCTAGCCAAATGATGTCAATGGCGTGGGCTACAAACCCCTAGCATTTTGGAGGAAAAACCGAAATGCGGCGAGAAGGAATGAGCTTGCCCTACAGCTTGATTTTGTAGTGCGTGCTTCGCCCGCCGCTGGTGGGGACGAAGATGCTCTTCTCTGCGAGATCCTGCATGTCGCGTGTGGCGGTGGCCTTCGAGGCGTCGGTGATCGTCATGTATTCCCGGCACTCTGCCCTCTGACCAGGCCAGTACTATGGCTATTTGGCTCAAGCGAGACGTGATTTCTGAGCCGAATAGCGGCTGGATTCGGCTCAGGGAATGAACAGCAGTACTACAACCGTCCGAACGTCTTCTCGAAAAACTCTCGTGTCTGGGTCATGTGCTGTTCGATATCCGTCTGGAGATGCCTGGCGCCGGCTTTCCAGTCGTCGGTGGTGTAACCGACGCGGCGGGCGAGGAAGATGAATTCATCGGAATCCACCGGCGGGAGGACCCGGTCCTTCGCGTTGCCCCGGACCATGCGCAGGCCGTCGATGAGCATGCGGATGAAGAAATAGGCTTTGCGCAGTTGCTCCCCGTCTTGCCGCGTCACAATCCGGCAGTCGACGAGGGCCGCCAGAGCCTGCATGGTGTTGGGGGTGCGTAAGACGGGGAGTTTCTGGCCATGCATGATTTGGAGGTATTGCACGGCGTATTCGATATCGACGATGCCGCCGGGGCTGTACTTAAGATTCACCGTGTCGCGCTCAACCGATTGCTTCAGCTGCTGCCGCCGCAAGTCGAGGGCTGTGGGGATGTCCCAGGGGGCGCCGCTGTAGACGTAGCGGTCGCGATGCGTCTCGACTCGTTTGCCGAGGGCGGCATCTCCGGCCACGTACCGCAGCTTGATCAATGACTGTCGCTCAAACGGCGCGGCAAGTCCCGTTGCGCTGTAATAGCTAGTGATTTCATCAAACGGGTTGGTCAGAGAGCCTTTCCCTCCGTGAGGCCGCAGGCGCACGTCGAGATGGAAGATGCCTTCTTGTTTGGCTTCGATCCATTGCAAGAGTTCATGCCCCAGCCGCTCGAAGTATTCGCTATTGTCGATCGGCTGTTTTCCTCCGGTGCGGCCCGCGTCGCCATAGACAAACATCACTTCGATGTCGGAGGCGTACCCGAGCTCTTTGCCGCCGAACTTCCCCAGGCCGAGGATTGCGAAGGGACAGAGTTTTGTGTTCGCCAGGCGCGGCGGGCCGTAGAGCGCATTCAGCTTGGCTTGGCAGTCTTTCAGGCTTCGGTCCACGATCACGTCGGCCAGCTGCGTCAGCGCCGCCGAGAAGTCGGCGAGGGCGATGCCCGGCTCAACGATGTGCTTCATGTCGATGCGAAACATTTCCCGATCTTTGAAGCTGTTTAAGGCCGCCTTGCGGGCATCGTCGGTTTTGGCCCGACTGACGGCACGATCCAGCTCCTTGCGGAGCGAGACCTGTGGAGTGAGGAGGGGGGCGTCGCGATAGTCCTGCAGCAAAGGGAGCAGGTTGCCGTGTTGCCGGCGGAGAAAGTCCTCCCAGAGAAAATCGCTGGCACCCAGCAGACGGGCGAGAATGGGAAAGGTTTTCTTGTCGCTCAGGACCGCCAAGGTCTGCTGCTGCGCTTTTCCCGTGGTCTGTTGCATGATCAAGTCGAGAAACTGGTCAAACGCGTCGAGCGCTTTGGCCGGATCGGGAGCCCAGGTGAGGGCGTGCGTGAACTGCTTGAGGAGCACGGCAGTCAGGCGCAGATGCTGCTGATCGGTGGGGTCGGTCAGCTTTTGGCCGAAGCGGTTGCGCACATGAAAGCGATCGTGCAGCTTCGAGTCTTCCATCTCGATCTGGGCTTTCGCGATGTACACGTTGCGCATGGCCAGTGCATTGGCGAAGGCGTAGAGAAAGGCCGGCGTGTCGTCTGATCGGATGTCCATGATGGTGTCTGTCGCCGATCGGCTGTTGTCGAAGGTGATCTGCACCGGATGGAGCAGCCCGCTGAACGACCCGCGGCGCTTGCCGAGTTGCTCGACCAATTGCCGATTCACGGCATGGCGGGCTTCCGCGAACTGGTTCGTGTCGAGTAAGCCGATCACGGCACGAAGTTCCTCTGCGAGCCGTGTTTGCTCAGCCGGTCCAAATGGCACGCCGCGCACCGGTTGCACGCGGAAGAGGTCGACGATCTTCTTGCGGCTCAATCCGGGCCGCGTTGCGAGCCGCCGTCGCGGTCCGCCGCGAGGGGTCTTACCGGACGATGGAGACGTGGCATCCGTGAAGGTGTAGATCTGACCTTCTTCGATGTTCAGTCCGAAGGCGGACAGCAGCCCGCAGATGGTGGCGAACTCGGCGAAGTAGTCATACGCGACGATGGTCAAGTCAAAGTGTCCCCCGCTCTGTTCCGCAATCGCCAGTTCGCAGAGATTGTCCAGCGTCAGCCTGGCGGCGAGATGGATGTGCTCGGCGACGAACGTCGGCTCCACCCGCAGGAAATATTCTGGATCCATTCGACTGATGAAGTCCTGCACAATGTCTGATGACACATCCTGACAGAGTGGCGTGATGGATCGAAGGACCTGTTCCTGGTGGAAGGCAGTCATGATGTGCCGCAGTATACTCCATCCGCTTCATTGTGAGACAGGGACCACGTCAGTATAATGCGCGCCATGATGAGGCCAAAGGGATCTGCTTCCAACAGGTTCGACCGGACTGCGGCACCCTCGCCTCCCGTTCGGCCTGATCCGAAGCCGGTGTTGTTGGCGGTTGAGCCGGATTCCGCGCAGACCCACGCCATCCTCTCGGCTTATGGGTTGAGACATATCGAGCAGGCCGATCGGAATCTCCAGGCCATGGCCGGCGAGCCCCATGAACGGTGCCAGTTGGCCGAGCTCTTGCCGCAGCTGTTGGAGGCCGTCGCCCGTACCGCCGATCCCGATCAGGCACTCAACCATTGGGAGCGCCTGTTGGCGAGTGTGGCCCGCACCACGATGGTCGACTATCTGCAACGCTCGCCGCACATCCTCGATCTGCTCTGTGCGATTTTCGGTAACAGCGATGCCCTGGCTTTCACCATCATTCGGGATCCCACGCTCATCTATTGGCTGGATGAAGAAGATGTGTTGTCTAGGCCGCCGACGCGGAAGAGCATGGAAGCCGCGCTCCGCCGGAGGATCGAGCATCTGAAGACGAAGGATTTGCAACTCGACGTGTTGCGCCGGTTTCGCCGTCAGGCGATGCTGCTTATCGGGGTACGCGATCTGTTGCGCCGTGCCGCCGTGATGGACACGACGGCCTCGTTATCCGATCTGGCCTCCCTGCTGATCCATGCGGCGTATGAAATTGTCGACGCCGATTTGCGTCGACAATATGGAGTGCCGATGCACAAGAATCGGCGGGGACGATGGGTGACCACCGGGTTCACGGTCATTGGGATGGGCAAACTTGGTGGACATGAACTGAACTACAGCTCCGATGTCGATATTTTGTACATCTATGAGTCACATGACGGCGAGACCCGAGCGCCGGAGAAACATGAGGTGGACAAGCCCGCCGGGGTTGGGATTTCCAACGAAGAATATTTCGAGATTTTGGCCCGTGAACTGACGAAGACCTTGGCCGAGCCGACGCGGGAAGGGTACATCTTTCGTGTCGATTTACGGTTGCGGGCCGAGGGATCGGTGGGCCAGCTGGCCCGCTCGCTCGACGGGTATCGGCAATACTGCTTCATGCGCGGCCAGGTGTGGGAGCGGCTGGCGTTGCTCAAGGCGTGGCCGGTGGCCGGCTCGCCGGAGGTTGGGCAGAGGTTTTTGAAGATGGTGAAACCGTTTATCCTGGGGACAGCCGCCAAGCCGGCGACCCTGACGGAAGCCCTGGCGGTGGTGGACGAGGTGCGAGCGGTCAAGGAGACGATCGACCGGCACATGGCTGAGCGAGGGCACGCGCGGCGCAACGTCAAGTTGGGTGTCGGCGGTATCCGTGAGATCGAATTTTTCGTACAGACCGTGCAAGTGATCGCGGGCAGGAACATGGCGGGCTTGGTGAATCGCAGCACGCTCAGATCGTTGGACCGGTTTGTCCGCTACAAGCTGATGTCCAAGCAGGAACGAGACGAGCTGACTGCGGCCTACCTGTTTCTCCGCGATGTGGAACACAAGCTGCAAATGGTCCACGATCTCCAGACCCATGCGTTGCCCGAAAGTGGAGATGAGATGGAGCGGTGCGCGATCCGAGCGGGATACGGTGCAGGAGACCGAGCGAGTGCCACCGCCCGTTTTCGGGCCGACCACCAGCGCCATACGGAAATAGTCCGCCGGGCGTTCCTGTCGTTCTTTGCCGAACCCAAGACCTCGCCGATCCTGAAGGCGGCCTTGCGGGCGATCTCGCTAAAAGGCTGAGGGCTGGTTTCGGTCGCCTGGCCGAAAAACACAAAGGGCCCGGCGGTTGCCCGCCGAGCCCTCCGTTGAATCCTGAGCCTGTCGAAGGGTTAGTACATCCCCTCCATGCCGTGGCTGTGGCCATGTCCACCGCCGCCGGCTGGTTCCTTCTTCTCTTCAGGGAGTTCGGTGATCATGACTTCGGTGGTGAGCATCAGGCCCGCCACAGAGGCCGCGTTCTGCAACGCGCAACGCGACACCTTGGTCGGATCAATGATGCCGGCCTTGATCATGTCTACGTATTCATCGGTCGCAGCGTTGTAGCCGGCGTTGGTGTTCTTATCTTCCCGCACCTTGCCGACCACGACGGAGGCTTCGCCGCCCGCATTGGTGACGATCTGGCGGATGGGCTCTTCGAGCGACCGGCGAACGATGTCTAAGCCGACTTTCTGCTCGGCCGGAACGTCCTTAATCCCATCGAGGGCCTTGATGCAGCGGAGATACGCAGTACCGCCGCCCGGGACGATACCCTCTTCCACCGCCGCTTTGGTCGCGTGGAGGGCGTCCTCGACGCG
>DCZO01000003.1:57451-57810 GCA_002331335.1 Nitrospira sp. UBA2082 | reverse complement strand
ACGGCCACGCCGCCCACGATCTTCGCCAGCCGCTCTTGCAGCTTTTCGCGGTCATAGTCCGAGGTCGTTTCGTCGATCTGGGCCTTGATCTGCTTGACGCGCCCTTCGATCTTCTTCGGATCGCCGTAGCCTTCTACGATCGTCGTGTTGTCTTTGTCGATCGTCACGCGCTTGGCGCGGCCGAGGTCGGTCAACTTGACGTTCTCCAGCTTGATGCCGATGTCTTCGGAAATCACCTGGCCGCCGGTGAGGATCGCGATGTCCTCCAGCATGGCCTTTCGGCGGTCGCCGAAGCCCGGCGCTTTCACGGCGGCGACGTTCAACGTCCCGCGCAGCTTGTTGACGACCAGGGTCGCCAG
>DCZO01000003.1:28505-57441 GCA_002331335.1 Nitrospira sp. UBA2082 | reverse complement strand
GCTTCACCTTCGACTTCTTCAGCGAGGATCACCAGCGGCTTCCCCATCTTCGCCACCTGCTCGAGGAGCGGGAGCAGGTCCTTCATGCTGCTGATTTTCTTTTCGTTGATCAGGATGAGCGGCTCTTCCAGGGAGGCTTCCATCCGTTCGGCGTTGGTGACGAAATACGGGGAGATGTAGCCGCGGTCGAATTGCATACCTTCGACGACATCGAGCGACGTGGTCATCGACTTGGCTTCTTCGACCGTGATCACACCGTCTTTACCGACCTTTTCCATGGCTTCCGCAATCAGGTCGCCGATGGTCTTGTCGTTGTTGGCTGAGATCGTCCCGACCTGCGAGATCTCGGTCTTGTTCTGACAGGGCTTGCTGAGCTTCTTGAGCTCGGCGGTCACGGCTTCGACGGCCTTGTCGATGCCGCGCTTGATCTCCATCGGATTCGCACCGGCGGTGATGTTCTTGACGCCTTCGCGGTAGATGGCCTGGGCCAGCACCGTCGCGGTTGTGGTGCCGTCACCGGCGATGTCGCTGGTCTTGCTGGCGACCTCGCGGACCAGCTGAGCCCCCATGTTTTCATAGGGATTCTTGAGCTCAACTTCCTTGGCCACGGTCACGCCGTCCTTGGTGATCGTCGGCGCGCCGAACTTCTTGTCGAGAATTGCGTTCCGGCCCTTCGGACCGAGTGTCGCTTTGACGGCGTCCGCCAGTTGGTTCACCCCTTTCAGGATGGACGACCGTGCCGAGTCGCCGTACATGAGTTGCTTTGCCATGGTGTTCCTCCGTTATAAGTTCTTAAAGTTCTAAAGTGTGAAAGTTAGAAAATGCATCGATCCACTTTCCAACTTGCCAACGTTGGCACTTGCCACATTACGCCGTGAACACGCCCAGGATGTCTTCTTCCTTGAGGATCAAGCAATCTTCATCTTCGATGCGGAGTTTGGTGCCGGAGTACTTGTCGAACAAGACCTGGTCACCGACTTTGACGTTCTCGACCTTCTTGCCGACCGCCTGAATGACTCCACGCTGTGGCTTTTCTTTCGCTGAGTCCGGCACATAAATCCCGCCGGCGGTCCGTTCCAATTCTTCCGTATAGGTGACGAACACCCGTTCCCCCAGGGGTTGGAATCCCTTGGCGACGTTCTTCTTTTCCTTCGCAGCTGTGCTCATAACAGAACCTCCTCCTGATGAAAGTTAACCCGATGTTGTGAACGATGTGGAATTGGGCCTGCGTCCGACGGCACTGGCGTGTTGACCCGGCAGAAGCCCACTTTCAAGAACTTGGAACCGTAGATAGTCCTCAATCAATCCAAGTCAAGGGGGGATTCGAGGATTTTCTATTGGCCCCGGGAAGCTGGACAATCGCTATGATAACTCATTGATACTGCGCTATTCCAGGATAATTTTCGGCTGTCGTGCCGATGGGGGATCGGGAGGTTACATCCGCAATCGGTCAAAATCTTTCACGTCTTTCTTGATGTAATCGCGCAGGCGCGTGATGATGCGGGTCTCCAGCTGGCGGGTCCGCTCCTTCGTAATACCGTATTTGTTGCCTAATTCATCCAATGTCAGCGGGGTCTCGGAGAGGATGCGATTTCGGAGAATGTCTTCGTCCCGTTCCTCCAGGGTTTTGATGAATTCCGCCAGTTTCGCACGAAAAAGAGCGCGCAACTGATGATCGGCCAGTTGTTCGTCGGCCGGTTGTTGCTGGGAGGGGAGAATATCAAGTAGGCTGCCGTCCTGATTCTCCCCGATCGGCTGATCCAATGACTGCTCCCAGTTCCCCAGGCGCTGGTCCATCTCGATGACGTCACGCTCACGGACATTGAGGCGGTCGGCGAGCAGTTTCGTGTCCGGGGCGAACCCCTCCCGTTCAAGCTTGGCCTTTTCTTTTCGCAAATTATAAAACAGCTTCCGCTGGTCCTGCGTCGTGCCGACCTTGACCAGTCGATAGGTATTGAGCAGATACCGAAGAATGTACGCGCGCGACCACCAGGCGGCGTAGGCGTAGAACCTGACGTTCTTCGTCGGATCAAATTTCTTGATCGCCTGCATCAGGCCCACGTTCCCTTCTTGAATCAAATCCATGTGGTCGGCGCCGGTGTGAAGATATTCCGTGGCGATCGCGACGGAGACGCGCAAGTTGGCCATGATGAGCTTCACCGCCGCTTCACGGCTGCCTTGCGTGTGATATTCATGGAACAGGCGGAGCTCTTCTTCTTTGGACAGGTAGGGATAGCGGCGGATCTCGGCAAGGTATTGTTGGAGCGCCGTGACCGGCACCACGGCGTGTTCGTCGGATTGCTTCGCTCCGCCGGAGGCCGGCGTATCGAGCAGGACGGGGGCCGTGTCGGCCTCCATCACCTCCTCGTCCGAGGGGGCGAGGAGTTCAGGCTCCAGCGCCTGTTCGGTGTCGTCCGGTGTTGCGTCGCCTCCGCTCATAGACTGCTGACTATAACAGAACCTCCGTATGGGACAAAGGTCGTCGTGGAGGGAGGGCATGGATCGCCAGACGACGTCTCCTCTGAACAGCTGACGAGGGCTGGATGACGAGTCCGCAGACGCGCGAGAGGGCGAGGGGAGCCGATGTTTTTCGTGTCTTGCGGGGGGCCCGTTTTTTCCGTTGACAGGCGGGGGCGAAACAGGGTTATCTGTGGGCCTCCCGGCTAAACGATTTTCAATCTACAATTCACCAGTTTACTTCTTGACGATGGCTAGTCCGTTCGACAACATTGAGGACGCACTCAAGGACATTAAGAAGGGCAAGTGTATCATTCTCGTGGACGACGAGGATCGCGAGAATGAGGGCGATCTTGTCATTGCCGCCGAGAAGGTGACCCCTCAGGCCATCAATTTCATGGCGACACATGCGCGCGGGCTGATTTGTCTGGCGCTCACGCCGGAGCGTGTCGAGGAACTGCAACTGCCTCAGCAGGCCGTCGAGAACACCGCCACATTCGGCACGGCGTTCACCGTGTCGATCGACGCGCGCAAGGATATTACGACCGGTATCTCCGCCGCCGACCGGGCCACGACGATTCGTGTGGCGATCGATCCAAAATCGAAACCAAGCGACCTGGCGCGTCCCGGCCATATCTTTCCCTTAAAGGCGCAACAGGGGGGCGTATTGAAACGCGCCGGCCAGACGGAAGGGTCCGTCGATCTGGCACGGATGGCCGGTTTGTATCCAGCCGGGGTCATTTGCGAGATCATGAACGAAGACGGCACGATGGCGCGAGTGCCGGAGTTGGCGAAATTCGCCAAGGCCCACAAGCTGACCATGGTGACCGTGAAGGCGCTCATCGAATACCGCATGCGGCGGGAAACCTTCGTGCGCCGCATGGCGAGCGCCAAGTTGCCGACGACGTTCGGTGAGTTCGAAGCGATCGCGTTCGAGAATCAAATCGACGGGGTGACACACATCGCGCTGGTGAAGGGGCGCGTGGACAGTGGAGAGCCGACATTGGTGCGGGTGCATTCCGGCTGTCTGACGGCGGATGCGCTGGGTTCTCTCCGTTGCGATTGTCGCGATCAGCTCCATGCGGCGATGGAGACCATCCAGAAAGAGGGCCGTGGCGTGCTGCTCTATCTGAATCAGGAAGGGCGTGGGATCGGTCTGCTCAACAAGATCAAGGCCTATGGGCTTCAAGACAAGGGCAGCGATACGGTCGAGGCGAATCTGATGCTCGGTTTCAAGGCTGATCTGCGGGATTACGGCGTCGGGGCGCAGATTTTGGCGAATCTCGGTTTGCACCAGATCAAGCTCATCACGAACAATCCGCGCAAGATTGTCGGGATCGAGGGCTATGGGTTGAACGTGGTCGAGCGGGTGCCGATCGAGATCTCGCCCCGCGCGGCGAACGTGAAATATCTGCAGACGAAAAAGAAGAAGCTGGGGCATATTCTGAAGAAAGTCTAACGTTGAACGTCTGTCAGTCAGCGCCAACGTAAAGGCGTGCGGACTTGTGACATGACAACTGTGTGGCAATGAAAACCAGCAAGCGATTTCACCGTGCGGCAGGGTTGACGTTCGGAGTCGTCGCCGCGAAGTTCAACCAGTCCGTGACGGGCAAACTGCTGTCGTCCTGTCTCGACGGTCTGACGAAACACGGCGTCAAAGATCACCACGTCGAAGTGGTGAGGGTGCCGGGGGCGTTTGAGATTCCGCTGGTGGCCAAAACCCTAGCTGCATCGGGTCGGTTCGACGCGGTGATTTGCCTGGGGGCGGTGATCCGGGGCGACACCCCACATTTCGATTACATTTGTGCAGAAGTGAGTCGCGGGATCGGTCAAGCGGCGTTGGATACCGGGGTGCCGATCGTATTTGGGGTGCTGACGACGGAGACGGTGGCCCAGGCGGTCGAACGGGCGGACCCGACCAAATTCAACCGTGGCGGGGAGGCGGCGAAGGTGGCGATCGAGATGGTGACGGTGATGCGGGTGATCAAGGCTGACAAGGATACAGGCAGCAAGCTGACAAGTGGGAATGGGTTGGCGAGAGCGAAAAGAAAGCAATGATTCAGCATTGCCAGCTCTTCATCTTGTCAGCCTGTCAGCCTGCATCCTGTCAGCGGTGTTTCTATGGGTAGTCGCCATCAGGCCCGCGAAAAAGCCATGCAGATTCTGTTTCAGTACGACATTCACGGGAAGCCGGGGCTCTGGCTGGACGAGTTTTGGAAACCGCTCCAGGTCGACGAGGACACGAAGGCCTTTGCTGAACAGATCGTGGCCGGCGTGCTGCAGCGGAAGGCGGAGATCGACGCCGTGCTTGCCAAGTATGCGACAAATTGGAAAGTCAGCCGCATGCCCATCGTTGATCGCAACATTCTACGCGCCGGTCTGTACGAATTCTTTTGGATGGACGATGTGCCGGCGAAGGTGACGCTGGACGAGGCTGTGGAGTTAGCCAAGAGTTTCGGCGACGATGAGGCGTCGAAGTTCGTCAACGGTGTGTTGGACAAGGTTCTGGCATCCGAGCCGAAGTTGGAAGCTAAGCGCAAAGAGACCGCGCGCGTGAAGCGTGAAGCGTGAAGCGTATCCCGCAAGGCGCATTCAGCCCTGGTCTGACGAGCGGCGCTTCACGAGATACGAACGACGAGGAAGTCAATGATCGACCGGTATACCAGGCCCCGGATGAAAGCCATCTGGGAGCTGAAACATAAGTACGAGATCTGGCTCGAAGTCGAATTGCAAGCCTGCGCGGCATTTGAACGGGCGGGACAAGCCCCGCGCGGCACGGCAGCGAAGATCCGTAAGAAGGCCAAGATCGACGTGGCGCGCATCGCGGACATCGAAAAAGTCACAAAGCATGACGTCATTGCCTTCCTGGAGTCCTTGATGGAGTCGGTCGGTCCTGAACACCGGTTCCTGCATATGGGGCTGACGTCGTCGGACATCGTCGATACGTCGCTGGCGATCCAGATGACCGAGGCGCTGGATCTGATCCTGGACGGTGTCGAGGGTTTGCGTGCTGTGCTCAAGAAACAGGCGTTGAAGCACAAGCGGACGGTGATGGTCGGCCGCTCGCACGGCATTCACGGCGAGCCGATCTCATTTGGGCTCAAGCTGGCCATCTGGTATGAGGAAGTCGGCCGCCATGTAGTGCGGTTGCGGCACGTTCGCGGGCAAATCGCCGTCGGGAAACTGTCCGGGGCGATGGGGACCTTCGCGCATCAGGCGCCGGATGTCGAAGAGTATGTCTGTTCGAAACTGCGCCTGGCGGCCGACCCGGTTTCCAATCAGGTGGTTCAGCGGGACCGGCATGCGGCCTACGCGGCGGCACTCGCGCTCCTCGCGGCCACGATCGAAAAGATCGCGACGGAAATTCGGCATCTCCAACGGACCGAAGTGCTGGAGGCCGAGGAGTATTTTTCCGAAGGCCAAAAGGGATCGTCCGCCATGCCACACAAGCGCAATCCGATCGTCTCCGAAAACCTCTGCGGCCTGGCGCGGATCGTGCGCGCCAACAGTCTGGCGGCGATGGAAAATGTGGCCTTGTGGCATGAACGGGACATCAGCCATTCCTCGGTTGAGCGTGTCATCATGCCGGACAGCACGATCCTGACCGATTACATGCTGTCCAAAGTGACGGATCTCATCAAGCATCTGGTCGTCTACCCGGATCGCATGAGGCGGAACCTCGAACTGACGGGAGGCCTCGTCTATTCGCAACGGTTGTTGCTGGCGCTCATTGAGAAAGGCGCGCAGCGTAAAGAATCGTATGAAGCGGTGCAGCGAAACGCCATGGCCTCCTGGCAGGGTGCAGGCGGCCTTCAGGAATTAGCGGGCAAGGATCCTTTTGTTACCCATCATCTCAAACAGAAAGAAATCGCGGCGTGCTTCAATCCAAAATATTATCTGCGGCACCTCGATCGGATTTATAAACGGGTGTTCAGATCGTCAGGGACAAGGCCGAATCGTTCCAATTAAAAGGTATAGGTGTGGATAGCGGGCGCCTGGCAGCAAGCACATATCCGGAGCTACCTATAAAGAGGGGTAGCCATCGGGAGGGGGGATGGGCGTAGGATTACAGCTCTTCGAAGAGCGGGACGCACATGGCCTGCAAATTGGCTCGTTCTCTTGCTGCCCTGACGGTTCTGTTCATCGTGGCGCCGGTTCTGGTGTGGTCTCAAGTCCCGCCTGGCGGCGAACGATTCAGCATCGTGCTGTCCGGAGATCCGTTCAAGTGGGAGCAGAGCCTCAACGAAGCTGGCCAAAAAGGTTGGGATGCGTTGATGGCACAACAGCCGGCCGTGGGGGGGCTGGTGCTTCACTTCGTCATCTTTACCAGAACGCCTGCGGTCAAAAGTGTGGACTACAAAGTGGTTGTGGCCGAATTCTCAGCAGAGGGGGACGCGTCCTCCAGGGAACTCGCTCGCAGTCAACTCGAAATGCAGGCCAACGCGTATGGGCGGAACGGCTGGGCCTTGCTGCAAGCGTTAACAGGCCAACATGCAGGTGGGAAACCCTTCATCGCGTTGATCCTCAAGAAGCCTCTTCTCTAGCCGCCAAGTGCGGAAAAACCCGTTCGAATAGCATCCGGAGTGGCATCGTTGCACGGCCGGGCACAGGAGTCTCACTATGAATCCAATAGCCTTTTGGACCAAGTCGCTGCTAGGGGTCTTTTGCGTTTGTGTTGGATTGGCCGCTGCTCCATTCCTGGCGGAAGCATCCGCTGATCGGGAGAAGCTGCTGACGGAGCCGGGAGTCTACGGCACCTTCGCTCTATTCAGTCTCGGTGACACCTGGACGAAGCAAGACCAGGCAACACGGATCAGCCAGTTGACTTTGCTCAAAGGGGTGGTCGAGCAACATCGGGAGAAAATCGCCATCGATCTCTATCTGTTGCGCGGGTTGTCCGATCAGGCCGATCTCATGTTCCGCGTACATGCCGCGGAGCTTCGAGACACTCAACAGTTTCTCGTGGATCTTCAGAACAGCCCCTTCGGCAAGTACCTAAAAGGGGCCGGACTGATGCATGGCCTAACCAAGAAGGCCAATTACGTACCGGGGTTCCCGGATCAGCTGAAGGCAGACTTAAAAGTGGTCAGCGAGCCGGGTTCCAAGCCGTATGCCGTGGTGATTCCGGTCACCAAGAGTGCGGATTGGTGGGCGCTGGATCAGGATAAGCGCGCCGCAATGATGCAGGAACATACGGAGGCGACACTGCCGTATCTCAAAACGGTCAAACGAAAGCTCTATCACTCCAGTGGATTGGACGATCTGGATTTCATCACCTATTTTGAGACGTCCAAGCTGGAAGATTTTCACGGCCTGATTCTGTCCCTGGAGAAGGTCAAAGAGTTTCAGTACACACGCCAATTCGGCCATCCTACGCTGATCGGCACCATCAAGTCGCTGGATGAGATGATCGAGGCGCTCGCGCAGTAGCGTATTCGGTTGGAGAGAGCCTATGGATGGGATTGGACCGATGTTGTACGAGGGGAAAGCCAAGAAGATTTTCGCGGCTGGGCGGTCCGATCAGGTTGTCCAGTATTTCAAGGACGACGCGACGGCGTTCAACGCCGAAAAACGCGGGACGATCGTCAATAAGGGCGTCGTCAATAACAAGGTGTCGGAACGGCTGTTCAAGTTGCTTGAAGAGCGTGGGGTCTTGACGCATTTCCTGGAACGGCTGAGCGATCGGGAAATGCTGACCAAGAAAGTCACCATTGTGCCGGTCGAAGTCGTGGTGCGCAACGTGGTGGCCGGCAGCTTGGCCAAGCGGCTGGGGTTGCAGGTCGGCGATGCCATCGAACCGGCAATCGTCGAGTTCTACTATAAGAACGACGCGCTCGGCGATCCGTTGGTCAATGACGACCATCTTCGCCTGATGAACGTCGCGACGCCGGCGGTGCTGCGTGAGCTGCGGGAATTGGCTCATCGAGTCAATACGGTGCTGAAGCCCTTCTTCGCCGAGCGGAAGATGCAGTTGGTCGATTTTAAACTCGAGTTCGGGGTCTATCACAACAAACTGATCCTGGCCGACGAGATTTCGCCGGATACCTGCCGCTTGTGGGACATGGCTACCGGCGAATCGATGGACAAGGACCGGTTTCGAAAGGATATGGGGAAGATCGAGGAGGCGTACCAGGAGGTGCTGAAGCGGGTGTGTGGATGAGGGGGCGGGTCCTGTCGGCGAACAGCCCTGACGTGCTCGCACCCCCGCCCGGTGTAGGGACCCCCGCTGCGCGCGTCAGGGCGCCCGTTCGCCGCCACCCGCTGGGGCTTCCGTGCAAGTCGCCTGAAGTCCAGCCCACCCTCCGTCAACTTTGAAGGAGGGGAAGAGAGAGAAGGGAAGGAGCGATGCTGCGGGCGTATTTGAATTATGGCCTGGTCGCCTCGATAGTGGTTTGGGCGGCCATTGTGGGCATGATGGCCTATCGGCTGAATGAATCACCCTGGCGGTGGGCGTTCGTCGGATTGGTGTTTTGCGGCGGGCTCACCATTGCCGTGATCTTCTGGATCAAGAGATATGTGGATCGGTTGAGTGAAGCCGAAAGAAAGCAGGAGAGCAAGTCGTGAAAGTCAAAATTCATGTGACGTTGAAACAGGGAATTCTGGACCCTCAGGGCAAAGCCATCGAACATGCGCTGGACTCGCTGGGGTTCAAACACGCGGCGAACGTGCGCGTTGGGAAGTACATGGAATTGGATCTTGACCAAACCGATATGGCCAAGGCTGAGGCTGAGGTCAAAGCTATGTGTGAAAAGCTTTTGGCGAATACGGTTATAGAAGAGTATCGGTGCGAATTAGTTTAGGAGCTGATGGCTGATAGCGTACGGTACAAACCACGGATGATCCGGCCCCTGCTCTGTGAGGTGATATGAACATCGGCGTTGTCGTGTTCCCTGGCAGTAATTGCGATCACGACTGTCAGTACGTGTTTCGAGACGTGCTTGGACAGGATGTCACGATGGTCTGGCACAAGGAGACTTCGTTGGCGGGACTCGACGCGGTGATCTTGCCCGGCGGATTTTCCTACGGCGATTATTTGCGAACCGGTGCAATTGCGCGGTTTTCGCCCGTGATGGGAGCCGTGAAGAAGTTCGCCGCTGACGGTGGCTTGGTGCTGGGCATCTGTAACGGATTCCAGATTCTGCTCGAAGCGGGGTTGTTGCCGGGGGCAATGTTGCGGAACGAGTCGCTGCATTTCATCTGCAATGATGTCTTTGTGCGAGTGGAGAATGCGGCCACGCCGTTTACGGGTGCCTGCAAGCCGGGCCAGGTCTTGAAGATTCCGGTCGCCCATGCGGATGGGAACTATTACACCGATCCGGTGACGCTGGCGGGCCTTCAGGCCAATGCCCAGATTGTCTTTCGCTACTGCGCGTCGGACGGCAAGGTGACGCCGGAGGCGAATCCGAACGGCTCGCTCGACAACATCGCCGGCATCCGCAACGCCGCTGGTAATGTACTCGGCCTGATGCCGCATCCTGAACGTTGCGCGGAATCTGTGCTGGGCAACGAAGACGGGCGGCTGATCCTTGCGTCGATGGTGGAGGGGATGAATGCGAAGAAGGGAAGGGCCAAGGCCCTAGCTTGACGGTGAACTCATCGCTGGATACCCAGGTCGTGCGGGTCGTCGGTCAGGCTCAGACGGAACGAGCACGTGAGGGGTGTTTTCTGATTCGTTTCTGTGTGGCCATTCTGATGATCAGCCTGCTCGGGCCGGGCATCCATTGGAGCGTGTGGGCCGCGGATGCAGCTGAAACGCAGATCAAGATACTCAGTCCTTTGCCGGGAGCCGTCATCAAAGGGGATTCTGTCGAAGTCCGCTATGAATTGGCCAAGGGGGTTCACGCGACGCATGTCCATTGTTATGTGGACGGCGAGTACCAGCGGGGATTTTCCGGGGTCGTCAAGGGGCTCGTTCGTGGAACGCACGAGATCAAAATCGTGGCCGCCAGTCACGATCACGAAGCCATGGCTGCCGAAGCTCGGGTCACGATCGAGGTGGAGTGAGGCCGCAAGGCCGTCCAGTGCCTGGAGAGCCGCGGGGTCTCTACGAATCGGCTTCGTGAGTCCGGCAGCAGGACTCGCAGGACAATTTCCAAAGGCGAAATTGTCGAGCTCACGAATCAGTTTCCCGATCGTATTGAAACGCAATTCAATGTCAATTTGGTCAGCGGATAGGGTGCGGAACGAAATCTGCGAGAGGCGGATTGAAGATGGACGGCGGTCGAGGTAAAGTGTAGCGTTGATTTATTCAGGTCGCATTGTACTCTTAATCTCTTAATTCATTACTGAGGAGGGGTGAGATGAAGCGTGTAGGTGCAGTCTTGGCGATCGTCGGTGTATTGGCGTTGGGTGCCGGGGTCGATGCGTGGGCCGCGAAGGATGACGGCAGCAAGCTTACGATCAAGAGTCCGGCAGCTGGGGCGAAGGTAGGGAGCGATGTCGAAATTGTGTACGAGCTCACGAAGGGCAGCGATGCGACGCATGCCCATTGTTTCGTGGATGGAGAATACCAGAAGGGCTGGAAGGGGACGGTCAAAGGCATGTCTCCAGGCGCTCATGAGATCAAGGTCATTGCGGCGGATAAGGATCACCAAACGTTAGCCGCTGAAGCCTCCGTGAAAGTGGAAGTGCAGTAGAACAGCATCGGGATGTGTCAATCACACTGGCGGATGCGGCGAGGCGCAGGCCCTGCGCCTCGCCGGTCACGTGGCACGACGTTCATGACTGTGGCAGGCATGCGTGATAACAAAGCCCTCCGGATATCGAACTCTTCCCGTCGTCGTGTGCTCGTCTGACCGCTAGGGCGTCATACAGGCCGGCATGCCGCTGATCACCAAAGATCTCATCGCCCAGCACAATCTGACGGGCGAGGAATACCAAAAAATCATCGAGATTCTCGGACGCGAGCCGAATCTGACGGAACTTGGCATGTTTTCCGTTATGTGGTCAGAGCACTGTTCGTACAAGAGTTCGCGCGTCCATTTGAAGAAGCTGCCGACCACCGGGCCGCGTGTGGTGCAGGGGCCTGGCGAGAATGCCGGCGCCGTGGACATCGGCGATGGGCTCTGCGTGGTCTTCAAGATGGAGTCGCACAACCATCCCTCGTTCATCGAGCCCTATCAAGGGGCGGCGACGGGTGTCGGCGGTATTCTGCGGGACGTATTTACGATGGGGGCGCGGCCGATTGCGCTGCTCGATTCGCTTCGGTTCGGTGGGCTGGACACGGCAAAAAATCGACATCTGATGAAGGGCGTCGTGGCCGGCATTGCCGGATACGGCAATTGTATGGGCGTGCCGACGGTAGGCGGCGAGATCGTCTTCAACGACATCTATTCGCTGAATCCCTTGGTCAATGTGTTCTGCCTGGGTATTGCGCACAAGGACAAGATTTTCCGCGGGACGGCGTCGGGGGTCGGCAATCCTGTGATCTATTTTGGCTCAAAGACAGGACGCGACGGGATTCACGGCGCGACGATGGCGTCCGATTCGTTCGATGACAAGTCGGAGCAAAAACGGCCCACAGTACAGGTGGGCGATCCGTTTCAAGAAAAATTGCTGCTTGAAGCCTGTCTGGAGCTCATGGCTGGCGATCTGCTGGTCGGTATCCAAGACATGGGGGCGGCCGGGCTGACGAGTTCCTCCTGCGAAATGGCGTCGCGCGCAGGGAACGGCATCGAGCTGGATCTGACGCATGTCCCGCGCCGCGAGCCGGGCATGACGCCGTATGAGTTAATGCTGTCGGAGTCGCAAGAGCGGATGCTCATGGTGGCAAAGGCCGGCAAGGAAGACGAGTGCCTGGCCATCTGCCGGAAGTGGGATCTGGATGTCGCGGTGGTTGGACACGTCACCGGCGACGGGATCTTGCGCGTAAAGGATCAAGGGGCAGTCGTGGCGGAGATTCCAGCGAAGGCGTTGGCAGAGGACGGCCCGCGCTATGAACGTCCGTATGCGCCGCCGGCGTATCAGGACATGCTGACGAATTTGAATTACGACCTCATTCCCGATGTGAAAGACGCCAATGCCGCACTGCTGTCTCTCTTGGGGGCACCGACGATCGCGAGCAAACGGTGGGTCTATCATCAGTACGATCATATGGTGCGGACGAATACGATGGTCCGGCCCGGATCGGATGCGGCGGTGGTTCGGATCAAGGGCACGAACAAGGCCGTGGCGATGACGGTTGACTGCAACAGCCGGTATTGCATGCTGCATCCTTACGAGGGCGCTCGTCTGGCCGTGGCCGAGGCCGCACGCAATCTGGTCTGTTCCGGCGCCGAACCGATCGGTCTGACGGATTGCTTGAATTTCGGCAATCCTGAACGCTCCGACATCATGTGGCAATTCGTGCTGGCGATCGAAGGTATGAAAGACGCGTGTGAACGCCTTCAGGTTCCGATCGTGAGCGGAAACGTCAGTTTCTACAACGAGACCAACGGATTGTCGATCTATCCGACGCCGATGCTGGGCATGGTGGGATTGATCGAGCAAGCCGATCAGGCGATGACACAGTGGTTCAAAGCGGAAGGCGACGACATCATTCTGCTGGGAGCGGTCCGCGAAGACTTGGGCGGATCGGAATATCTGAAAGTTATCCAGGCGCGAGAGCAAGGCTCACCGCCGTTTTTGAACATCGATGTGGAGAAGGCGCTGCATGAGTGTGTGTTGGCACTGATTCGCGGTGGGTTGGTGCAATCGGCGCACGACTGTTCGGACGGCGGGCTGGCGGTCGCATTAGCGGAAAGCGCGATGTCCGGGCCAGACCGGCCGCTGGGCGCTGTGGTAACATTGGCGCTGGGCCGGTTTCGAAAAGACGCGGTGCTGTTCGGCGAAAGCCAGTCTCGGGTGGTGCTTTCGGCCAAACCGGCCCATCGGCAGGCGATCCTCGATTGTGCGCGGCAGGCCGGTGTGCCTGCGGCGGTGATCGGATCTGTCACCGGTGACCGGCTGGTTATTTCGCTGGAAGGCGAGCGGCCGGCTGCGACGGTGATCAATGTGCCGGTGGCGGTGCTCTATGACCGATGGGCGTTCTCGATCGAACGAACACTGTATCAGGCGTAACGTGAAGCGGTGACCTATGGACCAGTTTCGAACCAAGAGGGAACTTCCGATCGTGTCGCCGTTTGCTTTCCACCGTTCCCTTGAGGGGCCGGACAAGTTCCACGAAGAATGTGCGGTCGTCGGGGTCTTCGGCCACGAAGAGGCCGCCAATCTCACCTATCTTGCACTCTATGCGCTCCAACATCGTGGACAGGAAGCCTCGGGCATCGTGTCGGGGGATGGAAACCAGTTCTGTGTGCAAAAGGGCATGGGGCTTGTCGCAGACATTTATAATAAGGCTTCGCTGGAAAGACTTCCCGGACACATGGCCATCGGCCATAATCGGTATTCCACGGCCGGCGGCAACGACTTGAAGAATGTGCAGCCGCTGACCGTCAATTTCGCGCTCGGCAATCTGGCCTTGGCGCACAACGGCAATCTCATCAATGCCCAGGTGCTCCGCAACGAACTCGAGGCCTACGGCGCGATCTTCCAATCCACGTCGGACAGCGAGGTCATCATCCATCTGATCGCGCATTCGAAAGCCGGCTCGTTTCTTGCGCGCGTGATGGATGCACTCAATCAAGTGCGCGGCGCGTTCTCTGTCGTGCTCTTGACCGACAACGGCCTTATTGCCGCGCGCGACCCGTATGGATTGCGGCCGCTCTGCCTTGGACGGGTGCGCAGCAGCTGGATCGTCGCGTCGGAGACGTGCGCCTTCGATTTGCTGGACGCGGAATATGTCCGTGAAATCGAACCCGGTGAGCTGATTGTGATCAGCGATCAGGGTTTGGACAGCCACCGGCCGTTTCCCAAAAGAGACCAGGCGATGTGCGTCTTCGAGTACGTCTATTTCGCCAGGCCCGACAGCCGGATCTTCGGCGCGAACGCCGTGTATGCGACACGCAAAGCGCTTGGACGGCAACTGGCGAGCGAATCCTGGGTGCCGGCGGATATCGTCATTCCGGTGCCGGATTCCGGCGTACCCGCTGCGTTGGGCTATGCGGAAGGCGGTGGGATCCGGTTCGAGACCGGGCTGATCCGGAACCACTATGTCGGGCGGACGTTCATCGAGCCGGAACAGTCGATTCGCCATTTCGGTGTCAAGGTGAAGCTGAACGCTGTCTCCGAAGTCTTGTCCGGAAAGCGCGTCGTGGTGGTGGACGACTCCCTGGTCCGTGGGACGACCAGCCGAAAGATCGTCAAGATGATCCGCCAGGCCGGGGCCAAGGAAGTTCATGTGCGGATCAGTTCTCCGCCGATCGTCTCACCGTGTTTTTACGGAATCGATACGCCGACCAAGAAAGAACTCATCGCCTCCAACCATTCCGCCGAAGAAATCCGCAAGTACATCACGGCCGATAGTCTGGCCTACCTCAGCCTCGAAGGGATGCTCAAGATGGTGCCGGGCGCCCCCGAGCATTACTGCAACGCGTGTTTTACGGAGCACTATCCCATTCCGTTTACCCGCGCTGAAGAACTGCAATTGGGCTTATTCGAACCGGCGCGCTGACCAAGAAACAGGGGACCGAGAGCATGAGACCACGATCGAAGTCGAGGGTGCCGGTGAATTATCATGTCACGTTCACCAGTGATAACGTCACCGGGAAAGGTGTCCTGACCAATCTCACGATCGGGGGCGGCGAGATCGTGAGCGACGTCCAATTCGCCATCGGAGCCCATCTCTGTCTGCATGTCGAACTCTCCGGGGCGCGCTTCCCGATCGATGTCGCGCTTGCCATCGTTCGATGGAAACGGGACGGGCGATACGGCGTCGAGTTCGTCCGATTCGAAGGCAAGGCCAAGCAGCACCTTCAAGACATGCTCAACCAGCATGACGGTTGAGCCCCGGACAGATTCGCTCCTGCTCCCTTCGGTTGCCCGCTTAAAAATCACCGTGCTAGGATGCGACATCTGCTGATGCGGGAACTCAACGAAGTTGAATTCAACGGTGGTCGCTTGTGTCTGGCGGTAGAGGCAGCAGGATCGGGGAGTCACCGGCGGTGAGGAACGCGATCGTAAGGAGAGACGGCTACGATGGATGAGATAGAGGAAGGGAAACAGAAGTTTGTGGAAGTCGTGAAGGGAGTGGACGGAGCGGTACAGGTGGTCATTCCGACCACGCCGTCAAACAGCCTGTTCCTGATTTCGCTGACCAAAGGACAGAACCGAAAGTTCATCACGGTGTCCGAAGACGACATCATCGATTTGCCACACGAGGCTGGAATTCTTGCCAAGGTGACCAAGGTCGTCACAGACGCCGTCGCGGCGCTGTAGGGTTGTCCCCGGCTCTTTGAGGATCTTCCCATGAAACAACTTCTGCCCAGCATCTGGCAATGGTCGTGGTTTTCAGAGGAAAAGCAGCTTGACTTCAACGGGCTGTTTCTGACGATCGGTGAGCACGCAATCCTGATAGATCCGCCTCCGATGACAGCCGAGACGAAATCCCTCATTCGGCGTCATGGGCCGGTCGATTACATCATTGTGACGAATCGGGACCATGCACGGGAAGCGGCGGCGTGCCAAGTGGAGTTCGCGTGCCGCCTGTACCTTCCTGAGGCGGACGCGCCCCAGATGGATCTGAACCCCACACATACCTACACGGACGGGGAATTATTGCCGGGCGGCATTTGGGTGATTCGGCTGAAAGATCAGAAGTCACCTGGCGAGTCGGCGTTGTTTATTCAACAGGGGCAGGGGAAGGGTGTGCTGATCGTTGGGGATGCGTTGATCGGCAAACCGGCCGGAAGCGTGAGTCTGCTTCCCGCCGAGAAGTACGCCGATGCGGCGAAGGCCAAGGAGGGACTCCGCCGGCTTCTGAAGTACGAGTTCGACAGTCTTCTCGTCGGAGACGGCACCGCGATTCTCACCGGCGGCAAGTCGGCGGTTGTGCGGCTGTTAGATGGAGCGCCATGACACTGCGCAACGGCTCATCCGAAGAATTGAATCGCCAAGGCAACGACCTCTTCTCGCGCGGGCACTATACGGATGCCTATGCCTATTATGCCAAAGCATTGGAGTGTGATCGACTGACCGGAGACCGACGGGCGTTGGCGGCGACGCTGGGCAATCTCGGTAATATCTGCGCGGTGAGCGGCCGCCGTGACGCGGCACAGGCTCATTATCAAGAGGTCTTGGAGTTGCAGAAGATCCTCGGAGATGAGCGGGGCATTGGCACGACGCTGGCGAATTTGGGCAATCTGCGGGCCGACGCCGGTGAATGGGACCGGGCGCGAGCCTATTATCTGGAGGCGCTCGATCTCATCAGAAAAACACGTGATGAGGCGGCTGAGGCGGTATTGTTGTCGGATCTTGGCCTGGTGGCGCGCGAGACCGGCCAGTTCGACGACGCGATCAGGTATTATGAACGTTCCCTTGGGTTGATGCAGCGACTCGCCAATCAGGGCGGTATGGCGGACGCCTGGCGCATGATCGGACGCACGTTCCTCATTCAACAGCGATACGATGACGCGATCGCCTGCTGCCAGACCAGCCTGTCGATCGCCGAACGGTCCGGTGACGAACTCCGTGCGGGCGGGGCAAGATACGTGCTGGCCCAATGTTTCGAAGAGACCAATCGGATACCAGAGGCCGCGGACCTGATGGCGCTCGTTGTCGAGATGGATCGCAAGTACCAATTGCCCAAGCTCGATGAAAATACGCGACGCTTGGCGGTGTTGCGCGACCGTCTGGCAGCGCATCATAGCCGGCAACCTATTTGAAGGTCCATGTATGACCGAATCTGTCTCACCCGCCTGGCAGCAACTTCGTTCCTCGCTGATGCAGACCTTTCCCCAGTTCAATGAATTGGAGTCCGGTGGCCCGTTGATCATGGATCTCGGGCCGGACGGCTGGCTTTTAGAGGTCAAACCGGACGGTGCGGTGGTCTGCCAGTATGGTCTGGCCATGGACGAGGTGATGGCGCTGATGTCGGATGGGACGCCGGAGGATCTGGGAACTGACGAAGTTGCCAAGCAGGCCAAGTATTTTCTCCAGCCCGCGGTGTCGAAGTTTCGACCACTGCTCGTACAATCCGGATTCGCGGAAGAGACGGAGATCAACGACGAGTTTGTTGCGGTGACGTTTACGCGACTCATGGATATCCAGAATTCCGCCAAGGTGGAAGATCTCCTTCGGTGGTGTTGCCGACAGATCGGCGGCCAGGCATGAGGCGGCCGATTACCACGTTCGACGGGTTTCGTAACGCAGTCTCGGCGTATCGGTTGCCGGTGGTCTTGCTGGCGGCGTTGGAACTGGACCTCTTTACGGTGGTTGGGCATCGAATCTGGACGGTCCCGGAGTTGGCCAAGAAACTGAGGGTCAGCGAGCGGGGGCTTGCCGTTCTTTGCAGGAATCTGGCCATGGCCGGAGTTCTCCTCAAACAAGGAGCGACGTACAAGAACACGCGATTGGGGGGTACGGAGCTGAATGCTGACCATCCGGCCTATCGAGGCGGCTATTTGGATTTGATCAAGACCCATTGGCATGATTGGTGCCGGTTGCCGGAATCCATCCGAAGCGGGTTGCCGATTGATCACGATGTTCCTGATAGTCCCGAGTGGCGGAAGCGATTCACATGGGCCATGCATCACCGTACGCTGGAGATTGCACCCGCAATTGCGGCGCAGGTGAAGCTCGGGAGGGCCCACACGTTGCTGGATCTTGGAGGAGGTCCCGCTACCTATGCGCTCGCGTTTCTGGCTCAGAATCCACGGCTGCGGGCTACGGTCTGTGACCGTGATGCTGCGTTGAACGTAGCAAGAGAGGTCGCCGCAACTCACAAGGCGGGACGGCGGTTGTCCTATCTTCCCCTTGATTTTACAAAGGATGCTATTCCGGGCACGTACGACGTGATTTGGTATTCCAATGTGTTGCACATCTATTCACCGGAGGACAATCAGGCGATCTTCCGCCGTGCCTTGGCGGCTTTGGCGCCAGGCGGACGACTGATTATCCAAGACGCCTTGCTGCATGACCGTGAAGGGTTGTTTCCCGCGGATGCGAGCCTCTTCGCCGTGTCCATGCTGCTGTTTACAACAGGCGGCGACACCTATTCAGCGTCGGAGGTGAAACGATGGCTGAGTGATGCGGGGTTTAACCGGGTCAAGTTGCTCCGTATCAAGAAGGCGACGGAGGATTGGGAGGACGGGGTTCTTGAGGCGTTGGCGCCTGAGTCACCTCCAAAAACGAACGCCCGCCGAACAGGATCAAGAGGAAGTTCAAACAGCCACTGATCAGATTATTCAGGAAGGACGGGCCTGTCTCCTGGTCTTTCGTGAGAATCTGTATGGTTGTCGCCAGATCAAGTGCCAATCCGACGGTCCCATACATCACACAGGCCATCGCGGCCCACCAAAATCCCCGCCAAACCAGCATTGCCAAGCCCAGTGGAGTGAGCACCAGAAAGCCGATCCACCAGGGCTGGGTCCGCGCCGTGACCGGTTCCGGTCCGGCAGTCAGGGCTCCCAACCCGACGGCCACGATTCCTACCAACAGGGTGAGCAACGCAGTTCGTTTCATGGGGAGACTATAGACCGGAGAAATACCTCCCGCAATGGTACGGGCTTGTCGAAGTGCAGCCCCTCCTTTCGGGGGGGGAACTGACTACAGTGGGGGAATTTACCGGCGGCCCCGACCTCTTGCATGATGCATCCAAGCCTTGAGGAGGGTCTATGCCGCTGATTCACTGGTTGTCCCTGCTGCGTGAACCGTCAGCAACTCCCTCTCCCAATCGAAATCCTCTTTCGGGACATCGTCATTGCACGGGAGCGGGCGCGTATCAGAACCGGTCTATGGCCGTCTCCTCCTGGGTGGCCGCTGTGGTCTTGTGTCTTCCGTTGGTGGGCGGCCAGGCGTGGGGCCAGACGGGAGCCGAGACAAAATTGGATAAGGCGGCGATCGTGGCGGCCGGCTTTGGCTATCAAAACGAATTCGACTCTACCATCACGGTCAAAGTGTACGATGCGGTGTCGGGGGAAGTGTTATCCGAAGACGTCTATGAATTAAGTATTAAGGAAGACCGCAACGCCGCTCGAACGAATGCTTCGAAGGGACGCATTTTCGCGGGTGGAGTGGGGCTGGGGGCGACCGACCTGTCAAATTTCATGCTCCGTGTCTACGACGCCACGACAGGCGAGTTTCAGTGGGCGGGCCAGCTCAATCTTACCCCCAATGAAGGGAGCAGACCGGGGCACACGATTTCTACCCTGGTTCCCCGGCGTGCCGTCGTGATGAAGGTCGATAGCGCTGAAGCCGATGCACGGCAGCCGCTCTTCTTGTTGCGCGCATTTGATGCGTCGACCGGAGGAGTGGTCTGGGAAGACGAATTTTCCACCGATGGTAAGGGTGTCGCGAAGGGCAAGATGATCGCCGCTCATCCAGCTGATGAGGCATTGCAGGAAGCCGACACGTTTGATTTTCGAGTCAGGATGTTCAGCCGCGACGGCCGGACGATCTTGTGGGAAGATCAGGTGTTGCAGTGGCCGGCCGAGGAAGACAGCCAAGGCGTGGATGACGATCAGGCCCAGTTGCTTCCGGCCTGGACCGGCCCAATCACGCAGGACGCCGCCTCCGAAGAAATCTGACCGCCGCTACGCCCCATGAGTCATCCGGTTCATAGGAACGCTCGTGTCGTTACGAGTGCTTCTGCCGGAAACTGTCAAGCCACTGTTGATGGAATTGCTCGTAGGATACGAACAATTTGTTTTGGATGGCCGTCGGTACTGACGCCCTGGCCTTGAATGCCTTCAAGAGTTCATTCACTTGTGTTATGCCCCACCGGTCAATCAGATAGCGTGTGGCAGAGGCGGCTTCCAAATACGCCAGTGTTGCCGCATCGGAAGGTAATGTTCCCCAGGAGCCCTCGAGGTAATTCAACGGAATCACCGTGACATCTTCCCGTATGGCCTGATTCATCTCAGGCCAGTCATCCCCAGCCCATTGCATCGCCAAGCCTTCGTTGAGCCATGTGGGCAGCGCTCCGGTGCTCGATCCTAAGTAGTTGTGCAACAGCGCATGAACGTATTCGTGACGCAGCACATTGGTGAGCCATTTCGTATCCGTCGTCGCTCCTTGAGTCGGGACCTGAATGCGTCCGAGCGTCGGATCGTATAGGCCGTCGGCCCAGGCCGGGCTGCCGGTCGCACCTTGAAACGACTCCTTCGTATGGAGCACCACCACGATGGGCTTGGAAGGGAAATGTCCGAACTTCTGCCCGATTTCCCGGTATGCATCTTCGAGAATGTCCAGGACGGTCGTCCAGGTTCCGTGGTCCTCTGCTCCGTCGAATTTCACGGTAAAGTGGGTGCTGTTTCTGGTTGCCATACGGGATTCGACCGATTCCATGTGGTGGAGTTTCTCGGTGATGGAGGCGAGATACGGTTGCAGGGTCTGGTCTTTCCGGACACGATCGGCGGCGTGGGCCAGGTGCTGTGCCGCCTCGGCGGGTTGGCCCTGCTCCTGTAGGATGTCGGCCATCGCCAAGTGTGGAAACGGTTCTTCAGGAGCGAGCCGGATCAATTTCTCCAGTAGGTCTTGATTCAATGCCGGGTCCCGTTGTTCCCAGTAGGCATGGACCAGATTCATCAGAATGACGGGGTTGGAGTCGTCAAGGGCTGCCGCTTTCTTGAACGCCTTGACGGAAGCCTGTGTGCCGTGGAGCTGTTCTTGCTGCAGGCCCAGGTTGTTCCAGAGTACGGCCACAAAGGATTTGATTCGCGCATTGTCGAGCAGAGCCGGAGGCAGCGCAGTCAGCTGGGTTTCTGCGAGCGGCAGATTGCGTTTTTCAATTTCGTCACGGATGGTTTCCAACATCCTGTCGTGTGGGGAATTCGGAATAGCGGTGTGGTCGAGCGTGCGGACCGAGGTCGTCGCAGCGACAGGAGGAGTCGCTGTGGGCGGTGGAGGAGGAGGGGGAACGGCTTCGATGACTTCGGTGGGCGCTGAAACCGTTTGAATGGACGGTTTCACCAACAGATGGTAACCGATGAGCAGTGCCAACACCCATCCCATCGGGACGAGGATGTGTGTGATGTTGCGTCGATACATGGGCTGCTCTCCAGGAAGCATAGCATCCGAGGCAAGGCTGACCAAGCAATCCGCCGAAACGGGCGGGCCGTCATTGAGGGGGGGCGAACACTGTGCTACGATCCGTCGCGACATGCAGACTCCCTTAGAGTCGGGCTCCGCAACCCCGTTTCACGTCTGGTTGGAGCGTCTCGCACGTCCGATCGAGTTCGCGACGCGGGACGAGTGCGCTCATCTGGATACGGTGAAGAACTTGGGCGGTTTCGTTTCCACGCAGGTGCTCGCCGCGCTGGCGAATCAGGTATATCCCAAAGCCATTGAAGCTCGCCTGGTATCGCTACGTGATCTGTTTATTGATTTCCAGCAAGAGCTGCCTGTGTCTGAACAACGGCGACGGTTGCAGGCCGCCGCGGTGATCCTCAAGTCGCTCCGTGGCGCTGCACCGGAGTTGCCGGTGTCATCGGGTGAGGAGGGTGAACCGGCTGTTCCCGGACATCACTCGGATGGGCCAGAACGGAACGGTCTCTGGAACGTGCCTATCCGTTTTGCGAAGGGGGTGGGACCTGCGCGCTCGGCCTTGTTACGGCGGTTGAACGTGGAAACGGTCGAGGATGCTCTCTGGACCGTGCCCTGGCGGTACGAGGACCGGTCGGTGATGACCCCCATCGGCAATCTTGTCCCCGGCATGGCCGCTTCTATCTGCGGAATCGTCAGCAAATGCGAAGCCAAGCGAGCGAAGAACAGGCGTCTCCGGGTGCTCGACGTCGGAATTGAAGATCAGACCGGCCGGATGCAGGTCGTCTTCTTCAATCAACCGTATCTGGAAGACGTGCTCACCATCGGGAAGCATGTGATGATGAGCGGGCGCGTGGTCGCCGGGCGCCAGGGGTGGATGGTGCCACGAATGGAGGTGGCGCAGTATGAGGTGATCGGAGAAGACGCGGAATCGACGCTGCATGTGGGGCGGATCGTGCCGATCTATCACGAAACGAAAGGCTGGACGTCCCGCCAGATGCGGGTGCTGGCGAAAAGCCTGTTGCACACCCATGCGCGGGAGTTGCACGACCAGCTGCCGGTGCCACTCCGGGCCCGCCAGCGGCTGATCCCGATTCACGAAGCGCTGCAGGACGTGCACTTTCCCAAAGCCGGAACCGATGGCCGGCTGTTGGAACAGGGCAAGACGCCGGCGCATCGGCGGCTGGCGTTCGAAGAGCTGTTCTTGCTCCAGATGGCGTTGGCGACCAGGCAACGATCCGTTCAGAGCGAACCGAAACAGCTGCGGTTCAATCCGCGCACCCCCCTCTTGGAGAAACTGGGTCGGCTGTTGCCTTTCCGTCTCACGGTCGCGCAGGATCGGGTGATTCGGGAGATCCTCCGCGACATGCTGGCGCCCAGGCCCATGAATCGGCTGGTGCAAGGCGATGTGGGATCCGGGAAAACCGCCGTCGCGCTCCATGCCGTGGTCATGGCCTGCGGGTCCGGCTATCAGGCGGCGCTGATGGCGCCGACGGAAATCCTCGCGGAGCAGCATTATCGAAACCTGTCCGGGATACTTGAGGGCTTGGGATTGAAGGCGGCGTTGCTGAGGGGAGGAGACAGGGCCTCGGCCAAGAAGACCCAGATCGCCCAACTGGCCGCCGGTGAGATTCACGTGGCCATCGGCACCCATGCGTTGATTCAAAAACAAGTGGCGTTCAAGAACCTGGGGTTGGCCGTCGTCGATGAGCAGCATAAGTTCGGTGTGCTGCAGCGGAAGACGCTGATCGACAAGGGGTATCAGCCGGACATGTTGGTGTTGACCGCCACGCCGATTCCACGGACATTGGCGATGACGGTGTACGGCGATCTGGACGTGTCGGTTATCGATGAACTGCCGCCGGGACGAAAACCGGTGCGGACGTTCCTCTTTACCGAGGCGCAGCGGCGGCGAGGCTACCAGATTCTTCGCGATGAATTGCGCAGCGGCCGGCAGGCCTATGTGATCTATCCGCTCATTGAGGAGTCGGAAAAGTCGGATCTTCAGGCGGCGATCCAGGGAGCCGAACAGCTGCAACAGGGAGAGCTCGCTGAGTTCCGTGTCGGGCTGTTGCATGGGCGTCTGAAGGCCGCGGAGAAGGAATCGGTGATGGCCGACTTCAAGGCCGGAGTGGTCCAGGCTCTCGTCGCGACGACGGTGGTGGAGGTCGGCGTCGATGTCCCCAATGCGACCGTCATGCTGATCGAGCATGCCGAACGATTCGGGTTGGCTCAGTTGCATCAGTTGCGAGGTCGAGTGGGACGCGGCAGTCACCAGTCCTACTGTCTCCTCATGGCGGCTGGTGTGGGGCGCGGAGGAGTCCGGCGTGGGGTACTTGATTCCGGCGGCGAGGCGGCGGACGCGCTCTCTTCGGCGAGGGAGCGATTGGAGGCACTGGTGCGATCGAACGATGGATTTGTGATCGCCGAGGAGGATTTGCGGATCAGAGGACCGGGAGAGTTCTTTGGATTCCGCCAATGGGGCATGCCGGAGTTTCGCGTCGCCAACCTCGTGCGCGATGCGGATTTGCTGCAGCAGGCCAGGCTGGAGGCGTTTTCTCTGCTGAAACAGGATCCAAGCCTCAAGGCGGCGGCACATCAGGGGTTGCGGGACGCGATGTTGCGGAAGTGGAAAGAAAAGCTGGAACTGGGGTCAATTAGTTGAAAGAGCTGACAAGCACGTAGGCTGACAGGCGTGCAAGCGACAGGTTGACAAAATTGGTGTTCCGGATGTCAGCTTGAGACCTGTCAGCCTGTTATTCAGAGGGTCCAATGGGCTTATTACAGCGACTCAAAGACGATTTGCGGACCGGGATCGCGACCTTGCGTCTCGGAACGGCACACGCCGCCGAACGAGCGCTCGAAGAGACGGAGCTGCTTCGAATGCGGTTGGAACTCCGCAAGCTCGATCAGCAGCTGTCCGATCTCTACAAAGATGTCGGCGAGCGGGCCGTCGAGATGAAAGAACAGGGAGAGACAGCCGAACGGGTACTGTACGATGCCGAGATAGGCCGGCTGGTGCGCGAGGTGCAAACACTCAAGGAATCCCGCAAGAAACTGGAAGACGAGATGGAGGATATCAAGAACGAAGAATGAAGGTCCCCCCGCCCTCCACCCTCCGCCTCGCCGGCATCGACATTGGCACGTTAACCTGCCGCCTGCTCATCGCCGATCTGACGTCCGGACGTCCACTCACAGAGCTGCAGTCCGATCGGCGCATTCTCCGGCTGGGCGAGGGCGTCGATCGCGACAAGCGATTGAATGACGCCGCCATGGAACGCGTCATCGCCTGCCTGAAGGAGTGGCGTAGTGTGATCGATCGCCATCAGGTCAGCGCCTGCGTGGTCGTGGCGACGAGCGCCGTGCGCGACGCCAGCAATCGACAGGCGTTTCTGGATCGCGTCAAGTACGAATCAGGCTTCGACGTCGAGATCATCACGGGCGAGGAAGAGGCCAGGCGCACGCTCCTGGGCATCCGCTCCGGGCTTCCCGCCGGTGTTACGGATATCCTGGCCTTGGACATCGGCGGCGGCAGCACGGAGTTTATCCTGGATCAGCCTGAGCATGAGCCGATCGTGCAGTCGATGAATATCGGCGTCGTCCGTCTGTGTGAGCGGCTCTTGCATCACGATCCGCCGGCGGCAGAGGAAATTGAGCAGGCCCGTGCGTGGGTGCGGCAAGAAACCGAACGGGCTGCGGCTGCCATGCCGAGACCGGCCGGTTGCTCCTGTGTCGGCACAGCCGGGACGATCACGTCACTGGCTGCGATGGCGCAGAAACTGCCTGCCTACGAACCGGCCCGCATTCACAATTACCGGCTCACGATCGAGACGATTCGCGAACTGGAGGAGCAATTGCTGAGCCGAACGAAAGCCGAGCGGGTCGGGCTTCCAGGATTGGAAAAGAACCGTGAAGAAGTCATCGCCGCCGGGGCGATCATCGTCCGCACGATTATGGAAACGCTGGGTGAAGAGGAATGTCTGGTAAGCGATCTGGGGCTGCGAGAAGGCGTGCTGATCGATCTGGCGGGTAAGTATGGATAAGACGAGGGTCATCATCATGTCTGGCTTAAGGATGCGATAAGCTTTTGTAGCCGAGGCCATCACATCCCGGACCGAGGCTTGAGCTGTCGTGTATGCGTAGGGGCAGGCTGGGACGGTGTCGCAGAGGGTGTGGTTGTTGCGATCTGGCGTGTTGTAGGCCACATAGTGGCCATGAATCTTTACAAGCTCGAAATGGATTGAAATGTTTCTTCTACTCCTGCTTGGCCCTGTCGTCTTACAAGCCTGGGCATGGCGGAGCTTACGAGGGAGGGTTCTGTCTGGCGCGATCACGCGACCCGCAGCGCTGATCCGATACGGCGGCTGGGCCCTGACTCCACCTCTCTTGTTTGTGGGATTCATGCTTGGATTGATCGGGGTCGAGGAGGTCTTGGGAACCCCTATCATTTCCGAGGAACTCGGTCGCGTAACCCTGCCTGTTTCGGCGCTCCTGCTTGGGAGTGGTCTGCTAGGTTGGCTCGGCTTCTCCATCGTGTGCGTACTGCAGTGGAGAGCGCCAGGAGCGAAGGTGTAAACAGGAGAGGTAGGGGGCAGGGGATTTCGACCAATCGCGCACCATTCCAACGATCATGGAAACGCTGAGCGAAGTGGAATGTCGGGTGAGCGATCTGGGGTTACGCGAAGGCGTGCTGATCGATCTGGCGAGGCGGATCACAGAATGGGAAAGGCCTGAGTTGGGGTCACGCTATGTGTGAATATAAGACCTGGCTTTCACGGGGCACTCTACCTACTGTTGTGATTATAATCGGCGCACGAGCATTCGGCTGACAATCTCTGCGGCATTCGACCAGGTCTGCCGTAGTAGATCTGGAGTCCTAATGTAGTCGTCGGAGGTAGCCCCGATGAAATTTTCTTCGTTTAGAGGCCCTAGATGGTCCGTTCGTTGCCATACGACCGTTCCATCCGGCCTCTTCAGGCTGGCACTGAGGTTCAGTAGGGGATAGAGGCGGCTGCTGAAACCGTTAGCCTGGCCTAGGCCGTAGACGTTCACGAATAGCACCATTTCCGCATCGGCCGGTGTAGACGACTCTACAACTCGGAAATCCCGTTGAGTCTGCATGGCCTTTGAAAACTCAGATCGCACGATCGTGGGGATATCAATCTTGTTGCTTTCCATTGTCGCGAGGATCTGGGCCTTGGGGTCGTTCGACATCGCCTGTGCCACAAGGGCCCCCACCAGGCCACCGGCGAAAGCTAGGGATTTCCGCTGATCATGAAAGAACATGTCCGGCAGCTTGCTGTCGACACGAATCGCCACCGACTTGATCTGCGCGCGGTCAGCTGTACTCATTTCGATACTGGATAGTCCTACACATCCCATTGTCATAATCGCTGCCGTAATGACACACAAGGTTCCCAACGGATTCATAACTCTCCCTCTTGCCTGTGGGTTAGTAGTTGCCAGAGGTGCGGCGGTCTCCTGAGAGTGGCAGGATCTTTTTATGGTGCCTGAATGAGTCAGGAGGTTCATGACTGACCACGCTCGGTGGTGTGTTTCGGTGCGGGTTGCTATTATAAAGCAATTACGGTCTCTTGGTCATCCAGCCGGCCAGTGTTTTTACCTGAATGTATGCATGGGACTTCTCGTGAACGGTTTTCGCTGCAAATGTTGAGGATGACCGTGGTCATTGCTTGACTTGACATCAGAGCGACTAACGTACACTGCTAGCCTGATCGATCATGAAACGGAAAACGACGAAGTCCAGCGGCAATGTGTTTGTTGATCTGGGATTCGATTCGGCTGAAGCGGCTGTGCTCCAAATGCGTTCTAACTTGATGAGCGATCTTCGTCTCTATATCGAGAAGCAGAAGTTGACGCAAGCCGAAGCGGCCAAGCGTCTTGGCATCGCGCAATCCCGTGTGTCCGACCTCGTGCGCGGCAAGTGGGACAGGTTTAGCTTGGAGATGCTCATCACCCTTGAAGCGCGTCTGGGACGAACCATTCGAGTCGAATTCGCAGCCTGAAGAAGCTGCTGGCTGAGAAGAACAACGAAGTATTGAGGGCGGCCTGGGTGGTTCTCTTCTGCGCGCCCTTTCTCACCCGCCCAACCCTTGGCGCGCCGAGACGCGCCATTGCCCCTGACGAGCACCTCCCACGATTTGAGAATGTGGTCATTCTTGTGTGCGCGGTCAGCGAGCACAGGGAACCACTCAGGCCACCCTCAGCCTCTCACTTCTGCGAATACCACCGATAGCCTTTGTTCTCCGTGAACTGGGCTTTCGGCGCGCCGCCGGGTTTTTCCAAGAGCAGCACCTTGAAGTCCAGCAGGCCGAACCAGGCGGGATCGGCCACGTCCTGGTGGAAGTGAGCCCATGCTTCCTCTTTTAACTCCTGTTGATTATAATGAGGCGTCTGTAGCGGTGATCCAATGAGCGCGATTCACAAACAGCTTGTGACTGACGAAGAAGGGCGGCCCGTCGGGGTGTTGATTCCCTACGAGGAATGGCTGCGCATTGAACAACAGTTAGGCACAACGGACGGAACCGATGGGATCAAGCAGCTTCAACGACATGAGGGCATGATCCACTTATCGGAAGATCCCGTCGCGTACCAACGTCGCTTGCGCGACGAGTGGGCCTGATAGTGTCCCGCTTTGTGCTCGATACCAATATCATTCTCTACTTTCTCGGCGGCCGTCTTGCGGATCCATTTCCTTCCGGATCCTATGCCATCTCGGTGATTTCGGAGCTGGAGTTGCTCGCTTACCCGGGTCTGAGTTCTCCTGAGGAACAACGGGTGCGAGCGTTCGTGGAAGATATTTCCGTTACCGACCTGACCCAGTCCGTCAAACTACATGCTGTAGATCTTCGGAAACGATTCGGGCTAAAGCTCCCGGACGCTATTGTCGCCGCAACGGCATTGGCGCTGGAAGCAACCTTATTGACCAACGATCAGCGTCTGCTCGTGTTAAGCGATGTCCCCACGCAGATGCTCCGCGTAAAACCGTAAGATCGGCGCAAGAATTATTGCATCACGCGGCTGCCTACAGGTAGTGGGCGTGGTGAGCGGCGAGATCAGTGGGCAGTTTGTGGAGGTCAGGCTCAGGAATAGTCCGGGCGATGCGCAAGATTTCTTCCCACACGGGGCGAGGCTTCCTTGCCTTGAGTGAGGAGGAGATTTTTCGCCCACGTTTAGGGGTTCTTGTGCGCACAGAGGATCGCGTGCTCATGATGGGTGGAATTATAGCGGGGAACATCTATGTTGTCCAAAGGTTGCTATCCCTTGCAACTCATGCTTTACGATCTATCTCTCTTCTTCTCTTAGCTGAGGGTGGTCTGGGTGGTTCTGTACTGCGCGCATTGACCGAGCACCGCCCTCGATTTGAGAATGTGGTCATTCT
>DCZO01000003.1:28044-28198 GCA_002331335.1 Nitrospira sp. UBA2082 | reverse complement strand
GCGGCGCCGGTACAGAGCACCTTGGTGTCCGGCTTCATCGCAAGAAATTGAGGGAGCGGCAGATAGCGTTCTTGGAAACCCAGCCAGCGGACAGCCTGGCGAAGGTGACCATATTGCACCTCATACTCGGTATGGCCGGGGAGCTTCACCGGCG
>DCZO01000003.1:5266-27817 GCA_002331335.1 Nitrospira sp. UBA2082 | reverse complement strand
GTCATGTCGGCCATGTTCTCGTTGTCGATGACGAGATCGACGGAGTTGTCCTTAAACGGGAGAGTTTCGGCGTTGGCTCTCGTGCCGACTCCCCCCCAGCCGCCTTCTTTGGCGCGCTTCGTCTGAAGTTTCAGGAAGGGGTGTGTAATGTCGAGGGAGATGTAGATGATCGATTGCCGTTCGAACGGCAGGAGTTCCTTGCCCAGTTCACGCGCGACGTAGCCCAATCCGCCGCCGATCTCCAGTAGCACTCTTGGTTTGGGATTGAACCAGCCGAGTTTGCGGAGTTGCCGCATCAGGAGCCGGCCGTAGGTCAGATTGTGCAGGACGTCGGTCGGCTCGCGAAACAGGTGGGAGACGGTGGTCTCAATCACATCGAAGTGTTCGTCGTCTTCGGGACTGTGTGTCAGCTCATGGACGTGGAACTCTTCCAAATGGTCTTCCCCCTCGAATCCGTCTTGTCCGGACCAGCCTTCCCGGATCTGTTGCAGCAGGAGATCCCACTTGGCCTTGTGCCGGTGACCTCCCGGCGGATTTGCGCCGTAGTAGCAGAGCGAGTAACGCGGTGTGGCCCAGCGCTCAAGGTGCCACCGGCCCGGCTGGCCGTCCGGGCCGCAGATTGTGTCTCCGTATTGTTCCATCAGCACGGCGACCGTGGTGTGTCCATTCATGGCACGGAGCATCTCCACACCGGTCTTGTTGAGCCGTACCAACGGCAGCGTATCATCGAGCGGGGCGAACCAGTATTCGTCGTCAGCCTGTTGGTAGGTGACGAGATCGGGAATGCGCCAGGCAAGGAGATGCAGCGTCGCTTCAGTCAGGGGCAACGGTTCTTGGGGGGCAACGACGGGTTTCATAGTGCCGGCTGGCGCTGTTGGGTGTGCAGCCTACAAGAGCGGTCGGCGGTTCTGCAAGGCTGGAATGCTTACAGCTGCGATGGAGCCGGTGGACTGTCCGTGACGACCAACATGCCTCGCATGATGGGATGGATCCGGCAGTAGTAAGGGTAACGGCCTGCCGGTAACCCAGGAATCGTGAATTGAGATCCCGGTGGAACTGCCCCCGAGTCGAAGAGACACGAGGCGCCTTCTTCCAGACAGCCGTTGTGCGTGACGGTGTGATGGGTCGGTGTGGGATTGTCCCAGCGGACGGGATTGCCGCTGGCCACGGTGGCGGTGACCGGCACGTAATAGGGCGAGCCGTCTTCCATGACAATCTGTGTGTACAGCGGGGTTCCTGTCGAGGACCAGACGCAGGTCGCGACGGTGAACACAAGAAGGGCCGCTGTCAGCACCGGGTACATCGTGGCCACCTTCCTCAGAGGGTCATCGATTCATTACATAGGAGTCAGGAAAGCAATGGAGGATTCGGCCTCCATCAATTTTGAACGGTAATCTTATCACGGAAATGGAATCGACTGAGTAGAGCTGATGGGACGATTCAAGAGCCGGCCGGGCTGCTCAACAGTGAGGCCTGGGCGTCAAGGGCCACGAAAGAGACGACGTACTCTTGGCAGACATAATCATGGCGGATGTTGCAAGAGCCTATTCGTTCATGCTAGATGGTGGCCCACAAATTCGTGAGCGGACCGCCGCGACGATTAAGGAGGAGGACCGGGCATGGCGAAAAAGAAGGCCGCAACCAAAGCGAAGAAGAAGAAACCTTCGGCATCATCCAAAAAAAAGACCGTCAAGAAGTCAGCCAAGAAAGCAGCCAAGAAGGGCGCGGCGGTCAAGAAGAAGGCGGTCAAGAAGAAGGCCGTCAAGAAAGCGGTCAAGAAGCCTGCAAAGAAACAGGCTGCTTCAACGTCGGGAGGGGCTCGTCCCGCTTCGGCGAAAGCAAGTGCTCCGGAAGAAACGATGCCTCGTAAGGCGGCTGCGGCAGCGCCCGTTGTGCCAAGGGAAACGGATCTTGATGACGAAGAGATGGCCCAAGAGGAATTGGAGATGGAGGGCGATCTCGAGGAAGATGTGCAAGAAGAATTGGACCTCGACGACGACGAGGATGGCGACGAGATCATTGAAAAGTCCGAAGATCTTCTGGACGACGGCGACGATTATCGGAATAACTGACCTCAGACGGCGCATTGCCTAATCGCCTCTGTCTTGACGGCTGTTCCTGCCTCACAGGCCCGTACGACTCTGTATCGATGGGAGACCGAGTCTACGGGCCGTTCGTTGTTCTGCCGATCGTGAACCGGTCTTGCCTTCCCCACGGGCGGTTCGTATAACGGCATCCGTGACACAACGTCCACGACATCACACGAGGGCCTGGGGCCTGGTTTTCTGGCTTGGCTGGACTATTGTCGCATCGGGTGCCGAAGTCACCGCTGCCTGTCTGGTCGAAGGATCTGTCAGTCAAGGAGGAGGCGCGCTGGTCAAGAGACTTCCGTCCGGTTGTACGCAGGCGGAACGGGAAATCCATGCGGTCGATGGCGCGAGTATTCTGGCATCGCTCAAGAAAGGGCAGGTTGTTGATCTGACGGGCGTAATCGTTCGCGGTGATGTGGATTTCGGCCGGTTGTCGGCACAAACGGTTGGAGGAGGCACCCGCATCGGGTCTGACCAACCGGAACAGACCGGCACACAGGAGGTACGCCTGGTTCGTGGCCCGTTGACGATCCGCGAGTCCGTGGTGTTGGGAGCGGTGCGGCACCGGTCGTCCACCGGGACACTTCAGTTCGAGGGGCCCGTCAACTTTCACGGAACGACGTTCAAAGACGGTGTCGATCTGTCACGGTCTCACTTCCAGGGACCGGTTGAGCTTGCCGAGGCCGTGTTTCAGAAAGAAGCGTACTTTGTGCAAGGGCGATTCATGCAAGGGCTGGGATGTCAGGGGACTCGATTTGGGCCGCATACACGGTTTCATCGGTCCATGTTTCGCGGGGCGGTCGATTGCACGGGTGCGCTCTTCGATGGTACGGCGGAATGGCTTGAAGTGACATTTGAACAGCCCGCTGTGTTTGAACGGGCGAGGTTCGGATCCGGAACCGGGTTTTCCGGGAGCCGATTCATGCGGCAGGCCGCTTTCCCCGATGCCATTTTCAGCCGGGACACGTTCTTTACGTTTTCGGTTTTTGAAGAGGAGGCGGTGTTTGCCGGGGGGCAGTTCCTTGGCTCGGTGGATTTTTCCGATGCGGATTTCAAGAAACCGGACGATCTGGCGCGGGCGCGGTTCGATCAGCCGCCGATTTTCATCCGAACCAGACGAGTGATTCAAGAGCAGCCGGGGGATGATCCGGCTATGTTCTTCAGGCGGTACGGACTAACCGCTCTACTATTACTCGCCTCCGCCGGGCTTGTCGGCTATATCTTGAAAAGTAAGTAGCACTGTCTGCATTCCCCTACATATAGAATTGCGGCTTGCCGGGTACCCCAATAAGTTGGTATAACGACCGCCATGGACGCTCAGGCCGACGGCTACGAACAGACCGAATTGCCCTACCAGGTTCGCATCGAAAACTTCGAGGGGCCGCTGGATCTGCTGCTTCATCTGATCAAGAAGAACGAGATCAATATCTACGATATTCCGGTCGCTCTCATCGCCAACCAGTACTTGGAATACATTGAGGCGATGAAGAACCTCAATCTCAACGTCGCCGGGGATTTTTTGGTCATGGCGGCGACCCTGCTCCAAATCAAATCCAAAATGCTCCTGCCACCCGATGAAGCGGTTCAGGATGAGGAAGACGGGCCCGATCCGCGGGAGGAGCTTGTCCGGCGCTTGCTGGAATACAAAGCGTATAAAGAAGCGGCGCGTCAGCTTGATGGACAGGAACAGTTGTGGCGCGAAATGTTCACCCGGGAGCAGGCGGCGCCGGAGCCGATCAATCCCGAAGAGATGCCGTTGGAGAATGTCTCTTTGTTCGACCTGGTCGATGCACTCCAGGGAATTCTCGATCGCAATCCCGGGAAGCGGCTCATTGAAATTATTCCTGACAACCTCACGGTCCGGGAACGGATGAACGTGATTCTTGAACTGCTCGAAGGCAAAGACTCGGTATCGTTCGTCGATCTGTTCGAGCCGGCAAGCCACCGGATGATCGTGATCGTGACGTTCTTGGCGATGCTGGAATTGATCCGGCTAAGGGTGGCGCGGGTGTTTCAGGCGGAGACGTTCGGCCCGATTCTTGTCTCGCGGTCGTTCTCCTTGGTGCCTGACCCTGCCGAACTCGACGAAGCCGATGTAGAATGGAGAGGAATATGACCCCAGTCACTGACGAAATGAACGGAGTATCGCCCCAGTTGGATATGGAGACACCGGGCTCTCTGTCGAACGGGCATCCGGCCCCTCTTGACATCGCCGAACCCTCTGGACACGATGACACTGCGGCACAGGCGGTCGCGGCCCGTGAGCTAAAGGCCATCGTGGAGTCGTTGTTGTTCGTGTCGCCGGAGCCGCTGTCAGTGCAACGGCTTCTGGCGGTGATCGGCGACGTGACTAAGGCCGAAGTAACCCAGGCGCTTCGGATCCTCGGCGAGGAGTTGGAACAGGAAGGCCGTGGCCTCCGCTTGGCGGAAGTTGCCGGCGGGTTTCGGCTATTGACGAAACAGGAGTATGCCGGCTGGATCAAGCGATTGGATAAATCGAGATCGACGGCGAAGCTCTCACGCTCGGCGCTGGAATCGCTGGCGATCATTGCCTACAAACAGCCGATCGTGAGGTCGGAAATCGAAGAGATTCGGGGGGTCGAAACCTCTGGAGTGGTGCGGACGCTCTTGGAGCGCAAGCTGGTGCGGATTGTGGGCCGCAAAGAAGTGCCGGGCCGCCCGATCATGTATGGGACCACGAAGTATTTCCTCGAACACTTTGGATTGAACGATCTGTCGCAGTTGCCGCCGCTTCGGGAATTCAAGGAGCTGGGCGAATCAGAGCAGGCCATGCTGCCGATGGACGACGGCGAGCGGCTCACGACGAACGGTTTCGCCGAGGTGACCGCTGCCCCGGTTGTCCAGGTTGTGTTCGACCAGAGTGCGGATCCGTCCGAAGCGCCGGCAGAAGCGGGCGCCCCTCTGTGTGTAGACCACGACACGTCCCTCCTCGACGAGCCGGTCAAACAAATCTAGCCCGCATATTCATAACTGCTTCTGCGGATCGAAGATTCGCGGCCAGTCCTGCGCTATCGTGTCGACCCAGTGCATGTCCTCAGAAAAGTGAGGGTATTTCCGTTCCTCCTTCCCGACACATTTGGAATCCTGTGCTACACTTGGAAGCGGCCATCCCTTGTGTTCTTAGGGATTTTGCTCTTGATCAAAATGTCGTCCAAGCTTTACTCCAACCAGGCGTCGAATCAATGGTGGGAACTCCCACGGCTAGCGGAAGTGACGCTCATTGCCGTCAAATATCATCGGGTCCTACTTGGTTTTGTCGTGGCGATGGTGCTCCTCTTCATTCAAGATCGGCTGACCACGATGGACGATCGCCTCTTTCAGCCGTCGATCGACGGGGTGCGAGGGCTCGTCAATTACCAAGCAGGCCGTTACAGTGCTGCAGCGGTGGCCTATCGAACCGACCTGAGAAACGGTGGATGGCGAGAGTGGCAAAATGGCGATGCGGCGTACATAGCTCTGCTGCAAGGGCATCTTGCTGATGCCACGAGACTCACCGACCTCCGACTGATCGAACATCCCGACGATGCCGAGGCTTGGCTGACACAAGGGGAAGCGGCGCTTGAAGAGGGCGATCTCCGGCGTGCATCAGCCGCGTTCGATCAGGCCATCTTGCTTGACGATAGACATTACGATGCACTCCTGCTCAGTGCCGTAGCCCATAGCCGATCCGGCAATTTCGACAAGGCCATCGACCGGCTACGCCAGGCATTGCGCAATAACAGTGCCGGCTGGCGAGTGACGGCGTACCTCTGGGCGCTTCAGACTGCCGGTGATCTGAAACGTAACGGGCCGGACGGTCTTCACTGGTGCTTGCTCGCCCATTATTACCGGTATCTGAGGATTTTCGATCCCTCAAACGCGTCTTGGGCCAAGGACGCGGCGTTCAAGGCCATCAAGGCAGGCAGCCGCACCGACGATGCCTACATTACTCTGGGTGTCTTGGAAGAAAAAACAGGAGACTACGACGCCGCGCTTCCTCATTTTCTTCAGGCGATCGAAGTGAACCCACGTAATCCCGAAGCCTATCGGTGGGCCGCCAACATATATCGACATCGAGGGAGCGATTTGCTCAATGAATATCAGATGTGGAAAGGAGCCTACATGACGTCATCTTCCGACGAGTTCTATCGTGACGGTCTTGTCTCGTTTCTCATCGATCGGTTCGGCGATTACCCTCAAGCACTGGACCTTGTCGGGCAAGCCTTAGCCCAAGATCCCCAAAATACAGACCTGCTGGAACGGTCGGCAACTCTGCACCAACGTCTGGGTAAGCACGAGGAGGCCATTCGGTTGTACCGTGTAGTCCTGACCCTCCAACCACCGAGTCCGGACACCTTGGACGCCATCGGCCACAGCCTGATTTCTCTTGAACGCTTCGATGACGCGGTCGCATCTTTCCAGCACGCCATCGCCATCAATGCCCGTCGTCCTCAATCGCACAGTGGCTTGGGAGCCGCCTACGCGCAACAGAGGCGTTACGCTGACTCAATCCACGAATACGAAATCGCGCTTCAAATCGGAGGTGATGATATCGGAATCAGAGCATCGCTCTGCGGCCAATATTGGTTAACCAACCGATATCATGATGCTGAAGCCTGCTTGAAACATGTCCTACGGCGCGATCCCTACAACAAGAGCGCCATGCAGCTCTATCCTTACGTCGTGAACGCCCTCGAACACAGCGAACATGAACGCTAGAAACTGGATTCGTCACCAATTCGCACGCCTCTGGGCGCAACTCACCTTTCAGTACGGTATGGCGGCTGTAGCCTGTGGGCTCGCCATCTGGATGCAGTATGAGTATCGACTTCAAGGGTCGTGGGTATTCTTGGCGCTTCCCGCCATTGGCATCGTCTTGCTGAGCTTGAACATATTGATGATCGTGAATCAATTTGCCCGTTCCTTGCCGAAGTGGGATCCTGTCAGGCGGCTGCTTATCAATCTCGAATTTTCCGCTAGCCTGCTTGTTCGGTGTTTTGTCTATGGAAGCCTTCTTTGGTACGCCAATGGTATTCTCGACGGCCAACGTCCGGTGTACCGAGCAGCCATTATCGACTCCGAAGGATGGAAGCAAGGAGCCGGTCTTCCGATTCCCTATTCGTGGGTCACATTGCGTTATCGAGACGACCCTGACCATCCGAAAAAGGTTCTGATTACCTGGTGGGAGCAACAGAAATTATGGGGAGCCCAACCAGTGAGCATCACGATGAAGCAGGGTTTGTTCGGCATTCCGTCAGTGACTGCTATCGAACAGGACTGGGGCTGGTATGGAGGCGAAATCCTGAAGCTCGCCCCGACGGCAACCATGATCATGCAGTTGAAGCTGTACTTCGATCTCACGCATGACCGATGGCAAGAAGGGATCGAGGCTGGCAAGCGGTACTTGGAGCGTAATTCGTCCGATTGGATGACGGCGATGGTTGCAGGCGAGCTCCTCGTTCAAGCCTCTCGCTATATCGATTCGCTTCCATTTTTGGAACATGGAGTCAAACAGCACCCTATATACACCAACATGCAGGAGTACGGCCACGCGCTCAACTGGGCTGGACAATCCCCTCGCGCAGCCGAGGTGCTCAAGGCCTCCATCCCACTCGATCCCAATAACTGGGAGGCCTACTACCACCTTGGTTATGTCTATGGCGATATGGGTCAGTATGAAGAAGCGATCAGGTACTTTGAAGAATCATTGAAGCGGCGTCCCGGTTCATTGGAAATCAACATGATGATCGCGAAGCATCGGCAAGACATTGCCTGGCGGGACGGCCAGAAGCAAAATAAAGTGAAGAAAGTTTCGGTGCCCAATCCCGGGTAGCCTTTCGTAAGAAGCCTCTTCCACAAATATCCAACGTCTTATTCCCTCAGTGAAAGTTGGTTCTGACCTGTTGGCATGAGTACCCGCAGCCACACAACAATCCCATTCTTCGTTTCTAAGTCACCCACTACGAGCAATGCAGCTCCAGCCGTTTCTTGACTCTCTTTCCGGCGCTTTGCTAGACTCCACAATCCATTTCTAACTCCTTGAAACATCCGTTGTTTCTCGAATTGATCCGCTCCAGCTACACGAGGTACCAGCAGTGAAGACACCATGGTTGTTCGATGAATATGTTCGGTTCGACCGGCGCCGCCTGTTTATTGACGGACTTCAGGGTGAGTGGGGTGGCGGCGATTCGGTCGCAGAAGAAGACGAACTGCCTTCTGCACCGGCGAACGTCCACGCGAAAGCGGGCAATGGGCGTATCACCATTACGTGGGATCCGGTGCCGGAAGCGATGTATTACAACCTCTACTTCCAAACCACCAAGGGCGTCCAGATCAAATTTTCCGAACTGACCCGCCCCATCGCGAGCGCGGAAGACTTCAAGACCGTGATCGGTGTGAAGAAGGAGAAGGCCACGTGCTTGGAAGGCGCCACGAGTCCGTTTGTGCATGACGATCTGGCCAACGGCACCTGCTATCACTATGTCGTCACGGTGGTGACGCCAAAGGGCGAAAGCCTGGAATCGCAAGAGGTCATGGCGATTCCGTCCCCATATTTGTTGGCGATGGCGATCGGGCAAGAAGGCGTAAGCGACGGAGAGTTTAGCTCGCCCACGGGCATCGCGCTCGACAAGGACGGCAATCTCTACGTGGCGGATACCGACAACCATTCAATCCAAAAGTTCGACAAGGCGGGCACGTTCCTGGCCCGGTGGGGAGGCGAACCCGGTTCGCAGGAGGGGCAGTTCTATTACCCGCGCGGGTTGGCGGTCGGGCCAGACGATGTGGTCTACGTGGCGGACAGCGGCAACAACCGCGTCCAGAAGTTCGATCTCGAAGGCAACGTCCAAAAAGCCTGGGGGAAATTCGGGTTTGCGTGGCGCGGCGCTGATATGGGTAAGTTTGACGTGCCCTGGGGGATCACGACGGATCAAGAGGGCAACGTCTACGTGTCGGATACCAGCAACGCCCGCATTCAGAAGTTCCAATCAGACGGGCAGCCGCTCTTGAAGTGGGGCCGCGACGGCAGTTTCGACGGTGCGTTCTTCTTTCCGCGCGGGGTGGCGGTCGATTTCGTCGGGAACATTTATGTGGCCGATGAAAGCAACAACCGCATCCAGAAGTTCGATCCACGCGGGAGCTTCTTGACCAAATGGGGGCGCGAGGGCAGCGGGCCGGGACAGTTCAAGTCCCCCTGGGGCATCGCCTGCGACGCGCTGGGCAATGTCTATGTGGTCGATAGCGGGAATCATCGGGTACAGAAATTCGACGGCAACGGCACCTTCCTCTGTTCCTTCGGCAATCGCGGCAAGACGGAAGGGCAGTTGAACTTCCCGTATGGTATTGCGGTGGACAAGCAGGGCTGTGTCTTTGTCGTCGACAGCGGCAACGGCCGGGTGCTGAAGTATGTGCCGACCGAAGAGGAACAGAATCGCGGCAAACTGGAGCCGGCACAGGCCCAGGTAGAAGGGGCCGTGCAGCCGCCCCGGTCGGTGGCGGTGAAGGCCGGCGATACGGAAGTGTTTCTGAGCTGGATGGATGTGCCGGGCGCCGTCTCGTATAACCTCTATTTCAGCACGGCGCCCCAGCTGACTCTGCAAGGCGCGACCAAGATCGAAGGCGTGACCAATCCCTATACGCACACGGGGCTGACCAACGACACGCCATATTTTTACGCGATCACGGCCTCGTTTGAGGACGGGACCGAAAGCGGCCTGTCGGAGGAAGTCACTGCGATGCCCGTGCTCATCGACATTACGGCGCCGCAAAACCCCTACGCCGTCATCAACCATGGCGCGTTTATGACGAACTCGCCGGAGGTCGTGGTCACGATCTCGGCCAACGACGTGGATACGGGCGTGGGCGCCTACTTCGTGTCGGAGAGCCCGTTGACGCCGATGGCCGGCACGCCCGGCTGGGTCGACGTGACACCGGCGTTGAAATTCGGCGCGACGGTCCCCTTCATCCTGTCGCCGGGTGACGGGCAGAAAACCATCTATGTCTGGTTCAAGGACGTCGGCAACAACGTGTCCACGCCCGCCGCTGCCACGATCCTGGTCAATACCTCCGGCTATCTCTGCGTAGCGAAGTGGGGCAAGCCGGGCCGGGGTGCGTCGCTGCTGCACGGCGGCGAGTTCATGGCGCCCATGTACGGCCTGTGTATCGATCAGCAGGGCGCGCTGTTTGTCACGGACAACGGCAATAATCGCATTCAGAAGTTCGATAATGCCGGCAACTTCATCATCTTGTGGGGCAACTTCGGTGCGGCAAACGCGAACTTCCACAATCCCACCGGGATCGCCTGTGACGGCAAGGGCGATGTGTGGGTGGTGGACACGAATAACCATCGCGTGCAGAAGTTCGACGGTAAGCTGGGCGGCTATCTGATGAAGTTCGGATCACGGGGCAACGGTGAGGGCCAGTTCAACGCGCCCTGGGGCATCGCGATCGACCGGGTGCGCGGCTTTGTCTATGTGGTGGACAGCGCGAATTTCCGGGTGCAGAAGTTCGACATGAGCGGCGAGTTCATCATGGCCTGGGGCAGTTTCGGAAACGGCGACGGCCAGTTCTATTTCCCGCGCGGTATTGCCGTGGACCAGAGCGACGGGTCGGTCTACGTGGTGGACATGGGCAATCACCGTATCCAAAAGTTCGACACCAGCACCAACGTGCTCCCTCAGCTGCTCACTAAATGGGGCGGCAGCGCGGAGGCCGGTCATGCCAGCAGTCCGCTCGCGCAGGAGGCGGGACAGCTCCGTTCTCCCTGGGGGATTGCCGTGGACGGCGCGGGCGACGTGTATGTGACGGATACCGGCAACCACCGCATCGAGAAATTCGACCGGGAAGGCAACTTCATTTCGCAATGGGGCGGGTTTGGGAACGGCGATGGCCAGTTCAACTTTCCCTATGGGATCACCGTGGATACGAAAGGCAGCGTGTTCGTCGTCGATAGCGGGAACACGCGGGTGCAGCAATTCATGCCGGCTGACGAGGGCAGTGAGCGGTTGCAGGAAGAGGCTGAAGCGGTCGCTGACGGAGGGCGGCTGCCGGAACGTCTCAAGTCGTAAGGGGAGGCGTCATGTTGGATAAAGAGCCGAGACAAGGGTTGACCTACGACGATGTGGTACTTGTGCCGGCCAAGTCACAGGTGCTGCCGAACGAGGTCGAAACCGGCACGTTCGTGTCGCGCAATATCCGGATCAACATTCCGCTGCTCAGCGCGGCGATGGACACGGTGACCGAAGCGCGGCTGGCCATTGCCATGGCACGAGAAGGCGGGATCGGCATCATTCACCGGGTGCTGCCGCCGGCCGATCAGGCGACGGAGGTCGATAAGGTCAAGAAATCGGAAAGCGGCATGATTCTCGATCCGGTGACGATTTCGCCGGACCAAACGATCCGCGACGCACATGCGCTGATGGCCAAGTACCGGATCTCCGGCATTCCCGTCACCAAGGGGCGCAAGCTCGTGGGCATTCTCACGAACCGCGATTTGCGCTTCGAAACCCGCATGGATCTCAAAGTCTCTCAAGTGATGAAGCGGGAGAAACTGGTTACGGCGCCCGAAGGCACCAGCCTGGAGAAGGCGCGGGAAATCCTCCATGAGCATCGCATCGAAAAGCTGCCGGTGGTGAACAAACAGTTCGAGCTGAAGGGGCTCATCACGATCAAGGATATCGAAAAGCGCATCAAGTACCCTCACGCCTGCAAGGACGCCCATGGCCGGCTGCGGGTTGGCGCGGCGGTGGGGGTCGGGCCGGACACCGAGGAGCGGGTGCATGGGCTCAAGAAAGTGGGCGTGGATCTGGTCGTCGTCGATACGGCCCATGGCCATTCGCAGGCGGTGCTGGATACCGTGAAGATGATCAAGAAGCTGCATCCGGACCTCGAACTGATCGCCGGCAACATCGGCACGGCCGAAGCGGCCAAGGATCTGCTCAAGATGGGTGTCGATGCGGTGAAGGTCGGAGTGGGGCCCGGGTCGATCTGTACGACACGGATCGTGTCCGGGGCGGGAATGCCGCAGCTGACCGCGATCGCGGATTGCGCCAAGGTGTTGAGCGGCAGCGGCGTGCCGGTGATCGCCGACGGTGGCATCAAGTTTTCCGGAGACATCACCAAAGCACTGGCCGCCGGCGCGTCGGCGGTCATGCTCGGAGGCTTGTTGGCCGGCACCGAGGAATCGCCCGGCGAAACCGTGCTGTATCAAGCCAGAACCTATAAGGTCTATCGAGGGATGGGTTCGATCGGTGCGATGGAGCGCGGGGGCGGCGATCGGTACGGGCAAGGGGGGCGGGCGGCTCAGAAACTGGTGCCCGAAGGAATTGAAGGGCGCGTGCCGTACAAAGGCCCGTTGGCCGCCGTTGTGTATCAGCTGGTCGGCGGGGTCAAGTCGGGAATGGGGTATTGCGGCTGCAAGACGATTGCCGATCTGCAACAGAACGCCACGTTCATTCGGCAAACGGTGGCGGGCCTTCGCGAAAGCCACGTGCACGACGTCATCATCACCAAGGAAGCCCCGAACTACCGGATGGATTGGGAGTAGATCGTTCAACGTTAATCGTGAATCGTTAATCGCAAGAGCGGATATCTTCTGGCAATTTTCCCCACGGTTAACGGACAACGCTGCACGGTTAACGTCATATGGAACTCTGGCACGATAGAATTCTGGTCCTCGATTTCGGGTCGCAGTATACCCAGTTGATCGCCCGCCGCATTCGCGAAGCGCAGGTCTATTCCCAAATCCTTCCCTGCACGGTTCCGCTGGCCACGGTCCTGGCCTATCGTCCGCAGGGGATCGTGCTCTCAGGGGGGCCGTCGAGCGTCTATGAGAAGAAAGCGCCGACCGTCGCCAAGGAACTGTTCGATCAAGGCATTCCGATCCTGGGGATCTGTTACGGCATGCAGTTGGTGACGCATCTGTCCGGCGGGGAAGTCGCCAAGTCTGCGCACCGGGAATATGGCCGGGCCGAACTCAGGATCGACGACGCCGAAGATCTCTTCAAAGGCATCGGGCAGAACGGCACGACCACCGTGTGGATGTCGCACGGCGACCGGATCGAGCGGATGCCGCCGGGGTTCCGGTCCATCGCGCACACGGCTAACTCGCCGGTCGCGGCGATGAAACGCGACGATCGCAAGAGGCGGATCTACTGCCTGCAATTCCATCCCGAAGTGGCCCACACACCGGAAGGGGCGACGATCCTCCGCAACTTCGTCTATGAGATTTGCGGCTGCAAGCCGACCTGGACCATGCAGTCGTACGTCGAGACGGCGGTGAAGCAGATTCGCGAGCAGGCCGGGAAGGATCCCGTCATCTGCGCACTGAGCGGTGGAGTGGATTCCTCGGTGGCGGCGGCACTCACGCATCGCGCGATCGGCGACCAGCTCACCTGCATCTTCGTCGACAACGGCGTGTTGCGCGCGGGGGAACGCGAACAAGTGCAGAAGACGTTCGCCTCGCAACTGCACCTCAATCTCCGTCTCCTCGACGCGACGAAGCCATTTCTGGCCGGCCTTAAGAACGTGACGGATCCGGAACGGAAGCGCAAGATCATCGGCCGGCAGTTCATCAAGCACTTCGAAGCGGAATCCAAAAAGTTGAAGGGGGTCAAGTATCTCGTTCAAGGCACGCTCTATCCGGACGTGATCGAAAGTGTCAGCTTCAAAGGCCCGTCGGCCACGATCAAGACGCATCACAACGTCGGCGGCTTGCCGGCGCGCATGAGGCTCAAGCTGATCGAGCCGCTGCGGGAACTCTTCAAAGACGAAGTGCGGGTGTTGGGCAAGGAGCTCGGTTTGCCGGATGAGATCATTTGGCGGCAGCCGTTCCCGGGTCCCGGGCTTGCGATCAGGGTGTTGGGTGCGGTGACAGCGGAACGGTTGGCGATTCTGCGAGCGGCGGAGACGATCGTGGATTATGAAATCAGAGCAGCGGGTCTGTATCGCGAGATCTGGCAGGCCTTCGCCGTGCTGTTGCCGATCCGCACGGTCGGCGTCATGGGCGATCAGCGAACGTACGAGCATGTGATTGCCATTCGCGCCGTCACGAGTGTGGACGGCATGACCGCCGACTGGGCGAAGATCCCCAACGAGGTGCTGGGCCGGATGTCGAGCCGCATCATCAACGAAGTGAAGGGTGTGAACCGCGTGGTGTACGACATCAGCTCCAAGCCGCCGTCGACCATTGAGTGGGAATAGCAGTGCGTGAAGCGTCGTTCGTGAAGCGTGAAGCGCAGGCGGCTCTGATTCTGCGAGCGACGAGATACGAGATACGCTTCACGGAGAAGTCAGAATGGAACTGAGACTCCAAAAGCTCATTGCCGGAACCGGGCTCGCCTCGCGCCGGAAGGCGGAAATGCTGATTTCTGCCGGCCGAGTGTCCGTGAATGGCAAGGTCGTGACGGAACTTGGAACAAAAGTCGACCCGGCTCGCGATCACGTGAAGGTGGACGGGAAACATCTCACCGCCGCGCAGCCGTTTGTCTATCTGCTGCTGAACAAGCCGAAACATGTCATGTCTACGTTGGATGATCCGGGGGGCCGACCGACCGTGAAGGATTTTCTTCGCGGGGTGTCGGTCCGGGTGTTTCCGGTCGGCCGGCTGGACTTCGACAGTGAAGGATTGATGCTGCTCACGAACAACGGCGAGTTGGCCCAGGCGCTCCTGCACCCCCGCTATCACGTGCCAAAAACGTACTTGATCAAGGTCAAGGGTGTGCTGACAGATGAAGAGATTCGCGAGCTGGAGCGCGGGGTGAAACTCGAAGACGGGATGACCGGTCCGGCGCAGGTGAAGAAAATCAGCAAGGCGCAGGCGAATTCGTGGCTGGAAATTACGATTCGTGAAGGGCGCAAACATCAGGTGAAGCGGATGTTGGAATCGGTCGGCCATCCGGTGATTCGCTTGACCAGGGTCAAAATGGGGCCATTGTCGTTGGGACGGCTTGGCTCTGGAGAATTCCGGTTCCTGACAGACCGGGAAGCCAATGCGTTGCGGGAATTGGTCGAGGAGCGGGTTGAGATGGTCGAGCGGGGAGAGCAACCGTCCAGCCGTCCCAAACGGCCTGTGCGACGTGAAGGCTGGGCCCGTCCGAAGAAAGCGAAAGTGGCATAACGATGAAACAGCGGACGCATCGATGCGGTGAGTTGACCAGGACACAGGTGGGACAATCGGTCGTGCTGAACGGCTGGGTCCAACGGCGGAGGGATCACGGCGCCGTGATGTTCATCGATTTGCGCGACCGGACCGGCCTTACGCAGGTGGTCTTCAATGCCGAACGCAATGCCGCCGTCCACAAAGCCGCCCACACATTGCGGAGTGAATGTGTGGTGTCGATTGCCGGACAGGTCATGGCCCGTCCGGATGAATCCAGGAACCCCAATTTGCCGACGGGTGAGGTCGAAGTGTTCGTGGATGAGGTTGAGATCCTGAATGAAGCCAAGACGCCGCCCTTTGTCATCGAAGATGAGGCCGAAGTGACCGAGGCCATCCGCCTGAAATACCGCTATCTCGACCTGCGACGGCCCAAGATGCAACGATTACTGGGCATACGGCATGCTGTCGCACAGGCTGCGAGAGGGTATCTCAATGCCGAAGGGTTTCTGGAGGTTGAGACGCCGGTGTTGACGAAGAGTACGCCGGAGGGGGCGCGGGATTACCTGGTGCCCAGCCGCGTGAACGCGGGCCAGTTTTTCGCCTTGCCGCAGTCGCCGCAGCTGTTCAAACAGGTGCTGATGGTGAGCGGGGTCGATCGGTACTATCAAATTGCCCGCTGCTTCCGTGACGAAGATCTGCGCAACGACCGCCAGCCGGAGTTCACCCAGATTGATCTTGAACTGTCGTTCGTCGACCGCCAACAAGTCATGGCGCTGATGGAGCGGATGATCGTCACGATCTTCAAAGAGGCCGGCGGGGTGCAACTGCCGATGCCGTTCCCGCGCATGACCTATGCCGAGGCGATGGGACGGTATGGGTCGGACAAGCCCGACCTCCGGTTCGACATGCCGCTCTACGATGTCACGGCCTTTGGTGCGGCGAGCGACTTCAAAGTGTTCAAGGATGCGGCGGCGAAAGGCGGGATCGTCAAGGCGCTGATCGTCAAGGGCGGCGCGGCGCTGTCACGGACACGGATTGATGCCTTGGGAGAAACAGCCAAGAGTTTCGGCGCCAAAGGGCTCGCCTGGCTCAAGATCACGGCGGAAGGTCAGTTGGAATCCGTCATCGCCAAATTCCTGGACGCCAAGGCGTTTGCGGCCGCCTTGCCCGATGCCAAAGCGGGAGACCTGGTTCTGTTCGGCGCGGACAAGCCGGCTATCGTCCATGACGTATTGGGACGCATCCGGCTGCTGCTGGGAGAGGAATTGAATCTCATCGATAAGACGGCCTGGAAGCCGCTCTGGGTCACCGAGTTTCCGCTGCTCGATTATTCGCCGGAAGAGAAGCGGTACGTGTTCATGCACAATCCCTTTGCCGCGCCGATGGATGAAGATCTGGCTCTTTTGGAGTCCGATCCGCTCAAAGTGCGGGCCAAGGCGTACGATATGGTCCTCAATGGGAGCGAAATCGGCGGCGGGAGCATCCGCAACCACCGGAGCGAGATTCAGCTGAAGATTCTGGACCTGCTCGGCATCAACAAGGACCAGGCGCAGGCGAAGTTCGGTTTCTTGCTGGAAGCGCTGGACTACGGCGCGCCGCCGCACGGCGGAATCGCATTCGGTCTCGATCGATTGATCATGCTGCTCGGCGGCGCCGATTCGATCCGCGATGTCATCGCGTTCCCGAAGACGCAGCGCGCGCAATGCCCGCTGACCGACGCGCCATCGGCCGTCAGCGCCGAGCAACTCAAGGAACTACGCATCAAGCTGGATCTGATCGAGTAGCCTTCATGGCCGGCAATACATTCGGCAGAATTTTCACTGTTACCTCATTCGGCGAAAGCCATGGGCCGGCGATCGGCTGCGTCGTCGATGGGTGCCCGCCCGGGCTTGCCCTTTCCACTGAAGATATCCAAAAGGATTTGGACCGGCGCAAGCCCGGTACGTCCCGCCACGTCACGCAGCGGCAGGAATCGGACACCGTTGAAATTCTTTCCGGCGTATTTGAGGGAAAGACTACCGGGACGCCGATTGCGCTGCTGATCCGTAACGAAGACCAGCGGGGCCGGGACTATGGCAACCTGATCGACACCTTTCGACCAGGCCACGCCGACTACACCTATTGGCAGAAGTACGGGATTCGGGATTACCGAGGCGGAGGACGGGCGTCGGCGCGGGAAACAGCCGTACGTGTGGCGGCAGCGGCGGTCGCTAGAAAATGGCTTGCCGAAAAGCATGGGGTTCTGATCCGCGGCTACCTAAGCCAACTCGGGCCGATCGAGATTCCATTCAAGACGTGGGCCACCGTGGGGGATAACCCGTTCTTTGCGGCCAACAACGATCTGGTCTCGAAGTTGGAATCATTCATGGACGAGCTGCGGAAGTCCGGTGATTCGGTCGGGGCCAAGATTACGACGGTGGCCGAACACGTGCCGGTCGGATGGGGCGCGCCGGTGTACTCGAGATTGGACGCCGACTTGGCCGGTGCGATGATGGGTATCAATGCCGTGAAGGCGGTTGAAATTGGTTCGGGCTTCGCGTCAGTGGCTCAGCGCGGTTCGGAACATGGAGACGAACTGACGCCACAGGGGTTTCTTTCAAACAATGCCGGCGGCATCCTCGGCGGCATCTCGACGGGTCAAGACATCATTGTCACGATCGGCATCAAGCCCACGTCGAGCATCCGCATCCCACGCAAGTCGATCGATAAGCAGGGCAAGCCGGTCATGGTCGAAACCAACGGCCGCCACGATCCCTGTGTCGGTATCCGTGCTACACCGATTGCCGAAGCCATGCTGGCACTCGTCCTCATGGACCATGCATTGCTGCATCGAGCTCAAAATGCCGATGTGACAACGAACACGCCGAAGGTTCCTGGATCGGTGAAAAAGAAATAGGCTGAGGTCTCGCTCACTCGACCTAGTGGGGGCTACTCGGGGGGGCTTGTTTGACCACGACCTCAACGAGATCGATGTCGAATACTAATGTTGCGCCCGGCTTGATCAGAGGAGCCAGCCCTTTGTCGCGATAAGCCAGATTGGACGGGCAGATCAATCTGCTCTTGCCACCGGCTTTCATCTGCAGTATCCCCTCTGTCCAGCACTTGCTCATTTCACTCACGATGAGAGTGGTCGGCTCGCTCTTCTTGAGGGTGCTATCGAATACTGTCCCGTCGATCAGGGTACCGTGATAGTGCACTTTCACCGTATCCGTGCGTTTCGGGGACGCGCCTTTTCCTTCCTTGATAGTCGTGATGAGGGCTCCGGACTCGGTTTTCTTGGCGCCGGGCTCTGACGAGGCTTTTGCAAGGAATGCGGCCCCCCGCTTCTTCTCCCCTTCTGCGATGATCGAGGCGCGGGCCTGTTGCAGTTGTTGAATCTTGGGGCCGAACGTCTGGAGGTCCACTTTGGGGGGCTTATTGAGAACCCCATCACTGATACCGGACTTCACAAGCTCGAGATCAGATTCGTTCAGGCCAAAGGACTCGATGGATTGGCTGATGGTTAATCCCATGGTATAGAGGATTTTTTGTTCTTCGGTTGTCGGCTCAGGCGTTCCAGCGAATGCCGCAGTCGTGCCAAGGCAAAGCATGGTCGCCAAACAGAAAACAATGAGTCGCATGAATGGTCCTTTCTTAAGGTGTGACGGATCCAGATTTGATAGCACAAGTTCAAGAATGCTGTCGAGTGGAAGGTCTTGTGTGGAGCATCAGGCAAGTCGAATAAACCATGCCTTGCTACATCGCGCGCAAAACGCGGACGTTTTCACCAAGACACCGACGATTCCTGGGTCGGAAAACGGACGAAATCGCAAGACAAGAAGACACCTGCCTCGAAGTGCAACCCCGATCCTGCCGAGGCGTAACGAGTCAATCGCCCACTTCCCTGTTTTGTCATGCCGGGTGGTCGTGAGGTGTTCTGTCTCTACTGTTCGGGACGACCCTGAAGTTGGCGAATCTCAACCTCCTGCAGGGTGATGACCAATCCGGAGCGGATCTGCGTCTCGATGAAGGTGAGAAACGTATCGATCTTGTCGCGCGAGTCGACAATTTCGATGGTGATCGGGAGATTTTCAGCCAGCCGTTCGATTTTAAACGTGTGGATCACGCGGGTGTGGGGCCCAAATCCCATGAGCCCGCGGTAGACTGTGGCGCCAGATAACTGTCGGGTGTGGGCTTGAGCGATGATCCATTCATAGAGCGGCCGTCCGGCATGTTTATCCCCTTCTCCAAGATAAATTCTCAGCAGGCAACCCGGTTCAACACGCATCGGTCATTTCCAGAGTAAATAGGCAGCGGAGTAGCCGAGCCACACGGCGACGAGGCTCAGGAATACGTGGCCGACGATATTCCCACCGGCTAACCACAGTTCGCCGTCACGCAGCAGGTTCATTGTTTCGTTACCGAACGCTGAAAAAGTGGTAAATCCGCCCAAGAGACCGACGATCAGGAAGGCCCTGGTTTCCCCTGAGAGGACGCCTCGATGGTCGGCGAGTTCCGCCAAAAATCCCACCAACGCACATCCCGCAAGATTGACGACCAGCGTGCCGAAGGGAAATTGGATACTCTTGCTCAGCTGTTGGGCATAACCGCTCACAAGGTAGCGCAAGATGGATCCGATGAAGCCGCCGGTGCCTATGAGAAAGATGGTGCGCAGGGGACGCTCGCTGAATAATGGTGAACTCAATTGATGTGCCATTGTACTCAGGCACTGCGCTCGAGTCACGCGGCCTGCTTCGAGGGATGGAGCGATCAACTGTGGCTCGGGCAAAAGGTGCCGTAGTACAATCACGGGCACGAAACGGCTGGAGGAGACAAGCGAACACATGATCGACATCTACACGGATGGCGCCTGTAGCGGGAATCCCGGTCCCGGGGGCTGGGGAGTCCTGGTGCGGGCCGGCGAGGTTGAAACGGAACTCAGCGGCGGCGAGCCGGCGACGACGAACAACCGGATGGAGTTGCTGGCGGTTATCGAGGCGTTGCAATCGCTCACGCAGCCGGTTACGGCGCGGGTCTATACCGATTCGCAGTACGTGCAAAAGGGCATCAGCGAATGGATTCACGACTGGAAGCGGCGCGGCTGGAAGACGGCGAGCAAAGACCCGGTGAAGAATGAAGACTTGTGGCGGCGGCTCGATGCACTGGCGGCTGGCCATACGATCGAGTGGCATTGGGTCAAGGGACACAACGGTCATCCTGAGAATGAACGGGTCGATGCGTTGGCCAGGGCCGGGCTCGAACAGGCGCGTCGAGCGGACAGGCTGACCTCCGGTCCTGTCATTTCGGTCGGTACGGGGCCAGCCCGTTCAACGGGCGCACGGCCCATTCTGGATATTCAGCGCGCGACGGTCTATCGCGGCGAGACCTGCGTCTTCTCGGATTTCTCGTTCATGCTGCGGGAAGGCGAGCATGCGGTCATTCTCGGTCCCAATGGCGCCGGGAAATCGACATTGCTCAAACTCTTGGCCGGTGGGGTACACCCCATGCCATTGGAGCAGACACATATCCGTCTATTCGGCGAAGAAGGCGCTAACGTGTGGGAGATACGGAAGCGCTTCGGTTGCGTCTCGCATGATCTCCAGCGGGACTATTTGATCTGTGCCGACGGGTTGAACGTAATTTTGTCCGGGTACTATGCGAGTAACGACACGTATGGCTATCAGGAATTCAGTGAGGCGCAGGTGGCGCGCGCGCATAACGTGATGAAGGAACTCGGTGTCGAGTCGTTAGCCGGTCGCCGTTTTGGCCATCTCTCAACCGGCGAACAACGGCGATTCCTGCTGGGTCGCGCCCTGGTGCATGACCCGCCCGTCCTGGTCCTGGATGAGCCGACGAGCGGGCTTGATCTGAAAGCCTGCTTCCAATATCTGGACCTCTTGCGTGCGCAGATCGGGAAAGGCAAAACCGTGCTGCTTGTGACACATCATCTGCACGAGATTGCTCCGGAAGTGGAGCGCGTCGTGCTGCTGAAAGGTGGGGAAATCCTTGCCGATGGACTCAAGTCCCAATTGCTGACCGATGAGCGCATAAGCGAACTCTTCAACTGTCCCACCAAGCTGGTTCACGCCAACGGCTGGTACCAAGCCTTGCCGGGATAATCCCAGGTTACTTGTGCTCGCTCCCTCCTGATTCGTCGTTTCTTTTGACGGTTTCCTTCTTGAAAGGTAAGTTTGTGGTGACAAGTGTTCCTTATTGTTGGTGGCATCATGGGCACCCGTATGACAATTCATCCCTACACGCTTGTTCTCGCACTGATTACGTGTCTCTCCGGCGATGAGGTGCTGTTGGCAAAGTCAGAGCCGGCGGAAATTTGGATCTGCCCTCGGCCTGGACAAGCGGACCTCTATACGGACCGTGAATCGCCCGGATGCAGACAAATGGGGAAGGCGAAGACCTATTCGCCCTTAGCCACATCTCCCAAACCTCTGCCGTTGCCATCGAAGATCGCTCCCCCATTGATTTCAAAAGGCGTCGCTGGAAGCTTCCCTCATGAGTCCCAGCATAGAAAGCCGTTGCCATTTGCCGACGTCACTCTGCCCTTACCCATTGTGGCTGTCAGTCAGTCTACCCCGGGGTTCATTACAGGATCATGGACCGGACATGTCGTGCAGTTGAGTGTCGGCTATAGAGCGGATGGCAAGGGCCCGGAGATACTCGGTGATGCGAATCTCCTGTTTGCTTCCCTCCACTCTTTTCAGACGGCGGTCGCCGTTGCGACGAAGTCGGTGGGCTTTGATCCCCGATATCTGACCGTGCGCATCCTGATCCCGACGCGGGTGGATGGTCCCAGTGCCGGAGGGATGTTTGCCGTGGGTATCGCTGCAGCCTTGCTTGGCGATCCGATCAAGCCGGACATTTGCATGTCAGGGACGATTGAGCCGGACGCCGAGATCCGCCCCGTCGGGAGGCTTGTGGATAAGATGAATGCCTGCCGGGATCTTCGAAAAACAACGATGATCGTACCGGACGGACTGGATAACAGCCATCTGAATTTCACTGGACTGGAACGCTCCATTCAGGTGATTGAAGTGCACACCCTCGCTGAAGCGTATAACGCAGCAACAGGTCAGTTATTACGTCGGGTGATATCTCAGTAAGACAAGTTGGAGGTAGATCATGAAGGATTGTTCAGTGGGAGGTGAGAGGGGAAGGACGACGGTTGATGTCCTGGGATTGACGCTGGCAGCCGTCACGCTGTCTGCATCCATCACATGGGCTGCCGACCCTGTGAAAGTGAGTGCTCTCCAGACTTATCCCGATGCGTACAAGATGAAAGTCGTCCAGGTTGAAGGCGCTGTCAGCGGCTACCGCATGGATCATTTCATTGGGAGCAATTCGAAGCTGGAGAAGTGCATCCAAAATTTT
>DCZO01000003.1:1381-5188 GCA_002331335.1 Nitrospira sp. UBA2082 | reverse complement strand
AGACGGCGATCAGGTCACGATCGAGGGGTACTATCTGGGAACACTGGACGTAAAATCGGTAAGGAAGAACTGAGCTGCAGTCTGTCTGCTGCAGGACCTGTAGACGCAGTCGAAGTTTTCGTTCCTTCTTCAGAAATCCAACATGCTCGAGTGGGTACGGGGCTCATAGCCGTTCGGTAACGAATGTATCGCAAACAGACGGATCGCCGGATTCGAGACCGCGCTTGAGCCACGTCATGCGTTGCTCAGACGATCCGTGTGTCCAGCTTTCCGGCTGAACGTGGCCACGCGACATCTTTTGCAAACGATCATCCCCAATCGCCGCAGCCGCGCGCAGCCCTTCTTCAAAATCACCCGGTTCGATCAGATCCCGTTCGCGCTTCGCATGATGCCCCCAGACGCCGGCATAACAATCGGCCTGGAGCTCCATGCGCACCGACAGGGCGTTCCTTTCCGCTTCAGAGACCTGTCGTTGCAGACGGTGGACTTTCTCCGCGACGCCGAGCAGATTCTGCACGTGGTGGCCGACTTCATGCGCAATCACATAGGCCTGGGCAAAGTCACCTGCTGCGCCGAGTCGCTGCTCCATTTCATTGAAGAATTCCAGGTCCAAGTAGACCCGGTGATCGTTGGGACAATAAAAAGGGCCGACCGCCGATGACGTGGTGCCGCATGCCGACTGTACGGCTCCGGTAAAGAGCACCATGCGTGGGTCTTCGTACCGTGGGCCGAGCAGGGTCTGCCAGGTGGTTTCAGTGTCCGCCAGGACGATCGACGCAAACTTTCCCAGGTCATCGCTGGGTGCGCCGACCGGGCCGGATTCCGATGGGGCGGATGGCGCCATGGTGTCGGTCATGCTCTGAACACCGGTGATCATGTTTAAGACAGTCAGCGGGTTGGCGCCGGTGAAGTAACTGACGGCAAGCGCCAGCACAATGGTGCCGATGCTCAGTCCACCCGCTCTTCCCATACGGGCCGGGCCCATGCCGCGCCGATCTTCGATGTTGCCGCTTTCGCGTTGGCCGTCGATACGCACAGGGGCCTCCGGGCGGGGAACGGTCAGTCCGCTTCTTTCTCCATCGACTGAATGAACTTGTCTGCTTCGGCTATCGACCGGTTCATGTCTTTGACGAGCTGATCGACTTGGGCATCGACTTTGACGAGCTCGCCTTTGATGGCGGCCAACGCGCGAGCGTTGAGATTATGTTTCAGGTAAAGCACCTGGTCGCGCAGCGGCCTGAGAACGGGATCGATCCGTTGTTCGGCGCGTTTCATGGCCGACAACATGTCCTTGTATCGGCTCCTCGTTTGGGTCAGTTTGGCCTGGCTCTTCCGGCGCAGATCGGCGCTAGAGTATTGGCCGAGTTCTTGTTCCCATTCCGAGAACAGCGCGTCCGCCACGCTTTCGACATCCGCAATCTTCTTCCTGACCGCCTTGGCGCTGTCCTCGCTCGCTTCCAGTTCGCCGCTCAGCTTCTTATACGTGGACTCCAGATCTCCGCCCTCATACGAGACGACCTTTCCGAATTGTTCGAGGGTGCTTTGAATCTCCTTCTTCGCATCTTCCTGGGCGTCCCGAGCTGATTTGACGCGGCTGCTTAAAATGTCGCGTTTGGCATAGCCCATCTTCTCCATGGTGGCGAGATAGGCTGTGTCGCAGGAAGAAAGACCAAACGCGATGAGGAGAAGCATGATCGCCAGCACCGAGTTCATAAGTACCTCTGTAAAGGGTTATGCACGAAACGAGTGATCATTACTACACGCGGCACGCGCGTGCATCATAACCGAAGTGCACAAGAGGGAAAAGGCTAGCCCCCATTTATTCATGAACGCTTCTGCTGCAATCGCGGATTCGCTGCTGCGACGAGCCTTCGGCGGGCAGGCTCGCCCCTCGCGGCCTCAACGTACTGTTTCAAGTACGCTTCGGTCTCTCAGGGCTCCGCGTGCCCGTCTCGCCACGCGACTGCGCGATTTCGCCACGAACCGTCATGAATAATGAGGGCTGATGAGGGGCAGCGGCTGAGCAGACAGGAGGGGCCCCCATGGGGGCCCCTCCTGGCGAGTGGATCTACTTGCTGTCCGACGCTCCTTGATTCAGTTCCCCGGCGATCTGTTTGAGATCTTTGGGATAGAGGACGATCTCGATTCGACGGTTGGATGCTCGTCCCTCTTCAGAATCGTTCGAGGCGACCGGGTGGGTGTCGGCATAGCCGACCGCGGAGAGATGCTGCCGGTCCACCCCGCCTTTCTCGATCAAATGCCGGACGACTGTGGTGGCCCGAGCGGTCGAGAGTTCCCAATTACTCTTGAATCGGCTCTGCAATTTTGCGCTGATGGGCACGTTATCGGTGTGGCCTTCGATCCGGATTTGCTTGTCCGAGACTTTGCTCAGGATGTCACCCACCTGCTGGAGCACCTTGAGTCCGGCCGGCTTCACTTGCGCCTGACCCGAATCGAACAACACGCGATCCACCATGTTGATGGTGAGCCGGTCACGCACTTGCTGGATCGTAATATTCCCTTTTGAGATTTCGTCCTGGAGCGAGCGGGAGAGCTCTTCTTGCGTCTTGGTCAGACGTTTGATTTCTTCTTCCTTCGCGGCTCGTTCCTGTTCAAGGTTGGCGGCCAGTTTGGCCTGCTCCTGGCGCAGGCGCTCGCGCTCCGCCTCCATCGCTGCGGCTTGAAGTTTCAGCTTGTCGATTGCTTCCTGGGCGGACGCGCTGCCCTCGGTATGTTTCTGTTCGAGGTCTGCAATCTGGCTGCGCACTTTGGCCAGATCGTCGTTCAGCTGGCTCTTGTCCTTCTCCAAGCCGTCGAGGCGGGCCTGCAACTCCTGTGAGCGTGCCGCGAGGGCTTCACGTTCTTTAGTTAAGGAGGCGGCTTGCTCTTCGGCAGCCCTCCGTTGGTTGGCTTCCAGATCGAACGACTCCCGCATGCCCACCAATTGACGCTGTTGCTGCGCGGACAGCTTCTTGGCCGCTTCGAGTTCGGCTAACGTTTTTTCGTGAGTTGCCGAACTCACGCATCCGGCCAACATGCCGAGTAAGACCAGGGTTGAAGTCTGAAAAAAGAGCACTGGGCGAGAAAATGGTCGGACCATGGGTTCCTCCTTGGACGACGAATGAGTGCCAATGAGCAAGGTCAAAGATAATCTGTCCTGTTGTGAGCAAGCTTGGTGCCTGCTCAGTTGGTCAAAGGGTCATGGAAAACAGTTCGATTGTCAATAGGTTGAGGGAGCACGTTGGCATGTGTCTCTGTGGCGGTGGCGCCATTCGCGACAGCGTGTGGAATGATTGGAGGGCGCGGCCTACAGAGTTGAGGCGGACACACGACTGAGCACGAGCCAGGCTACCTGGTTCAGAGTTCTGTTACTTCCGCAACGATCGTGTGGTATCCGCTGGCGCCGGCCGGCTGCGGCCTTACGATCTCCGCAATCTGGAGCTGGCCTTTCGTGTCCGTCGCTCGCACGACGGTCTGATACTTGCCCGGTTTCGGTGGGCGCCAGGCATAGCGCCAGATGACCCACGAGTACGGCGACATGGGCGTCTCAATGCCGCATTCGTTCCAGGTGCGGCCGTTGTCGAAGCTGATTTCCACTTTCCCGATGGAGTTGGGACCGCCGAACGCGATACCGCGGAAATTCTGTTCCGGTCCCCGCAAGGCCTGATAGTGTCCCGGCGAATCGATGCGCGAGAAAATCTTGATGGTCCCGTCGTCGGTCCAGCCTTTTCGCTGCCAGTAACCCTTGTAGTCTCCGGGGTACACTTCGATTTCCACGATCCATTTCACGTTCTTGATGCCGTAGAG
>DCZO01000003.1:535-1279 GCA_002331335.1 Nitrospira sp. UBA2082 | reverse complement strand
GAAGGGGATGCTGTCGTCGTAGCCGTCGATGCCGCGAAAGACCACGTCGCGAGCCGTTTCGGTATCGGCACCGCATTCCAACAGGAGCTTCTTCAGCGAGATACCGCGCCAGGTGGCGTTGCCCAAACTGTCGCCGCCCGGGAGCGTGTCGATGCACATGAGCGTCGAGACCTGATCGTACGAATCGCGATTCAGAAATTCGCGCCAGCCCAGCGCCAGGGGGGTTTTCACGGCGCCTTTGATATGCAGTTTCCATTGTTCGATGTTGACTTCGCGCGAGGCGGAGACGGCGCCGTCGGCGTAATTCACCACATAAAACTTCGAGGTGGGAGTGAAGTAAGTGGTCTCGCGCGGAGGCACGGCGAACATGCGGCCGAAGACGCCGCCGACGGCATCGCAGCCGCCGGTGAGGCCGGCCAAACTGCCGAGCCCTGCCAGCTTGAGCAAGCTGCGGCGTTTGAATGAGGGGAAATCCATGGGGCTGTATTATACATGGAATGTCCTCTTGACTCCCATCGGCGGCCTTGTTATCTTGTCACCTGTTCATCGTGCTCGTGTTCCTGCCTGTTGACCGCGCCTGACGGCGAGTCACGGTGCGGTGGTGGTCATAGGGAAACTACCCGAAAATTTTTCGAGCGGGTCCCTTGACATGCGATGCGCGCAGTTGTATAGTGCGCGGCTCGCGTGATGAGCGCGATCGTTCTTTGACAACTGAATAGAGGAAGTTGAGCAAGGTGTAAGGTG
>DCZO01000003.1:0-130 GCA_002331335.1 Nitrospira sp. UBA2082 | reverse complement strand
CAGTAAGGAATATTGCGCAATGGACGAAAGTCTGACGCAGCGACGCCGCGTGGGGGATGAAGGTCTTCGGATTGTAAACCCCTTTCGGCAGGGAAGATGGAACGGGCAACCGTTCGGACGGTACCTGCAG
>DCZO01000011.1:83985-122458 GCA_002331335.1 Nitrospira sp. UBA2082 | reverse complement strand
TACCACTGCGAAATGTCATACCCTCGATCTGACGCTGCCATGATTCACCCTCCTTGTATAAGGACTTACCAAGGTATTGGTTTGTTACCTATCACTTGTCCCAAAAATAACGGATTCAGCTTACACTGAATCAGCACCTAAAAAGACAACTGAATGTTACTCCAGGTAGCCAGGATTTGCAAGGATAGGGCTCTTTGAAAGCAATAGACTCCGTTCCGACCCCATCCGAGATGTCAATTCAGAGCGGGCTGGCCCTGTACGAAAAACAAAGTCTTCAGTAAATGCCATGATTTACGCTCGCAATTTTGATTGAGGCAGGTTCCGCGATGACCCTTGCGCCTCCCACCAAGACCCTCTTACAATACATGTCCATTCCAACTTCCCAGGCACTTCGTTCATTGACTGTACAATAGAGAGAATCCCCTCATGGGCAGAACATCGGCTTGATCCCCTCAGTCCAGTATGGAAGCCAAGTGGATCATCGGAGCCGGAATTCTCGTGGCCATGGGAGGCTTCTATTTTTTCGGCACCGAACAATGGCGGGCTTCAACCGGCGGTAAGTCCGCGGGAAAAGAAGAAGTTATTGCGGAGATTATTCGGAATTGGCAAGACGCACACCCGGCGGCCCGGCGATTCGTGATCCTGCCCACGTACAACAACGACGCGGTGTTGGATAAAGAGACAGGGCTTGTGTGGGAGCTGGCCCCGCAGGCTGCGGCACTCACGTGGAACGAAGCCCGTATCGTTTGTATCACGAGGGGGACGGGAGGACAGAAAGGCTGGCGGCTACCCGCGCCGAGCGAAATGCGCAGTTTGGTCGGGCCCGCCGTTGATGCTCCAGGCCCAAACCTTCCTCCGGGCCACCCCTTCTTGAATATCCAGCCGACTTCCTATTGGACCGTAGTGCCTGAGGAGAACCAGCCTTCTTATGCGAAGTACCTTGATGCATTTTTAGGCAATGTCTTGAGCCTGACCAGAATCTATACGTTCCCGGTTTGGTGCGTCCGTGGCCCAATGAAGATGGACGAATAGACGCGTGGTGCAGATCTGTACAGGTGCTGAGTGCGCCGGCCGATCAGGTGCAAGAAAACGTCTACCAACACGCGTCTGCACAGTGTAGAATGCCCTCGCTTTAGTGATCCGGGACGATGCATCTGGCCATGGCGACTCTGCACACGGAACTCGCACAGGCATTTCACCGCACGCAGTCATTTCAGTGGAATCCCCAGGGATTTAAACTGGCTTCCGGACTGACCAGCCCGTGCTACATCGATTGCCGCTCTTTGATGGCCCATCCTGGCGCCCGACGTTTGGTAGCGCAGTTGGCCTATGACGTCTTACGACCTGTTAATGTTGATTGCCTCGGCGGGCTTGAGATTGGGGCAATTGCTATTGCCACATCCATCTCGGATTATGCATTTGCCGCACAGCCACGGAGGGAATGGCGGACGTTTGTTGTGAGGAAACAGGCCAAAGATCACGGCCTCGGCAAGGTGATTGAAGGAGCAGTTCGCTCGGGAGATCAGGCGGTGATCGTCGACGATGTTCTGACGAGCGGGGGCTCGTTGCTGAAGGCGGTGGCGGCAGCCCGTAGCGCAGGACTTGCCGTCACGCACGCGTTAGTCATTGTGGATCGGATGGAGCAGGACGGCAGGAAGAAGGTTGAGCAAGAAGGCCTCACGCTGTTCAGCCTATTGAGCATCGAAGACTTGATGAAAGAGCGGTCGACGTAACAGTCCAAGCGGCTTTATTTGCGAAGGCGAGCCGCCTACTCGCAGTGAAACTGAATTCCCCACCGTCGTTCTTCTATGACTTCTGCCTGGCCTTCAATCGGGCTTACGACCCGTGACCGGCCCTGCGCTTCTCCCTCACGGACAATCGTGTAGGACCGGGCTCCACATTTCTCTTGTATGAGGGCAAGCGCCTCCGTGCGGAACGACGAAAGCAGAGAGCCTTGGTCTCCTCTGAACGGATACACCACAACCCCCCCGTTCTCATGCTCCTGAACGAACTTGACTCCGTCGGCACAGCCGAGGAGAGTGAACACCGCGATCGTGGCGACCACGCTTGACCAGCTCTTCCGCATGCTTTTATTATGACCAGAGTCAGTCTCGGCCGCAATATGCCATGGGAGGAAAGACAATGAAACTTTCAATCATCGCGATACTAGGATGGCTGCTGACCGGCCTTGTGCTGTGCGATGTGGCCAGATCCCACCACTCCTATTTGCTGACGGTGCAACAGCTGCAGGAGAGTCTGTCGAAGGCCGGCTCCATGGACAAGAAAGGATTCGTGCTCATCGATGTCCGCTCTCCAGAGGAGCATCAGGCCGGTATGATCCCCGGCACAGATCTCAATATCGACTTCCGCGAGATTCAAGCCAGGCATCGAGAGATCGGTGCACAGCTCGACGACCACGTCGTGGTCTATTGCCAATCGGGACGTCGGAGTAACATTGCCGCGGAGACTCTCGCGGACCTCGGCTATCGCCATGTATACAACGTGTCCGGCAGCATGAACGCGTGGCGTGAAGCCGGATACCCGGTCGAACGACCACGGCGCTAGCGAATCAGATCGGCGGCGGCAGACTCGAATTCCGCATCCCGGCACGCACCCTTCGTAGTTTGGTCACCGCGGGCTCACCCCAATCACAGTCGGAAGAGGGATGTGCGCGACACTGCCTCCTTCGAATAACGTTTTCCAAGACATACGATCTTCGGTGTGTTGCGCTTCCCGCCACAGCGACTCCGAAACAAGCACATCGGATGATGAACCTCCGTCCATAGCCATGGCCTGTCGTACAGACGGCACTGTTTCCCGAAGACATTGACCGATGTCGTAGAGGGTCATGAGGTCCCGGCTCTTGAGGATCAGAATATGCCCATTGCCGGTTTCTGCGACAATCGTTTGGTAGGCACGCTTCCCCGTCTGACGCACACGAATGTTTCCACGATGGTCCAACAGCATCAGCGCCTGGGCGGCTTCTCGATAGGGTGGTCGTCGCTCATCAAAGCCCTCGACGGTCAAGTCCAGCACCCGAGCGTTCTTCAAGCCGGAGACCGATGGCTCCGCCACGAATAATCCCTGCCATGTTGCATGGCGGCGGCTCCCCAGCGACTGGCCATCCTTATACAGCAAGCCGAGATAGGAGAAATTTTCTCGGAAGAGTCCCGCATTGAAGAGGACAGCGTGACCTGTCCGCTTGTGCCATTCCTCGATTGTTGGGGGTTGTGAAAGATGTTCTTGTGCGTAGTGGTGGACCGCAAATCTCGTACGCTCGGGATCGATGTCGATGGCTAAAAGGGCCGGCACCGCCGGACACGACTTTCCCGGTGACCAGACCGATACCGCAAGGCCATTCGCCAAGCGTTCCCACAGGATGGATTCGGCAATGCTCACATGAGGCAGAGCCAGCAACACCAACACGATCCCACAGATGCGAAGCACATACCGACCGGCACTGCTTAACACGGTTGGAATCATGGCGGTTTCCGAATCCACCGTATGCACGGTGTGGGTGGTGATGACAACCCATGACATGGCCGCGCGACCGGGAATGTTCAGCGGGCCGTGTTGGGCTGCGGTGTCGGTCGTGTGAATCCGGTCTGGTTTGTGTCCAGCAGCTCGCGAATTGTTCGTGCGAGCGTTTCGAGCGTAAACGGTTTTTGCAGATAGGCGCTGGCCGGATCGCCGGCTCCGATATTCACATCATCGGAGTAGCCTGAGATGAAGAGGAGCTTCAGCCCCGGCTTAATCACACGAAGGTGCTTGGCCAATTCCGTCCCACTCATCCCCGGCATCACGACATCCGTCAGGAGAAGTTGCAACTCTCCCATCTGTTGCGTGCCCACGAGACAGGCCTCGAGTCCGTGCTTGGCCTCGAAAACTCGGTACCCCATTTTGCGGAGCTCGTCCCGAAGCAGCTCACGAACACCGGCGTCGTCTTCAACTAACAGAATCGTTTCCTGGCCGCCCAGTGAGGGCCGGATCAGATCCTGGTTAGGCCCTTTGTCAAGTTCCACAACCGCACTCGGAAGATACACATCGAATCGAGTGCCTCGACCGATCTCGCTGGTCACATCCAATCCTCCCCCGTTCTGGGTCACGATTCCAAAGACGGTCGAGAGGCCGAGTCCGGTTCCTTTTCCCTCTTCCTTGGTGGTGAAGAAGGGCTCAAAGATGTGAGCTTGCACTTCCGGAAACATTCCGCAGCCTGTATCCGAGACAGACAGCCGGACATAGGAACCGGGAGGCAGGGGTTTGAGGTGATAGGCCGGCGTCCCGGCAAGATGGCATGCACTCGTTTCGATGAGCAGCTGCCCGCCATTGGGCATCGCATCTCGGGCATTGACGACCAGGTTGATGATGATCTGTTCAAGCTGCGACGGCTCTACCGTCACGCGCAGATTCTCCGGGCTTAGCTTCAAGGCCAAGTCGATGTCCGCCCCGACCAGCCTGCGCATCATGGATTCGATGTCGGTGAGAACGGCGTTCACGTTCAATACTTTCGGCTCGGACGGTTGCTTTCTGCTGAACGCGAGCAATTGCCTGATCAGAGCCGCGGCCCGCTCACCGGCCTTTTGCATCTCCTCGATCTTGCTTCTCTGCGGATTGTCCGGGCTCATCTCGTTCAGTAACACCTGGCTATGGCCCATGATAACGGTCAGCAGGTTATTAAAGTCATGAGCCACTCCGCCCGCTAATCGGCCGACCGCCTCCATTTTTTGCACCTGCCGAAGTTGCAGCTCGCTTTGACGGAGCGCTGTCTCCGCTCGGGCGCGCTCCACACGATCCTGGAATGATCGGAGTGCCCGCTGAACCGACGGAACAAGGCGCCCAAGCCGTTGCTTCAATATGTAGTCCGTAGCGCCCCGTTGCATCGTGTCGATGGCGAGTTCCTCGCCGAGCGTTCCCGACACAAACAAGAACGGAACGTCAGGAGCGATAGTTCTGGCTAGCTGCAGGGCGACGATGCCGTCAAATCCGGGAAGGGAATAGTCGGCCAGGATCAGATCCGTCTGCCCTTCCTTAAGGGCCCTGACAAACGCCTCACGACTGTCGACACGGCGCGGGGTGCAGGGAATTCCTCCCTCCGTCAGCATCGTAGCGATGAGGTCGGCATCGGTCGGGTTATCTTCCAGGTGGAGCACTCGTAGGGGAGTTGTCACGGAACCTCGATCAAGGCTAGTGTCCGGAGCCGGATCTTTCAGGCGGGGGCTCATTAATCACGCCCCAGAACATGCCCAGTTCTTTGACCGCGGACACAAACTGGTGAAACTCCACCGGTTTGACCACGTAGGCATTGGCGCCCAATGAGTAGCTCTCGCTGAGATCGCGTTCTTCTCGGGAAGACGTCAACATCACGACCGGAATTGGCCGGAGTGTTGCGTCGGACTTGATGGCCCGTAAGACCTCCAGCCCGTTGACCTTGGGCATCTTGAGATCGAGAAAAACCACCGCTGGATTCCCTTTGAGGCGGGATGTGAATTGCCCGCGGCAGTAGAGATAGTCCAGCACCTCCGCGCCGTCGTGACAGAGCACGACTTTATCGGCGATCTGTTGTTCCTCCATCGCAGCCATGGCGAGTTCGGCATCGCGGGGATTATCTTCAGCGAGTAGAATCGGTTTTATGGCGGTCATGTTCGAGGCCTCCTGGTTGGAAGCGCCACATAGAAGGTCGCTCCCTTGTCCGGTTCCCCCTCCGCCCACGTGCGCCCTCCATGGCGATGCACGATGCGGCGCACATTTGCGAGCCCGATGCCGGTGCCTTCAAACTCGTCCGCTCGGTGGAGCCGTTGGAAGACGCCGAACAGCTTGCCTGCATATTGCATGTCAAATCCCACTCCGTTGTCCCTGACGAAGAGCACAATTTCTCTTGGCAACCGACGATCGATGCCGATCTCAATTTTGGCTATTGGCCTGGTACTCGTAAACTTGACGGCATTGGCGATCAGATTCATGAACACTTGCCGCAGCATGGCCGGATCGCCCGGCACCTCCGGCAGTTGTTCAATTGTCCAAGATATCTCGCGTCCTTGCAAGTCAAGTCGCAAATCGTAAAGGACGGTTTTCACCAACTGGTCCAGGTTGACCGTGGTCCGAAGCATCTCCTGGCGGCCCATGCGGGAGAAGACCAGCAGATCATCGATCAGCTGGCCCATCTGTTTGGCGGAGTCGGAGATTGTCTGCAAGTATCGAGCGGCTTTTTCGTTCAGCGACTCCGTGACCGCTTTCCGCAACAGCGATGCATAGCCGTCGATGTGTCGCAACGGCGCCCTGAGGTCGTGCGAGACCGAATAGCTGAACGATTCCAGCTCTTTATTCGCCGCCTCGAGCAGCTCACCGCGCCGTTGGAGCTCGGCGGCGACACGCCGCCGTTCCGTAATGTCGTGTCGGATCAAGTAGTACACGGCGGCTAACAGCACCAGCTGGAGCACGGCTCCGATACCGAGAAGGGTAATGGTGCGCGTCGTGGTGGAGGCAGATACCATGATCCGCCTCTGGAGCGCTTGTTGTTCAGACATCTCCATCTCCGCGATGAGACGGTGTATGTCTCGAAGCTCCTCTTTGGCGGCCCCCTCGAGCGCCAACTGCTTAACGGCCTGGAACCCGTGGCTCACCAGCTGGTCAATGGCGGCCGCCTCGGCGGCAAGTTGCCGGTCTATCAAATGTTCCAACCGATCGATGCGCTGCTGCTGCTCCGGCGACCCTTCGGTCAGGTTGGCGAGGTATTGCAAGAACTTGGGCTTTTGTTCCACAACGTTCCAGTAGGCATCCAGATACAACGATTCACCGGTAACTAAGTACCTTCTGTGGTTGTTCTCTGCTTCGTCCATGGTTACATCGATGCCGGCCAGGAGACGGACGAGCTCATGGCTGCGGGTGTCGAGCTTGCTGTTAGCGACAACGATACTGGTGTTGCGGTATGACACCGTACTGATAATGAGAATGCCCACGAACACAAGCCCAAAACCCGCCAAGATTCTGCGCTCAATTGTGAGGGTGCGAAACCATAAGATGGGAGACCGCCACAATGGTTCTCGGCGCAACGCGGATGTGCTGACGAGGAGGGATTCGGGCTCACGCGTCCGGGTATGAGGCAACTGCGGCTGGCTGGTCGTTGCCGATGCCGTGGGTGTGGAAGATTCAGATTGGAAATCGCGGGTCATAATGGAGGGCTGCTCACACGGTACCTTCGTGGAGTAATTGTAGCAGAACTTGTGCCAGGAACCGAAATTATCCGCCGAACGGTGGCGTGGGAGGAATAGCGGTGGTCGACTGGGTTGTGAAATTCGAGAACATCAACGTCGCGTCGATGATCCAGTCAATGAACGGCTGTGGATAGATCCCTATCACCAAGGTCCCAGCCAAGCCGACATAGATCACGGTCTTCATTGGACCGGAAATTGAGACCGGAGAGGGATCGATCGGCTCATTGATGTACATCTTCTTCACGATGACCAGATAGTAGTACATCGAGATCACGATATTGATCAGCGCCACCGTGATCAGCGTATAGAGCCCTTCCTTGATTGCGGCCACGAAAATATAGAGCTTGCCGATAAAGCCCGCCAGCGGGGGAACGCCGGCTAAGGACAACAGGAACAGCAGCATGGCAAATGCCAAGAACGGCGACCGCCGATTCAAGCCACTGTAGTCGTCGATCTCCTCACTCCCGATGGCTTGGCCGACAGCGATCACGACTGCAAACGCGCCGATATTCGCAAACAAGTATGCCAACAGATAGAACAAGATGGCGTCGCTCCCCATCTTGGTGCCGGCGGCAAGGCCAATCAGAACGTTTCCGATCTGCGCGATACCGGAATAGGCCAGCAGACGTTTGATGTTCCGTTGCGCGATCGCCACGATGTTGGCATAGGTCATCGACAAGATAGAAACGGCGACCAAGAGGACAATCCACACCGGCTTGAAGGTTGCCAGCGCGACGAAGAAAATCCGCAATAGGATGGCCAATGCGGCGCCCTTGGGCGCGAGGGACAAGAATGCCGTCACGGGGGTTGGCGCGCCATGATACGTGTCGGGAATCCAGGAGTGGAACGGCACGGCGCCGATTTTGAATCCCAGTGCCGTGAAGATCAGGAGAAAGCCGATAATCGTTCCGGATGTGGCGGTGAGGTGCATCTCGGAAAAGACGAGCTTGCCCGTCTCGCCATACACGAGGCTGATGCCGTAGGCGAGCAGTGCGGCGGCGAACACGCCGAGGATAAAGAACTTGAGTCCCGCCTCATTGGACGCCAAGTCTTCCCGAAGATAGCCCACCAACACATAGAATCCGAGCGTTGAAAACTCCAGACTTACGAACAACGACAAGAGATCGTTGGCCGAGGACATGAACATCATCCCGAGCGATGACATGACGACGAGCACGTAATACTCACCACGGAAAAACGTGAACCGATCGACGTATTGAACCGATACCAGGATCACGAGGGTCGTGGTGGCGACGACGAACATTTTGAAAAAGATGGCCATGCGGTCCAATACGAACATGTTGCCGAACAACGTTCCCGAGATATGGGCCACATCGAACCACGTGAGACACGCAAAGGTGGCCACAAGGCCGCCGACGCTGAGGAACGCGAGCTGATCTTTAGACATGCGGGGGAAGGCAAAGTCGACGATCAGAATCAGGCAAAGCCAGCAGGTCAAGAAGATCTCCGGCAGGAGAAGCAGGAGATCGGCCAACGACATGGTCAGCGAAAAGGTCATTCGAGCCCCCGAATGGAGTGCGGGGTGACATGTGCAAGATGGCTGGGAACTGCGGTGAGATCAGCTTTCGAGGGGCTCTCCGGCGCCTCGCGCGTCACGTTCAACTGGTCCTGCTCGTGTGAGGCGACCGGCACGACTTGCGTGATCCTGGCGATCAGGGGGTTCACCCCAGACCGGACGACATCGTACAAATGCATGGGGAACAATCCGAATCCCACAGTGACGGTGATCATCACCAACAGGGGCAACCGGTCCACCACTCCGACGGCATCGTGCGCATGACTGTATTTCTGGCTCATCGGGCCATAAAACATGCTCCGCATCATCTTGAAGAGATAGGCCATGGTGAGCACAATCCCCAGGACGGCTACAATGACTTGGAGGGGGTACTTGTTCCAGCTGCCGACGATGATCATGATTTCCGCAATGAAATTCACAGTACCGGGCATTCCGATGGAGGCCATGCAGCCGACGATGAAACAGGCGGAGATGAACGGCATCTTGTTCGAGAGACCTCCCAGCGAAGGGAGATCGCGGGTGTGAGTTTGATCGTAGACCCATCCGGCCATCGCGAAGAGCATACCCGTCGCCATGGCATGGGCGAACATATAAATGACCGCGCCGGTCAAGCTGATGTAGTTCAATGCCGCCATACCCAGGAATACGTAACCCATGTGGCTGGAGCTGGAATAACCGATCACATACTTGGTGTCTTTGGCATAAAACGCAACGAACCCGCCGTACATGATGCTGAAGATGCACAGGACGGCAGCAATCGGCATCATCTCTCTGGTCGTGTCAGGAAGAATTTCAAATGCCACCCGGATGATCGAGAAATGCCCCAGCTTCATGAGGACACCGGCGTGGAGCATACTGGTCGCGGCCGGAGCCGCGGCATGCCCGACCGGGGACCAGGAATGCAACGGCCATAAGGGTGCGATCGACGCAAAACCGAAAAAGATCAAGACCCAAATGATCTTGTCCAAAGTCGTGCCGAGCACGGGGATATTCATCAGTTTGGCCTGTTCGCGGAGCACGAGGATGTCGAAGGTGTTGAGGCCGGCGTATTTGTATATCAAGAGAATGCCCATCAACGCGACAACGGCAAAAGCCGACAGGAACAGGACCAGCTTCATTGCCGCGTACTCTTTGCTGTTCGATCCGAAATTAAGAATGAACCCGACGGAGTCCCTCAATTTCAGCCCTTCGGGGTCCGTCATCTCCAAATACTTCTTGGTGTGGCTGCCCCACATGCCCAACAGCAGATACATGGGGATCACGGACATCTCATAGAAGAAATACAGGAAGAATAGATCGAGCGACATGAACACGCCGATGGTGGCGGCAGCCAAGATCAGGAGCCAGATGTAAAACTCTTTTGTGCGATCCTTGATGTGCCACGAGACGAACACGCCGGTGAAGAGCAAAATGGCCGAGGCGAGCACGAGCGGAGTCGCGATGCCGTCGACGCCGAGGTGCAGTGAGATGCCGAGTTCCCGAGACCACTCGAACTTCTGGACGAACTGAAATCCCCCCTTGTCTAGGTCGTAAGCATAAAAGACAAAGATCGACGCGATCAGGGACACGAATGCTGACCCAGCCGCAATGCCGCGAACGAGCAAGGGTTGGCGGTTCGACACGAGAATCAATGCCAATGCGCCCACAAATGGAGCAAAGAGAATATAGAGGAGTGCGTGTTCGCCCATACGACTAGTGTCCTCGTTCCATCGGCCCAACGTGGAGGGCGGCGACCGTCCCATGATTCAGCCGATCGACCAACGCTTGAACCGATCCATTCATGATCCGCAAGAAGGGAGACGGATAGAGTCCGATCCAAAGAATCATGATCGAAAGCGATACCGCGATGACGGTTTCTCGCGGCTGCAAATCGAGCATCGTCTGTTTTACTGCCTTACCGACCGGGCCGAGCATGGACCGCTCGTAATACCAGAGAAAATAGGCTGCACCGAAGATCACACCGAGTACCGCCACGGCGCCGAACCACCACTTCGCCTTGAACGCGCCCAAGAGGATCAGGAACTCTCCCACGAAACCGTTGGTTCCGGGCAACCCAATCGAGGCCAAGCCGATCAGCAGAAAAAATGTGGCCAGTACGGGTACCTGTTTAGCCATCCCTCCGAACGCCGACAACTGCGTCGTCTGTTGGCGCGAATAGAGAAACCCCGCAATGAAAAAGAGACCGGCGGTGCTGAAGCCCAGGTTGATCATGGTCAACAGGCTGCCTTGCAGACCCTGATAGTTCAACGCAAACAGTCCCACCACGACAAAACCCAGGTGGCTGATGCTGCTGTAGGCAAGCAAGCGCCGCAAGTCTTGCTGCACCAATGCCATCCAAGCTCCATAGAGGATGGCGCAGAGACCGAGGATCACGACCACGGTCATGACGGTTTCGCTCTTGGATGCGTCGGGGAGGAGCGGAATACTGAAACGCAACAGGCCGAACGTACCGAGCTTGATGCCAGCCAGCACCACCGCCATGCCGATGGGGCCTTCCAACAGTGCGTCCGGTAGCCAGGTGTGGAACGGAAATACCGGGGCCTTGAAAGCGAATCCCATGAACATCAGCCAGAAAATGAGGAGTTGCTGGTCTAGGGGAATTGGGACCGCGAGCAACTCGATCAAGTCGAACGAGTAGCTGTATTCGGCATGGTGTAGGGATGCCCAGTGGTTGAAATTGATATTCAGCAGTGCGATGCCGACCAGCATGAACACACTGCCGAACAGCGTGTAGAGAACGAATTTCAGGGCCGCGTATTGGCGCTCGGCGCCTCCTCCCCAGAGCTTGATCAGGAAGTAGCTGGGAATGAGCATCAGTTCCCAGAAGACGAAGAACAAGATCAGATCCAACGAGACGAACACGCCCATCGTCGTCGTTTCCAGCGCCAACAGACACATCATGTACAGCTTGACTTGCTGGCGAATTGTGTCCCAGGAATAGACCACGACCAGCACAGTGAGAAATGCGGTCAATCCAACGAATAACACACTGATCCCGTCGACACCCAGGTGATAACTGATCCCCAGCGCCGGAATCCATTGGATCCGTTCGGTAAACTGCATCGAGGCGGATTCCGGCACGAATCGCAGGAGCACGAAGACACACAGGGCTAGTTCGACCAACGTGATCGTCAGGGTCGAGGACCGCACCAGATCCGTGTCGTCAAACAGCCACAGCGTGACGGCGCCGAGGACGGGCAGAAACAGGATGCATGAGAGGATGGGGAATCCGGCCGCGAGTTCTTCCAACATGATGATCGCCGTACGTGGCGAATACCCCTATCTTTGGACGATGAATTGGACTACCAGTGCTAACAGAAAAATCCCTGCCACGATGAGGCCGGCATAATGGTGAACCATTCCGCTCTGTACTTTCCGGCCTTCCCGTGCCGCCAAATGATTGCTGTAGCCGATGACGTTCAGTCCGGCATAGATAATGTGCTTTTCAATCCAAGTTGACGCAGCGGAGCTCCACTCGGCCAGGCGACCGACTCCCCGGACGATGCCGTCGATGATTGTGCGGTCAAACCAGTCGAGCAGTTCCCCCAACCGTTTCAAGGGTTCGACGAAGAGGAGATCGTACAGCTCATCGATGTAGTACTTGTTGAGCAAGGTTCTATAGACGCCGGAAAATCTGGCCGCCCAAGATTCGGCCGCTGACGGATCCAAATGGTAGAGGAAGTGCGCAAGCCCCCATCCCATCAAGGCAATGGCGGTCGCTCCTCCCATGAGGGCCACCACCAAGCCGGTGCCTGCTTCATGCGCGCCAGCGGCTCCGACGACCGGCTCCAAGAAGCGATGCAGCCAGCCGTGTTCCGGTGGAAACCCCAGGGCCAACCCTCCCAATACCGACAACCCGCCCAAGACCATCAACGGGCCGATCATCACCATCGGCGACTCGTGGACATGGTCTTCCGTGTGATGGTCCATCCTCGACGGACCGGAGAATGTAAGATAGGTCAAACGAAACATATAGAAGGACGTGAGGAACGCGCCGATAGCAGCCACGCTGTAATAGAGATAGCGATGGGTCACGAAGGCATGGCCCATGATCTCGTCTTTGCTCCAGAACCCAGCCAGGGGCGGAATTCCGGCGATGGCGATCGTGCCGATCAGGAAGAGCCGGTACGTCCATGGAATTTTCTGGCTGAGCCCGCCCATCTTTTGGATATCCTGCTCACCGGACAGCGCATGAATGACCGACCCGGCCGACAAGAACAACAGAGCCTTGAAAAAGGCATGGGTCATGACGTGAAACACCGCGGCTGTATATGCGCCGATGCCGCAACCGAGAAACATGTAGCCCAGCTGGCTGACCGTCGAATAGGCCAATACCCGCTTGATGTCGGTCTGCACGAGCCCGATCGTAGCCGCGAAGAGCGCGGTACTGCCGCCGACAATGGCCACCACCTCCATGGCGACGGGCGACGCATCGAAAATCGCGTGGTTGCGCACGACCATATAGACACCGGCCGTCACCATGGTCGCGGCATGGATGAGCGCACTGACCGGAGTGGGCCCTTCCATCGCGTCTGGCAGCCAGGTGTGAAGTGGCAGCTGCGCGGATTTCCCGACAGCCCCAATAAGAAGACACAGGGCAATGGCGGTGGCCATCTCCGGGGAGAGTGTGCCCACCTGGGCGAACACCTTCGTGTAGTCCAGGGTCTTGAAATTGATGAATACGAGGAAGATGGCCAGCAAAAATCCGGCGTCACCGATTCGATTGACGACAAAGGCCTTGGACGCCGCCTTGGCGGCGGAGACTTTATCGTAGTAGTAGCCGATTAAGAGATAGGAACAGAGTCCGACCCCTTCCCAGCCGATGAACAGCACCACGTAGTTGTTGCCCATGACGAGCAGCAGCATGGAGACCATAAACAGGTTCATGTAGGTGAAGAAGCGCGTGAATCCCGTCTCACCATGCATGTACCCGACCGAGTAGACGTGGATCAGAAATCCGACGCCGGTGATGACCAGCAACCACACACAGGTCAGGGGGTCGACTAGGTAGGCGAGGTTGATCGAGAGATCCCCTCCGAAGATCCATTGATAGACGATGACCTCACGAGCGGTCCCGGTCTGCAGCATGTCAGCAAAGACGCCGATGGTACAGAGGAACGACAGGCCGACTGATCCCCAGGCCAATCGGTGCGCGGTCTCATCCGAGTAGCGGCTCCCGAGAAGCCCGTTCGCGATGACGGCGAGGAGCGGGAGGAGCGGAATCAGCTTGATGAGGAGATCTGTTGAGTCCGACACGTTACCACTTCAAAAGGTTCATTTCGTCCACGTTCGTGGAGATCTTTCCACGGAACACGACCACGATGATGGCCAATCCAATGGCCGCTTCCCCGGCGGCAATGGCGATATTAAACAAGGCGACCAGCTGGCCGGACATGGATTCCAGGTAATGAGAAAACGCCACCAGATTGATATTGGCGGCGTTCATCATGATTTCCACCGACATCAGCACGATGATAAAGTTGCGCCTGATCAACACACCGAGCAATCCGGTCATGAACAGGACCGCGCTGACGGCAACATAGGCACTCAGAGGCACCATCACCCTACCCTCTTATCGTTTACTGCCAGCATTTCCCATCGCCTTTGGCGCTTTGGCCAAGACGATCGCGCCGATGATGGCGCCCAGCAGAAAGATTCCGACGATTTCAAACTGCAGAATATGATCGCTGAACATCTTGATGCCCACCGCATACGTGTCCCCGCCTTCGAGGATAGCGGTCGCGGGCGCATCGCCCTTCACACCATCAAACGGCGACTGGAGCAATAGAAACAGGACATAGAGCGATCCCAGCGCGGCTGGGACGATGAAATACGGGTACGACGAATGGAAATAGCGCTCGTCCGTCTTGAGATTGAGGAGCATCAGCACAAAGAGATACAGCACCAGGATCGCACCGGCGTACACGATGACCTGTACGGCCCACAGGAATTCGGCGTTCAGCAGGACGAAGAGGCCGGAAACGTGCAGCAGCAATGTCAGCAGCGCCAGGCCGCAGTGGACGGGATGCCTGAGCGACACCGTCAGCGCGGCGGCAACAATACTCACCAATGCGAAATACGCAAAAAATACTCCGACCATAATCGTGACTCAGCTCAGATGCTTGGGAGGCGATTGAGTGGATTTGAGTACGGACTGCGGGAAATAGTACCGATACTCACGGCTCTCCTCGACATTCTTCTCCTGATTGTGGGCATACAGATATTTTTTTGCATCGTCGAGGTGGCGTTCCCCCACATCGTACAGCTTCTTTTTATCGAAGAGCAGAGCGCGCTTATCGTGGGTGGAAAATTCGTACATCTTCGTCATGGCCAGCGCATTGACCGGGCAGGCTTCGACACAATAGCCACAGAAGACGCATTTTGTGATATCGATATAGAATTCGGTGGCATACCGCTGGAGAGGGCGGGTCGGGTCTTCCGCGCTGATCACCTTGATGCAGCGCGAAGGACAGGCGGCTTCACAGAGATCGCACCCCACACAGCGTTCGTGGCCGTCGTCGTACCGAAGCAGCCCCAGAGCGCCCCGATGCGTATCGGGAATCGTCCGCTGTTCCCTCGGATATTGAAGCGTCATCGGCCGGTGGAACATGTGCTGGAATGTCACCTTCATGGCGTCCCAGATTTCATAGAACAGCGCGGCCTGAAGCACTTTCTTGGTCAAGGCGCCCACGTTCATCGACATCTCCTCACGTACAGGCCGAAGAGCATACACATCCGCTCATGCCCGTTCAATGCTGACCCAACACTGTTTGAAGGTCGGGACACCCGTCACCGTGTCGATCGACACAGTCATCAAGTCCTTCACCGGCGGTTCGTTAAAGTGCTCGGGGAAGAAACAGGTGCCCGGCGCGACGGACTGGTCGGGCTGGACCCCTAGCTGCAAGGATCCCCGTTCGGAGGCAAGACAGACTTTCACGCCCTCCTGCACGCCCAGCCGTTCCATATCCCGGATGTTCATATGAAGCTTGCCGGTATTGGGCGCAATCTTGATGAGCCCCGGGGCTTCCGTCGACATTTTTCCCGAATGCATGAGCACTTGGCCCATCTGCAATGAAAAAGGACGCGCCTGGTCACGGGCTCCCGATGCTCGATATCGAGACGCTACCTCAACCGCGTAGCCGTTCGACAAGTACTTGTCAGGTGCCGGAACAACTTTTCGAGGCTGGCCGAGGTTGTAGTACCCGGGCAAGAGTTTCATGATCTCGGCTTGAATGTCGTTGACCGATTGATACTCCCAGTGCCCCCCCATCGCATTGGCCAGGGCGGTCATAATGTGCCAGTCCGGTAAACTGTCCCCAATGGGGTCCATGGCTTGACGCACTCGGAGTACGCGGCCCTCCAGATTCGTGAACGTACCGTCTTTCTCCGCGTACGTGCACGCGGGCAGCACGAAATGCGCGTGCCGTCCGGTCTGGGTCAAGAAAGGATCTTGGACCACGAGAAGCTCCAACCGTTCCAACGCAGTCCGCACCTCCATCGAAGCCGGCAAGGTTCCCAGCGGATTTTCTCCCAAGATATAGAGGGCCTTGATCTGCCCGCTCCGGCACCGGTTGAGAATGTCAGCAAGGTGCGATCCGGTACCGGCCGACGGGAGCGGTGCGTCCCATGCCTTGGCAAACCGGTCGCGCGCGGACTCGTCGTCGAATCGGGCTTGTCCTGGCAAAAACTCAGGCGCGACGCCCATATCCACGGCGCCCTGTTCGTTCGGCTCCTCAGTCACCGTGCTGACACCGCAGCCTGGGCGATCGAGTTTACCGGTAATCCAGGCCAAGTCGATGAGCTTCAACACGTTCTGGTAGCCCTGTGTCCGCCTAACGATGCCTTCCGCGCAGAGAATGATCGACCGAGGCGATTCCGCGAAGATCGTCACGATCTCCTTGAAGGTCTCGCTGGATAGGCCGGTGTGTGCCGAAATGTGATCCAACGACAGGCCTCCGACCGCTGCTTTGAGCGCGCCGAAGGCTTGCGGATGTTGCTTGACCGCTTCTTCATCAACCAAATCCTGCTCGATGGCCGTCTTCACCAATCCGTCAATAACGGCGCCTTCCGTGCCGGGATTGATCAGCAGGGGATGAGAAGCCAGTTTGGCCATATTCGTCACAGCGGAGTCGAGCGTCACCACTTGCGCCTTGTAGACACGGATCGCTTCTTTGATTCGCACGGCCGTCAGCGGATTTGTTTCCGTGATGTTCGAACCGATCACGAGAATGGCTTTGGCCTTGGTGAGATCTTCCCAATCGTTGTGCGCCCGTCCCAGCCCAACCGCATGCTTCGAGGCACGCACGAAATTCATGTGGCCGTAGCGCGCGCTGCTGTCGAGATGGTTGGTCCCGAACACGGTCCGCATCAGTTTTTGGAACAGGTACAGCTCCTCGTTCGTGCACCGCGCGGTGATCAGCCCGGCAATGGCATCGGCCCCATACCGTTGCGTGATCCCCGTGAGTCGGTCCACGAGCGCATGCATGGTTTCAATCCAGGGTTTTTCCACCAGCTGGTTCTGTTCACGAACCAAGGGTTGTCGCAGTCGGGTCTTGCCATCGAGATACTCGAACCCGAACCGTCCACGCACACACAGGCCGCCGTGCCCCTTCGCCGTCTCCGACCGGTCTCCCCATTTGTTTTTCCAAGACAAGGGGGAGGTGACGCGGATCACTTCCTCGTCCTTCGTTTCCAGATAGAGCTGGCAGCCGTCCCCACAGTAGTTGCAGGTGGTGGCGGTCTTCTTCATCTGCCAGGGCTTGTACAGATACTTCGAAAACTTGTTGGTAATGGCGCCCACCGGGCAGACCGCCAGGCAATCCCCGCAGAATTCGCAGTCAAGCGCGACATCGCCTTTCGGAACGACCTGATTGAATCCGCCCTTTTTCATAAACTGGAGCGCGTCGATCATCAGCACATCTTTGCAGACGTTGATGCATTCGGCGCAAGCGATACAGCGATTCATGTTGAAGTCCAGCACCGGGCTCCGGGTGTCCTCCGGAATGAACTTCTGTTTGGCATTGGCCAGATTGGTCACGCCATGCTGGAACGCCATGTCCTGGAGCTCGCAGTGCCCGTCCGCATCGCAGACCGGACAGTCCAGGGGATGCACCGAGAGATGTTTTTCAACGGCTTTCTTGCGGGCGAGGAAGAGATCGTCGCCTTCGGTGCGAATATTCATCCCGGCTGCCGCTTTGGCCGTGCAGGAGCGGACCGGCGCTTTCTTCCCTTCCTGCATGACCAAACACATTCCGCAGGAACCGAATGGGTCAAACGTGTAGTGATAGCACATGGCCGGAATGATCTTGCCGGTCATCGAAATGACGTCGTACAAAGAGACGCCATCCTTGGCCGTGACGGTCTTGCCGTCAATGGTCAGCTCGATCGTCGTGGCTTCCACGTCGGGATTGGTGGCTGGCTTCAGACCCATCTTTCTGCCTCTGCATGGTTGATGGTGAATGGTTGATGAGGGATGTTCCGAAACCCTTCATCATCCTCCATTGACCATAAGCCATTGACCATTCCTGGTTTCATCTATCGCATTCCCCCATCACGATATCGTAGGTCCCAAAAATTGTGCAGGCGTCGGAAATCATGTACCCTCTGGCCATATGGTCGAACGCCCCCATGTGGATAAAGGACGGGGCGCGGATCTTGAGCCGATACGGCTTGCTGCCGCCTGTGCTGACAATATAGAACCCCAGCTCGCCCTTGTGCGCTTCCGTCCCGCAATAAATCTCTCCGGGAGGCGCCTTGAATCCTTCCGAGAACAGCTTGAACTGCTGGATCATCGCCTCCAGGTTCGTGAAGACCCGCTGCTTGGGCGGCAGCGTGACGCTCGGGGCATCCGCCATAATGGGGCCGTCTTCCATCTGTGCGAGGCATTGCTTGATGATTTTCACGCTCTCATAGAGTTCCATCACCCGAATCCAGTAGCGGTCGTACGTGTCGCCGTTTTTCCCCACCGGGACACTGAACTCGCACTTTGGATAGGCGCTGTAGGGCTCATACTTGCGCAGATCATAGTCCACACCGGAGCCGCGCAGCGTCGGTCCGCTCAATCCGAAGTTGATGGCGTCCTCGGCCGAGATCACGGCCACGCCCTTCGTGCGCCCCAACCAGATGCGGTTCTTTTCGAGAAACACCTGGTATTCGTCGATCTTCGGAGGGAAATAGTCGAGAAAGGCCTTCAGTTTCTCGATCAGCGACGGCGTGAGGTCGCGCTCCACCCCCCCGATGCGATACCAGCTGGTCGTCAGGCGGGCTCCGCACAGCTCGTCGAACCAATCGAGCAGAATCTCCCGATCGCGAAAGCAGTAAAAAAAGACGGTCATCGCCCCGATGTCCAGCGCCTGGGCGCTCAGCCAAAATTGGTGACCGATGATACGCTGAACCTCTGCAACGATTGTTCGGAGATACTCAGCCCTGTCCGGCACCTTCAGGTCCAGTAGCTTTTCGACGGCTCGGCAATAGGCGAAGTTGTTGTACATCGCGCAGACGTAATCGAGCCGGTCCGTGTGAGGAATGAACTGATGATAGGTGCCGTCCTCCGCCAGCTTTTCGACTCCGCGATGGAGATAGCCCATGACCGGCGTGGATTTCACCAGCCGCTCCCCCTCCAACTCCAAAATAACCTTGAGCACTCCGTGGGTACTGGGGTGCTGAGGGCCCATATTGAGGAGAAGCTCTTCGGTCCGTAAGGTCGGAAGCGTTTTGCTCTCCGGATGCTCCGGATCGACTTTATAGACCGTCGTTCTCTGATCTTCGAATGCCATCGTCGGTCCGTGCTCTTATTGCGGGACTTCGTCCAGAAACTCAAACGTATCCCGCCAGCCTTTGCCGCGGAGGGGAAAATCTTTCCGCAAGGGATAGCCTTCGGTATAGTCGTCCGGCATCAGGATCCTGCGCAAATCCGGGTGGTTCCGAAATCGGATACCCATCATGTCGTAAACTTCGCGTTCCATGAAGTCCGCCCCTCGCCAAAGATCCGACAGGGAGTCCACGATACAATCAGACTCAGGCACTCTTGTCTTGAGCCGGATGCGGCGGCGCTTCCGGATGGAGTAAAACTCCCACACGACCTCGAATCGTTCCTCATCGTCCGGCCAATCGACGGAGCTCACATGGACGATGTAGTCGAAATCCATCCCAGGCTCATCACGAAGAAATTCCGCGATGCTGTGGAGTGCGTCCCGTGTGACCGTGACCGCCACGTCGCCGCGCCACTCCGTCGCGCCGACAAAGCCGACGGGAAACTCGTCCTGAATCCGCTGCGCCAGTTGATGCATTGAAGGCCTGTTATGCCTTGAAGTGTGTTTTGACTTCGTCCGGTTGCGCGACAAACACCCGCTTCAGCATGATGCGCTCCTGCAACTTCAAAATCCCGTCGAGGAGCGCCTCGGGCGTCGGCGGGCACCCGGGCACATAGATATCAACAGGGACGAACCGATCGACTCCTTGCACCACGCTGTAACTGTCGTAGATGTTCCCGGATGTGGCGCAGGATCCCATCGAGATCACATACTTGGGCTCCGGCATCTGGTCGTAGATTTTTCTGATCACTGGTGCCATCCGGCGGCACACGGTTCCGGCCACGATCATTAAGTCCGATTGCCGCGGCGAGCCGCGAAACACTCCCGCGCCAAACCGATCCATGTCGTACCGAGACGAAACGGCAGCCATCATCTCAATGGCACAGCAGGCCAGCCCGAAGGTCATGGGCCATAGGGAGCCTTTGCGCGCCCAATTGACCGCTTTTTCCAGACTTCCGGTAATGACATCGGGCGCACCGTCTTTGTCATGACGCCCCAACTGGATCAATCCCATTCGAGTGCTCCCTTGCGCCAGGCGTACACGTACGCGACGACAAACAGACCGATAAAAATAAGCATTTCAATCAACCCGATCACGCCGATCTTGGTAAAGACCACCGCCCAGGGGTAGAGAAAGATCACTTCCACGTCGAAAATGACGAACAGCATGGCAAAAATGTAGTACCGCACGGGGAATGGCATACGGGCATCGGAAAACGGTTCTGCGCCACACTCGTAGACCGACAATTTCTCCGGCTCCGGATACCTAGGCTGGGCGAAATAGCTGACCACCAGCGTTCCCACCCCGAACGCAAGCGCGGCGAAGATAAAGAGCAGGACGGGAAAGAACTTGGTCAAATAGTCGAGCAAATGGGGATCGCTCATCACCCTCGCCTCACAAGGTGTTGACCTTGAAAGAACTTTGAAATCTTAGAGGCTAAATCGTGGGGATAGCAAGCGGACAAAGGACCTAATTGAGTCAGACCCGAAAGCCCTAGCCTGAGTCTGACTGTCAGTTGCGAAGAACCGATCACATCTCCGGTGGTAACCCCACAACGGTCGGATTAGCCCCCAGGGCATGGCTTTGGCCGCTGAGGTTGTTCATCGTGACGAGGTGATGGCGAAATCTCCCACTCCGACTCCAATGGGGAGCGAGCTTGGATCTTCCGACGACGGTGGATCTGGGTTTCGATCCGTTCCTTCTTGGGAGAGCTCGATAACGGTGCGGGCGGCTGATCGTTCATGGCGTGGATGGTGCCGATTTTCTGCGAATGATACCGAAGACACCGGGACCATAACACTGGATAAACGCTCGGGTCAAACCCGGCGAGATCGGCTCAAATTCTTGACAGCACAGCATGTTTTGCTATGGTTTGCCAAGGAGCATTGGTCCGAACAGAACCCGCAAAGGAACAGACCTATGAAAACGTTGATGCCACTGATCTTTGTCCTCTCATTCGGTATCGGCGTACTGCCGGCTGGTGTATCGGCACAAACCCAAAATGCCGAGGCTGTGCGGTATGGTGAGGCCGCCATTATGTTCTCAAGCGGGGCCATCCAGAAAACCACTCCACGTGACGGCATCGTCAATCTGATCACCGGAGATAACCAGTTATCGGGCAATCGAATGCTGATGGGAAGGCATGACGTCTTCTATCTCAAGCTCGATAATCCGACCGACGTCGCGGTCGGGGACCTTTTTACTGTGTATAAGCGGGCCCGCAAGGTCTTTCATCCCCTGACGAAAGAATATTTGGGTTTCGTGATGATTCGTCTGGCGGTCGTACGGGTGACCGATACGAGCCATGCCCTGACGACAGTAGAATCCCTGACGAGCTACGCACAAGTGTCCCCTGGCGATCTTGTCATGCGTTTCGTGCCTCCGTCATCGCCTGATGGCGCCAGTCCCGTAGCAAATGTCGCCGATCTAAACGGCATGATTGTGGAGGTCCAAGCCGATAGGACGATGACCATGGTGGCGCAATCCAACGTGGTGTATGTCGATCATGGGAGTGCGGATGGCCTCAGGGCCGGGGACTTGCTGGATATCCATCGCCATAGTGCCGGACTTCCCGTGAGGAAGATCGGCCAACTCAAGGTGTTGTCGACCGAAGAGCATACCGCGACGGCTCGGGTCACCAAAGCAATTACCCGTGTATTCAAAGGGGACCGCTTCAAGGCCATCGGCCAGTCCATGCCGGTCGTACAGCCAGTTGAATTGACTCCGATCAAGACCGAAGAGGCCGCTGTCTCACCCGATCTCGTTGCGAGCAAACTGAAAACTCAGGACGAGTCCGGACAAACCCGTATCAACCTGGGGGATTTGGCCAATTCCCTTCGGTATGAGTCCGGCGAAGCCGCGATCAAGTCGGAAGGCTACAAAGTCCTGGACCAGCTGATTGAATATCTGCGCACCAGCGCCGATACACGACTGATCCGAGTCGAGGGGCATACGGACAATGTGGAGATCGGACCGTCGCTGAAGTCCCGATATCCCAATAATTGGGAATTGGCGAAAGCCCGCGCGAATGGAGTCGTCCGCTATCTGGTCGAGCGGGGTGGATTAGATTCTGCCCGACTGAGCGCGGTGGGGTTCGGCGACAGCAAGCCTGCCGTAGCCAACACCAGTGAAGAGGGTCGCACGAAAAACCGCCGCGTGGAAATTTTGCTCTACAACCCGGAGGCCGAATCCACGGAGTCGAAACTCGATGGAAACAATCAGGCACAGCAGCCCAAAGGCGACCCGTCAGACCTGAGCGCGCGAAGAAGCAACAACCAACTGGCCGCTCCTCCCAACGCCTCCTCTCCTTCAGAGTCGGGCACGTTCTCCGTCGGGGAACAACGGCAGGCGTCACCGAGAGACGGGACGGCGAGCTCGGACGCGTACGACGCAAGCGGCTCGGTGGCATCTGGCAATGAATCGCGGTCACAGGCATCTACAAGTGGAGGAGAGGGGGCCACTCCTGCGAATAATCCCTCCACAGGCACTACAGGTTCGTCGGATCCTGCCAAGCAAGATCCGTCGCCACAGGCCAACGTCCCAGGCTTCTAACGATCTCAGCTTGAGCGGAGAGGTTCGACAGGAATCTCTCCGCCAGCATACCTCTCAAGTCGTAGCGTTCTCCTATCCCACGACATACCGCCGGGTATCACCCGCCTCGTTGTCCTCGCTTTTTCCGCACTGCTACAATGGCGCATGGTTCACCATGAACAGCCTGTTCCTCATATTCGGCACGAGCCCCTGTATGCGGATGTGATCGTACCTCGTCATATAGCCAAGGCTTTTACCTATCTGGTCCCCGTAGCATTGACACAGACGCTCGCCATCGGCCGGCAGGTCCTCGTGCCATTCGGACGAACGATATTGGAAGGAGTGGTGATTTCCTTGAGTAACCGTCTCCCGAGTGGGATACGGGCCGCCGCCCTCAAGGAAATCCGGTCAGTGGCTGACGGATCGGGAAATGTCCAGCTCCCGCCCGTGCTCTTCGAATTATCTCGCAGAATCGCGGAACACTATGTTGCCCCCTGGGGCCAGTGTCTTCGGCTGGTGCTACCCAAGGAGCCGGCCCGCACATCCTCACGACGGCAGAGTACGAAACTCATTGCCACTGGTCCTGACGGGGAGGGCCTCGGTGAGTCCCTCCTTCACGTGGAGCCAGATCCTCTCTGGGCGGGGCATGTGGCCGCGCATCTTCGTACCAATCAGGCAAGGAAAGTCGTCCTCTTTGCTCCGTGGGAACAACGAGTGGTCCGACTTGCTGAGGCAATCCGTCAGGCGCACGCGATGGGCAAATCCATGCTGATCCTCTCCGGCGAGCTCGCGAAAGCAGAACGGCTGGCACAGCATATGTCCAGCTTGACCAAACTCCCGATCGCCCTGGCGCATGTGACGTCTGGGTCTGAGCAATGGAGGCGAGCCCGAGAGGGAACTCCGTCCATTGTGCTGGGCACCAGGTCCGCCGTGTTCGCTCCACTCCCATCGCTCGGTCTGATTTGGATCGAGGGAGAAGAGGATCCGGCTCTCAAGGAACCTCAGGAGCCCCGGTATCACGCTCGTGACGTGGCTTGGATGCGAGCGAGGGAAGAGGGCGCCCTGGTCGTGCTTGCGTCCGCTCACCCTTCTCTTGAATCGGTCTTTGATCGGGATGCCGAACCTTATGTGGTTCAACCGGAGCCGGCTCGGCGACCGAAGGTTGAGCTTGTGGATCTCCGTCACGAGCCGGCGGGAACGTTGTTCAGCCGGACGCTTGTGGCGGCCATGCAGGAGGCGTTGGAGAACAAGACCGGCGTACTGCTCTTTTTGAATCGAAAGGGATACGCGCGAACACTGGTCTGTCGAGATTGTGGCTGGGTGCCGCGGTGCCCAGCGTGTGCCGTGGCCCTAGCCTACGGTCGTGAAGCGGCCACGTTAGCCTGCCGGTACTGTGGCGGGACAGACGTAGTGCCGCAGTCCTGCCCGGTCTGCCACTCCACTCGCCTGACGACGGTTGGAGCTGGGACCGAACGGGCAGAAATCGAAGCGCGACGTCTGTTTCCTCACGCCACGGTCGCCCGCGTTGATCGCGGCACCCTGCATCGGGCGGACGCCGTTCGACAGACCTGGAAGGGAATCATGTCAGGTGCATGGGATATTCTGATCGGGACACAAGCGGTATTCCAGCGGGAGCAGCTCCCACGGAGGGGAGTGGTCGGTATCATGCAGGCCGACTCAGGATTGCACATACCGGACTTTCGCGCTGCCGAGCGCACCTATCAGTTGTTGGACGAGGCCGTGAGTGTTGCCCGACCGGATTCGGAAGGCGGGCGGGTCATTGTGCAGACACGGCTTCCCGCACACCATGCCGTGCAAGCGGTGCTCTCGGCTGACCCACATCGGTTTTACAATGAAGAACTCGCAGCGCGTCGGTTGCTGAACTACCCGCCGGCCTGTTATCTCGCTGTCCTGTCTGTATCGGGGAAAGATCAGCAGGAGGTTGAAGCCGCCGCGATTCGGTGGAGGATGTGCCTCGAACAATCGGTCGGCAGAGAGGCCCCACCGTCCATGTTAGGACCTGTGCCGGCAATGGGGAAGCGACCGAAAGGCCATCATCGGTTTCAGACCCTTGTAAAGGGGGCCGATCAGGCCGGCCTCTGTCGCCTGATCCAGAAGTCAGTTGACACGATGGAGCAGGAACACCGCAAGAAACGAGTCAAGTTCGTCGTCGATATCGACCCGGTCGAGTTGAGCTAGCCAGCCTTGGTCCGTTTGGCAGGGCGTGAGGTCTTCCCGTCAGCTGCGGTCATGCTGACCGAGTCGGATGTGGATTTCCATGCCCGCTTGAACAGGCCATAGGAAAAAGAGATCCAGAAGACAGAAGAGAACAGCCCCAATACCACGGCCGAAAGAATCGTCCCCAGTTCCTCGTCAGAGGGGGGTTCGGACGCGCGCTTGAGCTGGGTCATCAAGAGGATCGGCCAGATAAAGCTTTCCAGGCCCAATCCCAGGGTCGCCCAGGCCCACAGTTCCGCAACGGATCGAGCTCTCCACCAGAGGAATCCGCCTGCAGCCAGCGCCCACCCTGCGATGACAAGGGGCCATGCAGCTCCCCAGAGAATCCAGAACCCCACGGTCGTCACGATGACGCAGAGGAACAGATTCAGGAGAATCATACAGGGCTGACTGGCGGCATGGAGGTATCAAGTGTGACCGGGGCGTGGTGCGATGTCAATGCGGAATCAGCCGGCGCGGCCAGAATGGGGGGTGAGGGCCTCGCGCACATGACGAGCCCACAACTGGGCTAGGGGGTGAGCTCAGCGGAGACAGCATCGAGCAGAGCGTGGAGTTCGAACGGCTTGTGAAGGGTCCTGCGGGCCCCCATCATCTTCGCCACATCCAAGAAGTTCAGAATGCCGATCATGTCGCTGCCTCCGGTGATGGCGATAACACGAGCGGCGGGAAACTCACGGCGAAGGATCAAGATACTCTCCAGACCATCTTGATCGGGCATCATCACGTCCATAATGATGACGTCGGCCGGTTGCTTCCGGTACTGGTCCAACCCCTCTTTCCCATCGCGGGCTTCCTGTACCGTATAGCCAGCTTGTGCCAATGATTCCCGGATAAGCTGGCGCACCTGATCTTCATCGTCAACTACGAGGACCGACGGCATTCAACTCCTCGCTCGATACTTCGGATTGGGTGACAGGTTGGGCGAAGCCCGATGGTACGTTCGCAGGCAGTACGGGCCGATCCAAGATGCGTCGGATCGTGTGCGCGAGGTCGTTCAATATGAGCGGCTTCAGGATGAATTCCGCGATGCCGTGTGAACGGGCTTGTTCTTCAGACAGTTGCCGTTCTGAGCCGGTGCAGAGAATCACAGGAAGATCGGGCCTGATCCGGAGGCATCGTCGGATCAGCCGATCCCCCGTCATGCCCGGCATCGACTGATCGGCGATCAAGAGGTCCACCCGTTGGGGAGCTGCTTGGAATGCCTCCCACGCCGCCATCGCGCTCGTTCGGACAATCGGATAGTACCCGAGTGACTCTAGCATCTCCCCGCCAAACCGGGCAAGCGATTCCTCATCATCGACGAAGAGAATACACTCATGCCCGTGCGGAGGCGGTTCGTCCTTTGGCGGAACCGATGAGCTGGAAGCCGGGAGTACCGGAAGATAGACCGACACAGTCGTGCCCAAGCTGGGGTGGCTGTCGACCCACACCGTCCCCCCGTGGGCCGAGACAATGCCGTGCACCACGGGAAGGCCCATCCCTCGTCCTTCACCAAGGGGTTTCGTGGTGAAGAACGGCTCAAAGGCGCGCTCTGCCACGTCTGGGTCCATGCCTTCGCCGGAATCCTGGACGCTCAAGCAGGTGTAGCAGCCGGCGGCAATCCGTCCGTGGGACGTCACGTGGTCGCTGGAGAATTCTTTGTCTTCAAGGTGAATGTCGAGCGTCCCTCCGGTTCTGTGCATCGCGTGCACGGCATTCTCCACCAAGTTCAGGATCAACTGGTGCATCTGGGTGGCATCAGCCGACACCAGGCTGGCTGATTTAGCGATGTGCGCCTTGAACTCGATCCACGACGGGATCGTGGGGCGCAGGAGTTTCAACGACTCCCTCACCAGCAAGTGTAGCGACAGAGGGCGGCGGACCTGGCCGCTCTGTTGGCTGAAGGTGAGCAGCTGATGCACCAATTCACGGGATTTCTTTCCCGCCGCGACGACCTGCTCAATATGGCGATGAGCTTTACTGTCGGAGGGTACGAGCGGCAGCGCCAGTTGGCTGAATCCGAGCACCGCGGTCAGGCTGTTGTTGAATTCATGCGCGATTGCTCCGGCCAGCGTGCCGATCGCCTCCATCTTCGAGGTGTCACGCCGGCTGGTGTCGGCGATTTTTCGGTCTGTGACGTCGATGATCATCCCGAGGGTGCGGCTCGGCAGCCGTGTGCCGCTCTCCTCATCAAACCAAGTCCGCGAGCGCAGGCTGAGATGCCGAACGCTTCCGTCAGGCCTGACGAGCTGATGTTCGACATGAACCCGCCCATCGCCGGACGGGTCGTGGGCCTGATGAATGGTCCGGAGGATTCGATCGCGGTCAGAGCGGTGAATCAGCTCAACATAGCGTTGAAGGGACGCGGGCTCATCGGGGCTGACCCCATAGATGTCTCTGAGAATCGGCGACCAGTACAGAATGTCGGTGTGATGATCGTGCTCGAAAATGCCGGCTTGCGCCGCCTGCACCGCGAGATCGAATCGCTCTTCACTTTCCTGCACTGCCCGTTCTTCCTGCCGCCGTTGGGTTACGTCAACCATCACCCAGACAACTGATGTCACACGCCCGGATCGGTCTTTGAACGGCGACAGGGTAATTTCGTTCCAGAACGGCGTCCCGTTCTTTCGATAATGGCGCAGGCAGATACGGCCTGCCCTCCCGTCCTGAAGGGCGACTGCGAGCTTGTCCAGCAACGTGCGATCAGTCTCGGGTCCGGCCAGGATGGCCATCGTCTGGCCCAGGAGATCACTCTCGGTATAACCAGTCAGCAGACGGAAGGCGGGGTTAACGTACACGATCGGATGGCGCGGGGCCGTGGCATCCGTGACCGCCACACAGCAATTGGCCGAGGCAATGATCTTCGATTGCAGCAGGCAATCACGGCGCTGCCGCAGGAATCGCTGAACCGCGATTCCCCCAAGAAGCACAAGAGCTATGAAAAACAGACCGGCAGTCAGTTGCATTCAGCCGAATACCCTGTTCACAATCATGTGCGGATGTTCTTTGAAAACCGCGGAGTCTCGGCAACACACCTGGACGTGACCACGCTCATCTCCCTACAGTCACGACACTACTATACTACACACCGGCGAGCCTATCGCGTAGATGGAAAGGGCGAGGAGTAGGGAAAACTTTATCCCTAGCGCACTAGGGCCGGATGGCTCGATTCACGCCTGCCGCTTGACGAAGAATGCCGCCGCTTGAGCTCGACGGGTGATACGGAGCTTCTGAAACACGGTGGCGAGGTAGTTCTTCACCGTCTTGTCGCTTAAGTTCAGGGCCGAGGCGATCTCCTTATTTGTCTTGCCTTCCGCCACGAGGGCTAGAACCCGCTCTTCCTGCGCCGACAGTTTTCCCGAGGGGAGGTCCTGGTCGGTAGCGAATCCTCGCAACCAGCGAAGAGCCCTGTCCGTTACGGCCGGATCAAGGATGGATTGGCCTTCGACGACCCCATGAATTGCACGCAACAATGACGTGGAATCGATTTCTTTCAGCACGTATCCCCGTGCCCCGGCCATAACCGCTGCAAGAACAGAATCGTCATCCGCGTAGGACGTCAGAAAAATCACCTGTATTCCCGGATGAGCGGCGAGAATCTCCCGACAGGCATCCACACCGGAACCGTCGGGGAGGCGGATGTCCATGAGAATCACATCCGGTTTCAGTTTTCCTGCCAGCACCACTGCCTCGGTCATACTGGCTGATTCTCCCACGACGACGATACCATGGTTTTGACCAAGCACCGAACGGAGTCCCACGCGGACAATCTCATGGTCGTCTACGAGCAGCACACGAATTGTCTTAGATCTATGTGTCGGCATTGGTCAACCTCCTGGGTATGTCCACGAGGACCTTTGCTCCTTGACGGGCTTTCGACTGCAGGGTGAGCTTCCCTCCGATCTTCTGTGTTCGCGCCGCCATATTCGCCAATCCGTGTCCGACGTCGCGGGCCCCGGCCGGATTGAAGCCCACGCCGTTATCCACCACCGAGAGGCGGACGGAGCGGCGGAGCCGTTTGAGCGACACCGTGATGCGGGTAGCCCCGCTGTGTCGGAGACTGTTGCTCAGCGCTTCTCGCGCGATATTCATCACATGGTACGCTTGCTCGGTCGAGAGATTCTGAGCGGCGGCCTGCTCGATGGCAATTCTGTAAGGAATGGGGTAGGGAGCGGCCAGGGTGTGTACCATGGTCCGCAACACTGTGTCGAACTCTTGTCCATCCAAAATCTGCGACTCCAATCCAACAATGAAGTTCCGCACTTCCTCCAGCACATGGTTGAGCTGCCCAATCGTTCGTTGTAACGCTAGGTTCAATTTGACGGCGGATTTCTTGGGCAGATCCGCCACGAGCGGCTTACAGGCTTCCAGGCCGAGCCCGATCGCGTAAATGGATTGGAGAATGCCGTCGTGCAGATCTTCGCTGATGCGCTCACGCTCTTCGCCCGCCCGCCGCAGATCTTGCTCACGTTGGCGAAGCTCCGCTTCCACACGCTTGCGCTCGGTAATTTCGGTTGAGGCGCCGAGGACCATGGTCGCACGGCCCTGATCATCGAGGATCGGCCGTTTCACGGTCTGCAGCCAGCGGACTCTTCCCGTTGAATCCGTGATTGGCTCCTCGGGGATGAACCGCTCGCGTAAAGAGTCCATCACGTCGAGATCTAGCTGACGGAAGAACGCCACTTCCTGCGCGTTGGAGGTGAAATCCGCATCCGATTTACCGATCAATTCGTCCACCGTCGTTCCATAGCACTCGGCGACCGCTTTGTTCACCAACGTGAACCGTCCGTCACGGTCCTTCGCGAAGATGAAGTTCGGATCGATATCGATCACCTGGCGGATGAAGGCGTGGGATTGTCGAAGTTCCGCTTCAGCCCGCTTTCGCTCGCCGATGTCCCGCATGATGGCGCAGTTATACTCGCGGCCCTCATACTGCAGATAGTTGACCGTGACTTCCGTCTCTAAGACACGGCCCGTTCGCGACCAATGTTTCGATTCGAAGGTCATCGATTCCTTTTGTTTCAGGTGTTCCCAGTGGGCAGACCAAGACTCAGGGGAAAACTGCGGATCGATGTCATGCACGGTCATGGCCGTCAGTTCCTCGCGCGAGTATTCCAGCATCCGACAGGCCGCCTCGTTGACGCTCAGAATGCGCCCATCCGGCGCCACCCAAAACACTCCGTTGACCGCCCGGTCGACGGAAAATTGCGTCAATCGCAGCAGCTCGTCCGCTTGTTTGCGCTCCGTGATATCGAAAATCGCGCCATCGAGAAAACGCACCTCGCCATCTGGATCGAACACCCCCTGCCCTTTTTCATACACCCACCGGACGGTGCCATTCGCATGGACGAGGCGGTACTCGATGGCATAGAGACGGTGCTCCCGCAAGCTCGCCCAGGTTGCTTCCTCCACTAGCGGGCGATCATCAGGGTGGATCACACTGGCGTATGAGCGGGTGTGGTTGCCGATGAACTCCGCCGCTGGATACCCGACGATGTCCTCAATCGCATTGCTGAGATAGGACATCGTCCACTCACTGTCCGCCGCGCAGCGGTAAACCGCCCCGGGAATATTCCCGACCAGGGTCCTGAAGCGCTCCTCGCTCTCCAGCAGGGCCGCTTCAGCCTGTTTGCGCTCGGTGATGTCCTCGTTTAGCACGATGGCGCCCTGAATGGCGCCGGTATCACTCCGCACCTGTACGGTTGAGTTTCTGATGGTCTTGCGCGAACCGCTTGCGGTTTTGATCTCGATCATTTCGTTCAGCACGGGCTGATTCTTGGTCAGCACCGATCCGATTGCCCACCGGTGCGGCAGGTCCGTCGCCTCGATGTCCTCCCAGTGACGTATTCCGAGGCGTGGATCGGGGAGGCCGACTTTGACGGCGTCCGACCAGATCCGCTGCCCGACAGGATTCCCATAGAGTACTTGACCTTGCCGGTCAGTAAACCAGACACCGACGGGCAATGCGTCGAGTACCGTGCGCAGCTCGCGCTCATGATGCGCGAGCGTCTCCTCCACGGCATGACGCTCGATCAACGAACCGAGGATATTCGCCATCGACTGAACGAAGTTGACGTCGTCTTGAGTAAATGACCGCCGCGCTGTTGTATGGACTCCCAAAACTCCCCACGGCTGTCGTTCCCCTCGGATGATCACGCTGAGGCCACTAATCACTCCGTGATCGAACAGGAGTGGAGGGCCATTGAAACGCCGGTCGGTCTCCAGATTCTCGACGATGACCGGTTCCTTCGACACCAGGGTATAGCCGGCTTGTGACTCCAGCCCTGCACTCACAGGGGCCAGTCCGACCAGCCCGTGGTGCCACCCCACACCTGCCCTGAGCAGCAAGGCTGTACCGCCGGGCTGTAGCTCCAAGATCTTGCAGTATTCCGTTCCAAGCGTCTGCGCGATTCGCTGCACCGCCTCGTCCAGCGCTGTCTGAAGGTCACACTTCCGAAGGACAAAGTGGCCGAATTCCGCGACTACTTGCTGCTGAAGGGAACGCTGGATCAGCGCGTCCTCCACGCGCTTGCGCTCGGTCACGTCACGAGAATTCACAATGACGCAGCGTCGCCCTTCCGTATCAAGAATGGACCGGCCGATTCCTTCGAGGGGCAGCCAAGAGCCATCCTTGTGGCGAAACCGGAATTCGGCGGTTTGGGACTCGCCCGGCCGTTGCACGACCAGCTGAAACTTTTCGAGCACGGCCGGAAGATCGCCCGGATGAATGAAGTCGAAAGCAATCAGGCCGTCGATCGCGTGCTGAGCATATCCGAGAAGCCGTTCGAAAGACGGACTTTCGAACCGGATCTTTCCATCGAGGTCAAGTACGGTGATGATGTCGGAAGAATGTTCGATTAAGGCGCGGAAATGTGCTTCGCTCCGTTGTAGCGCCAATTCCGCCTGCTTGCGGTCCGTGATGTCAACATGGGAGCCGAGGAGACAGACGTGCCGGCCGTCTGAATCCGGCACAAACGAGGCGCGGGCAGCAATCCAACGGTAGGAACCATCCTTGTGCCGCAGGCGGAATTCCTGGGTGTAGTCCCCTTTCGGCTCTTCCCGATAGGCTCTGGCATAGGTCAAGGCCCGCTCCCTGTCCCCGGGGTGCAGACGCGATTCCCATTCTTCAAGGCGTCCGGCGATTTCATCGTCTTCGTATCCCAGCTGCCGTTTCCATTCGGAAGAGAACACTACCTCGTTCGTGGCTGTGTTCCAGTCCCAGAGCCCAGTATTGGAAGCTTGAAGCGTCTGCCGCAGCTTCATCTGCGAAATCCGTAATGCAGTGTCCGCCTGCTTCCGCTCCGTGATGTCGACGGTGGTGCCGATAAGGCGTTGCACATGGCCGTGCTCGTCCCGCTCCGCATGGCCGCGGACATCCGTCCAGATGAGGGTTCCGTCCTTCCGGATCATCCGCAGTTCGTAGTAGTAGTCGTCCGTGGCTCCCGAAACAATTCCCTCCCAAGCCTTGAGGGCGATCGATTGGTCCTCGGGATGGACCAGCCCGAGCCACGCAAAGGGATCGGTCGAGAGCTCGTCGGGCTCGTAGCCGAACAGGGCCTTGAGATTGACGTCGCCGTGGTAGAAGCCAGTGGCGACGTCCAACTCCCATACCCCTACTTTTCCGATGGCCGTGGCACGGGCATACCGTTCTTCGCTGGCCCGCAGCGCCTGTTCCGCTTGCTTCTGTATCGTGACATCCCGATCGAATCCCCGATACCCGCGTAATGTTCCGTCGGCATCGAGGATTGGCACGCCCCGGCACTCCAACACGACTAGGTGGCCGTCCTTATGACGCTGGGTGTTCTCCAGCCGGTCAAACGCACTCCGTGCTTCGACGATCGAACTGAAGAGCAAACCCACCCGTTCGGCTTCCTCCGGGAGCATGAAATCGAAGGGGGTCTTGCCGAGTATCTCTTCCGGCTCATAACCCAAAAGGTCCCGTACTCTGGGACTAGAGTAGGTATAGCGCCCCTGGGCATCGGTCTCCCACATCCAGTCGCTGGTGCCTTCCACCACGGTTCGGAACCGGGCCTCGCTGTCCGCCAGAGCCTGTTCCGCCTGCTTGCGCTCGGTAATGACCTCCGTAAACATGATGAGACCGCCGATGTGATCTGTCTCATCGTGCCAGGGCCGCACCTCCCATCTGAGCCAGTCTTCGGAGCCGTCTGCACGAACGAATCGATCTTCTTCACGACGTTCCACAGCTCCGCCCAAACAGCGCTGATGGATCGTCTGCCATTCCGCAATCGATCGAATTTCCGGAAACACGTCGTAATGATGCCTACCGATGAGATCCTGGTTGCCAAGGCGGTAGTCCTGATACCAGCGACGGCTGACCGCGATATACCGGAGATCCTTGTCCAGCATGGCTACGGCTGCGGGCGTGTGCTCGACAAATGATTTCAGTAGGTCGTAGCTTCGGCTCAGTGCGTTCTCCGCCCGCTTGCGCTCGGTCACGTCACGAGAATTCACAATGACGAGGCATTGCCCGTCGGCATCGACGACGGATCGTCCGATCCCTTCGAGGGCCAGCCAAGAGCCATCCCTATGGCGGAACCGGAACTCGGCAGTTTGGGCCAGGTCAGGGCACTGCACGACCAGCTGAAACTTTTCGAGTACGGTCTGAAGATCGTCCGGATGAATAAAGTCGAACGCAATCTGACCGTCCAATTCATGTTGCTTGTAGCCGAGCAGCCGTTCGAACGATGGACTTTCGAAACGGACGGTGCCGTCCGGATCAAGCACGGTGATGATGTCGGAAGACTGTTCGATCAAGGCCCGGAAATGCGCTTCACTCTGCCGTAGAGCCGATTCCGCCTGCTTGCGGTCCGTGACCTCGCGCATAAGGCAATGGTGATCGCTCGGTGTTGCCTCATGCACACCCCTCACCAGGAACACGTGCTTCCAGAACACCGATCCGTCTTTTCGGGTCGCCCGCGCCTCGCACTCTCCCCTGCCGCTCTTCTGCATATCCTCGAACGCGGCGTGCACCAAGTATCGATCCTCCGGATGCACGGTAGGTTCCCAGGGCTGGCCGATCAACTCGGTGGGTAGGTATCCCAGCATGGACGCGTACAGATCATTCATCTCGACATAACGTCCGTTGAGATCAAGTCGCGCGATCCCCTGCATCGCTTGACTTAAGGCGAGATTCATTTCTCGGAGCTGCGCTTCAGTCTTGGTCCGCTCGCTGATATCTCGTCCGACCCCTGTGATCCCGATAGTGAGGCCTTGTTTGTCCTTGAGCGCCGCGCCGGTCCAGTGGTAGGGGATCGCCCGGCCATCTTTCGTCAGCAGATGGCCCTCCAGCTCGGCGTATCCGTCCTCGAACGCCCGCTGAATGGCGGCGGCCGTCTGGCCGTGCTCATGCACAGGCACAAAGGCCAGTGCGGGTCTGCCGTTGAGTTCTTGTGCAGAGAAGCCAGTGACAATTGCCAAGCGCTTGTTCCACCCCGTCAGGTTGCCCTCAAGATTCAGTTTGAAGATGACATCCGGCACGGTCTCGATCATCTGGTGAAGATCGCGTAAGTGTTGGGCGGCCTCCTTCTCCGCCTGATTGGGAACGAGCCCTTCCGAGAATTCATACGCGCCCGTTATCCCAGCTGGTGAAGGATTGACTCCTGCAGCGATTGGCTGTGCTCCTTGCCTCAACAATTGGAGCAGGTCGTGGACCTGGCTGCGTAGCCCTTCGATTTCAGCCAGGGCTTCGGGCAGGGTCGTTGGAGCCTTCATGGAAGTTTCCTTTCTCAAGGACGGTACGTTCTGTTTGGATGCGAAGCAAATTGGGTGCGTGTGACGAGAGGATAGGCCCGGGAGGTCAGGGCGTTCGCGGACAAGATGAACGGTCGGCATTGGAGCGCCGACTGCTTCGCGAGACTTCCCATCATCCTCTCGTTGCAGTAGAGAAGGTGCGTGGCAGCGGAGAATACCCTGTGTGCTGACTCAGGGTAAAGTCAAAAGGCGCGACGGGTTCAATTTTCCACCTGGGCTGTAGGCCGTGGTGGCTTTAGAGGAGGGTTCCGTTCGCCCGACTCGCGGAAGCTCGGAGAAGTATCTTTGGTGCCGAAGGCGGGACTTGAACCCGCACGGCTTGCGCCACACGCCCCTCAAACGTGCGTGTCTGCCATTCCACCACTTCGGCACTCAGCAGGATGTTGAAACGAAGCCTGCCACTGCGTTCTCGCATCGCTCAAGCCCTCAACGGACCAAAGCCGAAGGCACAGTACTTATCCGCTCGCATTTGATCGAAGCGAGCGGTTCAAGCGAAGCTTGGTATGTACCTCCTCGGGCGTTCGCTCGCTGCGGCCTTGTCGCAGGCTTGTTTGACCATCCTGCATTGAAACAGCAAGCTGCTACGAGGGGAAAAGAGGAGGCATTATAGAAGTAGGGCAAATTTCTTGTCAACGAAGAGACCCTCCGGTAGAATCGGCCTCTAATTTCGCGTCCGCACTCCGATGACATACCCGATCACCACAACCAAGAGTCTTGACTCGTCCGTCGCCGCGTTTTTCGATGTCGACAACACACTCTTGCCCGGCGAGGCCAGCGAACGGCGATTCTTTCGCTGGTTGTGGGGCAAAGGTGTCGTCGGATGGCCCGAAGCGCACGCGAGCCTCTGGTGGCTCCTCCAGCACCTGCCCAGTTTGTCGTTGAGCCCGCTTCGAGAACGCAAGTTGTATCTTGCGGGCAAGCCTGCGCAAGTGATCGAGCCGCTGGGGGAAGAGTTTTGCCGCGAGCATTTATGCCCCTGTGTGTCTCCTGCGGCCATGCGACAGCTCGAGGAACACCGGCAGGCCGGTCATACGATTGTCCTCTTGACCGGCTCGCTCGATTTTCTGATCGAGCCCATCGCGACCGCCTTACAAGTTGAACGGTGGTTCGCCGGCCGGTTGGAGCAGATCAACGGCGTCTATACAGGTCATCTCCTTTCTCCCTTCCCCTACGGAGAGGGTAAGCGGCAATTGATCGAACAGTTGGCGCAGGATCTGACGCTGGACCTGTCTCAGTGCTACGCCTACGGCGACAGTCCCGGTGATGCCGACCTCTTAGGCGCAGTCGGCCATCCCACGGTCGTCAACCCCATTCGAGGGATGGCCCGCCTGGCCAAGCGGCGGCAATGGCCGATCCAACGATGGGCATAATCGTCATCTCAAGCTGATTCATGCGCGTCACCGAGATTTTCCATAGCATTCAAGGTGAATCCACGTTCGCCGGACGGCCCTGCGTGTTTGTCCGGCTGACCGGCTGTCCGCTCCGCTGTACCTGGTGCGATACCGAGTACGCCTTTTATGGCGGTTCGGATGTGTCGCTCGAGGCCATCGTCGATCGGGTCCGCTCGTACGGCTGTCCATTGGTGGAAGTGACCGGAGGCGAACCGCTTGCACAATCGGAATGCCTCACGTTGGTGGCTCGGCTGTGCGACGAAGGGCTCACGGTGCTGCTTGAAACCAGCGGAGCCCTCGAGACGGCGGGCGTCGATCCCCGAGCGCACATCATTTTGGACGTCAAATGTCCAGGCAGCGGGATGTCGGATCGCATGCATTGGCCGAATGTCGAGCGGCTGCGCCCGCACGACGAAGCCAAATTCGTCATCAACGATCGAGTCGACTATGAGTGGGCGAAGGAGAGGGTTGAACGGTTCCAGATAGACCGCCGATGCCCTGTGTTGTTCAGCCCGGTGTTCGGGACGCTGGAGCCACGGCAACTCGCCGAATGGGTGCTGGCCGACCGGTTGCCGGTGCGGTATCAGCTGCAATTGCACAAGTTGATCTGGTCGCCGGACATGCGAGGCGTGTGAGAACGTCAACGGTCAATCGTCATGCGTCAACCGTGAAGACAAGAGCTTTCTGACGATTGACGACTGACGTTTGGCGATTGACGAAAACAAGGAGAACCGAATGAAGATCATGCATGTGAACGTGAAAGTCGGGCGTGTGGATACGGATGCCACCGACGCGCTGGTGCTGCTGCATTGCGAGGGGGCCAGCTTCTCGAAGGACGATGCGGCGCCGGTTGATCATGCGCTGGGGGGCGCTCTGACGGAGTTACTCAAGTCCAAAGAGTTTGAAGGCAAGGCGGGGGAAACAGCGTTGCTCCACACCTACCGGAAGATTTCCGCAAAGCGGGTGGTGCTCGTCGGTCTGGGGAAAACAACCTCCGTCAGGCTGGACACGATCCGCCAGGCGCTGGGGTATGCCGTCAAACGAGTCCGGCAGGCCAAGGCCGCGACGTTCACCGTGACGGTCCCCGCCATTGTTCCGACCGGCTCTTCGGCCATTGACGTCGCCCAGGCGATGGTCGAGGGGGCCATCTTGGGCAGCTATCAATTCACCGAATATCGCAGCGAGCGAGGGTCGGGTGACGACGTGGACTCCATGACGCTGTTGGCTCGGGACAAAGCGGAGTTGAGAGATCTCTCCGAGGGCGTCCGCCGGGGAACCGCGACGGCAGAAGCGACCATCTTCGTTCGAGACCTCTGCAACCATCCGTCCAATGTGATGACGCCGACCAAGATTGCCCAGGAAGCGAAAGCCATCGCGAAAGAAACAGGCGTGGCGTTGAAGATTCTTGAGCAAAAAGACATGGAGAAATTGGGCATGGGCGCGTTGCTCGGTGTTGCGCGAGGCAGCCACGAGCCGCCGAAATTCATCATTCTTGAGTACCGCGGCGCTCGCAAGAAAGACGACCGTCCCGTCGTCCTCGTCGGCAAGACGGTCACGTTTGACACCGGCGGCATCTCGCTGAAGCCGGCAGAGAACATGGAACACATGAAGGCGGATATGACGGGCGGCGCTGAAGTCCTGGCGGCCATGCGGGCCGCGGCCAGGCTGAAACTCCCGCTCAACCTGGTGAGCATCCTGCCGACGACGGAGAATATGCCCGGAGGCCGGGCGATGAAGCCGGGCGACATCGTGAAGACCCTCTCCGGGAAAACGGTTGAGGTGCAGAACACCGATGCCGAAGGGCGGCTGATTCTGGCGGATGGCCTTGCGTATGCCGCGCGGTACAAGCCGGCAGTCTTGATCGACATCGCCACTCTGACCGGTGCCTGTGTCGTCGCGCTCGGCCAGTTCGCCGTCGGGATGTTCGGCACCGATGACACCCTGAAAGAGTCGGTACGCAAGTCCGGAGTGCGCGCGGGGGAGCGTGTCTGGGAGATGCCGCT